>NZ_QJJJ01000007.1 GCF_003201865.1 Methylobacterium sp. B4 | reverse complement strand
GCGTCGCCCGCTGCGTCGCCGATCAATGGAAACCATGCCGCCAGTGGGTCCTTTTTGGACGCCGATCCCGGGTCCCTTTTCAACGCCGATTGACAGCCACGATAAAGACTTCGAATAAATTTCGACGTAGGGATCATTGGTTCGTCGAAGGATCGTGCATCGAGATACCAATTTTGAAGACGCCGCCCGGATGCGATTAGCTCGGATACGGTCCTGGCCGTCGCTCCCTGCGCGGACGCTGCCGTCGAGAACTTGGCCCAACGGGCATTTCTCGTGGCATGGTGGTCGAGCGTCCGAGGGCCTGTTTGGTTCGCGTGTACCCAGGCCTTCGCTCGTTCTGCGGTGCCGCGGAGCGGCCTCGAAAGGGGATCGAGGGACCGCGGCGGTCTTCGGGAGGTCTCCCTTGAGGCTTCTTACCGAGGCAGGGGAGACCTCAGGATGAGAGGGATGGATCGGGCGAGCGGATCGGCGGACCGGCTGCCTGCATCGGTCAAACAGGCTCCGAGCACGGCGCAGGATTGAACGCGGAGTCGATGCGCGAGGGTGTAGCCCGATCGGACTGCCACGCGCATGAGGGCCGGCCTCGTATAGCTCCGGGCGACTTGGAACCGCGAGCCTATTCCGACCGAGCCGCAAGGGCTTGGGGCCGGGCCGCAAGGGTTTGGGGCCGGCAGGAGCCTTGGATCGCGACCGACTTATCACGACAGACAGGCTTTTTCTCAACCCAGGAGGTGCGCCGTGATATCGTCTCCGGCTTTTCGGTGAGGCCTTCGCGGTACGCCGCGAAGGGATTCCCTGCAATAAATTTTGCTCTACCAGCGATAGTCGCAGATCTGCGTAGGTTTTACGTGAGACGATGCTAACTAAACGCGGCATGCATCTCGGCGATCCATACACATGATTGTCAGGATTTACTCGTCCTGGAAGTACTTGTTCGTTAGATAGGCGACTTCGGTGCGGTTCTTCGCCTTGAGCTTCTTCATGATGTTGCGAACGTGCACCTTGACGGTGCTCTCGCACATGTTGAGTTCGTAGGCGATGATCTTGTTGGGCGTGCCCTTCCGCAAGGCCCGGGCGACGCTGATCTGACGCGGCGAGAAGACTTCGTCGTCCTTCTTGGTCCCTTGCGGCTTGGTCGAGCCGTTGGCGAGCGCGGTGAGCATGCAGGCGGCGGGCATGTAGACCCCGCCGGCACAGACGAGCCGGAAAGCCTGCACGGCGACGTCGAGCGAGCTGGTGGTCGGGATGTATCCCTGCACGCCGAGTTGGAAGATCTTGACGATGACCTCGGCACTCTCGGTGTCCGACATCACGATCACCGAAACGGCGTCGTTACAGCCGCGCAGCTCTGCCAGATCGCGGGTGACGAAGGCGAGCTCCGCGTCCGCCGTCTGCCCGCCCGGCAGGCACAGGACGACGAGGGAGGGCGCCGCATGCACCGCGTCGGCGCGCCAGTGCTGAAGACTGGGGTAGAGCGCGAAGGTCGACAGCTTGTCGGTCCCGCGCAGCGACGTGAGCAGGCACTGACCGACCAGAGGACGATGATCGATCAGGATGATGGTGTGGCCGCTTGTTGCGGCCTTCACGGCTATGGTGTCCGCCGTACTGGCGGCTTGAGAAAGAAACCCATCCTGGTCGACTTGCGACTCAAAGGCGATATGCCGACCAGCCGGAGTACCAACTCGCACGACATCGACGGTGTTCATCTTTCCCCCCTCGGAAATCTGAAATTAATCAATCATCTTTAGTTCGATCCAGTCGGTACCCCCTGCTCACTTCAGCGTCTGATTGTATCGGAGCGCAGTAGCTTTGCATTGAGAAGACGTTAACGGAAAATTAGAGATTCTGTCAATTGGATTGGGTACTCCTTTTGGGTATCCGCAGCAGCGAGTTTGATTTCGAAAAAAGCATATCAAAAGTATATCGCGCAAAATCTGTAATAGAAAAGTTTTGAATAAGTGAATATCTCTAGGCTTGCTTCGGCGTAGAATGTTCTTCTCTGGATGCTGTATACTTTGATGGGGCAATAGCCTTAATGTAATTCTTATGGTCAAGCTCATATTTTATATTAAATATCTTGCGGTGTTGCGCAGTCGCTTTGGCTCTCGAGGGTCGCTTTCAAGTCGAATTTCCTAGATTTATCTTAGGTAAGATCTGGGTCCGCTCTTATTCTCGCGCTTAGTTCCATCGCATGAATAAAAATCAATTTTCCCAGGAACGAATCCGATCATCTTGCGCTTTACGCAAGTATTGGGTCTAAGTATAAACTGCTTAAGCAGTGCTGAAAAGCGGCTCTCGATCCTCGTTCTGTGCAGGATGGTCCGGGCGCGCACTTCACGATGATTCGCGTTCCCGGTCCTGGGCCTCAGGTCCGATGCCGCCGTTACTTCATTGGAGTATGGTTACCGCACGGCGGATCATTTGCCGGCCTCGAAGGGGTAGTTGGTGCACGGCGGGCTGCGCATCCGGGCCGTGCCGTCTACCTCCAAAGGTCGCCGTTTTCGCCGCGATTCGCCCAGGGGCGGCCGAGGGTCGACAGATGAACGTCAGGATTTTTCCGTCCCTGGAATTCATTGATCGGAGTTGGTAGCCGGATTTCCGGGCCTTCGGGTTATCTTTTCATTTAACTACCGCATGGGACGATTCGATTGGAGGCAGGATTGAACTCTCGCTTTCACTTTGACCTTGAGAACGGACGCGAGGCGATCCGTGACGAGGAGGGCGTTTGGGCGATCAATCTCGCCTCCGCGCTGGAGCAGGTGACCGCAGGCGTCGACGAGTTGCGCGCCGCCGGAGAATTCCAGGACATCGACAATGGATGGTTCCTCGTCGTGCGCGACGACGAGGGTGTGGTCAGGAAGTGTCTGCCGCTCTGAGGCGGGCACGATCTGCCCGATCATCGGCGCCTTCCCGCGACGACGTCGGTGTCGAGGGCATTTCCTGAGCGATACTGCGGCGACGGTCTCACCGGCCGGCATCGGCGGCAGGATCGAGGCTCGGCCGAAGCCGCCGGCAACAGGCAGCGCCGCCCCGTGCGGCGCTGCCGATGAGCGGAGCGGGAAAGGTCTTGCCGAGCAGCTCTTGCCGCGGCGGAGAGCTTGCCGCGACGAATTGGGCTCCGTCAGCCCTTGTACTCGATCAGGCCGCTGTCGCGCCGCCGGAGGCGGTCGAGGTGGAAGCGGGCATAGCCCACCATCTGCGGAAGCTTGGCCAGCGCGCAGTGAACACCGTAGGTCCAGGCCTCGCGCTCCACGAAGCCGCGCCGCCTCAGCCCGCGCGCGACCCGCCAGGAGAGGTGTCCGTAGAGGGGAAGTCCCAGGATCGGGAGCAGCGGCGAGATCGGCGTCAGCGCGACGAGCAAAGCCGGGACCGCACCGCCCCAGACCAGGGTGCTCCGGACCTGACTTCGGAAATGCGGGACCGCGGACGCCCTGTGCCGGTCATGCACCCGCGCGAAGGCGTAGCCGGAACGCTCGGTGCGCTTCCACCACTGGCGCATCGTCGTCATGGCGGCATCGTGCAGCGTCATGTCGGCGTCGATGCGCTGGATCGTCCATCCCTGCTGCCGCATGCGCACGCACAGATCCTCGTCCTCCCCCGCGATCAGGATCGGATCGTAGGCGCCGACGGCGTCGAGCGCGGCGACCCGCACCAGGGCATCGCCGCCGCAGGCGGCCGCCGGCCCGACCGGCGTGTTCCACTCGATGTCGCAAAGGAGGTTGTAGACCGATCCGTCCGGATGCCGCTCGCGCCGCCGTCCCGCCACGGCGCCGCAACGCCGGTCCGCCCCGAGCACGCGCAGGGCGGCGGGGAGCCAGCCTTCGAGCACCTCGCAATCGCCGTCGATAAATTGGATGATGACGGTCTCGGGCTGAATCCGGCGCAGATGCACGATCCCCGCATTGCGTGCCCGCGCCGCGGTGAAGGGCAGCCCCGGATCGAGTTCGACCACCTCCGCGCCGACCGAGCGGGCATGGGCGCCGCTGCCGTCGGTCGATCCCGAATCGACATAGACGACCGGCCAGGGCGTGCCCGCGAGCGAGGCGAGGCAGCGTTTGAGCCGCTCGCCCTCGTTGCGGCCGATCACCACGAAGCCGAGAGGACCCTCCGCCGCATCGGAGACGGCCGGGGCGGGGGGGCAGGCGGGAGCCGTCGGGAGGATGCCGGTCACAGGTTGCCTCCGCGAAGATGCGACAGGCCGTCGAAGGCGGTGCCGAGGGAGAACCACTCGCGCAGCAGCGTGAGCAGGAGGAGCGTCGCGAGCAGGACGGCCGTGGCGAGGAGATCGTGCGCGCCGAAGCCTGTCCGCGTGCGCAACTGAGCGATCAGGAGTGCCGCATAGCGAACCATGTCAGCTGTCACGAGGATCGTCAGTGCGGCGAGTATCCCGCCGACCTGGAAGGCGAGCGGCAGGCCGATCAGCAGATATCCGAGCTTGATGCAGCTCGCGACTGTCCCGACTTTCGGGCGGCCCTGACCGATCAGGACATACTCGTTCGTGGTGCACAGGATCGTCGCCCAGCTGCCGAGCAGCAGCGGCGGCAGCATCGCGGCGGCGAGTGCGTAGCGAGGATCGTAGATGGCGCGGATGATGAAATCTCCGCCCGCCGCGGCGCCCCCGATCCCCACTGCCGCGACCAGCAGGAAGCCGAGGCGGATCGGACCGATCTCCCGGCGCAACCGCTCGTGGGGCATGTCGCCGGCCGCCGAGACCAGGGGGAAGACGAGCGAATGACCGAGCCGTCCCGCGAGGGCGGCCGGCAGTTCGGCCATGGTGCGGGCGATGCTGTAGACGCCGAGCAGGGCGAGGGGCACCATGGTGCCGATGTACAGGCGGTCGACGTTGAGGCTGAAGAAGCCGACCATCGACCATAGGAAGATCCATTTGCCGAACCGGACGATCTCGCCGAGATGACGCCGGTCGAGACACAGGCGATTGCGTGATTCGGGCATCAGGAAGCTGGCCACGACCCGCATTACCGAACTCAGTAAATTGCACAGCAGGATCGTCCATATCGTCGGACTCCACGACACCAGCAGCAGCAGGGTGACCGTGCCGATGAAATCCAGAGTCAGGTCGAACATGGTCAGCATCGGCAGCCGCAGGCGCCGCTGCAGCAGGCAGAGCGAGGTCGACGTTGTACCGAGCACTGCGAGCGTCAGCGCCCCGAGCTGGATCGCCGATTCCGGCGCGCCGTATATCTGTGCCAGCGGACCGGCGAAGAGGCAGCAGAGGACGCACAGGATCAGTCCACGCAGAATCTGCAATGTCCACGCGGTATTGTAGAACGCCGGATCGTCGCCGCGCGGGTTGTTGACGATGTTCTGGCCGATGCCGATGTCGGACAGAAGCTCTGCCCCTGTACGGATAACGACGATGATCGCGATCATCCCGAAGACTTCGGGGGCGACAAGCCGAGACAGCATGACGTTGGAGCCGAAACGCAGCACGACGCTGGCCGCGTAGGTGCCGATGGTCCAAGCGCTGCCGCTTAGGATCGCGCTGCGGGAAAGCGCCAGAGCACTACTCACCGTACGGTCTCTTTGATCCGGGAGGGAGATGGACGACGTGCGCGGGCGAAATCGAACGGCTCGATCGAAAGTCTTGGATACGGACGCACGGTCCTCTCCCCACTGGCTGGCTCGGGGCGCGATAGGACTGTCACGATAGCGGCAGGCAGTTCGCGGGACACATGCCGTCCTTCGCCGGAGCAGGCCGAAGGCGATCCCCCGAACGGGGTAAGGTTCTACCTCAAGCGCGCGACGAAACCCCTGAATGGCGCAGGTTCGAGCCGCGCGTGCCCGTGCCTATGTTCGAGGCACCCGGCCTTGCTCGGATAGCGCGACCATGCCCACTGCACTGCTTCTAGCTGCCGGACTCGGCCTGTTCGTGCCGTTCGTCATCTGGGTGCGCGGCGGCGACGTGCTGGGAAAACGTCTGTGGATTCTGTTTGGACTCCTGCCGTTCCTTCAGCCGGCGCTGCCGCAGCTCGACTTCGCACTGTTGAGCTGGGGCGCGGACTGGCCGGGTCTCGTCAGCGGCATCGAGGTCACGGCGTTCGACCTCCTCGTCCTGGCGATCTATTTCGGCCTCAACAAGCCGCGGCTGCCCTCATTCTACTCCGCGGTTCTGGCTCTCTATTTCGTCGCCGTCCTGCTGTCGCTTCTTCAGGCGGCCGCGCCGACGGCAGCCTTCTTCTACTTCTGGCAGATCTGTCGGGCCGGCTTGCTGCTCGTCGTCGTCGCGCGGGTCAGCAGCGATCCCGTGATCCTGCGCTACATCCTGACGGGGTTGGCGCTCGGCGTCGTCCTCGAAGGCTTCGCGACCGCATATCAGCGCTTCGGGCTCGGCACTGTGCAGACCAGTGGGACCTTCGGCCATCAGAACACGCTCGGGCTCGTGCTCCACTTTGCCGTGCTCCCGCAGGTGGCGCTGTTGCTCTCCGGTCGTCGCGACTGGGGCACGGTGCTGGTGCCGCTCGCCGGCATCGCCGCCGTCGTGCTCACGACATCCCGTGCCGCACTGCTGTTCGCGGCGATCGGAATGGTGCTGATCTACATTCTGTCGAGTCTGCGCCGGGTTTCCGCGCACAAAATCCTCATCGGCGCCGCAGGCTTCCTCATCCTTGCGGCCTTCTCCCCGCTCGCGGTCAGCTCCTTCGAGAAGCGCTTCGAGGCCAATCCCTTGAACGAGGAAGAGTACGACGAGCGCGCCGCATTCGAGCGCGCCGCCACCGCGATCCTGCTCGACAAGCCGCTCGGGGTCGGCGCCAACCACTACGTCTACATCGCCAAGAACTTCGGCTACTCGGACGAGGCCGGCGTCATCGCCAACGAGGGCAACCGCAACAACCTTGTCCACAACGCCTACCTGCTCGCCGCCTCCGAGACGGGATGGCCGGGCCTCGTCGGGCTCTTTCTCCTCCTCGCTTATCCCCTTGTGCGGGCCTTCCGCGTCGGCTGGCCCCGCCGGACCGGGCCTGAGGGGGACCTGCTCATCGGGCTCGGGCTCGGCCTGCTCATGGTCTGCCTCCACTCGACGCTCGAATACATCCTGCTCCTGCGCGACAGCCTCTACCTCCTCGCCGTAGTGATCGGAATGATCCTGGGCCTCGCACACACGGTCGAGCGGCGCGCGCGCAGGCCGGAGCCGAGGCCGGCGCCCCTCCCGGCGAGGCGGGAATTCCTCGCCCCGGCCGAGTGACACGGTTTCCGGCTGAAGGGTTCGGTCTGGCCTTCACCTTCGTCTGGGGGGCCATCAAGCGAACCTGGAGCCGAACGGGTGCGCCGGAGGCATGCCATCCACGACGGGCCTTGCTTTGGCCGTGCCGCCCACATCACGGATGGATCCCGGGTGCCGCTACGCGGCTTCGGGGTGACGGGGAGCGGGATACCGAAGCGATCAGTCGGGAGCCGTATGACACGAAGCCCGACGGCACGCGGCCCGCGGGCGCGAGCCCGGCCTACCGCTTCGGGATGAGCGGACTCATCCTTCGACCGCAAAGGACAGGTTGTCCCGTCGCGCAAGGCCCCACAGCATCCGCTCACTGGCCCTCTCGCCGATCCTTTGCCCGCGGATGGGACGATGCCCCTCGACATGACTCGCACGACCCTCGCCCGCGCGCCGCTGGCCTTCGAGGGCGACCGAACGGGCGAGCGCGATGCCGCGGACGCCGTGCCGCGCACCGGCGGCGCCGGGCCGGGCGATCCGGGTCCCGGCAGCGTGCTCCTCGTCACCCACGTGCCCCTGCGTCGGATCGGCGGCCGGCTCTGCCTCGACGAACAGACCTGCGCCGGCCTGGAGCGCTGGGGCGAGAACTTTACCCGCATCACGTTCACCGGGATCGATGCGGGCGAGGGGGCGTCCGCCGACATACAGGCCTCCGCCGTCTGGCGCCCGGTTGCGGATCTCGCCTGCGCGAACCGTCTCACGGTGATCGCCCTGCCCGAGGCCTACCGTCTCCTGCCCTTCGCGCAGCACTATTCCAGCACGCGCCGCCGGCTCGCCGAGGCGATCCGGGCTAGCCGCTACCTCTGCTACACCCTTGGCTCGCTCGCCGGCGACTGGGGCGGCGTCGCAGCCCTCGAATCGATCCGCCAGGGCCGGCCCTACGCCGTCTGGTTCGACCGGGTGGAGCACGCGGTGATCCGCCGGACCTCCGCTGGGGCTCCTTTCCGCCGACGCCTCAAGAACGCCCTCTCCCTGCCCCTGATGGTGCGCTACCACCATCGCCTGATCGCTCGCAGCGCCCTCGGGCTGTTCCAGGGGCGGGATACGTTCGGCGCCTACGCCCCCCGTGCCCGCCACCCGTTCTGCGTCTACGACACGCACACGACCCGCGCCGACCTTATCCCGGAGGAGGCGGTCGCGGAGAAGGCCAAGACACTCCTCGGTGGCGCGCCGCTGAACCTAGTCTATGTCGGGCGAGCCAGCGCTATGAAGGGCCCCCTCGACTGGCTCGAGACGCTGCGCCTCGCCCGGGGGGCAGGCCTGCGCTTCACTGCCACGTGGTGGGGCGACGGCCCCATGCTCGGCGCCATGCGGTCGCGGGCGGAGGATCTCGGCCTCGTCGATTGCGTGGCGCTGCCGGGCTTCGAGGGCGACCGGGAGCGCCTACTCGCCGCGATGCGGGGAGCCCACCTCTTACTATTCTGCCACCTCACGCCGGAATCGCCCCGCTGCCTCATTGAGGCCTTGGTCTGCGGCACGCCGCTGCTGGGCTATGCCAGCCCCTATTCCGAGGATCTGGTGGCGCGCGACGGGGGCGGGCGCCTCTCGGCCATGGACGACCCCGCCGCCCTCGCCGCGCACCTCGTCGCCCTCGACGGCGACCGTGCCGGCCTCGCGACCATGGTGCAGGCGGCGGCCCGCACCGGCACCCGCTTCGACGAGGAGACCGTCTACCGCGAGCGGGCCGACCTGTTGCGACGGAATCTTTAAGGTGGCCGCCCGTCCCCCCGATTGGTTCGCCCGCCTCGGCCGCAGGCTCGGCCCGCTGCTGCTCGCGGGGCTGCTGCTCGGGCACGCGCTGGCCGCGCAGCCGGCCCGGACGACGCCGGACGCGGTCGGCGTGCACGAGGTCACAATCGCCGCCCCCGACATCCTAGCGGTCGAGCTGCAAGATCCCGCCTTCGTCCCGGGCCGCATCCTCGCCCTCGACGCGCCCCACTCGGAGGCGCCCGGAACCTGGATCCGCCACGGGGAGGTTTGGGGCCGGGTGATTGGGCCGCACCGGAGGCATCTGCGCCTCACCGATGCGAAGCCGGGCACGCCTCTCGACCGCCGCGCCGTCGACGCGGCGGAGGGCTACGGCCGGATCGGCGGGCGGCAGGTGCTCGCCGTCTACCGCAAGTCGGTGCCCTACGATTCCGGCATCCTCCGCGGCGAGGGTGGATCGACTCGGGTCGGGGCGAGTTTCCGCCACCACGTCTACCTCAAGCTCGACGGGCCGGTGCCGCGGGGCAACCACGCCATCGTCTGGCCTGGCCAGGTGCTGCCGCCGACGCCCTTCAGCTACGACGACCGGGCGACGCGGGCGATCGCCCTGCGGGGCACGCAAGTCGGGCACGCACCGGCCGACACCGCCAAGACCGCCTACCTCGCCCTGTGGCTGCCGGGCGGTCCCGACGCGGGCGCGGTCGATTTCCGGCGCTACGGCCTGAACCGCTTCGTGGTGCTGGACGGGGACGGCCGGGCGGTCTTCTCCGGCGAGATTCGCCTGCGCACCGCGCCGGATACGCCCGAGCCCGGCAACGGTCTGGCCAAGCCGTTGCCCGACAGCCTCGACATCGGCGGCCTGCGCCGTCCGCTCGACGGCTTCCGGGCCAGGGACGGCTTGGTCTCGGCCCGCGCCCACGGTCTGCGGGCGGGCGAGCGCATCGCCCTGGAGCGGCTCGGCGGCGAGCGGGTGCCCTACTTCGTCACGGTCAAGGAGCCGACCCGCGACGGCTTCACCGCAGCCCTGCCGGACCGCGTGCTGCCCGATTCCGACCGGGCCGGCGGCAGCCTCGCACCGGCCCATCCGGCGAACCGGGCCGGGACTTTCGTGTTCGAGCTCGATTACTCGTCCTGGAGCCCGCGCCGGCCCGGTCCCTACCGGCTCTACGTGCCCGGGCTCGGCGTGTCCGATCCCTTTCCGGTCGCCGACACCGTGTGGCTCGACGCGGCGCGGGTCGCGGTCGGCGGGCTCTACAACCATCGCAGCGGCATCGCCCTCGACGGACGGTTCGGCTTCCGCCGCCCCGCCGCCTTCCGGCCGGGACCCGACCTGCCGATACGCCTGAGCCGCCTTCCGCTTGCCTGGTCCGTCGAGGGCCTGGAGGGGTTCGTCTCAATCGAAAAGGCGGTGGAGCCGGCCTGGCTCACCGGCAGCGACGCCCCGGCGGGCTTCTGGGGCGGATACATGGATGCCGGCGACTGGGACCGGCGCATCCAGCACGTCGACGTGGCCAGCCTCCTTCTCGAACTGTTCGAGGGTCTGCCGCCGCATCTGCGCAAAGCCGATTTCGGCCTGCCGCGATCGAGCGAGCTGCTCGACGATCCGGTCTACGCCGCCACCGACGCCCTGCCCAACCTGCTGCACGAGCCGATCTGGGTGCTCGACTTCTTCCGCCGCCTCCAAACGCCGGACGGCGGCGTCAGCGGCGGCATCGAGAGTGCGGGAGGGCCGCTGCTGGGCGAGCCGAGCTACCTCGAGCATCAGGCGGTCTTCGCCTACGCCCCCGATCCGATCGCGACCTACCGCTACGTGGGCGCCGCCGCCGGGCTCGCGCGCATCCTGCGCGGGCTCGGCCAGGAGGCGCCCGCCGCCCTGTTCGGGGAGAGCGCGCTGCGGGCGTGGCGCTGGGCCGAGGCCGGCTCCGCGAAGCCGGACGCAGCCTATGCCGAGGCCTTGGCCGCGGGACGCGCCACCGGCCTATTCGCGACCGTCCCCTGGGAGACGCGGCGGGCCACGTTGCAGCGGATCACCGGCCCGTTCCGGGTCATGGCCGCCGCCGCCCTGTTCCGCGCCGGCGAGGGCCGCGCCTTCGGGCAGGTCTTCGAGGAGGCCTGGGGCGGTGGCTTCGGCATCGCCGAGCGGCGGGCCGACGCGGCCTGGGACTACGCCGCGGCTGCCGGAGCCGATCCGCGGATCCGCGGGCAGATCGAGGCCGCCCTGGTCCGAGAGGCGACCGGCTTCGCGGCAGCCCAGCGCGCGTTCAGCTATCCGGGCATGAAGCATCCCTACGCGCCAGCCGGCTGGGGCCAGGGCGGTGTGCCGGACGAGGCGATGACCCGCCTGTTCATCCGCGCGCACCGGCTGAGCCGGCACCCGGAGCTGCTGCGGGTGATGGAGCAGACCGCCCAGACCCTGCTCGGCGCCAACCAGCTCGGCCTGAGCTTCACCACCGGCCTCGGTCTGCGCCAGATCCGCCACCCCCTGCACGAGGATCACCGCGCCATGGGCGTACCGGTGCCCCCCGGCATCACGGTCTACGGCTTCGGCCCTCAGGCGGCCTTCTCCCCGGACTGGCTGTTCGGCCCGCCCTGGTCGATCTTCCCCGAGGACGAGCCCGGCATCCCGGCCGAGCGGCGCATCGAGCCGGCTCGCTTCGCCATGCCCTACTTCGAATACCTGATCGAGCATCCGCTGATGGTGATGCAGCAGGAATACACCGTGCAGCAGACCATCGGCACCACCGCCGCCCTCTGGCTCCACCTCGCGGCGCAAGCCGGGCGCCCGACCCCGGCCCGCGATCCCGGCCCGATGCCGGCGGCGCTCTCCTCCGAGCGGCGATGAGGCCGCCTGAACCCACCCGTGGTCCGATGTGAAACCCGGATGGCGATCCTTGGCCGATCCCTCGACATACGCCGTGAGGTACTCGGGGGCTCAACCCTCAGGGACGGCTTGCAGCTCCGCCATGCCCGCGAGGATCGTCTCCTGCAGCGCTGTCGCGACGGCATGCTGGCGGCCTGAGCCGAGCACCACGAACTCGACCTCCCCGATCGGGGGCAACCCGGCCGTCTCCGGGATCGGGGCCAGTCCCGGCGGCATCGCCCTGGCCGAGTGCGGCGTGATGCCCAGGCCCGCTTCGACGGCCGCGCGCAGCCCCATCAGGCTGCCGCTGGTGCAGGCGATCCGCCAGGAGCGGCCCGCGGCTTCGAGAGCATCGAGCGCCAGGGTGCGCGTGATCGAAGGCGGCGGATAGAGCACCAGGGGCAAGGCCAGCGCCGGATCGGGAACCAAGCCCGGTCGGCCTGCCCAGATCAGCTCCTCCGCCCAGGCCAATGCGCCGCGCGGATCGCCGCGTCGGCGCTTGCAGAAGATCACATCCAGTTCGCCCGCGTCGTAGCCCTGGTAGAGGGCCCGGCTGAGCCCGACCGTGAGCTGCAGATCGACCGAAGGGTGGCACTCGGCGAACCGCGCCAGAACCTGTGCCAGGGCCGACAGGGTGTAGTCTTCGGAGACGCCGAGGCGGATGCGGCCGCGCAGGCCGCCCGGCGAGAAGAAGGCGCGAAGCCGGTCGTGCGCCTCCAAGACGTCGCGCGCGAAGCCGATCATGGCTTGGCCATCCGGCGTCGGGGCGACCCGATGGGTGTCCCGCATGAGGAGAGAACGGTCCAGCGCCTGTTCCAGCCGCGCGATATGCCCGCTGACCGTGGACTGCCGCACCCCGAGCGTCTGCGCGGCCGCTGTGAAGCTCCCGTTCTCGACCACGGCCAGGAAGGAGCGGATCTGATCGACGTTCAGGCTGCTCATCATGACTCGTGATAGCCGATATCCCTACCGCTTCAGAGCCCGGCCGGCTTAGGGTCCAGACCGAACCGGTATCCCCCATCAGCGCCACGCTTCTTCCGATGACCGCACCCGTTGCCATAGCCATGATCTTCATCGGCGGCTTCGTCGCGATCCCTGCCTTCGGCCGATGGGCGCATCAGGTCACGGAAGCTCTCGCCTTCCTTCTGGCGACGGTCGCGCTGGTGTTTGCGATTATGTTCCTTTGCGATCGATGGCCGGGTTACTTTGCCAACCCTCAGGCGCCGATCGCGGTGAGCGTCGATTCGCTCGGTGATTAGTGCATCGAAGCGCATTCAACGCCAATCAATTCAGGACGCTCTCGTGAAGCCGCAGGCCACGGGTGGCGGCACCTCCGCCGGTGCCGCTCTCGCTTTCGTTGCCGGCTTCGTCGATGCCGCGGCCTTCATCGCGCTTACAGGCTTGTTCACGGCCCATGTCACCGGAAACTTCGTCCTGATCGGCGCCGAATTGGTCGCGAGTTCGACCGGCGTGCTGGCGAAGGTCTTGGCTCTGCCCGTTTTCATGGGGGCGGTGGCTTGGGCCCGCATCGTCGCGCTGCTCCTGGAGCGACAGGGGGCCGATCCGCTGCCCTGGCTGCTCGCCGTCGAAGCGGCCCTGCTCGCGGGCTTCGGCTTGTGCGGGACGGTGTTGTCGCCGCTCGATGCGCCGGACGGTGCCCCGGCTCTGGTCGTCGGCATGCTCGCCGTCGCGGCCATGGGCGTGCAGAACGCGATCGGTCGGCTCTCGCTCGGCCATCTGGCTCCCACCACGGTGATGACCGTGAGCGTGAGTCAGGCCGTCATCGACGCGATGGATCTCATTCTGAGAACGTCCGGGAACGCCGCTCCGGCGCGCGCGCGGCTGCTGCGGCTGCTGCCGGCCATCGCGACCTTCGCCGCGGGCGCCCTGTGTGGAGCCTACGGGATAGCCTACCTTGCGTTCGGCTGCGTCGCGCTGCCGATCATGGTTCTGATCGGTTTGATCGCCTTCGTTGCGCTGACGCCTGCCGAGGCGAATGCCGCGACGTGAGTGACGTCGGCGATACGCAGCGGAATGCTGCGTTCGCCAGGAAGACCTCACTGCCGAACGTCCGCCCCCGGGGGATGGGGCAACCGCTGCTTCCGACCCTCGCCAGACCCTCATTCGGCCGATGAACTCGGATGCCAGAGTGATGCCTCGCAGGCGTCGCGCGGTTCTACGGCAGCGTGCCGCCTTCTTCCGAAAGGAGGCGGTGGTGCTCGCGACGACGGCGGGGCTGGGGCGACCGAATCCGCGATCAGGCCTGCTCTCGGCCGCTCGCGCGCCAGAGGAAGGCGGCGGCCGGGGAGCCGGTGCGGCGAAGCGCGGCGACGTCGACCCGATTGAGCACGACGCCCAGGAGCTTCTCCCGGATCAGGCCCGCCTGGGCGAGGCCGATGCGCAGATGCTCCGCCTCGACCTGCCGCCAGCCGGCGACGAGGATCACACCGCTCATGTACTGCGCCGCCGCCCGCGCCTCGGCGACGCAGGCAAGAGGGGGCAGGTCGCAAACGATGGTCTCGTAGTCCCGCCCCGCCTCGGCGAGGAAGCCGCGCATCGCCTCGGTCCAGATCGGCGCCGCCCGCGGTGCGTCGGCGCGGCCGAGCGGCAGGAAATGCATCCCGTCGGCCGGGTCGACCTGAATCGCCTCGGCGCTCACGCCGCCGGCCGCCAGGCACTCGATCAGCCCGCCCTGGGGGCGACGCAGCAGCCGCCGCGTCAGGCCGGGATCGGCCCCGTTGCCGTCGATCAGCAGCACGCGCTCGCCCCGGGACGCGAGGAGATGGGCGAGGTTGGCGGCCACCGTCGAGGCCCCCTCGCCGGCAAAGGCGGCGGTGACGCCGATGCAGCGGGGCGCGCGGGGGGGAAGGCCGAGGTCGATCGCGACCTTGGCATGGCTCAGTGTCTGGGCGAAGGTCGAGGCGGGATGGGTCGCGGCATAATCCGCGATCGAGAGCCGCCGCAGGGGCGTTCCCCGGCGGAGGCGGTCGCGCCAGCGCGCCAGCAGCCCGGCGCCCCGCAGCCGCGGGACGATGCCGAGGCACTGGGCGCCCGTCGCCCGCACCACCTGCTCCGGGCTCTGCACCGTGCGGTCGAACATCTGCCGCAGCAGCGCGTAGGTGACGCCGAGGGTGCCCCCCGCCAGCGCCGCGAGCGCGACGATGAAGATGCCGCGCGGGTTGCTCTTCTCCGTGGGGGGCGCCGCCTGCGCGATGACGCGCGTCTTCGGCCCGACGTCGCGCAGGCGCTCGCGCAGCCAGATGCTGGCCGACTGGGCCGCTTCGATCCGCGCCGCGACCTGATCGTCGGTGTAGGCGCGGGCGACCTCGTTGGCGATCCGGGCCGCCCGCTCCGGCTCGACGGCGGTGGCGCGGATCATCACGATGTTGCTCATGCCGATCCGATCGACGCTGTAGCCGGCCTGAACCGCCTTCATCGCCTTGCGGCGGGCCTCGTCCGGGTCGCCCGAATCCTGACCCGCGGCCGGCCGGATCGCGTCGGCCGCGTCGCGCAGGATCGCGTCGAGGGGCGTCTCGGTCTCGCCCTCGGGAACCGGAGAAGCGAGTGCGCCGATCCGGGCGGCGGCCTCGGCGCGCAGCCGGTGCAGCAGGCCTGGCACCTGGGGTTCGTCGCCCTCGGTCGCGCGGAGGCGGTCGGCTACGGCGAGTGCGATCTTCTCCGAGCGCATGATCTGCATCTGCGTTTCGAGGAAGGAGGGGTCGGGCAGGGATTCGGCGAAGAGCGCGTCGTCGCGGCTGAAGGTCAGCTTCAGGTTCGTCAGCAGGAGATGGGTGTGGGCGGTGTAGATCACCGGCCGCATGACCACGTAGAGCGCCGCGAGCGAGGCCGCGAGCAGCATCAGTTTGACGATGAGGCCGAGGCGGCGGCGGATCGCCGACAGCATCCAGCGCCAGTCGATGATCTCGTCCTCGCCACCCAGAAGGAGCGTGTTACCGACGAGGTTGGCCGGGTTACCCTTGACGTGCAGCATTGGCGTCGACTCTCAGTACGGTCTCGCCCCTTCCGGAGCGGTTTCGCGGGCGAATTGCGCCGAGCCGGCCGAGGGCCCGGTCAGGGGACCGCCTCGGTGGCGAGGTTCACCTTGACCCGCGCTTGCTCGGCGAGGCGCGCGGCGGTGCCGCTGTTCTGGGCCAGGCCTTGCACCGCCTCGCGGCGCACGAGCTGCACCTTGAGGATGTCGCCGGGCAGCACGAGCGTGGTTTCCTGCGCCTCGAACTCACGGGCCTCGCCGCCCTCCACCCGGACGATGGCGAAGGCCAGATGCGTGGGCGCATCGCGCTCGTTGACGGCGGCCTCGCCGGCCTGGATCGCGCTCTCGCGCATCAGCCGCTCGGCGCCGGCGATGCGGCCGTCGGTATCGGTGAGCTGCGCCTGGGCCTCCAGCAGGTCGCGCAGGGCGGCCACCGCGCGTTCGTCGCGCACGGTGGAGGCGGTCCGCTCGGCGGTGTTGATGCTCTGGCGCGCCCGCAGGGCCTGGGCGTCGAGCTCCTTCTGCTCGCGCTCGATCTGCGCCAGCGTGCGCTCCAGCGGCAGGATGCGCGAGGTCGGCGTCAGGCCCCGTCCCATCAGTTCGCGCACCTCGGCGAGTTCGCGCAGGACCGACTGGCGCAGCTTCTCGGCGGCCTCGCGCTGACCTTTGAGGTTGACGATCTCCTCCTGATGCAGGGTGACCGACTGCTGCAACGCCCGCATTTCGTTGATCTGGTGCGAGCGCTGGGCGCCGTACATCCGCTGCTCGCCGGTCGTCAGGCCCGGCACGCCCTCGGGCGCCGCAGGATTCGTCGCGGGGGAGGACGTCTGCTTCTCCAGGCTGGCGATCTCGGCCTTGAGGCGGGCCTCCCGGGCGAGAAGCTCCCGCTTCTTCTGCCGCAGGATCGGCAACTCGGCATCCGCCCTCAGGCGCTCGACATGGATGGGCCAGCTGCTCGCCGATTCCGGCCGGCGATAGGCGCCGCCGGCGATGCTGACGGCGTTGAGCACCAGCATGCCCGGCCGGTAGGTGTACTCACCCGAGCGCTCGACCCCGCCGATCACGTAGAAGGGCCGGTACTGGGCGATGCCGACGGCGGTGTCCGGCGGCTCCGTCAGGCCGGCGCGGGCCTTGAGGCGAGTCGAGATCTCCTGGGAGAGATCCGCGGTCTGGAGGCCGGTGACCGACACCTGCCCGATCAGCGGCAGCGACAGCATCCCGTCCGCGCCGACCGTGAACTCGCCGGTCAGGGCCGGCCATTCGTAGACGTGGATGCGCAGCCTGTCCTGCGCGCCGAGCCGGTACTGCACCGTCTCGGCGGCGACCCGCGGGCTCGCCCCGAGAAGGCACAGGCCGAGAAGCACGGCCGCGCTCAGGCGCTTCGTGGGGGAGGGAGCAAGAAGAGCAGTCATGGCCATCCCGTCGATGCCGGCCGCCGAAACGATCGCGCCGCAACATTGCGCCGAAAGATCCTAGGTGCGCCCGCGTCCGCACTGCGACTTGACCATTCGTGGGCTGCGGTGCGCGGGGCGGATGCGTCCGGCTGAGGTACTCGGCCGAATGCGCCGGGCGCTACGCCTTTCGGCGAAGCGCCCGCAGGCTCAGCCCGCGTCGCGGGTCTCGCGCAGGGCGACGCCCCGGCCGCGCAGGGCGTTGCGGCGCTGGGCGGCGCGGGAGGAGACGCTGGCCAGAGCCGCGTCGGCGGCACCCGCATCGGCGAGGTGGCGCGCCAGCGCCCGCGCCGAGGGGAAGCGGAACAGATCGGTGATGCCGAGCCGGGGCGCGACGCTCGCCTTGAGGTCGCGATGCGCCTGCATCGCCAGCAGCGAGTGGCCGCCGAGCGCGAAGAAGCTGGCATCACCTGCCACCCGCTCCAGCCCCAGCACCCGGCCGAACACGCCGGCGATCGCCGCCTCCAGCCCGTCGGCGGGCTCGGCCGCCTCGGCCTCCGCCTCCGCTGCGGCCGGGGCCGCTTCCACCATGGGGGCCGGCAGCGCCTTGCGGTCGATCTTGGCGTTGGGCGTGAGCGGCAGGCGCTCCAGCGTCACGACATGGGCCGGAACCATGATCTCCGGCAGGGTCCGCGCCAGCGCCGCACGCAGCGTCTCGGCGGACGGGGGGAGGCCGTCCGGCACGATGTAGGCGACGAGGCGCTGGTCGCCCGGCCGGTCCTCCCGCACGATCGCCACGGCTTCCGCGACCCCGACTTCCGCGCGCAGGGCGGTCTCGATCTCGCCGAGTTCGATCCGGTGGCCGCGCAGTTTCACCTGACCGTCGATGCGCCCGAGGAAGCGCAGCGTCCCGTCCGGCTCGAACTGCACGAGGTCGCCGGTGCGATAGAGGCGCCCGCCCCCCGCGAAGGGATCGTCGAGGAAGCGCTCGGCGGTGAGGTCGGGGCGGTTGAGGTAGCCCCGGGCCACGCCGTCGCCGCCGATATAGAGTTCGCCGGGCAGAAGCGGCGGCAGCGGGCGCATCCGCGCGTCGAGCACGTAGAGCTTCGTGTTGGCGATGGGGCGGCCGAGCGGCACCGTGCCGGTGCAGGGCAGGGCCTCGTGCGTCGAGGACCAGATCGTCGTCTCGGTCGGTCCGTACATGTTGGTGATCGTGGCGACACCCGCCGCCCGAAGTTCCGCGAGCAGGTCGCCGGACACGGCCTCGCCGCCGACATAGAGGTGACGCAGCGCGCCGAGTCCCGCGCGGTCCTCGGGCGAACCCAGCAGCATGCGGGCCATGGAGGGCGTGCATTGCAGGTGGCTGATCCGGTGCCGGCGGATCAGCGCGCCGAGCCCGTCCGGCTCTTCCGCCGCCTCGGCCGCCCCGCGGTTGCAGGCCGCCACCACGGCGGCGAGCGGGTGCAGGCGCTCCAGCACCGTGGCGGTGGGCAGGCCGTAATCGATCAGGCAGGCGATCTCGTCGACGCCGACCGCCTTCACCTGCGCGGCGCGGGCGAGGGCGTCGGCCTGGGTGCCGAACAGGCCGCTATCCTCGAAGTAGCGCTCGAAGGCGAAGTCGAGGATCGCGTCCATCTCCTCGGGTGCGAGGGTGCGCAGGTCGAGCGCCATGGGCTGGGTCACGCCGGCCGGGCGCTTGAAGGCCGGGAAGGCCCAGGCGTACTGCTTCACCAGGGCGGCGGCGCTGCGCAGGTATTCCCGCATCGGCTCCCGCGCCAGGGCGCGCACGGCCTCCCGGTCCTCGCCGAGCAGCGTGTGGAGCATCAGCGTCACGGTGTGGGCTGCCGGATCGTGCCCGGCCTCGGCGAGCGCCCCGCGGTAGATCGCGATCTTCTCGCCCAGTTCATCGACCGACTGCCCGAGCAGGTGGGTCAGCAGGTTGGCGCCGAGCCGCCCGGCCTCGCGAAAGCTGTCGGGATTGCCGGCGGTGGTGATCCAGACCGGGAGTTCCCGGGAGACGGGCCGGGGCTGCGTGATCACGTCGATCGTGCCGCCGGGCCCGTCGAAGGGGACGGCCTCGCCGCGCCACAGCCGCCGCACGGTGTCGAGGTCGCGCACGAGCGCGTCCTTGTTGCGCGGCGGAGCGTTCTCGGGGCGGAGCAGGAAGTCCTCCGGCATCCAGCCGGAGGCGAAGGCGATGCCGGCCCGTCCCCCGCTGAGATTGTCCACCACCGCCCATTCCTCGGCGACGCGGGCCGGGTGGTGCAGGGGCAGGACGCAGCTTCCCGCCCGGATCGCGACCCGCGAGGTCACCGCGGCGACCGCGGCCCCGGTCACCGCCGGGTTGGGGTAGGGCGCGCCGAAATCGTGGAAGTGACGCTCGGGCGTCCAGACCGCGGTGAAGCCGTGGGCGTCGGCGAAGCGGGCGCTTTCGAGCAGCAGGCGGTACATCTCGCCCCCGCGCTCGGCCTGACCCCAGTGGAACAGGCTGAACGTCATCGGCACGGCGGCCGGCGCGGCCGTGGCCCCGGTCGGGGGGGCGGCCACCACCACCTTGAAGCCGCGCGACAGGGTCCAGAACAGCTCCAGCACCGAGATGTCGAAGGACAGGCTCGTGACCGCGAGCCACGTGGGCTGCTCCGGCTCGTCGCGGGCGATCCGCTCGTCCATTCCGGCGAAGAAGTTGGCGACGTTGCGGTGCTCGACCACGACGCCCTTCGGCCGCCCGGTCGAGCCCGAGGTGTAGATGACGTAGGCTGCGTGCGCCGGGCTGACGCCGGATTCCGGCCGGGTCGCCGGGCCTGTGCCCGCCTCCTCGATGGAGAGGATGGTCTGGGCGGCGCCCGGCACCGAGCCGGCCAGCGCGCGCTGCGTCAGGACGACGGAGAGGCCGCTATCCTCGATCATCAGGGCCAGCCGCTCGCGCGGGTAGGCCGGATCGAGCGGCACGTAGGCGCCGCCGGCCTTCTGGATGGCGAGCGCCCCGACCACGAGGTCGAGCCCGCGGGCGGCGTAGAGCCCGACCGGCTGGTCCGGCCCGACGCCGCGGGCGCGCAAGGCGTGGGCGACCCGGTTCGCCCGCTCGTCGAGGGCGCGATAGCTCAGGCTCTCGCTGCCGGAGACGAGCGCGGTCGCTTCCGGCGTGCGGTCGACCTGCCGCTCGATCAGAGCGTGGATGCAGGCCGCGTCGTAGGGCGTCTCCGTGCGGTTCCACGCGACCAGCATCCGCTCGCGCCACGCCTCCGAGAGCAGCGGCAGATCCTCGATCGCCCGGCTGGGCTCGGCGGCGAAGGCGGCGGCGAACGTCGCGATGCGCTCCGCCAGCGCTTCCGCGTCTTCCCTGGGCAGGCGGGCGGCGTCGTAGACGATCAGCGCCTCGCATCCACCGGCCACCAGGGTGAGGGGGCAGCCGGGAACGGCGTGGTCCGGGCCCGACCCCTCGACCAGGGCGACGCCGTAGCGCGGGACGGCGAGACCGGGCCGGCGCAGCGGCAGGTCAGCGGGCAGCGTCGCCCGCGCCCGCAAGGCCGCGATCTCGGCCGCAACCGCCCGTTCCAGGCCGTCGCCCGTCATCCCTTCCGCCTCGATGCGCAGCGGCAGAACGGGGCTGAACAGGCCCGGATACGCGCGGCCGGCCGCGCCGACCTGGGCATCCGCGTAGGCGACGTCGAAGCGCGGCTCATCGGAAACGCGGGCGAGGTAGGCGGCGAGCATCGCCAGGGCGCGCGTCCCGGACAGCACAGGCGGAAGGCCGACGGAGAGGTGTTCGAAGCGCGTCGCGCCCGTGCCCTCGGGACGGATCTCCGGCAGCGCCAGGGGTGCGAGGGCGGCAAGGCGCGCCTCGCCCCAGGCCTCGTTGCGGACTGCCGGCTCGGCGGCGCGGGTGATTTGGGCGAGCGCGCCGGCCTCGAAGAGCGGCAGGGCGTCGCCCGCGGCCGCGAGGGTGTCGGCGGCCAGAGCCGTGCCGTCCTCTTGCCGCAGGCCCTCGACCCGCACTGCCCCGTCGAGCGCCGCGACGGTGAGGCCGTCCGCGTCGGCGTCCAGCACCGTGCCGGGGGGCGACACGGTCAAAGCGCCGGTCGCCGACACCGAGGCGACCGGGTAGGCGCGCCCGTCGATGCAGAGTTTCGGCGTCAGCAGCGGGTTGGCGTAGCCCGGCCCGAAGTCGAGGGCGCGGGCGAGCCGGGCCAACTCCTCGGCCGGTCGGTCGAAGCGTAGAATCCCGGCGGCCTCGGGGCGTGCCGTCCGGCGGTAGAGCGTCAGCGGTCCCGGCTCCTGCGGCCGGGGCGCGAGGGTGCCCGCCTCGATCCCGTCGAGCAACTCGGCAAAGCTCTCGATGCCGGCCTCGAAGCAGCGGCCGTTGAGGCTGAAGCCGGTCTCGTCCGGGGCGACCTCGAAGCGGCGGGCGACGTAGACGCCGCCGGCATCGACCGCATCGGTCATGGCGTGCCAGGTGATGCCGTGGCTCGCCTCGCCGTTCAGGATCGCCCAGGCGGGGGTGTTGAGGCCGGCATAATGCGGCAGCGGCCCGTCGTGAAAGTTCGCCGCGCCCTCCAGGGCCCGGCCCCAAACGCTGCGCGGCACGATGCGCAGGTTGGCGATCGAGAGGAACCAGTCGAAGGCCTCCTCCGCCAGCGCTGCGGCGACGTCGGACCCGGCCTTGATCACGGGCAGTCCCGCCTCGTCGGCCCAGTGCGCGACCGCATCGCTCGCTGTCACCACCGCCACGATCCGGTGCCCGCGCCGCAGGGCGGTCTCGCCGCACTGCGCCAGCAGCGACTGGTCGCCCATCAGGACGAGCCGACGTTCGGTGGAAGCCCTCATCGCCGTTTGCCTTCGGTGTTCGGATGCGCCGAGCCGACCCGTCGCGGACCCTTGCCGGGACTTCTTGCGAGCAGGTCCGCCGCGGCGGCGGAGGAAGTGACGCCTCCTGCTCTTAAGTCTCGCCGGGCGTGCGGCTCCACGCCGCCAATCGAGCGACTGCTACGCCTTCCGGGGGAGAGGGGGCGCCGCCCGACGGACGGGCGGCCCCTCGTTTTGGCCGGATGGCGGCTCAACCCCGCCTCTCGCTAGCCTGAGCGATGCGCGCCCTCCGCCGAGGGGCGCTCAAGCCGCGCCGCAAGAGGGCTCGACCGTTCCATGTCCGTCTCCCCGCCACCCTCCGCCTTTGCCGCCACCGAAGCCGAGGTTTCGGAGACCGACATCGCCGTGATCGGCATGGCCCTGCGGGTTCCGGGCGCCCGCAACACCCGCGAGTTCTGGGAGAACCTGCGCGGCGGCGTCAGCTCGATCCGCCCGCTGACGATGGAGGAGCTCGACGCGGCCGGCGAGTCGCCCGCCCGCTCCCGGCTGCCGAACTACGTCGCCGTCTGCGCCGACCTGCCCGACATGGAAGGGTTCGATGCCGGCTTCTTCGGGATGAGCCCGAAGGAGGCCGCGGTGATGGACCCGCAGCACCGCCACTTCCTCGAATGCGCCTGGGAGGCGATGGAGAGCGCCGCCCGTCCGCCGGAGCGCGAGGCCGGCCCCGTGGGCGTCTTCGCCGGCTGCGGCATGGGCAGCTACTTCTACGACAACGTGCTGAGCCACCGGGAGCTGGTCGAGGAGACCGGCCTGTTCCTGCTGCGCCATACCGGCAACGACAAGGACTTCCTCACCACCCGCGCCTCGTTCCTGTTCGACCTGAAGGGACCGAGCGTGAACGTGCAGACCGCCTGCTCGACCTCCCTGGTGGCGGTCCACAGCGCCTGCCAGAGCCTGCTCGCCCGCGAGTGCGACATGGCGCTGGCCGGCGGCGTCACCATCGAGCTGCCGCACCGGCGCGGCTACCTCGCGCAGGAGGGCGAGATCCTGGCGCCCGACGGCGTCTGCCGCGCCTTCGACCACCGCGCCGCCGGCACGGTGTTCGGCTCCGGCGTCGGCGTCGTCGTCCTGCGCCGCCTCGGCGACGCCCTGCGCGACGGCGATCCCATCCAGGGTGTCATCAAGGCGACCGCGATCAACAACGACGGCGCGGGCAAGGCCGGCTACCTCGCCCCCAGCATCGACGGGCAGGCCCGCGCCATCGTGGAGGCGCAGGGGCTTGCGGGGATCGACGCCGATTCGATCCAGTATGTCGAGTGCCACGGCACCGGCACCTATCTCGGCGACCCGATCGAGATCGCGGCGCTCACCCAGGCCTTCCGTCAGAGCACCGGCGGCACCGGCTTCTGCCGGGTCGGCTCGGTGAAGACCAATATCGGCCATCTCGACACCGCCGCGGGCATCGTCGGGATGATCAAGGCGCTGCTCGCCCTGCGGCACGGGGAGATCCCGGCAAGCCTCGGCTTCGAGCGGCCGAACCCGGCGATCGACTTCGCCGGCAGCCCCTTCGCCGTCGCCGACCGGCTCACCCCCTGGCCGCGCGGTGCCGGCCCGCGCCGGGCCGCGGTCAACGCGCTCGGCGTCGGCGGCACCAACGCACACGCCATCCTGGAGGCGGCCCCCGCCGCCCGCGCCCGCCCGGCCGCCGGAGCGGAGGGACCTGAACTCATCGTGCTCTCCGCCCGCAGCCGCGCGGCGCTCGACGAGGCGGGTCGCGCACTCGCGGCCGAGCTGGAGCGCCGGCCCGACCTGCCGCTGGCGGATGCCGCCTACACCTTGTGGAGCGGCCGGCGCCATTTCGAGCACCGCCGGGTGCTGGCGGCGGGTAGCCAGGCCGAGGCGGTCGCGCTGCTCACCGGCGGCGACGGGCGGCGCCTCCACACCCATACGCTCGTGCCTGACGCCTCGGGCGCCGCGTTCCTGTTCCCGGGCGGGGGCGCGCAGCATCCCGGCATGGCGCGCGGGCTCTACGAGGGCGAGCCGGTCTTCCGCGCCGCTTTGGACGAGGGCTTGGGCTACCTGCCGCCGGAGGCCGCCGCCGAGATCCGCGCCCACTGGCTCGGGGCCGAGTCCCGCGAACCGCAAGCCGCGCAGTGGCTCTTGCGCCCCTCGCGCCAGCTGCCGGCGATCCTGATCTGCGAGGTCGCGCTCGCCCGGCTCTGGCAGGCCCGCGGCCTGAAGCCCGCGGCGCTGATCGGCCATTCCATGGGCGAGAACGCCGCCGCTTGCGTCGCCGGAATCATGACCTTCCGCGAGGCGGTCGGCCTCGTGCGGCTGCGCGGCGAATTGTTCGACACGGTGACGGGCGGCGGCATGCTCAGCGTCGCCCTCGACGCCGAGGCGCTGCGGACCCGGCTCCCCGATACCCTCGACCTCGCCTCGGTGAACGGGCCGGCGCTCTGCGTCGTCTCGGGTCCCACCGACGCGCTCGCGTCGTTCGGCGAGGCGCTGAAGGCGGAGGGCATCGAGACCGCCCCGGTGGCGATCAACATCGCCGCCCATTCGCGCATGCTCGATCCGATCCTGCCGCGGTTCGAAGCCTATCTGCGCACGCTCAGGCTGCGTCCGCCCGCGATTCCGGTGGTCTCGAACCTCACCGGTACCTGGCTCACCGAGGCGCAGGCCTGCGACCCGCTCTACTGGGTCTCGCACTTGCGCTCGACGGTGCGCTTCACCGACGGCCTGGCCCTGCTCGCCGCCGACCGGGGGCGGATCTACGTCGAGGTCGGCCCGGGCCGCACCCTCGCCTCGCTCGCCAAGGCGCAGGGGACGATTCCCGCCAATGCCATCCTCAACAGCCTGCCCCACGCGGACGAGGCGACGGATGCCCGCCTCGCCTTCCTCGCCGCCTTCGGCCGCGCCTGGGCGACCGGCCTCGCCGTCGATCCGGGCCTGCTCTGGCAGGGCCGCGATTGTCGCCGGGTGGCGCTGCCGACCTACCCGTTCCAGCACCAGCGCTACTTCCTCGACGCCGTGGAGCGGGTCGCTCCCGGCGCGGCCGAAGCGGTGCCTGAGAAGCGGGCCGACATCGCGGCCTGGGGCTACCGGCCGGTCTGGCGGCAATCGGCGGCGGCGCTGGAGGTCGAGGCCGATTCCACCTCCCGCACCTGGCTCGTCTTCCGTGACGAGGAGCCGGTCGGGCAAGCCCTCGTCGCGCGGCTGCGCGCGGCCGGGCACCGGGTCACGGAGGTGGTGCCGGGCGACCTGTTCGGTCGGCGCGGGCCCGAACTCTACGCACTCTGCCCCGAGGATGGCCGGCCCGGCTACGAGGCGCTGATCCAGGCGCTCGACGCCGACGGGCGCCGCCCCGACCGCCTCCTCCACCTGTGGCTGATGACGCGGGAGGAGCGTGTCCGGCCGGGCTCCAGCCCGTTCCACCACGTCCTGGAACGCGGCTTCTCCTGCCTCGTCGGCCTGATGCAGGCGATGGGCGAGGCGACACTCCACGCCACGGTCGTGACCCGCGGGATGCAGGCGGTCGGCGACCGCGCCCCGGCCCAGCCGGACAAGGCGACCGTGCTCGGCCCGGCCCTCGTCATCCCGAAGGAGATGCCGGGCGTCACGATCCGCACCATCGACGTGGACCAGTTCGACGGGGCGAGCCGGTCCGGTCGCGGGCGCGCGGCCCGGACCGAGGCGCCCGGCGGCGACTTCGAACGGTTGTGGGACGATCTGATGGCCGAGCCGGCGACCGAGACGGTGGCCTACCACCGCAGCCGCCGCTGGAGCCTGGACTTCTCGCCGCTGCCCCTCGACCCGGCGGAGGCGGGCGAAGCGGCCTTTCGCGAGGGCGGCGTCTATCTCGTCACCGGCGGCCTCGGCGACATTGCGGGAACGGTCTGCGAAGCCCTGGCCCGCCGCTACCGCGCCCGCCTCGTGCTCGTGGGCCGCACGATCCTGCCCGAGCGCGCCCTGTGGGACGACCTCCTGCGCGTGCATGGCGAGCAGGGCCGGACGGGGCGGGCGATCGCGCGCATCCGCGGGCTCGAAGCGCTCGGCGCGAAGGTGCTCTACGGCTGCGCCGACATCAGCAACCCGGAGGAGTTGGGTGCGGTGCTGGCCGAGGCGCGCGCCGCCTTCGGGCCGATCAACGGCGTGATCCACGCCGCCGGCCTCGTGCGCGACGGGCTCGTCGCCCTCAAGAGCGAGGCCGAGATCGAGGCTGTGCTCGCGCCGAAGATCCACGGCACGCGCAACCTGCACGCCCTGACCCTGGACGATCCCCTCGACCTCTTCGTCCTGTTCTCTTCCACCAGTGCCGACACGGCCCCGGCGGGACAGGTCGATTACGTGGCGGCCAACGCCTACCTGAACGCCTTCGCGGAGGCGCAGTCCCATCGTGCCGGCTGCCGCACGGTGGCGATCCACTGGGGAATCTGGAACGAGATCGGGCTCGCCGCCCGCGCGGTCGCGCCGGCGCGCGCCCTGCCGCCGCGGCCGGCCCCGCGCGGACCGCTCTTCAACGCCTGGGCCGAGGACGGCAGCGGCGGCCACTGCCTGGAAGGGAGCTGGAGCGCGTCGGAGGGAAAAGCCGCCTGGATCCTCGACGAGCACCGGGTGGGTTCGGGCAGGGCGATCTGGCCGGGCACCGGCTATCTCGAGATCGCGGCCCAGGCCCTGCGCGAGCACGGCGTCGAGGGCGGTTTCGCGCTGGAGGATCTCGTCTTCCTGCGCCCGCTCCACGTGCCGGACGGGCAGAGCGGCCGGGTGCAGGTGCGCCTGGAGCCGCAGGGCGACGGCTTCCGCCTGGACGTGCGCAGCCTCGCGAGCGCAGGGGGACGGTCCGGCTTCCGCCGCCACGCGCAGGGACGCATCCGCCTGATCCCCGGCGCTGCCTCGCGTACGGTCGCCCCCGCGCCGGCCGGAGGACTGCCCGCGGCCATCCCCTCGGTGCAGGAGGCGCATCTGCGCTTCGGGCCGCGCTGGCGGGTGCTGCGCAGCCTCGACCTCGCCGAGGGCAGCGCGCGCGCCCGGCTCGCCCTCGACCCGGCCTACCGGGCCGACCTTGAAGCGGGCTTCCTACTCCACCCGGCGCTGCTCGACATCGCCACCGGCTGCGCCATGGCGCTCGTGCCGGGCTACGAAGCGGCGGCCGCGCTCTGGGTGCCGGTCTCCTATCGCCGCGTGCGGGTGCACGGTCCGCTGCCCGCCGAGGTGACGAGCCGCATCCGGCTCGGTGCCAGCGAGGGCGAGGGCTTCGCGAGCTTCGACATCAGCATCACCGATGCCGGCGGTGCTCTGATTATGGAGGTCGAGGGCTTCACGGTGAGGCGCCTCGACGGCGGCGTCACGCTGGAGGCGTCCGAGGCGGGCATCGAGGTCGCGGCGCCGCGGGTCGAGGCGCCCCAGGCTTCGGCCTCCGCGGCGCGGGCGCTCGCCGCCCTCGTCCGCCAGGGCATCCGACCGGAGGAGGGCGTCGAGGCGCTGTTCCGGGCGCTGCGGGCCGGGCGGCCGCAGGTCGTCGTCAGTTCGATGGATCTCGCGGCCCTGCGCGCCCGCGCCGCCGCTCCGCCGGCCGAGACCGCCCCGCGCCCCTCGCTGTTCGAGCGGCCCGAGAGCGAGGCGGCCTATCTCGCACCGCGCACCGAGACCGAGCGGGCGCTGGTGGGCTTCTGGACCGAACTGCTCGGCATCGCCCGGGTCGGGGTCGAGGACAACTTCTTCGAGGTCGGCGGCCACTCGCTCATCGCCGTGCGGCTGCTGCGCAAGGTGCGCGAGCGCTTCGCGGCCGACCTGCCGATCTCGGTGCTGTTCGAGGCGCCCACCATCGCCGCCCTCGCGGCTCTGCTCGGCGACCGGCCGGGAGCGGCGGCTCCCGCCGGCGACGGCGGCTCGGAGACCGCGGCGGCCGGATCGACGGTGACGGCATCCCCGAAATGGCTGCACGTGGTGCCGATGCAGGTGCGGGCGGACGCGGCGCGCACGCCGTTCTTCCTCTGCGCCGGCATGTTCGGCAACGTGCTCAACCTGCGCCACCTCGCCCTTCAGATCGGCGCGGAGCGACCGGTCTACGGCCTGCAGGCGCGGGGGCTCTACGGCGAGCACGCGCCGCACGAGACCTTCGAGGAGATGGCGCGCGACTACTGCGCCGAGATCCGCGCGGTGCAGCCGCACGGGCCCTACTTGCTCGGCGGCTTCTCCGGCGGCGGGCTCGCCGCCATGGCGATGGCCCGGCGCCTGCGCGAGGAGGGCGAGGAGGTGGCGGCCGTGCTGCTCCTCGACACGCCGGTGCCCCAGCGCGTGACGCTCTCGGTCACCGACCGGCTGACCATGAAGGCGCAGGAGTTCCGGGCGAAGGGCGGCGGCTTCCTCACCGAATGGCTCCGGCGCCGCGCGCGCTGGGAGGCGATGCGCCTGCGCGAGCGCATGGCCGCGCCCCGGGAGGTGGGGGCCGAGCAGTTCCACAACGACGCCATCGAGGCCGCCTTCCGCAGTGCCCTCGACCGGCTGGTGCTGCACGCTTACCCCGGACGGGTGATCCTCTACCGGCCGCAGGTGCAGGTCCTCCACCGCCTCTCCGGCGGGCGCCGGCTCGACGTCAACCGCTCGCTGATCCGCGAGGACAACGGCTGGTCGCCCTACCTGCCGGACCTTTCCATCGTGCAGGTCTCAGGGGACCACGACGGCATGGTGCTGGAGCCCAACGTCCGGGTGCTCGCCGCCCGGATGCGCCGCCACCTCGCCGAGGCCGAAGCGGCCGCCGTGCCCGCCTGAGTGTCTCACACAGCTCCCGCAGCACCGGCTGCGTGAGAGCGGTCCGTGGCCGAGCGTTTCGTGAGGCGCTAGAGCGGCGCCCGACCACGTGGGGTCGGGACGCATCTTCAGCCTTCGTCGTGCCGCGCTTACTTTCGACGAACCGGTGTCCGCTTCGTCGGAAAGCGCTCTGAGACCGTTTCCGGCCGGTCGCTTCGGGATGCGCAGCATTCCGTCATCGCGAGGCGGAGCCGAAGCGATCCGGAGCGCGACCTTTCCGGGCAATGCGGAGCCCTGGATTGCCGCGGCTTCGCCTCGCAAGGACGGCGAAGTCACCGGAGTCATCATGCGGATACTGCAAGAGATCCGTCGATGATGATCATCACGCTTCATCGGTGGTCTCGCGACCGCGATCCGTCCCTCGATCACAGGATCACGGGACGGGTCGCGCCCGTCCGTCAGCCGCGTGCCTCCGGGGGCGGGGCGAACGGTGTCCAGTCCGGCTCGCGCCACATCTTCCAGCGCCAGCGCAGCGCCTTGGTCCAGAGCGTCCGGCGCGCCTCGACGAAGCCGGCCTGCGGGCGCCACATCGTCCGCTCCATGTAGGGCCAGAACAGTTCGGTCGCCTGGACGCGCAGCCGCTTCGCGCAATCCGCCGGATCGGGCTCCGGCTCCCGCGCCGCACGGGCCGCCACGTCTCCGGCGAAGGCCTGAAGGGCGTCCGCCGTGTCCGGCGCGACGCCGTCCGGCGCCCAGGCCCCGCGCGGCGCGCGCCCGGTCGTGGCCGCCTCGACGAGGAGCGCGAGCGCGTAGGCGCCGAGCCGCGTGGGATGGACATCGTCCTCGATCAGGCGCGCGGCCGCCTCCCCGGGCTCCGCCGCCCGCCATCCAGGCGGCGTCCGCTCGATCAGCGCGGCCAGCGCCGAGGCGGCCGGGATCACGCGGATGCGGTTGCCCGCCCGCGCGGCGTCCGAGCGCCGGTTCGCCGCGGCGACGATGCAGCGCCAGAGCGGCGCCGCCGCCCGCTCGTATGCAAGCCAGCTTGCCGGGTCGCGCTTGTCCTCAAGGGAGATCCACGGGACGTAGAACCACGTCGCGATGCCCGGATTGCGCGCAGCGAAGCAATCGTGCAGCCGGGCGAGTTCGCCGATCGTGTCGTTCCACAGGACCGCGCCCATCAGGTCGTGCTGCTCGGTCACGACCAGGGTGTCGTAGGGGCCGGCCTCCGCGCCGGGGCCGGAGCTCTCGTCGATTGCGGGCGCTCCCTCGCGGCAGGCGCGCTGGGCGATGGTCGAGCCGCTCGCGTGGCGCCGGCTCCAGGCGAGGTTCGGCCCGAGGCTCGCGGAGATGCGCGCGAGGTCGTCGAGAAGCGGCCGGTCGACGAGGCTGTGACCCGAGACGAAGACGCGGCGCGGCGACGCCTCCTCCGCGCGGACCGGGGCGGCGCTCACGGCGATGAGGCCGATGGCGGCAAGGCGGCGCAGGCGCGCGCCGGGGCGTTCACGACAGGCCACCGCGGTCCGTCCTGACCCAACCCAGCGGCCTGCGCGTGAGGACGCGCCGGTAGAGGGTGACGTTGCCGAGGAAGTAGGCGGCCAGTTCCGCCGGCCCGCAGGTGAAGCCGTCCTCGGCGCGCGCGAGCCGCCATCCGGCGACGAGGGCCAGCGCCAGAACCGTGACGTTCGCTAGGGCCATCGCCAGGGGCACGGCCGAGGCACCGGCCAGAACCGCGATCGCAGCGAGCGCGGTCAGGGCGAGGTTGGCCGCCAGCAGGAGCGTCAGGGGCGGCACCATCACGTCGAGCACCTGGGCCAGCAGGGCGGCGTCGCGGCGCAGCAGGCCGGCGAGGAGAGAGGGGAGCGCGGCGGCGATCTGGTTCAGATGGCCCCGCTGCCACCGCTCGCGCTGGTCCACCACCGCCCGCGCCGTCTGCGGGAACGCACTCGTCACCCGCGCCGCCTCGCACAGGACCGGCGGATGCCCTGCCCGCGCGCAATCGAGGCCGAGCTTGAGATCCTCGACGATCTCGCCGCTGGCGATCCGGGCCCCGGCGATGATCGACCAGGGAAAGGCCATGCCGCTTCCGGTGAGCTGGCAGGGCAGGCCCAGGGCCGCCAAACCCTGGGGCCGCACCACGTTCTTCAGGATGTAGGCGAAGCGGGCGACGCCGAGCGCCGCGCCCGTGCCGGGGAAGGGCACGCTGACGAAGACCGCCTGGGCCGGGCGCCGCCGTTCCAGCACGGTGCGGGCGAGGGCGTCGAACGCGCCGTCGGCGACGAGGCAGTCGGCATCGACGAACAGCACCAGCGGCGGCGGGGCAGCCTGGAGGTGGCGGATGCCGGCATCCATGGCGTAGCCCTTGCCGCGGGCGAAGGGATTGCGGCGCTCCACCACCTCGGCGCCCGCTCGTTCGGCGATCTCCGCCGTGCGGTCCGTGCAGTTGTCCGCCACCACGACGAGGCGGTCGCCCGGACGCAGCTGCGCCCGGATGCTGTCGAGCGCCGCGCCGAGATCGCGCTCCTCGTCATGGGCCGGCACGACGACCGCGAGGGGCGGCCGGTCGAACGGGAGCGCTTGCGGGCTCGGGCGGGCCCGTCGGCGGTGAGCGGCGGCGACTTCCGTGGCGAACACGGCCACGGGAATCGCCAGGAGGGCGCAGGCGAGCCCGACGAGGCCCGACAGAAGGACAAGAACCACGGTCATCGGCGGCCTCGCATCGTCTCGTGGGACATTCGCTCGATCCTTCGGGAGGGCGCGGGGGAATTCTCCCCGTGCGCGGCGCGCGTCCCGATTCCGGGCGGCGCCCTCGCCTCGACACTCCGTCGGTCCGTGCCGGGGGCCAATGCTCCTTTCGGAACGTCGAAAGGCGCAGGCCCTACCGCCTTGGCCTGAGGTTGTGACGGCACGGGGCCGAGAAGAATATCCCTAAGATAATGATCCTGTCCGAAAGACGGATACGATACTCGTGCCAACCTGTCCGTGCATCACGTTCCATCTTCCGTGATCAGGAAAGATGAGTAGGCGCGATAGGTGTATCCGATTGCAGGCAGGAACGTCGTTTAATCCTTGGTTAATGGAAGTATGCGGGGCCGGATTGGCGATCGATTTGCTTACTTCTGGCCCACTGCATCCCATGCACTTGCTCCAGGCTGAGCCTTGAGCGCCGAAAGGATCGACAGATCGGACGGCCCGCGCTCGGATCCACTGGAGCCGAAACCATGCCTGTCGGTCTCGTCAGCCCGCTCAGTCTTCGCGAACGCTTCCTGAAGGCGCCCTTCGACAGCCTCGGCCGTGCCGAAGTTCTGGCTCTGCTGTCGCGGGCACCGAAGGACGCCGAGCCGGGCCCGTTCCGCTACGTCGTCACGCCCAATGTCGACCATGTGGTGCGCCTGGGCGCCGACCCTTCGCTGGCCCCGCTCTACGACGGCGCATGGCTCTCGCTGTGCGACAGCAAGCCGATCGCGGCCCTCTCGCGGCTGCTGATTCCCGGCGGGCTCCCGCATCTGCCCGGCTCGACGCTGACCGAGATCCTGTTCCGATCGGTGATCGGCCCCGGCGACCGGATCGCCCTGGTGGTGGCGCATCCCTCCCTGGCCGCGGAGATGCGCGCGGCCTTTCCGGAGGTCGCGTTCGAGATCTTGTCCGCCCCGCCGGACATCGACCGGGACCCGGCCGCGCTCGCGGCCTGCGCCGCCTTCGTCGCGGGCAGCACCGCGCGCTTCACCTTCATCGCCGTCGGCGCCCCGCGCTCGGAGCGCATCGCCTTCCAGGCCTCCCTCGATCCGGCGGCGCGGGGGATCGCCCTGTGCGTGGGTGCGTCCCTCGAATTCCTCGTCGGCCGCAAGCGCCGGGCGCCGCTCTGGATGCAGCGGGCGGGCCTCGAATGGCTCCACCGACTCGCCGGCGAGCCGAACAGGCTCTGGCGCCGCTACCTGTTCGGGGTCGCACCGCTCGCCCGCCTCGCCCTCGCGGAGGCCGCCATCCGCGTCGCGGCGCGGCGGGCCCTGCCTCGACCGACGGAGCCCTGAGCCATGCCGGTCCCGCCCGTCGCCCCGCCCGGATCACCGATCGAAGGACACCCGGCCATGAAGGTCGCGTATCTGATGAACACCTATCCGCTGCCGAGCACGACCTTCATCCGGCGTGAGATCGAGGCGCTCGAACTCCTCGGATGCCGGATCCGGCGCTACGCGATCCGGGCGTGGCCGCAGGCGCTGGTCGATCCCCGCGACCGGGCGGAGCAGGCCGAGACGCATTACCTGCTGACCCGCAATCTCGCCGGACTGCTCGCCGCCGCCCTGCTCGAAGCGCTGCTCAACCCGCTCGGCCTCGGCCGCAGCTTCGGCCCGTGGCTGCGGCTCGCCCGGGCCGCCCGCAACGGATGGGTGCGCCCCGTCGCCTACCTGCTCCAGGCGGCCTGCCTGCGCCGGCGTGCGGCGGCCGAGGGCATCGACCACATCCACGTCCACTTCGCCACCAACGCAGCCACCGTGGCGATGCTGGCCCGGCTGATGGGTGGCCCGAGCTACAGCTTCACCGCCCACGGGCCGGACGAGTTCGAGGCGCCGGAGCGCTTCGGCTTTGCCGAGAAGATCGCGCACGCGCAGTTCGTCGTCGCGATCTCCGATTTCTGCCGCGACCGCCTCACGGACCTGGCCCGGCCGGAGGATGCGGCCAAGATCCGCGTCGCGCGCTGCGGGATCGCGCTCGAGGAGTTCGCGGCGGTTGAGCCCCAGAGAGCCGACAACCGCACCTTCGTCTGCGTCGGACGCCTCTGCCCCGCCAAGGCGCAGGCGGCGATCCCGGCGGCGGTGGCGGCCCTGCGCTGGCGCTATCCCGACCTCAAGGTGATCCTGATCGGCGACGGCGAGAGCCGGGAAGAGGTCGAGGCCGCCTGCCGGCGCCACGACGTGGCGGACCGGGTGATCCTCCACGGCTGGGCGAGCAATGCCGAGGTGCGCGAGCACATCGCCGCCAGCCGCGCCCTGCTCCTGCCGAGCCTCGCCGAGGGTCTGCCCGTGGTCATCATGGAGGCCTTCGCCCTCGGCCGGCCCGTCGTCTCGACCCGCGTCGCCGGCATCCCCGAACTGCTCGACGATGCCTGCGGCTGGCTGATCCCGCCCGGCGACGTGCGGGCGCTGATGCGGGCGATGGAGGCGTCGCTCGCCGCGACGCCGGAAGACCTCGCCGCCCGGGGGGCGGTCGGACGCGAGCGCGTCGCGCGCCTGCACGACCGGCGGCTCCTGGCCGGCACATTGGTCGGACTGTTCCGGGAGGCCGACGCGAGGAACCGGGCCGTGCGGGAAGGGAGGCGCGCCGCCGGCCGCCTGCCGAACGCCGAGCTCCTCGATACGCCCTGAAATTTGTCAACGAAGAGTAGGCCGCATCGTCGAAGCGTAAGTGGAAATCGAAGCAAGATCAGCATGTCGATCGACAGGCTGAATATTCGCCAAAGTCTCAGTGTCGTTCCGTCGCGTATCAACCCATCCGATCAACACGAGCCCCGTCGGCGTCCCGAGGACGGTTGAGGCAGGTCATGAGCGAGCAGGTCATCGGAAACTCGACGGGTCTCTCGCCGCGGATCCAACTTCGCTCGAATTCGTTCGGGCAACTCGGTCCCGTCCTCGTCACGCTCGACGCCTTCGCGCTGGTCGGCGCGGCGCTGCTCGCCCAGGCGGGCGCGGCGCATCTCGCCGAGCAGACGGCCGATCCGCTTCGTCTCGCGGCGATCGCGGCCTTCCCGACGGCCTTCACCCTGCCGCTGATGGCCCTGTGCGGCGCCTACGACACGGATGCCGCCTCGCGGCCGCTCCAGGCGGTCAAGGCGCTGCTCCTGATCTGGCCCGGCCTGCTGCCGCTGGCTTGGCTCCTGACCGTGGGGCTGCAGATCCGCCTCGACATCGCCCATGACGGGATCACCGCGTTCGCCGTGATGGGCCCGGCCGTGCTGCTGGTTCAGCGCTACACCCTCGCGGTGCTGCTGCGCCGGAGCGCCGAGGCGCGCGGAATCCCGCTCTTCCCGGTCCCATCCTCGGATGCCGACCCGAGCGGGGTCGCGGCCTTTGTCCCCGACCGGCCTCCCGCCGCGACGGCCGATCCGGCCGCCGCATCGCCGCGCCCCGGCGCGCCGGCGCGCTACGTCTCGTCCCGGCGGATGCCGGCCGGGCGCAAGCGCGTGCCGCCGAGCACCCTGACCGAGCCGCGCCCGAGCGCGCAGGCAGGGCGGCGCCGCGCGCTGCCGCGGCTCTCGCCGACGGAGCGGGCCGGCCTCGAGGCGCCCGCGGCGCGGCCCGGTGACGGGGAGGCGATCAAGCGTGCCTTCGATGTCGTCGGCGCCGGGATGCTGTGCCTTCTGCTCGCCCCGCTGCTGCTCATCCTCGCCGTCCTGATCCGCATGACCTCGGAGGGGCCGGTCCTGTTCCGGCAGATGCGCGGCGGCCTGCACGGGCGGCCGTTCGAGATCTACAAGTTCCGGACGATGACGGTTCAGCCCCGCGACGCCGCCCTGGTGCAGGCCTATCGGCACGATCCGCGGGTGACGCCGCTCGGCCGCATCCTGCGTCGCACCAGCCTCGACGAGCTGCCGCAGCTCTTCAACGTGCTGAAGGGCGACATGTCGCTCGTCGGCCCCCGGCCGCACGCCCTCGGGCACGACTACGAGTTCGCCCTCCGCATCGCCGACTATCACCGCCGTCACCAGGTGAAGCCCGGCATCACCGGCTGGGCCCAGGTCTGCGGCTGCCGCGGCGAGACGGGTACGGACGAGGCCTTGCGCCGCCGAATTGAGCTGGACCTGACCTATATCGAGCGACGCAGCCTCTGGTTCGATCTGCGGATCATCCTCCAGACCTGCCGGGAAGTGGTCTCCTCCGAGACCGCTTACTGAGGACGGGCCGACGCGGCCCAGCCGCGCGGGCAGGCGATCGCCCGTGCGCCGTCCCACCGATAGGGTAGCGGCGTACGCCCTTTGTCGAACTGCGAGCACGCGGATGCCGGTTCTAGCTTCGCGCTCGACCGGCAGGGGATCGACGGGGGACTCGATGGTACCCCGCAAGTGCCATGCCAGTCTTTCGATCCATTCATGGCTCGAGACGTGATGCGTGATTTTCAGGCCTCGTTGCTCAGCGCGTTTCGTTCCGGCGAGGAAACAAGGCGGATTCCGTGCGAGACCGGCCGGTACGAAACCAGCGACGTCCTTTCCGATCGATGCGCCCCGCGCCCCGCCCTCCATCCGGTCGCGCGGCCGATGCCCGTCCTTGACGCCATCGCGGACCCGGTCCTGCTCCTGCGCACCGACGGAACCCTCGTCCAGCGCAACCGCGCGGCCCGGGCGCAACTGCCCGCGGCCCTGCCGGGGCGGACGCTGGTTCCCCCCGGCTCGCAGGAGGCGCGGCGCCTCGCTTCCTACCTCTCGCTCTGCGCACGGTCGGCGCAGCCGCTGTCGGGCGTGCTCGACCTTCACGACGGATCGCGGCGGCGCCGCTTCCGCTGCCGGGCGGCCTGGGTGGAGGACGTGGAGGGCGGCTGCGTCCTCGCGCATCTCTTCGGGGCGGGCTCCCTCCCGGAGGAGGCGTCCGATCCCGCGCGCGGGGAGCGGGTCGGGCCCGAGCGGGACCAGATCCTGACCCGCCTCTACCGCATCGGCCACGAGGAGCGCCTGCGGCTCGCCCGCGACCTCCACGACCAGAGCGGACAATCCATCGCGGCGCTGGCCATGGGGATCGGGGCGCTGGAGAAGCATGTCACCTCGGCCGCCGGGCGCGAGCAGATCCAGCGCCTGCGGTCGCAGCTGGGCGAGGTATCGAAGGAGCTCCACCGCATCGCGGTCGAACTGCGTCCCACCGCGCTCGACGATTTCGGGCTCGGCGTCGCGCTGCGCCGCCTCGTCACGGATTGGGGCGCGAGCCGCGGCGTGGCGACCGATTTCGGTCTCACGGGCCGGGAGCCCGATCTGGCCTCGGACGTCGAGATCACCCTGTATCGGCTGTGCCAGGAAGCGCTCACCAACATCGCCAAGCACGCCGCGGGCGTGACCACGGTGAGCGTGGCGCTCCAGTACGAGGGGGAGGCCGTCTCGCTCATCGTCGAGGATGACGGCATCGGTTGCCGGGAGGGCGGTCTCTCGACCTCCCGGCTCGTCGCGGACGGAAAGTTCGGCATCGTCGGAATGCGGGAGCGGGTCGGGCTGGTCGGGGGAAGCTTCGAGATCGAATCCTCCCCCGAATCGGGCACCACCCTCGTCGCCCGCATCGGCACTCCAGAGAGGCGCACATGACGGATTTCGAGCCCAGCAGAATTCGAGTCGTCCTCGCCGACGATCATCCGATGTTCCTGTCGGGGGTGGCGAACCTCATCGGCGAGACCGAGGACATCGAGGTGGTCGCCACCGCGACCAGCGGCGCCCGCGCGCTTCAGGTCGTCGCCGAGGCCAAGCCGGACATCGCCGTCCTCGACATCGCGATGCCGGATCTGAACGGGATCACCCTGGCCTCCAAGCTGAACGCCGAGCGCAGCCCCGTGCCGACGATCATGCTCAGCGTCCACGAGGATCGCCTCTACGTGCAGCAGGCCTTGGCGGCGGGCGCGCGCGGCTACGTGCTCAAGCGCGCCACGAGCGACAACCTCCTCCTCGCGATCCGCTCGGTCCATGCCGGCGGCATCTATCTCGACCCGATGGTCGCGAGCCAGCATCTGGCGACCGAGCGAATCGCGCCGACCGCGCGCGACAACCTGCGGCGGATCCTCATGGCCTCGCTCTCGGTGCGCGAGGAGGAGATCATCCGCTTCATCGCCCTCGGCTACACGAACAAGGAGATCGCGGCCAAGCTCGCGATCACCTCGAAATCGATCGAGACCTACAAGGCCCGGGCGGCGGAGAAGCTCGACCTGCGCAGCCGGGCCAAGATCGTGCAGTACGCGGTGCTGCGGGGCTGGCTCCACAGCGTCGCCTGAGGGACGCTTCGTCCCGCTTCTATGCCGGCGCGGCGGGCGGCTCGGCCCGCGTGCCGAGCGCGGCGCGCAGCTGGGGCAGGAAGTCCCACAGGTCGCGGTTGAGCCGCTTGAGCTGGCGGTTGGCCTCGACGATCTCCTGGACGCGGTCCTCGTCCATTTCGCGCAATTCGCCGAGCGTCAGCCGCCCGCCCGCCTCGTGCGGACGCATCAGGTGCGTATGCGTGATCTCGCCCTGCGCGTTGAGCTTGTACATGCAGTGATTGAACTCGTTGCGCAGCCGGGTCGCACTCTCGAACCGGCGCAGCAGCCGCTTGAGCGTCAGCGCCGCCGTCTCGTCGCGAAGCTTGACCGTCGCCAGCCGGCGCACGAGGTCGAGCCGGGCGCGGGTGGTGTTCAGCGTGGAGAAGATGATCGCGGCATCGACCTCCTCAATGTCGAGGAGTAGCATCAGTACGTAGATGAACATGCTCTCGTTGTTCGACCAGTTCAGGCCGAGATTGCCGATCTGCATCAGGATGTGATGCTGCCGCTCGGCAAACCCCGGCGCGGCCTTCTCGACGGCGCGGAAGTTCGGGGGAGGGGGAAGCCGTGAGGGCATGGTGCAGGCTCGGCCCGGGTCCGGATGAGGTCCGGGGAGAGAGAGAATCGCCCCCCGCCGGATCACCTCTGCGGCCGGCGGGCCCATCATAGCAGAACATCGCGGAGGGGAAGGCGGCATCGAGGCCGCCCATCGGGATTCCGGCACCATGATCAGCCACATCGCCGCCCTCTGCGATCTCTGGCGCAGCCGCCGTGCCCGCTCCGCCGTGCTGGCCTCCCTGCGGCCCTTCAACGACTCGCTGCGGCAGGTCGGCGAGACGAACCCGCAGAGCCTCAACGACCCCTACCTCATCGGATTCCTGATCGCCTCGGTCTCGGGACTTGCACGGGACGCCTGCCCGAATATCGGGTCCGAGGGCATCGGCGCGGTGCAACTCGACGTCTGCGGCGGTCTGACGGGCCTGCCGCGCTCGGTGCTGGCCGAGCGCATCGTCTGCCTGAGCCTGGGCGAGGACGGTGCCTTCCTCCTCGGCTGCGCCGACGCGGTGGCCTTTCACGCGACCCTGAGCGCGGTGCAGGGCGAAGCCTACGATGCCGAGGAGCCGGGGCCGGCTGCGCTGGAGGCGCAGGCGCTCTGGGAGCGCTTCGTGGAGCGCTGGACCTCCGGCGAGGCCGTGCGGGACGGGGTGCTGCGTTCCTGATCCCCCGATGATCATGATTCGTCGGCGATGACCCCCGGGAGAGCGGGGCGGCGGGCGTCCGCCGGACTCACGAAACAGGAGCACCGGCCAGGGTCGGTGCAGCTTGGCGTAAGACCGCGTCCGGAAGGACGAGCCCAGGCCGACCGAATGAGCTCGATCGCGGAGCGGCACGGCCCCCGCTGGCCTCGAACACCCCCTTTCGGACGATGGCGCCGCGCCGGGCACGCCTTGCGGGGCTGTGGCCGTCCCGCACCAGGGCCCACCTTTCGGAGCGGCGGTTCGGTTTTTCCTGACAGGCGTTTACCGTTTTTTAACCCTGACAGCCCCGCCGCCGGGTGCGACCGTCACCTCACCCCGACGCAACCGCTTCCGAACGAAGGCGGCCCCGGGGATCTCAGACGGCACGGTTCCAAGGATTTTGCGTCGACGTAGATGATCGGCGTCCCGTCCTGCTGCCTGCCGTCACCTATTGCGGGAGACGTCATCATGAGCAACGAATCGAACCGGAACTTCGGGCCCGCCGCCATCGCGCAGCTCGAAGCGCAGGGTCAGCTCCAGGGCCAGGCCGAGCTGCAGGGTCAGCTCCAGGGCCAGGGCGAGCTGCAGGGTCAGCTGCAGGGCCAGGGCCAGGATCAGGGCCAGGGCCAAGATCAGGGCCAGGGTCAGGAGCAGTCGCAGTCCTCGTCGAACGAGGCGAACAACTACGCCGGCAACGAAGTCGAGAGCTACAGCGGCAACCTCAGTGAGAACGGCAACCTGAACGGCAATGCCAACGGCAACCTGAACGGCAATGCCAACCTGAACTACAGCGAGAACGGCGTCGACAACGACGTCAACAACTCCGTCGACAACGCGGTCACCAACGACGTCACCACGACCGTGAGCACGACCGTGGACGTCAGCGTCTCCGGCGAGTTCGGCCCGCCCACCGAGACCTCCGTCCTGCACATGGACGACCTCGGCTTCGACTCCCTCGACGGCAACTTCATCAACCTGCCCGATCTGTCGATCCAGACGCTGAACGGCGACGGCAACATCTTCAACCTCGATCAGGTCAACAGCCTCGTCGACACCGACGTGCTGAACGGTGCCAGCGTCGGCCTCGATGTCAGCGCCGGCGGCGGCGGGGACATGGGTGCGATGAGCTTCCTGCCGCTCGATCCGGGCGGTCCGAGCTTCTCGTTCACGCAGAACGCCACCGCCAACGGCGGCAACGCCACCAACACGACTGACATCGGCGATCACGGCACGGCCAACGGCACCGCCAACGGCTCGGGCACGCTGACCCAGGAGGCCTTCACGCAGCACATCGTGATGGGCGCCAACATCCAGTACAACACGATGCCGATCAGCGTCGTGGGCGGCGACTCCATGTCGGACGCTACCCCCGGCGACGCCTGATAACAGTATCGATACGACAGGTCGGCCCGCGTCGCAGGACGCGGGCCGACCCATCTGAAAGACGTTCCAAGAAAATCATCAAGAAAATCGTCGGTCAGACTTCAAGAATAGCAACTTCGAAGCAGAAGTTCAGCATACCCTCTCGAGAATACGGCGAACGCATCGTCACGGGAGTGGATCGCGCCATGACGCGGCCGGGTCGGGGAACGCTGCCATGCTTGCAGGCGGAACGACGGATGTCTCGGACATCATCGCCCACTTCATCGGCCATCTTCGCCTGAACGAGGGTGTGCCGCGGGTCCGCGACGGCTACGAGGATCCGGCGCATCCCGCCAAGCTCCAACCCTGGCTTCCCCGCCCCCCCGCCGAACCCGATCCGGACCGGCCGCTCGACGAGCTTCCGAGCCGCCCGTTCCGGGCCGATCTCTCCCCCGGCACGGAGGCCTTTCCCCGGCTCCCCGGCCTTCCCGGCCATCGCCCGCCTCTGGCGACACCGGACGATCCGTTCTCCCCGGGGCCCCTCCCGGCCGGACGCCTGCTGCCGCCCGGCGGCGGCGGGGGTGGTGGTAGCCGGGGCCACGCTGAGGCGGCGATCGACGTCGACCCCGACCAGCAACTCCTGCAGGTCCGCCAGGTCAACCGCATGGTGGACGACGATGTCCTGCTGATGCGCACGGATGTCGATCTCGCTCACTTCCACGATGTCGACATCGACGGCACGATCGCCGCGCTCAGTAAGATGGCCCAATCGCGGCTGCCCGCGGACCTGACGCTCCACAACCCGACGACGGCCGAGGCCGTCGAACTCGTCCTGCACCGCGACGCGGCGCAGTCTCTTCAAGGCGCCGACGAGGCCGGCCGGGACGCTGCGCCGCCCCATCCGATGGGCACCTATGTCGACGGCGTGCTGCAGTCGCCGGATGCCTCGCTGCGCTTCGAACTGCCCAAGGCGCCTTCGGTCGTACGGGACGCCCGCGACGGCCTGACCGATCCGGGACTCGATGCGCAGACCGGCGGCAACGTGAGCGTCAACACGGCCACGATCCTCGACGACCACGGCCATGCCACCGCACTGGCGGTGAAGGGGAACGCCTACACCACCGACGCCATCCTGCAGGTCAACGTCCTGATGAGCCGTGCGGAGATCTCGGTCGCCGGCGACACGCTCTCTCGCAGCATCGTCACCGACGGCAACGAGGCGCACAACACCGCGCGCATGGCCGACCACGACACCTCCGGCCTCGTGAAGCACCTCAGTTTCGGCACCTTTGCCCAGGTCGACCGGATCGACGGCGACTTCTACGGCGTCAACGTCCTGCGCCAGGTCAACGTCCTGAGCGACAACGACGTGACGGTGCAGGGCAATTTCGGCGCCTACTACGCCGTCCATGCCGGCGAGAACCTGGAGAACAACAGCTTTCGCCTCAGCGAGATCGGCGCCCGCTACGACCTCATCGTCGTCGACGGCAACTACCACAGCACCAACCTGATCCATCAGACCAACGTGCTGCTCAACGACGACGCCATCCGGGCCTACACGGCGCGCCAGGACAACGTCTCGCAATCGATCAGCACGGGCGACAACACCCTCGAGAACAAGGCCGCGATCGACCGCTACGGAAGCGACGAGTTCCGTCCGCTCAGTGCGACGCTCGGCAACGCCCTCGAGGGGCTCCATGACGGCGTCCTCCCGCCGGAGCTGGCGGCGACCTTCCCGTCCCACGGTGCCACCCTGAACATCCTCTACGTCACCGGCGACTTCTACGACATCAACGTCATCCAGCAGACGAATATCGTCTCCGACGTCGACGGCATCGTGCAGCACGCCGCGTCCGCCGGACCCGGCGTCACGCCATCCGGCGAGCCGACCGCCTCGACTCAGAACGCGGAATCGGGCGGCAACCACCTCGTCAACCTCGCCGGCATCGCCAATGTAGGGACGACCTCCGACCTCCAGTTCGTCGGGGGTCATCATTACGATACCGCCATCCTCCTTCAGGCGAACTTCGTCACGCAATCGACGCAGATTACGGTCGGCGACACGCACAATCTCGTGCCGGAGATCGTGGCGTTCACGGGGCTGACCGAGAGCGTTCCGATCGAACTGCCCGGCCCGAGCACGGTCACGGCCGACAGCCACATGCAGCAGGATCTCTTCCACGGGATGCTGTCGTAAGGGCCATCAGCATCGGAGCAGCCGAGATGACGAGTGCCCTCCTGAACGAGCGGCCGGGCCGGACGAAGGGGATCGAGCCGTCCGGCCCGCCGCGAGCGGGGGGAGAACGGCGACTCAGCAGCGGCCTCAGGGGCCTCGATGCCCTCTACAAGGTTCTGGCCGGGCGCAACTATATCGGCCCCGCGGCCGACCGCGCGCCCGAGCGGGCTCCCACTTCCGTGCCGAGCCGCCCATCGGAGACGCCGCCGGCCGAGGCGGCGGAGCCCCCGGCATCCCCCCCGGCGCCCGTCCCCACGCCCGCCCCGGCGGCCCAACCTGAGGCCCTGCGGGGCGCCGACGCGAGCGCCGCGCAGCCCGCCGCGCGCGCCGAACCGGTCCCGGCCGAGCCGCCTCCGCCCTCGCGGAGCCGCCCCGTCATCGCCCCCGGGAAAGGCACGACGCCGCCCTCCGGCGGCGATGACGGCGGGGGAGGGGGCGGAGGCGGCGGGTCACCGCTCCAGCGCCGCTTCGGCGACCGCGGCTTTCGCGAGACGCTGACCAAGGGGCTGGCCGCCTGCCGACGCAAGCTCATCGTGATCGCCGTGTTCTCCTTCTGGGTGAACACGCTCGTGCTCGGCGTGCCGATCTACCTGTTCAACATCTCCGACCGGGTGCTGACCAGCCGCAGCTTCGACACCCTGGTCATGCTGACGGTGGTCATCGTCGGCGCGATCTTCGGCCATGTCGTGCTCGACATGGTCCGCCGCTTCATGCTGATGCGTGTCGCCGTCGAGGTCGAGAGCCGGCTCGGGCCCCCGGTGCTCGCCGCCGCGGCCAAGGCCTCGCAGGCGGGATCGAACCGCGACTTCCAGACAGTCGCCGACCTTCAGCAATTGCGGAACTTCATCACCGGGCCGGTGCTGCTCGTCATGTTCGACGCGCCCGTGGCGCCGGTCTACGTGCTCGCGATCTTCCTGATCCACCCCGATCTCGGCTGGATCGTCTGCGCGACCGGCGTGGTGCTGCTCGCCCTCGCCTTCGTCAACCAGCGCATCACCGCGGTGCCCTTCGCCCAGGCCAGCGCCTACTCCACACGGGCGAACATCCAGTCCGACGCCATGGCCCGCAACAGCCAGGTCATCAACGCCATGGGCATGATCCCCGAGAGCGTGATGATCTGGGGCCGGGACACGGGAGAATCGCTGAAGGCCCAAGTGACGGGCCAGGACCGCAACATCGTCATCGCCGGGGTGTCGAAGTTCGTCCGCCTCTCGACCCAGATCCTGATGCTGGGCTGGGGCGCCTCGCTCGCCCTCGACGGCAAGCTCACCGGCGGCATGATGATCGCCGCCTCGATCATCAGCGGCCGCGCGCTCGCGCCGATCGAGGGGGTCATCGACGGCTGGCGCAGCTACGTCCAGGCCCGCATGGCCTATGTCCGCGTCAAGGCGCTGCTCCAGAGTTCGCCGCTGAACCTGGAGCGGCTGCGCCTGCCGCGCCCGACCGGCCGGCTTAGCGTCGAGCGGGTGCTCTACGTGCCGCCGCCCAACAAGAAGGTCATCCTGAACGGCGTCAGCTTCACGCTCGATCCGGGCGAGTCGCTGGCCATCGTCGGCTCGTCGGGCACCGGCAAGTCGACGCTGGGGCGGATGCTGGTGGGCTCGATCATGCCGACGGCGGGCGCCGTGCGCCTCGACATGATGGATCTGCGCAACTGGGATCCGCGCCAGTTCGGCCAGAGCGTCGGCTACCTGCCGCAGGACGTGCAGCTCTTCCCGGCCTCGATCAAGGCCAACATCGCCCGGATGCAGGAGGATGCCTCCGACGCCGACGTCTACGATGCGGCCGAACTCGCCGACGTGCACGAACTCGTCTCGGGCTTCACCGCCGGCTACGAGACCGTGGTCGGCATGGACGGCAGCCCGCTCTCGGGCGGCCAGCGCCAGCGCATCGGCCTGGCCCGCGCCTTCTTCGGCGATCCGCGCCTCGTCGTCCTGGACGAGCCGAACTCCAACCTCGACACGCTGGGCGAGATCGCCCTCGGGCGGGCGCTCGCCCGGGCCAAGCAGCGCGGGACGACGGTGATCGCGATCACGCAGCGGCCCGCGCTCCTGCGCAGCGTCGACAAGATCATGATCCTCAAGGACGGCGCCATCCAGGCGATCGGACCGCGCGACGAGATGATCCCGCTGATTGTCGGCAAGGGCGCGGCCCCGGCCACGATCTGATCCGCCGATCGTCTTCGAGACGGCGGCCCCTCGACGGACCGCCGGGAACCGAGAACAGGGCGCAGCGCCGGGCGAGGTCCCGGACGACCGCCCCGAATGCCGGGAGGGTGCCATGGGTAGCGCGGTGACGCGTCAGGGCGACGGGCCGAAGATGCCGGTGGTGCCGGGGGGGCGGGCCACTCCCGATTGGTCGATCGGTGCGCCGCACGACACGCGCTTCCTCACGGTCTTCGGCTTCGCCTTCCTCGCCCTCCTGATCGGCGGCTTCGGCGTCTGGGCGGGCTCGGCCCCGATCGCCGGCGCCATCGTGGCGTCGGGCAGCTTCGTGACGACCGGGCAGAACAAGATCCTCCAACATCTGGAGGGCGGGGTGATCCGCGAGATCCGGGTCCGCGAGGGCGATCAGGTGGAGCCGGGCCAGATCCTGCTGCGCCTCGACGAGACGGCGCCGAAAGCCGAGCTTCGCCGCCTCCTCGTCCGGCAAGACCGGATCACCGCGGTGGAGGCGCGGCTGCGCGCCGAGATCGCGCAGGATACGAGCATGACGGTCCCGCCCTCGCTGCTGGAGCGCGCCGGCGACCCGGACGTGGCCAGCACCCTGGCGCAGCAGACGCTCACCTTCCAGGCGCGGCGCAAGAACGTGGAGAGCGATCTCGCCGTCCTGCGCGAGGGCATCTCCGCGCTCGAACAGAAGATCAAGGGCACGCAGGTCCAGCGCGAAGCCGTCGTGCGTCAGATCAAGTTCTTCGAGCAGGAACTGGAGGGCAAGAACTACCTCCTCACCAGCGGCCTCGTGCGGCGCACGGAGGTGCTGGCGGTCCAGCGGGCGCATGCCAACGCGCAGGGCGAGATCGGCCGGCTCGACGGCGACATCGGCGACGCCCGCGAGCGCATCTCGCGCATCCGCGAGCAGATCCAGGGAGCGATCAACGCGACCATCAAGACGGCCGTCGAGCAGTTGCACGAGACGCTGGGCGAGAAGGCCGACCTGCGCGAGCGTATCGCCGCCGCGCAAGGGGTCCTCGACCGCGTCGCCGTCACCGCCCCCGTCCGCGGCGTCGTGGTGAAGCTGCGCTACCACACGCCCGGCGGCGTGGTGGAATCGGGCAAGAGCATTCTCGAGATCGTGCCCTCGCAGGGCGACCTCGTGATCGAGGCGCGCATCCGCCCGCAGGACATCGACCACGTCAAGCGCGGCCAGAGCGCGGGCGTGCGGCTCACGGCCCTGTCCCAGCGGCTCACGCCCATGGTGGCCGGCGAGGTGATCTACGTCTCGGCGGACTCGCTCCCCGAGGACCGCAGGGGCCAAGTGGCCGGCGGCGACTTCTACGTCGCCCGCATCCGGCTCGACGCCAACGAGGCCGCCGCCCTGAGAACCTTCTCGCCGACGCCCGGCATGCCGGCCGAAGTCTACATCAAGACGACCGAGCGGACCTTCTTCGAATACATCGTCAAGCCGATCCGCGACAGCATGACGAGATCGTTCCGCGAGCTGTGAACGCCCGCGGATGATCGTGAACGCGCGATCGGCTCATCACGAGCGGGGGCGGCGATCCGAACGGGCCGCTCCCTCTCCCGATGGAGGCCGTCGACCGACGGCAGTGCAGGTTGCCGGAAGGCGACCATGACGGCCGGCGGTCGCCGAAGCGCGGTGTCGGTGACTGTCCACGTCGAGCGGGATGCGTACGACGTCCCCGGGCCCCGGGCGGTGACGATCAGCGTCCGGCTCAGCGGGTGGGTATGCCAAGCCGGCTTTCGCAATCCTCCCGGACGGATTCACCGAGAATAAAGGCGCTTCGATCTACCGTCGTCGGGCGACCGTGTCATGTCCTCGCAAGACTACCAGCGGTTTCAGACTTCGGGCGTGCTACCAACGAAGACGACGTTCTTGAAACGCTTCAGGCTCAACCGGCACAACCGCCGCCTTGCGGCACCGACGACATCGGGCTTGCGCTTCATCCGCGATTGCGGCGGCGTCGCCGCCATCGAGATTTCGTTGCTCGCGGTGCCCCTGTTCGCGCTCATCGCCGTGGTCATCGAGGCCGCGCTCCTCGTTCTCGCGCAGCATCAGCTCGACGTGTCGGTACAGCGGGCGGCGCGTCTGCTGCGCACGGGGGCCTTCCAGGATCAGATGACCAGCATCGATCCGGCGCAGCACCTGCGCACGCTTCTGTGCGGAACCGGGTTGAGCCTCTACCGATGCGACGAGATGCGGTTCGATCTCGTGCGCACCGCGACCTTCGCCATCAAGCAGACGGCCTCGCCCTACGATGCCGATCGGGGCGATTGGGCGGCCGGCTTCGGCACGCAGTTCACCTGTCCTTCGGGCGGCGGCATCCATCTTCTGCGCGCGGCCGTACCGATGCTGCGACCGTTCGGTTTCCTCGACTTCACCGGGCAGCGCATGCCCGGCGGCAGGCAGCTCCTCACATCGACGGCCGTGTTCCGCACCGAAGATTACGCGGAAAAATCCTGTGCCTGAGCCCATGGAGCCTCTCGGCGTAGCCCCACAGGTCGCGGCCGACATGCACCGGTTCGGGGGCGTATTCGGACGCTTCTGGCGGGCGCAAGGGGGCGCGAGCGCCGTCGAATTCGCCTTTCTCGCGCCGCTCCTTCTGCTGCTGTTCGCCGCGGCGATCGAAATTCCACGGGCCTTCGCGACCAATACCCGTCTGGCCCAGGCCACCCTTGCCATGGCCGATCTGATTTCCAAGAACGACTACAGCGACATCAACGATGTCTTTGCTACCGCCGATGTCGTGGCGGCCCCCTATACCCTCTCTGGCGCCGGTATCGTGCTCACGGCCGGCGGGGTCTATCAGGTCGGCAACACCTTCGTCGCCCGGACCTGCTCCAGCGTGCAGCAGCGGGACAAGGCCCGAATCGTCGGCGCGGATATCGGTCCGCCCCCGGCCGGGACCGCCTCGAAAGGAGACCGCTTCGTCATGGCCGAGACGCGGCTGACCTATCAGCCGCTCTTCGCCTTCTTCCCGCTCATCAAGGACATGACCTTCACGGGCAAGGCCGTCTGGCCCGTGCGCGAAGGCGTCGCCCGGAACGGGCAGGCGGAGGTGGTGCTGCCCGGCGGCAAGCCTTGCCCTCAGTGATCGTGCTCTCGAATTTGTGACACAATTTTCAGTCGAACGCCGCCGCTCCATGCCGGAAACATAGCTTATCGGCGTCAATCCCGCGTCAACCAGATTAATGCGATTGGGGTCTCACACGGCAAGTCCTATTAACTCGGAAGCGTTACTTCCGCGAAGGGGAAGCGGCCAGCAGTGAGGCAATCGGCGCGATGACGGCGCGTGACGCGAGCGGACCTCCGGGACGCGGCATTCGATGGAAGCGGGCCGTCGCGAGCCTGCGCCGAGAGACCGGCGGCGGCGTCGCGGTCGTCTTCGCGCTCTCGGTCTCGACGCTCATCGGCCTCGTCGGCGGGGCGATCGACTACGCTTCGGCCGTCTCGGCCCGCACGAACCTGCAGAGCGCCGTGGATGCCGGGGTCATGGCCGGCGGGAACGCCCTGAAGCTCGTCGTCTCGAGCACCGACTCCATCGTCGGCCTGACGACGCAGACGATCCAGACGGAGGCGAAGGCGGGGGCCGACGCCCCGGTCTCGATCCAGGTCACGGTCGCCTCCGACAAGACCAGCGTCGAGGCCAATGCCGAGCAGACCATCAAGCTCACGTTCGGGCCGTTCGTCGGCATGCGAACGATCCAGATCTCGGCCCGGGCGAAGGCCAGCGTGGTGGGCCGGATGCGCCTGTGCATGCTGGCCCTCGACCCTGCCGCGGCCGGAGCCTTCAACCTAGAGAAGAACGCCCAGGTCACCGCCTACGATTGCGCCCTGTACTCCAACTCGGCCAGCGGCACCGGCATGATCGGCCGGGACGGCGCGCTCGCCCGGGCGCAGACGATCTGCTCGGCCGGCGGCTTTCGGGATGATCGGGCGAATTTCACGCCCAACCCGCAGACGGGCTGCCCGGTGATCCAGGATCCGCTGCGCGACCGGCCGGCCCCACCGATCGGCACGTGTACGCTCCTGTCGGATGTCCTCGTTCTTGCAGACAAGCTCACTGGCAAGAGCAAGGGGTCGAACGTCGTATCGAGCAACGTCACACTCGAACCCGGTACCTATTGCGGCGGCCTGCACGTCACCAAGAACGCCGTCGTCACCTTGCGGCCGGGCATCTACGTCATGAAGAACGGTCCGCTCATCGTGGACAAGAAAGCGACGCTGAACGGCACCGACGTCGCCTTCTACTTCACCGGCAACGACGGCGGACTTCTCTTCGACAAGAAGACCACCGTGAACCTGTCGGCGCCGACCACCGGCGTCATGGCGGGACTCTTGATCTCGGAGGAGCCCAGCGTCGCCCTGCCGATCGATCCGGCACTCTCCGTCGACACGCTGCTGGGCGACCTGATCACGCTGACGCCGCCGCCGCTCGCCGCCAGCAAGCCGATGCGGACCTATCGCATCATCAGCGACAACGCCCGGACCATGCTGGGCACGATCTACCTCCCGGCCGGCCGGCTCGTGATCGACTCGCACCGGCCGGTGGCGGATCTCTCGGCCTACACCGTCGTCGTGGCCCAGCAGATCAACCTCTACGAGGGCCCGAACCTCTATCTCAACGCGGACTACAACCGCTCCAGCGTGCCGGTCCCGAAGGGGGTCGGTCCGGTCTCGGGGCGGCTCGTCATCAGCCAGTGACACGAAGCGGTTTCTCGCCGGAGGTGCGTGTGCAGAGCGGTTTGGCAGTCTCGGGATCCGAACCCGCCCTGTCGGAGGGGAGTGCGCGACCGGACACCGAGCCGATGCTCGCGCTGATCCTCGATGATTCGGAGATGAACAACCTGCTGCTCGCGCGGGCGCTTGCCCCCGTACAGGGATGCCGCCCGGTCGAGTTCACGGAGCCGGAAGCGGCGCTCGCCTTCCTGCGCGCCAACGTCGCCCGGATCGGCATCGCCATCACCGACTACGACATGCCGGGCATGACGGGGCTGGAATTCATCGCCGCCGCCCGCGCCGTCGAGGGCTTCCGGCACGTGCCGATCGTCATGGTGACGAGCCTCGACCAGCAGAGCCTGCGCCGCGAAGCGCTGGGAATCGGCGCCACCGACTTTCTCGGCAAGCCCTGCGACCCGGTCGAGATCCGGGCGCGGGTCACCAACCTGCTGGCGCTCTCGCGGGCCTACCGGCAGGAGCAGGAGCGGACCGAGGTGCTGGCGCGGGAGGTGGCCGCCGCCATCGCCGCCTGCGAGGCGCGGGAGCGCGAGATCATCGCCCTCTTGATGCGGGCAGCCGAGCACCGCGACACCGACACGGGCGACCACATCGCCCGGGTGGCCGCCTATGTCGAGATCGTTGCCCGCAACCTCGGCATGGAGCGGGAGGCCTGCGCCCGCCTCAGCCTCGCCTCGACCATGCACGATGTCGGCAAGATCGGCGTCTCGGACACCATCCTGCTCAAGCGCGGCCCGCTCTCCGAGGACGAGCGGCGGGAGATGGAGAAGCATGCCGAGCGTGGGCGGCGCATCCTCCAGGGCAGCGGCTCGGAAGTGGTGCAACTCGCCGCCGAGATCGCCGCGAGTCATCACGAGCGCTGGGACGGAACGGGCTATCCCGCCGGTCTGACGGGGGACGCCATCCCGCTCTCCGGCCGCATCGTCGCCGTGGCCGACGTCTTCGACGCCCTCGTCTCCGAGCGGCCCTACAAGCGGGCATGGCCGCTCGACGAGGCCGGCGAGTTCCTGCGCGAGCAGGCGGGCCGCCACTTCGATCCCGCCTGCGTCGCCGCCTTCCTGGCCGGCTGGGACGACGTGACCCGCCATGCCAGGGGCTTTGCCGCCTGAGCCGCCGTCCCGAGTCCGTCGGCCCGATCCGCCCGCTTCCGAGGAGCCTTCCGTGCGTGCCCCGTCCTCCAGCCCGCTGCGCTCGCTCTCCGCACGGCTGGCGCTGGCCGTCACCGGCGCGGTCGCCGTCGCGTTGCTGCTTCTGACCGGCCTGTCGGCCTGGCGCGAAGTCGAGCGCTACACCGCGGCCAAGCGCGAGATGCTGCGCATGACCGCGCAGATCCTGGCCGCGAGCGCGGCGCAGGCCACGAGCCAGGGCGACGAGGCGGCCGCGCAGAGCACCCTGCGGGCTATCGCCCACGGTCGGGCGCTGGTCTACGCCGCGGTCGAGCGGGGCGAGGGCGACATCCTCGCCGAGCAGGGAATCGGTCTGCGGCTGGCCAACGACATCGACCTCGACCAGGGCTCGGTGTCGCCGCTCGACCTCATGACGACGCGAACCCTGCGCGTGACGGTTCCGATCCAGGAAAACGCCCGCACCATCGGCCGGGTCGTGCTGGTCTCGGACAACCGCGATCTCGCCGGGCGCATCGCCGAGGTCGGCCTGACGGCCCTGCTCGCCGGCCTGCTCGCCCTCGCCCTCGGGCTCGCCGTCTCGATGGGTTTGCAGCGCAGCGTCACCCGGCCGCTCGCCGCGCTCGCCCGGACGATGGACCACGTGCGCCAGGGCCATGACTACACGCGGCGCGCCGTCGCCGGCAGCGGCGAGGTCGGCGCGCTGGCGGCGAGCTTCAACGGCTTGCTTCAGGCGATCAACGAGCGCGACCGGGCCATCGCCCGCTACGGCGCGGGCCTGGAGGAGGAGGTCCGGCTGCGGACCCACGACCTGATCGAGGCCAAGCAGGCCGCCGACCACGCCAACGCCGCCAAGTCGACCTTTCTCGCGACGATGAGCCACGAGATCCGCACGCCGATGAACGGCATGCTGGTGATGGCCGAACTCCTGGCCTCGGCCGACCTGCCGCCGCGCCAGCAGCGCTACGCCAAGGTCATCGCCCGCTCCGGCCAGTCGCTGCTCGCCATCATCAACGACATTCTCGATTTCGCGAAGGTGGAGGCCGGCCGCCTGGAGGTCGAACGGATTCCGCTGAGCCCCCACGAGGTCGCCGACACTGTCGTGACCCTGTTCGCCGAGCGCGCCCGCACGGCGGGGCTCGACCTCGCGGCTCTGGTCGATGCCCGCGTGCCGCGCGCCATCCTCGGCGATCCCGTCCGGCTCGGTCAGGTGCTCGGCAACTTCGTCTCGAACGCGCTCAAGTTCACGGCCGCCGGCCACGTCCTGGTGCGGATGGAAATGGAGCAGGAGCCCTCCGGGTCCGTCCTGCGCATCGCCGTGACCGATACCGGGATCGGCATCCCGGAGGACCGGCTCTCCGGGATCTTCACGGCCTTCACCCAGGCCGACCAGTCGATCGCCCGCCGCTTCGGCGGCACCGGGCTCGGCCTCTCGATCGCCGAGCGTCTGATCGCGGCGATGGGCGGGCGGGTCGGCGTGGAGAGCCGTCTCGGTGAGGGCTCGACCTTCTGGGCGCGCATCCCCGTGGAGGCGGAAGAGGCGGCCGAGCCGGGGCTCAACCGCGCGCCCTCGGTATCCGAGCGCATCCGCTTCGGTGGGATCGGCAGCGCGACCGCGACGGTCCTCGCCTCCGACCTGCGGGCGGCGGGCTTCAGCCTCGCGGAAGCCGGCGAGGCTCACTGGTTTCTCGATGCGGCCGCGCTTCTGGCCGAGGGACGCCGTCCGGCGGGTGCCCGCCGCGTCATCGCCCTGGTTCCGATCGGCGACACGTCGGGACCCGGGCTTTTCCGGGCCGGCCTCGCCGATGCCCTGCTACGCTGGCCGCTCGTCCGGGCCGAGTGGCGCCCGACCCTGGCCGCGCTCGCCGAGGATGCGCCCTTCGCCCTCGACCCTGCCGCCGCGGAGGAGGGGCCGGCCGCCGCGCTGCCGTCCTTCGCCGGAACGCGGGTGCTCCTGGCCGACGACAGCGCGGTCAACCGCGAGGTTGCCTCCGAGGCGCTGGCCCGCTTCGGCATCCGCGACATCGTCTGTGTCGAGGACGGGCAGGCCGCCGTCGAGGCCGCCGCCGCGCAGCGCTTCGACCTCGTTCTGATGGATGGCAGCATGCCGGTGCTGGACGGATTCAGCGCGGCCCTCGCCATCCGCGCCCGCGAGAAGCGGGAGGGGGCGGGGCGCGTGCCGATCGTCGCGCTCACCGCCCACGTCGTCGGCGATGGCGCCGAGACCTGGCAGTCGGCCGACATGGACGGCATGCTCGCCAAGCCTTTCACCCTGCTGCAACTCGGCGCCCTGCTGGCCCGCCACCTCGGGGCGACGCATGCGGCGTCCGAGGACGGGGCGGCGGCCGAACCGCCGGCCTCGGGCGAGGCGGGCCAATCCCTCCTCGACGAGCAGACGCTTCTGAACTTGGAGGAACTCGGCGACCGCGACTTCATCGAACGCGTTCTGCGCCTCTACGTCGCCCAGGCACCGAAGGCGCTCGCCGATCTCGAGGCCGCCCTCGCACAGGACGACGCCTCCGCCGCGTCCCGCGCTGCCCACAGCCTGAAGTCGATGAGCGCCAATATCGGGGCCGCCCGGATGATGGGGCAGGCGGGCCTGATCGAGGGCACCGCACGCGAGGGAGGCCGGGCCGGCCTCGCCGCGGAAGCCTCCGACCTGCAGACCCTGCTCGCCCACACTCTTACGGCCCTCCACGCGCGCCTCGGCGTGTCGACCGCGGAGGGACAGGACGCGCGCCGCAATGCCTGAAGGACGGGTCGCCCGGCCGATCCCGCGGGCTTCGGCAGCCGAAACGACCCGTTCATCACCGTTGTGCTAGCAGCGCCGGACAAAGGAGGTGAGGCGGCATGCGGGACAGCCAAAGGGAAGCTTTGCGCCAGAAGGCCCTGGCCGAGATCGCGCTGCTCGACACGCCCCCGCAGCAGGAATTCGACGCCCTGGCAAAGCTCGCTCAGCGCATGCTCGGCACGCGCATGTCGTCGATCACGCTGGTCGATGCCGAGCGGCAGTGGTTCAAGGCGCGCTGCGGGCCGCTGGCGCCCGAAACCCCGCGTGCCCAGGCCTTCTGTCCCATCGTGTTCGAAACCGAAGCCCCCCTGGTCGTCGCCGACGCCCGGCTCGATCCGCGCTTCGCGACGAGCCCCTTCGTCACCGGCATGCCGAACATCCGCTACTATGCCGGAGTGCCCGTCCGCCTCACGCGGGCGGACGGCGATGCGGTCACCGTCGGAACCCTGTGCGTGCTCGACGACGAGCCGAGGGAGCCGGCAGCGGCCGATCTCGACGTCCTGGCGGAACTGGCCTGCGCCGCAGAAGCCCTGTTCGAGGCGCGCAGGTTCGCCCTGCGCGCGGCGGAGGTCGCCGAGGATCGGCGCCTGACCGTCGAGCATCTCGAACGGGAGCGGCGGCAGTTCAAGCAGGCCGAGCGCATGGCCGTGATGGGATCGTGGCGTTACGATCTCGAACAGCAGGCGCCGACGTGGTCGGACGGCGTCTTCGCGATCTACGAGTTGCCCGTCGGCGGGGACGTGCCGAGCGGCGAGATCATGGATTTCTTCCCGGAGCCCGACCGGACCCGCTTCCTCGATGCAGTAATGCGCACCCTCGACACGGGCGAGCCCTTCGAGCTCGATGCCGACCTCGTGACGGCCAAGGGTAACCGGCGGCGCGTGCGCTGTCTGGGCGAGATCGAGCTGTCGCGCGGACGGCCGGCCGCCCTGATCGGCCTGATGCAGGACATCACCGACCGCCACCGCATGGAGCAGAAGCTGCTGCACCATGCCCGCACCGACGACCTCACACAGCTGCCCAACCGGGCCGAATTCCACCGGGTGCTCGACAGCCGCCTGCGGGAGGCCCGCGCGGCGGGCGAGGAGGTCGCGGTCCTCCTGATCGACCTCGACGGCTTCAAGGGCGTGAACGACGCCCTCGGGCACGCCGCGGGCGACGAGGTGCTGCGCCGCGTCGCCGACCGGTTGCGGGCTGCCTTTCTTGAGACCTGCTTCCCAGCCCGGCTCGGGGGCGACGAGTTCGCCGTCCTCGTTCCCTCGACGATCGGGCGGGCGGCCCTGGAGCCGGTCGTGCAGAGGCTGCTTCGCAATCTCCACATCGTCGTGGACGGAGCCGGTCAGATCGCCCGCGTGACCGGAACGATCGGTGTGGCATGGTCCGACGCCGCATCGTGCGACCGCGACACCCTCCTGCGCCGCGCCGACGCCGCGCTCTACGCGGCCAAGCGCGCCTGCAAGGGCACGAGCTGCACCTATTCCGAAGCGACGGACCACCGGCTCGCCGGCTGAGCGTTTTCGAGCGCGCTGTCGCGTTCCTCGCCGAGCGCCTTCAGGCGACGCGCGTCCGGGATCTCCATGCCGTGAACGCGACGCGTGCCACGGGTCGAACGTCGCGTCGGTGATGCCGTGAAGGCAAGAAATCTCGGCGACCGGCAGTCCGGCTTGGCGGATCGGCGGGGGGCTCGCCCACGGTTGGTCTTCGGCCGAGATCCGGCGGGACTGGCATGACCGATCGAAGACGGCCGCAACAGCGCACGAAAGCGCCTGCACCCCCCTTCGGCTCGATGGTTCGGCCTCCGGGAGGCGGTGTAGCTGATGGGGCCTCGGTTGTTGTCGGGGTGGATCGGGCCCCCTGTGCGTGATCTGCTCTCAGGTGTGGCTTCCGAGCCAGGACGGGGGCGGACAGACGGCAACGAAGCGGCACACGCCGGAGGGCGTGGCGGCCAAGTTGCGGCAGGCGGGCGTGTCGATCGCACAGTCTATCGGGAGTGGATCGGTTCTTTACTGGTGAAATCTTGCGCTTCCGCCGCAAGGGCTTCGAAGCAATTCACGTCTGTATGAAGGTGCATCCTCCGTCAGCCCGGATCGCGCTACGCCGAGGCCGCGTAGCGTTCGAGGTTGCGGTGGAGCGTCTCCAGCATCATGCCGCGAACGGGGTCGCGCACATCTCTGGGATAAGCGGCTGCCAGCGGAAGACGCCGGATCGGAGTGCTCGAGGCGGACAGGATCGGTACGAACGTCACGCTTTGAGCGCCGATGGTCGACGTCCATCGCGGCACGATGGCGAGGCCAAGCCCCGCGGCAACGAGGTTGACGATCGTCTGCTTCTCGTCCGCGGCTTGACTGATGTGTGCGGGAATTCCGGCTTCGGCGAAGAGTTTGATCGTCAGGTCGTGACTGTGCGGACGCGAACGGCGATCGGGAACGATCAGCAGCGCGTCCGCAAGATCGGCGACTGCAACGCTCGTCGATCTTGCCAGCCGGTGATCCGTCGGCATCGCGACCACGGCCGTTTCGTGCAGCAAGGGCTCGAAATGCAGGGCCGCGTCGCGGTGATCGGGCGGCCTGACGAAGGCAAGGTCGAGGCGCCCTGATAGGAGGCGCGGCAGCAGGCGGATCGTCTTGTCCTCGACGATCTGCACGGCGATGTCGGGATGCGCCATGCGGAAGTCCTGCAGCAGCATCGGCAGCAGCCCCGCGCCGGCGCTGTCGATGGCGCCGATGCGCAGGGTGGTGGCCGTCATCCGTGACTGCACCCGGGCGCGAACCGCGAGCGCATCCGCATCGACGACGATCCGGCGCGCCTGCTCGACCAGATCGGCGCCCACCGCCGTCAGCGCCACCGAACGGGTCGTGCGCACGAAGAGATCGACGCCGAGACTCTCTTCCAGCAGCCGGACGAAGCGTCCGAGGGCGGCCGGCAGCAGGTCGAGCCGCTGCGCCGCGCGCCCGAAATGCAGCTCGTCGGCGACCGCGACGAAGCAGCGGAGTTGCTGAAGATCCACGGCCCGTTCCTCCCGCCGGACACTATATCATATATTTGTATAATCTGCGTGAGCTATCTCTGCCCATCCTGCCTGAGACGGTAACAGTGAGGATGGCCGCAAGTGTCGTCCCGTTCGGTAGGAGACGACCATGGGCGACGCCATCGAGGCGCGCACCATCCGCAGGATATCCTGGCGGATCGTGCCCTTCATCATGCTTCTCTACTTCATCGCCTTCATCGACCGCGTGAATATCGGCTTTGCGGCCCTGACGATGAACAAGGATCTCGGCTTCTCGTCATCGGTGTTCGGGTTCGGTGCCGGCGTGTTTTTCTTCGGCTACTTCCTGTTCGAGGTGCCGTCGAACATCATCCTCGAGAAGGTCGGTGCTCGGCTATGGATCGCCCGGGTGATGATCACCTGGGGAATGATTTCAGGCGCCTTCGCCTTCATCGAAAGCGAGACGAGCTTCTACGTGCTGCGGTTCCTGTTGGGCGCCGCGGAGGCCGGCTTCTTCCCCGGCATCATCCTCTATCTCAGCTACTGGTTCCCGGCCCGGCACCGCGCGGGCGTGGTCTCGCTGTTCATGGCGGCGGCGCCGATCTCGGTGGTGCTCGGATCGCCGATCTCCAGCGCGCTCCTGGAGATGAACGGGATCATGGGCCTGCACGGCTGGCAGTGGATGTTCATCATCGAGGCGATTCCCGCGGTCGTGCTCGGAATCGTCGTGCTGTTCTACATGACGGACCGGCCCGAGAAGGCGAAGTGGCTGCCCGAGGACGAGCGGACCTGGCTGGTCGCGCAGATGAACGCGGAGCGCGCCTCGAAGCAGACGGCCGCCAAGCACAGCATCCTCGCCGGGCTCGCCGACATCCGCGTGCTGGCGCTGGCGCTGGTCTATTTCGGCACCTCGGCCGGCCTCTACACGCTGGGCATCTGGGCGCCGCAGATCATCAAGAGCTTCGGCCTGTCGACCATGGCCGTCGGCCTGCTCAACGCCGTGCCGCCGACCATTGCGGTCGTCGCCATGATCCTGTGGGCGCGCCACTCCGACAAGACCGGCGAGCGCACCTGGCACGTCGTCATCGCCTGCCTCGTCGCCGCGGCCGGTCTCGCGCTCGCCGGAGGCGCTGCTTCGGTCGTCGCGGTCATCGCCGCGCTGAGCCTCGTCAACGTTGGCATCAGCGCGGCCAAGCCCCCGCTCTGGGCCATGCCGACCATGTTCCTGTCGGGCTCGGCGGCGGCGGTCGGCATCGCCACCATCAACTCGATCGGCAATCTCGGCGGCTTCGTCGGCCCCTGGGCCATCGGCTGGATCAAGGATCAGACCGGTAGCTTCGCCGGCGGCCTGATCTTCGTCTCCGGGCTGCTCGTCCTGTCGGCGGTCGTCACCCTCGTCGTCGCCCGGTCCGGGCGCCGCCCCGAGCCCACCAGCGCCGTCGCGCGCTGATCCCTCCCCCATCCTTCGAGCAGCAAAAGAGGATACGTCCATGAAGACCTACACCATCGCCGCCATCCCCGCCGACGGCATCGGCATCGAGGTGATCGCCGCCGGCATCGAGGTGCTCGACGCCCTTGCCGAGAAGACGGGCAGCTTCGGTTTCAAGTTCGACCACTTCGACTGGGGCTCGGACTATTACAAGAAGCACGGCGTGATGATGCCGGCTGACGGCCGGGAGAAGATCAAGGACCACGACGCGATCTTCTTCGGCGCCGTCGGCGCGCCGGACGTGCCGGACCACATCACGCTGTGGGGCCTGCGCCTCGCCATCTGCCAGCCTTTCGACCAGTACGCGAACGTTCGCCCGACCCGCATCCTGCCCGGCATCACCAGCCCGCTGCGCCACGTCACCGGGCCGGAGCTGAACTGGGTGATCGTGCGCGAGAACTCGGAGGGCGAGTACGCGGGCGTCGGGGGGCGGGTCCACCAGGGCCATCCCAACGAAGTCGCCACCGATGTGTCGATGATGACCCGCTCGGGCGTCGACCGCATCATCCGCTTCGCCTTCAAGCTCGCCCAATCCCGCCCGCGCAAGCTCCTGACCGTGGTGACGAAATCGAACGCGCAGCGTCACGCCATGGTGATGTGGGACGAGATCGCGGCCGAGGTCGCCCGCGACTTCCCCGACGTGACTTGGGACAAGATGCTGGTCGACGCCATGACCATGCGCATGACGATGAAGCCGGAGACGCTGGACACGATCGTCGCCACGAACCTGCATGCCGACATCCTGTCGGACCTCGCTGCCGCGCTGGCCGGCTCGCTCGGCATCGCGCCGACCGCGAACATCAACCCGGAGCGGACTTATCCCTCGATGTTCGAGCCGATCCACGGCTCGGCCTTCGACATCACCGGCAAGGGCATCGCCAACCCGATCGCCACCTTCTGGACCGCCTGCCAGATGCTGGAGCACCTCGGCGAGAAGCCGGCCGCCGACCGGCTGATGCGGGCCGTCGAGCGCGTCACGGCCGATCCGAACCTGCACACGCCCGATCTCGGCGGCAAGGCGACGACCCGTCAGGTCACGGACGCGGTCATCGCCGCCCTCCAGGGCGACAACGAGTAGGCGCGTGGTCGAGCCCGGAGACTTCCTGCGGCAGCTCTTCGCGGCGGCCGTGGCGGCGGCCGATCCGGCCGTCAGCCTCGCCCGGCATCTGCCGGCGCCACCACGCGGCCGCACCGTCGTCGTCGGAGCCGGCAAGGCGGCGGCCTCGATGGCGCGGGCCGTCGAGGTGGCTTGGCCGGGCGAACTCTCCGGGCTCGTCGTCACGCGCTACGGGCACGGTGCCCCGACGAAACGCATCGCGGTCGTCGAGGCGGCCCACCCCGTGCCGGATACGGCCGGGGCGGCCGCAGCGCATCTTGAACGAGGTCGCCGGGCTCACACCCGACGACCTCGTCATCGCACTGATCTCCGGCGGCGGCTCGGCCCTCCTGTCTCTGCCCGCTCCGGGGCTGACGCTGGCCGACAAACACGAGGTGAACCGCGCCCTGCTCAGATCCGGTGCCGGCATCGACGAGATGAACTGCGTGCGGCGTCACCTCTCGGCGATCAAGGGAGGACGGCTCGCCGCGGCCTGCCACCCGGCGAAGGTCGTCACCCTCCTGATCTCCGACATTCCCGGCGACGATCCGCTCGACATCGCCTCCGGACCGACCGTCCCCGATCCGACCACAGGCGCGGAGGCGCTGGCAATTCTCGCCCGCTACCGCATCGAGGTTCCGTCATCCGTGCGGGCGCATCTGGAAACCGGTGCCGGCGGGTCGGTGAGGCCCGGGGATGAACGCCTCGGCACACCGAACCTGCACATGGTCGCGACCCCACTGATGGCGCTCAAGGCCGCCGCCGTCCTCGCAACGCGCGCGGGCATCGAGCCCCTGATCCTCGGCGACGCCATCACGGGCGAGGCGCGCGAGGTCGGTCGGGTCATGGCCGGCATCGCCGAGAGCGTCGCCGTCCACGGCCTCCCATTGGCGCCGCCTTGCGTTCTGCTCTCCGGCGGCGAGACGACCGTCACCGTGCGCGGGCCCGGCCGCGGCGGTCGAAATGTCGAGTTCCTGCTCGCCCTCGGTGCCGAGTTGGCCGGCCACCCCCGCATCCACGCCCTTGCCGGCGACACGGACGGTGTCGACGGCCTCGAGGAGATCGCCGGAGCGATCCTCACCCCGGATACACTTGCCCGGGCGGCCGCCCTAGGTCTCAGCCTACGCGCCAGCCTCGATCGGAACGATGGGCATGGCTTCTTCGAGGCACTGGGCGATGGGGTCATCACGGGCCCGACGCTGACCAACGTGAACGACTTCCGCGCGATCCTGATCGTTTGATCCATTCCTGCAGAGGCGGCCGTTCGCGGCCGAGCGAACCATGCGCCGTCACCGCTACGCCAAGATCGTCGCCACCGTCGGCCCCGCCACCAACACGCCGGAGATGTTGAAAGCCCTGTTCCTGGCCGGCGTCGACACCTTCCGCCTCAACTTCAGCCACGGCGTCCAGGCCGACCACGCGAGGGTCCACGCCGCCATCCGCGCTCTGGAGCGGGAGGTCGGGCGTCCCATCGGCATCCTGCAGGACCTGCAAGGCCCCAAGATCCGCGTCGGCACGGTGCGCGACGGCCGGCTCGACCTCGCGGCGGGCGAGCGCGTGCGCTTCGTGCTGGACGGCGCCGAGGGCGACAAGCAGAACATCCCGCTGCACCACCCCGAAATCTTCGCCGCCGTCGTGCCGGGCCAGGATCTGCTCATCGACGACGGCCGGGTGCGCCTCCGCGTCGTCGGCATCGAGTCTGCCGCGATCGAGGCCGAGGTCGTCACCGCGGGCGTGATCTCGAACCGCAAGGGCGTGAACCTGCCCGGCACCCTGCTCGATCTCTCGCCGCTCACCGAGAAGGATCGTGCCGACCTCGCCTTCGGGCTCGAGCTCGGCGTCGACTGGGTGGCGCTCTCCTTCGTGCAGACGCCCTCCGACGTGCTGGAGGCGCGCGGCCTGATCGGGGACCGGGCCGGCATCATGTCGAAGATCGAGAAGCCGCAGGCCCTCGAGCGGATCGACGACATCATCCGCCTGTCCGACGCCGTGATGGTGGCCCGCGGCGATCTCGGCGTCGAGATCCCGCACGAGGACGTGCCGGGCCGCCAGAAGGAACTGATCCGCGCCTGCCGCCTCGCGGTGAAGCCCGTGGTGGTGGCCACGCAAATGCTCGACTCGATGGTCTCGGCGCCGGCACCGACCCGGGCCGAGGCCTCGGACGTCGCGACAGCGATCTACGACGGGGCGGATGCCGTGATGCTCTCGGCGGAATCGGCGACCGGCCACTACCCGGTCGAGGCGGTGGCGATGATGGACCGCATCCTCCGCTCGGTGGAGGGGCACAAGCTCTACCGCTCGATCGTCGCGGCCTCGGAGCCCGGCGAGGAAGAGACCCCACCCCACGCTGTCGCCACTGCGACGGCGACCCTTGCCGAAGCGGTCCAGGCGAAGGCCATCGTCGCCTACACCACGAGCGGAACGACCGCCGCGCGGGTGGCGCGCAAGCGCCCGGCGGTGCCGATCCTGGCGCTCACCCCCAGTCGCGAGACCTCGCGTCGCCTGAGCCTGTTATGGGGTACCCACAGCGTCCACACGGACGATGTCGATTCCTACGAGGAGATGGTGAGCGAAGCGGCCCGGCACGCGCGCGAGGAGGACTTTGCCAAGGCCAACGACATGATCGTGGCCGCCGCCGGCATCCCGTTTCATACGGTGGGCAACACGAACAATATCCGTCTCATACAAATTTGAAATCTTCGCGAAAGAGGGCGATATATAATAAACATAATACTTGTTCTGCTGCATGTGGTGATTATAGGCATTTGCTTGTGGCGTGATCTAGCCGTTCGGCATTCGCCTGCTGAACGGCTGCGCGTACAGCCACGTCTGGAGCTTCGACTCCGCTCGGCGCAGACCCAGGACGGTCGAAGTCTGCGCATCCTGACGCCGATCCACGAACATGGTCGAACCTGCTTGGCATTGATGGTGGCACGGCGGATCGACAGCCGCGGCGTGATCGACGCGCTGGCTGACGCGATGTGCCTGCACGGCATCCCCGAGCACAGCTTGTACGACCATGGTCCCGAGGGCGAAGCCCACGCAGGTCGCAAAGACTGGACAGCAGATCAACTGCATTGCCTTTGGATTCTGCCGAAGAACAGGTAGGGTTGCATTTCAGTGGCAATTTGCAGGGTGAGTGCTTGATCTGAAAAATTTCTTGCTCACCGAAGGAGGTGAAAGTCTTTCACCGGTTTCTGATAGAACACCTGCAGTCGCACCCGGCCGCACTCATCGATGGACGCCCGCCCGCCCGCGCCCGTCACCATCCCGGATCTAGCCTACCGACTACCCATGGCCGCGATCATGGTCCGCGATCATGCCGTCGCCCCTCGATCGGATGCATCCAAGATATCGGTCGGATCGGAGGCGGCGGCCTATCGTTTGTCGTCCGACATCATCGTCTCTCCCGTCTTGTCCGATGTCAGAAACAGGTCTAACCGTTGCCGACCCGAGATAACGAACGGGCCCTTAGTTTAGAACTATGATAGATAAAACAAAAAGATCTATCTAACCATGTCCGAAACATCCGAAAAACGCTACAAGGTACACCAGGAAGACGACTCCAATCCGACACGCCCTCTAGGAGACGCCGGCGCGATGATCACCTCGGATGTCCTGATGCAAGGGCAACGTGAAATCGTAATCGTTCATGACGGCTCGAATTATCGCCTTCGTATCACAAGCAACAACAAGCTGATCCTCACGAAATGACCACCAACTTCCCATCGCCGCGTCTTTCGCGACGCGCGATTCTCGGTGCTCTGCTCGGAGCCGGTGTGGTGAGCCGTCCTGCCAGGGCCGTGTCACCGGCAGCGCGGATCGCCTCCCTCGGCGGAGCCGTCACCGAAATCCTGTGGCGCCTCGGTGCGGGGTCTCGGATCGCGATCATCGACACGACCAGCGTCTATCCGTCCGAAGCGCTGCGCGAGAAGCCGAATGCGGGCTATCTGCGCGCCCTCTCGGCGGAAGGGCTCCTCTCGGTCGGTCCCGACCTCGTCATTGCAGCCGAGGGGGCCGGGCCGCCCGCCGTGCTGGACCAGATCCGGGAGGCCGGCATCCCGGTGACCGTGATCGCCGATCGGCCCACGGCAGAGGGCGTGCTGGAAAAGATTCGGACGATCGGCCATCAGGTCGGCCTCGATGAGAGGGCCGGCGCGTTGAGCCGGACGGTCGAGGCCGGCTTTGCCGCGCTGGCCGAGCGGCGCGCCCGGATCGCCCGGCCGGCACGGGCCCTCGTGGTGCTGTCGCTCGCCAATGGGCGCGTCATGGCCGGAGGCCGCGACAGCACGGCGGACGGCATCCTCGCCCTCGCCGGGCTCCAGAATGCCGCTGCCGGCCTCACCGGGTTCAAACCGATCACCGACGAGGCGATCATCGCCGCCGCGCCCGACGCGGTGATCGTGATGTCGAACGGCGGGCATGCCCTCGCCGCGGACACTGTCTTCGCCGAGGGGACGGCGCTCGCGCAAACGCCGGCCGCCGCCAAGCGTGCGCTCATCGCCATGGACGGCCTCGCTCTGCTGGGCTTCGGGCCGCGGACGCCGGAATCGGCCGAGGCGCTGATGCGGACGGTCTATCCGGAACGCGCGGGTGATTGAGCACCGCCGTGGAGCCTTCGCGATCCTCGTCGGGCTCGCCCTGTGCCTCTCCGCGATCCTGCTGCTCTCCCTCGGCCTCGGCGCCATCCGCATCCCGCCGACGCGCATTCTCGACATCCTGTGGCACGGCGCGGCGCCCGCAGGGGGCGATCCCTCGCTCGCCCGCGACGCCCTCGTGATCCTGAACATCCGCCTGCCGCGCACGCTGCTCGGCGTGATGGTCGGGGCCGGACTCGCCGTCTCGGGCGCCCTGCTGCAGGGGCTGTTCCGCAACCCGCTTGCGGATCCGGCCCTCGTCGGCGTTTCGGCGGGGGCGGGACTGGCTGCGGCGACCGTGATCGTGCTCGGCGACCGGTTCCTGGCCGCCTTCGCTTGGCCCGGGCCGATGCCCTATCTGGCCCTGCCCGCAGCAGCCTTCATCGGCGGGCTGACCACGACTTACGGCCTCTATCGTATCGCCACCCGTTCTGGCCGCACCTCGGTTGCCACGATGCTGCTGGCCGGCATCGCGCTCGCGGCTCTGGCCGGGGCGCTTACGGGGCTCCTCGTCTACGCCAGCGACGATCGGCAATTGCGCGATCTCACCTTCTGGTCGCTCGGCAGCCTGTCCGGCGCCACTTGGACCAAGGTGGCAGCGAGTGCCCCCGCGATCCTGCCGATCCTCGTCCTGGTGCCGTTCCTCGGACGCGGGCTCAACGCTCTGGTGCTCGGCGAGGCGGAAGCGTTTCACCTCGGCGTCGCCGTGGAGCGGCTGAAACGCATCGTGATTCTGCTCGTCGCCGTTGCCGTCGGTGCAGGCGTGGCGGCGGCAGGCGTCATCGGCTTCGTCGGCCTCGTGGTGCCGCATGTGCTGCGCCTTCTGATCGGGCCGGAGCATCGCCGCCTGCTGCCGGCCTGCGCCCTGCTCGGCGGTGCGCTGCTGGTCCTGGCCGACATCGTCGCCCGCCTCGTGGTCGCGCCGGCCGAACTGCCGATCGGCATCGTCACCGCGATCGTCGGCGCCCCCGTCTTCCTGTGGCTGCTGCTCGGCCGGAGCGCGCTGGCCGATGGCTGAGGGACTCTGCGCCGACGCGCTCACCTACGCGGTGGGAGAACGCGACCTGGTTCAGGACGTCGCGCTGACGGTCGCGCCGGGGCGGATCCACGTCATCGTCGGGCCGAACGGGGCCGGAAAATCCACCCTGCTGCGGCTGCTGAGCGGCGAGCTGACACCGAGCCGCGGCGCGGTATGCTACGACGGCGAACCGGTTGGCGCCCTTCCACCCTGGCGGCTCGCGGCGATGCGGGCGGTGATGCCGCAAGCCCTCCGGCTCGCCTTCCCGTTTTCGGCCGGGCAGGTGGCGCGGATCGGTCTCGACGGCATCGGCCGCGGTCTCGACCGCCGCGCGCAAGACGCCATCCTCGCCGACAGCCTGCGGCGGGCCGATGCGAGCCACCTCGCGCATCAAGCCTATCCGACACTGTCGGGCGGCGAGCAGGCGCGGGTCCAGTTCGCCCGTGCCCTGTGCCAACTGGCGGCTGGCCGTACCCTGGCGCGGCAGCAGGTGCTGTTTCTCGACGAGCCGACCGCGAGCCTCGACCTGCGCCATCAGACGGCGCTCCTCGACGTCGCCGCGGAGCTGGCCGCGACGGGCACGGCCGTCGTCGCGATCCTGCACGACCTCAACCTCGCAGCGGCCTATGCCGACGAAATGGTCGTGATGCAGGCAGGCCGGATCGTCGCGCGGGGCGCGCCCGCCGCGGTGATGCGCGATGATCTCGTCGCCAGCGTGTTCGGCGTACCGTGGCGGGTCGGGCAACTGCCGGAGGAAGGGCGCCCGTTCATTCTGCCGCGCAGAAGTGTCACCGGCTGGTCACAGCGTTGAGGAACGATTTTCGAGGCTAGAATTCTTGTAAATTCAGCTGGAGATAGTTGCGAACTGGACCAGATCGCAGATGTTCACGTTGCGTTGACTTAATCCCATCTCCACCTCAGACCGAGCCCTGCGCAAGCCAGCCATCCGCCAGCCAGCCGCCCTTTCCCCGTCTGGCCCGGATAATCCCCAATGTCGTCGCCGTCGCTTCGTGTCGCCCTCGCTCTCGGAACCTCGCTCTTCGCCCTCGCGAGCGCGCAGGCTCAGCCGGTCGGCGCGCAGCCCGATGCGCCGAGCGCGGCGAGTGCCAGCGCTCCCAGCGAGGAGGTGAGCCTCGACACCCTCTCCGTGACCGCGACCAAGACGGAGGGCGCTGCCATCGACGCGCTCGCCGGCACCAGCGTGGTCACGGCTGAGCAGATCAACCGCCTCCAGCCGAGCCGCCTCTCCGATGTCCTGCGCGACGTGCCCGGCGTGACCACGCAGGAGAACCAGAACGATCCGGCCCAGGCCATCAACATCCGCGGCCTTCAGGATTTCGGCCGCGTCAACGTGCTGATCGACGGCGCCCGCCAGGATTTCCAGACCTCGGGCCACAGCGCCAACGGCGTGTTCTACCTCGATCCCGAACTCGTCGGCGGCATCGACATCACCCGCGGGCCCACCGCGACGATCTACGGCTCCGGCGCCATCGGCGGCGTCGTCGCCTTCCGCACCCGCTCCATCGACGACATCCTCGCCCCCGACGAGCGGGCGGGTGTGGTGCAGAAGCAGGGCTTCGGCACCAACGGCCAGCGCTTCCTCAACTCCACCGCCATGGGCGCGCGCATAGGCACCGCCGCCGACGTGTTCGGGCAATTCGTGTTCCGCAACAACGGCGCTTACCGCGACGGGCTCGGCACCCTGATCCGCGATACCGGCAACGAGCTGACCTCGGGACTCGCCAAGTTCAATCTCCGCCCCGCCGACGGCCACGTAATCTCCGGGACGGCCCTGCTGCAGCGCTTCGATTTCACCAATGCCGGCACGAGCAACACGGGCGCCCGCTTCGCCAACGCCGTTCAGGCCGACACCTACACCCTAGGCTACCGCTTCGCCCGACCCGACGTACCGCTCGTCGATTTCAGTATCCGCGGCTACTATACCACCACCCACAACGACCTGACCTTCCTGCAGGACTCGCCGAGCGGCGCCTACGGCACGCTCGGCGCCCGGGCCGGCAACCGGATCACCTACGATCTCGAGACCACCGGCTTCGACGTTCACAACACCGCCCGCTTCGACACTTGGGCGCTGTCCCACGCGCTGACCGTCGGCGGTGACCTCGTCAGCAATCGCGTGCAGACCACCGACAATGCCGGTGGCTTCGGTGCCGCCTTCACGCCCTCGGGCGAGCGCAGCCTCGGCGGCGCCTTCGTGCAGGACGAGATTCGCTACAGTTCCTGGCTGCGGGTGATCGGCGCCCTGCGCTACGACCATTACGACCTCTCGGGAGGCGGCTTCCGCTCCAGCGGCGACCGGCTCTCACCGAAGATCACGGTCGGCGTCTCGCCGCTCCCCGGCTTCGAGCTCTACGGCACCTATGCCGAGGGCTACCGCGCGCCCTCGATCACCGAGACGCTGGTGCAGGGCATCCACCCCTTCCCGGCCTTCGGCATCCGGCCGAACCCGAATCTCCGCCCGGAGACCGCCCACAACATCGAGGGCGGCGTCAATCTGAAGTACAACGACGTGCTCCTGCCCGGCGACGTGTTCCGGGCCAAGCTCAACGTCTTCCACAACACGGTGGACGACTTCATCGGCATTCAATCGGTCGGACCAACCTACTTCGTGCCCGCGCTCGCCGGCATTCCGGCCTCGATCTGCGCCCGCATTCCCGGCCGCTTTCCCTGCGTGATCCCGGTGCGCGATTTCCAGTATCTCAACATCGCCCAGGCGGAACTGCAGGGTGTGGAACTTGAGGGCGCCTACGATTGGGGCGGCGGCTTCGTCACGCTCGCCGCCACGCATACGGACGGCCGCGACCGGGCGACGGGCGAAACGCTGATCACCGTTCCGCCGAACCGCCTCAGCACCACGCTGGGCCTGCGCTTCCTCGACGGCAACCTCACGGTGGCGAGCCGCCTCACCTTCGTGGAGGCGCGCACCGACCTGCCGGCCGGCACCACCATCCTCGCCACCAAGGCCTACGGGCTCGTCGACTTCTTCGCGTCCTACATCGTCAACGACCGCGTGCGGGCAGACTTCGTCCTGCAGAACGCCTTCGACAAGCGCTACACGCAATACCTCAACGCCCTGCCGAACCCAGGTCTCACCGCCAAGGCCGCGATCAGCATCAAGTTCGCGACGCACTGAGACGCGGCCGAAATCCACCGCGCTCTTCTCCACGGCATCCGGGAGGGTGTCCCGGTCATTCGGCGGGGATGGCTGGCGTCCTCGAAGCGGATGAATCGGCAGCCCGCCTTGCGATCCGCTCGATGCGGGGAGAGAACGCCGGAGCGCAGCCGGGATTGCGGCCATCAACCCGCCGGATCCTTTCGGGCGTCCCGATGCGAAACCGAGCGGGTTCCGTCGCGGGGGCGCGCACGTCTCACGGATCGCGGGTGAGGCGGATCGCCTGGATCGCGTCGCTTGCCGGGTTTCGGCTGAAATCCATCGGAGGCCAGCCCTCGATCTCGATCCGAAGACGGCGCAGGGCGGCGAGAAAGCGCGACTTCGTCAGATCCCGCCCGGTTTCGACCAGGGTCCTGGCGAGGATCGATACGATCAATTCGGCAAGCTTCGCCGGATCGGCCCGGTCGGCGGCCGCATGCAGGGCGACGACCTCGGCGCCACGCTTCAGCAATTCGGCCACGGCGTTCGGCGCTCGGCGGGCGAGCGCGGCGGTCAGCACCACACGGCGGCTCGCCAGCGGCAGCCCGGAGGCGGCGAGAGCCGTGAGTGAGGGCTCCCTTCCCGTCACGACGAAGATGCGATCGGACTCGGACAGCGTGGGCGGGGGATGCTCGCGAATCTCGACGCCTCCCGCACGAACGAGGTTTGAGAGCCGATCCTGCATCTCCGGCGCACCGGGAGCGATCCGCACGGCGTCGAGTCCGGCGGGGACCTCCGACTGCGCCGTGATCAGAGGCATGCCCCTCTGCGCGAGGGCCCGGAGGTCGATGCTTGCCTCGCCGCGCCCCGCCGCAACGACCAGGAAGAAATCGGGCGCACGGTCGGCGGTGGGCCAGCGCGTCGCATCGGGGGGGAGCGTCACGAAGTGCAGCCCGCGGCCATGGACGGCACGCGGTCCAGCCGTGTCCCACCGGCGTTCGAGGGCCAGCCTCAGGGCATCGGCCTCGCCGCTACCCGCGGCCGACACCGCGATCACGACGCGCTCGCCCGTCACCCCTGCGCGATCCTCCTGCGCGACGTTGCCGAGAAAGCGCAGGATCGCCTCCGCCTCGCGCGCGGACAGGGAGAAGCGCGGCATCGTCGCCGCCAGACGCCGCCCGTCCGGTGTCACGCCCTCGCTCAAGGTCCGCAGGAGCGAAGCTGCGTCGTAGGCCCCGGCGGCCAGCAGGGCCGCACGGTCGATCGCCGGGACGGGGATGCGGCCCTCGCTGCCGCCCTCGGCGAAGCGGCCGTGGCAGCCCGCACAGGTCAGTCCCCGACTCTCCATCCGGCCGATCCGGGCCCTGGGCGGGTCGGGTCCGAGACCGTGATAGAGCGCGCGGCCGTCCTGCGCGGCGACGGGGATGGCCCAAGCGAGGAGCAGGATCGGGAGAGCCCACACAAAGCCTCGTTGCGAGACGCGGTCGCCCCCTCCCGGGACGAGGCGGCGCGTCACCGGGAATCGGCCGCATCGTCCGGGATGCGATCGTCCGGACGATGCGGCCGGCATCAGCGCAGATCGCCCGCGAGCGTTGCCAGTTCCTCGGCCCCGGCAAGCCCCGACAGCGTTCGGATGCCGGCGCCGCCGCGGCCGATGAGCAGGAAGGCCAGGTCGTGGTCCTGGCGGGTGCCGCCCTCGACCCCGAGACCGTCCAGGACGGCCCAGACATCGTCCGGTTGGCCGGTGAGGAAGGTGCGGTCCGGATGCAGGAATGCCGCCCGCTCCCGGCGAAGCTGCTCCGGTGTGTCGGTGAGCGGGTCGAGCGTGAGGGTGATCAGGCGCACGCCGCCGGGATTGCGTCGCTTCAGCCGCTCGGCGACGTCGTCCATCACGATGTCGGCCGCCGGGCAGAACGCGGTGCAGCCGGTGAAGGTGAAGGACACGAGCACCGGGCCTCGCGCGAGGATCTCGCTGACGAAAAGCCGCGGGACGCCGTTCGTGTCGACGAGCGACCGGTCGAAGAGACGGACAGCGCGCTGCGTCGTCGCCGTTCGCGTCTCCTGCGCGTCCACCGTGCCGACGCCGCTCAGAAGCAGCGCCGCGACGATCCCCCTGCAGATCGGGTTCACGGCAACACCGTCACCACCGAGGGGGCGATGGGCTCCTCGCTCCGCAGAGAGATCGCGTAGTGTCCGGCCTGCCGAAAGATCAGCTCGGCGCTGAGTTCCGAACGCGCCGACAGGGATCCGACGACGAGCCGGGATGGCCCGTAATCCAGATCCTGAACCAGCAGCTCGACGGGGCCCGTCGCGAGCCGGTCGGGCCGGTTGTCGATCGCGAAAGTCAGCCGGCCGGGTTCCCCGGCGCGGACGGCGCCGCTCACGAGGCGGAGGGCCGCCGGCCTGTCGCTGGCCGGATCGGCTCCCTCCACCGTGAAGGCGGCGCAGGCGGTCACACCGCCCGGTCCGGTCGTCGTGACGACTTCCCAGATGCCCCCGGAGGGAAGCCGGACGGGGGCCGCGAAACGTCCGGTGGCGAGAGGCTCGAAGCGTTGCTCGAACAGGGCGATTTGGCGGGGTCGGTCGCCGCGGATCGTCAGGACGGCCGTCGGCTGGTCGGTGAGGCCGCCCCCGGCCGGGATCGTCACGGCCAGATCGGAGCCGGGCCGTACGCTCAGCGCGCTGGCGCCGCGGTCGGACCCGACGAGACGACCGCCACCGGTCTCGCCCTTTTCTCCGGCCGGTATCCGTACCATCCGCGAGACCGGTTCCCGTCCCGTGTGGGTCGGCGTGAGGTCGATCACGGTCGCCTGCGGTACGGCGCCGTGCGTCAGAACGAGAGCGGAGCCGGCGGAGACGACTTCATCGACCGGGTCGGCCAGCGCCAGGGCCGGAAAGGCGTGAAGCCGTGCCAGATCGAGGACGACGGCCGCGCGGGCCGCACGGGACCACGCCAGCGCGAAGCGGCCATCGTCCTTGACGAACATTCCTTCCGGCTCGAACGAGAGGGGAAGCGTCCGCGTCCGGCCCGGATCGTCGAGCCAGCGCACCCTTGCCGCGGCCCCCGGGCCGGCCTCCGCGAGCACCCCGCCGCCCGCCGCGACCGTGCCGGCCAGCGCTCCCGGCGGCAAACGTGCAGGCTCGCGGCCGGTCTTGAGCAGCAGCGCGGAGCCGTCCGAGGCCGTCGCGACCGCCCGGCCGCGGCCCGCCGCCCGGAGCGCCGCGGGGCCCGGTCCGATCTCGTGGACCCGACGGCGAACGCCCGAGGCCGCGAGCTGGACCAGCCGCGGCGCATCGGGGCGGTCGAGAACGAGGATGTCGTCTCCGAGCGGGACCAGCGCCGTCGGGCGATCGAGCTCCCCGGTGAACGGCCGCGCGCCTCCCCAGGGAAGGCGGACGGCGAGGACGTCGCCTGTTCGGGGGCGGCTGACGAGCGCCGAGGCCGCGGCCTCGTGGAGCAGGAGCGACGAGACGGGCTCCCCGAGCGGGGTCACGCTGAGAAGGTTGGCGGATTTCAGGTTGTGACGTGGGTCGATGACGCTCAGGCGCTCGCCGCCATCCCGGTCGCGTCCCAACGCCAGCACGAAGCTGCGTTCGAGCGGGATGTCGTCCTGCGAGATCGCCCCGGTCGCCCGCGCGGCCCAGGCCGCGTTGGCGCAACTCGGCTGGGCCTCCGAGCGCAGGCGACGCAGCCAAGCGCGCGGCGGGTCCACCGCCACGGCGCGGCCCGTCGAGGGGTCGGAATAGGCAAGCGTGAGCTTCAGATCCTCGCCTGCCCTGAGGCCGCTCCCAGCCTCCTCCCGCGCCGCGAGGGTGATCGTCACCTGCTGGCCCGGTCCGACGGCGAGTCTGGGAGGCTGCACCTGCGCAACCGAACCCGGCGTGAGCGCGAGGGCGAGGAAGACGGCCGGCAGGCTGCGGCGGGCGAACACGCGTCGTCCTAAGGAGCGGACGCGTCGGGACGGCACGTCTCGGGCGCGTCGCCGACTCTGAGCTGGCCCCAGGTGCCGCCCGCGAACATGGGCTGCGGTCCGTCCCGCCACAGGTAGCAACCCGCCGCAGCGGGGGCCCTTGCCCAGGCCGTGAGCGCCTTGCCCGGCCCGATCAGCGCCGAGTGACCGGACCCGAAGCCCGGGAACAGGTCGTCGTAGCCGGCAAAGAGGGGCACGAAGGCCCGTTGCCGGGCGCGCCCCGCCGGATGTGCGATCCGGATCGCAAGCTCCTGTCCGGGCGCCGACGCGAGAGCCGGGGTGGCAGGGGGTGCGACGAAGAAGTCCGGCGGGAACAGAACGGTGTTCAGGTCGTCCCCATCCCGGGGGTAGGACCGCAGCCCGAATTGACCCGGGACGCTGCCCGCGAGGACGAGGCGGTGGAAGAAGGGCTCGGAGCGGTAGCTCACGCCCTTCTCGCCGAGATCGTAGGAATCGTCGCAGACGGTGCAGTCCGGCAGCGGCCTGCCGGGAGAGCCGCGGTCGCTCACCGCCGGGCGCAACTGTCCGCGCAGATTGAGCCCGTCCTGCCAGACGAGGACCTGTTCCCGGATGTCGGCGCCGGGGATCGTTCCGGCCCCCGCGTCGTCGGCGCAGAATGCCGGCGGCGCTTGACCGTCCGTCCGCGCGAGGTCGAGGCAGGGCAGGCCGATGTCGAGGGCGGCGGCATGCTGGGCGGAACCCCGGTCGCTGCGCAGTTCGGCCCCTTCCGGCTCGACCACGACGGTGCCGAGGAGGCCGTGGGCGCCGTGCGAGACGATGTCGCCGACCGAGCGGATCGGCAGGACGCCGAAGGCATAGGGGATCTTGCGGACGATCCGGTCGGCCAGCATCGGGTCGGCGAAGCGTTCGACGAGGCGCGCCTGCACGAGGTCGCGTCCATCCTTCAGGATCCCGGCGGCCTGGGGATCGACTTGCCCCGTATCCGGATCGCCGACCATGCAGAAGTGACGTCCGAGAGCGACGATCTGGACATCGGGGCTGCATGCGATCTCGCCGAGGGGTACGAGGCTGCGCGCCCCGAAACGGGCGCCGATGGCCTGCGCCGGATCCCGTGTCTGCGAAGCCGGGGCCGGCGCGGTGATCTTCTTGAACTCGGCCTTGGCCTCAGAAGCGAGCTTGTCCTCGTCGGCCCAGATGAAGCCCGCATAATACTCCGTCGCGGTCCGCGGCGCCGGCCCGGACAAGGGTGCGGGGGCAAGGGCTACGACGTCGTTCACGCCGACCGGCAGGGTGCCCGCCGGTTTGCCCTGGGGGGCCGGCAGGGGGATCGAGAGCGCGAGCCGGGCGGAGGGGGCGATGTCGGGCCGGCTGCCGCCGCTCTCTCCCCATTCGTCGAAGCTCTTGCTTTCGCCGAACTGACGTCCGTCGCAATCGAGGTTCAGAGGCACGATCTTCGGCATCGGCGCGTCGCCGAACCGGTCGCCCGACTTCCGTCCGGTGCAGGCGCGGCTGTCGGGCGGCAGCGCATTGAACAGGGTCAGGTCGAGACAATCGCCCGCCCGGATGCGGATGACGAGGGGGGCGACGGCGTCTGCACCAAGAGCCTCACCAAGGGCCTCTCTGGCTGCCGCGATCAGGCCCGCGCGATCGACGTTCGGGGGGGGATCGGCGATCGGCACGAGAAGCAGGCCGTCCGGATCGAACAGGCGCTCGCCGTAGCGCAGCCCGGCGCGGCCGTCCGCCTCGTTCGGCAGGACGGCGTCGGCCCGGACCGCCACCACGCTCGCCTTCGCGTTGGGCCGGCAGGACAGGCGCTCGCCGGGTGCGACCGGGCGGAACGAGAGCGGGCCAGACGCGCCGGCATTCGGCGTCGGGGCCCGAAGCGTATCCTCGTCATCCCTCTGGCCGTTGAGGGATCGGCGCAGCACGCGCAGCGGCGTGAGCCGCGCGGAGATCGGATCGAGCGTCGAGCGCAGGCAGGCATCGAACGCCTCCGATGTCGGCGCGCCAGAGGCAGCGGGAGAGGTCGGGGGAATCGGGGCTCTCGTAGCTGCGCACGAGACCCCAGGCTCCGTTCCAGACCGCGTCCGTCGACCCGAAATGGTAGAGCCGGTCCAGCGCAGGGCGGGCCGAGGGATCGAGCGCCGGGCTCTCCTCCGGACGCGGGCTTCCGGCCCTGAGGAATGGGCTGATCTCCGAGCGGAAGGCGGAGAACAGGCCGCCGATCTCGAAATGCTCGGAGATGCCGATCTCCTGGGCCGCGACGAATCCCATGGGATTGTCGCATCCGGCCAGCAGCCGTTCGAAGCGCGGCCAGTTCGGCGCCGTGGTCGGGGTCTTGTTGGCCCAGGCGGGAAACGCGCGGGGGTCTCCCCATTTCGCGACCGGATGCGCGGCGCAGGCGGCCGCGCGCGAGGCGGCGGGGTCGCCTTCGGGACCCATCGGACGCTCGGTCGGGAAGGGTTGGTCGACGTTGCGCCGGCCCGTGCGGGCCTCGACCATGAAGGTATGCTGCACCTCCTGCGCGCCCTGGATGATCCGGGCGACGATCCGGTCGCCGCTGAGCCCTTCCAGGATCGGCGTGCAGGGATCGCCGTGCACGTCCGACTTGAACAGGTCGGCGAGGTCCCCGCCGCCTCCGGGCTCGGTCGAGCGCTGCCGGTCGATGCTGTCGGCCCGCTCGCCCGCGCCGGGCAGGGACGCCATCGCACCGGCGGTGCGGCAGGGGTTGGACACGAAGGCTGGCTGCGCCGAGCCGGCCTTCGTGCCGATCCGCAGCGGGACGGGCTCGTTGCGGTAGTTCACGAGATAGGGATCGTGGTGCTTCTGCGAGATCGCCTCGGGGCGCGGCGGCGGCGCCACCGGCCGTCCGTGGGCCGTGCGCAGGTCGTTACGCCGCTGCGCGAGCGCGCCGCGCTCCCCGGCATTCAGCGCGATACCCTGATCGCTCAGGAAGCGGGCAGGGGGACTCTCGCCCGCCTCGTCCTCGGCATGGCCGGCAGCCGGGTTCTCCGCCTCGCGGATCAGTTGGTCGATCCCGCCCGAGGCGAGCTCCGCGCGATCGTCGCGGCGCCCGTCGTAGAGGAGCGCGAAATCGGCGATCGCGATGGCGTATTCGCGCGCGTCGAGATGCAGGGGATCGCCCGACGCTCCGTCGCCGAGCCGATCGGTTCCGTAGTCGAGCACGTTCGCCCGTGCGCCGACGAGATGGCGCGACGGGTCGAGGGCGAGCGTCGGCAGGGAGGGGTGAGCCCTGGCGGCCGGGCCGAGCACGCAGAGCTTGCCGTCGCCCGTCGCGGAGCGCGGTTCGGCCATCGCGCAGACCGCATGGCTCGCCGGCTCGATCAGCAGCGCCGAGTAGAAGCCGTGCTGCTGGATGTTCGAGGGGCCGAAATGGTCGTGGGTGAAGACCGTCCGCATCGTCCGGTCGGCCACGCCCCGCCGGCCCGCCTCGCCCGTATCGGACAGGATCGGGTCGGCGAACCAGCGCTGCACGGTCGTCTGGAAATACTTGATGTTGTCGGCTTCGAGCCGCTGCAGCCGCCGCAGGCCCGACTTGAACTCCGCGCCGCACTCGGTCGGAGACCGGCTGGCGATCGGCTCGAAGCGCTCCGCCGCTTCGCCCGGCCGGCGCGTCACGGATCCAGCGGTCGTCGCCTTGCAGATGCGCTCCAGCACCTCGTCCGGGGCGAAGGTGCCGTCCTCGTAGTTGAAGCCGTTCCCGCTGCCGTCCGAGGACGTGACGTCGAATTTGACCAAGTGGATGTGCTGGCCGATCGTGTCGGTCGGCACCTTCATCTGGAAGTCGTCGAGGTCGAGATCCTTCGGCGTCTCGTTGGTGTGGCGAACCTCCAGGCACTCGCCCGAGAAGGCCCGGAAGTAGAACGGCTCCGCGTCGGAGCGAATCCTGTTCTTGGTGGCGTGCGCCTCCGCCGAGAGGACGTTGGTGCGTCCCTGCGGATCGTGCCAGCCGGCACGGTTGACCACGAGCGTCAGGGGGACGGCGGAGACGTGGAAGCGGCGGAAGCCGAGCAGGCCCGGGTCGGGTACGAGCGGAGCATCCGGCTTGAAGGGGTTCTGCATCGACGCGAACGGGACCGGCTCGCCCTGCCACTCGCCCAGACGCGCGTCGTAGCGGCGATGCTTCGGCCCGCCCGTCTGCCCGAACAGGAGCGGCGCGCCGCACGGGTCGGCGAACGGAGCGCCGTTCGCGCCGTTCGCGCCGTTGACCGCGAACCAGCCGCCCTGCTGCAGCCGGGCCTCGCCGGAGAGCTGGTCGATCGGGATGCGCGGCATCGGGTAGGCGCCGCGCGCCGGGTCGAGGCGGGTCTTGGGATCCGCCGGCAGGGGCTCGCTCCCCGAGGGGAACACCTTGGCGGGCTCGGAAATGGGCGCCTCCGGCAGAAGATCGGCGCCGTTGGCCGCCATGACCGCGACGCTGCTGCCATGAGCGTGGAACCGCATCGCGTTGCGCTCGAGGACGGTGCCCTCCTGGGGTAGCAGCTCAATGTCGAGACGCTCGAAATCCGATGTCATGTCGCCGCGGGCCAGCATCCGGGCGAGCAGACCGCCGGCCTCGCGCGTCCTGTCGCGCAGGGGCGCTGGAATGTCGGCGAGCACGCGGGGCACCGCCACGCCGCCGGTGACGACGTGGCGCGGCAGGCCGCCGTCGAGATGCTTGCGGCCCGCGAGCGCCGCGATATGGCGGGGCTCGAGGCCTCCGGCCGGATCGACCTCCGCACGCGCCATGTCCAGGGGCGGCTGCGGCGAGCGGTGGCCCGGCCGGCCGGCGATGTAGAACGGGTAGCCGGGGACGGCGTCCGTACTGACGTCCTTGTTCGGCTCAGGCGCCGCGGCGGCGGCCGTGTAGGTCGGCAGCGGGGGCAGGCCGTGCCCCGGCAGCGGCACCAGACCCGGCACCGGCGTGCCCAGGGCGCGGCGCCCGCCCGGCCCGGGGGCGACCCACTCGCCGGCCGGTCCGACGCTCCCGGCCCGCACCACGCCCTTGCGCGGGTTCGGTGCCACCGACAGGCCCGGCCGATCCTGCCCATCGGGCAGGAGCCGCGAGCCGTCCTCAAGGACGTCGTGGACGCGCCAGAGGGCCCACATCCCTTGCGCGAAATGCGGGTAGAGGTGGCAGTGGAAGATGGCGTCGCCGGGCGTGCGGTTCCGGTTCCCCGTGCCGAGCGAGTCCCACCAGCCGCCGGGCGCCTCCGCCCCGCCGCGCTCGGCGGCGAAGCGCTCCAGACCGCCGTGGTAGATCCGGTAGGTGAAGCCCTGCTGAGGCCCGATCGTCTGACTGTCGAGATAGGCGCCGCGCCCGGCATCGTTGCCCGCGAACCACTGATGGCTGTGCAAGTGGAAGACGTGGGTCTCCTTGCCGACGTGGAAGTTTCGGAAGACGACCTTGTCGTTGAGATAGGAGTGGTGGACGTTCGACGGATCGTCGGGGAAGGCTTCGAGAAGGGCCGGGTCGCCGTTGGCCCAGCTCTCGAGGAAGAATTCCTCGTAGAGGCATTCCGGGCAATTCGCGGCCGGCCCGATCCCGAGGCGGTTGGCGAGCACCGCCGAGCCCACGCCGCTCGCACCGTAGTTGATCGCGAATCCGTCGCGGATGCCGGAGAGCTGGCCGAAGCGGGCGAGCTGCTTGAAGGCGTCGGCGTAGTAGGTCTTGAGCTCGTCGTGGAAGACGACGCTGAACTCGCGAAACGGTGCGCGCGCCTCGTGCCGCTCGCGCCATTGCCGGCGCGCCGTCTCGTCCGCGGTCGAGTCGATCGGCGCGGGCGGGTCGTCCTGCCCCGGGACGACGACCGCGTTGAGGTCGCCGTGTACGATCTCGACGACCTCGCTGACCGGGCAGGGCCGCGTCATCTCGATCACCGGCACGGTGGCGCCCACCGTCTGGCAACCGGCGCGGTCGGGATCGCCGGCGGCCGGGTCCGGCACCGCGGCGGCGAAGGAGACGCTGTCGCCGCGCGCGTGCGGGTTCGCGCCCGCCTTCCGGCCCCAGACCGCGTCGAAGGCGGCGGCCGTCACCTGACTGCGGAAGTAGCGGCTGCCCTTGGCCTCGACGATCACCGCGCCGAACAGCCCGTGCGTGTTCGAGCCGCCCTCTCCCTCACCGCCCGCGGGTGCGGCGAGGCTGGAGAACAGGTGGGTTCCCTCCCGCTCCGTCTTCCAGCGGCAGACGATCGGACCGGCACCGGGCGCGATCGCCCCGAGACCGTTGCAGGCGGGGTCGATCCTGCCGTCCACGGGGACCGGTTCCAGCCCCGGGATCACGAGGGACAGGCCGCGGGTGCGCGGCCAGTCCGCGCCCGGGGCGTTCGCCGCCTTGCCGCCTTGCGCGGCTTCAGCCTCGGCCTCGGCCTCGCGGCATTGCGAGGGTCGGAACGGCGGTACGAGGGGCGTGTCGAAGCCGTGCAGGATGTCGGCCCGCATCGGCGCCTGCGCGGCGGCGCTGCGCTCCATCTCGCAGAAACCGGGACCACGCTGCTGCGGAGCGTCCGCATAGGCGCCGCTGATGCCGGGCTGGTCGGGACGCAGCAGGTTGCCGATCCGCAGTTCCAGGACGTCGCCGGCATTCACGCGCAGGATCAGCGGGCGCGGCCGCTTGCAGTCGCGCAGCCGAACCCGACCGGGGACCAGCGCCCCCTTGCCCGCCTCCGTGCCGAGCGCCTCGCCGCAGCGATCGGCGTCCGGCCGCATGGCCGATGCCGCGTCGTCCTCGAGCGCGGAGACGTCGCGCCTCAGCGCGAAGACCATGCCGAAGGGGTTGAACGAGCCGAAGCGGTTGTAGACGAGCAACTGGTCCAGCGCGACGATGTCGGCGCGCACGGTGCGGGTCGGCTGGGCGGCGGCGCTCGCGGTCAGGACCGTCGCGGCGAGCGCTGCCGTGACGCACCGGGCCCAACCGGGCCGGATGAAAACCGATTCGAGAATTCCCGGCTGGCCAACCCTCGACATGGGATCACCCGTCGACAGATCGAAGACCAGTTGATGGTAATCCCAAATCGGCGCAACTTGCAATCGGGCTACGAACTCATCAGTTTCGCCCAAATCTTCGCGGGCTCACCCGGGATTCGTGCATGTCTGGAATCGAGGCAGGTCTCTACGAATTCGTCGATCGGCGGACGGGGGAGGAGATTCGCCTGCGTCTGCAGAGAGGAGCCTCCGGTTCCGTCGTGGCGGTGAGTGCGGATCTCGGCGGCGGTCCGGCCGGGATCGCCTCGTTCGTCAGCTGGAGCGACATCGTGGAGTCGGGGTCCGACATCGCCTTCGACGCGATGCTCTACCCGGCGTCCGGGCCCGCCGCCCCGGTCCGTGCGCGGATCGCGAGGGCGGGGGCGGATACGATCACCCTCAGCGGTGATTTCGGCGCGGGTCCGATCCGCGCCGGGCTCACTCGCGTCGGCGCCGCGTTGAGGCGTCTGACCCTGGTCGTCGACGCGATCGACGGCTTCGACGTTCCGGACGACAGCCTCCTGGGCGGATCGGGCGGGACCGACGTGGCGTCCTGTCTGGCCAAGGCGTCGATCGCCGTCTCCCCGGTCCCGCGCCTGACCGTCCGGCCCGATCCCTACGGCCGGACCGTTCATACGCCGGCCGAGCTGCACGAGCTCATGACGCTCTGGGGCAAGCCTCCGGCGCGCGCCGCCGACCCCTGGTGGCTCAACGTCCTGATGGGCGGGCGCTTCGACGGGCGCGGCTACGGGGACGTCAGCGGTGTCCTGTACGACGTGAGCACGGACGAGGACGCTTTTCCCCGCCAGGGCGTCGCGGTCTTCCTCGCCTCCAAGGGAATCGCGGAGCACGCCCCGGGCAGCGAGAACTGGAAGCGCGAGATTCTCTTCACCCTCGTGCACGAGATCGGGCACGGCTTGAACCTGCCCCACGCCTTCGACGAGGGGCGCGACACCGCGCTGACCTGGATGAACTATCCGAGCCGCCTCGGCCCGGACGTCTTCTGGAAGAAATTCGATCACAGCTTCGACGAGCGCGAGCGGCACTTCCTCTGTCACGCTCCGCATGCCGATATCGCCCCCGGGGCCTGCGCCTACGCCGCGCGACGAAGCGATCTCCTGAGCGGCGGAAGGGTCGGCGACGCCGCCTTTCGGCACGTTCCGGCGCCGGAGGACGGGGACGAGCGAGCCCGGCCGCGCCTGGAGATCGGCCCGCTGAAGCCGCACTACGTCTTCGGTGAACCGGTCTTCCTGAAGGTGGAACTCGTCAACGAGGGAACGACTTCGCTGCGCTACGCGAAGGCGTTCGACCCGAGCGACGGCCTCCTCACCGTCACGATCGTGAAGCCGCATGGTGAGGTTCGGATCGTCCGCTCCCCGTTCGCCCTCTGCCAGGATCACCGGCTGCGCCGGCTGGGCCCCGGACAGCGAGTCGCGTTCGACGGGATCTTCGTCGCGTTCGACGCCGACGGCGCGCTCTTCGACGAGCCGGGCCGCTACACGCTCTCGGCCCGCTACGCCGGCGTACCCGGGCACGTCCTCACAGCGCCCGAGACGCGGCTGCGCGTCCTCCACCCGACGCGAGACGAAGAGCGCGTGGCCATCCTCGTCTGGGACAAGCCGCTCCTGATGCGCGCGATCGGGCTGCGGCAACCGCTCATCGCGCGGGACGATTGGGAGACTTATCGAGAGGCGGTGACGCATCGTCTGCCGATCGACCCCGGCAACACGACCCCCGCCTTTCTGATCTACACGGCCGCGCTCGGTTGGATGAAGCCGCACAAGCCGGCCTGCGCGGCCCGAGGCTACGAGGCCGACCTGACCAAGGCGAGGGCGCATCTCCGGAAAGTCCATGCCGCGCATCTGCCGTCGGGAGTCGTGCGCAAGAAGCGACGGATCGCGCGGGAACTCCGCGGAGACTGAAACCGGACCGGTGGCGCCTCTACCCATCGTCGTCGGCGCACACCCCGGACCGGCCTCGGCCCCGAACGGGTGACCGTGGTCGCGGTCGCCGCGGGGGCACAAAGAATTAGTGGACTGTCGGAGTCTCGAAGGACGACTTGGTCGAGATGGTTAATATAAAGTATAAATACTTAAGTAATTGACGATATTCCGTCCAAGGAAAGCTCTTTTGCTTCTCTGTTTTGGAGCGAAATACTGACTTGATCCTTTCGGATGCTGGAAGCTCAAATTCCGAAGGAGATCGAACATGACGGAAGCTATCCCATCCGTCCTAGGACTGCCGTCGGTCCGCACGTTGGAATGGCTGGCCGGGACGGACCTGCTTGCAGTGCCGGCGGCCACCTCGACGAGCCAACTTTCCGGGCTGGGTCCCGTCGCATCCCTCGTGGAGACTGCGATCGTCGGTGATCCCGTTGCGGACGAAAGTGGTCCTCTGCCCGACGTTGTGGCGGCCACTGCCAACACGCTCGTGCTCGATACCCACGCACAACTGGAGCAGACCGGACACGAGGTGCCTGCCCTCAACGGTCCCCTGCATGGCCTGACGAACCTCGGCGAGACGCTCGGCCTCGGCCATCTCAACGCGTCGGGCAACCTCGTGACCGACGCGTTCGCGCTGGCGCTCGGCGGCGACGCGACCTCCATCCCAACCGTCCTGACCGATGCCGGCAACGTCGCGAACGCGACCGGTACGCTGATCGAATCGGCGAGCGGGATCGTCGGGTCCGCGACCGGTACCAACCCACTTGGAAATGGCGGCCTCCTCGCCTCGGTCGCCGCGCCCCTCAATCAGGGGGTGCTCGAACTCCACGCTCAGCTTGAGCAGGTCGGCCACCAGAATCCGTCGCTGAACGGCCCGATCCACGGACTGACGAATCTCGGCGAGTCGCTTGGTCTCGGCCATCTCGGGACGCCCGGGAATCTACTCACCGATGTGACGGCCCTCCCAGGGGCGGTGCTCGCCGGTGGCGGTCTCGGCGCCGTCAGCCCACTCCTGCACGATCTCGGCGACGTCACGGACGCCGCCGGCAACCTCGTGAACCAAGTCCTCTCGCCGGCCGCATCCGGCGGTCCGCTCTCCTCGACCGGCCTGCTCGGGCCCGTCTCGAGTGTGGCCAACGGCGCCGTGCTCGACCTCCACGCCACGCTCGAACAGATCGGCCACGACGTGCCGGTTCTGAACGGCGTCGTCCACGGCGTGACCGAACTCGGCGAGACCGTGGGCCTTGGTCATCTCGGCGAGCCGGGCAACCTCCTCACCGATGTCGTCAATCTGCCGGGCAGCCTGCTCGGCGGCGAGGGGACGGCAGCGCTCACGCCGGTCCTCTCCGATGTGGGCGACATCCTCGGCGCGGTGGGCAATCTGACGGGCGCAGTGACCGGGACCCTCGGGACCGGGGGCGGCGGCCTGCTTCAGCCGGTGGTCGACATCCTCGACGGCGCCTCCGGTGGCTCGGGGGTGGGCGGTCTCTTGCAGCCCGCGACCGACCTGCTCGCCGATGTGACTGGCGGCGGCGACAGCGGCGGCCTGCTCCAGCCCGTCACCGCCATCCTCGACAACGTGGCCGGGGGCGAGGCCAACGGGGGCCTGTTGCAACCGGTCACGGCCATCCTCGACGGCAATGCGGGCGAGTCGGGGATCGGCGGGATTCTCCAGCCGGTCGCGGACGTCGTCGGTGGGGCGACCGGAAACGGCGCCGGCGGGCTGCCGAGCCAACTCGTCGACACCGTGAGGGACGTCCTGGGGAGCGGCGGGAGCGAGGGCGGCACCGGTGGCGGACTGCTCGGTGGTCTCCTCGGCGGGTTGTCCGGCACCGGCGCCGGCGGGACCGGCCCCGCCCCACTGATCGACCTGGGCATCGGGCCCCAGACCGACCACCCCGCCCTCGATGCGAACCTGCTCTCTTCCGGCACGGGTTCGGACCAGGCGATCCAGGTCAGCGCGCTCGACTCCGGCAGCCAGACGCCGGCGCTCGGCGTCAGTCTGCTTTCGGGCGACGGCATTGCCTTCCCCGGAAGCAGTGGCGGCGGAATCGATTCACTGGTCGGGCGCGTCCTCGATCTAACGCCGGCATCCTCCCCGACCTCCGCGCAGGCCGAGCCGGGCGTCCATCTCGACCTCGGCATGGCCACGCTCGACCTCGGCGGCCACGTGGATACCCATGCCACCGACACGCAGCACCATGCCCCGAGCCTGGGTCTTCACCTGCTCGGGCTCTGAGACGGCGGCCGTCCCGCCTGCGCGGGGCGGCCCTTCACCATTCAACGGGCCTGACACGGGCAGCCAAGCGGAGGGCGGCGGGTGGCGGATGAGCGTGCCGGATCCTCGGCGGGGCGGCGGGAGGCGTGGGGGGCGATTGGCGAGGCACGCTGGCCGCTGGCGACGGTCATGCTGCTGAGCGGACTCGTAAACCTGCTGATGCTGACCGCCCCCCTGTTCATGCTTCAGGTCTACGACCGGGTGCTCCCGAGCCGCAGCCTTGCCACCCTCGCCGGGCTCGCCGGCATCGCCGCGATCCTGTTCCTGCTCCAGGCGCTGATGGAGGTGTTCCGAGCGCGAATCCTCGTCCGGGTTGCCCGGCTTGTCGACGAGCGCCTTGCGGCGCGAGCTTTCCGCCAACTTCTCCGGCGCAGCGCCGAGGCGGTGCGCGGCGACGAGGGCCCGCAGGCCCTGCGCGACCTCGACACGGCCCGCGGCTTCCTGGCGAGTCCTGCCTTCTCGGCGTTCTTCGACCTGCCCTGGGTGCCGTTCTACGTCGCGGTCTGCTTCCTCTTCCATCCCTGGATCGGGTTCACCGTCGCCGGCGGGGCCCTCTTCCTCTGCGTCCTCACCCTCGCCACCGATCGGGCCGGCGCCGGCCCGACGCGGGAGGCGGTCGTGGCGGCGGCCGAACACCGCGCGCATGGGGACATGGCCCACCGCGTCGGGCCTCTGGTGACGGCGCTGGGCATGCGCGGACGGGTCGCCGAGGCGTGGCGGGCACGCCACGAGCGTCACCTCGACGTGGCCGGGCATGGCACCGACCTCGCCGTGTCCTTCGGCGGCATCGCCCGCCTCCTGCGCACCATGCTGCAATCGGGGATACTGGCACTCGGCGCACTGCTGGTGGTGCGGAACGAAGCCACGGCCGGGGTGATGCTCGCAGCGACCATCCTCTCGGCCCGGGCACTCGCCCCCGTGGACATCGCCATCGCCAATTGGCGCTCCGTCGCCGCTGCCCGGCAGGCTTGGTCGCGGATCGCCGCCTTCGTGCCGGCTCAGGAGCCGGCCGCCGTGACGCCCTTACCGGCCCCACGGGGCAGCGTTCGGGTCACCGGCGTCTCGCTTGCGGCGCCCGGCACGGATAACCTCGTTCTCCACGATGTCAGCTTCGCCCTCGCGCCCGGCAACGCACTCGGCGTCATCGGGCCGAGCGGCTCCGGCAAATCGACCCTCGCGCGGGCTCTCGTCGGCTTGGCGCGGCCCTGCCGTGGGGTGGTGCGCTTCGACGGCGCGGCGATCGACCAGTGGGACCCGGACGTGCTCGGCCGGGCGATGGGGTATCTCCCCCAGGATGTCGAGCTCCTCGACGGTACCATCGCCGAGAACATTACCCGCTTCGATGCCGATCCCGACCCAGAAGCCCTGCTCGCTGCGGCCCGCGCGGCCGGCGTGCATGAGGTCGTGCTGCGCCTGCCCGGCGGGTACGATGCCCGGGTCGGGATGGGCGGGCTCGCCCTCTCGGGCGGCCAGCGCCAGCGCGTGGGGCTCGCCCGTGCGCTCTACGGCGACCCGTTCCTGGTGGTGCTCGACGAGCCGAACTCGAACCTCGATGTCGAGGGTGAGCGCGCCTTGACGGCGGCGGTACAGGCGGTGCGGGCCCGCGGCGGCGTCGCCGTCGTGATTGCCCACCGCCCGAGTGCCCTGACCGCAGTCGATCGCATCCTCGTCGTCAACGAAGGACGGGTGCAGATGGACGGCCCCCGGGACGAGGTGCTGCAGAAGCTCGCCGCCTTGACCCGCTCCGTACCGACGAGGGTCGCATGACGAACACCTCCGCCCCTTCAGCGTCCCCGGCCACGCGGCGCTCGCTCCGGCGGCACATGGTCGGGGTGCTCGCCGTGCTCGGCCTGGCGCTGTCGGCAGGGGCTTGGGCCGGCGCGACCGAGCTCTCGGGTGCCATCATCGCGACCGGCTCGCTCGTGGTGGAGACCAACATCAAGAAGGTCCAGCACCCAACCGGCGGCGTGGTGGCCGAGCTGAACGTGCAGGAGGGCCGCCGGGTCCGCCCCGGCGAACTCCTGATCCGGCTCGACGCCACCACGACGCGGGCCAACCTCGACGCCGTCACCAAGAGCCTGTGGGAATTGGAGGCGCGGGCCGCCCGCTTGGAGGCGGAGCGCGACGGCCGGCCCGACGTGACCTTCTCGAAGGACCTCCTCGATGCGGGCACCGAGGTCGCCCGAATCGTCGACGGCGAGCGGCGCCTGTTCCGCTTCCGCCGCGAAGCGCTGGCTGGGCAGAAGGCGCAACTCAAGGAGCGGGTCGGGCAACTCTCGGAGGAAATCCGCGGGATGACCGAGCAAGCCGAGGCAAAGGGTCAGGAGGCCAACATCATCGAGCGTGAGTACCAGGGGGTCATGGACCTCTGGCGCAAGAATCTAATCCAGATGAGTCGCGTGACGAGCCTGGAGCGTGAGATCGCGCGGATCAAGGGCGAGCGCGGAGCGCTGGTCGCGAGCATCGCTGGGACCCGGGGCAAGGTCTCCGAGACGGAGTTGCAGGTCATCCAGTTGGAGCAGAATTTGCGCAGCGAGGTCGCCAAGGAACTCGCCGAAATCCGGGCCAAGAGCGCGACCCTCGTCGAGCAGAAAGTCACCGCCCTCGATCAGCTCAAGCGCATCGACATCCGCGCGCCACAGGCCGGATACGTGCACGAACTCAGCGTTCACACCGTCGGCGGGGTGATCTCGCCGGGTGAAGCGATCATGCTTGTGGTGCCAAACGCCGATACCCTTGTCGCCGAGGTGAGAGTCGCGCCTCAGGATATCGACCGGGTCCGGGTCGGGCAGGGAGCGGGGCTGCGCTTTCCGAGCTTCGACCAACGCGTGACTCCGGAGCTCGCGGGCACGGTGAGCAGGGTCGCGGCCGATGTCAGCGAGGACAAGCGCACGGGGGTGTCCTACTACCTCGTTCGGCTCTCCGTGACGAAAGAGGAACTCGCTAGACTCGCCGGGGCGCAACTGGTGCCGGGCATGCCCGTGGAGGCCTTCATCCGCACCGCGGACCGGACGGTCTTCTCCTATCTTACCAAGCCGCTTGCCGACCAAGCACGCCGGGCCTTCCGAGAGAAGTGAGGCTGCAGGCTTCCGGACGCTGCGCGGGTGAACGGTGGGGGAGGCACGGATGAGTGGCCGTCGGCGCAGTCCGACGAATGGAACGACGCCTTCCGCCTCGGGCTCGCAATCGGTGGCGTGTCGATCGGGTCGACAGCTTCAGGGCCGTCAAGATCGAAGGCGGGCAAGCGGCATGTCCGCTGTCGCCAATGCTGCCGAGAACGTCGAAGGCGTGGAGACTCGCGGGCCAGAATGGCCCCTTATGCTCTCTTGAAGAGCTTGGATTGCCCGACGGACCGTCTCTGGCGTCGTGGCGCTGCCGTGGAGAACCTGTCCCATCGCGCGTCACTCCATGCGGCGTCAGTCGTACCGCCACACAGCGGGACCAGACATCCAGCGAAACTTCCCGCACTGTACGATGTGCGCCTTGTTGCTACCGACGCGACCTGACGGTGTGAGGCAGCAAAGGTCCTCGACTGCAAGCCGAGCGACATCGGACTCATCCTGCTGTCGGAGGCGCGGGGCGCGCCGGATACGCTGCTGCGGACTGCCTTCGAGGCACGCGAGCGGGCCCATGCCATGTGGTGTCGGGAGGCGGAGGACGTCGCCGGTTAATGAGGCGTTCTCGGTGATCCCGTCTGCTCGCGATTAAGCGCTTGGCCCAGCACATGAAGCGCATGGTCGATGGCCTTCGCGACGTCAGCCCCGTACTCCACGGTGATCGCTCTCGCTGCGATGAGATGGTCAGCGGCGATATCCAGTTTTGACAATGGGGCGAATTCGCCTGTGGCCCGACCGGGCGTGAAGCTGCCAATCTCGGCTGTGGCGATGAGGTCTGATGCCTCGTTCTCGTACTGGCTCAACACACCTAAAAAGCCAACGAAGTCGTGGGTCAGAGGCGTGAACGTGGGCGAGGAGCCGCCGAGAACCCAGACGTGGGTGCCATCTGTACGCTGCAGGCGGAAGCGAAGCATAAACTCGACCTGACGCCGGCAAGCTTCGGCAAAACTCTCTACGACTAAGCTTCTGTCGTCAGGATAAATTGCATCCACCCAGCCCATTTTCAGGGCTGCTGCGGGCTCCTGGCCAGTCATACTCTGCCATTGACGACAGATATAGGTGACATGGCCTTTATGGTCGGTGACCCAGATCATGGCTCGCAGTCACACCTATGCGGGTTTAGATTGCTGAATTTTCCTGATCCTGCAGCATATTTCTTTATCGTCACATCACAGAAGCGTGAAGATGTGCGCTGCGCGCCTGCCCCTGAGCCGTCCACATCAGCACCATTCGCTGCAGCGAAGCAGCCGAGATGGAGATGCAGGGGATGCCTTATTCGCGGGAGGTCAGTTGCCCGATCTCGATACGCGCCGCTCCAGGCACGACGTCCGTCCCACCTCCTCCGGCGTCTCCAAGGCGAACATCGCGATCGACCCGGCGGTGACCTCGGACCACGCATGCGGCTGCTCGCCCGGTGCGTCGTCCACCGGGCTGATGCGTTGGCTCGACCGGGTGAGCAGGTAGGCGCGCGTCCTTGGCCGGCTTCCCGCTCGCGAGCATGCCGGCCGGGGAGACGGCGACGGAGCAGGGGCTCACGGCCGGTCCCGCTCGTGCGGCCGGCTCTCGATCGCTTGCACGCGCTCGATCGTGGCAATGACCGATATGCGCGCGTGTTGTGAGGAGAAACCCGATTGCAGGGATGGTCGGCGGTTACGGCGTGCGCTGCCGAGCCGCCTCGATCATGCGATCGCCGTCCTCACGCAGCAGGAGGCGATCCGATACGAGCGCGTCGACCGATTTCGCAACGGCAGCGATGTAGGCGTCCGCATCCGGATAGCGCTCCTCGAGGGACAAGCGGGGATCGCCGGCCGCGTCCCGTTCGGCCCGCGTGTGTGCGAACGGGATCTGACTGCCCTCGCGGTCACACAGCGCCCCGGCGGGGAACGGATCGGCATACAGGTTCCAGCCGGTGAAGGTTGCACGCGGGGCTGCAACGGCCGGCAAGCGGATGCCGGCCACCTCGTTGCCGTCGGCATCGACCCGCGGGACCAGCGGGCGATATTGCAGCCCGCTTTCCGGCCGGGGATCCACGTAGGTGCTGAAGCGCGCGATCGCATTCGGCGCCGTCGGGACGGGGACACCGACCATGAACGGGAAGCCGATATCGGCCGCCTCGACCAGGGTTTGATCGGACAGGCGTGGCACACGGCTCTCCGGTGGTGCCTTACCCGCCTTCACCCATTCCTCGAGCGCGACCAGCAGCGCCCGGACCGCCGGGGCCGGGTTCAGGCTGCTGCGCGGGTTCGCGCAGGGTCCCTTGGTCGAGGCCAGGCCGGCACGCCCATAGTGGAAGCCGCTCGAAACCAGGTAGGCGCGCGCGGAGTCGGGCAGCGGCACATCGGTGCGGCCCAGCGGATCGGTCGTGAGGAGAGAGGCACCCTTCTGCCAATACTCGGTCCCGGTATTGGCTTCGATCATCAGCGGATCGAAGCCATCCTCTCGCAGGATCCTGCCCGTCCGCCCGGTAACGGGATCGTGTTGGGCGGCGGCCGAGAACGGGAACATGTTCTCGGGGTATAAGTGGTCTTCGTGCTGCGTGTTGGTGCGCGAGGGCTGACCGAAGCGGCTGTTGAGGAATACCCCGCCCACGCCCGCGATGTGGGACAGAACGCCGTCGAAGACGCGCTTGCCGGCTTCGTCCCGGTTGAAGCCCTGCTGGATGAAGTCGCGCAGATAGCGCCCGCTCTGCGAGATGCCGAGCGCGAGGGTGTGCCTGATCGTGCCACCCGCCGGGTTGAGCGTGCCGCCGCCCTCGCCGCGGAGATAGGCCACCACATCCCGCGTGGCGGCGAAGCCGATCCCGAGCACCTTCGGCTCGGTGGCCTGGTAGGTGAATTCGTAGAGCGAGCCGGGCAGCGGCTTGGTGCCCTTGGGCAGAAGCTCGATCTGACGCGGCGTGGCGTAGTGCCAGGCGTCGGACGGCACCGGCCGCGGCGGATCGGCCTCCCGGCGCCGAACGGTGAGCTGCGCCCGGGCCTTGTCCTGGCTGGCCACCTTGAAGGTCAAATAGAAGGGCGCCTCGGGCGGGCCGCGGGTCGCGCTGACGAGTTCGTCGCGCACGACCTCGACGATCGGCTTGCCGCCGCGCGTGGCCACCGGCACGTCGATGGCCATACCGCCCTGCTGGCGCAGTGCGTCCGCCTCCCAGCCTGACCAGACGACGGTGTAGCCCCGACGCAGCACGAGCCCGGTCCCCGCATCGGTGGCGGTCTTCGGGTCGTTGACGGCCTGTACCGCTTGGGCTGGCGCGTCGAGGACCCAGTTGAAGAGAAACTTGCGGCCCCGGTTCAGCACCTCGAACAGGAGCGTGCCGCTGCCCCGAGCAGGATCCTTGGGGCGCAGGATGAAAAGGTCGGTCTTGTATTCGACCATGCCGCGGGCGTTGCGGGGCGCCAGGGTGATGTCGACGATGCCGGCGTTCGCAGGATCGGCAGGATCGAGCTCTCCGCTGGCCGTGCCGACGACACGCTCGTAGCTGCCGGCTGATCCGAACTCAGCGCCATCCGCAAAAGGCTCAACGCTGGTAACCTCGATGCCTGTGATGCGTGCTTGAGCCGGCACAGCGCTGAGAGCGCAGCCGAGCGCGCCGACCACAACCCAACCGTTGCGCATGTTCTCTCCCTGTCCGGCTCGTATCGACCGGTCTTCCCAGCAAGCACGCTTGAGCAGAGGCGTCGAGAGGGAGGCGCGAACTGTCGGTGCTTTTCCGTTCGAGGGCTCGACGTGGTCGCCTTACGCCTCAGTCCAGCGCTCGATGATGCGGGTGGAGATCCCCTGCGCGGTGATGACGGGGTGCGGTCCGAAGTGTGGTGTGAGGATCGCGCGGTATCGATCGATGCGATCGATACCGCGCCTCGATGCGCTCTCGGAGAGCCGGCCCGTCACCAGCGGTAGCGCAGCGTTGCCAGGATCGTCTGACGATTGCCATAGAAGCAGCCTGTCGCCGCGATGCAGGTCGTCACATGCGTTTTATCGAATAGGTTCGTTGCATTCACCGCCAGATCGACGCCCTTGAGCGCCGGATGCCGGTATCCGAAGTCGTAGCGGATCGCGGCGTCGACCAATGTGACCGCAGGGGTCCGATAGAGGTTGGCGTTGTCGCCGACCGAGGTGCCGATGTAGCGCACGCCGGCCCCTAACCCGAGGCCTGCCAGGGTCCCGGTCCGGATCGTGTAGTCGAGCCACGCGGAAGCCTGATGCCGGGGCACGAACGGCAACGCGTTTCCGACGATGCTGACGCCGGCGGCGTTGGCATTCGCCTTCGTGAACTCACTGCTCATCCCCGCGTAGGATGCGATCAGGTCGAGGCTGTCGGTCAGGCTCGCCTTGGCCTCGAGTTCCACACCGCGGACCCGAGCCTCTCCGGCCTGTGTGTTGAAGCGGAAGTCCGCGCTATCGGGCGTCAGCACGTTCTGCTGCGTCAGGTCGAACACGGCGCCCGTCAGCAGGAGATTGGTGCCGGGCGGCTGCACCTTGATGCCGGCCTCGATCTGCTCGCCCGTGGTCGGCGCGAACGGTGAACCGAGACGGTCCGTGCCCGAGGTCGGCTGGAACGACGTGGCGTAGCTGACATAGGGTGCGAGGCCACCGTCGAAGAGGTAGCTCAAACCGACCCGCCCGGTGAAGGCGGCATCGTTTTGGCGGACCTGGGTCAGCGCGCCGCTCGCCACCGTGCGGGTGCGGGTCACGGCGTCCGCCCAATCCTGCCGTCCGCTCAGCGTCAGCGTGAAGCCGCCCAAGCGGATCTCGTCCTGGGCATAGAGGCCGGTCTGGTTGCGCCCTTGCGTGATCCGGGTCCCGAGCGGGGGCCGCGTGACCGTCCCTGCATAGGCCGGCGCGAAGATGTCGACCGACGGGACGATCCGCAGTTCGGACTCGTCGTAGCGCGCATCCTCGCGCAGGTAGTCGGCCCCGAACAGGAGCGTGTGCGCGAAGGGGCCCGTGAGGAAGCGCGCCTCGGCCTGATTGTCGACGTTGAAGAGGTTCGAGCGCTCCGGGAACGCCCAGGCGTATCGGGACAGCGTACGGCCGTTGGCCGCCAGACCGATCGCCTGCACGCGCTGGGTGTCGGCTTCGACGTGGGAGAACCGCAGATTCTGGCGCACGGTCCAGACATCGTTGAAGCGGTGCTCGAAGGCATACCCGATGAAGCCCTGGTCGAGCTTGAAGCGGTCGTAGTTCGGTTCGCCGATGAAGCGGCGGGTGGGGATGCGCCCGTTGGGATTGCTGTACAGCGTACCGAGCGTCGGCAAGCCCTGCGGCGCGCCGCCTCCGGGCGAGTCGATGTGCAGGTACTGCGACAGGATCGTGAGGGACGTGTCGGCATCCGGCCGGAACGTCACGCTCGGCGCGATGAAGACCCGGTCTTCCTCCAGGTAATCCACCTGGGTGCCGGTGGTGCGGGCGAGTCCGGTCAGCCGATACAGGATCCTGCCATCCGGATCGACGGGGCCGGACAGGTCGAAGGCGGCCTGCGCGCGTCCAAAGCTGCCGGTCTGAAGCTGGATCTCGCGCAGGGGAACCGCACTCGGCCGCTTGCTGACGAGGTTGAGCAGGCCACCCGGCGAGTTCTGCCCGTACAGCCCCGACGACGGGCCCTTCAGCAATTCGATCCGTTCCAGGCCGTACGACTCGATGCGCGGCTGCGAGTATCCCCGCGCGCCGAACGGCAGGCGCAATCCGTCGAGATAGCGTCCGGGCACGAAGCCACGGACATAGAGCCAGTCGTAGCGCAGGTCCGTGCCGTACTGCGTGAGGACGCCCGGTGTATAGAGCAGAGCCTGGCTCACGCTCTGCGCTTGCCGATCTTCGATCTCCTTGCGGCCGACCACGTTGATCGCCTGCGGTGTCTCCAAGATCGACGTGCCGGTCTTGGTCGCGGTCGCGCTGCGGCGTGCGACGTAGCCGTTGACGGGACCGACCGCACCGTCCCCCATCACCTCGAGCATATCGAGCGTGACATCCGCGGCCGGCACGACGGGGGGCACAACTTCAGCCACGACCCGAACGAGGGTCGCCATACGGTCTCCCGTGAATTGCGGCACCAGCCCTGTGCCGGCGAGCAATTGCCGAAGCGCCTCGTCGCGGCCGAGGCGGCCCGACACGCCGGCCGAGCGAAGCCGGCCCGAGGCGCGCGCGTCGTAGATCAACTGCACGCCGCTCGCTCCAGCATAGGTCGCCAGCGCTTCGTCGAGAGACCCGGCCGGGATCGCAAAGCCGACCAATTCCTCCTCGGATTGCGCCGTTGCCGCGACACGCAGGATCGGCCGGATCGTGGACGCAGCGTCCAGGCCGGCACCGCGCCCGGCATCGATGCCCGCTGCCGCCGGGGCCGGCATGGCGACGGCAAGCATCGCGAATCCGCTCAATCCTGCTGCCATCCGCCGACCGTTCCGTCCCGCATTCCCCGTCTGTCGCCGCCCGTTCATCAGCCCACCGTCTCCCGCGCGGCTTGCCGCCGCTCTCCCGCAGGTCGATCCGTGCCTGCCTGAGTGCTGAGACGTGCGGGCGCCCAAACCCCGCAAAGAAAGTTTGGCGGGGGCTTCAGCGCAGGATGACGAGGCCGGCGCCCAGGCGGTATTCGGTAAGGCCGAGGGCGGCGCCGATGCTCGTGAGAGCCTCATCCGGCCGGTCGAGATGGAACACGCCGGTGACACGGCGCGCGGTGGCGCTCGCCAGCATGATCCGCCCGGACCGGTAGCGGTTGAGGTCGCTGACGACCGTCGCGAGTGGCGTGTCGCGAAAGACCAGCAGGCCGCGGCGCCACGCGGCGGCCGTGGCTGCATCAATTCCGTGAACGGTGCCCGCGCCGTGCCCGGTTCCGATGCCGTATCCCGCTCGCAGGCGCGTCGGCGTCACGCCCGCGCCGCTCTGGAAGTCCACCTCGCCGGACAGGCAGGCGACACCGACATCCGTGCCGCCCAACCAGCCTGCGGCGTCGGGCGCCGAACGACACGACACAGCGATTTCGGCTGGAAGGCCGGCACGCGTACTCGTCCGGGTGTCGCCTGCCCGGACGGTGACCGAAACGGCCTCCGGTGCCGTCACGACGAGAGCGCCGGCACGGAGACTGACGACGTGCCGTTGCCCGACGGTCTCCAGATCGAGGGCCGTCTGTGCGTCGAGGTCGAGACGCGTGCCGTCCGGCAGTCTCACGGATCGGACTTCGCCCGTTCCGGTTCGATGCGTGGCGCTCAGTTCCGACCAACGGAGCGCGATCGCCCCGCCGCCCGCCGCGAGGGAGGCGGCACCGGCGCCCCAGGCGGCCCGGCGCAGAACCTGTCGCCGTGTCGGCTGGGACAGGGCCCGTCCGTCCCATGCGGACGCGCTGTTGCGCAGAGCGGGCGCGGCCTGCTGCCAGAGGCGGGCGGCCGCCCGGAAGGCGGCATCGTGATCCGGGTTCGCGCGCCACGCCGCGCAGGCGTCCGCATCGGCCTGCGTCGCCGAACCCGAAGTCAGCCGGATGATCCAGGCACGCGCCTGCGCATCGAGACCGCCGCCCGCCGGCTCGACCGGTCGCTTCTCGTCATCGGCCCCCGTCATGCCTGCCGCATCCGCTCCTGCCTTGTCCGAACGGCGACGCTGCCGCGCCGGTTTCGTCGGTTCGTCGCCCCGATTGTTCGACGTCTCAAGGGGCGGACCTCCGCAATCAACGGCCGGGCTGGGTTCGGCCGAGCCGTTCGGCACAATGATCGAGGGCCATGCGGATCTCAGCCTCGACGGTGCGCACCGATACACCGAGGCGGGCTGCGATGGCCTGATGGCTGAGACCCTCCAGGCGGCTGAGCCGGAACGCGTCCGCGCGCCGCGGCGGCATCTCGGCCAGGGCGCGGGCGAGGCTCTGACCTTCGAGGCGCGCCTGCGCGGCGTCGGCGGGACGCGCGGTCTCATCGGGAATGTCGAGGATGGCATCGATCTCGTCGCCCGTCAGCAGGCGCGAGCGGCGACGTGACTCCCGGCCGTGATCGGCCGCGAGGTTGCTCGCCACCTGAAACAAGAACGCCTTGTCGTTGCGGACCGAGTGCGGATCGGTCTTGGCGCGGGCCATCCGGATGAAAGCCTCCTGAAGCAGATCCGGAGCATCATCGTGGCCGACACGCCGCGTGAGGAAGCGCAGCAAGGCGGTCCGGTACAGGCGATAGAGCAGGCCGAGATGGGAATTCGACTCGTCCTGCCGTTCGGAAGCCGCGGCCATTAAGAACATCCGATGCACCGCAACGCTGCGGCAACGTCGCAAGAGCGTCTGATGATCGGCTTTTGCCTCGATTGCTATGGCCTGGAAGGCACACCCTTCAATCAACGAGTCAATTTAGAAGAGTTATAATCAAAATCTGTCACAGATTACTGATGATAGACTATCGATTTGAAACGTATTCATAGAATTTGACGGGCGAAAACCGCGAGCGATCCGAAATTTGCGTATTGGACATCTTTGAGCAGACTCGCGCGCCAATTCCGGCCCGAGATCGACGTCGGAACATCTCGGCCTTCGTGCCGACGCTCGCCGCGCGCAACGACCTTCAGCCTCCGGTCCGATAGCGGCCGAAAAGCCGAAGCCTCGGATCAAGGCGCCCGTCACCAGACGTCACGCTCCTCATCCGGCGTCAGGATCGTCGGCATGGCGCTTGGATGGAGCGGTGCCCCGGATGTGGTCGAGCGCTTCGCCGACGACGCGTGTGGCCGGCCTACGCCGGCGGCCGGCTGGGGCGCTGGCCGAGCCGACGCTGGGTGGGCCCGATGCGGGCGACCATGATCGCGTTCACCCACGACGCGCCGGGGCACGAGATCGGGCGGTACAGAGCGGAGAAAAGCGTCGACCGGTGTGCTCAGGCTGCTCGGCTCGCGAGCAGGGCCAGGAGTGCGAGCGCGAGCCCCAGCGAGACGAGCTTCCAGAACAGGACCGGATTGCGCTCCAGCAACGCCGCCCGGCGCACCCCGGCGAGCGATGGGTTCGGGTGGCGCAGGTCGTAGGTGAAGGCCGAGAGCGCCTCGTAGCGCAGCGCCGGGTTCGGATGGACGGCCTTGCGCAGGGCGCCGTCGACCCAGACCGGTAGGCCCGGCCGCACGGCGGAGAGCGGGACGTAGCGCAGGCGCCGCGCCCGCGCCTCGGTCAACGCCCGGGCGGCGGCCGCGCCGTAAGGCAGCTGCCCGGTCAGCATCTGGTAGGCGATGATCCCGAGGGAGAACACGTCCGCCGCGGGCGTGCCGGGATGGCCGGCGAGGTATTCGGGCGCGCTGTATTGCTGGGTGCCGAGCACCGGTTCCTCGGGGGCGAGCTCGGCCACGCCCGCGACGCGCGTTGCGCCGAAATCGATGATCCGCGCGGTGCCGGCGGCGTCGATCAGGACGTTCTGTGGGCGCAGGTCCTGATGCACCATCTCGCGCCGGTGGAAGGCCTGCAGGCCCCGCGCGATCTGCTCGACGAGGTCGCGCACCGTCTCCAGATCCGGCGCGGGATTGTCGCGCGTCCACTGCGCCAGCGTGCATCCCTCGACATATTCCATCGCCGTGTAGAGGTGGCTGCGCCGCCGCGCCTGCGGCTGGGCCTTCAGCACGTGCGGGCTGTCGATGCGCCGGGCGATCCACTCCTCCATGACGAGCCGGCGGAGCTGCGCGGGGTCGTCGCGCGCTTCCGTCGAGGGGACCTTGAGGGCGACCGTCGCGCCGGTCTCGGAATCCAGCGCGAGGTAGACGTGGCTGCGATGGCTCGCGTGGAGCGTGCGCAGCACCCGGTAGCCGTCGAAGCCGGTCGGCGGATCGAGCAGGGGGGCGGGCGCCAGATCCGCCACGCGGCCCGTGAGATCGGCCGGCCCGTCCTCGGGTGCCGCCTCGATGCGCACGATCTGTGCGGTGAGATTGTCGGTGCTGCCGGCTTCGTAGGCATGCCTGACGATTTCACGGGCAGCTTTGTCCAGATCGGCGGCATGGCGCGCGATCAGGCTGGCGATCGTCTCCGGATCGACGTGCTCGTGCACGCCGTCGGTCGTCAGGACGAAGACGTCGCCGGGCTCGGTCGGCACGCTGGCATGGTCGATCTCGACGCGTCCACCCGCGCCCAGTGCCCGACCGAGATAGGATTCCTCTGCCGACAAGACGAGGCGGTGGTCCTCGGTCAGCTGCTCCAGGGAGCGGCCCGCGACCCGGCAGATCCGCCCGTCGCCAACGTGGAAGAGGTGGGCGGTGCGACCCTTGAGGACGAGGGCGCTGAAGGTGGTGACGTAGCCGCGATCGGGCTCGTGCCGGCTGCGCCGCGTCTCGGCGTGGAGCCAGGAATTGGCCGCGGCGATCACGCGCTGCGCGGCGCTCTTCACCGACCACGTGTCGGGGGTGTCGTAGTAGTCGGTGAGGAAACTCTTGACCGCGGTCTCGCTGGCGACGTGACTGACCGCGCTGCTGCCGATCCCGTCCGCGATGGCGATGGCCGCGCCCTTGAGCCCTAGAGCCGGCTGCTCCGGGACGAGCGCCCCGTGAAAATCCTGGTTGTGGGGCTTGCGGCCTGCCTCGCTGTGCTGGCCGAGGGCGAGCCTGAGATCGTTCGGCATGAAAACGTCGCCCGGTCTGTGGCTCGTGCCCTTGCGGCGCGAGCGCCTTCCGGTCAAGCGCGCGGGCTGCGCGCATCGCTCGGCGGTCGGACTTCCGACATCCCCGGCGTCATTCCGGGGCGCTGAACGCAAGTCCGGATTTCAGGAGCACCGCGGTATCGCGCCCTGTGGCTCGGGTGCGCCTGAATCCCGGGCTCCGCTTCTCGGCCCCAGGATAGCCCGCGGAGATGGCGCCGGCCGCGATAGGGGTCGCGGCCGGAACCGGTCCGGATCAGGCGGCGAGGCGGCGCGACTCGCTCTGCACGACCGTACGCTTCGGCGCGGTGCGGACGTGGGTGGTGTAGAGGGTGAGCCCCGTGAAGGCGAGGCCGCCGACGAGGTTGCCCAGGACGGTCGGGATCTCGTTCCAGAAGAGGTAGTCGCCGATCGAGAAGTTGCCGCCCATCATCAGGCCGAAGGGGAACAGGAACATGTTCACCACAGAGTGCTCGAAGGTCATGTAGAAGAACACCATGATGGGCATCCACATGGCGATGACCTTGCCGCTCACCGTGGTCGAGATCATCGCGCCGACGACGCCGGTCGAGACCATCCAGTTGCACAGCATGCCGCGGATGAAGATCGTGAACCAGCCGCCGACGCCGTGGGCCGCGTAGCCGACGGTGCGGCGCTCGCCGACATGGGCGATGAACTCGCCGACCTTATCGGCCGGCGCGGTGAAGCCGAAGGTGAAGACGAAGGCCATCATGAAGGCCACCGTGAGCGCCCCCAGGAAGTTGCCGAGGAAGACGAGGCCCCAGTTGCGCAGCACCCCGCCCCAGGTCACGCCCGGGCGTCCATCGAGGAGCGCCAGCGGAGCCAGCACGAAGACGCCGGTCAGAAGGTCGAAGCCCAGCAGGTAGAGCATGCAGAAGCCGACCGGGAACAGCGCGGCGCCGAGGATCGGGATCCCGGTCTGCTGAGTGATGGTGACGGCGAAGACCGCGGCGAGCGCCAGGATCGCGCCTGCCATGTAGGCGCGGATCACGGTGTCGCGGGTGGACATGAAGATTTTGGATTCTCCGGCATCGACCATTTTGGTCACGAATTCGGAGGGCGCGAGGTAAGCCATACCGGTTTCCTTGTGGCGGCCGGAGGATGCTGGGGTTCGACGGGTGCCCCTGCCCGGATCTCCGGGCGTCTCCGGTCCGACGTGCTGTCTGACGCGACGGCGCGGGCGTTGCCCGCACCGGTGATCGCGCCCCGCAAGATCCGCGCCCGTTGCCTCAAGATGCGGCATCTTACGGGCTCCTACCGATCCGCTCGGCCCCCGTCGCATGCGGTCATCCCGGTGCGTCCGCCGAGCGGGCCCGGGATCTGTGAACGCCGCGGTCGCTCACCCGAGGCGGGAGCCTCGGGCCGGAGGCGGCGCGGCGCTTCGAGGTCAGCCCCGCCAGCGCGGTGCGCTGGCACGAGACCTTCGTGCAGGAGGTGCGGACACAGGCCAAGCCGATGTGCGGCGCTCAGCGCTCACAGCCCGTCGAGGCGCAGGCCGCGTTGATCCGACAGACCTACGAGGCGCAGCCCGGACTGTTCCTGCACGAACTTGCGCGACCGTCCGGCCGAGCGTGGCCGGCGGATCGAGGTGAGCAGCCTGTCACGCATCTTCAAGCGCCACGGCATCATGCGTAAAAAACTATCGGCCATGCGGCCGAGCAGGATCGAACGGACGTGAAGGCAGCCCGTCTGGCCTGGTTCGAAAGGCAAGTCGATCTCGATCCGGACCGGCTCGTCTTCCTCGACGGGACCGCAACCAACACGAAGATGGCGCGGCGTTACGGGCGAGCGCCGCGCGGCGAGCGCTGCCGCATCGCCGTCCCCTTCGGGCATTGGAACCTCATCACCGTCACGGCCGGCTTACGCGCCAACGGCCTGATGGCCACCGCCCAGCGCGTCTCGACGGCCGGGTGCCGTAACGATCTCGCAGCCGCAGGTGACGACGCCTGCGATCCAACCTGGTCGGATGCCGCTCGAGGGCGCCATGGAAAGGCAATGTCCGCTCGACCACTTCCACCCACATCGCCGAGAACTGTCCGCTCCTTCAATAGGAAGCAACCTTCCGCCTGGTGAGGGCGAAGGTGGGGTTGCAGCGGGCCGCCGAACAAGCGGCCTGCGGACGGAGGCTCGATCGGGTCCGCGACCAGTGGGCGATGATCTGCACCGCCCACTGCCTTTCGAAGCAGGCACAGGCTGGCCGTCACGTTCCTCGAGCCGCAACCACTGCTCAGAGTGACGGTTCTACCTCGGCTTTCAAGCTTGCTGTTCCGGCAGGCTCCTAGCTGATCGGACAGCGGCCTCGGCCCGTATAAACGTATGGCCGGCCGCCGAAATTATAGCAGATCTTCCCCACCGCAGGTCCGCCACCATATCCGCCCTGCCCGTAGCCGCCTCCGCCGTAATCGGCAGGCCGATAAACGCCACCGCCGGGGCGGCCTCCTCCGCCGCCGTAGCCGCCACCCTCGTTCCAGCCGCCGGGACGGCCACCACCACCGGGACGACCTCCGCCGCCATAGCCTCCGCCCTCATTCCAACCACCGGGACGGCCTCCGCCTCCGGGGCGCCCTCCGCCGCCGTAGCCGCCACTTTCACTCCAGCCGCCGGGGCGCCCCCCGCCGCCGTAGCCGCCGCCCTCATTCCAGCCTCCGGGGCGCCCTCCGCTGCCAGGACGACCTCCGCCGCCGTAGCCGCCACTCTCGCTCCAGCCACCGGGACGACCCCCGCCGCCCGGACGACCTCCGCCGCTCTCGTTCCAGCCGCCAGGACGTCCTCCGCCGCCATAGCCGCCACCCTCATTCCAGCCGCCGGGGCGACCTCCGCCACCAGGCCGCCCTTGGCCCACCGGCTTGTTGCCCACGCTCGGCGTTCCGCCATAGCCGCCGCCCCATTCAGCCTGCGCCGAGACAGCAAATGTGAACATCGCTGCGCCGAATAAGAGGGCACCCGTACTGGATTTTGTGAAGGCAAGCATTGCGTCCGCTCCTCTGTGAGATTTGGGCCCCCAAGCGACAGAGTGCGTATTATTGTCCGTCGAGGAATGAATCGACGTTACGGCCCGATTAGCACAATCGAAAGCTTTCGGATAGGATCGATCCGCTCTGCATAAATTACACCAAAGTCATTAGCAGATTTGGTTCCTATCAATTTTCGCAGAATTTGAATTGATTCCCTGCATCTAGAAGTAGTCTATGCTATTGACGACTCGGTCTGAAGATTCGAAAACGGTGGTTTGCTGAGATCCGATCTCCGTGCAGCAGCAAGTTGCAGGGTGTGGAGGGGAAGCTCCGCCACTCTGTTCCCTCTTGCTGCACAAACTCCTGAGCAGGCTCGGCCTGCGCTTCGGCGATTCCGCGTCGAGCGCGCCTTCGTTGCGTGCTTCAACCCGCGACGAACTCTTCCGCCCGCATGCGGCGATGCGGGGCGCCTTCATCGACGGCACCGTCGTACGTGACCGGATCCTCGCCCTGCAAAAGGGACCGACACCCGATTCCTTCGCCTCGCCGTCGCGGCGCACGAGTGGAAGGGCATCCAGACGGCCAATCCGACGTGCTTGATGTCGCAGCGTCCCGTTCGGGCGAGAACTGGCTGCACATGGCAGCAGCCGTAGACCCAATCCCTTGCTTTCATCGATCAAGAGGTCAACACCGAGCACCGTATGAAAGTTTAAATATTCGGAAAAGGTCCCGTTTTATCTCAAATAACTTATGGTGCGTGAATGAAATCTGGATAAGTTGAAAATAACATTTGAGATAAACAATACGATCATGAAATGAGGCAGGCCTTCCTCAATGCTTAGAGCGGCGTTAACAAATCGTTAACCATTTCCGTGAATTCATCGCGCGCAATCCGTCTGCGTTGACGCCGCGTTCATTTTTGCCTCCCGCCAGGCCATCCCGTGAGACATGGGCTCTTCTCCTCCCTCCGCAGCCTCCTCGCACTGCTGCTGGCGCTGGCAACGGGCCTCGGCGGCCTTGCGGTCCTGGGGACTGCCGACATCCGGATCGACGGCGGGCCGCACGATGACGGCAGGGCGCGCGAGGGTGCGGCCCTGATCGCGGAGAGAGTGGAAGACGCTCTTCTCTCGGCCGGACGGGATCTGGCTCTCATCGCTGAGAGCCTGATGCTCCAACCTCCGGAAGCGGTTGGAGAGACGGCCGAACGTATGTTCGCCGTGTGGCGCAGGCTTCACCCGGAATACGCCGACGTTCTGCTCGCAGATCGAACGGGCCGCATCGTCGCCACGTCGCGGCAGCGTATCCTCGGTGCCGACGTGTCCGGCAGCCCCTGGTTCGCGAAATCCCTCGCCGGCATCGTGATCGGAGAGGCGGCGGAGGCGAGCCGGGCGGGCCTCGCGGTGCCGCGGAACCTGATCGTGGCGGCACCCGTGGGCAGCGGAGAAACCACCCGGGGCGTGCTCGCGGTCCAGCTCACCCCGAAATGGACCGACGGCGTCATCGCTGCGGCCCGGCGCTCGCTGCCGGAGGCGGGTCGCGGCCTGTCGATCCAGGTGCTGAACGGGTCAGGACGCACGCTCCACCGCTCCGGCCCTGAGGTTCAGGGCTCGGAGATGAACGCCACGGTTGGCGATGTCCGGCGCGGCGGCGTCGGCTGGCTGGTGAGCGTGCGGGCGCCCGAGCCGCCACAATCGGGCGTCCCGGTCCTGACTCTGCTCGGTGCCGTCGGGCTCGTCGCCGGCTTCGGCTGGCTCGTTGGGGGGCAACTCAGGCGTGTCCGGCGACACGCCCGCGGAGATCGAGGCGGCGCAGCGGATCGTGAGCGTGGCGACGACGCGCGATCCGCTCGGCAGCCCCCTGGGACTGAGCGCGCTCGCCCAGGCGCGCGGCGTGCCGGCCCGCAGCGGCGAGACGCTCGGTCTGGCCGCCTTCGGGCTGCAGAGCCGGGAGTTCTCCGGCCGCCTGTTCCGTACGGGCTTCGACGTCACCCTGCCGACGGACTTCGTGCCCGCGGACTACGACAAGATCACCCTCGATCTCGCGGGCGGATACGCCGCCGGCCTGGAGGTCGGCGCGCAGATCATCGTCGACCTCAACGTGAGGACATCGAAGCGCATTCCCTCCAGCCTCGTGCTGCTCGGCGCGGTCCTTGCCGTGCCGGGCGCGGCCTGGGCACAGGCCTCGCGCGAGGTTCCAATCACCCGTGACCTCAATGTCGAGCGCAGGCTCGACCGGAACGCGCAGCCCGCGCTCGATCCGAACGTGACGCCCGACAACCCGGATGGCGTCGTCGGCTTCGACGGTCCGCCGGGCATCCCGGAGGACACCATCGACGCCGGGCCGCTTCCGCCCGGTTCCCCGGCCGATGCGGACCTCGAGTGACGGCCGGCATCCTTCGGCTCTTCACGAGGTCGGCGCCGGTTCCGCCCGCAGGCCGGGGCGCTTGGCCCGACACTTTCATCGTCACCAAGCGGGGAAGCCGGACGATGAGCCGCCAGTTGGTTGCTGTCGCGGCCGGTGCGGGGGCGACGATGGCGTCGACGAGCGCGCAAGCCTACCAAGGCCGAAGGGAGCGCGCCCTGTCGCCCCTGTTCGATGCCCTCGCCTCGTTCCGTGAGGCGTCGTCGAACAAGGGCGGGCACCGGGTGGAGGCGATGGCGCTGGTGCAGCAGGCCATCGAGCAGATGCAGGCCGGCATCGAATCCGCCGACGACCAGGGTGGCGGTGGTGGACGGTAGCATCGAGGCGCTTCGAAGGGAGACGGGGCGGCAATGGAATTCGATCTGACCTTCGTGACCAAGGTCTTCGCCGCCCTCTTCGCGATCATGAACCCGATCGCCAACGTGCCGGTCTTCCTCTCCCTGACCCAGGACGCGTCCGATCAGGTTCAAAGGAAGATTGCCCTCACGGCCACGCTCGGCACGATCGTCGGCTGTATCGTCAGCGTCGTTGCCGGCAAGCTGATCCTCAGCCTCTTCGGCATCAGCGTGAACGACTTCCGCTTGGCCGGCGGCCTGCTCATCCTCCTCATCGCCGTGACGATGCTGCAAGGCTCGGACAGTCACGTTCACGCCGCGACGCCGAAGGAGAAGACCGAGGATCTCGACCCCGAGGGCGTCGCGATCTATCCGCTCACCGTTCCGCTCCTCGTCGGCCCGGGAACGATCGCCACGCTCATCGTCTTCGGCGAGACCGCCCGGACACAGGGCAAGCTGGTGGAACTGGCGGTCGGACTGAGCGCCTTTCTGGCGCTGCTCGCGGCCACGCTTCTCTCGGCCCCCTTCCTGGGGCGGCACCTCCCACCGCAAGCGACGGCGATCACGCGCCGGCTCATGGGCATGATCCTCGCCGCCCTCGCCGTCGAGATGATCATCACGAGCCTCCGGACGGCGTTTCCCGGGCTTTCGAGCTGAGAATACAGGCGCGCAGGCTGTGTCGGCGCCTGCTGCTCCGTCACATGAGGTGTGGCTCGCGGCGGTACGCTCTCGCGCAGGGATGAGCGTCGCTGCCGGGCAGCCTGCCGCCAATCCACGACCGTGACGGCCGCCGCCGATCGAGCTGCACCCGCCCAAGAGATTCTGCGCGATGTGAGCCAGGCCACGCCGGCACGGGCGAGGCGGCCAGGAACATTGCAGGCGTGCAGGGTGCTGCCGAAGAAGCGGGTGTGGCAGCCCCACAGGTGCCGGCCTCAGTCTCCGAGCTGTCGCGCCAATCCGAGCATGTCGACGCCGTGGCCGGGCGCTTCCTCGCCACCACGCGCGCCGCCTGACTTGTCGAACCGTGCTCGATCCCCGCTCGTCGAGGGAGACAGAGCGCGGCCCCATTCCGACGACTAGCTCACGAACTCGGTCTTCAGCGCGGCGCTCGTCACCGCCACGCGGTCCCGGCCGCCTTCCTTGGCCGCGTACAGCGCCACGTCCGCCCGCTTGAGCAGCGTGCCGACGCCGTCGCCCTCCGACCATTCGCTGAGCCCGATGCTCACCGTGAAGCGCACCGGATTGCTCCGCTCCAGAACCGCCGTTCCGGCGCACTGGCTGCGGATGCGGTGCGCCACCACCGCCGCGCCGGCCAGGCCGTGGCCCGGCATCAGCAGCGCGAACTCCTCCCCACCCAGTCGGCCGGCGATCGTCCCGGTCTCCCGCAGGATCTGGGCGACGTGCCGGATCACCAGATCCCCCACGTCATGGCCATGCCGGTCGTTGATCCTCTTGAAATGGTCGATGTCGATCTGCATCACCGTCAAAGGCCGGCTCGCCGCCGCGTTCTCGACCGCTGCCCGAGCCTGACGCATCAGCGCTCCGCGGTTGAGGAGTTGCGTCAGGTGGTCGGTGTCGGCCTGCCGGATCAGCGCCTGCTGCAGCTTCAGCACCCGCTCGGCCGAGCGCAGGCGCCCCCGCAACTCCTGCGCCTCCGGCGGCTTCATCAGGAAATCGTCCGCGCCGGCATCGAGCACCTCGTCCAGCGGACGGTTCTCCCGCGCGGAGGACATCACGAGGATGGTCAGGGGGCGCCGGTCGTCGGCCAGTGCCCGCAGCGACCAGCACAACTCCAGCCCGTCGAGCGGCTGCACCTCGAGGCTGGTGAGCACGCAGGTCACCGACGGATCGGCACCGACATGCGCCAGCGCCGCGGCCGAGTCCGAGAACGCCACGACGGTGTGCCCGGCCGAGACCAGCATTCCCGAAATGGTCTTGCGGATCACGCCGCTGGGATCGACGAGGACGATGTGCATGGCGGGCGGATCGAACCGAAGTCAGGTGTCGCGGGGGAAGTTTGGCGTGAGAGCCGTTGCAATCGGATGAAAGGCCTTCACCAGCACGGGATCGAGGCGGTCCATCATTGCCCGAAGGATCGCGTAGGCCGCGTCGGCTTCCAGCTGGCCCCGAGCGCCAGCGCCTGAAGGCGGGTCTGCGGCGTATCCTGCCGCAGCACCACGATGCGTGGGGCGCCGCGGCGTGCCCGCATCAGCAGGTGGCGCGGACGCTGGACGTTGACCGCATCGGGATCGAGCCCGTCCGTGACCAGGACCGCCGCGGCCTCGACCGGAGCCGCTTGGGTCCACCGATCGTGAATTTGATACGCCAGGCCGAGATCGAGACCGCCCGCGAGATCCGCGCTCCGGTCCGGATCGTTCGTGATCGGGAGGATCTGCCCCATCGTGGGATCTCGCTGCCGGACGGCTTACGGGAACATCGCGTCGATGGCGTCCTGGGATACGCAAGCTGTACCGGGGAGCGCCGGACCGTTCAGGAGCGCGGCCTCGCCGGTCCGCTCGCGACGCGCCGGTTTCGGAGCCGCCGGCGCCGCATCCGGGCCGGACCAGAGGCGCAGCATCTCGGCGATCCGCTCCTCGACGAACTCGATCGTCTTCACCACCTTCGAGATGCGCTGGCCCGTGAGATCCTGGAAGTTGCAGGCCTCGAAGATCGTCTGCATCTGATCCTGGATGGCCTTCGCGTCCCCCCGGGTGGCGTCGTCCCGAGCCCGCCTCGCGATGCCGCGGGCCAGGGCATCGACGGTCTCCGAGGTCGAGAGGATCGTGTCGGTGGCCCGCTCGGTCCCCTGAACCACCGCGTTCAGCTCGTCGCAGGTGCGGCCAACCTCTTGTTCATGCCGCAGGTCGGCGATCTCCTGCCGGGTCCGCTCGATCGCCGTCGAGATCGCGGCCAGATGACTTTGCAAGAGGGCGGAACTCCCCTCGAACCCGGGGGCATTGGGTGTACCATTGGTCATGGCGTCCGACCGAACTATCATTCCGACAGTCTGGACTTAGTCCCATAACATTAATCAATTCCGAGTGCCGTCACAGCTCTTTCCCGACGTGGGTTTTTCGTGTGTGACCTGAGATCGCGTCGGCCCGATCCTGACGGAAAATATTACTAAAATAAAGATGATTGTATCTGTCTGAGCTATCCGATCGCACGAAGATCAGATCATCCATTATAATAAATTGATAGAAATATGAATGGCGCTTGTCCTGCATTCAGAAGTGTCTCAAATGATTTACATGCTAACACAGCTTGCAGCCGTTCCCAGCACGGACTGATCCGCCCGATCCGCTGGCCCAGGTTCGAAGTTCGTGCCTTTGGCCCTTGGAATCGACCCAGTTTGGCGGGTCAGGGTCGCCGATCACAATGGGGCCAGAGCGGCAGGTGCATGCCCATGTCAGGCACGATCTCGCTCCAGAACCGCCCCTGGCGAGCAGGCAGGCGATCCCGATATCCGGCGGCAGGCTCGCCAGCGTGCCGGTGGCCGCGACGAGCAAGCTGGGACGCAGTGCCGCTCACGCGTCGGGCGTGAGCCGGTCCATTACTGCGCGGCGGTGGTCGAGCGGTTCAGCACGGTGAAACCCTGCTTCTCGAAAGCGGCCTTGGCGGCTGGTCCGCGCAGATAGCTCAGCAGGGCCGACGCGTCCGGATTGCGCGAATCGGTGGTGATCGCGACCGGGTAGACGATCGCTGGGTGGCTGTCGGCGGGGAAGGTGGCGACGATCTTCACGTTCGCGTCCGCCGCCGCGTCTGTGGCGTAGACGATGCCGAGCGGCGCCTCGCCGCGCGAGACGAGTAGCAGCGCGGCCCGCACGCTCTCGGCCTGCGCGATCCGATCCTTCACACCCGCCCAGCCGCCGAGCTTCTCCAGCGCCGCCTTGCCGTACTTGCCGGCCGGCACCGCATCGACGTTGCCCATGGCGAGCTTGCCGGAGCCGAGCGCCGGCGTGAGATCGAGGCCGGGGCCCATCTTCACCTCGGCCTTCGCATCCTTCGGAGCAATCAGCACGATGCTGTTGGCCAGAAGGCTCACTCGCGTGTCGGGCCGGATGAGATCCTTCTTGGCGAGATAGTCCATCCAATCGAGGTCGGCCGAGAAGAACAAGTCGGCAGGTGCACCCTGCTCGATCTGCTTGGCCAGCGTGTTCGACGCCGCGTACGAGACCTTTGGGGCCGGGTTGCCTTCCTTGGCGTAGCTTCCGGCGATGTCGTCGAGAGCGTTCTTCAGGCTCGCGGCGGCGAAGACCGTCGGCGCTTCCGCCGCCGAGGCGGGGAGTGTCCCCGCCAGAGTGATGGCGAGGAGACGGGCCAGGAGACGGGTGCGGGTGAGCAGGGCCATACGGGAAAGTTCCTGTGTCGAACGGGGGGAGGGGGGTCAGGCGGCCTTAGGCAGGCTCGCCATGTCGATGACGAAGCGGTACTTCACGTCACTCTTCAGCATGCGGCCGTAAGCGGTCTCGATCTGATCGATCGGGATCATCTCGATGTCGGCGGTGATGCCGTGCCGGCCGCAGAAGTCGAGCATCTCCTGCGTCTCGGCGATGCCGCCGATCAGCGAGCCGGCGAAGTTGCGCCGCCGCCAGATCACGCTGAAGACGTTCACGTCGAGGGGTTTGTCCGGCGCACCGACCTGCACCAGCGTGCAGTCGCGCTTGAGCAGGCCGAGATAGGCGTTGATGTCGTGCTGGGCCGCCACCGTATCGATGATCAGGTCGAAGCTCTCGGCATGCCGGCCCATCTGCTCGGCATCCTTCGAGATCACCACGGCGTCGGCCCCGAGTCGGCGGGCATCGGCCTCCTTGCCCGGAGAGGTCGTGAACAGCACGACCTCGGCGCCCAGCGCGTGGGCGAGCTTCACGCCCATATGGCCGAGGCCGCCCAGCCCGACGATGCCGATCTTCTTGCCCGGCCCCGCACCCCAGCGCCGCAGGGGCGACCACGTGGTGACGCCCGCGCACAGGAGCGGCGCGACGCCCGCCAGATCGAGCCCCTCCGGCACGTGCAGCACGAAGTGCAGGTCGACGACGATGTGGCTCGAATACCCGCCGAAGGTGTTGGCGCCGGTGCCCTGCTCCGGACCGTTATAGGTCGCGGTGAAGCCCGGCTCGCAATACTGCTCGAGACCGTCGCCGCAGGCCGTGCAGCTGCGGCAGGAATCGACCATGCAGCCCACCGCGGCGAGGTCGCCCGGTTTGAAGTCCCTGACCTCCACCCCCACGCGGGTGACGCGGCCGACGATCTCGTGGCCCGGCACGCACGGATAGAGCGTGTTTTGCCACTCGTTGCGGGCCTGATGCAGATCGGAATGGCAGACGCCGCAATAGACGATCTCGATCTCGACATCGTTCGCGCCCGGATCACGGCGCTCGAAGGTGAAGGGTGCCAGCCCTGTCTCGGCGCTGGCGGCCGCATAGCCCGTGCAGGTGAACATGCGCGTGTCTCCGCGATGATGGCGCCCGGACCAGCCGGGCCGGCAGCCAGCCCCGGTGGCGCTATATACGGTGAAGTATAGCTTCGGCTAGGGCCGATCGGCTATTCCCGATGGACGGGATGCGCCGAGGAGCACACGTGCAGACGTCGACCACCACCGCGAACGCGACCATCGCCATGCCGGAGATCGCCGAGGCCCTCTCGCAAATGGAGCGGAGTCTGCGCGCCGTCGGCAGCGAGCGCGTCCGGCTCGATGACGCCGCCGGCCGCATCTGCGCCGAAGCACTCGCGGCGCGCCTCGATGCGCCGCCCTTCGCGGTAGCGGCGATGGATGGCTACGCCCTGCGCTGGGCCGAGGCCGACGCCCTCCTGGCTTACGCGGGCGTGGTCAGGGCGGGCGATCCGATCGGTCCGCCGCTCGCACCTGGAACCTGCCGCCGGATCTTCACGGGCGCGCCGGTGCCGCCTAGGGCCGACACGGTCGTCGTCCAAGAACTGACCGAGACCGTCGGCGAGCGCGTGCGCATCCTGCCGGGTGCAGCGCCGCACCGGCACATCCGCGCCGCCGGCAGCAACTTTCGCGCGGGCACGCCCGTCGCCCGGCCCGGGATGCGCCTGAGCGCCCGGGACATCGGCGTCGTTGCCGCCGCGGGCCATGCGGAAATCCCGGTCCACCGCCGGCCGCGCGTCGCGGTTCTCTCGACGGGAAGTGAGCTGTCGCGTTCCTTCGCGGAAGGGCAGGGGGCTCAGATCCTCGATGCCAATCGCCCGGCCCTCAAGGCGCTGGTGCGAGCCTGGGGCGGGGTGCCCGTCGATCTCGGCATCGCACCGGACGACGGCACGGCCCTTTCCGTCATCCTCTCACGGGCGCTCGCGACGGAGGGAATCGATCTTCTCGTCACGTCGGGCGGGGCCTCGGTCGGAGACTTCGATCTCCTGAGCCCGGCCCTCGCCGGCCTGGGCTTCGAGCCAGCCTTCGACAAGGTCCGCATGCGGCCGGGCAAGGCGACCCTGTTCGGGCGGCTTGGACACCTCCCGGTCCTGGGCCTGCCCGGGAATGCCGTGGCGGCGCTGGTGAGTGCGCTCCTCTTCCTCAAACCGGCGATGTCCCGGCTGGCGGGGGCGGGGTGGGCGGAGCCGTTGCCCGAACACGCCGTCCTCGCAACCGCGCTGCCGGCCACGGGCCCGCGCACGACGTTCCTGCGGGGGCGGCTCGGCCGCGATGATCAGGGCATGCCGACGTTCTCCGTCCTGGCGGATCAGGACAACGCCATGCTGTCGGGGCTGGCCCTTGCCGACGCCCTCGTCATCCGCCCGGCCGATGCGCCTCCGGCCGCGCCGGGCGATCCGGTCACGGTCATCCGCTTCGATCTCAGCCCTGGCTTTTGAGGGGAGGCCGCATCTGGCCGGGTCGGCAGCGATGACGCCGGCCTCGTCTTCGTCCCTTCGGGCGCTTAGAACCATTCGAACCGCGCGAGGAGAAAGATGGCCCGCTTGAGCATCCGCATCGATCTCGGGCCGGATCGGCGGATCGGGCCGGGCAAGGTTCAGCTCCTCGAGGCGATCGCCGAGCACGGCTCGATCTCCGCCGCGGGTCGGGCGCTGGGCATGTCCTACCGCCGCGCCTGGCTCCTCGTGGAGGACATGAACAAGAGCTTCGGGCGCCCGGTGATCGAGGCGCAGATCGGCGGCAAGGCGGGCGGCGGGGCCCGGCTCTCGGCGTTCGGCGCCGACGTCGTCGCGCATTACCGGGCGATCGAGCGTGCCGCCGAGAAGGCGGCCGCACCGTTCCTGGCCCGCCTGACGCAACCGGTCGATCCGGTCGCATAAGAATTCCGGCAAGGAATGGGTCTGGCCAAGGCGCGCGCTTTCCGTCTTTCTCGCTATATCTGATTGGATATAGCAATCGCACGGAGTCGCTCGTGGCGCACGGCTCTTATCAGGATGGACCCGCCCTGCTCGCCCCGAAATCGGGCGCCGGATGCCCCGCTCCCCTGTCGCCCGAGGCTGTCGTGGCGGCGGAGCGGCCGAGGGACCGGATCTGGGAGCTGGCCGAGACGCTGCACTGCTCCATCGTCGGCACCTGCCTGAGCACGGCCGACGGCCGGTCTCTGCTCGCCAAGCTCGGTGTCGCGGCAGCGAAACCGGACGACACATTGCGCGAGACCGTGAAAGGCCTCGAAGCCCGGCTCGCCCGCGAACGCGCCCATGCCGAGGCGCTGGAGGAGAAGGCCGCGGTGCTCATGTGTGCCATGGCAAAGCTCAGCCTCGATCTGGAAACCGAGACGGCGCAGCGGCGGGCGGCCGAGACGGAACTCGCCGCCGTCGAGAGCCTGATCGTCGACGATCGAGGACACGAACGCTCAGATGCGGGGCGGGACGAAAGCCGACTCACGGGGCGTACGCTGCTCAATGTCGGCGGGCGCCCCCGGCAGGTTGCCCGCCTGCGCCGGTTCGTCGAGCAGCAAAACGGCCGCATGCTCAGCTACGACGGCGGCATCGAGGACAACCTTACCCTGCTGCCGGGCCTCGTGAGCCGGAGCGATCTCGTCCTCTTTCCGGTCGAGTGCGTCAGCCACGAGGCGACCGACTTGGTCAAGCGGTACTGCGAGGCGGGGAGCACGGCTTGCAGGCCGTCCGCGGCGCCAGTCTGGCGAGCTTCGTCCACGCCGTGACGGTTCCGGATGCACATCCCGGGAACGGCGCGTGATCCTCAGCCGCAACCCTCCCCACGGGATGCACCGCTTTCACGGCTCGATGAGCTGGCGTAGGTGAAGATGAGGGACGCGAGCGCCCTACAGTCGACAACACGCTCGGCGCGGAGGGCGAGCGGCATGGCAGCGCCGATTCTGGCCCTGACGGGGGCATCGAACCCCACGATCCAGGCCCTCCTGCTGACCAGCGCGCGGCGCTGGCAGCTGGCCGGGCGGCGGGTCGTCGGTGTCGTCGAAGTGCCTTCCGGCGGATCCGGCCATCGGCTCGAAGATCTCGCGACCGGCGCACAGTACGAGATCTATCAGGAATTGGGAGCCGGCTCCGAAGCCTGCCGGCTCTGCGGTTCGGGCATCATCGAGGCCTGCGAAAGCCTCTGCCGCCAGATCGCGGCCGGCTGCGATCTCGTGGTGATCAGCAAGTTCGGCAAGCTCGAATCGTCCCGCAGCGGCCTGATCGCAACCTTTTCCGCGGCGATCGCGGCGGAGAAGCCGATCCTGACAGCGGTGGCTCCGAACTTCGTGGAGGCGTGGCAACGGTTTGCCGGTTCGCTCGCCAGCTTCGCGGATCCGGACGAGGAAGCGATCGAAGCGTGGCACTCGATGCATGCGGCCGAGGATTGGCATCGGGCGGGCGAAGAGCAAGGTCATTTTGTCCACCATCGAAGCCGTCAAGAGCGGGTGAAGTAGACAAATTGTCCAGACGATCTCCGGCGTCGAATTTGTCCAAGTTATTGCCTCATATCGATAAAATCAGCACCTGCGCAGATGGCTCGGACATTGCTGTCGAGATCTTCGAAGTGCGGCGAAGACCGCACCTCGAGGAATCGCGCCAGGAGGATTCATGTCCGTCAGCATTGCCGTCGAACCCGGCTTTTTCAGTCGTGAGCGCACGGTCGCCGCACCCAGCTTCAACCGCTGGCTCGTGCCGCCGGCCGCACTCGCGATCCATCTCTGCATCGGCATGGCCTACGGCTTCAGCGTGTTCTGGCTGCCGCTCTCGCGCGCCGTCGGCATCACGCAGCCGGTCGCCTGCCCGGCCGAGATGGGCTTCCTCGGTTCCCTGGTCGCGACGGGCTGCGATTGGAAGATCAGCCAGCTCGGCTGGATGTACACGCTGTTCTTCGTGCTGCTCGGCTGCTCCGCGGCGATCTGGGGTGGCTGGCTGGAGCGCGCCGGGCCGCGCAAGGCCGGCCTCGTCTCGGCCCTGTGCTGGTGCGGCGGCCTGCTGATCTCCGCGCTCGGCGTCTACCTGCACCAGCTCTGGATGCTCTGGCTCGGCTCCGGCGTCATCGGCGGCATCGGTCTCGGCCTCGGCTACATCTCGCCCGTCTCGACGCTGATCAAGTGGTTTCCCGACCGGCGCGGCATGGCCACCGGTATGGCGATCATGGGCTTCGGCGGCGGCGCGATGATCGGCGCGCCTTTGGCCGATTGGCTGATGCGCCAGTTCGCGACCCCGACCTCCGTCGGCGTTTGGCAGACCTTCGCGGCGATGGCCGTCATCTACGCCGTGTTCATGACGGCGGGTGCCCTCGGCTACCGCGTGCCGCGCGAGGACTGGAAGCCGGCCGGCTGGACGCCGCCCACCACGAGCAAGAGCGCGATGGTCTCGTCGCGCAACGTCGATCTCGGTGTCGCGACCCGCACGCCGCAATTCTGGCTGATCTGGGCCGCGCTCTGCCTCAACGTGTCGGCCGGCATCGGCGTCATCGGCATGGCCTCGCCGATGCTGCAGGAGATGTTCGGCGGCCGCCTGATCGGGCTCGACGTTCCTTTCGGTCAGCTCGACGCCGCGCAGAAGGCGCAGATCGCGGCGATCGCGGCGGGCTTCACCGGACTGCTCAGCCTGTGCAACATCGGCGGACGCTTCCTGTGGGCCACCTCGTCGGACAAGCTCGGGCGTAAGCTCACCTTCGCGATCTTCTTCCTGCTCGGCATCGTGCTCTACGCCGCAGTGCCGACGCTGGCGGGCCTCGGCACGACCCTGTTCTTCGTGCTCGCGGTCGGTATCATCATCTCGATGTATGGCGGCGGCTTCGCCACGGTGCCGGCCTATCTCGCCGACATGTTCGGGACCAAGATGGTCGGCGCGATCCACGGCCGTCTGCTGACGGCCTGGGCGACGGCAGGCATCCTCGGCCCGGTGCTCGTCAACTACCTGCGCGAGTACCAGATCGCGGCGGGCCTGCCGAATGCGCAGGCCTATAATCAAACCATGTACATCCTGGCCGGGCTCCTCGTCCTCGGCCTGATCTGTAACCTCCTGGTCCGGCCGGTCGCGGCGCGCCACTACATGGCCGAGGAGAAGGCAACGCCCGCCGCTCTCCGCCCGGCGAACCAGGCGTCGCTTGCCGCCACGCCGACGGCCGAGCGCACGGCCTCGCCCGTGCTCGTGGTGCTGGCCTGGGCGGCGGTCGGCGTGCCGCTCGCGATCGGCGTGCTGATCACGCTGCAGAAGACGGCGATCCTGTTGCATTGACGCGCCCGTGCAACCCGCCGGCTCTCCGCCGGCGGGTCAGCGCATCGCCATCGGGAGGAAATTCCCCTAAGCAGGCATCGCTCCGGGCCTGCTTGCGGCAGCCCCTCCCGCTGGCCCGATCGCGGTTCCATGACAGACGGCCCAGGCGCGACAGACGCTTCCGCTGCGACCAGCGACCCGTGGCTCGCCAAGGCGCAGATCCTCGTCGTCGACGACGAGCCCGGCATGCGCAACTTCCTGGTCAGGACGCTGGCGCCGCGCTGCGCCCGGGTCGAGGCGGTCGGCGATACCGTCGCCGCGGGCCGGCTGATCGAGGCGAGCAGCTTCGACCTCATCATTCTCGACAACATTCTGGGGGGACGCACGGGCCTGTCCTGGCTCGCGGATCTGCGGCGCGACGGCCTGTTCACGGAAGTGATCCTGATCACCGCCTGCGCCGATCTCGAGACGGCGATCGAGGCCGTGCGGGCGGGCGCGGCCGACTTCGTGCTCAAGCCGTTTCGCACCAAGCAGATCCTCAACGCCGTCGTGCGCTGCCTCGACCGTTCCGCCCTGCGGCGGGAGAACTTCGTCCTGCGCCGCCAATTGAGCCCGCCGACCCGGTCGCAGGCCGCCGGGCGCATCGTCGGGGTGTCGGCGCAGATGGTGCGCACCCGCGATCTCGTCGCCCGCGCCGCCGCGACGCGCAGCACCGTGCTCGTCACCGGCGAGTCGGGGACGGCCAAGGAGGTCACGGCGCGCGCGCTGCACGAGCAGTCCGCCTTCGCCGACCGGCCGTTCGTACCGGTCAATTGCGGAGCGATCGCCGCCGACATCATCGAGAGCGAGCTGTTCGGCCACGTGAAGGGCGCCTTCACCAGCGCCGCCTCCTCGCGGGAGGGCCTGTTCTTCTACGCCCAGGGCGGTACGCTCTTCCTCGACGAGATCGCGGAGTTGCCGCTCGCGCTCCAGGCGAAGCTTCTGCGGGTGATCGAGGACCGCAAGGTCCGCCCCGTCGGCTCGGACCGCGAGATCCCGATCGACGTCCGCCTGATCGCCGCGACCAATGCCGACCTCGCCGAGCGGGTCGCGGCCGGACAGTTTCGGGCCGATCTCTATTACCGGCTCGACGTCATCCGCATCCATCTGCCGCCGCTGCGCGAGCGGGTCGAGGACATCGAGCCGCTCGCGCGGATGTTCATGGACCAGCTCTCCGCTCAGCTCGGCCTGGCGCCGCTTCCGATTCCGCCGAGCGCGCTGCAGCGCTTCGAATCCTACGCGTGGCCGGGCAACGCCCGCGAGCTTCGCAACCGGATCGAGCGCGCCCTGATCCTCGGGACCTTCGGCGAGCCATCGGCTGGAATGCCCGCTGAACCCCGGACTGACGACCTCGCCGAGGTCGAGAAGCGCCATATCCTGCGGGTGCTTGCCGCCGCCGACGGCAATCGGGCCGAGGCCGCGCGCCGGCTCGGCGTCTCGCGCAAAACCCTCGACCGCAAATGCGCGGAATGGAATGCGTGAGCGATCCGGGAGCGCCTGAACCATCCGCAAGCGGCTGGCATCCGCGTTCGGTTCGCACGCGGCTGCTCACCATCGCACTGCTACCGATGGGGGCCGTGCTGCCCGTCGTCCTCGGCTTCGCCCTGTTCTGGTGGCTCGGGCAATTCGATGCGCTCCTCGTCTCCAAGGCGCATGACGACCTGATCATCGCGCGCCAGTATCTGCGCCGGATCATGGAGCGCGGCGACGAGCAGATCGCGGCGCTCGGCCAGTCGACGGCCTTCGCGGAGGCGGCTCGCTCAGGCCGGCTCGACACCCTTCTGGAGGAGAGGCGGAAAGCGCTTGGCCTCGACTTCCTCTACGTGACCGCTGCCGACGGTGCGATCCTGGCCGCCTCGCCGGCCGGAGCCGAACCTTCGGGCAACGCACGGTGGCGGGTCGTCGGCGCCGCGCTCGGCGGCAAGCCGGAGACCGCGATCGACCTGTTCGACGCCGACGCGATGGACGCGGTCTCGCCCGGTCTGGCGGCCCGCGCACGCCTCGATCTGGTGCCGACGACCGCCGCCGCCGAGACCGATCGCACGGTCGAGACCCGCGGCCTCGTCATCCACTCCGCCAGCCCGGCGCCGCTGCCCGACAGAGGGGGAGGCGCGCTCGTCGGCGGCTCGCTTCTGAACGGCAATCTCGGCTTCGTCGACACCCTCAACGACCTGATCTACGCCCATGCCGACCTGCCCGGCGGCAGCCAGGGCACGGCGACGCTTTTCCTCGACGACGTGCGGGTCGCGACCAACGTGCGCCTGTTCGGCAACCGCCGCGCGCTCGGCACGCGTGTCTCGAAGGAGGTGCGCGACGCCGTGCTCGGCCAGGGCCGCCTGTGGCTCGACAGCGCCTTCGTGGTCAACGACCGCTACATCTCGGCCTACGAGCCGGTTGCCGACAGCACCGGCCAGCGCGTCGGCATGCTCTATGTCGGCTTCCTCGAACGCCCGTTCCGTCTGGCGCGCTGGGCGATGGTGGCGGCGGTGGTGGCCGCCTTCGCCCTCGCCGCCCTCGTGACGGTTCCGTTCCTCCTCCGTCTCGCCCGAGCGATCTTCAAGCCGTTGGAGCGGATGAACCGCACGATCGCGGCCGTCGATGCCGGCGATCTCGGCGCCCGAACCGGGACCGTTTCAAGTCAGGACGAGATCGGGCTCGTGGCGCGCCGCTTCGACGAATTGCTCGACCGTCTCCAGGCGCGCGACGCGGAGCTGAGGGCCTTCGCGCGCGAGCTCGATGCCCGCGTCGAGGAGCGCACGCGCCAGCTCGAGGAGACCCGCCGGCAACTCGTCATGTCCGAGAAGCTCGCCTCGATCGGCGAGATCACGGCCGGTGTGGCTCATGAGATCAACAATCCGATCGCCGTGATCCAGGGCAACCTCGAAGTCGCACGCGAGGCGCTCGGCCCCGCCGCCGACGAGGTCCGCACCGAGTTCGACCTGATCGACCAGCAGGTCCACCGGGTGAACATGATCGTCACCCGCCTGCTGCAATTCGCCCGGCCGGACGAGTATGCCGGCTATGTCGAGACGGTCATGCCCGCCGATGTCGTCACCGATTGCCTCGTGCTCGTTCGCCACCTTCTCGAACGTGCCGCCATCGTGATCGAGAAGGAGGATATCGCCACCCGCACGGTTGAAGTCAGTCGGACCGAGCTGCAGCAGGTCGCGATCAACCTCATGGTCAACGCCATCCACGCCATGCCGGAGGGTGGGCGGCTCCGCCTGAGGACGCGGGACGAGGACCGCTCCGGCATCGAGGGGGTCGCGATCGAGGTGGCGGATACCGGTGTCGGCATCCCGGCCGACCGCCTGCGCAAGATCTTCGACCCGTTCTTCACCACCCGCACGCATGGCGGCACAGGATTGGGCCTCTCGATCAGCTACACGCTGATCGCCCGCTACGGCGGTGCCATCACGGTCGAGAGTGCGTTGGAGCGCGGCTCGACCTTCGTGATCTGGCTTCCGGCCGTTCGTCGTCCGAACTGATGGGACGCATCTGCCCCCGAAGCTGTCATGAACCGGCTGCGAGAAGCGCGGCCTGTTCGAGCATGAGGCAGATGATGGCGGCGAGGAGCAGGTCGGCCAGCGTGCTGGCGTAGCGCTCGTCGTCTTTGACGAACCGGCGAAGGCGGGGGCCCCAGGCGAAGGAGCGCCCGACGACCCAGTGCCTGGGCAAGAGCACGTCCTTCGACAAGGTCACGTTGAAGGTTGCGCTTGGCCAATGGCGTCGTCGAGGGCCTTCCCGATCGGCAGGTTTTGGTGGCCGCGTTCGACTTCGTCTGGCTGACCACCGACCACAGTCGATTCACCAACGAGATGTCGATGCCCTTAGCGGCCTGGATGGTTCACGAGGCCGAACTTCGGCCTCGTGAGTGAGCAGGCGGTGTGAAGAGCCGCATTGTTCGACCGCATCGTCCCTAAGCGAGAGCGACCAGGCTTTAGCAGGTAGGCCCGCAAACATCCTCATAGGTGGCCCGCGACGCGCCGGCCGCCGGAGGCATGTCCGAGTCTACAGGCATAAAAAAGCCCCGCAGAAGCGGGGCTCTGGTTGCCGCTAATCTCATCGAGGCAAGGCTGACTTTCGATAGAAGGCGGCACTAAAAACTTCTTGTCTCAGTGCTGGTTGGATCCCGGCCGCTTCGAGCTCAGCCTTGATCTTCAGGTGATGATTCCCGCGCTCCCGAGCGAGGTCGAAGAGGCTGACGTACTCTGCCTTAAACTTTTCGATGTCGTCTCTGTCGATCACCCGGATCGGGGCTCGTGTCTCTGGATGAACCGACATGTGCGTCCTGAGCATGCCCTGCTCGACCAGAGCCTTCACGACCGGGTAGGACCGGCGCAGCACGAACTGGGCGTCAAGGAACGTGAGGCCGGTGAGTTCGCGACCTCGGACATGCTCGCGCACCTCTGTCACGTCGACGAACAGGGCCGAAAGGTCGTTGCCGCCCACGCGGGCGGCTACCCACCCGAGCTTCCGTTCAAGAACCAGCGCGACGACCTCGGCGAGGGAGCACTGAGCCCGCTTGAAGGCCCACACGACCGGCTCGACGACGCGCCCCACCTTCATCGCCTCGTCCAGTGGGACCGCGTCGGCAAGCAGACGCGCCATCAGTCTGTCCACCGCCTCCATGGAGAACGCCGGCGTGCCTATGCCATTCCCGCTCGGCGTGAACGGGACGATGACGCCGGCGGAAACGAGCGACCTGGCCTGGATTACTGACAGACCGAGCCGTGCGGCCAAGCCGGGCAACGACAGATGATTGGTGGCCATCCCCAGCACCTCCCGGGCGGCCTCCGCGTCGAAGAGGACATGGTTGTCGCTCAGGCTTTCATGCGCCGGCTGCAACAGCCCCGCCCTGTCGAGCAGCTTCCTCAGGCGCTTCGGATGCGCGCCCGTCTCCTTCGCCGCGGTGTAGATCGAATGCAGGCGCCGCTGCTCCACCGGCATCGCCAAGACCACGTCGCCGGGGCCGACCGGGCATGTCCGGATGACATAGTCGCGCACGAAGTCCGTGACCTGCCTGAAGTCCTCCTTCTTCCGGACATCGCCCAGCCATGCGCCGATCTTTCCGAAGGTCGGCACCCTCGGCGCGCGCCTGCCGGTTGCGTAGCTTTCTTCCCTCGCCATTGAGAGGAAATCAGCGAAGGCTTCCTCGCCTCCTGAGAGGATGTCGAAGCCGGCGCCCCCAGCTCGGTGTAAGTCCTCGTCGCCTACGACCGCGGCGCTCCGCTCACTCGTGCGAGACGTGTTTGTGTCGATACGAAAAAAATTTGCCCACCTAAATCAGGTGGGCAAATTCTAGGGGCTCAGCCATAGGCGGGAAGTTCATCTGGGATCTTAGTTCTGGAGGGTCGCCGTGCTGTCATCCTAGTAGTCGATACTAATGTCGTACTAGCCACGGCACGTTCTAAGGCCCGACGTGCCTCTCGCTCGGTGGGAAACGTCCTGCAGAACTCGGTTCTTCGCCGACCGTTCACGACATACTCGGTCCGTGGTTGCCCACCGTCGAGATAGCGCAAGATCTCCGGTTTACCCGCATGTTCGCAGGACCACTCGTCCGGCCCCAGCCGAACCCACCGGCGGGCGAAGCGAAGCCGCTCTAATGCCTGACGGAAGGCAGCGGCACGTGGATAGCGATCTCCGTAACCGGGAGCGCAGGCGGTGTTGAGAATCTTCTTGAGGGGGGTAGGCACGTAGTCGGGAAATCCCACCAAGGCCGGGATGCCGCCGTTCGCAACCTCGTTTCGCCAGGAGCCATCATCAGTGATGATATGCCCCCAGGCGGCCATGTTGTTGATAGCTCGCATCAAGGTCAGGCCGGTGGCGTAGACGTCGCTCGCGGGCGAGAAGGAGCCTCCGTTAGCTGCCTCCGGCGACGCGTGTGGCATATAGAATTCGTCGATGACGCTGATCCCGGTCGATGGATGGGTTGCCGTCCCAAAATCGGAAAGTTTTGCGCCATTGGGTGCAAGCATGATGTTCCCGGGCTTCACGTCGCGATGGACGATGCCGCGGGCATGCGCGTGCTCCAGGGCGTAGAGAATGTGCTTTACGTAGGACACACTGTCCGCGACCGGCACGAACTCGCGCAGGAGCCGGTCACCGAGCGAGCCTCCTTCGACGAACTCCATCTCGATAAGGACCGAGCTGTCGAAGACATCCGCCGTGCGGACCTCGACGACATGGTCATGCCCGCAAAGGCTCTGGGCCTGCGCCTCGACCACCGCCTTGTGTCGGTCCGGCTCGGTCACCAGCACAATCTTGAGAGCCGAGATGAGGCCCAAGTTCAGGTTGCGCACCTGGAACACCTGCCCATAGCGGCCAGCCCCCAGAGGCTTGAGCACCTGGTACTTGTTCAGGATCACCTGACCGGGTTGGACCAGGAGAGGCAGGGGGCTATTCATCGAGCGACACCCATGCGCTCAGGGCGGCCAGCTTGGCGTCCTTGTCCCACTTGCCCGGGCGGCCGGAGATCAACGCATCGCAAGCGGCGAACTTGTCGTCCTTCACGCCGAGCGCCTTGGCTGTGAAGGATTGCGTCACGTATTCGCGGATGTGCAGGCCACGCTCGTGCGCGACCAGATTGAGGATCCCGAACGGGAAGGTGAGATAGGCGACTTGGTCCGCCTTCTTCGCTTCAAGCGATAGGCGGTACGCCAACCGGCTCCCCGGCGCGCGGTCGATCACCTCGGAGAAGGTCTGCTTGAAGTAATTGGCGAGCTCGGTCCGGGGCTGGGCCGCATCGAAGCGGTGCCGGTCATGGCCGACATACACTGGCGCACCGCGCGTTCCTTCGAGGATGCAATACCAGAGCTCGCCCTTCTTGATGTTGAAACCTATGACCGACATCACCCTCTCGAACCGCGACTAGAACGACCACGGGTGAAGGCTAACCCGATTCGCTGCGCGGGAGCGTCAACCATGCCGCCGATAGGCGGGCCGCCGTTAACGGGCGGCCCGACGCTTCATGGCTTCAGGTTAGGATTGGGCGCTGGGCGACGGGACGGGAGTTATCCTTGTCCCATTCGCCCGGCGGGCCGACTATGGCTCACTCTGCGGGCGGGCACTCTTTGAATGCGGACCAACAAAGGTGCTCGCCACAGGCGGCAGGGATACTTAGCTACATCCCGTCGTGCCACCGCAGGTGTCGCATTTCAGGCAGGTTCCGTTGCGGACCAGCGTGAAGTTCGCGCATTCCGGGCAGGCTTCGCCGACATAGCCCTTCATCTTCGCCTCGGCCCGCCGATCCGCGACGCTGCGCTCCGCCTTCGGCTCGGGCTTGGCGAAGGGCAGCGTCTCGACGCTGCCGAGGCTCTGCGGCTCAGCCTTGAGGGCCGTCGCGCCCCGCACGGCGTGGACCGTGCCGCCGGCCGGGGCCGATTGGCCCGTGGCCGCTGCGGCGACCCCCGTCGTGGCGCCCGACGGACCGCCCTGGATCAGGGTGAGCCGATCGGCCGAGCCGCGCAGCAGGCCGCGAGAGACGACGGCCGAGGCTGCCGGCGCCGGCTTGCCGGCCTCGCGGGTGGTGTCGCCCTCGCCGCCGCCAAGCACCGTGCCGCCGATCTCGGACGGGTTGACGTGGGCGAGATCCATCCGGCCGAGATAGGACACAGCCAGTTCGCGGAAGACGTAGTCGAGCAGCGAGGTCGCGTTCTTGATCGCGTCGTTGCCCTGCACGAAACCCGCCGGCTCGAAGCGGGTGAAGGTGAAGGCCTCGACGTATTCCTCCAGCGGCACGCCGTATTGCAGGCCCAGTGAGATCGCGATGGCGAAGTTGTTCATCAACGAGCGGAAGGTCGCGCCTTCCTTGTGCATGTCGATGAAGATCTCGCCCAGCCGACCGTCATCGTACTCGCCGGTGCGCAGGTAGACCTTGTGCCCGCCCACGACCGCCTTCTGGGTGTAACCCTTGCGGCGGTCGGGCATCTTCTCGCGCGAGCGGATCCGCTCGATGCGCTCGATCACCCGCTCGACGATCTTCTCGGCCGCCACCGTCGCCTTGGCCGCGGCGGGGGCCTGGATGATCGCCTCCAGCGCCTCGTCGGCCTCCTCCTCGTCGTCGGCGATCAGCGCCGAGTTGAGGGGCTGCGAGAGCTTGGAGCCGTCGCGGTAGAGGGCGTTGGCCTTCAGCGCGAGGCGCCAGGACAGCAGGTAGGCCGCCTTGCAATCCTCGACCGTGGCGTCGTTGGGCATGTTGATGGTCTTGGAGATCGCCCCCGAGATGAAGGGCTGCGCCGCAGCCATCATGCGGATGTGGCTCTCGACCGAGAGGTAGCGCTTGCCCGTGCGCCCGCAGGGGTTGGCGCAATCGAACACCGCGTAGTGCTCGCGCTTCAGGAAGGGCGCGCCCTCCAGCGTCATCGCCCCGCAGACGTGGGTGTTGGCGGCCTCGATGTCCCGCTTCGAGAAGCCGAGGAAGGGCAGCAGTTCGAAGGTCGGGTCGGCGAGCTTGTCCGCGGGCACCTTGAGGGTGTCCTTGAGGAAGTCGTCGCCGAGGTTCCAGCGGTTGAACACGAACTTGATGTCGAAGGCCGACTTCAGCCCGGCTTCCACCGCCGCGATCTTGTCGTCCGAAAAGCCCTTCGAGCGCAGCGAACCGGGATTGATCGCGGGCGCCTGGCCCATCGAGCCGTGGCCGACGGCGTAGGCCTCGATCTCGGCGATCTCGGATTCGCGGTAGCCGAGCGCCCGCAGCGCGTCCGGCACGGCGCGGTTGATGATCTTGAAGTAACCGCCGCCGGCGAGCTTCTTGAACTTCACGAGTGCGAAGTCGGGCTCGATGCCGGTGGTGTCACAATCCATCACGAGGCCGATCGTGCCGGTGGGCGCGATCACGGTGGCCTGCGCGTTGCGGTAGCCGTGTTGCTCGCCGAGGCTCAGCGCCCGGTCCCAGGCGGCCCGGGCATGGGCGCCGAGATCGTCTTGCGGGATGTTGGCGTGGTCGAGCGGCACGGGGGCGACGTTCAGGCCCTCGTAGCCGGCGGCCTCGCCGTGGGCGGCGCGGCGGTGATTACGAACCACTCGCAGCATGTGGTTGGCGTTGTCCGGATAGGCTTCGAAGGTTCCGAGTTCGGCCGCCATCTCGGCGGAGGTGGCGTAGGCCACGCCCGTCATGATCGCGGTGAGCGCACCGGCGAGCGCCCGGCCTGCATCCGAGTCGTAGGGCAGGCCCATGGTCATCAGCAGGCCGCCGATATTGGCATAGCCGAGGCCGAGCGTGCGGTACTTGTAGGAAAGCTCGGCGATTTCCTTCGACGGGAACTGCGCCATCATCACCGAGATCTCGAGCACCACCGTCCAGAGACGGTTGAGGTGTTCGAAGGCCTCGACGTCGAAATGCTTGGCCTGACGATCGTAGAGCGTCAGCAGGTTGGCGCTGGCGAGATTGCAGGCCGTGTCGTCGAGGAACATGTACTCGGAGCACGGGTTCGAGGCCCGGATCCGCCCGCCGGTCGGGCAGGTGTGCCAGTCGTTCATCGTCGTGTTGAAGTGTAGGCCCGGATCGGCCGATGCCCAGGCCGCCTCGCCGATCTTCTCCCAGAGCTCGCGGGCCTTGAGCGTCTTGGAGACCTTGCCCGTCGTGCGGGCCGTCAGGCTCCAATCCCCGTCCGCTTCCACCGCGCGCAGAAACTCGTCGGTCAGCGAGACCGAGTTGTTGGAGTTCTGGCCGGCGACCGTGAGGTAGGCTTCCGAGTCCCAGTCGGTGTCGTAGACGGGGAACTCGATCTTGGTGAAACCCTGGCGAGCGAACTGCACGACGCGCTTGATATAGGCGTCGGGCACCATCGCGCGGCGGGCGGCCTTGATCTCGCGCTTGAGCGCCGGGTTGCGCTCGGGGTCGAAGCAGGCGTCGCCTTCCGCCTCGCACTGGGTGCAGGCCTTCATCACCGCGGAGAGGTGCTTGGAGACGACCTTGGAGCCGGTCACCAGGGCGGCGACCTTCTGCTCCTCCTTCACCTTCCAGTCGATGAAAGCCTCGATATCGGGATGGTCGATGTCGACGATCACCATCTTGGCGGCGCGGCGCGTCGTGCCGCCGGACTTGATGGCGCCCGCGGCCCGGTCGCCGATCTTGAGGAAGGACATCAGGCCCGACGATTTGCCGCCGCCGCCGAGTTTCTCGTTCTCCGCGCGCAGCATCGAGAAGTTCGAGCCGGTGCCCGAGCCGTACTTGAACAGGCGCGCTTCCCGCACCCACAGGTCCATGATGCCGCCCTCGTTCACGAGGTCGTCCTGAACGCCCTGGATGAAGCAGGCATGCGGCTGCGGGTGCTCGTAGCTCGAGCCCGACTTGGTGAGTTCGCCGGTGCGGTAGTCGCAGTAATAGTGGCCCTGGCTCGGGCCATCGATGCCGTAGGCCCAGTGCAGGCCGGTGTTGAACCATTGCGGCGAATTCGGCGCCACCATCTGACGGGCCAGCATGAAGCGCAGCTCGTCCATGAAGGCCGAGGCATCCTCCTCCGAGGAGAAGTAGCCGCCCTTCCAGCCCCAATAGGTCCAGCAGCCCGCGAGCCGGTCGAAGACCTGGGTGGACGAGATCTCGGAGACGAAGCGCTCGTCCTCGGGCAGCTCGCTGAGCGCGGCCTCGTCGGGCACGGCGCGCCAGAGGAAGGAGGGAACGCTGTTCTCCTCCACCTTCTTCAAGCGGGCCGGGACGCCGGCCTTGCGGAAATATTTCTGCGCCAGAACGTCGGCGGCGACCTGGCTCCAGCTCTCGGGCACGGAGATGCCCTCGAGCCGGAAGACGATCGAGCCGTCCGGGTTACGGATCTCGCTCACCGCCTTGCGGAAGGCGATGGCAGCGTAGGGCGACTGGCCGGCCGTGGTGTAGCGCCGCTCGAACCGCATGAATCCCTCTCCCTCGGAGCCAAAAGGCCCCGTGCCGCGGCGGGGCCGCGGTGCGTGGATGAAAAGCCGGAACGTGCCTCGGCCGGTCCGTGCCCCTCGACAGGGGGCCGTCCGTCATGCGGAAGCAGGGTCTTTCCAGACCCCGCCGAGCCGTCCGAAGCGTTGCCCAGACCTTACGTCCGGGTCGCCGTCTGCGTCAATAACTAGTGCCGGCTACCCGTGTTCCTCGCTAGATGTTGTGTTCTGGGTGATAATCCTGTGGATATTCGCGGCGTTCCGCTAAGTGGCCTTTCGGTCGAGTTGAATCACGCGGGATTTTTTTTCGATCCACAGGATGAGGCGGTGGGCAGTCCGTTCCCGGGCTGGTCCGACAGGGTTAACGGCAGCACGAGGCGGGCGGAGCGTGCCGTAAATGCGACAGCGGCCGGTCGCGCTGGACTCGCGCGCGGGGAGTGACCATAACGGCCCGGCGACGGCGCCCGCGGACCCGTCGCCCGCCGGAGGAACCATGGCCCTCAAGGACACGCTGCTGCGCATCTTCACCTGGTGGAACGGGCAGACGATGTCGCTCGCGCTCTACACCGCGCGCAGCGGCCAGTTCGTCGGATCGGACGAACTCGGCAACAAGTACTACAAGGCGCAAGGTGCCCTGATCGACCGCTCGGTCGGATCGGAGCGGCGCTGGGTCGTCTATAACGGCTATGCCGACGCCTCCCGCGTGCCGCCGGGCTGGCGGGCGTGGCTGTGTCACAACGGCGACGTCGCCCCGAGCGAGGAGGACTACAAGCCTCGCGAGTGGCAGAAGGCCCACGAGGAGAACCTCACCGGCACGGCGGCTGCCTATCGGCCCAAGGGCTCGCAGCTCTCCTGGGGCGCACGCCCCGCCGCCACCGGCGATTACGTGCCATGGACGCCGGGCGAGTAGACGGTTTCGTGATCGCGAGGCCGGCTTCCCTCTGAACGGATCGGCGCCTCGGGCCTTGTCCCTCCATCGAAGGATGGAACGGATCGACCCATGCGAGCGACGATGTTGGCTCTGCTGCTGTGCCTCGGCGCAGCGGCATCTCAGGCCCAGGAAGCGGACGCCCAGGCGCCGTCCGAGCTGACGCCGGTCCTGAAATCCGAAAGCCTCGTCTTCAACGGCATCACCCGCACCCGGGACGGGCGGCTGTTCTCGCCGTTCCAGCGCCAGCAGAAGGACAAGGGCCTTCAGCTCGGCGAGTGGATCGACGGCAAGCCCGTGCCCTATCCGGATGCCGCCTGGAACGGCTGGAAGACGGGCGACGCCGCGTCCAAAGCCTTCGTCGGCGCCAACGCCATCCGCATCGGCCCGGACGGCGATCTCTGGGTGGTCGACAAGGGTGCGGCCGAACTCGGCGGGGCGCCCCTGCCCGGCGGGCCGAAGCTCGTGCAGATCGACCTCTCGGCCAACACGGTCCGCAAGGTGTTTCCCCTTGAGAAGGGGACCACGGACAAGAGCTTCATCGACGATTTCCGCTTCAACGGCCGCAAGGTCTACCTGACCGATGCCGGCCAGCCGGGGATCATCGTGCTCGACCTCGATGACGGCTCGCTGCGGCGGGTGCTCGACGGGCACCCCTCCACGGTGGCGCAGCGCCCGCTCACCGGGGAGAACAAGGTCCTGCGCGATGCCAAGGACCGGCCGATCGCCATCCATGCCGATCAACTGGAGGTCTCGCCGGACGGGAAGTGGTTCACCTACCAAGCCTGCACCGGCCCGCTCTACCGGATCGAGACCAAGTGGCTCAACGATGCGGGTGCCAGCGAGGCCGAGCGGGCCAAGCACGTGACGCTGTTCGCCGCCACCGTCTCGACCGGCGGCACGGCGATCGACGCGGACGGCAACATCTACGCCTCCGATACCGACAATCTGCGCATCCTGAAATTCGCGCCGGACGGCACCCAGACCACGCTGGTTCAGGACCCGCGTCTCGTCTGGGGGGACGCGATGTGGATCGACGAGGAGGGCGGGCTGTGGATTCCGGCCGCGCAGATGAACCGCAGCAAGGCGATGAACGGCGGCACCTCGAAGATCGTCTTCCCGACCACGATCTTCCGCATGTCGATCGGTGCCAAGCCGGTGCGGAACTAAGGCGATCGGCCCGGCCGCTGTTTTTCCCGCCACCCGCCCTTTTTCGACCACCCTTGGGGTGTTGGAACGGCCGGATCGTTTGCCGGCCGTGGCGGCCGGAGTCAGACTCAAGAGGGCGCCTTGAGCCGCATCCCCGCACCTGTTCTGCGCCGGACCGCGCTCGGCACGCTGGCGCTGATCCTGTCCGCACTGCCGGCCTCCGCCGACAAGATCAAGAACCCGACCGCGGTGTTCTCCGGCCTCGACAAGATCACCGGCCGGATCGTGACCTTCGAGGTCGCCATCGACGAGACGGTACAGTTCGGCGCGCTGCAGATGACGCCGCGGGTCTGCTACTCGCGCCCCCCTACCGAAACACCGAAGACGACGGCGTTTCTCGAGGTCGACGAGGTGACGCTGGACAGCAAGTACCGGCGCATCTTCACGGGCTGGATGTTCGCGGCGAGCCCCGGCCTGCACGCCATCGAGCACCCGATCTACGACGTGTGGCTGACCGATTGTAAGGGTGGCACCGACGTGATCGCCGAGGCGAAGGAGCAGGAGGACGTGCCCGCGCTCGCCTCCCGCCAGGAGAAGCCGAAGAAGAAGGGTGGGGACCCGACCAAGACCGCCCAGCAGGTCAACCAGAACGGTCAGGTCGACGTCGAAGGGCCGCGCGGCGTGCCGGTGCAGCCCAAGCAGAAGCCTTCGCGAAAATTCTTCCCGAACAACGAGGGACCGGCGGCCGCCCCGCCGCCCCCGCGCGAGCCGCAATCGATCTTCGACGCGATCTTCCGGTAGCGGTCGTCCGTCATGGCGCGGCGAAGCCATCCGGGCCGGTGAATTGTATAGAGAGGTGGCGCCGCTGGATCGCTTCGCTGCCGCGCGCGATGACGGCCTTGAACTGGCCGGACGGACGCCGTCTCACGCCGCCAGCCGCTGCCGCGAGGTCATGAACGGGCCGTCCGGCTGCCGAGCCGCGGCGAAGGTGCCGAGCCCGACCGGGCGCGGCATCCCCACATAGATCGCTTCCATGCCGCCGGAGAGCCGGTAGGCCTCGTGCCAGAAGCCGTTGCCGGCCGGATCGCGGGCGAAATCCCGCCACCACGTCTTGTGCGGCTCCGAGCGGGTGAAGGACTCCAGGCTCTCCAGATCCCGCCAGTACTGCCGCATGCCGATATGGTTGAGGCCGTAGACGAGATTCTCGTGCGCGAGGAGCCCGTCGGGCATCGTCCGCTGCATTTGTGCGAGCCCGCGTCCGATGCCGAGCAGCGCCCTCAGGCCGCGCAGGCGTCCGACCCGGAAGCCGAGATAGACCACCACGAGACCGGGATGATCCGAGAGATCGACCGAAACCCGGGAGGGGCGGGCCGAAGCGGCCGCTTGCTTGTCCGTCGCCCGCATGGCACTCACTCCATGTTTACGGTGTAATCATAGGCCCCTGATTTACAGTGTCAACATCGAGCATGGGATCGAAGCCGGGCAAGGGAAGCTACCATCACGGTGAGCTGCGCGAGTCCCTGATCGCCGCGGGTCTGGCAATCCTAGAGGAGGGGGGCGACCCCTCCGCGCTCGGCTTGCGCGAGGCGGCGCGACGGGCCGGGGTCTCGGCCATGGCGCCCTACCGGCATTTCCCGGACAAGGATGCCCTGCTCGCCGCCGTCGCGACCGTCGGGTTCGAGCGGCTGCGCGCGGCGCTGGAGGCGGCGGACGGGGGAGGGGAGGGGCGCGAGGCCCTTTACGCGCAAGGTGCCGCCTACGTCGCCTTCGCCTGCGCTCAGCCCGGCCTGTTCCGTCTGATGTTCGGGGCTCGATCCGGCGGAGTGCGCCCCGAGGCCCTGTGCCTCGCCTCGGCTGCGGCCTACGCGGTGCTGTCCGAACGCGTCGCCGCGTTGGTACCCGCCGAATCGGCCGCGGAGGAGGCCCTGCGCTCCTGGGCCCTGGTTCACGGCATCGCATCGCTCGCCATCGACGGCATGATCGGGGAGGCCGCGCGCACCGACCCGCAAGCCGCCGCCGCCCTGGCTGAGCGGTTGCTGCGACTCGAAACCCTTCCTCGATAAGGCCAGGATCCCAAAGGGATCATCCCTTCGGCGGGGTGCCGGGGCCGAGCCCCGGCATTCCTTTCAGGGCTCGGCCCTGGACCCGCGAAAGGACTCGTCCTTTCGAAACCTCGACTATCCGCCCGCGCCGATCCCGAGGGCGGCGAGCGCTTCGGCGCCGCTGAAGGCTTGGTTCCGGGGACCCCAATGGGCGCGCTCGACGATCGCGGCGGAGAGCTGGCGGTTGTAGATGTGGCGCGGCACTTCCTCGACGCCGAACTGGCTCAGATGCTCGGTGAGGAACTGCGTGTCGGCGAGGCGGTAGCCGCCCCGGCGCAAGCGGGCGACGAGGTGGACCAGCGCCACCTTCGAGGCATCGCGCACCTCGTGGAACATGCTCTCCCCGAAGAAGGCTGCTCCCAGAGACACGCCGTAGAGCCCGCCCGCCAGCCGCCCCTCGTGATAGACCTCGATCGTGTGGCAATGGCCGAGATCGAACAGCGCGCCGTAGAGGTCGCGGATGCGGGCATTGATCCAGGTTCGGGCCGTGTCCCGCCGCGGGGCGGCGCAGCCGTCGATCACGGCATCGAAATCCCGGTCGCTCACGACCTCGAACAGGTCGGAGCGCACGGTGCGGGCGAGACGCCGCGGCACGTGGAACCGGTCGAGGGGCAGCACGCCGCGGGCTCTCGGCTCGACCCAGTAGATCGTGGGATCGTCCGCATCCTCGGCCATCGGGAAGATCCCGGCAGCGTAGGCCTTGAGCAGGATGTCGGGCGTGATGTCCACGGGATGCCTGTCGTGCATCGCAGCGTTGTCGCGCGCCCCGTGCCCGAACGCCAGCCGTCAGGAGGAAGCAGGCGCGGGCGTTCACACCTGAGATGGAGCCGCAAAGCGGGGGGGCGGCCGAGCCGCCCCGCACCGTCAGCGCCGCGGCTCGACCCCGGCCACGTCCTCGCGGGCGAGGAAGCTCTCGAGCCAGTGGATGTCGTACTGGCCGTTCTGGACCTCGGCGTTGCGCACCAGCGTGCGGAACAGCGGCAGCGTGGTGTCGATTCCGTCGACGACGAACTCGTCCAACGCCCGGCGCAGGCGCATCAGGCACTCGTTGCGGGTGCGCCCGTGCACGATCAGCTTGCCGATCAGCGAATCGTAGTGCGGCGGGATGCGGTAGCCCTGGAAGGCGGCCGAATCGACCCGCACGCCGAGGCCGCCCGGCGGGTGGAAGTAGGTGATCAGCCCCGGCGAGGGCCGGAAGGTCGAAGGGTGCTCGGCGTTGATCCGGCACTCGATGGCGTGACCCTCGACCTTGATGTCCTCCTGAGCGACCGAGAGGCCGCCGCCGGCGGCGACCCGGATCTGCTCGTTCACGAGGTCGATCCCGGTGATCATCTCGGTGACGGGATGCTCCACCTGGATGCGCGTGTTCATCTCGATGAAGTAGAAACGGCCGTCCTCGTAGAGGAACTCGATCGTGCCGGCGCCGAGATAGCTGAGCTGGCGCATGGCGTTGGCGCAGATGCCGCCGATCTCGGCGCGCATCGCCTCGTCGAGGGCGGGCGAGCCGCCTTCCTCCCAGACCTTCTGGTGACGGCGCTGGAGCGAGCAGTCGCGCTCGGCCAGATGCACGGCATCCCCGCGCCCGTCGCCGAGGATCTGCACCTCGATGTGGCGGGGCTTGGTGAGATACTTTTCGAGGTAGACCGCGTCGTCGCCGAAGGCGGCCTTGGCCTCGGTGCGGGCCATGTCGAGCGCCTGCTCCAGCTCGCCTTCCGAGCGGGCGACCTTCATGCCGCGCCCGCCGCCGCCGGAAGCCGCCTTGACCAGCACGGGATAGCCGATTTCGGCGGCCACGCGCTTGGCCTCGTCCGGGTCGGTGACGCCGCCCTCGGAGCCCGGCACGCAGGGGATGCCGAGCGCCTTGGCCGTGCGCTTGGCCTCGATCTTGTCGCCCATGATGCGGATATGCTCGGCCTTGGGGCCGATGAAGCCGATGTTGTGGTGGGCCAGCACCTCGGCGAAGCGGGCGTTCTCCGACAGGAAGCCGTAGCCCGGATGCACGGCGTCCGCCCCGGTGATCTCGCAGGCCGCGATGATCGAGGGGATGTTGAGGTAGCTGTCGCGGGCGGCCGGCGGGCCGATGCAGACGCTCTCGTCGGCCAGCCGCACGTGCATCGCGTCGGCATCGGCCGTGGAATGGACCGCGACGGTGGCGATACCGAGCTCCTTCGCGGCCCGCAGGATGCGGAGCGCGATCTCGCCGCGGTTGGCGATCAGGATCTTGTCGAACATCGCTGAACGCTACTCGATGACGAGGAGGGCTTCGCCGTACTCGACCGGCATCCCGTCCTCGACGAAGATCGCGGTCACCGTACCGGCGCGGGGCGCGACGATCTCGTTGAAGGTCTTCATCGCCTCGACGAGCAGGACCTTGTCGCCGGCCTGGACCTTCGTGCCGATCTCGATGAAGGGCTTGGCCTCGGGCGAGGGGCGCAGATAGGCGGTGCCGACCATGGGGGAGGGCACGGCGCCGGGATGGCCCGCGCCGGACTTGGCGGGTGCGGGTGCCAGCGCCGCCGGGGGCGCGATGGCCGGAGCCGCCGCGAGCGGGGCCGGCGCGGCGGGGGCGACCTGAACCGCGACCGGCTCGATCTTGCGGGCGACACGGATGCGCAGGTCACCCTTCTCGACCTCGATCTCGCTCAGGTCGGTCTCGGCGACCATCCGGGCGAGTTCGCGCACCAGTTCGGGATCGAAGGGTTCGTTCTTGGCCATCGGCTCTTGGTTCTGACGTCAGGAGGCGGACGCGAGGCGTCCGCGCAGGAGATGGGCGAGGGCGTCGAGCCCGACAACGTAACTGTGGGCACCGAAGCCCGAAATCACACCGGCGCAGACCGGAGCGATCCGGGAGACGTGCCGGAATTCCTCACGAGCATGGACGTTCGAGAGGTGGATCTCCACCGCCGTCACCCCCGCTCCCGTGATCGCGTCGCGCAGCGCGATCGAGCTGTGCGTGTAGGCGGCGGCGTTGATGAGCACCCCGGCCCCGGCCGCGCCCGCCTCCTGCACGAACGTCACGAGTTCGCCCTCGTGATTCGTCTGACGGAAGGTCAGGGCGATATCGAGGCGAGCCGCCTGCTCCCGGAGGGTCCGCTCGATGTCGACGAGCGTGGCGGCGCCGTAGATGCCCGGCTCGCGCTTGCCCAGGAGGTTGAGGTTTGGCCCGTTGAGGCAGTGGATCGCGATCATGCCGTCCGGATTCTACGGCCGGAGCGTCGCGCGACGCCCGGCGAGGTCGGCCGGTCTTAGACGAGTGGCTCGGGGTGCGACAAGGGCGCAGGGGCGGCCGTTTTCCGGCTACGCTTCAATAAGTCCAGCGCTGAGCCTTGTTCACGAGGAAATCGCGGAACGCCTGGACGCGGGCGACTGAGCGCATCTCCTCGGCATAGACGAGGTAGCTCTCCATGGTCGGCATCTCGCTCTCGCGCAGCACTTGGACGAGGCTCTCGTTCCCGTCGACGGCGTAGTCCGGCAGGATGCCGACGCCGATGCCGGCCTCCATCGCCTTGTGGAGCGCGGTGATGTTGTTGACCGTGAAGTGGACCGGGCGGCGGTCGTCGGCTTGGCGGCCGATGCTGGCGAGGTAGTGCGTGGCCAGCAGGTAGGACGGCTCGTTGCCGCCGAAGGAGACGAGGCGGTGCTCGTCGAGGTCGGCGATGGTCTTGGGCTCGCCGAAGCGCTTCACGTAATCGGGACTGGCGAAGGCGTGGTAATGCACCGTGAACAGGCGCCGCTGGATCAGGTCCGGCTGGGCCGGGCGGCGCATGCGGATCGCGATGTCGGCCTCGCGCATGGCGAGATCCAGTTCCTCGTTGGTGAGCACCAACTCGATCCGCACGTCCGGATAGAGGTCGAGAAACTCGGAGATGCGCTGCGAGAGCCAGGAGGTGCCCAGGCCCACCGTGGTCGTCACCCGCAGGTCGCCGGAGGGGCGCTCGCTCGTCTCCACGAGGCGGGCGCGGGTGTTCTCCAGCCGGAGCTTCATGTCGCGCGCGGCGCGGAACAGCAGGTCGCCCTGTTCGGTGAGGATGAGGCCGCGGGCGTGACGGTGGAACAGCGGCGCCTTCAGCTCCCGCTCCAGCGCACTGATCTGCCGGCTCACCGCCGACTGGCTGAGGCCGATATCGTCACCCGCCCGCGTGAAGCTGCCGGCTTCCGCGACGTTGAGGAAAATCCGGATCTTGTCCCAATCCAAGGCCGTCACTCCCGCCCGTCGAGGCCGGCCCGTCACGGGAGACCGCGACCTTCGGGCGTCGCACGACGCAAGTCTGTCCGCCCCCACCATGCCCGGCGAGGGGCTCCTCGCGAAACCTGCCGGCTCCGGCACCGCTCAGGCTAGGACAACAAGCTTGCGATTTGGTTGCGTCGTCGCCGTCGTCAACAGGGAAGTTGGGGCCTGACAACGTTTTGTACTGCTTCAAAAACGCCCGACCCGCCTCGCTTCGCCGGCCGACACGGCGGCGAAGCGAAGGTTGTTCTGAAAACTACTTCGCGTTTTTCTCGATGGCGCCGGACCTGCCGGGACGAACCGGCAGGTCCACGAGCGCGGCCGCTATTCGGCCGCCGCCTGGGCCGGGCTCTCGCCGACATCGAGGGCGGCGAGGTACTTCTCCGCCTCCAAGGCCGCCATGCAGCCCATCCCCGCCGCGGTGATCGCCTGACGGTAGACGTCGTCCGTGACGTCGCCCGCGGCGAAGACGCCGGGGATGCTGGTCTCGGAGGTGCCCGGCCTCACGCTGATGTAGCCGCCCTGGCGCATGGGCAGCTGGCCCTCGAAGATCCCCGTGGCGGGCTGGTGCCCGATCGCCACGAACAGGCCGTCGGTCGGCTGCTCGACGATCTCGCCCGTGCGCAGGTCCTTGAGACGCAGATGCGTGACGGAGGGCGGCGTGTCGGAGCCGCAGATCTCCTCCACCGCGTGGTGCCACTTCACGGTGACGTTGGGATGCTTGAACAGGCGCTCCTGCAGGATGCGCTCGGCCCGGAACTCGCCCCGGCGGTGGATCACGGTGACGGACTTGGCGAGGTTGGCCAGATATAGGGCTTCCTCGACCGCGGTGTTGCCGCCGCCCACCACCGTCACGTCCTTGCCACGGAAGAAGAAGCCGTCGCAGGTGGCGCAGGCCGAGACGCCGAAGCCCTGGAACTTCGCCTCCGAGGGCAGGCCGAGCCACTTGGCCTGGGCGCCGGTGGCGATGATGAGCGCGTCGCAGCTGTAGGTCTCGCCGGAATCCGCCTCGAGCCGGAAGGGGCGAACGTTCAGATCGACGCTGGTGATGTACTCGGAGAGGATCTTGGTGCCCACGTGTTCGGCCTGGAGGCGCATCTGCTCCATGAGCCAGGGGCCCTGGATCGCCTCGGCGAAGCCCGGGTAATTCTCCACGTCGGTGGTGATCATGAGCTGGCCGCCGGGCTGGAAGCCCGAGATCAGCAGGGGCTCGACCATGGCGCGGGCGGCGTAGATCGCGGCGGTGTAGCCCGCCGGCCCCGAGCCGATGATTACGAGCCTCGCATGGGTGTGCGCCATCTGTGCCCTCTCCTGTCGGCGACCGGCTCCGCTGTTCCCGGTGCGGGCCGCTCTCTCGTCCTGTGAACCGTCGCGCCCAGTCTGACACCGCGCGATCAAAAATTTCTTCTCAACGCGGCGCCCGAGGCCGAGAAACGTCCCGTCCCGCCGGTTCCGCTCAGAAGGGCGGACGCGCCGGGGATAGTGCCGGAGCGGGCGGAGCGTTCGTCCGCTCGCCCGTCATCCCTTGCCGGTGGCGCTCGTAGGCCTCGGCCAGGGCCGCGGCGATGGTCGGCGTGGCGTCGATGGGTGCGTAGCGAAGAGCCTCCAGCCGGCCGATGAAGGGCTTCAGCGCGCCGGCCATGGCGAGGCCCGCGAACATCCGCCTGTGCCGGATATAGGTGCGCGGCAGGTCGAACAGCAGGAGGGGCACGCCGGTGCTCGCCGCCTCGCCCACCATGTTGGCCGAGTCCGAGGTGACGACGATGTGGTCGGCGATGGCCAGCATGCCGACGTAAGGATTCTCGCCGCTGCCGTCCCAGAAGAACCCGCCCTTGTCCCGGACGAGGTTCTCCAGCGCCGTGCGCAGATCCGGAGGGGTGCGCCGGGATACCGTCAGCATCAGCGAGCAGCCGCCTTCGGCGAGCTTGGTCAGGTCGCGCACCAGCCGGCGCATGTCCGTCTTGCGGTAGCGCAGATGGCGGCTATCGCCGCCGATCAGGACGGCGATGCGCGGCCAGGGCAGGCCGGCAAGCCGTGGATCGGGGGTCAGGCGGGCCGCGTCGAGGCGGGCGCGGGAGACCGGGTGCGGAGCGGTCAGGGTGGTGAAGACGTTGGGGCCGCGCAGGTCGTCGTAATCCGGCACCCAAATGAAGTCGGCGGTGTCGTGGCCGGTGCGGGGATCCTTGAGGAAGGCGGTGAAGGTCCGCTCGCCCGAGGCGCGGCGCACGGCGCGCAGATAGGGCACGGCGCGGCGCCCCGAGGCGATCAGGAGGTCGGGCAGCGGGCCTTCCAGCATGCCGCCGGCCCGGCCCGGTGCGTCGCGCGGGTCGATCGGCCCCCAGGGCGCCATCCAGGTCAGCGGGCGCCCCTTGGGAATGCGCCGCCTCTCGTAGGAGACGCCCAGTGCTTCGGCGATGCCGATGCACTGGTTCTCGTCGCCCGCCTTGCCGTCGGTGACGATCCAGGCGCGGGCATGCGCGAGGTCCGGCGGCACGCTGCCGTCCGCCGTCACCGGCCCTGTCTCGTTCACGCGACGCAAACCTCCGACTTTTGTTCTGATGCGCTCTTCGAGGCCGAACCGGTGTCCAGTTCGGCGGAAAGCACTTCGGAACCAGCCCTACTGGGCCGGGAGCATCCGCCGCAGCCACTGGGCGTAGTGCTCGGCGAGCGCTGCGAGCCGGCGCCGCTCGGAGGCCGGATCGTACCACGCGCCGCCCGAACTCGCGGGCAGGGCCGAGAGCTGAGGATGACGCGCGAGGATCTCGCCCCCGCGACCCACCAGCAGAGCCTCGCCGTCGAGGTAATCGGTCGAGCCGCCGCCCCCGAAGCTGCCGCCGCGGCCGACGCCCTCGCCGCCCGCATAGGGGTTGAGGGTGAGGCCGCTCACCCGCACCACCAGCGTCGGGGCTCCGCGCACCATGCGGTCACCGAAGCTGCGTCGCAGGGCCTCGGTCAGGTCCGCGCGCAGGGCTTCCGCCTGCGGGCCGCGGGCATAGGCCTGGAGCGGGCGCATGTCGACGGCGACGCCGCCGATCCGGTCGAACCCCTGCGCCAGGGCGGGAGCCGCCCCGGCGAGGAGGCCGATCAGGGCCGCGAAGCCGAGGACGCGCAAGGGGTTCAGGCTCCCCACTCGACGGCGACGACCTCGTAGGACTTGCCGCCGCCGGGCGTGGTCACCTCCACCGTGTCGCCGACGGCCTTGCCGATCAGGGCGCGGGCGATGGGCGAGGAGATCGAGACCCGGCCCTCGCGCACGTCCGCCTCCGGCTCGCCGACGAGCTGGTAGGTCTTCTCCTCCTCGGTGTCCTCGTCCACGAGCTTCACGCGGGCGCCGAACTTGATCTTCGCGCCGGACAGCTTCGAGGTGTCGATGATCTCGGCGCGCGCGATCATGCTCTCCAGTTCGAGCACCCGGCCCTCGTTGTGGGACTGGGCCTCCTTGGCAGCGTGATACTCGGCATTCTCGGAGAGGTCGCCGAGCGCGCGGGCCTCGGAAATCGCCTGGATGATCCGGGGACGTTCCACCTGCTGGCGACGCTTCAGCTCCTCCTCGAGGGCTGCGTAGCCGCGTGCCGTGATGGGAAGCTTGTCGATGCTCATGGTCTCGCGCCACAATGAAGAGGCCCGGCCGGAGCGGGGTGCTCCTTCCGGGCCGGGAAACGGCTCTTGAACGCGTGGCTCGAAGCCGCCCGCCTTGTGAGGGGCGGAGGGCTTGCCACGCGGAGTCTATTTAGGCCGCGAAGTATTCCTGCAAGGCGCGCACCTGAAGATCGCCTTCGAGATAGGCTTTGATCCCCTCGGCCGCTGCCATCGCGCCGGCCAGAGTGGTGTAGTACGGCACTTTATGCAAGAGGGCCGCCCGCCTGAGCGAGCGGGAGTCCGAGAGCGCACCGGCGCCTTCGGTGGTGTTGATGACGAGCGCGATCTCGCCGTTCTTGATGGCATCCACGATGTGGGGACGGCCCTCCAGAACCTTGTTGATGCGGTTCGTCGGGATGCCTTCCTCGGCGAGGTAGCGCTGCGTGCCGCTGGTCGCGAGGATGGTGAAGCCGAGCGTGTGCAGCAGCCGGATCGCCGGCAGCACGCGGGGCTTGTCGTCGTCGCGCACGGAGACGAACACCGTGCCCGTGCGCGGCACGGCCGTTCCGGAGCCGAGCTGGCTCTTGGCGAAGGCCACGCCGAAGCCGGCATCCAGCCCGATCACCTCGCCCGTCGAGCGCATCTCCGGCCCGAGCAGCACGTCGACGCCGGGGAAGCGGGCGAAGGGGAACACCGCCTCCTTGACCGCGATGTGGTCGAGCTTCTTCGGCTTGAGGCCGAAGGTGTCGAGGCGCTCGCCGGCCATGATCCGCGCGGCGATCTTGGCGATCGGCTCGCCGATGACCTTGGCCACGAAGGGCACCGTGCGCGAGGCGCGCGGGTTCACTTCCAGCACGTAGATCGCGCCGTCCTTGATGGCGTACTGCACGTTCATCAGGCCGCCGACCTTGAGCGCGAGCGCCATCGCCTTGGTCTGTCGCTCCAGCTCGGCCAGGATCTCGGGCGCGAGCGTGCGCGGGGGCAGCGAGCAGGCGGAATCGCCCGAGTGGATGCCCGCCTCCTCGATATGCTCCATGATGCCGGCGATGAACACGCTCTCACCGTCGCAGACCGCGTCCACGTCGACCTCGGTCGCATCCGACAGGTAGCGGTCGAACAGGAGCGGGTTCTTGCCAAGCACCGTGTTGATCTGCCCCGTCTTGTCGTTGGGGTAGCGCGCCTTGATGTCGGACGGGATCAGGCTCGGCAGCGTCCCGAGCAGGTACTCGGCGAACTGCGCCTCGTCGCGGATGATCGCCATGGCGCGCCCGCCGAGCACGTAGCTGGGGCGCACCACGAAGGGCAGGCCGAGTTCGGCCGCCACCAGCCGGCTCTGCTCCACCGAGTAGGCGATGCCGTTCTTGGGCTGCTTGAGTCCGAGCTTGTCGAGCAGCCGCTTGAACTGGTCGCGGTCCTCGGCGAGGTCGATGGCGTCGGGCGAGGTGCCGAGGATCGGCACGCCGGCGCCCTCCAGAGCGCGGGCGAGCTTGAGCGGTGTCTGTCCGCCGAACTGCACGATCACGCCGTGGAGCGTGCCCGCCTGCCGCTCGGTCTCGACGATCTCAAGGACATCCTCTTCGGTGAGCGGCTCGAAGTAGAGCCGGTCGGAGGTGTCGTAGTCGGTCGAGACCGTCTCCGGGTTGCAGTTGACCATGATGGTCTCGAAGCCGGCCTCGGTGAGTGCGAAGCAGGCGTGGCAGCAGCAATAGTCGAACTCGATGCCCTGGCCGATCCGGTTCGGGCCGCCGCCGAGGATGATGACCTTCTTCTTATCCGACGGGTACGCCTCGTCGGCCACCGTGCCGGCGAACGGCGCGACGTAGGACGAGTACATGTAGGCGGTCGGCGCCTTGAACTCTGCGGCGCAAGTGTCGATCCGCTTGAAGACGGGGCGCACGTTCAGCGCCCGGCGTGCGGCACGTACGGCCTCCTCGTCGGTATCCGTGAGGACGGCGAGCCGCGCATCGGAGAAGCCGGCCGCCTTGAGCTGGCGGAAGGCGCCCGGCGTTTGGGGCAGGCCGTGCGCCTTCACCCGGTTCTCCAGATCGACGATGGCCTGGAGCTGCTCTAGGAACCACGGGTCGATCCGGCAGGAGGCGTGGATCTCCTCGTGGCTGATCCCGAGGCGCATCGCCTGGGCGACCTTGAGCAGGCGGTCCGGCGTCGGCGTGCCCAGCGCTGCCTTGATGGCGTTGTGGTCGTCGCCCTTGCCCAAGCCCTCGATCTCGATCTCGTCGAGGCCGGTGAGGCCCGTCTCCAGGGAGCGCAGGGCCTTCTGCAGCGATTCCGCGAAGCAGCGGCCGATCGCCATGGCTTCGCCCACCGACTTCATCGCGGTGGTCAGCGTCGGCTCGGCGCCGGGGAACTTCTCGAAGGCGAAGCGCGGGATCTTGGTGACGACGTAGTCGATCGTCGGCTCGAACGAGGCCGGGGTCGCGCCGCCGGTGATGTCGTTGGCGATCTCGTCGAGCGTGTAGCCGACGGCGAGCTTAGCCGCGACCTTGGCGATCGGGAAGCCAGTGGCCTTCGAGGCGAGCGCCGAGGAGCGCGAGACCCGCGGGTTCATCTCGATCACGATCATCCGACCGTTCTCGGGGTTGATCGCGAACTGCACGTTGGAGCCGCCGGTCTCGACCCCGATCTCGCGCAGCACGGCGAGCGAGGCGTCGCGCATTACCTGATACTCTTTGTCGGTGAGCGTCAGCGCGGGGGCGACGGTGATGGAATCGCCGGTATGCACGCCCATCGGATCGACGTTCTCGATGGAGCAGACGATGATGCAGTTGTCCGCCTTGTCGCGGACGACCTCCATTTCGTACTCCTTCCAGCCGAGCACGCTCTCCTCGATCAGCACCTCATTGGTCGGCGAGGCGTCGATGCCGCGCTCGACGATCTCGAGGAATTCCTCCCGATTGTAGGCGATGCCGCCGCCGGTGCCGCCCATGGTGAAGGAGGGGCGGATGATCGCCGGCAGGCCGACTTCGGCGAGCGCGATCAGGGCCTGGCCGAGCGCGTGCTCGATGTAGCGCCGGCGCCGGTCGCCCTCGGCTCCGCTCCACTGGCGCTCGAACTCGGCGAGCGCCACCTCGCGGGTGGCCGGGTCGGAATTCGCGCCCTCGATCCGGGCCTTCTCGGCGAGATAGCGGTCGCGATCGACCTTCTTGGCGGCGGAGGCGTTGGCCAGCGCCGATTTCGGCGTCTCCAGGCCGATCTTGGTCATCGCGTCGCGGAAGAGGTTGCGGTCCTCCGCCTTGTCGATGGCCTCGGCGGTCGCGCCGATCATCTGCACGCCGAACTTTTCCAGCACGCCCATGCGCTTCAAGGAGAGCGCGCAGTTCAGCGCCGTCTGGCCGCCCATGGTGGGGAGCAGCGCGTCGGGCCTCTCCTTCTCGATGATCTTGGTCACGATCTCCGGGGTGATCGGCTCGACATAGGTCGCGTCGGCCATGTCCGGATCGGTCATGATCGTCGCCGGGTTCGAGTTCACCAGGACGATCCGGTAGCCTTCTTCCCGCAGGGCCTTGCAGGCCTGGGTCCCGGAGTAATCGAACTCGCAGGCCTGCCCGATGATGATGGGGCCCGCACCGATGATGAGGATGGAGGAGATGTCGGTGCGTTTCGGCATTGAGCGCCTTGAATCGAGTTCGCGCGCGCTCGCCCTCGCGCGCCGCCGGTGTCGGGCGGCGCCAAGGGGGCGCAGGCGGCTGGGATGATCGTCAAGCCCCGCGTTTACACGCAGCCGCGCTGGTTTGAAAGGCCCGCCGCTTGAGGGGCAGGGGAGCACGTCTTCCGCACGTCGCTTGAAGTATAATTATTCAATTTACTGGATAAATGACGATTTGATGCTGCGTATTTGACTCGATATCTTGCGTGTCTCGGCGAGATTCGTCGATGTTTTTGAGAATTATTCCGAGGAAGCGAATGACGATCTTCAGAGTTTTTGCCGCTACGGTTGCCCTTGCCGCTGCCCTGCCGGCCGCGGCGGACGAAATCCCGGTCAAGATGCTCAACAGCGGGCCGAACGGCATGATGGTGTTCGATCCCGCCTTCGTGCGACTGAAGCCCGGGGACAGCATCAAGTTCCTGCCCACCGACAAGGGACACAACGTCGAGACCATCAAGGGGATGGCGCCGGACGGTGCGGACTATGTGAAGTCGACCGTCGGACAGGAGGCGGTGGTGACCTTCGAGCGCGAGGGCGTCTACGGCTTCAAATGCTCACCCCACTACTTGATGGGCATGGTCGCCCTCGTCGTGGTCGGCGACAAGCGCGACAATCTGGAGGCCGCCAAGAGCGTCCAGCACAACAAGCTCACGCAGAAGCGCATGGAGCCGCTGCTCGCTCAGGTGCAGTAAGCCCCGATACGTTGGCGCGCGGGGCGGCCCGGTTCCTCGCGGCCCGGGCCGCTTGCCTCAATCGCCCGCCATCACGAGCGCCCAGAACCGCTTGTAGCGGGTCGTCGGAGCATCGACGCGAGCTATGCCGACCCGGCGCAATTGCGGCATCAGCATATTGCGATTGTGCTCCGGCGAGGCCTTCCAGCGCGCCAGCACCTGATCGAAGGTCTCCGAACCCGCGCTGAGATTCTCCGAGGCGTAGCGCCGGCCGAAGCCGGCGCCCGCCATGCGGCTTTCGAAGCTGCCGGCGATCTCGTGGCTGAGTCGCCCCGCCCGCGCATTGGCCTGTGCCTGGAACGAGGCCGCGCTGATGAGGCTGCGATCGAGCGAGACAGGCCCCAGGCCGTGCTGTGCCCGGTAGCGCGAGATCGCTGCGGCGGCAGCCTGCTCGTCGAGAATCGCGGGCAGCGTCGGCTGGGCTGCGTCGAAAACGGGAGACCCGCCGCAACCGGCGAGCGTCAGCGCGATCAGCGTCGCGGCGGCGGGAAGACGAAGGTTCGGCATCGGAGTCAGCAGGGCGGCCATGAGAAGGCGCCCGATTCCGCAAGGCTTGCGGCGAAACCACGGCGGGATGCGGCCTGCGGCGGATGACATGGACGCCTGTGGCCTCGCGGCCACGCACCGTATGCCGACAACAGCACAAGCGTCGACGCTTGTCGTGGAGGCTGAGGCTGATTGGAAAGAAGGTGTTTCCGACGGGGCGGGAAACATGGCGCGGGCGACGGGGCTCGAACCCGCGACCTCCGGCGTGACAGGCCGGCACTCTAACCGACTGAGCTACGCCCGCGTTTTGCGTCGCCGGCCGGCTGGGCTCGTGTCGGCGACGAGGCGGGGTTTAGGTGGGGCGCCCTGGGCTGTCAAGCCGCGGAATCGCGGAATGCGACGGTTCGGCGACGGATCGGGGAAATGCCCTCCCGAGCCGCGATTGAGACCGTCTCTGTGCTGGTAGAGCAAGCGGCTCCCCCGAACGAAACCGTTCCGCGGCGTCGAGGTCGTGCTTGCGGCGGCGACCGCTGGTATGCCAGATACCACGAATAAGAACATGGGGGCGGCGGGGATGATGCGGCAAGGCTCAACCGTGGTCGGGCCTGCGCCGATCCGTCTCTGTGGTTGTGTGCATGGATGCCCCCATCTGTCAGCGAAAGGGGTGATTGTGCGACGCGCAATACCCTTGTTTCGCCGGGGGGGCTCGTCTAAGCCTCGCCCGGCGCTCAGTCTGGCATTGGAGGAATTCCATCGCAGGAATTTCTCGTGTTCGGACCCGTCGCGAGGGCAATCTCCCATGATCCTCACGCGCAACGAAATGAGGGGTGCGGCATGACCGGCCTGCTGGCAGACTACCTGCCGCTCATCGTGTTCATCGGCGTGTCGCTGTTCATCGCGGTGGCGCTGCTGGTTGCTCCCTTCGTCGTGGCTTATTCGAGCCCCGATCCGGAGAAGCTCTCGGCCTACGAGTGCGGCTTCAACGCCTTCGACGACGCACGCATGAAGTTCGACGTGCGCTTCTATCTCGTGGCGATCCTGTTCATCATCTTCGACCTCGAGGTCGCCTTCCTGTTCCCCTGGGCGATCACCTTCGGGGAGCTCGGGTGGTTCGGCTTCTGGTCGATGATGGCCTTCCTCGGCGTTCTCACCGTCGGCTTCGTCTACGAGTGGCGCAAGGGCGCCCTCGAATGGGACTAACGGCGCGGGCTCACTCGCGTCGCTTCCCCTCCGTTCTCGCTCAGAGGCAGACATGGCCCTGACTCCGACCCTCTCCCGCGCGCCTCTGGTCGCGCCCGCGCCGATAGGGATCATCGATCCCGCGACCGGGCGTCCGATCGGTGCCAACGACCCGACTTTCCTGTCGATCAACGACGAGTTGGCCGATCGCGGATTTCTCGTCACCAGCGCCGACGAACTCATCAACTGGGCCCGCACCGGCTCGCTGATGTGGATGACCTTCGGTCTGGCCTGCTGTGCCGTCGAGATGATGCAGATGTCGATGCCGCGCTACGATTGCGAGCGCTTCGGCTTCGCGCCGCGCGGCAGCCCGCGCCAGTCCGACGTGATGATCGTGGCCGGCACGCTGACCAACAAGATGGCCCCGGCGCTGCGCAAGGTCTACGACCAGATGCCGGAGCCGCGCTACGTCATCTCCATGGGCTCCTGCGCCAATGGCGGCGGCTACTATCACTACTCCTACTCGGTGGTCCGCGGCTGCGACCGGGTGGTGCCGGTCGACATCTACGTGCCGGGTTGTCCGCCCTCGGCCGAGGCGCTGCTCTACGGCGTGCTGCTGCTGCAGCGGAAGATCCGCCGCATCGGCACGATCGAGCGGTGAGGGAGCGCACGATGGAGGCCATCACCACCAACGGCATCACGCTGCGCCGGACCGTCGAGGCGGCCCAGGGCGAGAACGCCCTGCAGGCCATGGGCGAGCGGATCGCCGGGGCGCTCGGCCCCGCGGTCACGGACTGGTCGATCGCCTTCGGCGAGTTGACCGTCGTCGTCCAGGGCAGCGACATCGTCTACGCGCTGACCTACCTGCGCGACGAGCCGGCCTGCGCCTTCCGCTGCTTCATCGACATCTGCGGTGCCGACTACCCTCAGCGAGCGCGCCGCTTCGACGTCGTCTACCACCTGCTCTCCTTGCGTCATAACATGCGGGTGCGCGTGAAGGTGCAGACGGACGCCGCGACCCCGGTTCCCTCGGCGATTCCCGTCTTCCCGGCGGCCAACTGGTACGAGCGCGAGACCTACGACCTCTACGGCATCCTGTTCTCGGGCCATCCCGACCTGCGCCGCCTGCTGACCGATTACGGTTTCGAAGGCCATCCGCTGCGCAAGGACTTCCCGCTGACCGGCTTCGTCGAGGTCCGTTACGACCAGGACGAGGCGCGGGTCGTCTACGAGCCGGTCAAGCTGACCCAGGAGTTCCGCAACTTCGACTTCCTGTCGCCGTGGGAGGGCACGGACTACGTGCTGCCGGGCGACGAGAAGACGTCGAGCTGAAGGCTTGCGGCGATGAGCGAACACAACATCCGCAACTTCTCGATCAACTTCGGGCCGCAGCACCCGGCGGCGCACGGCGTGCTGCGCCTCGTGCTGGAGCTCGACGGCGAGGTGGTCGAGCGGGTCGATCCGCATATCGGACTCCTGCACCGGGGCACCGAGAAGCTGATCGAGCACAAGACCTACCTCCAGGCGACGCCCTATTTCGACCGGCTCGACTACGTCGCGCCGATGAATCAGGAGCATGCCTTCTGCCTCGCGATCGAGAAGCTCGCCGGCATCAAGGTGCCGCGGCGGGCCCAGCTCATCCGCACCCTGTTCTGCGAGATCGGGCGGCTGCTGTCCCACCTCCTCAACGTCACCACGCAGGCGATGGACGTCGGCGCGCTGACGCCCCCCCTGTGGGGCTTCGAGGAGCGCGAGAAGCTCATGATCTTCTACGAGCGCGCGTCCGGTGCGCGGCTCCACGCCAATTACTTCCGGCCCGGCGGCGTCCATCAGGACCTGCCGCCCGCGCTGATCGACGACATCGAGGCGTTCTGCGATCCCTTCCTGACGGTGGTCGACGACCTCGACAACCTCGTCATGGCCAACCGCATCTTCAAGCAGCGCAACGTCGATATCGGGATCGTCTCGGTGGACGAGGCGATGGCCTGGGGCTTCTCGGGCGTGATGGTGCGCGGCTCCGGCATCCCGTGGGATCTGCGCAAGTCGCAGCCCTACGAACTCTACGAGGAGATGGAGTTCGACATCCCCGTGGGGAAGAACGGCGACACCTACGATCGCCAGGTGATCCGCATGGAAGAGATGCGGGAATCGGTGAAGATCATGCGGCAGTGCTGCGCCAAGCTGCGCGAGCCTGCCGGCCAAGGACCGATCGCCTCGGTGGACGGCAAGTTCGCCCCACCGCCGCGCCGGGAGATGAAGCGCTCGATGGAAGCGCTCATCCACCATTTTAAGCTCTACACCGAGGGCTTCCACGTGCCCGAGGGCGAGGTCTACGCCGCCGTCGAAGCCCCCAAGGGCGAGTTCGGGGTCTATCTCGTCTCCGACGGCACCAACAAACCCTACCGCTGCAAGATCCGCGCTCCGGGCTTCGCCCATCTTCAGGCGATGGACTGGATGTGCCGCGGCCACTTGCTCGCCGACGTGTCCTGCGTGCTCGGCACGCTGGACATCGTGTTCGGCGAAGTGGACCGCTGAAGGAGACGGGTGGAAACGTCATGGCGAACCGTAGGCTAGCCCCCGCCGCCGAGCAGCCCCAGAACTTCGCGTTCACCTCCGAGAACGCCGACTGGGCGCGCGGCCAGATCGCGAAATACCCGGAGGGCCGTGAGGCTTCGGCCGTGATCCCGCTGCTGTGGAAGGCGCAGGAGCAGAACGGCGGCTGGCTGCCGCAGAAGGCGATCGAGGCGGTGGCGGACCAACTCGGCATGCCGCATATCCGCGTGCTGGAGGTGGCGAGCTTCTACACGATGTTCGCTCTGGCGCCCGTCGGCCGCTTCTGGGTCCAGCTCTGCGGCACCGTGCCCTGCGATTGCTGCGGGGCGAAGGAGTTGAAGGCCGCGCTCCAGGAGCGTCTCGGGCCGCCCGGTCACGTCACGGCCGACGGCAACTTCTCCTGGCTCGAAGTCGAGTGCCTGGGGGCCTGCTGCAACGCGCCGATGGTGCAGATCAACCAGGACTATTACGAGGATCTGACCCCGGAGAGCCTGAACAAGCTCCTCGACGATCTCGCGGCCGGACGCCCCGTCAAGATCGGTTCGCAGATCGGCCGCGTCTCCTCCGAGCCGAAGGACGCGGTCAACACGCTGACGGACGAGTCGCTGTTCGACGGCTCGCGTGTCGGCGCCTGGCGCAAGCGCTTCGAGCAGACCGAGGGCGCCGACCAGGGCGGAGAGAGCGTCAAGCAGGACGAGGCCGCCTCGACCGAGGCCCGCGTCAAGGACGAGACCAAGCCGGCCCGTCCGTCCGCCGGTCGCGCGAACGAATCGAATGCCGTCGACGCCCCCGCCGAGCGGGCAAGCGCGGGTCAGATTCCGGTCAAGCCGGAGGATCGGGCTCAGGCGCGCGAGGCGAAGGCGCCGATCGCCCAGGACCCGGCCGTCGAAGAGGACAAGGCGCTGCGCACGGAGCCGCCGCAACATCCGGCGACGGTCGGCGCCGGCGACGACGTACCCGAGGGCGAGAACCCGGAAGCCCGGGCCGACGCCGCGGGCACCCGTCCCAAGGGGCTCGACGCCCCCCGCGACGACCGCCCGGACGACCTGACGAAGATCAAGGGCATCGGGCCGGTCAACCAGCGCCGCCTCAACGATCTCGGCGTCTGGCACTACGATCAGGTCGCCGCGTGGTCGCCGACCGAGGTCGCCTGGGTGAGCGCCTACCTCGCCTTCCCGGGACGGATCGACCGGGAGAACTGGGTCGGCCAAGCGGCCGATCTCGCCGGCAGCAAGGGCTGAGGAGCGGATCATGCTCGCCGATCAGGATCGCATCTTCACCAATCTCTACGGCCTCCACTCGCCGGGGCTCAAGGCCGCGAAAAAGCGCGGCGCCTGGGACGGAACCAAGTTCCTCCTGGAGATGGGCCGCGATTGGATTATCGATGAGATGAAGGGCTCCGGCCTGCGCGGCCGCGGCGGCGCGGGCTTCCCGACCGGCCTGAAATGGTCGTTCATGCCCAAGAAGTCCGACGGGCGCCCGCACTACCTCGTCGTCAACGCCGACGAGTCGGAGCCGGGCACCTGCAAGGACCGGGAGATCATGCGGCACGATCCGCACCTCCTGATCGAGGGCTGCATGCTGGCCTCCTTCGCCATGGGGGCGCATGCCTGCTACATCTACATCCGCGGCGAGTACGTGGCGGAGAAGTTCGCGCTCCAGCGCGCGGTGGACGAAGCCTACGAGGCGCGTCTCGTCGGTCCGTCGAACGTCCACGACTACCCCTTCGACATCTACGTCCACCACGGCGCGGGCGCCTATATCTGCGGCGAGGAAACGGCGCTCATCGAGAGTCTCGAGGGCAAGAAGGGGATGCCGCGGCTGAAGCCGCCATTCCCGGCCAATATGGGCCTCTATGGCTGCCCCACGACCGTCAACAACGTCGAATCGATTGCGGTGGCCGGCACGATCCTGCGCCGCGGCGGCGCGTGGTTCGCGGGCCTAGGCGGCAAGAACAACACCGGCACCAAGCTGTTCTGCGTCTCCGGCCACGTCAACAAGCCCTGCAACGTCGAGGAAGAGCTCGGCATCACTTTCCGCGAGCTGATCGACAAGCATTGCGGCGGCATGCGCGGCGGCTGGGACAACCTGCTCTGCTCCATCCCCGGCGGCTCCTCGGTACCGCTGGTGCCCGCGGAGCAGATCATCGACGCCAAGATGGACTTCGACACCCTGCGCAACCTCGGCTCGGGGCTGGGCACCGCGGCGGTGATCGTGCTCGACCGGTCGACCGACATCGTCGGCGCGATCGCCCGCATCTCGTACTTCTACAAGCACGAGAGCTGCGGCCAGTGCACGCCGTGCCGCGAGGGCACCGGCTGGATGTGGCGCGTGCTCACTCGCATGGCCGCCGGCCGGGCGCAGAAGCGCGAGATCGACATGCTCCTGGAAGTCACCAAGCAGGTCGAGGGCCACACGATCTGCGCGCTCGGCGACGCCGCGGCCTGGCCGATCCAGGGCCTGATCCGGCACTTCCGCCCCGAGATCGAGAAGCGGATCGACCAGTACAGCGCCAACCCGCACATGGATGCGGTGCCGATGGCGGCCGAGTGAGCGCCGCCCCGATGCTCACCTTCGAGATGACCCGATGACCAAAATCCTCATCGACGGCACCGAGGTCGATGTCCCGGCCGATTACACCCTGCTGCAGGCCTGCGAGATCGCGGGCGCGGAGATCCCGCGCTTCTGCTTCCACGAGCGGCTGTCGATCGCCGGCAATTGCCGCATGTGCCTGGTCGAGCTGAAGGGCGCGCCCAAGCCCGTGGCTTCCTGCGCCTACGCGGTCAAAGATTGCCGGCCCGGCCCCAACGGCGAGCCGCCGGAGGTGCTGACGCGCTCGGGCACGACGAAGAAGGCCCGCGAGGGGGTGATGGAGTTCCTCCTCATCAACCACCCGCTCGATTGCCCGATCTGCGACCAGGGCGGCCATTGCGACCTGCAGGATCAGGCGATGGCCTACGGCGTCGACTCGACCCGCTACCGCGAGAACAAGCGGGCGGTCGAGGAGAAGTATATCGGCCCGCTGGTGCGCACGGCGATGAACCGCTGCATCCACTGCACCCGCTGCGTCCGCTTCCTCGCGGAAGTCGCCGGCGTGCCGGATCTCGGCGCCATCGGCCGCGGCGAGGACATGGAGATCACGAGCTACCTCGAACAGGCCATGGGCTCGGAGCTTCAGGGCAACGTGGCCGACCTCTGCCCCGTCGGCGCGCTGGTTCACAATCCGCAGAGCTACAACGTGCGCCCGTGGGAGCTGCACAAGACCGAGTCCGTCGACGTGATGGATGCGGTGGGCTCGGCGATCCGCATCGATGCCCGCGGCCGCGAGGTGATGCAGATCGAGCCGCGCATCAACGACGACATCAACGAGGAGTGGATCTCCGACAAGACCCGCCACGTCGTCGACGGACTGCGCCTGCAGCGCCTCGACCGGCCGTTCCTGCGCGAGAACGGGCGCCTGCGCCCGGCCTCCTGGGGCGAGGCTTTCTCGGCCATCGCCGCCCGGATGAAGGGCGCGGACCCCAAGCGCGTCGGCGCGCTCGTGGGCGATCTGGCCGGCGCGGAGGAGATCTTCGCGCTCAAGGCGCTCATGAGCTCGCTCGGCGTGACCAACCTCGACGCCCGCCAGAGCGGCGAGGCGATCGATCCGGCCTGGGGCCGGGCCGCCTACACGCTGGGGGCGACCATCCCCGGCATCGAGGCAGCGGACGCGATCCTGATCGTCGGCGCGAACCCGCGCACCGAAGCCTCGCTCCTGAACGTGCGCATCCGCAAGCGTTGGCGCATGGCCCCGGTCTCGATCGGCCTGATCCTCGACGAGCAGCCGGACCTGACCTACCCCTACACCTATCTCGGCGCCGGCACCGACACGCTCGCCTCCCTGGCCAAGGGCGACCACAGCTTCCTCGACGTGCTGAGGAAGGCCGAGCGCCCGCTTGTGATCGTGGGCGAGAGCGCCTTCGGCTCGCTCGCGGGAATCGCGGCCCTGGCCAAGGATGTCGGCGCGGTCAGCGCGGAGTGGAACGGCTTCGGCGTGCTCAACACGGCGGCCGCCCGCGTCGGCGCGCTCGATCTCGGCTTCGTGCCGGGCGAGGGGGGTCTGACCTTCTCGCAGATGCTCGAGCCGGGCGCCCTCGACATCGTGTTCAACCTCGGCGCCGACGAGCGGGTGATCGGACCGGGTGCCTTCGTGATCTACCAGGGCACCCACGGCGATGCCGGCGCGAGCCGCGCCGACGTGATCCTGCCGGGAGCGGCCTATACCGAGAAGAGCGCGACCTACGTCAACCTCGAAGGCCGGGTGCAGATGGCCAACCGCGCCGGCTTCCCGCCGGGCGATGCCCGCGAGGATTGGGCGATCCTGCGCGCGCTCTCCGACGTGCTGGGCAAGCGCCTGCCCTACGATTCGCTCGCGGCCTTGCGCAAGGCGATGTATGCCGAGCACCCGCATCTCGCGGCGGTCGGGCAGGTCGAGGTGTCCGACGCCGCGGCCGCGCTGGAAAAGCTCGCGTCGCTTCCGGCCGCGACGGAAAAGGCCAGCTTCGCCTCTCCGGTGACCGACTTCTACCTCACCAACCCGATCGCCCGCGCTTCGCGGGTGCTCGCCGAGTGCTCCGGTCTCGCCCGGGGCCGCGCCCTCGAAGCGGCGGAATAGGGGACGCTACCGATGACCTTCTGGGAAGTGCTCGGCACCGTCCTCCTGATCGCGCTGAAGAGCTTCGTGCTGCTCGCAGCTCTCCTCGTCTTCATCGCCTTCGCGCTGCTGGCGGATCGCAAGATCTGGGCGGCGGTGCAGCTGCGCCGCGGCCCGAACGTGGTCGGGCCGTTCGGTCTGCTCCAGTCCTTCGCCGACCTCCTGAAGTTCGTGCTGAAGGAGCCGGTGATCCCGGCCGGCGCCAACAAGGCGATCTACCTGCTGGCGCCGCTCGTCTTCGCCATGCTGGCGCTGGCATCATGGGCGGTCATCCCGCTCGCCGACGGTTGGGCGATCGCCGACATCAACGTCGGCATCACCTACATCTTCGCGATCTCCAGCCTGGGCGTCTACGGCGTCATCATGGGCGGCTGGGCCTCGAACTCCAAATACGCCTTCCTCGGCGCGCTCCGCTCGGCGGCGCAGATGATCTCCTACGAGGTCTCGCTCGGCTTCGTCATCATCTGCGTGCTGCTCTGCGCCGGGAGCCTAAACCTCTCGCGCATCGTCATGGCCCAGGACACGGCGCTCGGCCTGTTCGGCTGGTACTGGCTCTGGCTGTTCCCGATGTTCGCGGTATTCTTCGTCTCGGCGCTGGCCGAGACCAACCGCCCGCCCTTCGACCTGCCGGAGGCCGAGTCGGAACTCGTGGCGGGCTACATGGTCGAGTACTCCTCGACGCCGTACCTGCTGTTCATGCTCGGCGAGTACGTGGCGATCATGACCATGTGCGCCCTCGGCACGGTGCTGTTCCTGGGCGGCTGGCTCTCGCCGATTCCCTTCGTGCCCTTCACGTGGGTGCCGGGCGTGATCTGGTTCGCGCTGAAGGCCAGCTTCCTGTTCTTCATGATCGCCATGGTGAAGGCCATGGTGCCCCGCTACCGCTACGACCAGCTCATGCGGCTGGGCTGGAAGGTCTTCCTCCCGCTCTCGCTGATCTCGGTCATCGTCGTCGCCTTCGTCCTGAAGCTCACCGGCCTCGCGCCGGGAGCCTGATCGCAACCGCATCGGAGATCGCGCCGTGAAGCTCGATCAGGTCGCCAGAAGCCTCCTCCTGAAGGAATTCGTGTCGGGGTTCTTCCTCGCCATGAAGTATTTCTTCAAGCCGAAGGCCACGATCAACTACCCCTTCGAGATGGGCCATCGCGGGCCGCGCTTCCGCGGGGAGCACGCCCTGCGCCGCTATCCCAACGGCGAGGAGCGCTGCATCGCCTGCAAGCTCTGCGAGGCGATCTGCCCGGCCCAGGCGATCACCATCGAGGCGGGTCCGCGCCGCAACGACGGGACCCGGCGCACCACGCGCTACGACATCGACATGGTGAAGTGCATCTATTGCGGCATGTGCCAGGAGGCCTGTCCGGTCGATGCCATCGTCGAGGGTCCGAACTTCGAGTTCTCGGTCGAGACCCGCGAGGAGCTCCTTTACGACAAGGAGAAGCTTCTCGCGAACGGCGACCGTTGGGAGCGCGAGATCGCCCGCAACATCGCGATGGACGCGCCGTACCGCTGAAGTCCAACGGCGCGCGGTTGTGCGCCGCAAGACCGAGTTCTATAGACGGGCCGCCGACTGCGGCCGAGGGTCCACCGAGGCAGAAGGGAGCCGCTCGCTCGAGCGGCCGATGCTGAAAATCGCATGACCGCAGCCGCCGCCTTCTTCTATCTCTTCGCGGGCCTCGCCGTGGCCTCGGGCTTCATGGTGATCGCTGCCAGGAACCCCGTGACCTCGGTGTTGTTCCTGATCCTCGCCTTCGTGAACGCCGCCGGGCTGTTCGTGCTGATGGGTGCCGAGTTCCTGGCGATGATCCTCGTCGTCGTCTATGTCGGCGCCGTCGCGGTGCTGTTCCTCTTCGTCGTGATGATGCTCGACGTGGACTTCGCCGCGCTCCGCCAGGGCTTCCAGCGCTACCTGCCGATCGGCGGGCTGATCGGCGCGATCTTCCTGATCGAACTGCTGCTGGTGGTGGGGACCTGGACCATCGATCCCGGCCTCGTGCAGGCGCCTCTGGGCCGCGCCGCCCACGGCGAGAGCCTCACCAACACCCAGGCGCTCGGCCGGGTGCTCTACACGGACTACGTCTACTTCTTCCAGATCGCCGGCCTGATCCTGCTGGTGGCGATGATCGGCGCCATCGTGCTGACCCTGCGCGAGCGCACCGGCGTCAAGCGTCAGAACATCGCCGTGCAGAACGCCCGCACACAAGGCATGGCGGTCGACACCATCAAGGTGCCCTCGCGTCAGGGTGTGGAGGTCTGAAGCCGATGATCGGAGTGAGCCACTATCTGACGGTTGCCGCGATCCTGTTCACGCTCGGCGTGCTCGGCATCTTCATCAACCGCAAGAACGTCATCGTCATCCTGATGTCGGTCGAGCTGATCCTGCTCGCGGTCAACATCAATCTCGTCGCCTTCTCGACCCATCTCAACGACATCACCGGACAGGTCTTCGCCCTGTTCGTGCTGACGGTCGCCGCGGCGGAAGCCGCGATCGGGCTCGCGATCCTGGTGGTGTTCTTCCGCAACCGCGGCTCCATCGCCGTCGAGGACGTGAGCATGATGAAGGGCTGACGGCTCGCGAGAGCGCCGCCCCTTCGTCCGCCTGCTACGAGGCAATCGAATTCTATGTATCACGCGATCGTCTTCTTCCCGCTGATCGGCGCCCTGATCGCCGGCCTGTTCGGCCGGTCCATCGGTGCGCGGATGAGCGAGCTCGTGACGACGGGCTGCCTTGCCTTCGCGGCCCTGCTCTCCTGGGGCGCCTTCTTCCTCGTGACCGGTGACGGCCGCGCCGAGACGGTGCCGGTGGCGCAGTGGTTCAGCGCCGGCGACCTCGTGGTCGACTGGGCCTTCAAGGTCGATACGCTGACCGCGGTGATGCTCGTCGTCGTGACCTCGGTCTCGACTCTCGTGCACCTCTACTCCATCGGCTACATGCACGAGGATCCGCACCGGCCGCGCTTCTTCGCCTACCTGTCGCTGTTCACCTTCGCCATGCTGATGCTGGTGACGGCCGACAACCTCGTGCAGATGTTCTTCGGCTGGGAGGGCGTCGGCCTCGCCTCCTACCTGCTGATCGGCTTCTGGTACGAGAAGCCCTCGGCCAACGCCGCGGCGATGAAGGCCTTCATCGTCAACCGCGTCGGCGATTTCGGCTTTTCCCTCGGCATCTTCCTCGTCTTCGTGCTCACCGGCTCGGTCGGATTCGACGCGATCTTCGCCAAGGCCCCGGAACTGAAGGACGCGACCTTCCACTTCCTCGGCCATGACTGGCACGCCCTGACGCTCGCCTGCCTGCTCCTGTTCATGGGTGCGATGGGCAAGTCGGCGCAGTTCCTGCTGCACACCTGGCTCCCCGACGCGATGGAGGGCCCGACCCCGGTCTCGGCGCTCATCCACGCCGCGACCATGGTCACCGCCGGCGTGTTCATGGTCGCGCGCCTGTCGCCGCTCTTCGAGCTGGCGCCGACCGCGCTCACCGTCGTCACCGTCATCGGCGGCATCACCGCCTTCTTCGCGGCCACCGTCGGCCTCGTGCAGAACGACATCAAGCGGGTCATCGCCTACTCGACCTGCTCGCAACTCGGCTACATGTTCGTGGGCCTGGGCGTCGGCGCCTACGCCACCGGCGTCTTCCACCTCTTCACCCACGCCTTCTTCAAGGCGCTGCTGTTCCTCGGCGCCGGCTCGGTCATCCACGCGATGCATCACGAGCAGGACATGCGGAACATGGGGGGGCTGCGCCGCTACATTCCCTTCACCACGGCGATGATGACGATCGGCACCATCGCGCTGATCGGCTTCCCCTTCACCTCCGGCTACTACTCTAAGGACGCGATCATCGAGGCGGCCTACATGTCGGACCGCCCGGGCCACGTGCTGGCGTTCCTCGCCACCGTGATCGCCGCGCTGATGACCTCGTTCTACTCCTGGCGGCTGTTCTTTCTCACCTTCGAGGGACCGCAGCGCTGGGTGGCGCACGGCGCCCACGACCACGACGATCACGCGCATGACGATCACGCGCACGCGGCCCATGCCCACCAGGCGGACGGCAAGCCGGGGCACCACGAGGGCGTCGCCCACGACGATCACGGCCACGACGTCGAGCCGGCCTCGCACAGCGCGGTCGAGCATCACGATCACGCGCCCCTCAAGCCTCACGAGAGCCCGCTCGTGATGACGATCCCGCTGGCGATCCTGGCCTTCGGCGCCCTGTTCGCCGGCCTGATCTTCAAGGAGCGCTTCATCGGGCACGACATGGAAAAGTTCTGGGGCAACGCGCTCCCGCACGGGTCCGGCAACGACATCATGCACAAGATCCACGACGCGCCGGGCTGGGTCGCCGCCTCGCCCTTCGTGATGCTGGTGCTCGGCTTCCTCCTGGCCTTCTGGATGTACTTGCGCCGGCCCGATCTGCCGCATCGTCTCGCGGAATCTCAGCCGATCCTGTACCGCTTCCTGCTCAACAAGTGGTACTTCGACAAGATCTACGACCGGATCTTCGTGCGTCCGGCCAAGAACTTCGGCCTGTTCCTCTGGAAGGAGGGCGACGGGCGCGTCATCGACGGCCTCGGCCCCGACGGCATCTCGGCCCGGGTCGTCGACGTCACCCGCGGCGTGGTCCGTCTCCAGACCGGCTACGTCTACCACTACGCCTTCGTGATGCTCGTCGGGGTCGCCGGCCTGATCACGTGGTACCTCGTCTCCGGCGTGCCGGCGGGAACCCCGGGAGTGACCCACTGATGCTCGGCCTCGGCATTCTCTCAGGGCTGCTGATCGTCCCGCTGGCCGGCGCCGCCTTCATCCTCACCCTCGGCGAGGAGACGGCGGCGGTGAAGCGCAACGCCCGTTGGGCGGCGCTGATCACGACGGTCGTCACCTTCCTGCTCTCGCTGGTGGCCTGGGCGCGCTACGACATCGCGAGCCCGAGCTTCCAGCTGGTCGAGAGCCACGCCTGGCTCGCCGAGACGATCCGGTTCAAGCTCGGCGTCGACGGCTTCTCGATGCCGCTGATCCTGCTCACCACCTTCCTGATGCCGTTCTGCATCGGGGCCTCGTGGCTCTCCATCGAAAGCCGGGTCAAGGAGTACTTCGTCGCCTTCCTCGTGCTGGAAACGACGATGATCGGCGTGTTCTGCTCGCTCGATCTGGTGCTGTTCTACCTGTTCTTCGAGGCAGGCCTGATCCCGATGTTCCTCATCATCGGCATCTGGGGCGGCAAGCGGCGCATCTACGCCAGCTTCAAGTTCTTCCTCTACACCCTGCTCGGCTCGGTGCTGATGCTGCTCGCCATCATGGCGATGTACTGGGAAGCCGGTACCACCGACATCCCGACGCTGCTGGCGCACCGCTTCCCCGTGCACATGCAGACCTGGCTCTGGCTCGCCTTCTTCGCGTCCTTCGCGGTGAAGATGCCGATGTGGCCGGTCCATACCTGGCTCCCCGACGCCCACGTCGAGGCGCCGACCGCGGGCTCGGTCATCCTGGCGGGCATCCTGCTGAAGATGGGCGGCTACGGCTTCATCCGGATCTCGCTGCCGATGCTGCCGGATGCGAGCCACACCTTCGCCCCGCTCGTCTTCGCCCTCTCGGTGATCGCGATCATCTTCACCTCGCTCATCGCGATGATGCAGACCGACATCAAGAAGCTGATCGCCTACTCGTCGGTGGCGCATATGGGCTTCGTGACGCTGGGCCTGTTCACGCTCAACGAGCAGGGCATCCAGGGCGCGCTGTTCCTGATGATCTCCCACGGCATCGTCTCGGGCGCGCTCTTCCTCTGCGTCGGCGTCGTCTACGACCGGATGCACACCCGCGAGATCGCGGCCTATGGCGGATTGGTGAAGCGGATGCCGCTCTTCGCCGTCGCGATGATGGTCTTCACCATGGCCAATGTCGGCCTGCCGGGCACCTCGGGCTTCGTCGGCGAGTTCCTCGCGATGATGGGCGCCTTCCGGGCCAACCCCACGGTCGCCTTCTTCTCGGTCTTCGGCATCATCCTCTCGGCCGGCTACGCGCTGTGGCTCTACGCCCGGGTGATCTACGGGAAGCTCGAGAAGCCCAACCTCCAGGGCATCCTCGACCTCGACAACCGCGAAAAGATCATCATCGCGCCGCTCGTCGCCCTGACGATCTGGTACGGCGTCCACCCTGCACCCATCCTCGACACCTTCGCGCCCTCCACCGAGGCGCTGATGCAGAACATGCGTGCCGCGCTGGCCACCACGCAGACCGCCACCAAGGACGCCGCCGCCCGGACGGGCGCCGCCGAGTCCCCGAAGTCCCACCTTGCGACCATCGAGGCCGCCGCGCGATGACACCGATCCAATCCGTCCTGCCGGCGATCACGCCGGTCCTGCCGGAGATCGTGCTGAGCGTCGGCGCGCTCCTGCTCGTCCTCTACGGCGCGTGGCGCGGCGAGCGCTCGTCCGAGGGCGTCAATGTCGGCGCGCTGATCCTCCTGATCTTCACCTTCTTCCTCGTGGTCACGCAGACCGGCCGGGTCACGACGCTGAACGGCGCCTTCATCGCCGACCCATTCGCGCGCATCATGAAGGCGCTGATCCTGATCGGCTCGGCGGCGACCATCCTGCTCTCGCGCGACTACTTCCAGCGCGAGCGCATCGACCGGTTCGAGTACCCGATCCTGATCGTGCTCTGCACCATCGGCATGCTGGTCATGGCCTCGGCCAACGACCTGATCTCGCTCTATCTCGGCCTCGAGCTGCAATCGCTCGCGGCCTACGTCATCGCCGCCTTCCATCGCGACGACGCCAAATCCACCGAGGCCGGCCTGAAATACTTCGTGCTGGGCGCGCTCTCCTCCGGCATGCTGCTCTACGGCGCCTCGCTGGTCTACGGATTCACCGGCACCGTCTCCTTCCCCGGCATCGTCACCGCGCTCGACGGGCCGGCGAGCTTCGGCATCGTGCTCGGCATCGTGTTCGTGGCCGCAGGCGTCGCCTTCAAGCTCGCGGCCGTGCCGTTCCACATGTGGACGCCGGACGTCTACGAGGGCTCGCCCACGCCGGTCACCGCCTTCTTCGGCTCCGCGCCGAAGATCGCCGCCATGGCGATGACGGTGCGCGTCTTCATCGGGGCCTTCCCCGACATGACGGCGGTCTGGCAGCAGATCATCATCTTCGTCTCGATCGCCTCGATGGCGCTCGGCTCCTTCGCCGCGATCGGCCAGCGCAACATCAAGCGCCTGATGGCCTATTCCTCCATCGGCAATGTCGGCTACGCCCTGATCGGCCTCGCCGCCGGCTCGGAAGAAGGCATCCGCGGCGTGGTGATCTACATGATCGTCTACTTGGCCATGACGCTCGGCGCCTTCGCGGTGCTGCTGTCGCTCCGCCGCAAGGACAAGATGTTCGAGACGATCGACGACCTGTCGGGCCTCTCGCGCACCCATCCCTGGCTGGCCTTCTGCCTCGCCGCGATGATGTTCTCGCTCGCCGGCATCCCGCCGCTGGCCGGGTTCTTCGCGAAATTCTACGTCTTCGCCGCCGCGATCCAGGCAGGTCTCGTCACCCTCGCCGTGGTCGGCGTGGTCACCAGCGTCGTCGGCGCGTTCTACTACCTGCGCCTCGTCAAGGTGATGTACTTCGACGAGGCGCAGGCGCCCTACGAGCGGATCCCGCCGGGCTCGGCGATCGTGCTTGGCGTGTCGAGCGCGGTCGTGGTGCTGTTCTTCCTCGTCCCGGCCCCGCTGGTCGCGGCGGCGGGCGACGCGGCGAAAGCTCTGTTCTAGAGGCGCATGCAGTTCCGGTTGAGCCCGGCGGCACGGTCCGACGGCCATCGTCTCCACAGTCACGATACGCTCGGCTCGACCAATAGCGAGGCGCTCGCCCTCGCCAGGGGCGGGGAGACGGGGCCGCTCTGGGTCACAGCCCGGCGGCAGGAGGCCGGCCGCGGTCGCCGCGGCAATGCCTGGGCCTCCCCGGAGGGCAATCTCGCCGCGAGCCTGCTGCTGCCGGTGGCAGGCGTCGCGCCGGAGATGGTCGCGACGGTTGGATTCGTGGCGGGCGTGGCGCTGGTCGACGCCCTGCGCGACGCGTGCCGGCTGAAGCCCTCGCGCCGCACGCGGGCAGAGGATCGCGACGACACGGGCGCCGATGCCCCCGCCCCGCATGCGGGGGGAGGGGATGCACCGTCGCCGCACGGTCTTGCTGATGCCCCGGTTGCCATCCATCTGAAATGGCCCAACGACGTTCTCGCCGAGGGCGGAAAACTCGCCGGCATCCTGCTGGAGGCCGAGACGCTTCCGGGCGGACGGCGTGCCGTCGTGGTCGGTTTCGGCGTCAACGTTGCGGCCGCGCCCGAGAATTTGCCCTATCCGGCGGCGGCCTTGGCCGCCTTTTCCGCGGCGGATGCGCCGATGCTGTTCGAATTCCTGTCGGAACGGTTTGTCGAAGCGGTCCGGATCTGGAACAAGGGGCGCGGATTTCCAACGATCCGGCGGCGGTGGCTGGAGCGCGCGGCGGGGGTAGGCGCCCCCGTATCGGTTCGCATGGCCGAGGCCACGCTGACGGGCATCTTTGAAACGATCGACGAGGGGGGGCGGCTCGTGATCCTCGCCCCGGATGGAACCCGACGAACCGTGACGGCGGGCGAGGTGCATTTCGGAAGTGCCGCGACGGCGGCCTGAGACTGGATAGACGACAAGATGACGACACGGCAGGACGAGCTCGTCTTCGTGCCGCTCGGCGGCGTGGGCGAGATCGGCATGAATGCGGGCCTCTACGGGTTCGGACCCGAGCGGGCGCGCAAATGGATCATGGTCGATTGCGGAATGGGATTTGCGGGCGAGGAGGGCTTGCCCGGCATTGACCTGATGTTCCCGGACCTCACCTTCATCGAGGAGCGCAAGAAGGACCTCCTCGGCATCTTCATCACCCACGCGCACGAGGACCATATCGGCGCGATCTCGGAGCTGTGGCCGCGCCTCAAGGTGCCGGTCTATGCCACGCGCTTCGCCAAGCAGCTTCTGGAGACGCGCCGTCTCTCCGAGCCCGGCGCGCCCAAGGTGGAACTGCGCGAGATCAAGCCGGGCAAGCGCGTGACCATCGGCCCGTTCGAGCTCGAGTTCGTGCCGGTGGCGCACTCGATCCCCGAGTCGAACGCGGTGGCGATCCGCACCGAGCACGGCCTCGTGCTCCATACCGGCGACTGGAAGCTCGACGATACGCCGGTGGCCGGTGACACCACCTCGCCGGAGGCGTTCAAGGCCCTCGGCGACGAGGGCATCCTGGCCCTGATCTGCGACTCGACCAACGTGCTGCGCGAGGGCAGCTCGCCCAGCGAGTCCGAGGTGTCGGCCACGCTCGCCAAGCTGATCGCGGAGGCGCCGCACCGCGTGGCGGTGACGACCTTCGCCTCGAACGTGGCCCGCATCCGCGCGGTAGCCCTGGCCGCGCAGGCCTGCGGCCGTCAGGTCATCGCCGTCGGCCGCGCCATGGACCGGGTCATCGATGTCGCCCGCGAGTGCGGCTACCTCGACGGCCTGCCGGACTTCCTCTCGGCCGAGTCCTACGGACACCTGCCGCGCGACAAGGTGGTCTGCCTGCTCACCGGCTCGCAGGGCGAGCCGCGGGCGGCGATGTCCCGGGTCTCGCGCGACGACCATCCCGCGATCTCTCTGACGGCGGGCGACCGGGTGATCTTCTCCTCCCGCGCCATTCCCGGCAACGAGCGCGATGTCGGCGCCATCATCAACGACCTGATCGAGGCCGGCATCGAGGTCATCACCGACCGCACGGAACTCGTCCACGTCTCCGGCCATCCGCGGCGCGAGGAGATGGTGGCGATGTACGGCTGGACCCGGCCGAAATCGGTCGTGCCCGTCCACGGCGAGGCCCTGCACCTCGACGAGCATGCGCGCTTCGCCCGCAAGCAGGGCGTCGAGGCGGTGGTCAAGGCGCGCAACGGCGCCGTGGTGCGGCTCGCTCCCGGCAAGCCGGAAGTGGTCGAGCACGTCCGGGCCGGTCGCCTCTACAAGGACGGCAACGTCCTCATCGACCACAAGGACCGGGCGATCCCCGAGCGGCGCAAGCTGTCCCAGACCGGCATCGTCTCGGTGGCCATCGCCATCGACGAGCGCGGCGAGGTGATCGGCGAGCCGGCCGTGGACATCATGGGCCTGCCCAACCGCGGTCGCAGCGGCGAGCCGCTCCTCGACACGGTGGTCGACACGGTCAACCGCACCCTCAACGGCCTCTCGCGGGGCAAGATGAAGGACTCGGAGGCCGTGGAGAACGCGGTCGACCGCGCCGTGCGCTCCGCCGTCAACGAGGCGTGGGGCAAGAAGCCCGCCTGCCACGTGCAGGTGGTCGAGGTGTGATAGGCTCCTGAGCAAGCCGTCATCGCGAGCGTGAGCGAAGCGATCCAGCGGCGCGATCGTCCCGGAAGGGACGGCGCGCCGGATTGCCTCGGCTCCGCCTCGCCGTGACGGGCCGGAGAAGCGGTAAGGCAGGGAGGAAAAAAGGATGATCGGACGGCTCAACCACGTCGCCATCGCGGTGAAGGATCTCGACGCCGCGACCGCCATCTACCGCGACACGCTCGGCGCCAAGGTCACCGAGCCGCTGCCGCAGCCGGAGCACGGCGTCACCGTTGTGTTCGTGGAACTGCCCAACAGCAAGGTCGAGCTGATGTCGCCGCTGGGCGAGAACTCGACGATCCAGGGCTTCGTCGACAAGAACCCGGCCGGCGGCATCCACCATGTCTGCTACGAGGTCGAGGACATCATCGCCGCCCGCGACCAGATGAAGGCCGCCGGCGCCCGCGTGCTCGGCACGGGCGAGCCGAGGATCGGTGCCCACGGCAAGCCCGTGATCTTCCTCCACCCCAAGGACTTCCTGGGAACGCTGGTGGAGCTGGAGCAGGTCTGAGCCTTCAGACTCTCCGGCTGCACCAAGACCCTCCGAGAACCATGACGCGTTCACCCCTTCGCACCGTCACCGCCTCGACGCCGCTGACGCTCCTGACCGTGGCGGTGCTGGTCGGGCTGTTGGCCTTCGTCGCCGTGAAGGGGTTCGCCCTCACGGTGTTCGGCGCCTTCGCGCTCTACTTCGTCCTGTGGTGGACCTTCCTGTTCGCGATCCTGCCGATCGGCAACGCCGCCGAGGCCGATCCGCAGCGGCTGGTGCGGGGGCAGGATCCGGGGGCGCCTGCCGCCCCGCGCCTGCGGGAGAAGGCGCTTCTCACGACGGTCGTGGCTGGGATCGCGTTCTTCGCGGCGCTGCTGATCTTCCCGCTCGCACGCCTGTAGAGCATTCACGCGAGTTTCAGGCACAAAAACAAAAAGCAAGGCACAAGGCCTTGCTTTGAACACTTGAAGTCGATGTCAGCCAGATTTTTCTCGCGCATTTCTTGCGGCGCGGTGGCTGGTTGTTCCTCCCAAGACCCGGACCGTTCGCTGCCTCGTGGGCTGCGACCATCACGGCGCTGCTTATAGGAAGAACATTTCCCTTTGTCATCAGGGCAGAGAAGGCTGACGGCGCTTTTTTGCAAGGCTTGCGGTAAACGGTCTGCGACTTCGCGCGATGGAGCGTCGAAGGAGAGCTTGGCCGGCTTCCTTCCGCCGCAATGCGAGCGGACCCTGTGATCGTGCGGCGCTTGTGTTTTGTGGGCGCTATGTGTTGTGTGCCTCCGCACGCCGGACCGGTCCTCTTCGCCGCCGGCCGCGCCCGCCGTCTCCCAAGGTCGATCGATGCGTCTCTCCCGCTACTTCCTGCCGATCCTGCGTGAGACGCCGAAGGAAGCGGAGATCGTTTCGCATCGCCTGATGCTGCGCGCCGGCATGATCCGCCAGGAGGCCGCTGGGATCTACGCGTGGCTGCCGCTGGGTCTGCGCGTCCTCAACAAGGTCTGCGACGTGATCCGAGCCGAGCAGGATCGCGCGGGCGCCATCGAGATCCTGATGCCGACGATCCAGGCGGCCGATCTCTGGCGCGAATCCGGCCGCTACGAGGCCTACGGCAAGGAGATGCTGCGGCTGAAGGACCGCCACGAGCGCGATCTGCTCTACGGCCCGACCGCTGAGGAAGTCGTCACCGAGATTTTTCGCGCGAGCGGGCGGTCCTATAAGGACCTTCCGAAGAATCTCTACCAGATCTCGTGGAAGTTCCGCGACGAGGTGCGCCCGCGCTTCGGCACCATGCGCTCGCGCGAGTTCCTGATGAAGGACGGCTACTCGTTCGACCTCGATCAGGCCGCGGCGCGCCACTCCTACAACAAGGTCTTCGTCTCCTACCTCCGGACCTTTGAAACGCTCGGCCTCAGAGCGATCCCGATGCGTGCCGATACGGGGCCGATCGGCGGCGATCTCAGCCACGAGTTCATCATCCTCGCCAAGACCGGCGAGAGCGAAGTCTTCTGCGACCGCACCTATCTCGACATGCCGGTGCCGCCGCCCTCCGTCGATTTCGACGACGTGGCGGGTCTCCAGGGTGTGGTCGATGCCTGGACCTCGCACTACGCCGCCACCGACGAGATGCACGACGAGGCGGTCTTCGCCGAGGTGCCGGAGACCTCCCGCCTCTCCGCCCGCGGCATCGAGGTCGGCCACATCTTCTATTTCGGCACCAAGTACTCGACGCCGATGAAGGCGGTCGTCACCGGCCCGGACGGTCAGGAGCGGCCGGTCCATATGGGCTCCTACGGCATCGGCCCGAGCCGGCTCGTGGCCGCGACCATCGAGGCGAGCCACGACGAGGCCGGCATCATCTGGCCGGATGCGATCGCCCCCTTCGACGTAGCGCTCATCAACCTCAAGGTCGGGGATTCGGCCTGCGACGGCGCCTGCGCCGAGATCCAGGCGGCGCTCGAGACCGCCGGCCTGTCGGTCCTCTACGACGACCGCGACGAGCGCCCGGGTGCCAAGTTCGCCACCGCCGACCTGATCGGCCTGCCCTGGCAGGTGATCGTCGGTCCAAAGGGGCTCGCTGACGGCAAGATCGAGCTGAAGCGTCGCGCGACGGGTGAGCGCGAGACCCTCGACCCCGTCGATCTCCCTGCCCGTATCCGGCGCGTCTAGGAGCCGGCACCGATGGCGCTGGCGCTGGGCAAGGGAGTTGGCGGGACCATGAGGGGCGTTCTGGCACGGCTGAAGAGCGCCCGCGCCGCCGCCTCGACTCCGCCTTTCGCGGGCTTCGAGTGGATCATCGCCGGGCGCTACCTGCGAGCGCGCCGCCGGGGCGGCGGTGTTTCGGTGGTGGCCCTGTTCTCGGTACTCGGCATCGCGGTGGGTGTGGCCACCCTCATCATCGTGCTCTCGGTGATGAACGGCTTCCGCTCGGAGCTTCGCTCCAAGATCATCGGTCTCAACGGCCACGTCTTCGCCGCGCCGATCGACCGGCTCTTCACCGACTACGTCGATCTCTCCGACCGGCTGGAAAAGGTCGCTGGCGTGCGCGCCGTGGTGCCGATGGTGCAGGGGCAGGCCTTCGCCTCCTCGCCCTATGGCGGCTCGGGGGTGCTGGTGCGCGGCGTGCGCGAGGCCGACCTTCCGAAGATCCCGGCGGTTTCCGCCGCCATCAAGAGCGGCACGCTGGAAGGCTTCGACGACGGCGAGGGCGTGGCGCTGGGCAAGCGGCTCGCCGATTCCCTCGGGCTCCAGGCGGGCGATCAGGTCACCCTCTCGACGCCGAAGGGTGCGAGCACGCCCTTCGGGACGGCGCCGCGCACCAAGACCTACACCGTCAAGGCGATCTTCGAGATCGGCGTCACCGATTTCGACACCACCATGGCCTTCATGCCGCTCACCGAGGCTCAGGCCTTCTTCAACCGCGACGGCGACGTCAGCGTGATCGAGATCTACATCGACAACGCCGATGCGGTGGGCGAGATGCGCGAGCCCCTGGAGATGGCGGCCGAGCGCCCTGTGCTGCTCACCGACTGGCGCCAGACCAACCGCACCTTCTTCGGCGCTCTGGAGGTGGAGCGGAACGTGATGTTCCTGATCCTCAACCTCATCGTCATCGTGGCGACCCTCAACATCATCTCGGGGCTCATCCTGCTCGTGCGCGACAAGTCCTCGGACATCGCGATCCTGCGCACCATGGGCGCGACGCCGGGCACGATCATGCGGGTCTTCCTCATCAACGGAGCCCTGATCGGCCTCGTCGGTACGGCGATCGGTCTGATCGGTGGCGTGCTGTTCACCCTCAACATCAAGCCGATCCAGCGCACGCTGTTTCCCACCGCCTGGGACCCCACCGTGCGCTTCCTCGCCGAGATTCCGGCGGAGATGAACTCGAGCGAGGTCACGATCATCGTGATCACCTCGGTCCTGCTGTCGCTGGTGGCGACTCTCTATCCCTCGTGGCGCGCCGCCCGGCTCGATCCGGTGCAGGCCCTGCGCTACGGCTGACGGAACGCCCCGATCATGGCTCAGACGAATGCCGGCGCGGCCCAGCCGGTGCCGGCCCTGTTCTTCGCGGGCGTCCAGCGCCGCTACCGGCAGGGCGAGGGCGCGCTCGAAATCCTGCGCGGCACCGACCTCGCGATCTGGCCGGGCGAGCTGGTCGCGCTGGTGGCCCCCTCGGGCGCGGGCAAGTCGACCCTGCTCCACATCGCCGGCCTTCTAGAGCGCCCGGACGGGGGCGAGGTCTATATCGGCGGCCAGCCCACCGCGGGCATGTCGGATGCCGAGCGCACCCGCCTGCGGCGTGAGGAGATGGGCTTCGTCTACCAGTTCCACCACCTGCTGCCGGAGTTCTCTGCTCTGGAGAACGTGGTGCTGCCCCAGCTCATCCGTGGGCTGGCCCGCAAGGAGGCGGAGACGCGCGCGGCCGAACTCCTAAGCTTCCTCGGCCTCAAGGAGCGCCTGCCGCATCGCCCCGCCGAGCTTTCGGGCGGCGAGCAGCAGCGCGTCGCCATCGCCCGCGCGGTCGCCAACGGCCCCCGCCTGCTGCTCGCCGACGAGCCCACCGGCAACCTCGACCCGCAGACCTCGGGCCGGGTCTTCAACATCCTGCTCCAGCTCGTGCGCGCCTCGGGCCTCGCGGCGCTGATCGCGACCCACAACATGGATCTCGCCGCCCGCATGGACCGCCGGGTGACGATCCGCGAGGGGATGATCGAGCAACTGGCCTGAAGGCGCGAGCCTCGGGTCCGATCCGCCGCCGTCATCGCGAGCGAATGCGAAGCGATCCAGCGGCGCGGTCGATCGGGAGTGAGCGGCGCCCTGGATTGCTTCGGCTCCGCCTCGCAAAGACGCGAAGGACCCGTCTCTCATCCGAACCGGACATGGCGTCGTCCGAGCGCTCGCGTGCCCGCCTCCTGGCCCTCGTGCGTGGCACCGGCAACACATCGTTCACCATTCCGCCGGTTGACCGCTTCCCCAGGCTTTACACAGAACAAAACAAGAACAAAACTCACTCCATCAACACGGAGTGGAAGCGATGACAAAGAGCGTGTTCCTCACCAGCCTCGTCGAGTTCACCGCGTTCGGCCTGCTCTTCGGAGCGGTGGCGCTCTGGGCGGTAGCCTTGGCGCCGATTCACTAAGGGTTCGCGTTCGAACGCGGTTTGTTCCGGCGCTGGACGCGTTGCTCACAGGAAAGAGGGCTGGGCGGACCCATTTCGCCCGGCAGCACATGCAGGAACGGCTTCGCCCGCGAAGAGCGGTGGATATCGGTCGCGGTGCGGCGCGTCGGTGACAGACTCGCAAGGCCTTGAGCGGCGATCTTAAGGGGTTCGAACAGGGTCCCCCATGGCGCGCACGCTCAAAGACGTCGGCTTCGTCCACCTCCACGCCCATTCGTCGTACTCGCTGCTCGAAGGCGGGGTGAAGGTCGCCGACCTCGTCAAGGCCGCCGCCGCCGACCGGCAGCCCGCGCTCGCGCTCACCGACACCAACAACCTGTTCGGGGCGCTGGAATTCTCGGAGAAGGCCGCCGGCACCGGCATCCAGCCCATCGCCGGGCTTCAGCTGACGATCTGCTTCGAGGCCCCGGACCCGATGGCGCGCCAGCCCCAGGCCGGCTGCGCCAACATCGTGCTGCTCGCCCAGAACGAGGCGGGCTACGGCAACCTGCTGCGGCTCGCGAGCCGCGCCTATTTCGACGGAATGCTCGGCGAACCGCCCCGGGTCGCGGTCTCGGCCTTGGAAGGCGCCGTCGAGGGGCTGATCGCGCTTACCGGCGGCTTCACGGGCCCGCTCGACACGGCTCTGCGCGCCGGGCGCCACGATCAGGCCGCCAAGCGGCTGGACTTCCTGAAGACCGCCTTCGGCGCGGAGCACCTCTACGTCGAGATCCAGCGCCACGGCCTCGAGGACGAGCGCGCGGTCGAGCGCGAGCTGCTGCGCCTTGCCGATGGCAGCGGTCTCGGCATCGTCGCGACCAACGAGCCGTTCTTCGCCAAGCCGGGCGATTACGACGCCCACGACGCGCTGCTCGCCATCGCCGAAGGCCGCCTCGTCTCCGACGAGCGCCGTCGCCGGCTCACCCCGCGCCACGCCTTCACCACGCGCGCCGCGATGATGGAGCTTTTTCGCGATCTGCCGGATGCGCTCTCGGCCTCCGTCGAGATCGCCATGCGCTGCTCCTACCGGGCGCGCACCCGGAAACCCATCCTGCCGAACTTCGCCAGCGTCGCCGCGGGCGAGGCCCCACCCATGGCCGAGGTCTTGGCCGAGGCCGCGGACGCGCCGGTCCAGGCGGTGGCCGCCGACGAGCCGACCGAGCTGTGCCGGCAGGCCGAGGCCGGGCTGGACCTGCGCCTGAAGCAGCACGGCACCGCGCCGGGCTTCACGGAGGAGGATTATCGCGCGCGGCTCAAGTTCGAGCTCGACGTCATCGTCAAGATGAAGTTCCCGGGCTACTTCCTGATCGTTTCCGACTTCATCAAGTGGGCCAAGGACCACGACATTCCCGTCGGCCCCGGCCGCGGCTCGGGCGCGGGCTCGCTGGTGGCGTGGTCGCTCCTCATCACCGACCTCGATCCGCTGCGCTTCGGCCTGCTGTTCGAGCGCTTCCTCAACCCCGAGCGCGTCTCGATGCCGGATTTCGACATCGACTTCTGCGTCGAGGGCCGCGAGCGGGTGATCCGCTACGTGCAGCAGCGCTACGGCGAGCGGCAGGTCGGGCAGATCATCACCTTCGGTACGTTGCTCGCCCGCGGCGTGCTGCGCGACGTCGGCCGCGTGCTGGAGATGCCCTACGGGCAGGTCGACAAGCTGACCAAGCTCGTGCCGCAGAACCCGGCGAACCCCGTGTCGCTGGTCCAGGCCATCGAGGGCGAGCCCAAGCTGCAGCAGGCGATTGAGGAGGAGCCGATCGTCGCTCGGCTCATGGAGATCTCGAAGAAGCTGGAGGGCCTGCACCGCCACGCCTCGACTCACGCCGCCGGCGTGGTGATCGGCGACCGGCCCCTCGAAGAGCTGGTGCCGCTCTACCGAGACCCGAAGACGGGCATGCGGGTGACCCAGTTCAACATGAAGTGGGTCGAGCAGGCCGGCCTCGTGAAGTTCGACTTCCTGGGGCTCAAGACCCTGACGATGCTGCGCTGCTGCACCGACCTGCTCAAGCAGCGGGGCATCGAAGTCGATCTCGCTCAGATCCCGCTCGACGACAAGAAGACCTACGAGCCGATGGGCCGCGGCGAGACGGTCGCGGTGTTCCAGGTGGAATCGGCGGGCATGCGCAAGGCGCTCTGCGAGATGCAGGCCGACCGCCTGGAGGACATCATCGCGCTGGTGGCGCTCTACCGCCCGGGCCCGATGGCCAACATCCCGGTCTATTGCGAGCGCAAGCTCGGGCGCGACGCCGGCAACGAGGCGAGCTGGTACTCGCATCCGATGCTGGAGCCGATCCTGAAGGAGACCTTCGGGATCATCGTCTACCAAGAGCAGGTGATGGAGGTCGCCAAGGTTCTCGCCGGCTACACGCTGGGCGAGGCCGACATGCTCCGGCGCGCCATGGGCAAGAAGATCAAGGCGGAGATGGACGCCCAGCGCGACCGCTTCGTGAAGGGCTGCATCGAGCGCGGGCTGACCAAGGCCAAGGCCGACGAGATCTTCGACCTCCTGGCCAAGTTCGCCGATTACGGCTTCAACAAGTCCCACGCGGCCGCCTACGCACTGGTGACCTACCAGACGGCCTATCTGAAGGCGAATTATCCGGTCGAGTTCCTGGCCGCGGCCATGACGCTCGACATCGACAACACCGACAAGCTCGCCGAATTCCGCCAGGATGCGCAGCGCCTGAAGATCACGGTCGAGCCGCCTTCGGTGAACACGTCCGGCGTCGTCTTCGACGTGCGGGACGGGCGCATCCTCTACGCGCTCGCCGCGATCAAGGGGGTGGGCCGCGCGGCGGTGGAGTCGATCGTCGCCGCGCGCGGCGACAAGCCGTTCAAGGACCTCGCCTGCTTCGCCCGGCGCCTCAACCCGCGCCACGTCAACAAGCGCACGCTCGAAAACCTGATCGCGGCCGGCGCTCTGGACTGCATCGAGCCGGACCGGGCCCGTGCCTGGGCCGCGGTCGAGCCGATGATGAAGATGGCGCAGGGCGCGGCCGAGGCCGAGACCTCGGGCATCACCGACATGTTCGGCGGCGTCGCCTCGGCGGATGTGAGCCTGCGCATCCCGGCCCACGAGTTCTGGACCCACACCGACAAGCTCAAGCGCGAATGCGATGCCGTCGGCTTCTTCCTCTCGGGCCACCCGCTCGACGAGTACGGGCCGATCCTCGAGAAACTGCGGGTCCAGTCCTGGGCCGATTTCTGCCGGGCGGTGCGGGCGGGCACGGCCAGCGTCGGGCGGATCGCGGCCTCGGTGCTCGACCGCTCGGAGCGGCGCACCAAGAGCGGCAACAAGCTCGGCATCGTCATCCTCTCCGACCAGACCGGCCACTTCGAGGCGATCATCTTCTCCGAGGGGCTGAACCAGTACCGCGACATCCTCGAGCCCGGTCGCCCGCTGGTGCTGACGATCCAGGCCAACCTGGAGGGCGAGGACGTGCGCGCCCGCATCACCACCGCCGAGCCCCTCGATCAGGCCGCCGCCCGCCACCAGAAGGGCATGCGCATCTTCCTGCGCGACGACCGGGCTCTGGGCTCGGTGCAGCAGCGCCTGACCTTGCGCGGCGAGGGCGAGGTCTCGCTGATCCTGATCCTCGACGGCGGCGAGCGCGAGGTCGAGGTGCGCCTGAAGGACCGCTATCAGGCCACCCCGCAGGTGGCGGGCGCGCTGCGGGCGGTGCCCGGCGTGGTGCAGGTGGAGGTGGCTTGAGGCGGGCGCCGCCGCGGCGCGCTCTTGCGGCCGCAACGAGCCGGTAACCAAACCTGTCACGGCCGCAGGATATTGGCGGGGCATCACCTTTCGTGCCTCACCGCCGCCACAGCTCGGTGATTCAGCCAAGGTAAGGTTCCCGGTGCTCGGGAGGATCGGCTCGACTCCGGCTCTTCGGAGGTCGCCTCGCTCCATGGCACCGCCGAAGCCCTTCGACGAATGCTGCGGCCCGCACGGCGCCGCCTGATGGAGTGTGGGATGACCGGATACGGTTTGAGGCAAGGGCTGAGAGCGACCGCCGTCGCCGCCCTGATCGGGCTCGCCGGCACGGCGCAGGCCGCGCAATGCGGCAACAGCGCCGCCGGCTTCGAGGCCTGGAAGGACGAGTTCGCCGCCGAGGCCAGGGGCCGGGCGAGCCCGGCGGCGCTGGCGGCGCTCGCCAACACCTCCTACTCCACCGCGACGATCTCGGCGGACCGGGGGCAGAAGAGCTTCAAGCTCTCGCTCGACCAGTTCCTGGCCAAGCGCGGCGGCAACACCATCGTCTCCCGCGGGCGCGCCCTCAAAGCGCAGAACGCGGCGCTCTTCGCCGCGATCGAGCAGCGCTACGGCGTGCCGCCGGGCCCGCTCCTGGCGATCTGGGGCATGGAAACCGGCTTCGGTGCCGTGAAGGGCAACGTCAACACCCTCTCGGCGGTGGCGACGCTGGCCTACGATTGCCGCCGCTCGGCCTTCTTCACCGATCAGCTCTACGCGGCGCTCAAGCTCGTCGACAGCGGCGTGCTGACTTCCGCGACCCGCGGCGCGGCGCACGGCGAGGTCGGCCACACGCAGTTCCTGCCCAAGAACGTCCTGACCTACGGCGTCGGCGGCAGCCTCGACAGCGCACCGGTCGCGCTGAACTCCACTGCCAACTTCCTGAAAGGCCACGGCTGGCAGCGGGGCGCGGGGTATCAGCCCGGCGAGCCGAACTTCGCCGCGATCCAGGGCTGGAACGCGGCGGGCGTCTACCAGCGCGCCATCGCGCTCCTCGGCGCGCGGATCGACGGACAGTAAGTCTCTTCGCACTTCCGTCATCGCGAGGCGGAGCCGAAGCGATCCAGGGCGCGACCTCGTCCGGAGAGGGCGCGACGCTGGACTGCTTCGCTTCCGCCCGCAGGGACGGAGGCGCTACGTGCAGGCCCGTCCCTCGCGTAGGCGCTCGGCCACGCGCGCCTGGAGCGACCACAGGTGCCGGTCGTGAATGCCGAGCGCGGCGCAGGCCTCGACGGTGCGGAACAGGTATTCCGCACTCGGGCCCAGATGGCCGCAGGCCGTCGCGATCCGTTCCGCGATCTCCGCATCCGTCAGGCGGCCGGTGTATCGGTCGCTCGCCCGGTTCACCATGAAGGTCAGCGCCGTGACCGGCCCGGCCTCCGTCTCGACGCGGACCCAGCGCCCCTCGTAGCCCTTGCCCTTCATCTCCCGGCGCCAGACCGGCATCAGGGTCGCGTGCGGGTCGCCATCGTCCAGGCGGAAGGCGACGCCCCGGCAGATCCCGCCCCGGTCGAGCCCCAGCACGAAGCCCGGATTCTCCGGCGTGCCGCGAAAGCGCCGCTGCAGCAGGCAGAAGCGGCGATGCCAGCCCCGCAGCGTGCCGAGCCGCTGCTCGGTGAAGGCGAATTCCGGGCTCCACAGCAGCGAGCCGTAGGCGAACACCCAGAGCCCGCCTTCGGGCGAGGCGCGCCGCGCCAGCATGGCTTCGAGTTCGGGCGACAGCTCTTCGTCGGAGAGCAGCGTCAGCGCATTCGCGTCGTCGGGGACGGCGTCGGGATGGGCTTGGGCGATCAGGTCGAGGGAGAGGGACAGGGGACGCGGGGCCATCGGACCCGAACGGACCATTTTCGAGGGGGGCGGCGCAAGCCCCGTCAGGTCCCCGGCGAATCCAGCTCCGCGAACGGCTCGCTGCGGTGCCCCTCGCAGACGTCCTCCTCGTCGCGCAGGATCGTGAGCGCGCCGGTCTCCTCGCGCAACACGAGCTTCGGCCGCTCCGGCTTGTCGAAAGTGCGGCCCTTCATGCGGGTCGAGACGCAGTAGAGCCGGCGGCCGCCATCCTCGAAGGGGCCGGCGATGCGGCTACGCTCGAACCGAACGGGGAGCAGCGAGACCGAGCCGAACTCGACTTGGCCGCGGGCGAGCATCGCGATCCGCTCGCGGGCCGTGCCGGTCGCGGCCGTCGGGGCAGGCGGTGCGGCGGTCGCGGTGCAGCCACCGGCCGCGAGGGCCATCGCCAGCATCACTCCACCGCGCCGCCCGATCATCGCCGAATCTCCTGAGTGGCAATAGCCTAGCGTTTTCTATCAGAGCGGGAAACGCTCTCGTCCTCGCTATCGGATTTCGATGCCCGGCAGTCCCGTTTCCGCCACGGAATGACTATCTGTCTCCCATGCAGTGGATCGACGAAGGCCTCGTGATCGGCCTGCGCAAGCACGGCGAGACCGGGGTCGTGCTCGAACTGATGACGCCGGATCACGGGCGTCACCTTGGGCTTGTCCATGGCGGGCGCTCGCGGCGGATGCAGCCGATGCTGCAGCCCGGCAATACCCTTCGCGCCACATGGCGGGCGCGGCTCGACGGGGCGCTCGGCTCCTACGCGGTCGAGCCCTTGAACCTCGTCGCCGCCCGGCTGATGGGGTCGGGGCTGGCGCTCTACGGCGTCGCCCATCTCTGCTCGCTGCTGCGGCTCCTGCCCGAGCGCGATCCCCACCCGGCGCTCTACGAGGCGGCCCAGGTTCTGATCGAGCATCTCGACGAGCCGGAGATCGCCCCGGCGCTGATGGTGCGCTTCGAACTGGCCTTGCTGGCAGGGCTCGGCTTCGGCCTCGACCTGTCCCACTGCGCCGCCACGGGGGCCAACGACGCGCTGGTCTACGTCTCGCCCAAGAGCGGCCGGGCCGTCAGCGCCTCGGCAGGCGAGCCCTATCGCGACCGCCTGCTGGCGCTGCCCCCCTTCCTGCGTGATCGCGACCAACCCGGCAGCGGCTGGCAGACGCCCGACGCCCACGCCGTTCGGGAGGGGTTTACCTTGACGGGGTATTTCCTCGATCAGCACGTCTGGCGCCCGCGGGCGCAGGACGTGCCGGAGGAGCGCGCACGATTCGTCGCACTCGGCGCTGGCCAGAGTTGATGCTGTTCGTGTTATGTTCCTGTTTCGAGACATGATGTGGAGTGAGTGATGGGCCAGCCCGTCCTGCCGCCGCCGAGCGACGGCATCGAGAGCGTGGAGCTGAAGACGGCGCTGGAGGAGCGCTACTACGCCTACGCGCTCTCCACGATCATGCAGCGCGCGCTGCCCGATGCCCGCGACGGCCTCAAGCCCGTGCACCGGCGCATCCTCTACGGCATGCGGCTGCTCCGGCTCGACCCGACCTCCGCCTTCAAGAAGTGCGCGAAGATCGTCGGCGACGTGATGGGTGACTTCCATCCCCACGGCGACCAGGCGATCTACGACGCGCTGGTGCGCCTCTCTCAGGACTTCGCGCAGCGCTACCCGCTGGTCGACGGCCAGGGCAATTTCGGCAATATCGACGGCGACGGCCCGGCCGCCTACCGCTACACCGAGGCGCGGCTCACCGAGGTCGCCCGGCTCCTGCTCGACGGGATCGACGAGGATACGGTCGATTTCCGCGCCTCCTACAACGGCGAGAAGGAGGAGCCGATCGTCCTGCCGGCGGCCTTCCCGAACCTGCTCGCCAACGGCAGCCAGGGCATCGCGGTCGGCATGGCGACCTCGATCCCGCCGCACAACGCGGCCGAACTCTGCGACGCGGCGCTCTACCTGATCCAGAACCGCGAGGCGACGTCCGAGCAGCTCTGCACCTTCGTGCAGGGGCCGGACTTCCCCACCGGCGGCATCCTGATCGACAGCCCGGAGACCATCCGCGAGGCCTACCGCACCGGCCGCGGCGGTTTCCGCGTGCGGGCGCGCTGGGCCAAGGAGGATCTGGGGCGCGGCACCTGGAACATCGTCGTCACCGAGATTCCCTACGGCGTGCCGAAGGCCCGGCTCATCGAGAAGCTCGCGGATCTCCTTCAGGAGAAGAAGCTGCCGCTGCTCGCCGACGTGCGCGACGAGTCGGCCGAGGACGTGCGGGTCGTGCTGGAGCCGCGCTCCCGCTCGGTCGATCCGGTTATGCTGATGGAATCGCTGTTCCGCCTCTCCGAACTGGAGGCGCGGGTTCCTCTGAACCTCAACGTCCTCGTCGGCGGTGTCGTGCCCCGCGTCATCGGGCTGGCCGAATGCCTGCGGGAGTGGGTCGATCACCGCCGCGTCGTGCTCCAGCGTCGCTCGCGCTACCGCCTCGGCCAGATCGAGCGCCGCCTCGAGATCCTGGGCGGCCTGCTCATCGTCTATCTCGACCTCGACGAGGTGATCCGCATCATCCGCGAGGAGGACGAGCCGAAGGCCAGCCTCATGGCCCGGTTCGAACTCACCGAGGTCCAGGCCAACGCCATCCTCGACACCCGCCTGCGCTCCCTGCGCAAGCTGGAGGAGATGGAGCTGAAGCGCGAGTTCGACGCGCTGACCCTGGAAAAGGCCGGGATCGAGGAATTGCTGGCTTCCGAGAAGCTGCAATGGACCGACATCACCCGGCAGATCCGCGCGGTGAAGAAGACCTTCGGGCCCGAGACCAAGCTAGGCAAGCGCCGCACCACTCTGGAGAACCCGCCCGACACCGCCGGCATCGACTTCACCGCGGCCATGGTCGAGCGCGAGCCGATCACCGTGATCCTGTCCGAGAAGGGCTGGGTGCGCGCCCTGAAGGGCCACGTCACCGATCTGTCAGGCGTCGCCTTCAAGGGCGACGACACCCTGAAGGTCTCGTTTCTCAGCGAGACGACGGCCAAGATCCTGCTGCTCGCCTCGAACGGCAAGGTCTTCACTTTGGAAGCCTCGAAGCTGCCCGGCGGGCGCGGCTTCGGCGATCCGGTGCGGCTGATGGTGGATCTCGATGACGGCACCGAAATCGTCGCGGCTCTGCCCTACAAGCCGGAGAGCAAGCTGCTGATCGCCGGCTCGGACGGGCGCGGCTTCATCGCGCCCTCCGACGCGCTGGTCGCCAACACCCGCAAGGGCAAGGCGATCCTCGGCCTCGACGAGGGGTCGAGCGCGGTGCTGCTGGTCCCGGCGGAGGGCGACCACATTGCCGTCTGCTCGTCGGACAAGCTGATGCTGATCTTCCCGGCCTCCGAGGTGACGGAGCTCGGCCGCGGCAAGGGCGTGCGCCTGCAGCGCTGCCGTCAGAGCCGGCTCACGGACGCCTGCGTCTTCGCCCTGGCCGACGGGCTGCCTTGGCGCGACGGCGCCGGTCAGCGGCTCGCCCAGGCGGGAATGCTGGAGAAGTGGATGGGCCACCGGTCCGATGCCGGGACGCTGATGACCCGCAGCTTCCCGAAATTTGAGCGGTTCGGGAAGTAGTTTTCGGGATTTTGGCGGTGCCCCTGTCGGGCGCCGCCGATCGGTCTTCCCGAACGAAGGGCCCCCCCATGAAGCGCCGTCTCCGTCATGGCGAGGCGGAGCCGACGCCATCCAAGGCGCGCTGCCTGGCCCGGAAACGTCGCGCCGCTGGAACGCTTATCGGCGACGGAACTGCTGGCCGCCGCGCTGGGGCGGACGCGGACCGGTCGGGCCACGCTCGTCCTTGTGACGGAACACCAGACGGCCCTTCTCCAGGTCGTAGGGGGACATCTCGACGGTGACGCGGTCGCCGGCCAGGGTCTTGATGCGGTTCTTCTTCATCTTGCCGGCAGTGTAGGCCACGATCTCGTGACCCTGATCGAGCTGCACGCGGTAGCGCGCGTCCGGCAGGATCTCGACGACCAAGCCGTCGAACTGCATCAATTCCTCTTTCGCCATGCACTTGTCTCCGGCCGGGCCGCCTGCACGGGGCGCACCGGCAACATTTGAAAAATCGTCTGTCGTGCGGAACGCGCGGCGCTGCGGGTCCGATCCGCTCAGAAGGCGTCAGCGATGCCGGGCGTCGGGTACCATTCGCGAAACTCCCGGATCAGGGAGTCCTCCCTCGGGCCGGAAGACGGCTCGGCGGGCGTTTCGCGAAGGGCACCAGTTCTGCGACTTAAGCGTCGGGGGCGCTTCGTGCAAGAATAACCGCCGCCGCACGGTGAGTTAACGTGGATTGAAGCGGCCGCGCGGCGCGATCTTCGCCCTCAAGGCGAGATTTCGTTGCCGGCAAAATCGAGGTGGCCATCGGGAAGCTTGCGCCACGCATAGACGGCGAAGGGCGGCCTCGTGAGATCGCCGCGGGCATCGAAGGCGATCTCGCCGAGCACCGTGCGCAGGGGCGCGCCGCCGTGCAGGAAGGCGGCGACCCGGGCGGGCTCGGCCGAGCGGGCGCCCTCGATGCCTCGGCGGATCACCTCCACCGCCGCGTAGGCGCCGGCGGCGAACATCTCGGCCTCCGGGTTGCGCGGCGCCTTCGCGGCGCCCCGCGGCTCGGGCAGGCGGGGCGGAGCGGGCGCCAGCGTCATCAGCGTGCCCTCCGCCCCCGGTCCCGCGACTTGCGCAAAATCCTTGTCGAGGAGGCCGTCGCTGCCGATCACCGTCGCGGTGAGCCCCGCCTCGCGCATCGCCCGGATCAGCCCGGCGGCCGGGGCGGAGAGGCCCCCGAAATAGATCGCCTCGATCCCGAGGGCCCGCAGCTTGGAGACCAGCGCGGCGGTCTCGCGGTCGTCGCGGGAGACGCCCTCGAACAGGCGCTCCTGCCCGCCGCGCGCCCTCAAGGCCCGGGCGGCCTCGTCGGCCAGGGCGCGGCCGAAACTGGTCTTGTCGTGGACGATGGCGGTCGGCTTGGCGGCGAACCGCTCGGCCAACAGCGCACCGCCCAGCGCGCCCTGCTGCGCATCGCTGCCGGAGAGGCGGAAGAGCAGGCCGGCCCCGCGGCGGGTCAGCGGCGCCCAGGTCGCGCCGGGCGTGAGCGAGACGATGCCGGCCTCTTCGTAGACGGGGCTCGCCGCCGCGGTCGCGCCGGAGGTCAGGTGGCCGACGACGAAGCGCACGCCGCTCTCCGCGAAGCGACGGGCGCTCGCCGCCGCCTGCTTGGGATCGGCCGCATCGTCCTGCACCACGAGAAGCAACCTGCGGCCCAGGACGCCGCCGGTTCGGTTGATCTCGGCCACCGCCTGCTCGGCGCCGAGCCGCGCCCCCTGGCCGAAACCGGCATCCGGCCCGCTGAGCGGGACCGCGAGCCCGATCTTCAGGGGCTCCGCGGCGCCGGCCGGGCCGGCGAGCCCGAAGAGCGCCAGAGCGATGAGGGCCTGCCACGCGCTCCGCTTCGTCACCCGTAACCCCCCGGACCCCGTCGATGAGACGGCCTCGACTTGATACGCCCACACGCCACCCGTGCAAGCGCCTCCGTTCGCCGCATTGCGGAACGGGGCGACGCGCCTACCTCTTTCGTGACGGGACGGTCGGGGGCGGCGGAACCGGATGTTTCAGGACCCGAAGCCATGCTCTCCACCGAGGACGATATCCTGCGTGCCGCCGAGGGCTGGCGGCGCGAGGGGCGCGCCGTCGCGCTCGCCACCGTGATCGAGACCTGGGGCTCGGCCCCGCGCCCGGTCGGCAGCCATCTCGTCATCGACGGGGACAGCCGCTTCCTCGGCTCGGTCTCCGGTGGCTGCGTCGAGGGCGAGGTCATCACCGAGGCCCTCGACGTGATCGCGGACGGACGCCCCCGCACCCTGGAATTCGGCGTCGCCGACGAGACCGCGTGGCGGGCCGGGCTCTCCTGCGGCGGGCGCATCCGGGTCTTCGTCGAGCGCATCGACTGATTTCGTCGTCCTCAACCCTACGATCCCTTCCGCGCGCGGACCTCCGCCGCGACCAGAGCGTCCGATCCCATGCGCCTCGAGACCCTGACGGCCCTCAACGCGGAGCGCGCGGCGCGGCGCGCCGCCCTGATCGTCACCGACCCGGAGGACGGCGGCCAGCGCCTCGTGCGCGCCGCCGAGATCGACGCCGACCCGCTCGCCGATATTTTGCGCGAGCGGCTGCGCAGCGGTCGCAGCGGCCTCGGCGAGGGACCGGACGGCCGCCCTGTCTTCGTGGCCGTTCACGTGCCGCCGGTCCGCTTCGTGGTGGTGGGGGCCGTCCATATCTCCCAGGCGCTGGTCCCCTTCGCGGCGCAGCTGGGCCTCGACCTGACCGTGATCGATCCCCGCACCGCCTTCGCGAGCCCGGAGCGCTTTCCGAACGTGCGCCTGATCGCTGAGTGGCCGGACAAGGCTCTGGAGGTCGTGGGGCCGCTCGACGCCTATACGGCGTTGTCCGCGCTCACCCACGATCCCAAGATCGACGATCCCGCCCTGATCGCGGCCCTGCGGGCGGACTGCGCCTATATCGGCGCGCTCGGCTCGCGGAAGACCCATGCGCGGCGCGTCGAGCGGTTGAGGGAGGCAGGGTTCGACGAGGCGGCGATCGGCCGGATCCACGCCCCGATCGGGCTCGATCTCGGCGCCGTCTCGCCCGCCGAGATCGCCCTGGCGATCCTGGCACAGGTCGTTTCGACCTTGCGCAAGGGCTCGGACAAACCCCGCGATGCCGCGCCGGCTGGGGCCTGAGGCGATGCGCTTCGGACCCGTCGCGACGCGCGACAGCGCGGGGCTCATCGCCGCCCACACGGTGCGGGCGGAGGGTGCGAGCCTGAAGAAGGGCCGGCCGATCCCGCCGGAGGAAGCTCTGCGGCTCGCCGAATCCGGCATTGCCGAGATCCTGGCCGTGCGCCTCGATCCGGGCGATGTCGGCGAGGACGAGGCCGCGGCCCGCCTCGCCCGCCATCTCGCCGGGGCCGGCCTGCGGCCGGAGCGCCCCTTCACCGGGCGCTGCAACCTCGTCGCCGAGGCGGCCGGCGTGTTCGTGGTCGAGCCCGACCGGATTGATGCCGTCAACGCGGTGGACGAGGCGATCACCGTGGCGACGCTGCCGGCCTTCCGGCCCGTGGCGGCGGGCGAGATGGTCGCCACGATCAAGATCATCCCCTACGCCGTGGCGAGCGCGCCGCTGGAACGGGCGCTCGCCAGTGCGGCCGAGCCGCCGATGCGGCTCGCACCTTACCACCTGACCCGGATCGGCATGGTCTCGACCCTGCTGCCCGGTCTCAAATCCGCGACCGTGACCAAGACCCTGCGGGTGCTGGCCGAAAGGCTGGCGCCGACGGGGGCTCGGATCGTCACCGAGACCCGCGTCCGGCACGAGGCCGGCGCGGTCGCCGCCGCCATCGCGGGCGCGGCGGCGGAGGGGGCGGAGCTGGTCGTGGTGTTCGGCGCCTCGGCCATCGCCGACCGGCGGGACGTGATCCCGGCCGGGCTGGAGGCGGCGGGCGGCCGGGTCGAGCAGTTCGGCATGCCGGTCGATCCCGGCAACCTGCTGCTGCTCGGCGCGCTCGGCGCCGTGCCGGTGATCGGGGCGCCGGGCTGCGCCCGCTCGCCCAAGGAGAACGGCTTCGATTTCGTGCTGCACCGTCTGCTCGCGGGGCTGCCGGTGACCCGGGCCGACATCGTGCGCCTCGGCGTCGGGGGCCTGCTCACCGAGATCCCGCTCCGCGGTCAGCCCCGCTCGGGCGGTGACGGTGAGTAAGTCCTCCGTCGGCGCGGTGATCCTGGCCGCCGGCCTTGGCTCCCGCTTTCGCACGGCGCCGAAGATGCTCGCGCCCTATGACGGTACGCCGATGGTGCGGCGCGCGGCCGAAGCGGCACTCGCCTCCCGCGCCGGACCCGTCATCGCGGTGCTCGGCACGCAGGCCGAAGGCGTGCGGGCGGCGCTTGCCGGGCTCGATCTCGCCTTCGTCGAGAATCCCGATCCGGCCGCCGGCCTCTCGACCTCCCTGCGCGCGGGGCTCGCCGCCCTGCCGCCAGGGACGGAGGCGGCCGTGGTGCTTCTGGGCGACATGCCGCGCATCGGCTCGGCCCATATCGACGCGCTGATCGCGGCCTACGCGGGGGCGGCGCCGCGCCCGTCCGCGGTGGTGCCGGTGAGCGGCGGGCGGCGCGGCAATCCGGTGCTGCTCGACCTGCACCGCCTCGCCGACGCGCTCGCGGGCCTCACGGGGGATCGCGGGGCCGGGCCGATCCTGAAGGGCCGCGGCGATGTTCTGGAGGTGGCGGCCGACCCGGCGGTGCTCTTCGATGTCGACACGCCCGAGGCGCTCGAAGGCTGACGGTCAGCTCTTCCGGGCGGCGCGCTTCGCCTCCGTCCGGCAGCGGTCGGAGCAGTAGCGCACCTCTTCCCAGACCCGCTCCCACTTCTTGCGCCACGCGAAGGGGCGGCCGCATTGCGCGCAGATCTTCTGGGGGAGGTCGCCCTTGCGGCGCATCGGCGGCACGGGCTCTAGCGCCCGATCTGTCCTGCCTCGCTGAGCGGCACCGGGCTCCAACGCGTGATCTGCACGTAGCCGTCGCGGGCGGCGATCACGGCGTGGCGGCGGTGGCGGTGCACCACCGTGCCGGGGGCGTGACGGTGCGCCTCCGTCCAGCCGTCGGCGGCGGCGACGTAGACCCGGGCGTCGCCGAGCCGGGCGATCGTCTCGATGGTGCCGAACGCGCGCACCCGGCGCAGGATCTCGGCGACGTCCTTCCGGAAGTCGAGGCTGCGGTCGGCGTCGTTCACCCGCGGCCAGTAGGAGCCGTCGCCCTGCGGCTCCGGCCGGCGCCAGCGCTCGGCGAGCTCCTTGCCGATGGGGCCGAGGGCGAGGCGGCGGGCCGCCATCTGGCACTTGGCGAGCAGGGTCTCGTGGGTTTCCCGCTCGGCAAGAGCGAAGATGTCCTGGGCGAGGATGTCGCCGGTGTCGAAGCCCTGCTCGGCCAGCACGTGGGCGGTGACCCCCCAGCTCTCGTAGCCGTCGAGGATCGCCTTGAAGAGCGGGTAGGGGCCCCGACCGGTGGGCAGCGGCGAGGGATGGATGTTGAGCGCATAGCGCACCCGCCCGTGCCAGCCCCGCACCAGCCAGGGATAGCCCGAGACGACGAGGACGAGGTCGCGCCCGTGCTCCTTCGCCAATCCCTCGATGTCGTCGGGCCGCAGCCGGGAGAGCTGGATCGGGATGCGGTGGCGCCGCGCTTGGGCCACCACGACGTCGTTGTGATCGTAGATGCCGTCGCAGGGGCGCGTGAACAGCTTCACCGGCGTCCAGCCGGCCTCGACCAGCCCGTCGAACACGCCGCCGAGGAAGTCGATGCCGGCGAAGGCGAATTTCATGGGCGGCGGTCCCGTTGCGTGGCCCTGCGACGTTCGGCGCGGACGGCCGAGGCGGTCGCCGACTCCCTGCGGGCCGGCCGCGCCTTAGCTAGTCGATTTCGCACGCCGGTGGAATCGGCGGCTGCGGCCGGGAGAGGGCTTGATGGAACGGGTCGCGATCTACGGCGGGACCGGAGGCATCGGCCTCGCCACGGCGCGGGCGCTGCGCGCCCGGGGCACGTCCCTCCATCTCGTCGGCTGCGACGCGGAGCGCCTGGAGACGGCGGCGGCCGAACTCGGCGAGACCGGCTTCACCGCGGGCGACGTGACCGATCCGGACCTGTTCCCGCGGGTGGCGGAGGCGGCCGGCGGCCGTCTCGGCGGCCTCGTCTACGCGGTCGGCACGATTCAGCTCGCGCCCCTGGCCAAGCTCGGTCCAGCGCGCATCGAGGCTGATTTCCGCATCAACGCGCTGGGCGCCTTCCTGGCCATCCAGGCCGCCGCGCCCGCGCTCAAGGCCGGGGCGGGCCGGGGCGGCGCGGGCGTGGTGCTGTTCTCCACCGTCGCCGCCGCGCAGGGCTTTTCGCACCACGCCTCCGTCGCCATGGCCAAGGGGGCGGTCGAGGGGCTCGCCCTCTCGCGCGCCTCGGCGAGCCGGAGGACGCCGCCGCTCTCGCCGCCTTCCTCGTCGGTCCCGAGGCGGGCACATCACCGGGCAAGTGATCGGCGTCGACGGCGGGCGCCTCGCTCCGCACGAAGGGCTGAGCGAGCCTCATAGCGTCCGCCAGACCGCGAGGGAGAGGTAGGGGCTGAGCCGATCGCCCGGGTTCTCGCTCTGGCAGCCGGCGGAGAGCCGGAAGCGGGTCTCGCCGAGGGCGAAATCGGTGGCGTGGAGGCCTAGGCTCCATTTCCGGTAGTCGGTGCGGTCGCCGTAGAAGGCGATCTCCGGCCCGAGATAGGCCCCGAAGAGGGCAAGGCCCCAGGACAAGCGAGCATAGGCGTCGCCGCGCGCCGTGCCGAAGATGGCGGTCGCGGTCACCAGCGTCCCGGCGGTCGGCCGCGCCCAGACCTCGCCGCGGAGCCGCAGACCCGCCTGCAGGGGCAGCGCCTGCATCCCGCCGGCGCCCGACAAAGATTCCCAGGACGCCTCCGGGCCGGCGAAGACGCTCACCGCGCCCCAGTCCTGGATGAACTGGTAGCCGCCGAGCGCGGCGCCGAGGAGGGTCAGGCGCACCAGCGTCGGCGCGGCGCTCTCGAGCCGGACCCCGCTGCCCAACGTCACGAGGGCGACGGGGCCATCGCGATCGAACCGGTCGAAGGCGAGTTTCGCCCCGCTCGACGAGAAGGTCGAGGGCCCGGCTTCCAGGCTGCCGAACAGGACGGTGCGCAGCGCGCTATCCTCCGCTCGCGCCGGGCTCCAGGCGACCAGAACGCAGACGGCGAGGGAAAGAGCCTCCTGATGTGCGCGGCGGCACACGGGCCGCCGGGAGGTCCTCCGGCGGTACAGAATGCTTCGCAGGAGGGCAAAGATGAACATCCGGCGTCGCAGGCATATCGGTCTGACAACTTATGGATGTCACATGTCGCAACTGAAAGTAAGGGGAACTTTACTCTATTCAGTCGTGAAGGGTTAGTATTGACCTGAGGTAGATTGATTGATGCTTGCCGCAACTTGAAGGCGGGTCTCCAGAGGGCTGCGCGGCGCCACCCGGTCCCGACGGTGCTTGGCGGATGCCGCGCGTTGGGCTAGAGCCCGCTCACCGAAAATCCAACGGCCGAGCCGGTTTGTCCTCCGCTGCGCGCACTTCCGACGTTCTCACCATGCTCGCGAGCCAGGAGAGCGAACGGCTGACCGTCGGCGACATCATCGCCGTGCTGCGCGACCGTGCCTTCGCACTGCTCGTGGTGCTGCTCGGCCTGCCCAACTGCCTGCCGATGCCGCCGCCGATCCCGCTGGTGTGCGGGCTCGTGCTGCTCGTCATCGCCATCCAGATCGTCGCCGGCATGACCGCGCCCTGGCTGCCGCGGCGGCTGCTCGATCAATCCATCGCCCGCGAGACGGTGGCGAAGGCGGTGACGCGGGCCGTGCCGCTGCTGCGGCGGCTCGAACGCTGGTCGCGCCCGCGCCTGAGCGTGTTCGACGGTGCGCTCGGCATGCGCGGCATGGGGGTGCTGATTCTCGCCCTGGCGCTGGCGCTGATCGTGGCGCCGCCCTTCTTCGGGCAGATCCCGCTCGGGCTCGCGGTCTCGCTGATCGGCCTTGGGCTGGTGGAGCGCGACGGCTTCGTGGTGCTGATCGGCCTCGTGATCGGCGGGATCGGCGTCGGTATCTCGATCGGCTTCGTCTACACGCTGTTCGCCAGCGTCATGAGCGCCTTCGCGTGGCTCTCGCAGGCGATCCCCGGCCTCGGGCTGTAGCGCCCGCACGGGCGGTCGACGTCCGCTGCCTGCATACGCGTTCCATTCGATTTCTTCATGCTCCTCCCGTCATGGCACGGCGGGAGGCAAGCCATCCAGTGCTCGGTCCTTTTGAAAAGGTCGCGCTTCCGGATCGCTTCGGCCTCGCCTCGCGATGACGCCTTCCACCAGGGGAGGTATCACGCGCGCGGGAGTATAAGGACCGTCCGCGCCGAGGAGCCGGCCTAGGCTTCCAGATGGCGGCGGCGGACGAGGCGGTGGATCAGGCCGCCGCGGGGGCCGAGCAGCATCGAGACGAGGTAGAGCGCGCCCGCCGACAGCACGATCGCCGGCCCCGTCGGGAGCCGGATGCCGGCGTGGTAGGAGACGAGCAGCCCCGTCACGCTGGCGATGATCGAGACGAGCATCGACACCGGGATCAGCCCCGACAGATCCTCCGCCCAGAACCGGGCCGTGATTGCCGGAAGCAGCATGAGGCCGACCGCCAGCAGCGTGCCCAGCGCCTGGAAGCCGCCCACGAGGTTGACCACCACCAGCGCCAGGAAGGCCGAGTGCACGGGGCCGCCCGCACGGCTCACCGTGCGCAGGAAAAGCGGATCGACGCACTCGATCACCAGCGGCCGGTAGAGCAGGGCGAGGGCGACCAGGGTGAGGCTCGCGATGCCGCCGAGCAGGGTCAGCGCGTCGTCGTCGAGCGCCAGAACGGTGCCGAACAGGATGTGCAGGAGATCGACCTGCGAGCCCCGCAGCGACACGAGGAAGACGCCGCCGGCCAGCGAGATCAGGTAGAAGGCGGCCAGACTCGCATCCTCCTTCAGGACGGTGGAGCGGGTGACGAGTCCGGCGGCGAGCGCCACCGCGAGCCCGGCCACGAGCCCGCCCAGCGTCATCGCCGGCAGGGACAGGCCGGCGACGAGGAAGCCCGCGGCGGCGCCGGGCAGGATGGCGTGGCTCATCGCCTCGCTCATCAGGCTCATCCGGCGCAGCATCAGGAAGACCCCGAGCGGCGGGGCCGACAGCGACAGGGCGAGGCAGCCGGCGAGCGCCCGGCGCATGAAGCCGAACTCGACGAAGGGGCCGATCAGGAAATCGGTCAGGTCGGCGAGCGTCACGAGGCCGCCCTCCGCGGCAGAGGGGCCGGACCGTGGTCGTGCCCGTGATGATCATGGGACGCGTGCCCGTGCGCGTGCTCGTGCCCGTGCCCGTGCCCGTGGCCATGATCGTGCCCGCCTTCGTCGGCGGACTGCGTCCCGTGCGGTGTCGCGTGGCGGCAGATCGCGGCGGCCTCGTCCCAGGCTTCGGACAGGCGCAGCGCCTGCGCCAGAACCGGCGGCGTCAGCACCTCGGCGGTCGGCCCCCAGGCGATGGGGCGGCGGGCCAGCACCAGGGTGAGCGGGAAATGCGCGCGCACTTGCCCGAGATCGTGGAGCGCTGCCACGACGCTGCGGCCCTCGCCGTGCCAGCCGCGGATCAGGGCGATGAGGTCGGCGGTGGTGCGCTCGTCGATGCCGGTGAAGGGCTCGTCGAGCAGGATCACGGCCGAATCCTGTAGGATCAACCGGGCGAACAGGGCCCGCTGGAACTGGCCTCCGGAGAGGGTGCCGATCGGCCTGTCCTCGAAACCGGTGAGCCCGACCGCCGCGAGCGCATCGAGCAGGCGTCCGCGCTGGCGGGCGAGGCTGCGCCACGCGCCGAGGGGGCGCCACAATCCCATCGACACGAGGTCGAGGACGCTCAGGGGAAAGCTGCGATCGATCTCGGCCGCCTGCGGGAGGTAGGCGATGGCGCCCGTCCGCGGGCCCGCCTCGATCGTCCCGTCGAGCGCCCGGATCTCGCCGACGATGCCCTTCAGCAGCGTGGACTTGCCGGCCCCGTTCGGTCCCACCACGGCGAGCAGGTCGCCGGGCGCGATGGTGCCGTCGAGATGGTGGACCGCAGGATGCCGGTCGTAGCCGAGCGTCAGGCCTCGGAACCGGATGCCGCTCACGCGCGCGCCCACAGGATCACCGCCCAGAGCAGGGCCGACAGAAGGAGGGCGGCCGCGAGGCGCGGGCCGGCCCCGCTGCGGAACAGGGAGCGGCGCGGGAGGCGGACGGTCCCGCCGGCACGGGTCATGGGATCTCCTGGGACCGCCGAGGATGAACCGGCGCTGTCGCTGTCGCGGGACGCTGGACATCGTTGCCCGATCGCGGCCGGACGCCTATCTTGGTGGGGCTGATACACTGTAACACGGACCGAGTTCAATCGGCCCGTTCAGGCGGCCGTTACCGGGGAGGTCGGGATGCGCGGTGACGCGCAGCAGGAGCATGGCGAGGGGGCCGAGCACGCTCGTGGGCACGCTGACCCTCATGGTCATGGGGCCTGCGGGCACGCGCCGTCCGCCGAAAGCGTGACGGACCGGGCGGAGCGCCTGTGCCAGGACCGGGGCCTGCAATTCACGCGGCTGCGCCGCGACGTGCTCGCGGCCGTGGCGGCGGAGAGCCGTCCGCTGGGCGCCTACGACATCGCCGAGCGGATGAGTGCGCCCGGCCGCCGGGTCGCGGCGGTCTCGGTCTACCGGGCGCTCGACTTCCTGACCGAGCAGGGGCTCGTCCACCGCATCTCCAGCCGCAACGCCTTCGTCTCCTGCGGGCACGAGCACGGCGAGGGGGCGGGCCTCGTCTTCCTGATCTGCCGCACCTGCGGCGGCATCGACGAGATGACCGCCCCGGCCGTGGAGAGCGCCCTCGACCAGACCTTGGCGGGGGCGGGGTTCACGCCGACGAGCCGCATCCTCGAGGTGGAGGGGGAGTGCGGGACCTGCCGTGGGCGCGGGGACGCACCCGAGGGGTGAGCCCGGCGCGTCGTCAGAACGCGTTGCGGTAGGCCTTCGGCGAGACGACGGTTCGGAAGATGATCGTCATGTCGAGCCAGAGCGACCAGTTGTCGATGTAGTGCAGGTCGGCCTGGACGCGGGCCTCCATCGCCGCGTCCGTCAGCGTTTCGCCGCGGAAGCCGTTGACCTGCGCCCAGCCGGTGATGCCGGGCTTCACGTTGTGGCGGCGCGCGTAGAGGGCGATGCGCCGCTCGAAGCTGCGGTCGTGGGCGAGCGCGTGCGGGCGCGGCCCAACCAGGGACATGTCGCCTCGGATCACGTTGAGAAGCTGGGGCAGTTCGTCGAGGTTGGTCCGGCGCAGCAGCGCGCCGACCCGAGTAATACGATCGTCGTTGCGCGAGGCCTGCCGGAAGGGCGCGTCGGGCGTGACCCGCATGCTGCGGAACTTGAAGACGCCGAAGGCTTCCTGGTTGAATCCGTAGCGCCGCTGCCGGAAGAAGACCGGTCCGGGGCTGTCGAGCTTGATCAGCACGGCGAGAGCGATGAAGAGCGGCGCCAGCAGCAGGAGACCGATCCCGGCCAGGGTCACGTCGAAGGTGCGCTTGAGCAGGATCTCGCCCATGGAGAGCGGCCGGCGGCCGATATTGATGCCCGACAGCCGCCCGACCCGGGCAACCTGAAGGTCGGGGAAGCGGTCCATCATCGTGCCGGGACGCAGGTGCAGGGCGGCCGGCACCCGCAGGAAGGCATCGATGCAGCGCTCGATGTCGGCGGTCTCCGTCCACGGCACCAGCACGAACACGTCGTCGGGGCGCAGGAAGCGCACCACCGAGACGGCGAGATCGAGATCTTCCGCCAAAAGGGCCTCCGCGCTCGGGGCGCCGGCCTCGGCGTCGAAGCGGCGCAGGTAGCTCGTGCCGACGATCCGAAGTCCGAGGGCCTCGACGTCGTTGTTGGCGTAGAAATTGGCGACGTCCTCCTCGTAGCCGACGAGATGGACCCGGCTCACCGAGGCCGAGGCGGAGGTGGAGCCGCGGCGCACGAGCGCCAGCATCAGCGCCCGGCCGAGGATCGTGATGGGCAGGCCCGCGAAGAAGAAGGCGACCGTGGCCACGCGGGAGGCATCCTGGGTGGTCTTGGTCGCGAAGCCGACCAGCAGGGCGATCGTCCAGGCCATCAGCCAGAGGGTCGCCCGGCGCCGCAGGTGGGGGGTGGCCGAGAGGCAGGTCTCGATGCTGTACTCGCCTCGCGCCAGATTGGTCAGGACGACGATCAGCGCCAGGAGCCCGGCGGTCTGCAGGTTCATGCTCTGCGACGGCGGCAGGAGCCCGCCATCCGTGCTGTAGGCGTAGTAGGCAGCCTCGACCGCGAAGCCGACCGCGAGGATCGTCACGAGGTCGGCCAGAAGCAGCGCGGTCGAGATCCCGATGCGGAGCGCCATGCGCCGCCGTCGCGGCAGAAGCGAAGCCCAGACCGCCCGACGGGCCCGGTCGGAGGACAACTGCTGGTACTTCTGAGGGGGGCGCTCGTGAAACATGTGTCCCGCGCTGTGCTGCCCTGGGGCGGTGTCCGTCCCGGAATGGGACATTTTCGGTCCCTGTTTCCGGTTTTGCCTGTTCCTGCGCAAACACCGCACCGGCCGCGCTTGGCAGCGATCCGACGCGTCCGGGGGAGTCAAAGGGAAGGCGCGCCGGTCCCCTCGCAGGGTCGGCTCCGCCACCGCGACGGCACGAGGCCGGAACCCGGATTCTCGAAGGAATCAAATCGATTCTGCGTGATCCGGCCGGGAAGCCGTCGGCGAATTTTGGAAAGGTCGCGAGAGACCTGTCGTTCCGCCCTTGCCCTATCGTCGGAGCGCGAGACGGGAGCAGAAGGCGCGACAGTCGGGGCTCGGAGAGGGGACGCGACCGCCCGGCGCTGGATCGCGTCCAGGATCGGTGTCGCAGGCGCCCTGATGGGCTTGGCGCCTTCTTGCTCGGCCTGGCGGCATGGAGCGAGTCGTACGCCTTCCCTCCGGCCCTGAAACTCATGACCGGCGTCCTGGCTCGGTCGCGGTGAGGACAATTGCATCGTCCCACCTCTAGGCGGGACGATGTGGCCGGACGCTCCACCGACCCATTCGCGCAAGGCTCGCCGGGCTGCCGGGAACGCCCTCGGCCGGCGCGAACGTAAGGCGGTCTCAGGCCGCCTGTTCGGATTCGGGGCGCGCGACGGTCTGAATGGATTCAAAACCTTCGAACTGAGGATGGCCGAGGTAGAGCGGTTTGGTGCCCGGCACCCGGCCGTGGGCCTTGCGGAACTGTTCGGAGCGGGTCCAGGCCTCGAAATCGGCCCGCGAGCGCCAGACCGTGTGCGAGGCGTAAAGGATGTGATCCTCCGCTTCCGGGCCCTTGAGCAGGTGAAACTCGACGAAACCTTCCATCTCGCCGAGGTGGCTGTCCCGCCCGAGCCAAACGCTCTCGAAATCGTGAGCCGAATCCTTGACCACTTTGAACCGATTCATCGCGATAAACATTCCGGACTTCTCCCTTGACGGGCCATGCCGACCGTGGCGGCCCTCAAATGATAACTCTACGTAGTTTCGCTCTAAAGCTGAAGTCGATTTGGGTCGACTCTTAGGGCTGTAAAGCGCCGCGTTCAGCGAATTCGCGAGAAATCCTGCGTAAGTCCGGCCTACGCCGGCAAATTTCCTGCGCGAACGTTCGGTGAACGGAAACGATTGCGCAACTAAAAAACACCCATCCAACAACTCCTAGGCACTTGCATTTCGCATGCACTTCATGGTGATGCTACAGCTAGGTTAAACCACAGCGATACTGTTGCCTCCCGAAGCCTCGGTCCGGTCTGTACCGGCAATAGAAGCAGTTAGGGGCGCCCGAAGTTGCTGTCTGGTACACGAGCGCTACCGACCTAAGGTCCTTGTGTCGGTTTGCGAGATGGAACAGGGACCGTGTCGTAAGATGATGCCGAAACAGACAACCGATGTCGACCGCCTCGTCGGGCTCCGGATCACCGCTTTGCGCAAGGCTCGAGGGTTGAGCCAAACCGCACTCGGGACCGCGGTGGGCGTGACCTTCCAGCAGGTCCAGAAGTACGAGAAGGGCCAGAACCGCGTCGGCGCCGGTCGCCTGCGCGAGATCGCCCGACTGCTCGAAGTGCCGGTCTCCGCCTTCTTCGAGGAAGGCGATGGTGCCGCCGCCCAGGAGCAGACCGAGGTGTTCGGCTTCCTCCGCGCCCACGGTGCCGTCGATCTGTTGCGCGCCTTCGCCGCGATCGAGGACGACCAAATGCGCCGCGAGGTTCTCGCACTCGTCCGCAGCGCGGCCCGCATCGGCCGCAAGAAGGACGCCGAAGTCCCTCTCGACGCCTAAGCCTTCGGACCGCACCGCCGACGCCGCCGCGCGGCGGCTCGGGCGCGCCTCACGCGACTCCCGGCCGTCTTCCTTCACAGGCGACGGCGAAGCGGGCCTTCGTCGGGAGAGGCGTTCTCGAACTCACGGCGCCGACCTGTCCGCGATCAGGTGGAAGAAACTGCCCGTGACCCGGCCCAGGCGATGGCCCGCGAGTCCGAGCGGTGTGCCCTCGGCATCCGTGACCTGCGCCAGCGCGAGACCGGCCTCCGGGGCCGGCGTCAATTCGCTCGCGTAATGGAACTCGTGTCCGACGAGGCGGGTGCCGGCGGCGCCGAGCAGCCCGTCGGCGACGAGGCGCGCCACGCGGTAGCCGAGATGGAGCTTGCGCCGCCGGTAGGAGGTCGCCACCGGCAGGAGGCCGAGCATCGGGTGGGTCACCCCATCCGCATCCTCCAGGCTCTCGCCCAGCACCATGTAGCCCCCGCATTCCCCGTGGACCGGGCGACCTTCCGCGAAACGGCGCAGGCCGTCGCGGAAGGCGGTCGCCTGCGCCAGGGTGCCGGCATGGAGTTCCGGGTAGCCGCCGGGCAGCCAGCAGGCGCCGCAATCCTCGGCCGGCGCCTCGTCGGCGAGGGGCGAGAACGGCACGATCTCCGCGCCCGCCGCGCGCCAGCCGGCCATCATGTGAGGGTAGAGGAACGAGAAAGCCGCATCCCGCGCGACCGCGATCCGCTGGGCCGGCGGGTTCGGCAGGCCGCCCGTCGCGGTCGAGGAGTGCCCGCCGGCGACGGCGAGGATCGCGTCGAGGTCGAGGCTCGTCTCCGCTAGATCGGCGAGCCGGTCGAGCCGGGCATGAAGGTCGGCGGTCTCGCCTGCCTGGACGAGACCGAGATGGCGCTCGGGCAGGACGAGGCCCGCCTCGCGCGGAAACGCACCGAGCACCGGCAGTCCGACCCGCGACAGGCCGGCCTCGACCAGCCGGCGATGGCGCGGGCTCGCGACCTTGTTGAGGATCACGCCGGCAATGCGGATGCGCGGATCGTAGGCGGCGCAGCCCAGCGCCACGGCGGCGGCCGATTGCGCGGCGCCCGACACGTCGAGCACCAGCAGCACCGGCCAGCCGTAGCGCGCGGCGATGTCGGCATTGGCCCCCGTGCGGCCCTCGCCGGCCACGATGCCGTCATGCAGGCCCATGGAACCCTCCGCCACCACGAGCGCGGCGTCCCGCGCAGCGAGGCCGGCGCAGGCGTCGAGCAGGGCGTCGGACATGGCGAAGCTGTCGAGGTTGAGGCTGGGCGCGCCCGTTGCCGCCTCGTGGAAGGCGGGGTCGATGTAGTCGGGCCCGCATTTGGCGCCGCGCAGGGCCACGCCCCGGCGGCGCAGCGCCCGCATCAGCGCCAGCGTCACGGTGGTCTTGCCCGAGCCCGAGCGGGGCGCCGCGACGAGGAGGCCGGGGGCGGGGGTCACCGCGCAGCCTCGCCCGGCGTGTCGCCGGCCGCGCCGACGGCGCCGCGGGGACGGAAGCGCCGGTCGTAATCGGGCGCGTAGAGGGCGCTCTCGCGGAAATCCGCAGGGTCGAGGGCGGGCCCGACCAGGATCAGCGCCGTGCGCTCGATCCGTTCCGCCCGCACGCGCTCCGGAAGGTCGGCGAGCGTGCCGGCGAGCGCCCGCTCGTCCGGCCAGGTCGCGCGAAACACGACCGCCGCGGGACAATCCGCCCCGTAGAAGGGCACGAGCTCGGTGCAGGCCTCCTCCACCACGTGGATCGAGAGGTGCAGCGCCAGGGTCGCGCCGGTGCTCGCGAAGGCGGAGAGCCGTTCGCGCTCCGGCATCGGGCTCGCCCGGCCCGAGGTCCGGGTCAGCACCACCGATTGCGTCAGGCCCGGCACGGTCAGCTCGCGGCGCAGCAGGGCGGCGGCGGCGGCGAAGGAGGGGACGCCCGGCGTCACCGTGTAGGGGATGCCGAGGGCGTCGAGCCGGCGGGTCTGCTCGGCCAGCGCGCTCCAGATCGAGAGGTCGCCCGAATGCAACCGGGCCACGTCCCGGCCGGCGGCATGCGCCTCCACGATCTCCGCCATGATCGCGTCGAGGTCGAGGGGCGCGGTGTCGACGATGCGCGCGCCCTCCGGGCACCAGGACAGGATCTCGGGCGCCACCAGCGAGCCCGCATAGAGGCAGACGGGGCAGGCGGCGATGCGGTCGCGCCCGCGCACGGTGATGAGGTCGGCGGCACCGGGGCCGGCGCCGATGAAATGGACGGTCATGGCGTCCGCTTACAGCATCGGACCGGCGATTGGGGAGAGCGGCGCCGATCGTGCCGCGGCTTTACGCGACGCGGACCCGGTTCCGGCCGCCGACCTTCGCCTCGTAGAGCGCCCGGTCCGCCCGCTCCATGGCGTCGTGCAGATCCTCGCCTGCCGCACGCATCGCGACGCCGACGCTCACGGTGACGGGGATCGCCGCCTCCCTCCAGGTCATCGGCGTGCCGACGATCGCGCGGCGCAGGCGCTCCGCGAGATAGGCCGTCGCGTTGTGGTCGCGGCCGGGCAGCACGATGCCGAATTCCTCGCCGCCCAGCCGCGCCATGTGGCCGCCCTGCGGCAGGAGCGTCCCGGCCCGCCGGGTGAATTCCCGCAGCACCGCGTCGCCGCCGGCATGGCCGAAGCGGTCGTTGACCGATTTGAAGTGATCGAGATCGGCCACGATGATGCCGGCCTCGCCCGGATCGTCGCCGATCTCGGCCGCGAGGCCCTGGCGGTTCAGCGCGCCGGTCAGCGGGTCGGTCCGGGCCATTCGCGCCACGACGGCATGCGCCTTCTCGGCCTCCAGCGCGAGGATCGCGGTCGTCAGCACGATCGAGCTGACCTGATCGACGATGAAGATGCCGACGATCGACAGGCGGGCGACGGTTTCGCCGAGCGGCAAGAGGGGCAGGCAGATCGCCAGGGCGATGGCGAGCAGGGCCCAGGCGATCAGCTGGCGCAGCGGCGAGCGCGGCGGGGAGTTGCGGAAGACGTAGAACGCGTTGCCCGATTCGTGGAGCGCGTAGGCGACCGTGCTGCCGGCATTGACCGCGACGGCGTCGAAGCCCGCCAGCGTCATGAGGATGTGCGTGAGGGTGGGAAGCGCGAAGAGGGCGAGCATCGGCCGCGTGACCGGCGGTCGCCCGTCGAACAGGCGCAGCCCCATCCAGAAGGTCGAGCCGGCCATCGACCAGCCGAGCGGCGACCAGACGCTGCCGTAGGAGCCGAAATCGACGAACCAGACGGCCATGCCCGCGCAGACCGCGTAGCTCGCCGCGAACAGGAGGAGATAGGTCTTCTGCCGGTGCAGGAGCCAGGTGCAGAGGAAGATCGCTCCGCAGGAGCCGAACACCAGGAAGTCCGAGAATTGAAGTGTGGGGACCGATAATCCCATCGCCGACCAGACCCTCCCGTGCGCCTGCTCTACCCCCCGAGCGTGAAAGGTTCCCTTCGGCGGTCCGGGCGGGGCGGTTCCGGGTTAATGGATTGTGTCGAGAGGGCTCCGGCACGCAGATGACCGGCGGGGCCGGACGCGCTCATCCCGCGAGCGCGCAGGTCGCCCCGGCGCTGGCGATCCGCGGCAGGACGAGACGCGCCTGCGGGCCGGCGCAGGCGAGCGCTGCGGCCTCCGCCAGGGAGCCGACGCCGCGCAGCGCCTCGATCCGAACGGAACGCGTGACGATCCGCCCGTCGGCCTGCGCCAGCGCTGCCGGATCGAGGGCGCTCGGTGTCAGGCCGAAGGCGGCGGCGGCCTCGCGGATCGCCGGCTCGCCGGCCCGGTCCGCCGCAGTGGCGATGGCGGCAAGAGCGTCCGGCGCGAGGCCCGCCTCACGCAAGGCGCGGTGCACCAAGGCGATGATCTCCGCCGTCGCTGCCGCCCTGCGGAAGCCGATGCCGGCGACCACGGAGGCGGGGCGGGCGCTCACGAGCGCGTCCAGACCCATTGCGTGATCGGCATGGCCGGACGCCAGCCGGTGAGACCGCCGACCGGCACCGCGTGGGCGACCGAGAGACGGCGCAGCGCCCCTCCGCTCTCGGTGAGGGCGGCGAGCAGGGCCGCTTCGCCCTCCAGGGTCACGGCGTTGGCGACGCAGCGTCCGTCCGGGGCAAGCGCGGCGCGGCAGGCGGCGAGCAGGCCGGGCTCCGCTACGCCGCCGCCGACGAAAATCGCCTGCGCCGGGGGGAGGGCCGGCAGCGCCTCCAGCGAAGCGCCGCCGACGATCCGCACCCGGGCGCCGACGCCGAGCGCCTTCGCATTGCGGGCGATCCGCTCGGCCCGGTCCGGACGGCGCTCGACCGCTACGGCGCGGTTGGCGGGATGGCGCAGGCACCACTCGATGGAGATCGAACCCGAGCCGGCGCCGAGATCCCACAACATTTCGCCCGCGCGGGGGCGAAGCGCCGCCAGCGTCACGGCACGGATCTCGGCCTTGGTGAGCTGGCCGTCATTCTCGAACCACGCGTCGTCGAGGCCCGGGCTGAGAGAGAGGATCCGGGCGCCGGGCTCGGCGAGGACCTCGACCGCCAGCGTGTTGAGGGCGGCGATGCCCGTGAGATAGAAGCCATCGGCCGTCCCGTCCCGGACGCGCTCGCGCGGACCGCCCATGGCCTCCAGCACGATCAAGCGCGAGCGGCCGAGGCCGCGTTCGGCGAGCAGGGACGCCACGGCGCCGGGCGTCGTGTCGTCCCAGGACAGGGCGAGGAGGCGGGCGCCGGGCTGGAGATGGGGCACGATGCCGAGAAGGTCGCGCCCGTGCAGGGTCAGGCAGGCGGTCTCGGGCAGCGACCAGCCGAGCCGGGCGGCGGCGAGGCTGAAGGCGGAGGGCTGCGGAAAGGCGCGGATCTCGGAGGCCGGCACCAGCCGGGCGATCTCGGCGCCGATGCCGAAGTGGAAGGGATCTCCGGTGGCGAGGAGGCAGGTGGGTTGCCCGCGCCGGGCCAGGATTCCGGGATAGGCATCCGTGATCGGGCTCGGCCAGGGCCGGCCCTCGCCGGTGAGGGGCGCGGCCAGGGCGAGGTGGCGGCGGCCGCCGTAGATCACCGCTGCGCCGTCGAGGGCTGCGGCGGCGGCGGGCGAGAGGCCGGCCCGCCCGTCCTCGCCGATGCCGACGATGCTGAGCCAGGGGGCGGAGCCGGGCTCGGGGAGAAGCGGCGCGGTCATGGTCCGCGCCGCCGGTCTTCGATGTGCATGAGGGCCGGCTCGGGTGAGGCTGATGGTCTCGCAAGGCCCTCCGTTACGCGCCCCCGGCCCCGACGGCCAGGGGCGGTTGCGCGCCTGCGGACCTTCAGCCGGCCGCCGGACGGGCGGCCAGCGGCAGGGCGGCGTCCGGCACGGCCGGTCCGGGCACGCCGAGATAGGCGCGGCGGGCGGGCTTGAGCACGTACCAAGCGAGGGCCGCCACGATGAGGTCGAGGACGATGGCGATGCCGAAGACCGGCACCCAGCTTCCTACCGCGTCGTGGATCAGGGCCGCCACGGGGCCGCCGAGCAGCGAGCCCACGCCCTGCGCCATGTAGAGGAAGCCGTAATTCGTGGTCGCGTGCTTCGTGCCGAAGGTGTCGGTCAGCGTCGAGGGGAAGAGCGAGAAGATCTCGCCCCAGGCGAAGAACACGACCCCCGAGAGCAGCGCGAAGGCGTAGGCGTTCTCGCGGAACACCAGCAGCAGGCCGATCGCCACCGCTTCGAGGGCGAAGGCCACCGCCATGGTGTTCTCGCGGCCGACATGGTCCGAGACCCAGCCGAAGAAGGGCCGCGTCAGGCCGTTGGTGATCCGGTCGAAGGTGAGCGCGAAGGGAAGCGCGGCAAAGCCGAACACCATCGCGTCCGCGACGCCGAATTCCTTCGCGAAGGCGGCGAACTGCGCGACCACCATCAGGCCGCCGGTCGACATCATCGCCATCATGGCGAACATCAGCCAGAACAGCGGGGTCCGCAGCATCTGGGCCGGGGCCACGTCGCGGGCGGCGCTCGCGACCTTGTCGGTGGGGATGGCGGGGGTCTCGCCGGCTTTCGGCGTGCGCAGGCCGAGCGCCGCGACGACGCCGATCGCCGCCATGATCGCGCCGAACACCAGCAGCGTGTGGCGGTAGCCCGAGGCGGCGATCATGTCGGTGATGGGGAAGGTGGTGGCGATGGCGCCCATGCCGTAGCCCGCTGCCACGACGCCGACGGCGAAGCCGCGCCGCTCGGGGAACCAGCGCACCATCAGCCCGACCACGCCGACATAAACGATGCCGGTGCCGAGCCCGCAGAGCAGACCGTAGGTTGCGTAGAGGCCCCAGAGCGTGTCGGTGTAGGAGGCCGCGACCCAGCCGATCCCCGAGAGGCCGGCGCCGAGCGCGATCATCGCCTTGGCGCTGAAGCGCTCGATCAGCCAGCCCTGCACCGGCGAGAAGAAGGTCTGGAGCACGATCAGCAGCGTGAAGGCGACCTGCACGGCCGCCAAGCTCGCTCCCGTCGTCACCTGGAACGGCTTCACGAACAGCGTCCAGACGTATTGCGGGCTCGAGATCGTCATCATCACGAGGAGACCCAGGCCCAGCTGGATCCACCGCGTGCGGTTCGAGATTGTATCCATCATTCACTCCTCGACGGCATCGCGACGCCGCAAGGAGCGTGCCAGAAAAGAACCTCAGGTTCCGGCAGAGACGAGCCAGCAGGCGCCGCCGAGCCTGACAGGGCCGGAGCCGAACCGCTCGGCGAAGAGCGCGGTGATGATTTCGAGGGCAGCCTGCCGCACGGCCGGCTCGCTCTCGCGCAGCAGCCGCGCGATCGGGCCGCGGGTCGCGGCGAACTCCGCCGCGGCCTCCGGGGTATCGCCGAGCAGCATGGTCCGATCGAGCGGCTCGTGCTCGACGGCGCGGAAGCCGGCTGCCTCAAGAATAGGCAGAAGCGCCTCGCGCGCGGCGAAGCGGAAGGGCCCCGGCCCATCGGGGGCCGCCGGCTCGACCGGGGGCAGCAGCGGCAGAACCGCCGCCCGCGGGACCGTCACCCAATCGTTCTCGTCCATCGGGCGCCAGCAGAGGAAAGTCAGGCGCCCGCCCGTCACGAGCGCCCGGCGGATGTTGCGGAAGGCGGCGATGGAATCGTCGAAGAACATCACGCCGAAGCGCGAGAGGGCGTGATCGAAGGCTGCCCCGAAATCGTGCTCCTGCGCATCGGCCCTGAGCCACTCCACCGGGGCGGCGCCCGGCAAGTCCTGCGCCGCCCGTGCGCGAGCGGTGTCCAGAAGCGGCTGCGAGAGGTCGGCGGCGGTAACGTGGCCGCTGCTCCCGAGCGTCCGGGCCGCGATCAGGGCCGTCTCGCCGGCCCCACAGCCGATATCGAGCACGCGCTGGCCCGGCTTCAGGGCGGCGCGGGCGAACAGGGCCTCGGTAAAGGGCGCGAAGGCGCGATCCAGCGCATGATGGTGGGCGGCCCAGCGCTGGCCGACCTCGCCGTTCCAGTAATCGCTCTGGTCCTGGTTGACCGCGCTCATGCCGTCTCCGTTCGCTGTCCCGACGCGGCCAGCGCCTCGAAGGCCATCGCCACCGCCACCGCGCCCGGATCGGGATGCCCCTCAAGGTCAGCGCTGGCAAGATAGCTCGAACGGCCGGTGCCGGCCCGCGAAAGGCCCGCGGTCGCCTCCGCTCCGGCGCGGGCCGCCCGCGCGGCCTCCGGCAGGCCGGAGGCGGCGAGGGCGTCGACCGCCGGAATCAGCGCGTCGAGGAGCGTGCGGTCGCCGGGGCCCGCACCGCCGGCATCGCGCAGCCGCTGAACGCCGACGGCGCAGGCCTTCGCCCAATCCGCGCCGTCCCCCAGCGCCGATCCGAGCGCGGAGAAGAAGATGGAGAGCAGCACGCCGCTCGTGCCGCCCGCAGCCCGGCCCAGGCGCTCGCCGAGCGCCCGGCAGAGCGGAGCGGGCTCGGCCAGAGGCAGACGGTCGATCTCGCTCAGCACGGCGCGGGCCTCGGAGGCGAAGGTCGAGCCAGCATCGCCGTCGCCGACCCGGGCGTCGAGGGCGTTGAGCGGCGCCTCCGCCGCGATCAGTGCCCGGCAGACCGCCTCGATCCGCGCGGCCACCACGGCATCCTGCGAGGGCGTCGGCGGCAGGCCGCCGCCCAGCCCCTCCGGCAGGGGCCGGACGAGCGGTTCGCGCAAGGTCCGCGCGCGGGGCCAAGCCGCGACCGGCGTCTGCGCCAGGAGGGCCGCCTCGATCTCCGCGTCCAGGGCCAGGAAGGAAAGGGAGGCGCCGTGCATGTCGAGCGCCGTCATGGCGCGCGTGGGGCCGAGCAGGAGGCGCACGCGCCGCCCGAGATCGGTCGCCAGCACCGCCTTCGTCAGCACCTCCATCTCCAGGGCCGTGGTGGAGCCGAGATCGTTGACGAGCAGCGCGAGGCGTCCGGCCCCGGCGATGGGAGCAGGGAAGCGAGCGGTCATCAGTTCGGCAAGCGCGCTCGCGGGCGGCAGCGCGATGCGTTCGATGCCGGGCTCGCCGTGGATGCCGAGCCCCAGTTCCGCCTGTCCCTCGGCAAGGCGCGGCTCCGGCGTCGCGCCGGGCATGGTGGCGGTGGAAACGGCGATGCCGAGCGTGCGGGCCGCGGCCGCCGTCCGGCGCGCGAGCGCCGCCACGGCCTCCAGCGAGGCGCCGGAGGCGGCGGCGTGGCCTGCCACCTTGTGGACGAAGAGGGTGCCGGCGAGGCCTCGCGGCTGCTTGGCGTCGGGCAGGGCGATGTCGTCGGCCACCAGCACGGTCTCGACCCTGAGGCCGGCGGCGCGGGCGCGCTCGGCGGCCAGCCCGAAATTCAGCCGGTCGCCGGCATAGTTCTTCACCACGAGCAGGCAGCCCGCCTCGCCCGTGACCGCGAGGATGCCGGCGAGTACGGCATCGGCGGAGGGTGAAGCGAAGACGTCGCCGCAGACCGCCGCCGAGAGCAGGCCCGGCCCGACGAAGCCCGCATGGGCCGGCTCGTGCCCCGAGCCGCCCCCGGAGACGACGGCGACCTTGCCCGGATCGGGCTCGGCGCGCAGCACGACGCGGATCTCGGGATCGCCGTCGAGACGCGCCAGCGCCCCGCCGCTGCCCGCGACGAGCCCTTCGACCGCGTCGTTCACGAGGCTGGCGCGCTCGTCGATGAAATGGGCCATGGGCGGTTCCTCCCGGCACGCCGGCTTGTGAGGCAGGCTGTCCCGGCAAGGGTAAGGCGGGCCGGGTGCGCTACAAACCCCGGCCTACAGCGCGCGTCAGAGCCCGGCCGCGCCGCCGTCGGAGCGCGGATCGTGCGTCGCCTCGATGCGCCCGTTCCGCGGGTGCCGCACCAGCATGCCGGCATGTCCAAGCGAGTCGATATAGGCGCCGCCCAGTTCCTCGATGTCGTGGCCCATGCGCCGCAACGCGGCGATGCAGGCCGGATCGAAGCGGTCCTCGACCTTCACGCTGAGCGACTCGGCGCCCCAGGTGCGTCCGTAGAGCAGGCGCGGCGCGTCGACGGCCTCGGCCACCGACATCCCGTAATCGGCGTAGCGGGTGAAGATCTGCGCCTGGAATTGCGGCTGCCCGTCGCCGCCCATGGAGCCGTAGGACATCACCCGCCCGTCGTCGAAGGCGGCCAGTGCCGGGATCAGGGTGTGGAACGGGCGCCGGCCCGGCTCCAGCGGATTCACGGCGTTCGCGTCGAGCGAGAAGGACATGCCCCGGTTCTGCCAGCAGATGCCGGTGGCGGGCAGCACCGTGCCGGAGCCGTATTCCCAGTAGACCGACTGGATGAAGGAGACGGCCATGCCGTCGTTGTCGATGGCGCCCATCCAGACCGTGTCGCCCTCGCCCGAGCGGACGGGGATGCTGGCGGCGCGCGCCCTGTCGATCAGCGCGGCCTCGCGGTCGAGGCGGCGGGCATCGAGGAAGGCGGACGGATCGCCCTTCAGGCGGTCGAAGTCGGTGACGAAGCCGTCGCGGATGGCGAAGGCGCGCTTCGTCGCCTCGATCAGCCCGTGATAATGCGCCGTCGTTTCCGGCTCGCGGACGTTCAGCCGGTCGAAGATCCCCAGGATGATCAGCGCCGCGAGGCCCTGGGTCGGCGGCGGGAAGTTGTAGAGCGTGGCATCGCGCCGCCGCAGGGTCAGCGGCGCCCGCTCCTTGGCCACGTAGGCCTTGAGGTCGTCGCGGGTGACCGGCGCGCCGAGGCGTTCCAGGTCGGCGGCGATCTCGCGGCCGATATCGCCCCGGTAGAAATCGTCCAACCCGGCATGGGCGAGCTGGGTCAGGGTGTCTGCGAGCTTGGGCTGGGCCCGGATCGCGCCGGCCGCATAAGGCTTGCCGTCGTCGAGATAGGTTTTCGCGAAATTCGGCGCGTCGTGGAGCGTGTCGAGTTCCTTCGGCACGTAGCGCGCCTCCGAGGCCGAGACCGCGCAGCCCTCGCGGGCGTGGCGGATGGCGTCGGCGAGGATCGCGTCGAGGGGGAGCCGGCCGCCGAAGGCGCGGGCCATGTCGAGCGCGAGGCGCCAGCCGCCGACCGTGCCGGCGACCGTCACCGCCGCGTCGGGACCGCGGGAGGGGATCGCCTCGTACGCCTTCTCGCGGTAGCGGGCGCGGGTGGCGAGTGCGCCCGCCGGGCCGCAGGCCTCGATGCCCCGAACGCGGCCGTTCCGCTCGCGGATCAGCCAGAAGCCGTCGCCGCCGATGCCGTTCATGTGCGGGTAGACCACCGCGATGGCGGCGGCCATGGCGAGCATCGCCTCGATGGCGTTGCCGCCCTGCGCCAGCACGCTCTGCCCGGCCGCGGCCGCGAGGCTGTGGGGGGCGGCGACGGCCGCGTGGGCGAAGACGGGTGTGTCGGGCATGATCGCGTTCTGATGAAACCTGAGATCGGGATGGACCGGGAGGCAGGATCAGGACCATGTGCGCGCCGGGAGGGCAACCGAAACACGCTCCACTGCGACGCATCCCCGGTATTCACGGCTCACTCGACCGCCCCGGCGCACGGTCCAGTGCCCGCTCCCGGAGATCCGACACGCTGGGCGCCAGACGCACGATCGCGTGAGTTCCGAGAAGGTTCCCGGGACTCTGCCGCCTTTCAGTCAATGTTGCAGAAATGGAACTGCGCCGACGCGGGCGGGCTGACATGATCGGCTTCGCGAATCGGCGGGCATTTCAGAACATGAAGCAAAATGATCGGGCGATCCTTCAGGATCGTGTGAGGACACTTGTCTTGCGCCATGCTTTGGAGGCAACGCTTCAGCGGCTGTCCCAGCTTTCCGGCACAAGTGCAGAGGAAGAATTGTTGCGGCTCGAGCATTCCATCGTCCTCGCGACGCGGCGCATGGGTGAGGTGCCGGGACATGTGCAGCTCGCGACCCTGGTCGCCGTCGAGGACGCGGTGGGAACCATTCGCGCCGCCTTCGACACCGCGCATCAGCGCATCGAAATGGCCCCGGCCACACCGCTCGCGGCCTGATCGCTCGCATTTTCGCATCCGCGCCCCGGCGCAGCGATTGAATTGCCGTCTCGCCATAGGCATATCGCCCCCGCTTTTTTCGCGCGTCCCTTACCGCTCCTCTGCCGCGCCGCCTCGATCGGGCGGCGGCCCATGGCCGGAGCATCGTGGGGCACGCTAGAACGGGAGAGATGCTCTTGAGCGAGACGGTGGAGCGGCACGAATTCGGTGCCGAGGTCGGGCGCCTGTTGGACCTCGTGGTTCACGCGCTCTATTCCGACCGCGAGATCTTCCTGCGCGAACTGGTGGCCAACGCCGCCGACGCGACCGACCGGCGCCGTTTCGAGGCGCTGACCGACGAGGCCCTGGCGCTTCCCTCCGACGCCCGGGTGCTGATCGCGCCGGACAAGGCGGCGCGCACGCTCACGATCTCCGATTCCGGCATCGGCATGAGCAAGGAGGATCTGGCGCAGAACCTCGGGACCATCGCCCGCTCGGGCACCCGCGCCTTCTCGCAGGCGCTCGGCGAGACGAAAGCGGGTGAGGGCAGCGAGGACCTGCGTCCGAGCCTGATCGGCCAGTTCGGCGTCGGCTTCTATTCCGCCTTCATGGTGGCCGACCGCGTCACCGTCACGTCGCGGCGCGCGGGCAGCGAGGAGGCCTGGGCCTGGGCCTCGGACGGCAAGGGCAGCTACACCCTGGAGCCGGCCACCCGCGAGGGAGCCGGCACCGACATCGTGCTGCACCTCAAGGAGGATGCCGACGAGTATCTGGAGAGCTACCGGCTCGATCACGTCGTGCGCAAATGGGCCGACAACATCGCCGTGCCGATCGCGATCCGCGACGCGGAGGGCAAGGAGGAGGCGGCCAACCGCGGCACCGCCCTCTGGCGCAAGCCGAAATCCGAAATCACGGAAGAGCAGTACAAGGAGTTCTACCGCACCGTCAGCCACGGCTTCGACGAGCCTTGGGCGACCCTGCACTGGCGGGCGGAGGGCGCCCTCGAATTCACCGGCCTCCTGTTCGTGCCGAGCATGAAGCCGTTCCTGGCGGTGGAGGACGAGCGCCGCTCCAAGGTGCGCCTGCACGTGCGCCGCATGTTCATCACCGACGAGGCCGATCTGTTGCCGAACTGGCTGCGCTTCGTCCACGGCGTGGTCGATACGGACGATCTGCCGCTCAACGTCTCCCGCGAGATGCTGCAATCGACGCCGGCGCTCGCCAAGATCCGCCGCGCCGTGACCACCCGCGTGATCAACGAGCTGTCGAGCCGCTCCAAGAACGCCGAGAAGGCCGAGGAATACCAGAAGTTCTTCGAGAATTTCGGGCCGGTGCTCAAGGAAGGCATCTACGAGGATTTTGAGCGCCGCGCCGAGATCGCGCCGCTCCTGCGCTTCCGCTCCTCCACGCAGGAGGGCTGGACCTCGCTGCCCGATTACGTGGCGCGGATGAAGCCCGAGCAGGAGGCGATCTACTACCTCGTCGCCGACGACGTGGAGGCCCTCAAGAACTCCGCTCAGCTCGAAGGTTTCCGTGCCCGCGACGTCGAGGTGCTGCTGCTCTCCGACCACGTCGACGCCTTCTGGCCGGAGCAGCTGGGCAAGTTCGAGGACAAGCCCCTGCGCTCGGTCACGCAGGGCTCGGCCGACCTCGCCAAGTTCAAAACCGAGGGCGAGGAGGCGGAGGCCCCCCCGGTCGACAAGCTTGTGGCCGCGCTCAAGCTCGCGTTGGAGCCCGACGTCGCCGACGTCCGCACGACCGACCGCCTCGTCGACAGCGCGGTGGTGCTCGCCGCCTCCGGCACGGGGCCGGACCTGCAGATGCAGCGCCTGCTGCGCCGGGCCGGCCGCGGCTTCGGCGGGGGCGCGCCGATCCTGGAAATCAATCCGCGCCACGCCCTGATCCGCGCGCTCAACGAGCGGGCCGAGGCCGGTGAGGATCTCAAGGATCAGGCGGGCACTTTGCTCGATCTCGCCCGGGTTCAGGACGGCGACACGCCCCGCGATCCGGTGGCCTTCGCCCGCGCCGTCGCGGCGGCCCTGGCCGGCACGGTCGCCTGAGGTCCCGCCCGCCCGGGGGCGGGATGCGGGCTCAGATCCGCGTCCCGTCATCCCGGGGCGGCGCGCCGCAGCGGAAGCGGGCGACCCGCCAGCGGTCACCATGCGCGTTCTGCCACGCCGCCATCTGCGGTTGAGCCACCGACAGGCATTGCTGAGGCGTGACGACGTCCTCGTTGAAGCGGTGGACGCGCATCACGCAATGCGTGGGATTGTTGACCATGCAGGTCAGGAAGTAGAGGCCGTAGAGCATGCGCCGGGGCTCCGTGCTGGCGTGGGTCTCTCCTCCCGGGCCGCTTCTTGTTCTGACCGCCAGAGGCATCGCAACGAGCGTGCCGGAAGTTCCCGCACCGCCTGCAGCGGTTGCTGGCCGGCAAGACGTGTTGCGAGCCGGCCGCATCGTGATCTCCGTCGGCCCTCGCGCCCGACTCGGCGGCGTTGACAGCCTCGCCGCATCCGCGCGAACACCGAGCCATGGCCGCCGACCCCCTCACCGATCCCCAGACCGCCCGCCTCGACCGGCGGGTGACATGGAGCGTGATCGCCCTCGTGGCCGCGACCGTGCTGGTCGGCGCCCTCGTGCCCGGCGCGCCCCGCCACGCCGCGCTGGCCCCGGCCCAGGATCCGGCCTGCGCCGAGTGGGGCGACGGCTGCAAGGTCTGCCGCCGCACCGAGGACGGGGCGGCCTGCTCGCTGCCGGGCATCGCCTGCACGCCGGGCGCCATGGCCTGCCTGCGCGCCGCGGGAGAACCGTGAGCCGGCCGACGTTCCGCTTCGCGCCGAGCCCGAATGGTCGCCTGCATCTCGGCCACGCCTATTCCGCCCTCCTGAACGCGCGCATCGCCGGGCGCTTGGGCGGGCGCCTGCTCCTGCGCATCGAGGACATCGATCCCGGCCGTTGCCGGCCCGAATTCGTGGACGGCATCCTCGCGGATCTCGACTGGCTGGGCCTCACCTTCGAGGCATCCGTCCGCCGTCAATCCGAGCATCTTTCGGACTATGCCGCAGCCCGCGACCGGCTGGCGGCGGACGGCCTGACCTACCCTTGCTTCTGCTCGCGGGGGCAGATCGGGGCCGACATCGCCGCCCGCGAGGCGCGAGGGGAGGGGAGGGCGCGCGATCCCGACGGGGCGCCCCTCTATCCGGGCACCTGCCGCGGCCTGTCCCCGGAGGAGCGGCGCGCCCGCATCGCGCGGGGCGAGCCGCATACCTGGCGCCTCGACATGGAGGCCGCGCTCCGAACGCGGACCGATCCTCCCGTCATCCGCCGCTTCTCACCCGATGACGGGGCGCAGGAGACGGTCGCGGCCGATCCCGCCCGCTGGGGCGATGCGGTGATCGCCCGGCGCGACGTACCGGCGAGCTACCATCTCTCGGTGGTCTGGGACGACGCCGTTCAGGGGATCACCCACGTGGTACGCGGGCAGGATCTGGAGGCGGCGACCGATCTCCACGCCCTGCTCCAGAGCCTCCTGGATCTGCCCGCCCCGGCCTATCACCATCACGCCCTGATCCGGACGGAGAGCGGCGAGAAGCTCGCCAAGTCGAAAGGGTCGGAAGCTTTGGCCGACCTGCGCGCCCGGGGCGCCACGGCCGGTGAGGTGCGGGCGATGCTCGGATTTTAGAGGCCGGCAGCCGAACGACAGCGCCTACAGGGCGGCTAATGCTGCCTTCGACGAGGGGGGGAGGGCCTAGCTCAAGGGCGTCCAGCAAACCTGGTTGCAGTTCCGCACGCAGGCCTGCGAATGGCCGGGCCGGGTCTATCCGGGCGGCCGTATCGGCGGCCCGCTCTCGGGCGTGTGCTACACCGAGCAGACGGCGCTGCGCGCGATCGACCTCATCGCAATCCGGGACTCGCTCGAGACGCGATAGCTCCAGATCGCCCGCCGCTCACCGCATCGCGTCGCGCTGCGCCATCGCCGTGGCGGTCTTCGACTTCTGCATGGTCGCGTCGATCTGCTCGCGCTGGCGCCTGAACTCGGCGAGCAGGCGTCCGTCGAGCTCGCGCCCGCGCGGCACGCGGATCTTCATCGGATCGACGAAGTGGCCGTTGATGATCACCTCGTAGTGCAGGTGTGCGCCGGTGGAGAGACCGGTGGAGCCGACATACCCGATCACCTGCCCCTGGCGGACCCGGGCGCCCGCGCTGACGCCGCGAGCAAAGCGCGACATGTGGTTGTAGGTCGTGACGTAGCCGTTGATGTGCTGCACCTCGACCCGGCGCCCGTAGCCGGAATCCCACTCGGCCTTGATCACCGTGCCGTTGCCCGCGGCCACGATCGGCGTGCCGATCGGGTTGGCCCAGTCCACACCGGTATGCAGCTTGGCGTAGCCGAGGATCGGGTGGCGGCGATAACCGAAGCCCGAGCGCATGATGCCGTCGGCGATGGGCTTGCGGATCAGGAACTTCTTGAGCGAGCGGCCCTGCTCGTCGAGGAAGTCGATCGAGCCGTCGTCGGGTGATTGGAAACGGTAGACCTTGCGCCACTCGCCGCCGAGATTGAGCGCGGCGTAGAGCAGTTCCGGCCGCTCGGCGGCGTTGGGACCCGCTTCCTCGTCGTAGGTGTAGAACAGATCGATCCCGTCGCCCGCCGAGATGCGGCGCTGGAAGTCGATGTCGTAGCTGAAGATCCGGACGATATCCTCGACCGTGGCGCGAGGCACGTCGTGGCGCGCACCGGTCTCGTAGAGGCTCTGGTAGAGGCGGGGGCCGCTGCCCTGGTCCTCCTCGTCCTCGCTGTCGGCGGTATCGGCCTGGGCCTGTTCCCGGCTGCGGCCCCGCGTCTCGTCGACCGGCGGCGCGACGGCCACGAAGCTCCCGCGATCGTTGATCGCGGCGATGGCCTGCACGCCGCTCTCGCCGAAGAGCACCACCCGCGTGACCTGCCGGCCGTCGCCGGACCGGGGCCCGGGGGCGATCTGCACCCGGAATTGCTGCCCTTCCGACAGGGCTGCGACCTTCGCCTTGCCGCCGAGTGCGGCCACGATACCCGCGACCGCAGGGTCGGAGGCGTGGCCCGTCGCCTTGAGCAAGGCCTCGAGGCTGTCGCCGCGCTTGAGCGCGAGGTCGCGTTCCTCCACCAGCGGCGCCTCGCCGGGGCGCAACTCCACCTTGGCGAGCTTCGTCACGTTCTCGGGGACGACGAGCACCTCGATCGACTTAAAGGGGCTGCCGTCCTCGCCGAGCTTGCCCTTGCCGTTCCCTTGGCCGCTTGCCTGTCCGTTTCCTTCGCCGAACCCGAAGGCGGAGCCCTGCTGCAGGGTGCGCGAGAGCAGGATCTGGGGTGCGAGCGGCAGGGCGGTGCGGCGGCCGGCTTCCGCCGCGAGGCGGCGCTCCTCCTCGACCTGAGCGGTCACGTCCTCGTCCGACAGCGCCGGGGCGCCGGGCTCGATGGCGAGTTCGCCGAGATCCCTTTTGACCACCGTGACCTCGGCGCCCGGCGCATCCGCCGCGCCGGGATCGGGTGCGCGCTCCTGCGGCTCGTCCGAGACGAACTTCATCGGATCGAAGCGGGGGATGTCGCTCGCGAACACGCCGGTCGACATCGAGAGGTTCGAGGCGATCCGGACGAAGGGACGGACCTTGATGATTTCCCGGTCCCCGAGCCGCACCGTCACAGGCGTGCGGAAGCTCTGCTTGGCCGAGGCGATCATGAGATTGCGCACGAGCCGGTCGCCCTTCTGCGCCGAGGCGACGCCGGGCTCCTCGCTGAGCGGACCCTGCAAGCGGGGGGGCGGGGCGGGGCGATCCGAGACGGAGGCGAGCGAGACCTCGCCCTGAAGCGAGACGTGGATCGCCGCGCCGATCAGGAGCGCGCCGGTGATGCCGGTGAGCGCACTGGCGCAGAGCCAGCGCAGGTTGACGTCCCGTCGGTCGATCTGGCGGGCATCGGCGCCGAGCAGGTTGAGCGGCGGCTCCACGCCGCGCGGGAGTCCTGCCGGGCGCCGCTTCGACGCCTCGGTCGCTCCCCCGATCTTCAGTCGCTCGCGCGTCACGGACTTCCTCTGCGTCGGCGCTGCGGACCGGATCGCCGTTCCGTCCTACCAGACTCGCGGGTCGCGAGCGACTTGGGACTTCGCGGCATGAAGGCTGGCCGACGGAGAACCGATCTCCGGGGCCAGCATGTCCAGATTGAGGCGGTACGAGCAGAGGAAGTGGCCCATCCCCGACGCCACTGTCGCACGGCCTTCATCCCGGCGTGGTGAACTGCGCAACTTTTTCGAATCGGTCTGTTGACGTTGGTCGGGGCTGTCCGTAGAAGCTACCTCACCGACGGGGCGCCGCGGTCCACCGCTTGGTGGTCAGGCGCTTCGGGGTCTTCGGAGTTTGTGGTGGAGCGGAGCTGATCCGGGTGACTGGATCGGGCGATCGCTGTCCTTCCTGCTCCGGGGTGTCGGCGCTTCCGGACGCTTCGGCGTCCGCTCGGAGCGGTTGACAGGACGGTTCGCCGGCTCTAGACGCCGCGGACCGCTGCGGCGGGGCCAAGATGGCGACTGTGGTCGCCGGCCCTGCAGAGGATTGATCGCCGAGGGTGGGCTGGATGGGCCGGGCAACCGGGCTGTCGGCGCGTCTTCGGTGGAGGGTTATACCCGCAAGGGTGTAGGCTTCGCGCTCTTTGACAAGTGAATCGAGAGAAAGAGAAACGTGGGCGGCTTGTTTTCGTCCTTGCGGGTTCGAGCGATC
>NZ_QJJJ01000006.1 GCF_003201865.1 Methylobacterium sp. B4 | reverse complement strand
GGCGTCGGCCACCCGTCGCAGCTCGCCTTCCGGCAGAAGCCGGAGACGATCCGGCGTCTCAAGACCCTCAAGGATCGTCGTGTCCGCTAGTGCCACCGGACCAGCCTCATGCCCGAAGTGAAAGAATCCGTGCAAAGCTTTGCACGATATGATGATGTTCGAGAATCAAGCGCCCCGCCCGCTCACTCGATATCCAGCGAGGCGGTGCCGGCGGCTTGCCCCTCCGGCCCGATCGCGATCTTCTGGATGCGCGCCTCGGCCCGCTTGAGCAGGGTCTCGCAATGCCGCTTGAGCGCCTCACCGCGCTCGTAGATCGCCACCGACTCGTCGAGGGGCACGTCGCCCCGCTCCAGGCGGCGTACGATCTCCTCGAGCTGCTCCAGCGCACGCTCGAACGGCAGATCGTCCGTCGTCCCCGCGGCGGGCGCGTCGGGTGTATGAGCGTTCATCCCGGATCCTCTTTGGGGCGGGTTATGACGGGCGTGGTCCGGTCGCACAAGCCCGGGTCGATTGCGTGCGACCGATCGGAGCGGTTCGGGCGGCTCTCCTACCTTATTCCAAGTCGAGCTGGAACGGCGTTCCCTCGAAGGCCTCCGCGCCCCGTCCGATCCCGGCGATCGCCGCGCTCATCCGGCCCTCGCGCCCGAGCAGGCGGTCGGCGATCTCCACGAACAGGCGGTTGGGCGTGGCGCTGGGCGCGCGCTGCCGCAGCTCCCGGGCGACATCCGCCTCGTCCCGATCCGGGCGCAGGGCGCAGACCGCCGCGTAGGCCGCGGCGGTGGAGCGGCTGATGCCGGCGTAGCAGTGGATCACCAGCGGCCGCTCGCGCGGCCACGCCGCCACGAAGTCGAGCACGGCCCGCACATGCGCCTCTCCCGGCGGCAGATGCCCCTCCAGCGGCGCGACGATGTCGCTGAACCCCACCCGCAGATGGTGCTCGGGGCGGATCGCGGCCGGGCGCTCCACCGCGCTGCCGAGCGTGGCCAGCGTGACGAGATGGCCGGCGCGGTGCGCCGCGATCGTGTCGCGCAGGCGCGAGAGCGGGCAGACATGAAGGGTGGGCATTTGTCGTCTGGTCGGTTCTCGAAACGGTGTTCGGCCGCCCGGGCGGACCGGCGTCTCACACCTCGCGCTGCAGGGTCGCGAAGCGGGCGAGATAGCAGCTTTGCGCGTCCGCGGTCGGCCATCCCGCGATCAGCCGCTCGATCTCGGCCTGGATCTCCGGCGGCAGCGCCGGGGGGCGACCGAAGATCCCGTCGGCCTCGGCGCTCGAAAAGCCGGCGAGCCGCGTCGCCTCGATCGCGGCGGCGATCCGGTCGGCGCGCTTGACGAGGCGGGCCAGCGCCGGGGAGGGCGCCTCGAGCCCGAAGCGCTGGCGGATCGCCGCGAGCAGGCGCCGCTCCACGCTGCGATAGGCGTCGCCGATGGCGTTCTTGAGCGGCGAGATGATGTCGCCGATCACGTATTCGGGCGCGTCGTGGAGCAGGAGTTCGAGCCGCTCGCGCGCGCCGAGCCGCGGGTCGAGGGCGCCGCCGATCGCCTCGACCAGCAGCGAGTGCTGCGCCACGGAGAAGACGTGCGGCCCCGCCGTCTGCCCGTTCCAGCGGGCGACCCGGGCGAGCCCGTGGGCGATGTCGCCGATCTCGACATCGAGCGGCGAGGGGTCGAGCAGGTCGAGCCGCCGGCCCGACAGCATCCGCTGCCAGGCCCGTGCCGGCTTTTTCGGGATGTCCGCGGCGGCGCTCACGGATGGCGGCCCTCGGCCGATGCGGCGCAAGGCCCGTGGCGGTGGCAGCCGGTGAGGTGGTCGTTGACCATGCCGACCGCCTGCATGAAGGCGTGGACGATGGTGGGGCCGCAGAAGGTGAAGCCCTGCGCCTTCAGCGCCTTGCCCATCCTGCGCGACACCTCCGTCTCGGTGGCGATGTCGGCGCGGCTCGTTGCGTTGGTCTGGATCGGCCGACCGTCGCAGAAATCCCAGAGGAAGGGCGAGAAGCCGGGGCCGCTCTCCTCGATGGCGAGCCATGCCCGCGCACCGCTGATCGCCCCACGGATCTTGGCGCGGTTGCGGATGATGCCGGTATCGCCCATCAGCCGCTCGACATCGCCGTCCGTGAAGCGGGCGACGCGCTCCGGCTCGAACCCCTCGAAGGCGCGGCGGAAGCCGTCGCGGCGGCGCAGGATGGTGATCCAGGACAGGCCCGCCTGGAATCCGTCGAGGATCAGCTTCTCGTAGAGGGCGCGGGAATCGAATTCCGGCACCCCCCACTCAGTGTCGTGATAGGCGACGTAGATGGGGTCGAGCCCCGCCCATCCGCAGCGCGGGCAGCCGTCGGGATGGGTGGTGATCAGCCCGGAGGCGTCGGCGCTCATCCGGCGGCGGCCGTGTCGGCGGGGAAGGCGAAGGTGGCGAAATCGGGCTTGTAGACGCCCGCGATGGTGCCGCCCGCCCGCACGGGTTCGCCGGCGGCGAGCGCATCGCCGAGGCGGTCGAGACGGATCGCGGCGAGGCCCCGCCCGCCGGCCGCGCTGCCGGTGACGCCGAGGCTGCGCGCGCCCGCGGTCACCTCCGTGCCGGGGGCCGGCGCCGGGCCGTCGCGGTAGACGATGGGCAGGATGCGGGTGCGGGCGGTGCCGCGGTGCTGCATGCGCGAGACGACCTCCTGGCCGACATAGCAGCCCTTCTTGAAGTCGACGCCGCCGAGCTGGTCCATCAGCGCCTCGTGCGGGAAGGCGTCGCCGAGGGTGAAGTCGCGTCCGCCCTCTGGTACGCCGAGGCCGATGCGGTGGGCGTGGTAATCGTCCTCCGTCGCATCCGCCGAGAAGGCGCCCGCTTCGAAATACAGCCGCTCGCCCAGCGCGGGCAGGCGCCCGTCCCGCATGCGGGCCGTCTCGGCGGCGGTCTCGGACCCATCCCAGGCGGCGGCCACACCCAGCGTCGGCTCGGCGGCCACGCTCACCTTGGCCCGCAGACGGTAGAGCCCGAGCCGCTTGACGAGGTCGGCCACCCGCTCCGCGGCGACGTCGAGGCGGAAGCCATCCCCGGCGCGGGACACCAGAAAATCGAACTGGATCTTGCCCTGCGGCGTCAGCAGCGCGCCGAGCCGCGCCTCGCCCTCCGGCAGCGTCTCGACGTTGCAGGTGAGGATGCCTTGCAGGAAGGGCAGCGCCTCCGGCCCCGACACGGCGATGACGGCGCGGTCCGGCAGCAGGGCGATCGGCATGGCATCTCCTCGGGGCGCAGCAAAAGGACGGCGGCGTTGCGCGCGTGGGACGCCTGACATAAGCCGCGCCCATCCGCGTCTCAATCGCGACAAACGAACCGGGAGAGCCCGATGGAAGCGCCGATCGAAGCCCCCTTGGACCTCGTCCTGTCCGGCGGCACGCTGGTGAACCATGATGGCGAGCATCGCGCGGACCTCGGCATCCGCGCCGGACGCGTGGCCGCCATCGGCGATCTGTCCGGGACCTCGGCCGCCGAGCGGTGCGATTGCCGCGGCCTGCACCTCCTGCCCGGGGTGATCGACAGCCAGGTGCATTTCCGCGAGCCCGGCCTCGACCACAAGGAGGATCTGGAGACGGGCTCGCGCGCGGCGGTGATGGGCGGCGTCACGGCGGTGTTCGAGATGCCCAACACCAACCCGCAGACGACGAGCGCGCAGGCGCTCGCCGACAAGGTGGCCCGCGCCCATCACCGGATGCATTGCGACTTCGCTTTCTGGGTCGGCGGCACCCACGAGAATGCGGGCGCGGTGGCCGACCTGGAGCGCCTGCCGGGCGCGGCCGGGATCAAGGTGTTCATCGGCTCCTCCACCGGCTCGCTCCTGGTCGAGGACGATGCCGGCGTGCGCGAGATCCTGAGCCGCATCCGCCGACGCGCCGCCTTCCATTCCGAGGACGAGCCGATGCTGCGCGACCGCAAGGGTCTGCGCGTTCCCGGCGATCCCGCCTCGCACCCGGTCTGGCGCTCGCCCGAGGTCGCGGTGAAGGCCACGCAGCGCCTGATCGCGCTGGCGCGGGAGACGGGGGCCCGCATCCACATCCTGCACATCTCGACCGCCGACGAGATGCCGATCCTCGCCGAGGCCAAGGATGTCGCGAGCGTGGAAGCGACGCCGCACCACCTCACGCTCGACGGCACGGAAGCCTATGCCCGGCTCGGCACGCTGGTGCAGATGAACCCGCCCGTGCGCGACGCGGCCCACCGCGAAGGGATCTGGCGCGGGTTGTCCCAGGGCGTGGTCGACGTGCTCGGCTCCGACCACGCGCCGCACACGCTGGACGAGAAGGCCAAGCCCTACCCGGATTCCCCCTCCGGCATGACCGGCGTGCAGACGCTGGTGCCGATCATGCTCGACCATGTGGCGGCCGGACGGCTCTCGCTCGCCCGGTTCGTGGACCTGACGAGCGCCGGCCCCAAGCGCCTGTTCGGCATCGCCCGGAAGGGGCGGCTGGCGCTCGGCTACGACGCGGACGTGACCGTGGTGGATCTCAAGCGCCGCGAGACCATCCGCAACGAGTGGATCGCCTCGAAATGCGGCTGGACGCCCTATGACGGCGTGACCGTCACCGGCTGGCCGGTGGGCACGGTGGTGCGCGGCACGCCGGTGATGTGGCAGGGCGAACTGGCCAACCCCTCGCGGGGCGAGGCGGTGGTGTTCGAGGAGGCGTTGCCCGCCGCGCGGTGACGGGTCGGGTCTCCTTCGCGCCGCCTCTTCCCATCGCCGGCCGAACGCTTCGGGTTTGGCCCTGCTCCGTCGTCGCGAGCGACAGCGAAGCGATTCAGCGGCGCGGCATTTCAGGAAAGGCCGCGCCCTGGATTGCCACGGCTTCGCCTCGCAATGACCAAAGAAGCCGAGGGGATCAGCCGGACGTCATCCCACCCTTCGAGGCCGCCGCTGCGCTGCGGCGCCTCAGGGGGAGGACGGTTTATGAGATTCTCGTCGTCGATGCCGGGGTGGCCGACATCGCTTTCCTCAATGCTGCAGCGTCGTGGTGAAGCCGCCGCCGCGGATGCGCTCGGGCAGGGTCTCGGCGTAGCGGGCGGTCGCGTCCTCGCCGTAGGTGGCGACCAGCTCCTGGAAAGCCGCGAACAGGGCGGCCTGGGCCATGCAGTCGCCGTCGATCCCATCGAGGCAGCCTTCCGCGAAGGCCTCCGTCACGAGGCCGAGCGCGAGGCGCTTGCTCTCCGCATCGATGTCGAAGGCAGCGGTGTCGGTATCGTGGATCATGGCGGGCGGCTTCGCTTCTCGGCCGGAACGGTGCCGGCAAGACATCGCCACGATACGGCAGCCTTGACGGGCCGGGAAGCCGGGAATTGCGAAGAGGTTAACGCCGATGTGCAATTGCGATCGATTTTTGCAACGACCCGGTCCTGTGTCGCGTCCGCCACAGGCGCGGCTCTGCGGCCACGCCTACCCCCCGAATCGCCCGGCGATGGCGTGCGAGAGGCGCTCGCCCTCGGCGATGTAGCGGCGCGCCGCCTCGCCCGCGGCCGGGGTGCAGACCCGGTAGGTCAGGCTGTAGCCGCGAAAGCCGCGATTATAGGCGCCGGCCAGCCGGTCGCGGCGGCTCTGCGTCACCCCTTCCGTGTCGAGGATCGCCTTCATCCGGGCCGGCCACTCGGCGGCGTCGGGTGCGGTGCAGAGATTGCGCAGGAAGGCCAGCGCCCCGACGATCTCGGAGAGCCGCAGCAGGTCGCGATCGTAGGGCGCGGGCGGCGGCTCGGCGGGCGGCGGGGGCTCCTTCTCCTTTTCCTGCGGCTTCGTCGCGGCGCGGGCCGGCGCCGAGCGCTGGGCTGTCGCCTCGGCCAGGGGGACAAGCGTCAGGGGGACGAGCGCCAGCAACGCGGCGAGCCGCAGCCTCGCCCCGCCCGCGCGAACGCCCCATTCGCCGCGCCTCATGCCGTGCCGTCTCCCGCCATCGTCAACCGTGCTCCACCCGTGAAAACGCCTCGCGCAGGGTGTCGATCAGTCCCGGGGTGGTGGGCAAGCCCGCGATCTCGTCGAGGGCGGCCCAGCGCACGGCCAGCGCCTCCGGCCCCGGCTCCGGCTCGACCCCGCGCCACAGCGCGGCGTGGGGGTGGATCACGTAATGGTGGCGGACACGGCCCGCCTCGTCCCGCAGGATGATCTCGGTGGGTGTCAGGCTCGGGCCGACCACCTCGGCGAGCGACCCGACCTCCTCGCGCAACTCGCGCAGGGCGCCCGCGGCGAGCGACTCGCCGGCCTCCACGAGGCCCCCCGGTAGGGTCCAGACGCCGCGCATCGGCTCGTTGGCCCGGGCGGCCAGCAGCACGCGCCCCTCGCGGATCACCGCGACCGACACGCCGATCAGCGGACGGGCCGGAAACAGCCGCCCGTCTTCCTCGGACGACCCGCTCATGGTGCGTCCGCCGCCACCGCGACGAGGCGCCCGTCGGCGAGGCCGACGAGGATCTTCTTGGCGCTCCCGCTCGCGTCGAGCACGGCGACGCCGTGGGCGGCCGGAGCGGGCAGGGGCAAGCGCAGCCGCTCCCGGGGGGCACCGCCCTTCGCGGAGACGAGGGCGAGCGCGCCGCGGCCCGCCACCGGCAGGGCGAGTTCGGGCGGGTTGCCGCCCCTGGGCACGGCGGCGGCGAGGTCGGCCTCCTCGCCCGCCACCGGGCCAGCATAGCCCGGCAGCTCGCCCGCGAGGCTGAAAGTCCCGTCGGCGATGCGCCAGAACTGCAGCACGCCCTCGCCCTCGGGGGCGCGGATCGCGGCGATCTGGGGCGTGCCGGTCCCGGCGAAGTCGGCCAGCCCGGCGAGCGCGAGCGGCGCGCCCTCAGGACCCCGGCCGGCCTGCGGCGGCGAGGCGGCCGCGAGCGTCCAGGCGCCATCCGCCTGCTTGCGCGCGAGCGCGAGGGCGGAGCCCGCCGGCCCCTGGGCGGTGACGGCAACCACCGCCGGGCGGCCGTCGAGGCGGGTGATGCGGGGCGTACGGCCGGCGAAGACGCTGGCCTCGCCCGGCGCCAGGGTGTGGGTCGTCACCGGCACCGCCTTGGGCTCGGCGGTGACGCCCAGAGGCTGGCGCTCGCGCAGGGTCAGGACCGTGCCCTGGCCCGGCGCGCCGCCGAGCGCCCGGGTCGGCCCGGTGAGGTAGGCGCTCAAGGGGCCGTCGAGGGCGCGGCGCGAGCCGGGCACGGCCCCGCGCGGCGTCTCGGCGGCGGCGAAGCCCTCGACGGCTTCCGCGCCGATCAGCGTGGTGCGCAGGGTTTCGCCCTCCAGGCTGAGCACGGCCCCGCCGCCCTCGCCCCAGACCACGACGATGGGGGGCGGCCCGGCCGGGCCCGCGGCCTTCGGGTCGGCGCTGGCGGGGGCGCGGGCGAGCGGCAGCAGCCCCGAGGTCGCGACCGAGAGGGCGACCTCGCTGCCGGGGCCGCGCATTGCCTTGACGGCGAAGGGCAGGGCGACCGGCTCGACCCGCGCGGCCTCCGCCCCCGCGGGGAGGGTCACCAGGCACAGCAGGGCGGCGAGCGCCGCCCGGCGGTCAAACATGCTGGCCGCCGTTGATGTGGAGCTCGGCGCCGTTCACGTAGGAGGAGGCCTCGGTGCAGAGGAAGTAGATCGCCTTGGCCACCTCGTCCGGGGTGCCGAGCCGGCGCTGAGGGATCTGCTGCACGAGCTTGTCGGTGCCCGGCGAGAGGATCGAGGTGTCGATTTCGCCCGGCGAGATCGCGTTGACGCGCACGCCCAGCGGCCCGAAATCGGCGGCCATCTCCCGGGTCAGCCCGGCGAGCGCCGATTTCGAGGTGCCGTAGGCGGCGCCCGCGAAGGGGTGGACCCGCGAGCCGGCGATCGAGGTGACGTTGACGATCGAGCCGCGCGCCCGGGTCAGCTCGTCGCACAGGCCCCGCGCCAGCAGGATCGGCGCGAAGAAGTTCACCTGGAAGACGCGGGCCCAGTCCTCGTACTCGGTCGTGAGCGCGCCGAGGCGCTCGCCCTCCGGGCCTTTGGGCGAGATGCCGGCATTGTTGACGAGCGCGTGCAGCAGGCCGCCCTCGGCGGCGAGACGCTCGGCCACCTCGCGCACGCCGCGCACGGTGTCGGCCGCATCCGCCAGATCGACCTGGAGGTGATCCTCCGGTCCCATCTCCCAGGGGCAGTTCTCGGGGAAGGGGTGGCGCGAGCAGGTGATGACCCGCCAGCCCGCGGCGGAGAAGCGTTTGACGGTGGCGTGCCCGATGCCCCGGCTGGCGCCGGTGAGCAGCATCACCCGTCGACGGTCGTTGGATGAGGCCAAGGCCGGTTCCTCGCTGCCCGCTTCGAAAAAAGCGCCGCGGTGAGCGCGCGAGCGCGGGCCTTCGACACATGGTCTAAGCCGCGCCCTGCCGGAAATCCAGGGTCGGCGCTGCATTGCGAAAGGCGCCCGAAAAGCCGTTTTCACGAAACGCCCCGGGCTCCGCGTCCGTTACCTCCGCTCGCACGGAGGCCCGCGAAGGCCATCGTGCGCTTGCCCCCGTCCGGCCTTCGTGCGAGCGGGGGACGAGGCTTGCGGGCATTTCGGGGGGCATGAAGCGCGTGAGCGAAGCGGAAGCGAGGCCGGTCGTGCTCGTCGTCGAGGACGACGTCGTCACCCGTCAGGCCGCGGTCGAGATGATCCAGGATGCCGGCTACGCGACCTGCGAGGCCTCCAACGGCAACGCGGCGATCCGTGTGCTCGACGAGGGGGAGGATGCGGGGGAGGGCGTGCGCGTCGTCGTGACCGACATCGACATGCCGCTGGGCATCGACGGCATCAAGCTCGCCGCATGCATCGCCCGGCGCTGGCCGGGGATCGGCATCATCATCACCTCCGGCAAGGTGCGGCCCGCGCCCGGCGACATACCGCCGGACGGCCTGTTCATCCGCAAGCCCTATTCCGAGGAAGGGCTGGTCTCGGCGATCCGCTCGGTGATGGCCTGACCGGCCGCCCCTCGCGAAGAAATCTCAGGGATAGAGCCGCGACCGGGTCCAGCCGTCGCCCGCCCGGGTGAAGCGTACCCGGTCGTGCAGGCGGTAGGCGCCGTTCTGCCAGAACTCCAATTGCACCGGCGCGATGCGGTAGCCCAGCCAGTGCTCGGGGCGCGGCACCGGGCCGTCCTCGTATTGCTGCGAGAGCGCGGCGACCTCGGCCATCAGGGTCGGGCGGTCGGTGAGCGGGCGCGACTGCCGGCTCGCATGGGCGCCGATGCGGCTGTCCCGGTGGCGGCTGGCGAAATAGGCGTCGGCCTCCTCGGGCGTGACCGGGGAGACGGGGCCGCGGGTGCGGATCTGCCGGCCGAGCGACTTCCAGTAGAGCACGGTCGCGGCCTGCGGGTTGGCGGCGAGCTGCCCGCCCTTGGCCGATTCCGCGTTGGTGTAGAAGACGAGTCCGCGGGGATCGAGGCCCTTCAGCAGCACCACCCGCACGTCGGGCAGGCCGTCGGGGCCGGCGGTGGCCAGCGCCATGGCGTTGGCGTCCACGGGCTCGGAGGCTTCCGCCTCCGCCATCCAGGCGGCGAACAGCGCCCAGGGATCTGACGACAACGTGAAATCCTCAGGGTGGACCGCATGTCCGTCGGGATCACCGTCTCTTAACCGATCGCTGGCCATTTTCTTCCCTGTGGCAGCCGGGTCGGGGGGCACCGACGTTGGGCGGCACACCCTGTCGGACTCCCCGTATGCCTCGAGTTCAGGTGTAATGCGTCTGCGTCTGTGTAAAGTCCCTCGCAAAGTCCAGCCGGCGGCGCCCGCCTCCCGATCCGTGTCCGGGATCGTGGGGCGCCTGTTGACGGCCGGCCTCGTCGCCGCCTGCGCGGGCTGCAGCGGGCCGATCCTGTCCTTCAGGGCGGAGGAGGCGCCGACCGCGCCCGAACCCCTGGTCACCGGCAGCATTCTCAAGCGCCCCGCGAGCTTCGGCGGCGACCTCGACACCGAGGATTGGCGGCGCGCCCACGCTGCGCTCTCGGTCGCCCTCGATCCGCAGGGCAACGGGCGCCCGGTGAAGTGGGAGAACCCGGAATCCGCGATGCGCGGCTCGGTCAACCCGACCGGCCTGCCCTACGTGGCGGGCGACGAGATCTGCCGCGACTTCCTCGCCTCCGTGGTCGGCGGCGCTGCGAGCGGCGTCAAAAGCCGCTTCGTGCGCGGCACCGGCTGCAAGCCCTCCGGGGGCGAGTGGGAGTTGAAGCGGCTGCGCTCGGCCAAATCCTGATCCGGCTCCATCCCCGCCCGGAACGGTTCGGTCCCGGCGGGCCGGGCCGGCGTCATGCCTCAGGCCAGAGGGGCGGTTCGATCCTTCCGGCGCACGGTTCGCGCCTTGCGCGCCCGCGCCAGCAGGATCGCCGTCTGGACCGCCGCCCGCCTCAGCACGGGGTTGATCGCGGGGTTGGCCGCGATCTGGCTCGCCCAGCCATGCCCTTCGACGGCAGCGGCGAGGTCGACCGTGTAGCCCTCCGCGATCGGATGGGCCGATGTCTCGGGCCTCGTCAGATACGTCTCGACCGCCGTGTTCACCTGCTCGTCGGTGACGGCCTTGGCCTTGAAGAGGTCGCCGACGGTCAGAGAAGCAGCCATCCCTCGAAGTTCCGGATCGACCCCGATTTCGGTGAGGAAATCAGGCGTGAAGAGCGTGTTCGACGACGTGTGCCTCGCGCCCGGCGGCCAGGCGCTTCTCGACCCGCGTCACCTGCATCGGGTACCAGCGGTTCCCCCGCGCCGAGGGGACGCCCAGGGCGTTGAGCGCGTTGGCGACCTGCTCCAGCGTCAGGGCGCCGGCGGCGCGGATCTCGCTCAGGATCGGCGCGACCTGCTCCGCCCTCTCGCGGCTGCGCTGCGCGGGCGCCGCGAGGCTCCCGTGATCCGCCGCAGCGGCGGGCCGAGCGGTCCCGGCGGCAGGCATGGAGGTAGACATGGAGGCAGGCGTGCCGCCCTTTCCGGCCGGCGGCTGCGCCCGCCATTCGGCTGTGACCCGTGCGTAGAACTCGTGGCGGCGCGCCATCGTCTCCGGGGTGCGGCTCACGCCCAATCGGTCCTCGGCCTCGGCCAGCGCCGCCATGATGCCGAGCGTCAACTCGCTGGCCTCGGGGCTGTCGGCGGCGGCGAAGCGCAGATCCAGGCGGCGCAGTTCGGCGCTCAGGTGGCGCAGAAAGGCGGGGTCCTCGCTAAAGGCGCCGAGTTCGGCCATCAGCAACGTGGCGCCGCGCAAGCGGCACAGGGTCAGCGCCTCGCGCAGGCCCGGCTGCTCCGAGTCCCGACGGTCCGCTCCGGTCTCGACGACCTCCCCCGCCAGCCGCCCGCGTCCGCGGACGTAGCGGGCGACCGCCGCGCGCTGGGCGGCCAAGGGGGAGCCGGAACGGTCCGATCCGGCAAGGCCGGCATGGAGATAGGAAACGAAGAGGTCTGAGGGCATCTGAGGTCGGCCGCGCTGCGTCTGTGTGGCGAAGCGCGGGGACATCGGTCGGCCGGGCCGCGACACGTCTCCGGCTTTCGCGCTATCTGATGTGTACGACTATTGGAGGGCCATCAATATGAACGGAACTGCCGATAAGGTCTCGGTCGCCGTGGCCTTCCGACTCGGCGGCACGGTGCAGATCTGTTCGAACGTGCTCGAGGTGCGCGATCTGATGGTGGTGTTCGAGGCCATCGAGCGGACGGGTTCGATCAAGGGCTTCGCCGAGACCCTCGGCCTGTCCTATCGCGCGGCCTGGGCGCGGCTGCAGGCCTACGAAACGGCCCTGGGCCAGCCGCTCGTGCGCAAGACCCGCGGCCAGGGCTCCGAACTCACGGAGTTCGGCTCCGCCCTGGCGGAGGCCTTCGCGTCCGCGGTCTCGGGGCTGGATGCGAGCCTCGGGCGCGAGACCCGCGCCATCGAGCACCGTCTGCGGCGTCTGCTCACCGGCCGGGCCGGAGCGCTGCGACTCGCGGCCAGTCACGACCCGCTGCTGATCGAGATCCTGCGCGAGATCCCGGCCGAGCACGGCGAGATCGAGCTGTCGGTGATGGGCAGCAGCGTGGCGGTGAAGCTCCTCCTCGACGGCGGCGTCGATGCGGCCGGTTTCCACTGCGGAGCCCTGACGCCCGAGCAGGCCGACGTGCCGTTCTCCGGCCTCGATGCGAGCGCCGGGCTCGTGTCGCACCCCTTGTTCGAGCGCGAGCAGGGTCTGCTGCTCGCCCCCGGCAACCCGCTCGGCATCCGCAGCCTCGCCGACCTGACCGCGGAGGGCGTGCGCTACGTCAACCGCCAGCGGGGATCGGGCACGCGCAACTGGTTCGACCGCATGCTGGCGGAGGCCGGCCTCGCCCCCGGTGCGATCCAGGGCTACGCGGTCGAGGAGTTCACGCATCAGGCGGTCGCGGCCGTGATCGCCTGCGGGGCGGCCGACGCCGGACTCGGCGTGCGGGCGGCGGCCGACCGGCTCGGCCTCGATTTCCTGTCGGTGGGCTGGGAGACCTACTATCTCGCGGCGAGCCGCACCCTCACCGCCCCGGCCCTCGAGGCGCTGATCGCCGCCGTGCGGGCACGCGCGGCCGGCACGCCTGGCTATCGCTCCGCCGGACCCGACGCGCCCTGAAGGCCGTTCACGGGACGGGCGCTAAGCGGCGAATTTCTGAAGTGCGGCCACGATCCGGCGCCGGTCGAACGGCTTGCCGAGCACGAGGCCGCGCGCGGGGACCTGTGCCGCATCCCAGGGCTGGGACGACACCATCAGCAGGTCGATCGGCGGCCACCGGTGCCGGATCGCCGCGGCCAGCGTCATCCCGGCGCTCGAGCCGCGCATGTCCAGGTCGGTCAGCACCGCGCGGATGTCGAGGCGGGCTTCCAGGATGCCGATCGCCTCGGCCGCCGTGGACGCCTCGATCGCGACGCAGCCGGCATCCTCGACGAACTCGACCAGCGCCATCATCAGGATGGGATCGTCCTCGACGACGAGGACATGGGCCGACGGCGCGACCGACGGGGGAGCTTGGACCTGCGCCATGGGGAATCAGTCGGCCTGAGGCTGCATGTCCGCGAGCGGCGCGCGGAACTCGGCTCTGAGGCCCACCGAGTCGTAACGGATGTCGGCGGCCCGCGTTCCCACGAGGCCCATGCGGATCAATTTCGAGCCGAAGCCGCCGCGACCGCTCGGCGCGGTGACGCCGGGGCCGCCCCGTTCGGTCCAGCCGAGCACGAGGGTGGGGGCTTGTGAGGGGGCTTGGCCCTCCTCGACGTGCCACGTGACGCGCACCCGCCCCGTGCCCGCCGACAGGGCGCCGTACTTGAGCGCGTTGGTGGCCAGTTCGTGCAGCAGGAGCGACAGCGACAGCGCCGCCTGCGGCGAGATGTCGAGATCCGGCCCGTCGAGCGCGTAGCTGTCGTGGTCGGCCTGCATCGCCAGGACGCTCTCGATCGCGGCGCGCATCCGGGCGGCGGTCCAGCTGCTCTGCATCAGCACGTCGTGGGCGCGCGACAGGGCCAGCACCCGCCGCTCGAACGCCTCCACCAGCGGGCGCTCGGCGACGCCCCGCAGCGTCTGCGTCGCGATCGATTGCACGATGGCCAGCGTGTTCTTGAGCCGGTGGGCGAGCTCCTTGTTGAGCACGGCCTGCTGCTCCTCGGCCCGCAGGCGCGCGAGCCCGACCTGCACGCGGTCGGCCACGTTGCGGGCGAAGGCGATCTCCTCCGGCGCCCAGGACCGGACCGTGGGACTGTGAACGAACAGCAGGCCGACCGTGCGGCCGCGCTCGCGCACCGGTACGTTGAGCATGGCGGTGATGTTGATGGCGCCGAACGGTGCGGCGTGTTCCGCGGTCCGCCCGTCCGTCCCGACATCCGAGACCACGAGGGTGTCGCCGCGCTCGATCACCGGGCCGAGGCTGCCGTAATCGGCGAGGCGGTGCCGGCCGACCAGGCTGAGCTCGCCGGGCAGGGACCAGTCCCGCGGAATCGAGACGAACCGGCCGCTCGCGTCGAGTTCACCGTACCCGGCGCGGCTGCCGTTCAGGGTCCGGCCGACGATCTCGGCGGCCGTCGCCGTCATCTCCTCGACGGTGCCGCGGTCGCGCAGATGGTCGCCGAGCTCGATCAGCGCGGCTCGGCGGGCTGCGGCGGCCCGCGTCAGCACCTCGGCCGCCTGCATCCGGGCGAGCTGGCGGCGCTCGCGCAGCAGGATCATCACCTGGCGCGCCAGCCGGCGCAGGCCGTCCTGCTGCGCCTCCGTCAGCCCCTCCGGCCGGGGCCGGTGGTCGATCACGCACAGGCTCCCCATCACGTGCCCGCTCGGGGTGCGCAGGGGCGCGCCGGCATAGAAGCGGATATGCGGCTCGCCCGTCACCAGGGGGTTGTTGCGGGTGCGCGGATCGGTGGAGAGGTCGGGGATGACGAGCAGGTCGGGCGCGCTCAGCGCGTAGGCGCAGACGGAGCGGCCGAGATCGGTCTCGCAGTCCGGGAAGCCGGCCCGCGCCTTGAACCATTGCCGGTCGGCCGCGACGAGGCTGATCAGGGCCACCGGGGCATGGCAGATCAGTCGCGCGATCTGCACCGCATCGTCGAAGCCTTCCTCGGGAACCGTGTCGAGAATCTCGAGGGCCTCGAGCTCGGCGAGGCGGTCCGGATCGGAAGTATCCGGCGTGAGGGAGCTCTCGGGGCGGTGGATCATTGCGGCCGGCGGCGGAGCTTGGCGTTCGCCGTTATACGGCCCCCCGGGGAGGGTGTCATGTCGCCATCCTGCCGCCCCGAGGGGATTCCTCGAAGCGATCGCTCCGGTGTTCCGGCCGGCCCGCTTCCAGGCGCGGGCTGCGCTCCCCTGGCCGATGCTCGCGCGAAAAACACGCACGGATCGGTGAATGCGACCCGCCGGGGTGTTGCAGAGCCGCAACGCCCTTCCCACGTTGTCGCCGAGCGGCAGAGGCCGTATCCCTGTACGGTTGCGATCCCTTCAAAAGAGCCCCGATGCGAAACCCCTACGACGTTCTGGGTGTGCCCAAGGGCGCGGGCGAGGCCGAAATCAAGAAGGCCTTCCGCAAGCTCGCCAAGGCCTACCACCCCGACAGCAACAAGGACCCGAAGGCCAAGGAGCGCTTCGCTGAGGCGAACACGGCCTACGAGATTCTCGGCGACAAGGAGAAGCGCGGCCAGTTCGACCGCGGCGAGATCGATGCCGAGGGCAAGCCCCGGGCGACCGGCTTCGAGGGCTTTTCCGGCTTCGGCGGCGGACGCGGCGGTGGCGGCGGCTTCGACTTCGAAGGCTTTACCCGCGCGCGGGGCGGGGCCGGCGGGGCCGGGCCCGGCGGCATCGGCGAGGACTTCATCAGCCACATCTTCGGCGAGGCTTTTCGCGCGGGCGGGGCCGGGCCGGGTGCCGGCCGCGGCGGTCCCGTGCGCGGCGACGACGTGGCGGCCGAACTCAGCGTTTCGCTGGAGCAGGTCGCGGGCGAGGAGAAGATGCGCATCGGCCTGCCCGGCGGACGCGACGTCGACGTGATGATCCCCAAGGGCGTCGTCGACGGCCAGACCATCCGCCTGCGGGGCCTCGGCGGCCCGGGCGGCCCCCGCGGGGAGCCCGGCGACGTGCTGCTCACCATCCGCATCCAGCCCCATCCCGTGTTCAAGCTGGAGGGGGCGGATCTGCGCGCCACCGTCGATCTGCCGCTGGAGGACGCGGTGCTCGGCGGGACCCTGCGCGTGCCGACGCTGACCGGGGCGGTCGAGATGAAGGTGCCGCCGATGACCAGTTCCGGCCGCACCTTCCGCCTGCGCGGAAAGGGCCTGCCGAAGAAGGACGGCACGTCCGGCGACCTGTTCGCGACGACCGCCATCGTCCTGCCCGCGGGCGAGGATGCGGCGCTGACCGACTACGCCCGCCGCCGCCGCGAGGCCAAGGCCGGCACGGCCTGAGCGCCCGTCGGACCCGTCCCACGGCCGGCTGGCGCAGGGCCCGTCTCAAGGCAGACGGGCCCCGAGACTTGGATAGACGGACCCCGAGACTTGGCCCCGGCGTCGGCGATCGAGCGTGGCACTCGGCCCGCGAAGAAACCAAGCAGGCTTCCCCCTCCGTCGGCCCTCCGCTAAGGAGGCCCCGGCGCAGGGCCCTTCCCGTCGGGAGGCGCCCGCGCGGCCGAAGCGAAGGTGAGGCATGTCGGATCAGAAGCCGGGCGGGCTGCTCGCGGGCAAGCGCGGGCTGGTGCTGGGGGTGGCCAACAATCGCTCGATCGCCTGGGGCATCGCGCGCAGCGCCGCCGCGCACGGGGCGGAACTCGCCTTCACCTACCAGGGCGAGGCGCTGAAGAAGCGCGTCGAGCCGCTGGCGAAGGAGCTGAACGCCCGGGTCGTCGGCCATTGCGACGTGACCGATCCGGCCTCGATCGATGCCGCCTTCGCCGCGACCGCGGAAGCCTTCCCCGAGGGGATCGACTTCGTGGTCCACTGCATCGCCTTCTCCGACAAGGACGAGCTGACCGGCCGCTACCTCGAGACCTCGGAGGCGAACTTCACCAAGTCGCTCCTGATCTCCTGCTACTCCTTCACGGCGGTGGCGCAGCGCGCGGAAAAGATCATGCGCGAGGGCGGCTCGATGCTGACCCTGACCTATTACGGTGCCGAGAAGTGGATGCCCCACTACAACGTGATGGGCGTCGCGAAAGCCGCGCTGGAAGCGTCCGTGCGCTATCTCGCCGCCGATCTCGGCCCGAAGCAGATTCGTGTCAACGCGATCTCGGCCGGTCCGATCAAGACCCTGGCGGCCTCGGGGATCGGCGACTTCCGCTACATCCTGAAGTGGAACGAGTACAACGCGCCGATGCGCCGGACCGTGACCATCGAGGAGGTCGGCGAGACCGCGGCCTACCTGTTCTCCGACATGTCCCGCGGCATGACCGGCGAGATCCTGCACGTGGATGCCGGCTACCACGTCGTCGGCATGAAGAACCCGGACGCGCCCGACATCACCCGCGATCGCGACTAGGCCTCACCCCGCTTCCCCAAGCCTCCGGCGCCAATCCTCCACCGCCCCGCTCGCCAACCGGCGGGCGGCCAGGGCGCGCCAGGATTCCGAGAGCGGCTCCAGGGCGGCGATGGCCCGCAAAGCCGCCGCATCGAGGCGGTCCACGTAAAAGTGGTGCAGGAGCCGCGACAGCGGCCAGTCCGGGTGCGGGCGCTCCACGAGGTCCAGAGTGTCGCCCGCCGCCACGGTGCCGGTCTCGATCACCCGGTAGTACCAGCCGGTGCGCCCGCCCGCCTGTACCCGCCGGGCCATGTCCGGCACGCCGAAGCGCAGGTTGAGCTTGAAGCAGGGCTGGCGCGCCTGCGAGACCTGAAGCAGGGCGCTGCCCGCCCGCCACAGGTCGCCGACGCAGGTCTCCGCTTCGGTGAGGCCGCTTGTCGAAACGTTCTCGCCGAAGGCACCGGGCCGCTCCAGCAGGTCGGGCAAACCGGGCAGCTCCGCACGCCAGGCCGCGGCATGATCCAGGGCGTAGTGGTGCACGGCCTTTTCCGGGCCGCCGTGGAAGCGGCGGTCGGCCTGCGCGTCGCCCGCGAGACCCAGCCGCCCCACCGCGATCGGACCCGCCACCGGCCCCTTGGCGATGGCGCTGGTGGCGCCCCCGTCCCCGAGCGGGGCGACCGGCCCGGTCAGCAGGCTGAGAATCGCGACCCGCATCTCTCAATCCTCCTCGTCCTGCGAAAAATCCCCGGCAAGCCGCAGACCCTCGATCCAGGTCGCGCCCTCGCGCTTGAGCACGACGCGCGGGCGCACGCCGCCATACGCGGCCACCGCCGCGGCGAGGCGCTCGGAATGGGTCACCAGCCAGACCTGGCTGCGCTGCGCCGCCCGCGCGATCATCCGCGCCAGCGGCTCCATCAGGTCCGGGTGCAGGCTGGTCTCGGGCTCGTTCAGTGCCAGGAACGGCGGCAGCCGGTAGGCGAGCAGCGCGCCCGCGAGGGCGAGGAAGCGCAGCGTGCCGTCGGAGAGTTCGGAGGCCTCGAACACCCGCTTGGGATATTCCGAGAAGATCAGGCCGAACCGGGCCTCGCGCTCCGGCGGCGGCAGAACGAGGCGGGCGCCGGGGAAGGCGTCGGCGACCGCCGCATCGAGGTCGGCGGTGTCGCTGCGGATATGGGCCAGCGTGGCGAAGACGGCGGCGAGGTCGGCGCCGTCGGAGGACAGCGTCGGCGTCGTCACCGCGAGGCAGGGACGGCGCAGGGGCGAGCCGGCATCGGTGCGCACGTCGTGGTAGAAGCGCCACGCGCCCATGGCCTGGCGGACGATCTGGATCTCGGGGAAGCGCGCCGCGTCCTGAAGCGAGGCCAGCGCCGTCTCGGTCGGGAGCAGGTCGGTGCCGAAGGGGCGCTTGCGGCCCTCTTCGTCGCGCACGAAGCCCGCCGGGCCGTCGCGGTCGAGCACGGTGACCGGCCGCGCGCCCGCCTGGAGGACGAGGCGCTCGGTCTTAACCTGCGGCTCCCGAGCGAAGGCCGCCCCGTAGATCTCCTCGCCCGCCTGCGGCACGAGGCCGACCTCCACCGCGTAGGTGTGGCTCTGGCCGGTGGCGTCGTCGAAAAGCTCGGCCCCGAGCCGCACCCGTGCGGGCTCGCCCCGTCGGCGGGTGCCGGCCCAGAGCACCGATTCCATCCCGCCCTCGGCGGCGAGCGCCCGGGTCAGCGTGCCGGCCGACGCCGCCTGGAGCAGGCTGAGCGCGCGATAGAGGTTGGTCTTGCCGGTGCCGTTGCCGCCCACGAAGACCGAGAGCGGCCCGACCGGAAAGCGAATGTGTTTGAGCGAGCGGTAGCCGGCCGCCTCGATCTCGCGAACGACGGGCATCGGCGCTTCTCCCGAGGGCTTGAACGGCGGCAATCTAGACCGTTCGGAGGGCGATTCGGGGAGACCGGTTCCCGCGACCGAGCACGAATCAATCCGGCACCTTGATCCCCTCCAGCCCCTCGCGCGGCTCGGGAAAGCGCGGGTCCATCGCCTCCAGCGTGTCGGCGATGGTCTTGGCCACCATGACGTTGCGGGCCCATTTGCGGTTGGCCGGCACCACGTGCCAGGGGGCGTAGGGCGTGGAGCAGCGGGTCAGCGCGTCGTCGAAGGCGGTCTGGTAGGCGTCCCAGCTCTTGCGCTCCACGAGGTCGGCGGGGTCGAACTTCCAGTGCTTCTCCGGGTCGGCGAGGCGCGCCTCCAGGCGCTCCTTCTGCTCGTCCTTCGAGATGTGCAGGAAGAACTTCAGGATCACCGTGCCCGAGAGCGTCAGCAGCCGCTCGAAGTCGTTGATGAGGCCGTAGCGCTCGCGCCACGTCTCCTCCGGCACCAGGCCCTTCACCCGCACCACCAGCACGTCCTCGTAGTGGCTGCGGTTGAACACGCCGATCAGGCCGCGGCCGGGGGCGTGGGCGTGGTAGCGCCAGAGGAAGTCCTGATCGAGCTCCTCCGCGCTCGGCACCTTGAACGAGGTGACCCGGCAGCCCTGCGGGTTCACCCCCTCCAGCACGTTGCGGATGGTGCCGTCCTTGCCGCCGGTATCGATCGCCTGGAACACCACGAGCAGGGAGCGGCGGCGCTCGGCGTAGAGCTTTTCCTGAAGCGTCCGGATGCGGTCGCGCTGCGCGGCCAGCAGCGTCTTGGCCTCCGCCTTGTCGAGGCCGCCGCTGGCTTCGGGATCGACGGCGGCGAGGGTGAAGCGCGCGCCCGGCTCGACGGTGACGATGCCCGGCGCGGCCGGCGGCGGAACGGGGTGGAGATGCGGCGACAGGCTCGGCGCGGTGCCGGAGCCCGCGATCGCCGCCCGCGCCCAACCGGCGAAGGAGGGGGGATGGTCGCGCAACGCCGCCTGCGACTTTCTTTCCCGCGCTTTCTCCGGTCCCGGGCCGGTGCCGTCCTTGCCGTTCTTGCGCGCCATGCCGAAGATTACCCGCTCACGAGCCGATCGCGGAACCGTGATGCGCGGCCCCGCAGGAAGGGAAAAGCTTGGAGCCCCAACAGATGCGCCGCCTTCGCCGTTCCCGATCCGGCGCGTCGGGGTTTTCGCGGGGATGCCGCGGAGCCGTCGCGTGAGCGGGGCTCCGACGATCTGGTTCGTGCGCCACGGCCAGACGGACTGGAACGCGGAGGGGCGCCTCCAGGGCCACCGCGACACCGACCTCAACGCCCGCGGCCTCGCCCAGGCCGAGGAGGCCGCCGAGCGCCTGCGCCGCATCGCCGGGGCGGCCCTGCCCACCGCCGACTACGTCGCGAGCCCGCTCACCCGCACCCGCCGCACCATGGAAGCGATCCGCGTCGGCATCGGCCTGCCGGCGGCGGGCTACCGCACCGATCTCCGGCTGCGGGAAATCGGCTTCGGCGCCTGGGAGGGGCGGACCTGGGCCGAGATCCGGCGGCGCGATCCCGGGGGGGCCGCCGCGCGGGACCGCGACCGCTGGGGCTACCGGCCCCGCGGCGACACGGCCGAGAGCTACGCCATGGTCGAGACGCGGGTGGAGGAGGCGGTGAGCGAGTTGCGCCGCCCGACGGTGATGGTCGCCCATGGCGGCGTCGCCCGGGCGCTCCTGGTCGTCCTCGGCCATCTCGACATCTACGCCGCCCCGCGCATGGGCATCCGCCAGGGGCAAATCCTCGTCGTCGAACCCGGCGGCTGGCGCTGGGCCTGAGCCGCGCGCGACATCCGCCCTGCGAAGCCATCGATCGGATGTCGTCCGACGGGGTTGAACGAAGAGGCCGGCTCCCCATCGGGAAGCCGGCCTGCCGTGCGGGGATGACCCTGCGGAATGGCCCTGGAAGCTGCGGCCGGGCGGACCGGCCGGAGCCTGGATCAGTCGTTCTTCACCGTGCCGTCCGGGCCGACCTTGATCTCCTGCTCGCGGTCGGCGAGCGCGACCTTGATCTCGTACTCGACGGCGTTGCCCTCGCGCTCGACCTCGGCCTCGTAGGCCTTGCCGCCCGGCGCCTTCTTCTCGGCCAGCGCGATCGCGTCCTTGAGCGAGACCTTGGCGTTCTGGAAGTCGCTCACCTTCAGGCGGGTGAAGTAGCGCTCGAAGGGCTGGTTCTCGGACTTGTAGACCTCGCCGGTATCGGCGTTGACGCCGTGCTCGACGAGCTTACCGCTCGGGTACACGACCTTGATCGCGTAATGGGCCGGGTTCTTGCTGTCGGCCTTCTCGAAGTCGGCATCGATCGCCTTGCCGCCCTTCTCCTCGCCCTTGCCCTCGGCGGCGGCGATGGCCTTGGCCAGATCGACCTTGGCCGACTTGGCGATCTGCCACTCCTTGAGGCTGCTGTCGTCCTTGGTGGCCTGCGTCGCGGTGGGCGCGCGGCCGGTATTCTCGGGGTTCTTGGTCAGGTCGGGATTCTGGGCGGCGGCGAGCCCGGTCGTCAGGGCGAGCAGGCCGGCGGCGGTGGCAAGGCGGAGGGTCATGGCTGAGAGGGTCATGGCTGACATGGCGGTGTCTCCCGTTTGCGGGTTTGTGGTGCGATCCCGAACGATCCGGGGGCCGGCTTGGTTGCGACGCACCAATCGCCGATTTCCCCGATGCCGCCGGGAACCGGCCTCATCGCGATGCTCCCCGAAAGCTTGGGCGAAAGCCTGGGACCCTCCGGCGACCGGACGAGAAGGGTACGCCCTGGCTTGACATATATCTGATACGCACATAACTAATACGCAGGTTAGATATTACAGGCCCCGGAGCTGATCTCATGCACGACGCCGAGCCGGAATCCGCGTTCCTGGCGCGCTACGATCCTGCCGACTACGCACGGCCCGCGCTCGCGGTCGATCTGGTGCTGATCGGGCTGCGGGAGGGACGCCCCGCCGTCCTGCTGCTGCGGCGCGACCGGCACCCTCATGCCGGCCGCCACGCGCTCCCCGGCGGCTTCGTCGGGATCGACGAGGCGCTCGAGGCGGCCGCCGGGCGCGTCCTGCGCGAGAAGGCGGGCGGGGCGCGCGCGCATCTGGAGCAGCTCTACACCTTCGGCGCCGTGGAGCGGGATCCGCGCATGCGCATCGTCACGGTGGCCTATCTCGCGCTGCTGACGGAGGCCGCGTTCTCGGAGGCGCTGGCCGGCGCGCCGGCCCTGCATCCGGCCACGCTCGTGCCGCCCGGGGCGGACGGGCCGGCGACGGCCCTCTCAGCCTCGGGCGAGGCGCTGAGCCTCGCCTTCGACCACGGCGAGATCCTGGCCATGGCCCTGCGGCGGCTGCGGGGAAAGCTCGACTATTCGGAGGTCGGCTTCGCGCTGCTGCCCGAGCTGTTCACCCTGCGCCAGCTCCAGGACGTGCACGAGGCGATCCTCGGCACGCCGCTGAACAAGCCCGCCTTCCGCCGCCGGATGCTCGACCGCGGCTGGCTCGCCCCCACGGGGCGGCACGAGGCGGGCACCTCCTACCGCCCGGCCGAACTGTACCGCTTCCGCGATCCCGCCCCGCAAGACCCCTCTCGACAAGGAGACTGACATGGCCACGATCCGCCGCTTCGGCGTTCTCTCCCAGCTGCGGAGCGAGGCGAGCCACTACGTCGTCCGCTACCGCAACGGCCGCCCGCGCCAGAGTGGGCGCGGCCTCGTCTTCTGGTTCCGGCCGGAGACGGCGAGCATCAGCGAATTGCCCATGGACGACCGGGAGATGACCCTGTTCGTGCGCGGCCGCAGCCAGGATTTCCAGGCGGTCGCGGTGCAGGGCAGCATCGGCTGGCACGTCGCGGACCCCGAGCGGCTCGCCGCCCGGGTCGATTTCTCGCTGGATCTGCGCACCGGCCGGCTCCAGGGCGAGCCGATCGAGCGGATCGAGGCGCGCATCGCCGGGCTCGCCAACCAGACCGTGCTGCAATTCCTCGGCGGTGCGCCGGTCCGCGCCCTGCTCGATGCCGGGCCGGAGGCGCTGCGCGGGCAGTTGCAGGCCGCACTCGCCGCCGAGCCCTCGCTGGCCGAGATCGGCGTCGCCGTGGTCTCGGTGCGGCTCACCAACCTCGCCCCGTCGAGCGAGCTGGAGCGCGCGCTCCAGACGCCGACCTACGAGGCGCTGCAGCAGAAGGCGGACGAGGCCACCTTCGCCCGCCGGGCGCTCGCCGTGGAGAAGGAGCGGGCGATCGCCGAGAACGAACTCGCGACCAAGACCGAGCTGGCCCGGCGCGAGGCGCTGCTGATCGCCGAGGAGGCGCAGAACGCCCGCAACCGGGCGCAGGGACGGGCGGAGGCGGAAGGCATCGCGGCGGGCGCGGAGGCCGAGCGCATCCGCGCGGTCGAGGGCGCGCGTGCCGAGGCCGAGCAGGCCCGCATCGCGATCTACCGCGACGTGGCGCCGGGCACCCTGCTCGGGCTGGCCGCCCAGGCGCTGGCGGGCAAGCTCGACACGATCGAGCACGTCACGATCAACCCGGACTTGCTGGCCACCCTGCTCGGCGAGGTCCGCCGGTCCGGCGGCATCCCGCTGCGCTGAAGGAAGGGACCATGGCCGCGATCACCCCCCGGGCGGTCTTCGTCACCCGCGAGACCGACTACGAACTGCTCATCGCCCGGCACGCCACGCGCGGGCAGGCGCGCTTCTTCCTGGAGAGCCGGGGGCAGGGGCTGGCCGAGGTCGAGGCCCGCCACGGGCGCTTCCAGGCCGCGCTGGCGCGGGCGCGGGCCGCGGTGCCGGGCGAGTGGCGCCAGACCCTGGTGCGGCGGGCCGATCTCGACCGTTTTCTGTTCGGCCCCGACGACGTCGTCGTCGCCCTGGGCCAGGACGGGCTGGTCGCCAACGTCGCGAAATATCTGGCCGAGCAGCCGGTGATCGGGGTCAATCCGGCTCCCGACCTCTACGACGGGGTGCTGGCGCGCCACGCCGTCGAGCGTCTGGACCGGCTGCTCCCGGCGAGCGCGGCGGGCGACGTGGCGGTCGAGCGGCGCACCATGGTCCAGGCGGTGCTCGATGGCGGGCAGAGCCTGTTCGCCCTCAACGAGATCTTCGTCGGCCACCGCAGCCACCAATCCGCCCGCTACCGGATCGAGGTGCCGCGGGACGCTTCGGAGACCGAGGCGGAGGAGCATTCCTCCAGCGGCCTCATCGTCGCCTCCGGCACGGGGGCCACAGGCTGGGCGCGCTCGATCGCCGAGGCGACCCGTCTCGGCCTGTCGCTGGCGCCGCAGGAGCGGGCGGTCGGCTTCTGGGTGCGCGAGCCGTTCCCCAGCGTCGCCACCGCCACCCGGCTGCGGGCCGGCAAGCTGACCGGGGCGCCCCTCGTGGTCACATCGCGGATGAACGAGGGCGGCGTGGTCTTCGCCGACGGCATCGAGCAGGACTTCCTGGGGTTCGGCTGGGGGCAGCGGGTGCGGATCGCCCCCGCTTCGCGGGCGCTGCACCTCGTCACGGGCTGACACGGGCTCCGATCGAGGCCTCGGGTCATCGATGCCGCGGGTCGCGGGAGGCCTCTCCGCCCTCGCGAGCGAAGCTGTAGCGATCCCGGGTGCCGCGTGGCCGGAGACGGCCTGCCGCCAGGTCGCCTCGCGGGCGCTCGCGAGGCCGGTGCCGCGCATCGAGCCGAACCCGAAAACGGGCCCATGTGCCCGGGCCGGTGCGCGGCGTTTGCGGACGCACCTTTCCTGTGCGCCCATCCCGTGTATGGGACGATTCCGTGGCCGGCTCGGGGGATGCCGGGCCACAATCACCCGTACCGGCCCAATCCCGTCGCAAAACCGCCAAGGGTCTTGCGCATGGGGCGATACCGCGGCGGGGGCCGCACACCCGTCGCAGGCGCGGCGGGTCTCGGCCATCCGGAAATGGGCAGCACGTGGAATCGGCAGCGGAGCATCGGATGAGCGGTCTCGCCGAGGAGAGCCGGACGCGGGCGGACGAGAGATGGGGCGGCGACCGGGCCGTGCTGCGGGGCGAGGCCCGTCCCGACCTGATCCGCCGGGAGACGCTGGCCGAGCTGTTCCGGGCGAGTGCCGCCGCGCGCCCCGACGCCCCCTGCCTGATCGACGCCGCCGCGCCCGCGCCCGACGGGCGACGCCCGGTCCTGACCTACGGGCAGGTCGATGCCCGCTCCGACGCCGTCGCGGCCGGGCTTTTCGCCCGCGGCGTCGGTCCCGGCGACGTGGTCGGCCTGTGGATGGCCCGCGGCACGGAGCTGCTGATCGCACAGATCGGCATCACGAAATCCGGGGCCGCCTGGCTCCCCTTCGACGCCGAGGCGCCCGCCGACCGGGTCGCGGTCTGCCTGAACGACGCCGAGGCCAAGGCGCTCCTCGTGTCCGAGGCGCTGCGGCCCCAGGCGCCGGAGGGCACGCCCGCGCTCACCACCGCCGAGCTTCTGGCGGCGGGGCAGGGTGCCTCCGCGCCCGATCTCGCGGTCGCCGGCCTCGGGCCGGAGCACCCGGCCTACCTGATCTACACCTCGGGCTCGACCGGCGTGCCGAAGGGCATCGGCATCAGCCACGCCAACATCTGCCACTTCCTGCGCGCGGGCAACGCCGTCTACGGCCTCTGCGCCGAGGACGTGGTGTTCCAGGGCGCCTCGGTCGCCTTCGATCTCTCGATGGAGGAGATCTGGGTTCCCTATCTCGTCGGCGCCTGCCTGTTCGTGGCGAGCCCGGCCATGATGGGCGACGTCGAATCCCTGCCCGCGATCATCGCGGAGGCCCGGATCACCGTGCTTGACACGGTGCCGACCCTGCTCGCCATGATCCCCGGCGACCTGCCGAGCGTCCGCCTCGTGCTGCTCGGCGGCGAGGCCCTGCCCGAGCCGCTGGTGGCGCGCTGGGCGACCGACAAGCGGCGCCTGTTCAACACCTACGGGCCGACGGAAGCCACCGTGGTGGCGACCGCCGCCGAGATGCGGCCGGGCCGGCCCGTCACCATCGGCGGCCCGATCCCGAACTATTCGGTCTACGTCGCCGACGAGGCCCTGAACCTCCTACGCTCCGGCGAGCAGGGCGAGCTGTTGATCGGCGGCCCCGGCGTGGCGGCGGGCTACCTCAAGCGGCCCGAACTGACGGCGGAAAAGTTCGTCGCCAATCCCTACCCGTCCGACGGGACCGATCCGGTGCTCTACCGCTCGGGCGACGCCGTCTCGATGACGGCCGACGGCGACATCCTCTTCCACGGCCGCATCGACGATCAGGTCAAGATCCGCGGTTTTCGCGTGGAGCTCGGCGAGATCGAGGCCCGTATCCGGGGGGAGGCCGGGATCAACCAGGCGGCGGTGGTGCTGCGCCGCGACGACGAGGTGGATCGCCTCGTCGCCTTCCTCGTGCCCGAGCGCGGCGCCGATCTCGACCGCGCGGCGCTCCGAAAAAACCTCGCGGCGCAGATGCTGCCCTACATGGTGCCCGGCCATTTCGAGACGGTCGAGACCCTGCCCCGGCTCACCTCCGGCAAGGTCGATCGCAAGGCGCTGCGGATCGCGCCGCTGACCGTCGCGGTGGCCGACGGCGAGCAGGAGGCCCCCGACAACGAGACCGAGGCCGCCCTGCTGGCCGCCGCCAAGAAGGTGTTCGGCGACGGGCCGATCGGGCTCGAGGCCGACTTCTTCTCCGAGCTCGGCGGCCACTCGCTGCTCGCCGCCCGCTTCGTCGGCGCGGTGCGTGAGACGCCGGCTCTGGCCGGCATCACCCTGCAGGACGTCTATAACGGCCGCACCCTGCGGGTGATGGCCGAGAAGCTGATCGAGCGCACGGGCGGGGCCGGCGCGCAGACCGCGATCCGCGACCTCAGCTTCGATCCGCCCCCGCTGCTGCGCCGGGCGCTCTGCGGGCTGGCGCAAGGCCTGGCGCTGCCCTTCGTCATCGCGCTGGCCACCTCGCAATGGCTCGGCATCTTCGTCACCTACCTGCTGCTCACCGGCGGCGGCCTGGGCTTCTGGGGCGAACTCGGCGTCCTCCTGCTGGTCTATATCGGCATCAACGCCGTGACCGCGACGATCGCGATCGCCGCCAAGTGGCTGATCCTCGGGCGGACCAAGCCCGGGCGCTACCCGCTCTGGGGCGTCTACTATTACCGCTGGTGGCTGGCGCAGCGCCTGGCGCCGCTGGTGCACATCAAGTGGCTCCAGGGTTCGCCCGTCATCGTCACCTATCTGCGCCTGCTCGGCGCGCGGATCGGCGAGGACGTGCTGATCTCCGACCTCGATGTCGGCGCGGCCGACCTGCTCAGCATCGGCCGCGGCTCGTCGCTCGGCGGACGCCTCGTCATCGCCAACGCGGAAGTCGTCGGAAACGAACTCGTCATCGGCCGTGTGGCCATCGGCGAGGACGTGGCCATCGGCGCCTCCTGCGTGATCGGCCCCGGCGCGGTGATCGAGGACCACGCCGAGATCGCCGATCTCACCACGGTGCCCGCCGGCACGGTCGTCGGCACGGCCGAGGCCTGGGACGGCTCGCCCGGCCGCCGGGTCGGCACCGTCGACTTCTCCGCGCTGCCCGAGCCGGCCACCGCTTCGCCTGCCCGCCGGGCGGCCTTCGGCGCGGTCTACGCCTTCCTGCTCGCGGCGGTGCCGGCGGTCGGCCTGCTGCCGATCTTCCCGGCCTTCTACATCTTCGACCAGATCTCCGACCGGCTCTCGGAACTGACCGACGTCGATTACCACGCCTACCTGCCGCTGCTGACCTGGCCCACCGCCATGCTGATGACGGCGGGCACGGTGCTGCTCATCGCCGCCATCCGCTGGGCGGTGCTGCCGCGGGTCACGCACGGCACCTACTCGATCTGGTCGGGCTTCTACCTGCGCAAGTGGCTCGTCGCGCTCGCCTCCGAGGTGACGCTGGAGACGCTCTCCTCGCTGTTCGCCACCGTCTACATGCGGGCCTGGTACCGGCTGATGGGGGCAAAGATGGGCCGGGGCGCCGAGATCTCGACCAATCTCGGCTCCCGCCACGACCTCGTCTCCGTCGGCGCCAACAACTTCGTCGCCGACGAGGTGGTGGTGGGCGAGGAGGAGATCCGCCGCGGCTGGATGCATCTGCACCCGGTCGAGACCGGCGCCCGCGTCTTCGTCGGCAACGACGGCGTGCTGCCGCCCGGCGCGAACATCCCCGACGACGTGCTGATCGGCATCAAGTCGAAGCCGCCGGCCAACGAGAAGATGGGCCCCGGCGAGACGTGGTTCGGCTCGCCGCCGATCCGCCTGCCGGTGCGCCAGAAGGTCGATCTCGGCTCCCGCGCCCAGACCTTCGAGCCGAGCGTGTGGGCCAAACTCCGGCGGGGCCTGTTCGAGGCCTTCGCCACCTCGTTCTCGCCGATGCTCTACATCTCGCTCGCCATCTGCGCGATCGACTGGGTGTTCTATCCCGCGATCCTCGCCGAGGATTGGGGCGGGCTGGCGCTGGCCTTCGTGCTCGCGAGCGTGGTCATCGCGCTGATCCAGACGAGCAGCGTCATCACCCTCAAATGGCTCCTGATGGGGCGCTACCGCCCCGGCATGCGGCCGATGTGGTCGTGGTGGGCCATGCGCACCGAGGCCATCGCCGTCGCCTACTGGGGCTTGGCCGGCAAGGTGCTGCTGGAGCACCTGATGGGCACGCCCTTCCTGCCCTGGGTGCTGCGCCTCTTCGGCGTGAAGGTCGGCCGGGGTGCCTGCCTGCTGATGACCGACATCACCGAGTTCGACTGCGTCACGATCGGCGACTACGCCACGATCAACCGCTCGGCGGCGCTCCAGACCCATCTCTACGAGGACCGCATCATGAAGGTCGGCCGCGTCGTGGTGGGCCGGGGCGTCTCGATCGGCGCCTTCTCCACCGTCCTCTACGACAGCCATGTCGGCGACTACGCGCGGCTGCGCCCGCTCACCATCGTCATGAAGGGCGAGTCGATCCCGGCCCATTCCGAGTGGGAGGGTGCGCCCGCCGTGCCGGTGGTGCATGCGGCGGGCGAGCCGGTGGCGCGGGCGGCTTGAACGCCGCGGCGTCTCGGCGCCGCGGGAGTTTCACGCCATGCGCGTCGGTGTCGCTGAGCCGAAGGCGGCGGATCGTCGGCGGATGGGGGCCGCTACGTCGGCCGCGATGAGGATCGGGCGAAGCTGCTCGCAGCCGTCGCGGCACTGAAAGCCTCGCCTCGGTGCCCGTTCCTGGTCTGCACTCTGCACGCCCGGCAACGGTCCGACGTCACGGCGACCGTCTCAGGCTCGCGGCCGCCGCGCTCTTCACCCTCACGCGGCTTCCGTCTTCGCGCCGAGGCGCTTGTCGAGATAGGTGTCGACGGTCTGGGTCAGCTCGTCGACCTTGCCGTCGAAGAAGTGGTTGGCACCCTCGACCATCTGGTGCTCGATGATGACGCCCTTCTGCGTCTTCACCTTCTCGATCACCGGGATCACCTCGCGGGCCGGCGCCACCCGGTCCTCGGAACCGTGCACGAACAGGCCGGAGGAGGGGCAGGGCGCCAGGAAGGTGAAGTCGTAGCGGTTGGCCATGGCGGCGATCGAGATGAAGCCCTCGATCTCCGGGCGGCGCATCAGGAGCTGCATCCCGATCCACGAGCCGAACGAGACGCCCGCGATCCAGCAGGACTTCGCCTCCGGGTTGACCGATTGGACCCAGTCGAGGGCGGCGGCCGCGTCCGAGAGCTCGCCCGAGCCGTGATCGAAGGCGCCCTGGCTGCGCCCGACCCCGCGGAAATTGAAGCGCAGGGCTGCGAATCCGCGATTGGCGAAGGTGTAGAAAAGATTGTACACGATTTGATTGTTCATCGTGCCCCCGAACTGGGGGTGCGGGTGCAGCACGATCGCGATCGGTGCGCCCTTCTTCTTGGGGGCCTGGTAGCGGCCTTCCAGGCGGCCGGCGGGGCCGGAAAAGATGACTTCGGGCATGGTGTCCTCGAGATGATCCGACCCTCACCTCGCGCGCTCTCGCGATGGCTTGGGGCTTGAGCCGGTCACGGCTTGACTCGTTGCGCGCGCCACCTACAAGCGCTCTTAGAATAATTCTAGGCGATTAGAGCTATTCTAAACTAGTCGTCGAACCTCGACCTGCGGTGTGGAAGCGCGCGTTTCGCGCGGCTTAGCACGGGGGAGGGGGGCGAAATCAAGAAAATCAGGATTCGACAGGACGATACGGAGCGGAACGGCGGGATGAACTCGGCGATGCGCAGTTACCTCGATCACAATGCGACCTCGCCGGTGCGTCCGGAGGTCGCGGTGGCGGTCGCGCGCGCGCTCGAACTGCCCGGCAACCCCTCTTCGATCCATGCGGAGGGCCGCGCCGCCCGCCACGCCCTCCAGACGGCGCGGGCGCAGCTCGCCGCCCTCGTCGGCGCGCGCCCCGAACAGGTCACCTTCACCAGCGGCGGCACGGAAGCCGCCAACGCCGTGCTCTCCGGCGCGCTGCGGAAGGCCGGTCTTCCCGCCCCCACCCGGCTGATGATCTCGGCGACCGAGCATCCTTGCGTCGCCGCGGGCCACCGCTTCGCGGCGGAGACGATCGAGGTGCTGCCGGTGGACGGAGCCGGCCTGCTGCGGCTCGACGTGCTGGCGGCCCGGCTCGACGCCTGTCGCGGCGAGAGCGTGCTGGTCTCGGTCCACGCGGCCAACAACGAGACCGGGGTGGTGCAGCCGCTCGCCGAGATCGTGCGGCTCGCCCGGGCCCACGGCAGCACCCTCGTCCACAGCGACGCGGTGCAGGCGGTCGGCAAGATCCCGCTCGACGTCGCCGCCCTCGGCCTCGACGCCCTGACCCTGTCCGGGCACAAGTTCACCGCGCCGAAGGGGGTCGGCGCCCTGGTGCTCGCCGACGGCGTGAGCCTGGAGGCCGCCTTCCTGCGCGGGGGCGGCCAGGAGGCGCGCCTGCGCGGCGGCACCGAGAACCTTCCGGGGATCGTCGGCATGGGCGAGGCGGCAGCGATCGCTCGCGCGGCCCTCGACGGCGAGGCCGCCCGTCTCGCGGGTCTGCGCGATGCGCTCGAAGCGCGGTTGCGGGCGCGTGTGCCGGACATCGTCGTGTTCGGGGAGGGCGCGCCGCGCCTGCCCAACACCCTCAGCTTCGCCCTGCCGGGGCTGGAGGCCGCCACGGCCCTGATCGCCCTCGATCTCGCCGGCCTGTCCGTCTCGTCGGGCTCGGCCTGCGCCTCGGGCAAGGTGGCCCGTTCCCCCGTGCTCGCGGCGATGGGCGTGAGCCCTGCGCTCGCTGCGGGGGCGCTGCGCGTCAGTTTCGGCTGGAATTCGCGCCCGGAAGACCTCGAACGCTTCGCCGCGGGGTTCGAACGGGTCGCGTCGTCCCTATATCAGCGGCGAGGGCAGGCAGCCTGAGCGCCGCCCGCCCAAGCCATTCTTTCGGCGGCAAACCCGCCGTGTCGTTGGAAACCCCCGGTCCTTGACGCCGGAGTAGGTCAGGAGACGCTGAATGCCTGCAGTGCAGGAGACCATCGATCGGGTCCGCTCGATCGACCTCGACCAGTACAAGTACGGCTTCGAGACCGTGATCGAGATGGAGAAGTCCGAGAAGGGCCTCTCCGAGGACGTGGTCCGCTTCATCTCGGCCAAGAAGAACGAGCCGGAATGGATGCTCGAATGGCGCCTCGACGCCTACAAGCGCTGGCTCACGATGAAGGAGCCGGAATGGGCTCGGGTCGAGTACGACCGGGTCGATTACAACAACATCTACTACTACGCCGCGCCGAAGCGTAAGGGGCCGGAATCGCTCGACGAGATCGATCCCGAGATCCTGAAGACCTACGAGAAGCTCGGCATCCCGCTGCGCGAGGTCGAGGTGCTGGAAGGTATCGCGCCCGAGCGTCGCGTCGCGGTCGATGCGGTGTTCGACTCGGTCTCGGTGGCGACCACCTTCCGGAAGGAGCTCGAGAAGGCCGGCGTGATCTTCATGCCGATCTCCGAGGCCATCCGCGAGTACCCGGACCTCGTGAAGAAGTACCTCGGCTCGGTCGTGCCGGTGACCGACAACTTCTTCGCCACGCTCAACTCGGCCGTCTTCTCCGACGGCTCGTTCGTCTACATCCCGCCGGGCGTGCGCTGCCCGATGGAGCTCTCGACCTATTTTCGCATCAACGAGCGCGACACCGGCCAGTTCGAGCGCACGCTGATCATCGCCGACAAGGGCTCTTACGTCTCGTATCTGGAGGGCTGCACCGCCCCGAAGCGCGACGACAACCAGCTTCACGCCGCGGTGGTCGAGCTCGTCGCCCTGGAGGATGCCGAGATCAAGTACTCGACCGTCCAGAACTGGTACCCCGGCGACAACGAGGGCAAGGGCGGCATCTACAACTTCGTGACCAAGCGCGGCGATTGCCGCGGCGCCCGCTCGAAGATCTCGTGGACCCAGGTCGAGACCGGCTCGGCGATCACCTGGAAGTACCCGTCCTGCATCCTGCGCGGTGACGATTCCCGCGGCGAGTTCTACTCGATCGCGGTGTCGAACGGCATGCAGCAGGTCGATTCCGGCACCAAGATGATCCATCTCGGCAAGAACACGACCAGCCGGATCATCTCGAAGGGCATCTCGGCGGGCCGCTCGCAGAACACCTACCGGGGCCTCGTCTCGGCCCACAAGAAGGCCAAGGGTGCGCGCAACTTCACCAACTGCGACAGCTTGCTGATCGGCGACCAGTGCGGGGCGCACACCGTGCCCTACATCGAGTCGAAGAACGCGTCGGCCGTCTTCGAGCACGAGGCCACCACCTCGAAGATCTCCGAGGACCAGAAGTTCTACTGCCTGCAGCGCGGCCTCTCCGAGGAGGAGGCGACCGCGCTCATCGTCAACGGCTTCGTCCGCGACGTGCTGCAGCAGCTGCCGATGGAGTTCGCGGTGGAGGCCCAGAAGCTGATCTCGATCAGCCTCGAAGGCTCGGTGGGCTGACGGTTCAATAAAAGCACAAGGCCCTCCCCCCCTCTGCGGGGGAGGGTACCTGCGGAGCAGGCGGGAGAGGGGCAGCGCGACGGTGCCGCTTGGCCGCCGTTGACCAGCCATCTCCGGAAGCGGGTTTTCCCTCTCCCGACCCCCTTCGGGGGCCACCCTCCCCCGCAGAGGGGGGAGGGATGTCGGACACGAACAGGACTACTGGAACATGCTTGAGATCAAAAACCTCGTCGTGCAGATCGAGGACAACCGCATCCTCAACGGCCTGAACCTCACCGTGAACGACGGCGAGGTCGCCGCGATCATGGGCCCGAACGGCTCGGGCAAGTCGACGCTCTCCTACGTCATCGCCGGCAAGGAGGACTACGAGGTCCTCGACGGCGAGATCCTGCTCGACGGGCAGAACGTGCTGGAGATGGCGGCCGACGAGCGCGCCGCCGCCGGCATCTTCCTCGCCTTCCAGTACCCGCTGGAGATCCCGGGCGTGGGCACGATGACCTTCCTCAAGGCCTGCCTCAACGCGCAGCGCAAGGCGCGCGGCGAGGCCGAGCTCTCGACCCCGGACTTCATCCGCGCGGTGAACACGGCCGCGGACAAGCTCGAGATCAACAAGGAGATGCTCAAGCGCGCGCTCAACGTCGGCTTCTCCGGCGGCGAGAAGAAGCGCATGGAGATCCTCCAGATGGCGCTGCTGCAGCCGAAGTTCTGCGTGCTCGACGAGACCGATTCCGGCCTCGACATCGATGCCCTGCGCATCGTCTCCGAGGGCGTGAACGCGCTGCGCGCGCAAGGGCGCTCGTTCCTCGTCATCACCCACTACCAGCGGCTCCTGAACCACATCGTGCCCGACACCGTGCACGTCATGTCGAAGGGCCAGATCGTGAAGACCGGCGGCAAGGAGCTGGCGCTGGAACTCGAGGCCTCCGGCTACGCCGAGTACCGCACGAGCGAGGCTGCGTAATGGCCGACGTCACCAATCTCCGCTCCCCCGCCGAGGCCGGCCTCTCGAAGCTGTTCGAGTCCGCGCGCAAAGGCTTCGCCAGCGAGCAGGCGATCAGCCGCGAGGAAGCGTTCCGCTTCTTCGAGGCGACCGGCCTGCCGAGCCGCCGGGTCGAGGCGTTCAAGTACACGGATCTGCGCGCCGCGATCACCGAGGCCGCCCCGCCCGCCGAGGCGCCGAGCGAGGACGCGGCCCGGGCCGCTGTCGCCGGAACCACGGGCTTCAACGCGGTCGAGGCCGTCCGCCTCACCTTCGTCAACGGCCATCTCGTCGCGTCCCTGTCGGATCTCGACCGGGTGCCCGAGGGCGTGACGGTCACGCCGCTCAACGAGGCGCTTGCGCAGGGCGACGCCCGCCTGAAGCTTCTCGCCCCCGTCGAGCAGGTGCGCGAGAACCCGATTTATCAGCTCAACACCGCCTTCCTGGCGGACGGCGCCCTGATCTCGGTCGCGCCCGGCGCCAAGCCGCAGACGCCGATCCATCTGCGCTTCGTCGGTACGGGTGAGGCCGCCTTCTCGACCGCGACGCGCGTTCTGGTCGATGTCGGCGCCGAGGCGGAGTTCTTCCTGCTGGAAAGCCACGAGGGACCGTCCGGGCTGACCTACCAGCCCAACGACGCGCTCGACGTGCGTATCGGCGCCGAGGCCGCCTTCCGCCACACCCGGCTCAACCGGGAAGGGGACGCGGCCGTCGCCCTCTCGACGCTGTCGGTGCGCCTCGATGCGCGCGCGCAGCTCGAGACCGTCAACCTCGTCACCGGCGCCAAGCTCTCGCGTCACCAGATCTACCTGCACATCGCGGGCGAGGACGCCAACGCCGTGGTCAACGGCGCGACGCTGCTCGGCCACGGCCAGCTCGCGGACTCGACCCTGCTCGCCGACCATGCGGCGACCGGGGGCGTCGGCCGCGAGATGTTCAAGACGGTGATCGACGGCGATTCCACCGGCGTGTTCCAGGGCAAGATCATCGTGCGCCAGGTCGCGCAGCAGACCGACGGCAAGATGAAGTCCGACTGCCTGCTCCTGACCGACGACGGTCAGATGATGAACAAGCCGGAGCTGGAAATCTTCGCCGACGACGTCGCCTGCGGCCACGGCGCCACCTGCGGCGCGCCGGACGAGGACCTGCTGTTCTACCTCATGGCCCGCGGCCTGCCGCGCGCCACCGCCGAGAGCCTGCTGGTCCAGGCCTTCGTCGGCGAGGCGGTGGAGACGGTCACGCACGAGGGTGCCCGCGAGGTGCTGATCGGCGGGATCGAGGCGTGGCTCAAGGCGCGGGGGTGAGAGAAACCCTCCCTCCTCTGCGGGGGAGGGTGTCTGCGAAGCAGGCGGGAGAGGGGAGCGACGTTTCAGGACGGACCTGAGCCAGCCCCTCACCCGATCCCCTTCGGGGGCCACCCTCTCCCGCGGAGGGGAGAGGGCGATGCGCACGATGGGGGATTGGCGATGGACGAGCGTCCCAAGCTCAACAAGGTATCCCCCCGCCTGCGCCGCTTCGCTCGCGCGCAGCGCCAAGACATGCGGCACGCCGAGGCTTTGTTCTGGGAGCAGGTGCGCGGTGGTCGCTTTCATGGCGTCAAGTTCAAGCGTCAGGTGCCGATCGCACCCTTCATCGCTGACTTTTACTGCGCATCGGCTCGTCTGATCGTCGAGATCGACGGACCGGTGCACGAAGCGGAGGAGCGTCGCCGGCGCGACCAGGCCCGCGATGCGTGGCTGGCAGCCCAGGGCTTCCTCATCCTGCGCTTCTCCACCGATCTCGTTCTGAGCAATCTCGGTGTGGTGATGGACGCCATCGGGGCGGCCATCGCGGATCGGGGTTTTCCCTCTCCTGCCTCGCTGCGCGAGGCACCCTCCCTCGCCGGTGGGGAATTCGCGAGCGCCTTTTCATGAACGCACCCGTCCCCGCCACCCCCTACGACGTCGAGGCGATCCGCCGAGAATTCCCGATCCTCTCGGAGAAGGTCTACGGCAAGCCGCTGGTCTATCTCGACAACGCCGCCTCGACGCAGAAGCCGCGGGCCGTGATCGACGCGATGGTCTCCTGCATGGAGACCGGCTACGCCAACGTGCACCGGGGCCTGCACTACATGGCCAATGCCGCGACCGAAGGGTTCGAGGGTGCGCGCGAGACCACGCGCCAGTTCCTCAACGCGTCCTCGACCGACGAGATCATCTTCACCCGCAACGCGACCGAGGCCTACAACCTCGTGGCGTCCTCCATGGGCTGGGCCGGGCTGATCGGGGAGGGGGACGAGATCATCCTCTCGATCATGGAGCACCACTCCAACATCGTGCCCTGGCATTTTCTGCGCGAGCGGCGCGGAGCGGTCATCAAGTGGGCGCCGGTCGATGACGACGGCAACTTCCTGGTCGAGGAATACGAGAAGCTCTTCACGCCGCGCACCAAGATGGTGGCGATCACCCACATGTCGAACGTGCTCGGCACGGTGACGCCGGCCGAGGAGATCGTGCGCATCGCCCATGCCCACGGCGTGCCGGTGCTGCTCGACGGGGCGCAGAGCGCGGTGCACCGCCCGGTCGATGTGCGGGCGCTCGATTGCGACTTCTTCGTCTTCACCGGCCACAAGGTCTACGGCCCGACCGGGATCGGCGTGCTCTACGGCAAGAAGGAGTGGCTCGACCGGCTCCCGCCCTACCAGGGCGGCGGCGAGATGATCCGCACGGTGAGCCAGGACGCGATCACCTACAACGATCCGCCCCACCGCTTCGAAGCGGGCACGCCGGCGATCATCGAGGCGGTGGGCCTCGGCGCGGCGCTGGAATTCATGATGAAGCTCGGCCGCGACAAGATCGCCGCGCACGAGGCGATGCTGACCGCCTACGCCCAGGAGCGGCTCGGCGCGATGAATTCGATCCGCCAGATCGGCAATTCCCGCGACAAGGGCGGCGTCATCGCCTTCGAGGTGAAGGGCGCGCATGCCCACGACATCGCCACCGTGATCGACCGCCAGGGCGTTGCGGTGCGGGCGGGCACCCATTGCGCCATGCCGCTGCTGACGCGCTTCGGTGTCAGCTCGACCTGTCGCGCCTCGTTCGGTCTGTATAATACGACGCAGGAAATCGATGTCCTGGCCGCGGCTCTGGCCAAGGCCGAGATGCTGTTCGCCTGATTTTTGGGAGTTTCAGCCGTCGCGCGGCGGCCGAAGGAGAAACCCGATGAGCACCGACGCCACCATCACCGGCGGCACCAACACCCCCGCCCTCGCGGCCGCCTCCGCGATCCCGCCCGAGGAGATCGACCGGCTGACCGACGACATCGTCGTGGCGCTCAAGAGCGTCTACGACCCGGAGATTCCCGCCGACATCTACGAGCTCGGTCTGATCTACCGGGTTCAGATCGAGGACGACCGGCGCGTGCTCATCGACATGACCCTGACCGCTCCCGGCTGCCCCGTGGCCGGCGAGATGCCGGGTTGGGTCGAGAACGCGGTCTCGGCGGTTCAGGGCGTGCAATCCTGTTCCGTCACGATGGTGTTCGACCCGCCGTGGGACCAGAGCCGGATGTCCGACGAGGCCCGCGTCGCCCTGGACATGTGGTAGCGGCGCCTCAGCGGACCGGTCGGTCCGGCTCGAAGGCCACGTCCTTCGTAGAGGTCGGCGAGCGCGAGCCGCCGCCCTCCCGGCCGGTAGAGAACGGTGCTCGGAAAGCGCGTCTCGACCAGGAGGATGTAGGCGAGGCTCGGGTGGCGCCGGTACTCGTCGAGCTTGCGAAAGCGATCGATGTCGGTGGTGGAGGGCGACAGGACCTCGACCACGAGGCGCGGGGTGCGGTTCTCGTCGATGTCGCGGACGAGGTCCCCACACTCCACCGTCACGGCGGGCCGCCGGATCGTCGCGATGCCGGTGCGGAGCGCCAAGTCGTCGGTGGTCGGCCGGCAGCCGGAGCCACGCAACTGGGCGTGAAGCGCGGCGATGATCGTCACGGTAGCGCGGTCGTGTTGGGCACTCGCACCTTTCATCATCTCGACGTGCGGCACCGGCATGCCATCGACGAGCTCGTAGAGCCCGTCCTGGGCGGTCTGCCCTACGAAGAACTCTTCCGGCGTCATCAGGCGCCGCGCAGGATCGGCCATCGCAGCCTCCGTCACCGATTCAGCATAGCATGGCTGCAATCGGCCGGCGCATCGGGTCTGGCGGTGGACCGGCGCCGGGGGAGTGCTTATCTTTTGCGGTGTACCAAAACCCCTCACCCGCCCGGGCCTTGAACCCGGCCGCAGGAGAGAGACGACGATGTCAGGTTTCAAGGTGATCTCGCTGACCGACCGCGCTGCGGACCGGATCAAGGCGATCATGGCCGATGCCGAGCGCCCCATCGCGGGGCTTCGCGTCGGCGTGAAGAACGGCGGCTGCGCCGGCATGTCCTACACGATGGAATATGCCGAGGAGCGCAAGGCCGGCGAGGACATGATCGAGGACCGGGGCGTGACCGTGTTCATCGATCCGAAGGCGGTGCTGTTCCTGCTCGGCACCGAAATGGACTTCCAGACGAGCAAGCTGTCGTCTCAGTTCGTGTTCAACAACCCGAACCAGACGTCGGCCTGCGGCTGCGGCGAGTCCGTGGCGATCACCCCCGCGACGCCGGACCGGCTCGGGGCGGGCGCCCCGGCCTGATCGGGGAGGGTTGTCCGCCCCCGGTCACGGCGAGGCACGCCCCATATCCAAAGCCGCCGGCCGGAAACGGCCGGTGCGTTCGCCCCGCCTCACGCCACGTCGCGCAGGGCGGCCTCGGTCTCGTCGAGGGTGCGGTTGCGGCCGGCCCGCTTGGCGGCGAACAGGCAGGCATCCGCCCGCTCCAAGAGGGAGACGGCGTTGTCGTCCCCGTGCTGGGTCGCCACCCCGAGCGAGACGGTGACCTTGCCGAGCGACTCACCGGTCGAGCGCTTCACGAGTTCGCGGCCGGTCACGCCGGCGCGCACCCGCTCGGCGATGGCCCGGGCCTCGGCCAGCCCCGTCTCCGGCAGGACGATGCTGAACTCCTCCCCGCCGAAGCGGGCGAGCGTCGCGCCGGCCAGACCCACATGCTCGCGCATGACGATCGCTACGAGGCGCAGCACCTGATCCCCGGTGAGGTGACCGTAGGTGTCGTTGAAGCGCTTGAAGGAATCGATGTCGACCACGATCAGGCTCGTCGGCCGGCGCCCGGAGGTCGGCGCATCGACGGCCCGTTGCAGAGCCTCCTCGAAGCAGCGCCGGTTGCCCAGGCCCGTCAGGGCGTCGGTCAGGCTCTCCAGGCGAGCCGCCTCCAGGGTTTCCCGCAGGGCTTCGATCTCGCCGCGGCTCTCGCGCATGCGCGCTTCGAGGGTGCGGTTGTTGGCGGTGACGTCGCGGGTGTTGGCGATGAGCGTGGTGACGACCTCGCGCAGCCGCGTCCGGCTGGTGGAGGTGTTGGCGATGTCGTGGGAGAGGGCTTGAAGCGACTCGCCGTACTGGGTCGTGGAGTGGATCGAGACGTCGATCATCTCCATGATGCCCTCGACCTCGGCGATGAGACCGGAATTCATCCGATCCACCTCGACCGCGAGGCGGCGCGCGTCGATGTAGGCGTCGTGCAGCCCGTCGATGTCGGCGGCCGTCAGCGTGCCGTTCTGCGTGGTGAGGCGCTTGATCGCGTCGTTCATCAGCGGCTGCGTGCCGGCGACGTAGAGATACCACACGGCGTAGGCCCGCGGCGTCGCGCAGGCGCAGTAGTCGCGCATCAGCTCGAAGCTGCGCTGCGCGAGGACGAGACTCCGCTCACGATCGGGATCGGGGCCCTGGCTCATCCTGTGACGTACGCTCCGCCGGACGGGGCAAGCCCCACCGGGGGGACCGTCCGCTGGCTGGAGTGTCGCTCCAGAATCTCGCCAGGACGTTAAGGCGGCTCCGACAAAGCCGTGCCGCCGCGCGGGTGGGAGACGCTACTTGCTCTTCCGGATTCCGGTCGGCTTCAGCAGGAAGGCCGGCACGTGCGAGCCGAGGCCGACGGGCGTGTTGTCGTCCTCCTCGTCGCGGCGCGGCGGACGCCGCTCGCCGCGCGGGGGGGCGCTCCGGGCGGCCTCGCGGACGGGCGCGACCGGCTGCGGCTCGCGGGCCGCCGCCGGCTCGCGCCGCGCCTCATCGGAGCGGCCGCGCTCGGCGGCCGGGCGGCGACCGCCGCGGGAGCGGCTCCCGCTGCGGGGGGCGGCCTCGCTCGGACGGTCGCCGCCGCGCTCGACGCTCGTCTCGCTCGCCTTCTGCGGCTCCTTGGCCCGGCGGCTGCCGCGGCGGCGGCGCGGCTCCTCGCCCTCCGTCTCGTCGGAGGCGGTGACGCTGGTGAGATCGCCGTCGAGCCACGCGATCGGCTGGCCGATCAGGTTCTCGATGGCCGCGAGCGAGCGCTCATCCGAGCGGTTGGCCAGGGTGAAGGCGTTGCCGGCCCGGCCCGCGCGGCCGGTGCGGCCGATCCGGTGGACGTAATCCTCGGGGTGGTGGGGAACGTCGAAGTTGAAGACGTGGCTCACCGCCGGGATGTCGAGGCCGCGGGCGGCGACGTCCGAGGCCACGAGCAGGGGAACCTCGCCGCTGCGGAAGCCGTCGAGCGCCGCGGTGCGGGCGCGCTGGTCCATGTCGCCGTGCAGCGCGGCGACGTTGAAGCCGTGGCTCGCCAGCGACTTCTGCAGCAGCGCCACGTCGCGCTTGCGGTTGCAGAAGATGATGCCGTTCTGCAGCTCGTCCGCCGAGCGGATGAGGTGGCGCAGGATCTTGCGCTTCTCGTGGCCCTCGGCGCTCGTGGCCACGAGGCGCTGCTCGATGGTCGTCGCCGTGGAGGCGGGGCGGGCGACCTCGACGCGCTGGGGGTTCGAGAGGAACATGTCGGCCAGCCGCTCGATCTCCGGCGGCATGGTCGCGGAGAAGAACAGCGTCTGGCGCGTGAAGGGCACCATCTTCACGATGCGCTCGATATCGGGAATGAAGCCCATGTCGAGCATCCGGTCGGCCTCGTCGATGACGAGGAGCTCGACGCCGGTGAGCAGCAGCTTGCCGCGCTCGAAATGGTCCAGCAGGCGCCCCGGCGTGGCGATCAGCACGTCGGTGCCGCGGGTCAGCTTGGCGTCCTGGTCGGCGAAGGAGACGCCGCCGATGATCAGCGCCACGTTGAGCTTGTGGTTGGTGCCGTAGCGCTCGAAATTCTCCTCGACCTGGGCGGCGAGTTCGCGGGTCGGCTCGAGGATCAGCGTGCGCGGCATGCGAGCCCGGGCGCGCCCGCTCTCCAGCATGGTCAGCATCGGCAGGGTGAAGGCGGCGGTCTTGCCGGTGCCGGTCTGGGCGATGCCGAGCACGTCGCGCCGGGCGAGCACGTGGGGGATCGCCTGAGCCTGGATCGGCGTCGGCTCGGTGTAGCCGGCCGCGGTCACGGCCTGGAGAACCTTGTCGCTCAGTCCAAGATCGGCGAAAGACATCGGGTACGGGAAACCATATGCGCGCGTGGGGTGGGCCGAGCAGGGGCTCTAGGGCTCGCGCCGGCGGCTGATACGCGAGAGCCGTGCGCGGTACGCCGTCACGCGTCCGAACGCGCGGGACACTTAGAGACACGCGCCCGCTTGTCAATCGATTGCGGGCGCCCGGGACATGCCGAGGCGGTCCGGGCACGGTTGCGCCCGGAGCATCGGTGCCGCACGCTCCAACCGGTTTTCGGCCGGCGGACCCGTTCCGTCAATCCCGGCCGCCCCTGCGCAGGGCGCAGGGATCGAGATGCGTCTCCTGCGCGCGGTCCTGCAGACGGGGGCCGATCGAGCCCGTCGTCTCGGGGTCGGCGATCGGCCGGGCTGCCTGCGGGCGCGGTGCGGCGGCCCGGTCGACCGGCTTGTCGACGGGCTTGGCGATGTGGTGGGCGAACGCCGTGGCGGCGAGCCCGACGATCAGCGTCGTCTTGATCGACCATGCGAGAGGGCCGCGCGGCGTCGGCGAGCCGGAATCGAGGGACATGTCGAGAGCGCACCCGTCGGGCCGATGTCTCCGGAAGCGGAAGCGCCGGCGCCCGCGCAGGGTGAACCAACAGAGTTAATGCAGTCTTTCTCGGCGCCCTAACGAGTTATTAACCCTGTTCCACGCAAATCGTATCGATCAGTTTGACTGTTGCAGGATGTCGGCACAGTCGCGGATCGATGTGCGGAACGACACATCGATCTGTTGCGGTGCATCACGGCCGCGTAAGCTTCACGTTTCGTTGACGAGTTCCGGTGCATTCATCGCTCCATCGCAGGAGGGCGACGGATACCGGGGAGGTCCCCCGGCCAATTCAACCAGCACCGGCTCCCGCCAAACCAGGACACGACACGATGAAAAGCCTGCTTCTCGCTTCCAGCGCGCTCGTCGCCGCCACCGTGGCCGCCTCGGCCGCCGACCTTCCGCGCCGCGCGGCTCCCCCGCCGGTGTTCCAGCCGGTGCCGGTCTTCACCTGGACCGGTTTCTACGCCGGTTTCAACGCCGGTTACGGCTTCGGCACCCAGGACGACCGCGCTCCGACGGTGCTCGGCGTCGGCCCGGCCTCCCTGCTCGTCACCGCCCCGACCGTGATCGCCTTCAATAACCGCGAGTCCAACGAGGGCTTCGTCGGCGGTGGTCAGATCGGCTACAACTACCAGTTCACCCCGGGCTCCGGCTTCGTGATCGGTGTCGAGGCGGACGCCCAGTACGCCGATTTCGGCCGTAACCGGAACCGCTTCCTCGCCACCGGCCCGCTGGCCGCGCAGCAGGTGTTCAACCCGGGTGGCCTGTCGGGCCTCGACTTCTTCGGCACCGTCCGCGGCCGTCTCGGCTACGCCTTCGACCGCACCCTCGTGTACGGCACCGGCGGCTTCGCCTACGGCTCCGGCGGCGGTCGTGAGTTCGGCACCGGCGTGTCGAGCGACGACTTCCAGACCGGCTGGGCCGCGGGTGGCGGTATCGAGTACGCTCTCCCGACCGACTCCTTCCTGAACTTCTTCAAGTCCTCGGCCGTGACGCTGAAGGTCGAAGGTCTCTACGTGAACCTCGACCGCGGCACCGGTGGCCGTGGCGCCTTCGCGGTGGACAACCAGGGCCGCACCGTGACCGTGACCAGCCCGGGCGTCGTGCTCGTCAGCGGCGGCCAGCAGGTTCGCGACACCGAGTTCGCCGTCGTCCGCGCCGGCCTGAACTACAAGTTCGGCTCGTACTAGGACCGACAGGCTCCGGCGGCTCGCAAGGAGCCGCCGGACCGCTCGGAGAAGCCCGGCCCCGCGCCGGGCTTTTTCGCGTTGTGCGCCTCGCGATCCGGAAACCTCGCGGTTAAGCTCGCGTTTACCATCCCGGCCGATCCTGTTCGGCCCGGAGATCCGCATGCGCGGGCTCGGTGTCCTGCAACCGCCACCGCGAAGGCCGCGCATCCGCATGACATCGGGCATTTCCTGGGGCCGTGCCGCGCTCCTCGCCGTGGCTCTGCTCGCGCCGTCCGACGCCGTCCGCGCCGAGGAACCGCTCTACCTGCGCATCCGCGCCAATCCCGCCGCCCGCCTCGACGGAGCCGCCGGAGCCGGGCAAGGGCAAGGGCAAAGGACCGCGCCGACGGCCGGATCGGCGGTTGCGGATACGGCCCGCGAGTCCGTATGGGAGCGCAGCGACAGGCGTGCCCGGATCGCGATCGCCTCGGTCTGTGACGGCTGCCTGGCGACGCGCTCCGCCGTGCGTGCGTTCATGCCCTCGTCCGTGACGGACGCGCCTGCCTCCGGCGCTGCCGCCTCCGGCTCGTCGACATCCGGCGCGCTCGCCGCCGACCTCTCTCCGCCCGCACCACCGACAGCAGGTGATCCATGACCCAGGCCCACCCGACCACCGGCGCCACCGTCGATCCGGAATGCCCGGTCTCCCTCGAACTCCTCGGCGAGGTCTATCGCGCCGACGATTACGACCTGCCCTACATCCTGGAGCGCATTCCGGCGCTGACCCGGGCCAAGCTCGCCGCCTACCTCTACGGCAAGAGCCACATGCACCAGCTCGGCCTGAAGGTGGCCCTCGCCTGCGAGCGCGAGGATCTGATTCAGGCGGTCGGCGAAATCGGCTCGGTGATCTATGGCCAGTCCCGGCTCAAGCCCTCGGCGCCTGCGCCGGAGGCGGCCGTTCCCGTCGGCCGGGGCAGGGCCGCGCCGGCCGCTCAGCCGAAGAAGGTCAAGATCAGCCTCGGCGGCTCCGCCGCCAAGGGCCGCAGCTTCGACTGAAGTCGGATCGCGAATCGGGACGGGACGGAGAGCAGGTGTCATGTTCGCATCGTGGTGGAAGCTTGGATTCGACACGACCCTGCTCGCCTTCGAGGCGCAGTCGGTGATCGCCCTGCGCATGGCCAAGCTCGCGGCCGGCGGCAGCGGCGCGCAGGCGGAGGCGCAGCGCATGGTGAGCGAGAAGGTGCTCGCGGCCGGAGAGGCGGCGATGCAGATCGCCACCGGCGCCTCCCACGGTGCGGTGGTGGCCGGCTACCGCCGCAAGGTCCGGGCGAACCAGCGGCGCCTCTCGCGCCCCGCGAAACGCGATTAACGCTCCCTTAACCATGCGCTTCCATCGTTCGGGCTCGCGTCGGACGACCTCAGGAGAGCTTCATGGTGCTGTGCGAGACGAGCGTGCGCGAGCGCGCCTACTATATCTGGGAGGACGAGGGCCGGGTCTTCGGCCGGGCCGAAACCCATTGGCTGCGGGCCGAGGCCGAGCTGCAACAGGCCGCTGCGCTCCGTCCGGTCGAGACCGAGGCGGCGTCCGCCCCGGTGGCCAAGCCCCGCGCCAGCCGCGCCAAGGCTGAGGTCAAGCCGGCCGTGAAGGCCCCCGCCGAGGTGCTGGCGGGCGTCGCCAAGGCCGCCACGGCCAAGAAGGCGGCTGCCAAGACCCCCGCCAAGTCGAGCGCGAAGTCGGCCGCCAAGGCCGCCGAGACCCCCGCCGCCAAGGCCGTGAAGGCCGCGCCGAAGGCCAAGCCGGCCGCCGGCCGCGCCAAGGCCGCTTCGAGCGCCGAGGCCGTCGTCCTGCACTGAATCGTCGCCCCGCGCGCGATTCGAGAGCCCGCCGTCCCTGGGGATGGCGGGCTTCGTCGTTTCCGGACGTCTCCGCATCGAGAGGCGCCGGACGATTCGGCCGGGAACGCGGGTCGGGCTCGGCCGTTGGCTTTCGTGCCGCGCGAGGCGGTGTTTGCGAGATCGAGGACGGGATGGCGATGCGGGCGCGGATCGGAGTGAGTCTCGCGGGCGCCCTCGTCGGTGCGGCCCTGATGGCAGGCGGCGCGACGGCGGGGCCGCTGCGCGCGGGCGCGCCCGTCTTCGTCGGACCCGCCGTCCCGGCGGTGGACGGCCGGGCGCCCTGGAACGCACCCTGGGAATACGATTCCGGCAGCGACAACGATCGCCGCCCCGAACTGCCCTACTACCAGCAGGGTCGCGGCCAGCAGACGGGCGGGCCGGCCCGCAACCTGCTGCCGGATGACGGCCTTCACATCTTCCCGCGCTGAGGACCGGTCTTCGGATGAGCACCCGCATCAGGGCCGTGGTGTTCGACATCGACGGCACGCTTCTCGACAGCGTGGACCTGCACGCCCGGGCCTGGGTCGAGGCCTTCGCCCAGTTCGACATCGAGACGGAGGAGGCCCAGGTCCGCCGCCAGATCGGTAAGGGGGGCGACCAGCTCCTGCCGGTCTTCGTGGACGAGGCGCGCCTCGCTCGCGACGGCGAGGCCATCGAGTCCTATCGCTCGGATCTGTTCAAGCGGGATTACCTGCCCCTCGCCCGGCCATTCCCCGGCGTGCGCGTGCTGCTGAGCCATGTCCGCGACGCAGGCCAGATCGTCGCCCTCGCCTCCTCGGGCAAAGCCTCCGAGGTCGAAAACTACCAGAAGATCCTCGGCATCACCGATCTCGTCGACGTGGTCACCACTGCCGACGACGCCGAGCGCTCCAAGCCCCATCCCGACATCTTCGAGGCGGTTCTGAGCAAGCTTTCCGGCCTGCCCAAGGAGGCGGTGATGGTGGTGGGTGATACGCCTTACGACGTGCAAGCCGCTGCAAAGGCTGGGCTTTCGACGATCGGCGTCCTATGCGGCGGCTTCCCGGAAGCGGAACTGTCGGCGGCCGGCTGCGTGGCGATCTACCGGGACCCCCAGGATCTGCTCGATGGCTACGCCCGCTCGCCCCTGGGCTGAGCAGGCGTTTCTCCTCAAAAAGCTGTGAGGGGCCGGAACCTCCCCTGAAGGGACGGGTAACCCCAAGCCGGCAAACCTATAGCCTCGCGGATTGGAACCGTTTAAGAGCGCGCCCCGCGGGGGGCGGTAGCCCGCTTTCGGATGGCAACACCATGCAGCTTACGGCCGAGGCGCTCGTGACGACGTCGAAATCCCTTCAGCAGCAGGTCGCCGAGGCCATCGAGGATCGGGCGCTGCCCATCAGCCGGCTGTTGCGCCTGATGTGGGCGCTGGAGGCCGACCGCAACGCCGCCAACCAGAATCTGCGGGCGCAGCTGCGTGCCCGCATCGGCGCCCCGCTCAGCGCCTGATGTCCCGCCCGTCTCGCGCCGCGCCGTCCTGAGGCGGCGCGCGAGGACGCGGCTCCAACCCCAACGGACGCCATGCCTTTCGGCGCCGTGACGGCGTCGGAAGGCATGGTCTTTCCTCAGGCCCGTCAAACCTCGGCGGGCGCCTCGATCCGGCCGGCGCGCAGGCGCACCGTGCGGTCGCAGAGTCGGGCGAGGCCGGGATCGTGCGTCACCAGCACGAGCGTCGCGCCGCGGTCGCGCTTCAAGCCGAACAGCAGATCGACGATCTGCCGGCCCGTCGCCTCGTCGAGGTTGCCCGTCGGCTCGTCGGCGACGAGGATCGCCGGATCGGGTGCCAGCGCCCGGGCGATGGCCACCCGCTGCTGCTCGCCGCCCGAGAGTTGCGCCGGATAATGCCGCAGCCGGTGGCTCAAGCCCACCGCCTCCAGCTCCGCCGTCGCCCGCCCGTGCGGATCGGGTGCGCCCGCCAGCTCCAGGGGCAGCGCCACGTTCTCCAGGGCCGTCATGGTCGGCACGAGGTGGAAGGCCTGGAACACGATGCCGATGTTCCGGCCCCGGAAGCGGGCGAGCCCATCCTCGTCGAGCCCACCGAGATCCGTGCCGGCGATGGTGACGCGACCGGTATCGGGCCGCTCCAGCCCGGCCATCACGGTCAGCAGCGTCGACTTGCCCGAGCCGGAGGGACCGACGAGCCCCACCGCCTCGCCGCGCTCGACATCGAGCGAGATGCCGCGCAGGACATGCACCCGCGCGGGGCCCCGGCCGAGGCTCAGCTCGATCTGCGACAGGGAGACGGCCTTGTTCGACATCAGGCACCGACCGATCTTGGCAAGCACGGGGACAGGTTCGAGCGGGAGGATACGGCGTTGCACCACGCAGGCGAGGCGGAGGCCGCATCCGGCCGGGGGTTCGTGTCCCGGCTTGTGTCACGCTCAGGCGTCCGGCGCGAGACGGACGGGACCGATGTGGGGTCTGTGCATCCCCGGCGCAGGGCCGCGCTGATGCTCCTCTTCGCCGCAGCCACGCTCGCGGGCGCCGCGAGCCTGCTTCCCCGCCCCGCGAAGGCGGAGACTGCGCCCATCAAGCTCGTGGCCCTCGGCGACAGCCTCACCGCGGGCTACCGCCTGCCGGCCGACGCCGCCTTCCCGGCGGTGCTGGAGCGGGCGCTGAAGGCCAAGGGGCACCGGGTCGAGATCGCCAATGCGGGCGTCTCCGGCGACACCAGCACGGGCGGGCTCGACCGGCTCGACTGGTCGGTGCCGGACGGCACGCAGGGGGTCATCCTCGAACTCGGCGCCAACGACATGCTGCGCGGCACCGATCCGGCGGTGACCCGCAAGGCGCTGGAGACGATCATCGTGCGCCTGAAGGAGCGCGGTATTCCGGTGCTGCTCGCCGGCATGCTCGCCGCGCCCAATCTCGGCACGGAGTACCGCGCCCGCTTCGACGCGATCTATTCCGACCTCGCGCGGGCGCACGACCTCGTGCTCTACCCGTTCTTCCTCGACGGCGTGGCCGGCCAGCGCGGCTACACCCTGGACGACGGGCTGCATCCCACCGCCAAGGGCATCGAGCGGGTCGTCGAAGGCATCCTGCCCAGCGTCGAGACCTTTCTGGCCCGCCTGGAGCCGAGGAAGGGTCCGTAACGATGCCGCGCCTGTTCACCGGGCTCGAGATTCCGGCGGAGGTGGCCGAGCGCCTCGCCTTCTTCCGCGGCGGGCTGCCCGGCGCGCGCTGGATCGAGCCCTCGGATTACCACGTCACCCTGCGCTTCCTCGGCGAGGTCGACGACGGGCTCGCCGCCGATGTCGATGCCGGCCTGCAGGAGGCGAGGGTGCGCGCGCCCCTCACCGTGACGCTGGACGGGCTGGCGAGCTTCGGCGGCGACCGGCCGCGGGCACTCTACGCCTCGGTCGTCCCCACGCCGGAGCTCATCGACCTGCAGGAGGAGCACGAGCGCATCGCCCGCCGGGCCGGCGCCGCGCCTGAGCGGCGCAAGTTCACGCCGCACGTGACGCTGGCCCGCCTCAACCGCGGGGCCTCCCCCGAGGCCGTGGCGCGAAGGCTGACGGAGGCGGGGGTGTTTCCCCGCCTGATCTTCGTAGCACGCCGCGCCGCCCTGTTCTCCGCCCGCACCTCCCGGGGCGGCGGCCCCTACCTCGTCGAGGCGGCCTATCCCTTCGCTGCAGGCGGTTTCCCGCCCGATGAAGCGGGGCCGTGACGGGGCTCCGGTGTTCCGCCCTTGCTTTGGGCCGCCGGTTGCGGCATGACGCGAGCCGCGCCGCGCGCGCCGTAGGAGTGTAGCTCAACTGGTCAGAGCACCGGTCTCCAAAACCGGGGGTTGGGGGTTCGAGTCCCTCCACTCCTGCCACGGCGCCCCCTGCACCCGACCTCGCATCCGGCCCGCCGCGGTCCTTTCCCGACCCATCGACAAGCCGGATCACTTGCGCTAGAGCGGGCGCATTCCGAGATCCTCAGATGCTGTCGGTGTGGGACGCAATGTCCCCGCACCGCGATCGGCGGTTCCCGGAGCCCTGTCCGGTTTCAGTTGCGCCATGGCATCGAACGAAGCGACCAAGAAGACCGACGCGGCGCGCGGACCCAATCGCGGCCCGGCCGCCGCGGCCAACCAGCGCGCGACCCCGCCCGCGCGCCCCGCGCCCAAGCGGGTCGGTCCGGTGGAGTTCCTCGGCGAGGTTCGCGACGAGGCCCGCAAGGTCACGTGGCCGACCCGCAAGGAGACCACCATCACCACCGTCATGGTGTTCATCATGGTGGTGCTCGCGAGCCTGTTCTTCGTCGCCGTCGATCAGGTCATGCGCGTCGGCGTCGGCTTCATCCTGGGCATCGGCGCCTGAAGTTTTTGATCGGTCGCCCCGGTGACGACCCCCGAGGGGGCGGCGCCGGGCGCGGCCGACGCAGATTGAGTCCCCCGCGTCGGGCCGATGCCGGGAGGGCCTGAGGAGTTGGGAAGCCCCGTGTCGAAGCGCTGGTACATCGTCCACGCCTACTCGAACTTCGAGAACAAGGTCGCCCAGTCCATCAAGGATCAGGCGGCCCAGCGCGGGCTGACCGAACTGTTCGACGAAGTCATGGTGCCGACCGAGAAGGTCACCGAGGTGCGCCGCGGCCGCAAGGTCGAAGCGGAGCGCAAGTTCTTCCCCGGCTACGTGCTGGTGAAGTGCGACCTGACGGACGAGGTCTACCACCTCATCAAGAACACTCCGAAGGTGACGGGCTTCCTCGGCGCCGACAAGGCCAAGCCCGTGCCGATTCCGGACGCGGAGGCCGAGCGCATCAAGGGGCAGGTGCAGGAGGGCGTGGATCGCCCCAAGCACACGGTCTCCTTCGAGATCGGCGAGACGGTGCGCGTCTCCGACGGCCCCTTCGCCTCCTTCAACGGCACCGTCGAGGAGATCGACGACGCCCGCTCGCGCCTCAAGGTGGCAGTGTCGATCTTCGGACGCGCCACCCCGGTCGAGCTGGAATACGGGCAGGTCGAGAAGGTCTGACGCCGACGATCGACGCGAGTGCCGTCTTCCCATACGGAAGGACGGCACTCGGTTTCGTCTCGATCTGCTGGTTTGTCCGCGTCCTGGCCTGTTCTTCTGGCGGCTGATTCATGGCCGCATGCGTTTTCGAGACGTCCATAAGCGCTCCTGGTGAGCGTGGTCGTCTCATCGAAATCCGGCTTTGCCGGATAAGCCCCTGCTCCGGCAGGGCATCATCCGCGGGAGATCCGCCCGGCTTCGCCTCCGGGATCCACGGGATCGCACCGCGACCTGTCACTGCCCGTCCGTCCGTGCCTAGGCAGCGCGGCGATGGGCAATCATTGGGAGAAGTCCCATGGCGAAGAAGATCACGGGCTACGTGAAGCTTCAGGTCCCGGCCGGCGCCGCCAACCCGTCGCCGCCGATCGGTCCCGCGCTCGGTCAGCGCGGCCTCAACATCATGGAATTCTGCAAGGCCTTCAACGCGAAGACCGCGCAGATGGAGAAGGGCACCCCGATCCCGGTGATCATCACCGCGTATCAGGACCGCTCCTTCACCTTCGAGATGAAGCAGCCCCCGGTCACCTTCTTCCTGAAGAAGGCGGTAGGCCTGAAGATCGGCAAGAAGCCGGCCTCCGGCTCCAAGACCCCGGGCAAGGGCCCGACCGTCGGCAAGATCACCGAAGCCCAGCTTCGCGAGATCGCCGAGAAGAAGATGCCCGACCTGAACTGCGACTCCGTCGATGCGGCGGTCGCGATGATCCGTGGCTCCGCGCGAGCCATGGGCCTCGAAATCGTCGCGTAAGGGGAGGGCGATATGGCACGCGAAGGAAAGCGCATCCGCGCCGCCCGCGAGGGTCTGGAGCCGATGAAGCTCTACGCCATCGACGAGGCGATCAAGCTCGTGAAGTCGAAGGCTTCGGCCAAGTTCGACGAGACGGTCGAGATCTCGATGAATCTCGGCGTCGATCCGCGCCACGCCGACCAGATGGTCCGCGGCGTCTGCAACCTGCCGAACGGCTCCGGCCGGACGGTCCGCGTGGCGGTCTTCGCCCGCGGCGCCAAGGCGGACGACGCCAAGGCGGCGGGTGCCGACATCGTCGGGGCCGAGGATCTCCTCGAGATCGTCCAGGGCGGCAAGATCGAGTTCGATCGCTGCATCGCGACCCCGGACCTGATGCCGCTGGTCGGCCGTCTCGGTAAGGTGCTGGGCCCGCGCGGCCTGATGCCGAACCCGAAGGTCGGTACCGTCACCATGGACGTGAAGGGCGCGGTTGCCGCCGCCAAGGGCGGCGCGGTCGAGTTCCGGGTCGAGAAGGCCGGCATCATCCACGCCGGCATCGGCAAGGTGTCCTTCGACGAGCAGAAGCTCGTCGAGAACATCAAGGCCTTCGCCGACGCGGTCGCCAAGGCCAAGCCCGCCGGCGCCAAGGGCACCTACATCCAGCGCATCGCCGTCACCTCGACGATGGGCCCGGGCGTGAAGGTCGAGCCCTCCACGGTTCTGACCGCCTAAGACGCGTCCGCAGGGACGTTTGGGAAAGCGCCCGGCCGAGAGGCCGGGCGCTTTTCTTTTGGCCCGAGCCTCTCCTCGTCATGGCGAGGCGAAGCCACCTGTACGCTGCCTTGTTCAAAGAGGTCGCGCCGCTGGATTGCTTCGCTCCGCTCGCACTGACGGGGAGGGATCAGCAGCACTCCGCCACGCCTTCCAGCGTCAGCCGCAGGTGCCGCGGGCCCCGCAGCGAGGCGCCCGGGCGGTAGGGCGGCGGGTCTTCGATCCGCGACACGCCCTTCAGCCGCCGCACGAGGCTGACCAGCGCCACCTCCGCCTCGATCCGCGCCAGCGGGGCGCCGACGCAGTAGTGCAGCCCGCCGCCGAAGCCGAGATGGCGGTTGTCGGGCCGGTCCGGATCGAAGCGGTCGGGGTCGGGAAAGCGGAGCGGATCGCGGTTGCCGGCCGCGAGCAGAAAGATCACCGGCGCGTCCTTCGGGATCGTGATCCCGGCCACCGGAATGTCGGCGAGCGCCAGCCGGGTGCGGTAGTGGACCGGCGGCTCGTAGCGCAGCAACTCCTCGATCAGGCGCGGCGCGAGGTCCGGCTCGGTGCGCAGGCGCTGCCAATGCTCGGGAAAGCGCAGCAGCGTCAGCATGCCGTTGGTGATCAGGTTCACCGTGGTCTCGTGGCCCGCCACCAGCAGCAGCACGGCCGTGGCGATCAGGTCGAAGTCGTTCATCCCGTCCGCGTCGTTGGCGAGGTCGGAGAGGATGTCCTCCTGGCGGTCCTTGCGCTTCTCCTTGATCAGACACTGGATGTAGTCCGCGATCTCGTTGAAGCAGACCTCGTTCTTGGCCTGGGTCTCCTCGTCGCCGCGCTGGTTGGGTTCGAGCGCGGTCGCGAGCTGCGTCGCCCAGCCGTGGAACTGCGGCTCGTCCTCCGGCGGAACGCCGAGCAGTTCGCAGATCACCGTGACGGGCAAGGGGTAGGAGAAGTCGTCGACGAGGTCGATGCGGGTCTTGCCGCACATCTTGTCGATCAGGTCGTCGGTGAGCTTTTGTGTCTTCGCCCGCATGCCGCGCACCCGCTCGGGCGTGAAGCAGCGCATCACTTGGCCCCGCAGGCGGTCGTGGTCGGGCGGATCGCGGAAGATGAAGGGGCGGTGGCGCTTGCGGATCTCCGCGCGCACCGGGCGCACCAGCAGGTCGGTGACCGGGTGGCCGGTCCAGCGGAATTTCTGCGGGTCGGGCAGGTCGTCCGAGCTGATCCGGGGATCGGAGATCAACCGGGCCAGTTCGGCGTGCGTGCTGACGACATAGGTCCCGTCCTCCTGCCGCGAGACCGGGTTTTTGCGCATCTCCGCGTAGAGCGGATAGGGATTGTCCCGGTTGGCCGGGTCGAGGATCTGTTCGAACAGCGTGCTTCCGCTCACGGGGTTACGGCTCCTGTACGCGGATGCGGGGCTGATCGACGGCCCCCTCGATCGGCGGGAAGGGCGCGCGCTCCCGGATCGCGGCCTTGTAGGCGGGCAGCCAGCGGGCGCTGTCGATCGCGGCCGCCGCGACGGTGCGGCCCGCCTTGCCGAAGGCGGCCACGAGGCGCCGCTCCTCGAGCGAGCCGTGCACCACCGCCAAGGCGTCGGCGCCCTCGGTCAGGCCGACGAGCTTGATCGTCAGGCCGAATTGCTGCGACCAGAAATCGGGCAGGTGATCGTGCCGGCGCATCGCCGAGGCGTCGCCCGCCAGCATGTTGGCCGCCGCGATCGCCGCTTGCGCCCGGGCATTGCCCCAGTGCTCGACCGCAACGAGGGCGCCGTCGTCGTGCGGATTCGGCCAGCGGGCGACATCCCCGGCAGCGAACACGCCCTCGGCGACGCCCCCGTCCGCTCGCAGCGCCCGGCAATAGCCATCGCAGCGCAGACCCTTGGCGTCGGCGTCGAGCTCCGAGCCGTCGAGCCATTCGACGTTGCGCAGCGTGCCGATCGCAGCCACGAGGCAATCGGCCTCGATCCGCTCGCCGTCCTTCAGGACCACCGCCGTCAGGCGCCCGGCTTCCGCTTCCATCCGCTCGATCTCGGCGCCGAGCCGCAGGTCGACCCCCTTCTCGCGGGCGACCTCGCCGATCAGGCCGCCGAGGCGCGGGCCGAGCGCCGCGGCCAGCGGCACCGCATCGCGCACCAGCAGCGTGACCGGGATGTCGAGGTCGCGGCAGGTCGAGGCAACCTCGAAGCCGATGAAGCCGCCGCCGACGAGGACCACCCGCCGCGGCTTCGCCTGAAGCTGGGCGCCGAGGCGCTGCGCATCGTCCCGCCCGCGCAGGGTGAAGACGCCCGCGAGCGCGGCTTCCTCCCGGTCCGGCCAGGGCCGCGCCCGGGTGCCGGTGGCGATCAGCAGGCGATCATAGGGGAGGCGGCTGCCGTCGCCGAGTTCGACGCGGCGCGCGTCGAGATCGAGCCGGGTCGCGGGCGTGCCGAGGCGGAAGTCGGCCGCGAGGTCGGGATGGCGGGGCAGGGTGGTGTCGGTGGAGAAGAGGCCGCGCAAGACCTGCTTGGAGAGCGGAGGCCGGTCGTAGGGCGCATGGGGCTCGTCGCCGACCAGGGTCAGCGCGCCGGCAAAGCCCCGCTCACGCAGGGCGTGGGCGGCGGTGAGACCCGCCAGCGAGGCGCCGACGACGACGATGCGCTCGGGCCGGACCGTCACCGGGTTTCTCCGACCTTCGTGTCGGTGTCGGGATAAGCCGTGATCGCCCGAACCGGGCAGGCATGGACGGCCCGCTCGATTGCGCCCCGCGCCGCCTCGCCGGGGGAGGGGTCGTAGACCAGCGCTTCCTTGCCGTGGAGGGCGAAATGGTCCGGGGCCGCGTAGATGCACTGCGCGTAGGCTTGGCAGCGGTTGAGATCCACGACGACCTTCATGGTGGGCAGTGATCCGGGTTTCCGGGAGAGGGGGCGGCCCGACGGTGGCTGAGGGGCCTGACACCGTAGCTAGGGCGCGTGGAGCGCCCCACCACGGCGGCGCGTCGACACGCCCCGCGTGCTTCGAACAAGCCGGGACCGCGAGAGGATCATATTCGCTCTCAGGGGCCGGCGGGTTCGATGGTGCCCAGCGTGCGCCGCCCGAGCGCCCGCGCCTTGAGGCGCAGGGCCGGCTTCTCGACGGCGTACCAGGAGGCGGCCGCGACGAGCCCGGCGAGCAGAAGGGCCGGCACCAGCAGGGTCAGGGCGGAGGCCGCGGGCCAGAGCGCGTGCAGGCTCTGCTGGATCGGCCAGCCGTAGAGATAGACCCCGTAGGAGAGGTCGGCGGGCGGATCGAGGGAAGGGCGGGCCAGTGCCGGTAGGAGGCCGAGCCAGATCGCCGCGTAGCTCTCGCCGAGGAAGAGCAGCGTCCGGGCGGGCGCGTGGCCCTGGAGGAGGAGGGCGGCCGCCACCGCGAGCAGCGGCCACGGCGTGAGGCGGACGGCATCGCGCCAGAGGTAGAGGCAGGCGCCGACGGCGAAGATCAGGGGCAGGCGCAGGGCCGTCTCGGTGCCCTTGGACATCTCGGGCCGGACCGCTTCCAGGCCGGCCAGCGACAGGGCCAGGGCCGCGGTGAGCGCCGGCACCGCCCAGCGCCGACGCAGGAGTCCGAGAAGCCCGACGGCGAGCACGCCGGCGTAGCAGATCGTCTCGTATTTCAGGGTCCAGACCGTGCCGAGCGGGCTGCGGAAGGGGTTGGCCTCGAAGAGGCCGGGCAGGCTCGCGTTGCTCTTGAAGGACAGGAGCGTGCCGCGCACGAAGCGCCACAGCTCGGGCGACGCGTAGTACTCGGCCGGCGGCAGCCGGGTCAGCGCCGCGCCGAGGCCGAGGCTCACTACGAGCGTCGCGGCCACCAGCCCGGGCAGGATGCGCAGGGTCCGGGCGATGGCATAGTCGCGCCAACCCCGCCGGTCGTAGCTCATGGTCACGAGGAAGCCGGAGACGGCGAAGAAGCCGTTCACCGCGTGCTCGCCGAGCGAGAAGCCGGTGGCGCGGGCCAGCGGCTCGTCCAGCGCGTTGCCGGAGACGACGCTGAAGGCGTGGCTGATCACCACCATCAGGGCGAGCGCCAGCCGCAGGCCCGAGAAGGCGTTGTGCGGTCGGGCCAGCGCTTCCGCGATCGTGGGGCCGGACAGGGCGCCGCTCACGGGGCCAGTCCTTCGCGGGCCAGCGCGCTTTGCCCCCGCAGGGCGGCGAGCGCGCCGGCCGCCGAGCCGCCGTAGCGCTCCAGGCCCGAGCGGCGAAAGGCGAGGGCGGCCAACGCCGCCTTCGGGGCGTTGGTGGCAAGCATCCCCGGGCTCGGATCGGGCAGGCCGTACTTCCGCGAGACGTAGGCCCGCGACCACGCCTGATGCCAGCGGGTGCGAAACACCCGGCCCGGTGCCGGGGCCGAGGAGCGCCCGCGCCCGTGCAGCGCCACCGCGCCGTGGACGTGAACCAGGGCGCGCCCCGCATCGGCCACCCGGCGGCAGAGGTCGTCGTCCTCGTAGAACAGGAAGATCTCTTCGTCGAAGCCGCCGAGGTCGAGGAAGAGCGCCCGCTCGATCATCAGGCAGGCGCCCGACAGGAACGGGGCGCAGGCGTCGCCCTCGGGCAGGGCGAGCCGGCCCTTCGGATTGGTGAGGTAGGGCGCCAGCAGCGAGCGCGGCTGGTAGAAGAAGCGCCCGTCCGGCTCGTGGATGCGCGGCGCCAGGAGCCCGGCATCGGGCCAGGCCCGCGCCGCGGCCAGCAGCGCGGCGGCGGCACCCGGTTGCAGCACGAGATCAGGGTTGAGGATGAGGACATGCCCTGCCCCGTCGACGGCGCGCACGCCGATGTTGTTGGCCCGTCCGTAGCCCTCGTTGCGGGGATGCGCGATCACCCGCGCGCCCTGGGCTTTCGCCACCGCGACCGAGCCGTCGCGGCTGGCGTTGTCGACCACGATCGCCGGGATGTTTTCGCGGGCCAGAGCCGTGAGGCAGGCGGGCAGGGCGTCCGCGCTGTCGTGGCTGACGACGATGGCGGTCAGCGACATGCGGCTGCCCGCAGGCCAGACGGAGCGACGCCTTGCCCGTCTCCGGGGCAGGCGCGCTCCGTCGCCTCCCTACGGCTTTCACGCCCGGTCATCGCGAGGCGGAGCCGAAGCGATCCAGGGCGCAGCGCTTTCCGGAAAGGTCGCGGCCCTGAATCGCTTCGCTGCCGTTCGCGATGACGGCGGGAGCGGTTGGAGCGGCGCGGTCCCGTATCACCCCTTCTTCTCGGGCAGGTTGAGCCGGATGTGCAGTTCGCGCAGCTGCTTGGCCGTCGCCTCGGCGGGCGCGCCCATCATCAGATCCTCGGCGCGCTGGTTCATCGGGAACAGCACGACCTCGCGGATGTTCGGCTCCTCGCACAGCAGCATGACGATGCGATCGACACCCGGCGCGATTCCGCCGTGCGGCGGGGCGCCGAGGCGCAGGGCGTTCAGCATGCCGCCGAACTTCTCCTCCAGCACGTCCCGCCCATAGCCGGCGATGGCGAAGGCCTTCTCCATCACGTCGGGGCGGTGGTTTCGGATCGCGCCCGAGGACAGCTCGATGCCGTTGCAGACGATGTCGTACTGGAACGCCTTGATCCCGAGGATTTCTTGGGAGTCTTCCTCGCCCAGGGCGAGGAATGCGTCGCGATCGTAGTTCGGCATCGAGAACGGGTTGTGGGAGAAGTCGATTTTCTTGTCTTCTTCGTTCCACTCGTACATCGGGAAGTCGACGACCCAGCAGAAGGCGAACTGGTCCGTATCGGAGAGCTTCAGCTCGTCGCCGATGCGGATGCGCGCCTTGCCCGCGAGCGCGGCGGCCTTCGCCTCGGTGCCGGCGGCGAAGAACACCGCGTCGCCCGCCTTGGCGCCGGCCTTCTCGGCAATCCGCGCCTGGATGGCGGCGGGGATGAACTTGGCGATCGGTCCCTTGCCGATGAGCGCCCCGCCCTCTTCCTCGAACACGATGTAGCCGAGCCCCGGCGCGCCTTCCGAACGGGCCCAGTCGTTGAGCCGGTCGAAGAACGAGCGCGGCTGGCCGGAGGCACCGGTGGCGGGGATGGCGCGCACCACGCCGCCCGACTTGATGACGCCCTTGAACGCCTTGAACTCGACGGCGTCGTCGGCGAACTCGTCCGTCACGTCGGCGATGATCAGAGGATTGCGCAGGTCCGGCTTGTCGACGCCGTATTTGAGCATCGCGTCGGCGTAGGTGATGCGCGGGAATTCCTTCGTCACGCGCTTGCCGCCCGCGAATTCCTCGAACACGCCGCGCAGCACCGGCTCGACCGCCTGGAACACATCCTCCTGCGTGACGAAGCTCATCTCGATGTCGAGCTGGTAGAACTCGCCCGGGCTGCGGTCCGCCCGCGCGTCCTCGTCGCGGAAGCAGGGCGCGATCTGGAAGTAGCGGTCGAAGCCCGCGATCATCGTGAGCTGCTTGAATTGCTGCGGGGCCTGCGGCAGCGCGTAGAATTTTCCGGGGTGCACGCGGGAAGGCACCAGATAATCTCGGGCACCCTCGGGGCTCGAGGCCGTGAGGATCGGAGTCTGAAATTCGAAGAAGCCGCCCTCGCGCATGCGGCGGCGCAAGCTGTCGACGATCGCGCCGCGCTTCATGATGTTGGCGTGGAGCTTCTCCCGGCGCAGATCGAGGAAGCGGTACTTGAGCCGGGTCTCTTCCGGATATTCCTGGTCGCCGAAGACGGGCAGCGGCAGCTCGCCCGCGGGGCCGAGCACTTCGAGATCGTCGATATAGACCTCGACGCTACCGGTCGGCAGCTCGGCATTCTCGGTGCCGGCGGGCCGCGTGCGCACGCGGCCGTCGATGCGGATCACCCACTCGGAGCGCGCGGTCTCGGCGGCCTTGAAGGCCTTCGAGTCGGAATCGATCACGCACTGCGTCAGGCCGTAATGATCGCGCAGGTCGATGAAGAGCACGCCGCCATGGTCGCGGATGCGGTGGCACCAGCCGGACAGGCGGACGGTCTGCCCGACATCGGATGGGCGGATCGCCCCGCAGGTATGGGTACGGTAACGGTGCATGGCGGGCTCTTGAGAATGAGCCGGCACCATTCACGGGAGGCGTTTCAAGTCAAGGTGAGGGCCGGCTTGCCGTGCCCCTACTCCGCGGCGGCCAGCGTCACCTCGGGCACCGGCACGCCGATGTCGCGCAGCAGCTCGGCGTCGGCATCCGCCTCGTTGTTGGCGGTGGTGAGCAGGCGCTCGCCGTAGAAGATCGAGTTGGCACCGGCGAGGAAGCACAGGATCTGCGCCTCGCGGGTCAGGCTCTTGCGGCCGGCGCTGAGGCGCACGCGGGCCTTGGGCATGACGATGCGGGCGGTGGCGCACATCCGCACGAGGTCGAGCGGATCGATCGGCGGACGGTCCTCCAGCGGGGTGCCCTCGACGGCCACCAGCGCGTTGATCGGCACGCTCTCCGGGTGCGGCGCGTGGTTGGCGAGCACCAGCAGCATCTCGGCCCGGTCGCGCACCCGCTCGCCCATCCCGACGATGCCGCCGCAGCAGACGCCGATGCCGGCCTCGCGCACATGCTCCAGCGTCTGGAGCCGGTCGTCGTAGGTGCGGGTCGAGATGATGTCGCCGTAGAATTCGGGGCCGGTGTCGAGGTTGTGGTTGTAGGAGGTCAGCCCGGCTTCCGCGAGGCGCTGGGCTTGGCTCTGCGTCAGCATACCGAGCGTCACGCAGGCTTCCATGCCGAGCCCGCGCACGCCGCGCACCATCTCCAGCACCGCGTCGAAATCCGGCCCGTCCTTGGGCTTGCGCCACGCCGCGCCCATGCAGAAGCGGTGTGCGCCGTTGGCCTTGGCCGCGGCAGCCTCCTTCAGCACGGCCTCCACCGGCATCAGCCGCTCGCGGGGAAGGTTCGCGCCCTTGTGGTGGGCCGATTGCGGGCAGTAGGCGCAATCCTCGGGACAGCCGCCGGTCTTGATCGACAGGAGCGCTGCCCGCTGGATGTCGGCGGGGTCGTTGTGTGCCCGGTGCACGACGCCCGCCCGATGCACGAGATCGAGCAAGGGCATGTCGTGGATCGCCTGGATCTCGGCCAGGGTCCAGTCGTGCCGGATATCGTGCCGGATGGCGGCGGGCGCCTGAGAGGCGGCGAGGGAGACCACGGTATCGCTCATGCGCTTCTTTGAGAGCGAAGGCGGGGGAAAAATCAAGCCTGGCTAGTCAAACGGCACGCCGGCCCGGCGCATCCCCTCGACGAACCGGTCCTTTCCCGGGGAGGGCCGGTAGAGCCGCATCGCGCGGGCGACCCGGTAGCTCGGCTCCAGGTCCATGAACCGGTCGGCGGCCGCCTGCGCCTCCTCTTGCCGGCCCAGCAGGGCGAGGCTCGCGGCGCGGACGCGGTGGGTGCTGGTCCAGCCCGGATCCTCGGCCATGGAGCGGTCGAGCCAGGCCAGGGCCTCCTCGTGGGCGCCGGCCATGCACAGGGCCAGCCCCAGGCCGGAATCGAAGCGGAAGGTGTTAGGGTCGAGCGGGCTCTGCCGCTTGGCCGCGTGGAAATGATCGGCCGCCAGCTCCGGCTCGCCGACGTAGCAGCGCACCCAGCCGCTGCGCTCGTAGGCGGCGGCCGCGTTGGGGTTGAGGGCGAGCGAGCGGTCGAGCAGGCCGAGTGCGGTGTCGTAGTCCTGCGCCAGGAAAGCCAGGGTGTGGCCGGCCATCATCAGCACCGCCGGATCGCCCTCGTCCCGCTCCAGGGCGAGGCGGGCCAGACGGGCGCCCTCGGCGCAATCGGCGGCCGCGTCGGCGCTCCAGCCCTGGACGACACGGTTGGTGTAGCATTGCGCCAGGAGCGCGTAGGGGAGCGGGTGCTCGGGCACGAGGCGGCGCACGGCCTCGATCGAGGCGATGCGCAACTCCACGCTCTCGGGGCTCGGCATGGCGTGGTTGGAATAGGCCGAGAGGAACGGCCCGTAGACGCCGGCGTCGAGGGGGGGCTCCGTCCGCTCGGGCGCGGCGGCGCGCGTCAGGTCGGGCGCGATCGCTGCCACCGTCCCGGCGACGATGCGGCCGCGCAGGGCGTGGACGGCCCCCTCGTCCTCGTCGAGATCCTGCAGCCAGATCGGCCGCTCGTCCGCCGCCCGGTGCAGCCGGGCCTGGACGCGCAGCCGCGTGCCGATGCGCGACAGCGTGCCCGTGAGAACGTGCGCGACGCCGAGCCGCCCGGCCACCACCTCCGGGGGGACGGTGCGGCCCTTGAAGGTGAAGGCGGAGTTGCGGGCGCTGACGAACAGGCCGGGCGTGCAGGCGAGCGCGTCGGTGACGTGCTCGGACAAGCCGTCGGCCAGGGCCTGGGCGTCGAAATCACCCTCCGGGTTCGCGAAGGGCAGCACGGCGACCGAGGGCCGGTCCGGCAGCGGCAGGGAGGAGGTCGCCATCGGGGGTGGGGCTTAGATCGCACCCCGCCCGCGCAGGAGCGCTTCGAAGCCGGCGACGTCTTCGAGGAAGCCGAAATGGCCGCCGGGCAGGCTGGCGCGATCGAGCCGTTCGAAGGTCTCGCAATGGCGCGCGAAGAGGTCTGGCGCGAAGGCGTCGGTATCGCCGAAGACCAGGGTGAGACGGTCCGCATGCGCCGCGATGATCCCGCTCTGGTCGTAATCGCCGAGGCTCGCCGAGACGCCGTGATAGACCGGCGGCACCAGGGCGAGGTCGAGGTCGGGTAGATCGGTGTCCCGGCCGCAATAGGCCGGCAGCAGGATCTGCATGATCGCCCGGCCGGCCTCCGCATCGGAGCGGGCCATCAGGGGGGCGGCCCGCTCCATCGCCTCGGGCGGGAGCCGGCCGAACAGGGCCGCCACGGCCGCGTCGAGCCCGGCCCGGGTCGGCGGAGCCGGGTGGAGCAGCACGGTGCGGGCGATGTGGTCCGGCATCCGGTCGAGCAGGGCGAGGGCGAGCCAGGCGCCCCAGGAATGCGCGACCAGCGTCACCGGACCCCGCGCCGCCCGCTCGGCGACGAAGGCGGCGGCGGACTCGATGACGCTGTCCGCCGTCACGGGCTGCGACGTGCCCGAACCAGCGCAGCCGGGCTGCTCGAAGAAGGCCCAATCGGCGGCGAAATCCGTTCGCCGCAGCGGACCCTCGGCGTAGGTGACGGGCAAGCCGGGGCCGCCGCCGAGGAAGACGACCGGGGGCTGCCGGTCCTGCTGAGAGGCGCTCATCGTCGGGGCGTGTCGTCCGTTCAGTTCGTGGGCTCGCCCGCGGCGACCTTGGCGGTCCAGTCGTCGAAGGCCACGACCCGCTGGCGCTGCTCGCCGAGACCGTCGATGCGCAGCACCATCTCGTCGTCGCTCTTGAGGTAGCGCGGCGGCTTCATGCCGAGCCCCACGCCCGGCGGGGTACCGGTGGTGATGATGTCGCCGGGCTCCAGCATCATGAAGTGCGAGACGTAGGCCACGATCTGGGCCACGTCGAAGATCATCGTCGCCGTCGAGCCCGTCTGCATGCGCCGGCCGTTCAGGTCGAGGCTCATGGAGAGGTTCTTCAGGTCCGGGATCTCGTCCAGCGTCACGAGCCAGGGACCGAGCGGGCCGAAGGTCGGGCAGCCCTTGCCCTTGGTCCAGGTGCCGCCGCGCTCCATCTGGAATTCGCGCTCGGACAGGTCGTTGCAGATGCAGACTCCCGCCACGTAGCGCAGGGCCTCGTTGGCGTGGACGTAGGAGGCGCGGGCGCCGATCACCACGGCGAGTTCCACCTCCCAGTCGGTCTTGGCCGAGCCCTTGGGCAGGATCACCGTGTCGTTGGGGCCGACGATGCAGGAGGGCGCCTTGTTGAACAGGATCGGTTCGGCGGGGATCGCCGCGCCGGTCTCGGCGGCGTGGTCGGCGTAGTTCAGGCCGATCGCCACGAAGTTGCGGGTGCCGCCGACGCAGGGGCCGAGGCGGGTGCCGGGCGGCAGCAGCGGCAGGCTCTCCGGATCGATCCGCGCGAGCCGGTCGAGCGATTCCCGCGAGAGGCCCGCCCCCGCGATGTCGCGCAGGGTCCCGGAGAGGTCGCGCAAACCGCCCTTCGCGTCCACGAGGCCCGGTTTCTCGTCGCCGCTCGCGCCGTGCCGGATCAGCTTCATCGTCGGATCGTCCCGTCCTGCCTGTCCCGAACCACCCCGAAGGACCCGAGGAGCATCGCCGCACGCCGCGCGCGGTGCAAGCGGGTCCCTCCAGGCACGGTCCTGCGAGCCTAAGCTTGGCCCCTGCACCGTGGTTCCGTGGCAAAAATTCCTCGCCATACATATAATTCAAATGTCACGGCCAAGCCTCTGGACGGCGCCCGCGCGATCCACTTCGATGGCGGTGCGCCTCGGGTTTCCCAGGCAGCGCCTCATCAAGAAACGCTTCGGAGAGAAACATGTCTGGGGGGACCATCCGCGCGCTCAGGCTCGCGGGAGCCGTCGCGGCGGCTTCGCTGGTGTCCGCGACGGCGGCGCAGGCCGGCGCCTTCGGCCTGCGCGAGCAGAGTGCGCAGGGCCTCGGCCTCGCCTTCGCCGGTTCGGCCTCGGGCGCGGCGGGCGTCTCGTCGCTCTTCTGGAACCCCGCGACCGTGACGATGCGGCCGGGCTTCGTCACCGAGCAGAACCTGAGCTTCGTCAACCTCTCGGCCGAGATCACGCCGACGGTCGGCACGGCGCCGGGGCTCCTGCCCTTCGGCTCCTCCGGCGAGATGGGCCAGGGCGCGGTGCTGCCCTCCGGCGCCACCTCCTACCAGCTCACGGACCGGCTCTGGGTCGGGCTTCAGACCGGCGCCCCCTACGGCCTCGTCACCAAGCCGCGCCAGGACTGGGCGGGTTCGCCCTACGCCCGCTCCTCGCGGATCTTCTCGCTCGCCTTCAACCCGGTGGTGGGCTTCAAGGTCAACGACTGGCTCTCCGTCGCCGCCGGCCCCAACATCGAGTATTTCCGCCTGACCCTGCGCCAGGCGGTGCCGGTGCCCGGCGTGTTCCCGGGCCTCTACCCGTCGGGCTTCATCAAGGGCGAGTCCTGGGGCGTCGGCTTCACCGCGGGCGCCACGATCACCCCCGCCGCCGGCACGGTGATCGGCATCGGCTACCGCTCCTCGGTCCATCACGACATCGAGGGCTCGATCGGCTTCCCCGACCCGCGGCAGGCCATCGCCCTGGGGCAGGTGAAGGCCAACCTCAACACGCCCGAGAAGATCAGCGTCGGCCTGACCCAGGCGATCAACCCGGTCACGCGGATCAATCTCGGCTTCGAGTGGGACAACTGGTCGAGGCTCGGCGACATCGCCATCGTCTCGAAGGCGCTCGGCGTGCCGGTCAACCACCTGCCGCTCAACTTCAAGGACTCGTTCTTCTACTCGATCGGCGCCGAGTACGACTGGTCGCCGAACCTCACCCTCCGGGCCGGCTTCGGCTACGACAACGGGCCGATCGACTTCCAGAACCGCACGGCGCGCCTGCCCGACAGCGACCGCTACCTCGTCTCGATCGGCGGCAGCTACCGTTGGAGCGATCACGTGCTCCTGACGGCGAGCTACTCGCACGTCTTCCTGGGGCGCAGCCGCCTCCTGACGGGCCCCGGGCGCAACTACGACATCGGCGGTATCCCGCTCGCGGCCTACGCCGATGCCAGCGCCGACGTCGCCTCGGTCGGGTTCCGCTACCAGTGGGATGCCCCGGCCGCCGTCGCCCCGGCCCCGCTGGTGCGCAAGTACTGAGGACCGGCGGGGCGGCGACCGCGCCGCTCGGCGCGATCGCCGCCTCTCCTAGGCTGCCGGGCTTGCTGCCCGGTGGCCGACGGGAGCGAGGACGGGGGAGGGCCGATCCACCCGTTCGCCGCGTGCCGCCAGCTCCGCGTCGAGCTGATCGGCCAGCGCGAAGAAGCGGCGCCGCACCGGGACGGCGTAGGGGTTCTCGCGCTCGATGGCGTGGAACACCTCCGGCGCGTCGTGGCGCACCATGCCGACCGCCTGCATCAGCAGGTCGAAGCTGCGCGTGGTCATGCGTGTCGGCAGCGGCTCCATCGCCACCAGCACCTTGGCGATGAGGTGGGTCAGCCCCTGGACCGAGGCCATCGCCCGGTCATGCGCCTCGGGCGTCGTCAGGATGACATCGAGGCCGAGCCCCCGTCGCAGGAAGGCGGCGACCCGCCGACCCGACCGGCCACGGATCGGGCAGACCGCGATCTTGAGGCCGCGGATGCCCTCTCGCGCGCTCTGGGGGCCGAACAGGGGATGGGTCGCGAGGATCGCGACATGGTCCGGCAAGCTCTCGCGCAGGATCTCGGCGGGCCGCAGCTTCACCGAGCCGACATCGACCACCAGCGTGCCCGGCCGCAAATGGGGTTCGAGCGCGCCGACCACCTCGGCCAGACGCGCCACCGGCGCGGCGAGGATCACGACGGGGCAGGCCGCCACCTCCGGGAGATCGGCCACGACCACGCAAGGGGGCGGTCGCACGGGTTGCTGCGGATCGTAGACGGTCAGGTCGGCATGCGGTGCCAAGTGTTCGGCGATCAGGCGGCCGAAGGCGCCGAAGCCGACGATTCCGACCCGCGGGCGGGGGCAGGGGAGGGGCGAAGCAGACACGGTGTGACCTCGGATTCAGGCGAGGCCGGCGGTCCGTTGCGGGATGTTCCACGATCCTCCTCGAGCCGCCGACGACGCAGCGGCACAAGGCATGACAAGCACGGCGCCGCTTATGGGAGCGGCGTGCGATACGATCCGGAGAGGAGGCGGGGGCCCGTCATGATGGGGTGCCTGTAGGCCGGACGCCGCCCTGCCGTCAACGCGGCAGCGCGAGCGGGCGTTCTGGGGGGCTTTTGGCGAATACGCTTACGAACGTCTTGCGCTCATCGGAGAAAGGGACCGAATTTCGATATCAAAAGATGGATTCACCGATCTATCTTTGCAGGCTTTATCTTGCGGTCGCGTAAGTTGTGTGGATCGAAAGCGATGCAGAAACGCTGAATTAAGCCGGCATGACTGAGGATACGTCCGGTTTCGGGATCCTTAATCCACCATGTTCACCATCGTCGACTGTATCACCCGGCAGCACGATCTCGGGCTCGTCGCGATCTCGGCCGGCATCTGCCTGCTCGGCTGCTTCTCGACCGCGACCCTGATGGCCGAGGCGGCGGGGACCGAGCGCCGGACTTTCTTCCCGTGGGCGGCCGCGGCCGCCACCGTGTTCGGCTGCAGCGTGTGGTCGCTCCACTTCGTCGCGATGCTCGCCTTCCATCCCGGGGCGGAGGCCGCCTACGGTCTCGCCCCGACCGTCGCCTCGATCGGGATCGCCGTCGCGGGAGCCTGGACCGCCTTGCTGATCCGCCACCGGGCGGGCCGGAACCCCCTCGGGATCGCGGCCGCCGGCATGGTGCTGGGGGCGGGCATTGCCGGAATGCACTATACGGGCGTCGGCGCGATGGCGGCGGGCAGCCTGCTCGCTTTCGATCCGGCCCATGTCACGGCCTCGCTCGGCCTTTGCGCCGCCCTGGCGGTGCTCGCGCTCGCCCGGGCCGGCGACCTCACCGGGCTCGCGCGGCGCCTCGAAGTCACCCTGTGGCTGGCCCTGGCGGTCTGCGGCCTGCACTTCACCGGCATGGCGGGCCTCACCGTCGCGCCCATCGGGCCGGAGGCGGGCGCCCACGTCCTCGGCTCGACCCAGCTCGGGCTCGCCGTCGGGTTCGTCAGCCTCGCCGTCCTCGCCGCCGGTCTCGGCGCCCTGGTGATGCAGCGGCACCTGATGCAGCGCCGCCTGGACGAGCTGAGCCGCATGCGCCTGCTCGGCAACCTCGCCTACGAGGGCCTGCTCATCCATCGCGAGGGCCGGATCCTGGAGATCAACCAAGCGGGTCTGCGCCTTCTGGAAGCCTCGGCGGAGGCGGTCATCGGTCAGCCGCTGGTCTCCCTGTTCGCCGAGGCCGACCGGCCGGCCCTGCTCCGGCGCAACCGCTGCCGCTCCGAGGAACTGGGCCCGGAGGAGTTCGAGATCCGCAGCAGCGCCGGCACGCTCATCCCGGTCGAACTCTCCTGCCGCTCGATCGAATATCTCGGTCGTCCCGCCACGGCGGTGGCCCTGCGCGACCTCAGCCGTCGCCGCCGGGACGAGGCGCGCATCCGCCACCTCGCCCTGCACGACGCGCTGACCGACCTGCCCAACCGCACCCTGCTGGAAGAGCGCCTGGGCCAGGCCCTGGAGGCGGCGGCGGAGAACGGGACGGGCCTGGCGCTCGTCTATCTCGACCTCGACCACTTCAAGCCCGTCAACGACGTCTACGGCCACGCCGCGGGCGACGCGCTGCTGGTGCAGGCGGCCAAGCGGATGCTGGCCGAGCTGCGTCCGACCGACACGCTGGCCCGGATCGGCGGCGACGAGTTCGTGGTCGTGCTGGTCCATGCCCGCACGCCGGAGCAGGTCGCGGAGACCGCGGAGCGGATGATCGCGGCGCTGGCCCGCCCCTTCCAGATCGAGGCCCAGCGCGTCTGCATCGGCGCCTCGGCGGGCGTCGCCCTCTACCCCAACGACGGCAGCACGGCCGAAAGCCTGATGCGGGCCGCCGATACCGCGCTCTACCGGGTCAAGGACGAGGGGCGCGGGGCGGTGCGCTTCTTCGAGGCGGCGATGGACGAGCAGCTCCAGGCCCGACGCCGGATCGAGCACGAGCTGAGCGGGGCCATCCTGCGCGACGAGCTGCAGCTCTACTACCAGCCGATCGTCAACGGCCGCACCGGCGAGATCGAGACCTTCGAAGCGCTGATCCGCTGGCACCATCCGGAGCGCGGCTGCGTGATGCCGGCGGACTTCATCCCGCTGGCCGAGCAGACCGACCAGATCGGGCGCATCGGGGCCTGGGTTCTCGACACGGCCTGCGCCGCAGCCGCCGGCTGGGCCCGGCCCCTGCGGGTCTCGGTCAACGTCTCGCCCAAGCAGTTCCGGCAGCCGGGTTTCGCGGCCGGCGTGGCGGCGACGCTGGCCCGCCACGGGCTCGAACCGGGGCGGCTGGTGCTGGAGATCACCGAGAGCGTGTTCATCCAGGATGCGGCCCTGGCGGTGGAGGTGCTCACCGCCCTGCGCATCCTCGGCGTGCGTCTCGCGCTCGACGATTTCGGCACGGGCTACGCGTCCCTGAGCTACCTGCAGCAGTTCAAGTTCGACAAACTCAAGGTCGATCAGTCCTTCGTGCGCCGGCTCGGGCAGCACGCGGATTCGCTGACGATCGTGCGCGCGATCGCCACGCTCGGGCACAATCTCGGTCTTCAGGTCACGGTCGAGGGCGTGGAGACGCCCGAGCAGCTCGCCGTCCTGCGCGAGCTGGGCTGCGACCAGATGCAGGGCTACCTGTTCGCCCGGCCCGCGCCCGTGACGGGCGCCTCCGACGGGGAGCGGGCGCGGCTCAGGGCGCTGTTCCACGATGAGCCGCCGACCCGGGCCTGCGCCTGAGAGCGGGCCCGAGGGCGAGAGGGGCGGAGAGGGCGCCCCGCCTCCCCCGCCGACGAGACTCGATCAGGCCGCTTCCCGCTCCGGCACGAGGCGGCGGCGGGCGTTCTCCCACCAGCTGCGCTGGCGCTGCGCCTCGGCCTCCGCCGCCTTGGCGGCGTAGAAGGAAGCGTTGTGCTCGCCCCGCAGGGCCTCGCGGGTGAAGCGGATCAGGTGATGGGCGACGAAGCCCATGTTGAAGACCGCCTCGATCTGCCCGCGCTTCAGGGCGTGGCCCGCCGCCCGCCAGAACGGCCGGCGATAGTCGGAGAACAGCCCGACCCGCGTGATGATGTTGAAGCCGAGGATCAGGCCGCGGCGCAGGTTGGTCTTGGTGAGCTTGCCCGCGGTCGGCGTGACGATGCGGTTGCCGTAGGTCACGTCGCACTGGTGCTTGAAGCGCTCGAACAGATGCTCGGGCTCGTAGGCGTGGGCGATGGCCCGGCGCCAGGAACTCACCACCGTGTCGTGCGGGCGCTTGAACAGCACGTTCGATTCGAGGCTGGCATCGTGGAGGAGCCGGCCCTCGCGCTCCAGCCGGTCCCAGAGCGGCGTCTTGGGCAGCGCCTGGAGCAGGTTGATCGTCAGCACCGGGATCGCGGACTTGTCGATGAAGTCGATCAGGTTCTGCTCGGACTTGTCGGAATCCGTGTCGAGGCCGAGGATGATGCCCGACGTCACCTCCAGCCCGTAGGAATTCAGCGTCTCGATCGCCTCGTACATCGGCACGGCGGCGTTGTGGGTCTTGTCGATGCCCTTGAGCGCGTCGGCCTCCGGCGTCTCGATCCCGACGAACACCGTCATGAAGTTGGCCTGCCGCATCAGCTCGAGGATCTCGGGCTGCTTGGCCATGTTCAGGGTCGCCTCGCAGGCGAACTGGAGCGGGTAGTTGTTCTTCTTCTGCCACTCCACGAGGTGGGGCAGCATCTCGCGGGTCGCCTTGCGGTTACCGATGAAGTTGTCGTCGACGAAGTACACCACCGCCGGGTGGCCCGGCTGGCTGACGATCGCGTCGAGCTCGGCGCACATCTGCTCTGGGGTCTTCAGCCGCGGCTGGCGTCCGTAGAGTTGCGGGATGTCGCAGAACTCGCAGCGATAGGGGCAACCCGATGAGAATTGCAGCGAGCCGATCAGGTAGCGCTTGAGCGGCGCCGCCTCGTAGGCCGGGGCCGGGAAGTCGGCGAGCGCCAGCCGGTCCTTGGTGTCGAGCACGACCTGGGCGGCGGGGCGCGACAGGTCGCGGTCGAGGATCTCGATCAGACGGTCGGTGGCGTCGCCGATCTCGCCGACATGCAGGTAGTCGAAATCCGGGTACTTCTCCGGCGCGCCCGAGACGGAGGGGCCGCCGAGCACCGCGACCTTGCCGGCTTCGTGCGCCCGCCGGCCGATGTCGTGGATCTGGCCCTCCTGGATGTGCATGCCCGAGACGAACACCGCGTCGGCCCAGGCGAAGTCCTTGCCCGAGGCGGGTCGGATGTTCTCGTCGATGAAGCGGCACTCCCAGGACTCGGGCATGTAGGCCGCGATCACCAGGAGCCCTTGGGGCGGCATGAACGCCTTCACGCCGCCCATCAGTGGGTAGGCGTGGGAGAAGGTCCCGAAGGACGGCGTGTAGGCCGGAAAGACGCACAGGATGCGCCGGCGGGACGAGATGGGAAGGGAGCATCGCATGCCCCCTTATCTAGCACAGCCCGGCCCGTTGGCGTCCCCTCTTTCCATCCCCGCGCGCGTTCAAGACCCCGTGCGGTCCAGCCCTCACCGGAGGGCCGCCCGGGGGCAGAAGCCCCACCCGCGCCACGGGGCGCCTCTGGGGCGCAGCAACGGTCTTCGAGCGCCTCGTCGGTACCGCCATGCGGTGGGTGCATGAAGGAGGGCCTCGACCGGCGCCGTGCGCCCCTCCTTCCGAGGGCACGCGACGATGCCTCGTCCCCGATCCCGGGAGCGGCCACGAAGTCCTCTCGGCGGAGCGAGGGCTCGCAACCGCGCTGAGCACGACTTGGTTGATGGTAATCGATCGAGTAAATCACAATGTGACGTCGTTTTTATGACGCAAAAAGCTTGAGTATCTCTGGATTAATACGAATCTACAGCCGTTATATAAATACTGAGTTCGAAAATACGTCTATTTTTACTCCACATTACTTTGAATCCTCCCGGTGGAGTGCTATCGGCCAAGCATGGCTGTGGGGTGCGCCGCCGGGGTCGCTAAGCGATTGAGCCGACTAACGACTTCGCCGGGTGCCGCATGCCGTGCGGATCGGAGGGCGGGGACGGTTCGAGCGGCCATCCGGGGTTCGCGCTGCGCCTGACGATCCGCAACCGAAGACTGGGCGCGTTCCAACACAACACGGCGAGCGTGATCACGCCGGCCCGGAACGCGGCAAAGGGGGTTCGAGTGATGAGACGACGTCTTCTGACCGCGCTGCTGCTGTCGAGCGCTCTGGTGCTGCCCTGCGCTCCGGCTCAGGCCCAGACGGTCGCCGAGCTGCAGCGCCAGATCAACGAGCTCAAGGCGATGATCAAGGCCCAGGCCGAGGCGCAGGGCAGGGGCCCGCGGGGCGCCACCCTGCGGCAGGCGACGGCCCGCAACACCGATGCCGGCACCTTCCCGGCGGCCGGCCGGCCGAAGGAATCCGCGATCGGGCAGCCGGCCGCGCCGGCCCAGGTCCCGCACCGCTTCGCCATCGACGAGCCGGAGACGTGGTACGACGCGCTGGTGCCGCCCGCGCCGCAGCTGCTCGCGGACGATCCCAGCCGCGCGGGCCGGCCCAAGACCTGGTTCGAGCGCCTGTCGCTGCGCGGCTACACGCAGCTGCGCGGCAACGAGTTCCTGTCCGGCGACGACACCGCCCCGGCGGGCCTCTCGCGCCTGCGCTCGGTCCATGACAGCGGCATCACCGACCGCAACAACTTCACCTTCCGCCGGGTGCGCCTGGTCCTTCAGGGCGACATCCACGAGCGGGTGTTCATCTACATCCAGCCCGACTTCGCGGTGAACGTCTCGAACCAGGCGGGCAGCGAGTCGCGCCAGCACTACACCCAGCTGCGCGACGCCTATGCCGACGTGTTCCTCGACGACGAGCGCCGCACCCGGCTGCGCTTCGGCCAGCAGAAGGTGCCCTACGGCTGGGAAAACCTGCAATCCTCGCAGAACCGCCTGACGCTCGACCGCTCCGACGCGATCAACAGCGCCGTGCCCGGCGAGCGCGACATCGGCATCTCGTTCTACTACACGCCCTGGCACGTGCAGCGCATCTGGGACCGCCTCGCCAAGGGCGGCCAGAAGCTGTTCGGCAATTACGGCGCCTTCGGCGTCGGCATCTACAACGGCCAGACCATCAACCGGGTCGAGGCCAACAACGACCTGATGACGGTGGTGATGGCGACCTGGCCGTTCGAACTCGACGGCCTCGGCGAAGCCTTCCGCGGGCAGGTGCTGGAGGTCGGCGGCTCGGCCTACCGCAACCGCTTCCGGCCCGAAGCCACCTTCGGCTCCACCACCACCCTGGGCAACGCCTACGACGACGAGCGCGTCGGCCTGCACGCGATCCTGTACCCGCAACCCTTCGGCCTCCAGGCCGATTGGAACTGGGGCCGCGGCCCCGAATGGGATCCCATCGCCCGGGCCGTGCAGACCAAGCCGCTCCAGGGCGGCTACGTCCAGGCCATGTACAAGGTCGACCATTCGCCGGTCGGCCCGTTCATGCCCTACATCCGCTGGCAGACCTACGACGGCGGCTGGAAGGTGGCCACGAACGCACCGCGCCTCGAAACCGACGAGCTGGAGCTCGGCATCGAGTTCCAGCCGATCAAGTCGGTGGAGCTGACGCTCGCCTACGCCAACATGAAGCGCCGCGAGGCCAATAGCGGCCGCCTCGGCCGGGCCGAGGGCGAACTGTTCCGCGGGCAGCTGCAGATCAACTATTGAGCCGGGGGCCGGGGCTTCAGGTCCCGGCGCGCTTCGACACGAGGGCGGCGCGGCCCGCGCCCTTGCCGCCCTCGGCGTCCGGGTTGCGCAATTCGCGCATCCCGGGCAGGTGGCCGTCCAGAACGAGGACGAGCACGACCAGCGCCAGCAACACCTTCGGGGACATCGCCCTGACCAACTCTCACGCTTCGAAGCGCGGCGGTTTAGGCCCGGTTCGGAGCGGGCGGGCATGCGCCGGCGCACATGGACCGAAGGGGCGCCCGGGCGGAGGCCGGCAGGGTGAATGCGGGGTGAAGAGGCGCGGTGCTGGGGGGAGAGGGGACGGCCGATCCGTGCCGTGCCCGCGATCCCGCTGCGATTGTGCTTGCGATCTTGCCTGCGACGGAAAAGTCGCAGGCCGGGACTTGGCAGGCGGCTTGCACGCCGCTATAGACCGCGCTCCACGAATTCACCCATTGGAAGGGATCGACCAATCGGTCGGTTTCCGTTCGAGATGTCGCCCGGGCAACCGGGCGGCGATGGCCGGAAGGGTCTCGGGGCAGCCGCTCTGAGCGCCGTTTCCGGCTATGTCCTGTCCGAGACTGCAGGCGCTGGGCAACCGGCTTAATCGGCGACAGCCTGCACAGACGGGGAAGACCGAATTTTTTCGCACCTCGCTTCGGGGCCGCCAGGCACCGGGGGGAGGCATCGGTTCGAACCAATCTCACCCGCGAGGGGCCTCATCCGGCGCTTCAAGGGGACAGGGCCGTGAGACGTCGCCCGGGCGACGGTTCCGGCTTCACGCCGAGATCCGTTCCGGGCGGCAAGTGCAACCGGCGGACCTGCCTCAGGTTCCGCCAACCGGAGAGAGCACCAGTGGACAGGACAGCAAAAGCTGATCTCGTCTCGACGCTCAACGGCGTGTTCGACTCAAGCGCCGTCGTCGTCGTGGCCCACTACAAGGGCCTCACGGTCGCCGACATGCAGAAGCTGCGCTCGCAGATGAAGCAGGCCGGCGCCACCGTGAAGGTCGCCAAGAACCGGCTCGCCAGCATCGCTCTCGATGGCACGGACGTCGCTTCCATCAAGCCCCTCCTGAAAGGCCCGACCCTGCTCGCTTACTCGAGCGATCCGGTCGCGGCCGCCAAGGTTGCGGTGGATTTCGCCAAGACGAACGACAAGCTCGTGATTCTCGGCGGCGCGATGGGAACGACTGCCCTGAACCCGGACGGCGTGAAGGCCCTCGCCTCGCTTCCGTCCCTCGACGAACTGCGCGCCAAGATCGTGGGCCTCGTCCAGGCTCCCGCGACCAAGATCGCCCAGGTCGTCAACGCGCCGGCGGCCAAGCTCGCCCGCGTGTTCGGGGCCTATGCCAAGAAGGACGAAGCGGCCTGAGCCGTTTCCCCCTTACAAACCGACCCGTTCAAACCGATATACGTGAAGGAACTGACACATGGCTGATCTCGCCAAGCTCGTCGACGATCTCTCGTCGCTGACCGTCCTCGAGGCCGCCGACCTCGCCAAGATGCTCGAAGAGAAGTGGGGCGTCTCTGCCGCCGCTGCCGTCGCCGTGGCCGCCGGCCCGGCCGCCGGTGGTGGCGCTGCCGCCGCCGCCGAGGAGCAGACCGAGTTTACGGTCGTGCTCGCTTCGGCCGGCGACAAGAAGATCGAGGTCATCAAGGAGGTCCGCGCGATCACCGGCCTCGGCCTCAAGGAAGCCAAGGACCTCGTCGAGGGCGCCCCGAAGCCCGTCAAGGAAGGCGCCAGCAAGGACGAGGCCGAGAAGCTCAAGGCCCAGCTCGAGAAGGCCGGCGCCAAGGTCGAGCTCAAGTAATCCGTCGATGGGCCGTTTCCCGGCCCATCGGATCCGGCGCAGTCCCCCGGGGCTGCGCCGGCCAGACGCCCGCGGGCTCCGGCTCGCGGGCTAACGCTGCTTCGGGCGGCCGTCGTTCCTGAGGGCGGGAATGGGCGGCGAACGGAGACGAATTCGGTTCGGGTGGGCTGATCGTCCGGCGGGACGGCCCTTCGAGCCCGGTGATGGGAGGCGGTCCGCCTTCCCCGGGCACCCTACGCTGAGGTGGTGGAGCGAGGTCTCATGGCCAATACGCTGGTCGGTCGCAAGCGCATTCGCAAGTTCTTCGGCAAGATCCGGGAAGTCGCCGAGATGCCGAACCTCATCGAGGTTCAAAAGGCGTCCTACGACCAGTTCCTGATGGTGGACGAGCCCGAGGGCGGGCGCGGCGACGAGGGCCTCCAGAGCGTCTTCAAGTCGGTCTTCCCGATCTCGGACTTCGCCTCGACCGCGCTCCTCGAATTCGTGCGCTACACCTTCGAGCAGCCGAAATACGACGTCGACGAGTGCCGCCAGCGCGGCATCACCTTCGCGGCCCCGCTCAAGGTGACGCTGCGCCTGATCGTGTTCGATGTGGACCCGGACACGGGCGCCAAGTCCGTCAAGGACATCAAGGAGCAGGACGTCTACATGGGCGACATGCCGCTCATGACGGACAACGGCACCTTCATCGTCAACGGCACCGAGCGCGTCATCGTCTCGCAGATGCACCGCTCGCCGGGCGTGTTCTTCGACCACGACAAGGGCAAGACCCACTCGTCCGGCAAGCTGCTGTTCGCTGCCCGCATCATCCCCTACCGGGGCTCCTGGCTCGACGTCGAGTTCGACGCCAAGGACATCGTGCACGTGCGCATCGACCGCAAGCGCAAGCTGCCGGTCACCTCGCTGCTGTTCGCGCTCGGCCTCGACGGCGAAGAGATCCTCTCGACCTTCTACAACCGCGTCACCTACGAGCGTGACGGGGCGGATTGGCGCGTGCCGTTCGACGCCGAGCGTCTCAAGGGCTTCAAGGCCTCCGTCGATCTCATCGACGCCGATTCCGGCGAGGTCGTGCTGGAGGCCGGCAAGAAGCTCAACGCCCGCAACGCCCGCCTGATCGGCGAGAAGGGCACCAAGTTCCTCAAGGCGACCGACGAGGATCTCGTCGGCCAGTACATCGCCGAGGACCTCGTCAACATGAAGACGGGCGAGATCTGGGCCGAGGCCGGCGACGAGATCTCGGAGAAGATGCTCAAGGCGCTCGACGATGTCGGCGTCACCGAGATCCCGGTGCTCGACATCGACCACGTCAATGTCGGCCCCTACATCCGCAACACCCTGGCCGTGGACAAGAACTCGGCCCGCGAGGGTGCGCTTTTCGACATCTACCGCGTCATGCGCCCCGGCGAGCCGCCGACGCTCGACACTGCGGAGGCGATGTTCCACTCGCTGTTCTTCGATGCCGAGCGCTACGACCTCTCGGCGGTCGGCCGCGTGAAGATGAACATGCGCCTCGACCTCGACGCCGCCGACACCGTGCGGACGCTCCGCCGCGAGGACATGCTCGCGGTCGTCAAGGCGCTGGTGGACCTGCGCGACGGCAAGGGCGAGATCGACGACATCGACCACCTCGGCAACCGCCGCGTCCGCTCGGTCGGCGAGCTGATGGAGAACCAGTACCGCCTGGGCCTCCTGCGCATGGAGCGCGCCATCAAGGAGCGCATGTCGTCGGTCGATATCGACACGGTGATGCCGCAGGATCTCATCAACGCGAAGCCCGCCGCGGCGGCGGTGCGCGAGTTCTTCGGCTCGTCGCAGCTCTCGCAGTTCATGGACCAGACCAACCCGCTCTCGGAAGTGACGCACAAGCGCCGCCTCTCGGCGCTTGGCCCGGGCGGTCTGACCCGCGAGCGCGCCGGCTTCGAGGTGCGCGACGTGCACCCGACCCACTACGGCCGCATCTGCCCGATCGAGACCCCGGAAGGCCCGAATATCGGCCTGATCAACTCGCTGGCGACCTTCGCCCGCGTGAACAAGTACGGCTTCATCGAGACGCCGTTCCGCCGGGTGAAGGACGGCGTGGTGACCGACGAGGTCGCCTACCTCTCCGCGATGGAGGAGGCCAAGTACTACGTCGCCCAGGCCAATGCCGGCATGGACGAGGGCCGCAAGCTGACGGACGACCTCGTGGTCTGCCGCCGCGCGGGTGAGGTCATCGTGGTCGCCCCCGACCGCGTCGATCTCATGGACGTCTCGCCCAAGCAGCTCGTTTCGGTCGCCGCCGCGCTGATCCCGTTCCTCGAGAACGACGACGCCAACCGCGCGCTGATGGGCTCGAACATGCAGCGGCAGGCGGTGCCGCTGGTTCGCGCCGACGCGCCCTTCGTCGGCACCGGCATGGAGGCCGTGGTCGCCCGCGACTCGGGTGCTGCCATCGCCGCCCGCCGCTCGGGCATCGTCGATCAGGTGGACGCCACCCGTATCGTCATCCGCGCCACGGAAGAGACCGACCCGACCAAGCCCGGCGTTGACATCTACCGCCTGCAGAAGTTCCAGCGCTCCAACCAGTCGACCTGCATCACGCAGAAGCCGCTGGTGCGCGTCGGCGAGCCGGTGAAGAAGGGCGAGATCATCGCCGACGGTCCCTCGACCGAGTTCGGCGAGCTCGCGCTCGGCCGCAACGTGCTCGTCGCGTTCATGCCCTGGAACGGCTACAACTTCGAGGACTCGATCCTGCTCTCCGAGCGGATCGTGAAGGATGACGTGTTCACCTCGATCCACATCGAGGAATTCGAGGTGATGGCCCGCGACACCAAGCTGGGTCCGGAGGAGATCACCCGCGACATCCCGAACGTCTCGGAAGAGGCGCTCAAGAACCTCGACGAGGCCGGCATCGTCTATATCGGCGCCGAGGTGCATGCCGGCGACATCCTCGTCGGCAAGATCACGCCGAAGGGCGAGAGCCCGATGACGCCGGAGGAGAAGCTCCTGCGCGCCATCTTCGGCGAGAAGGCGTCCGACGTGCGCGACACGTCCCTGCGCGTGCCCCCCGGTGTCACGGGCACGATCGTCGAGGTCCGGGTGTTCAACCGCCACGGCGTCGACAAGGACGAGCGCGCCCAGGCGATCGAGCGCGAGGAGATCGAACGTCTCGCCAAGGACCGCGACGACGAGCAGACCATCCTCGACCGCAACACCTACGCCCGTCTGGCCGAGGTGCTGATCGGTCAGTCGCCGGTGGCGGGCCCGAAGGGCTTCCGCAAGGACACCACGCTGACCCGCGAGATCATCAGCGAGTATCCCCGCTCGCAATGGTGGCAGTTCGCCGTAGTCGACGACCGTCTGATGACGGAAATCGAGGCGATGCAGAAGCAGTACGACGAGTCGAAGAAGCGCCTCGAGCAGCGCTTCCTCGACAAGGTCGAGAAGCTGCAGCGCGGCGACGAGCTTCCGCCCGGCGTCATGAAGATGGTCAAGGTCTTCGTGGCGGTGAAGCGCAAGATCCAGCCCGGCGACAAGATGGCCGGCCGCCACGGCAACAAGGGCGTCGTCTCGCGCATCGTGCCGATCGAGGACATGCCGTTCCTCGAGGACGGGACGCATGCCGACATCGTGCTCAACCCGCTCGGCGTGCCCTCGCGCATGAACGTCGGCCAGATCCTGGAAACCCACCTGGGCTGGGCGGCTGCGGGCTTGGGTCGCAAGGTCTCCAAGGCGGTCGATGCCTACCTGAGGAATCAGGACATCGCGCCGCTGCGGACCGAGATGGAAGCGATCTACTCCCCGTCCGAGCTGGAGGGGCTCTCCGACGAGGCTCTGGCGGAGGCCGGCAACAACGTGCGGCGCGGCGTGCCGATGGCCACGCCCGTGTTCAACGGCGCCAAGGAAGCCGACATCGAGACGATGCTGGAGATGGCCGGGCTCGACCGCTCGGCGCAGTCGACGCTCTACGACGGGCGGACCGGCGAGCCCTTCGACCGCAAGGTCACCATGGGCTACATCTACATGCTGAAGCTGCACCACCTCGTGGACGACAAGATCCACGCGCGCTCGATCGGCCCGTACTCGCTCGTCACCCAGCAGCCGCTGGGCGGCAAGGCGCAGTTCGGCGGCCAGCGCTTCGGTGAAATGGAGGTCTGGGCGCTGGAGGCCTACGGCGCGGCCTACACGCTGCAGGAGATGCTCACGGTGAAGTCGGACGACGTGGCCGGCCGCACCAAGGTCTACGAGGCGATCGTCCGCGGCGACGACACCTTCGAGGCCGGCATCCCCGAATCCTTCAACGTGCTCGTCAAGGAGATGCGTTCGCTCGGCCTCAACGTCGAGCTCACCTCCTCCAAGCAGCAGCAGGCGGCCAACGACCAGATCGAGCCGCCGGCCGACGCCGCCGAGTAACGACCCGCATCACCTCCCGCGGCGGCGCCCCTCACCGGGTGCCGCCGCGGTCGAGCGGGAAGGGGTGGGGCCTTCCGAGAGACGAAGACGGCCAGCGGCGCTCCGGACGGGCGCGGCGCCATGAGGATCAAGCCGTGACTGCCCAGGCGCGGGGCAGCCGGCGAGCAAGGAGCGGATCATGAACCAAGAGGTCATGAACCTTTTCAATCAGCAGGCCCAGCCGCAGAGCTTCGACCAGATCAAGATTTCGATCTCCTCGCCCGAGAAGATCCTGTCTTGGTCCTACGGCGAGATCAAGAAGCCCGAGACGATCAACTACCGGACCTTCAAGCCCGAGCGCGACGGCCTGTTCTGCGCACGCATCTTCGGGCCGATCAAGGATTACGAGTGCTTGTGCGGCAAGTACAAGCGCATGAAGTACAAGGGAGTCATCTGCGAGAAGTGCGGCGTCGAGGTCACCCTTGCGCGCGTTCGCCGCGACCGCATGGGCCATATCGAGCTGGCCGCCCCCGTGGCCCATATCTGGTTCCTGAAGTCGCTGCCCTCCCGCATCGGCCTCCTGCTCGACATGGCGCTCAAGGACCTTGAGCGGATCCTGTACTTCGAATCCTACGTCGTCATCGAGCCCGGCCTCACCCCCCTGAAGGAGCGTCAGCTCCTCTCGGAGGAGGAGTACCTGCGCGCGCAGGAGGAGTATGGCGAGGATTCGTTCACGGCGATGATCGGCGCCGAGGCGATCCGGCGCATCCTGCAGGAGCTCGACCTCGAAGGGATCGCGACCTCGCTCAAGGAGGAGATCGCGACGACGACCTCCGAGCTGAAGCCCAAGAAGCTGATGAAGCGCCTCAAGATCATCGAGGCGTTCCAGCTCTCGGGCAACAAGCCCGAGTGGATGATCCTGACGGTCGTGCCCGTCATCCCGCCGGACCTGCGCCCGCTGGTCCCGCTGGACGGCGGCCGCTTCGCGACCTCCGATCTCAACGACCTCTACCGCCGCGTCATCAACCGCAACAACCGCCTCAAGCGGCTGATCGAGCTGCGCGCGCCGGACATCATCATCCGCAACGAGAAGCGTATGCTTCAGGAGGCGGTGGATGCGCTGTTCGACAACGGCCGCCGCGGCCGCGTCATCACGGGCGCCAACAAGCGCCCGCTGAAGTCGCTCGCCGACATGCTGAAGGGCAAGCAGGGCCGCTTCCGCCAGAACCTGCTCGGCAAGCGCGTCGATTACTCGGGCCGCTCGGTCATCGTGGTCGGCCCCGAGCTGAAGCTGCACCAGTGCGGCCTGCCCAAGAAGATGGCGCTGGAGCTGTTCAAGCCGTTCATCTACGCGCGCCTCGACGCCAAGGGTTTCTCGGCCACGGTCAAGCAGGCCAAGAAGCTCGTCGAGAAGGAGAAGCCCGAGGTTTGGGATATCCTCGACGAGGTGATCCGCGAGCATCCCGTCATGCTCAACCGGGCGCCGACGCTGCACCGCCTCGGCATCCAGGCCTTCGAGCCGAAGCTGATCGAGGGCAAGGCGATCCAGCTGCACCCGCTGGTCTGCGCCGCGTTCAACGCCGACTTCGACGGCGACCAGATGGCCGTGCACGTGCCCCTGAGCCTCGAGGCTCAGCTGGAAGCGCGCGTCCTCATGATGTCGACCAACAACATCCTGCACCCGGCCAACGGTCAGCCGATCATCGTGCCGTCGCAGGATATCGTGCTCGGCCTCTACTACCTGTCGATCGTCGCCGACGGCGCGGTGGGCGCGCACAAGCCCGACGACAAGAACAACCCGATGCAGGGCGTGTTCGGCGATATCGGTCAGCTCGAGCACGCGCTCGCGGCCAAGACCGTGTCGCTGCACTCGAAGATCAAGTGGCGCTGGCGCGGCCTCGGGCCGGATGGCGAGCCCGTGTCGAAGATCTACGACACGACCCCGGGCCGCGTGATCCTGTCCGGCGTGCTGCCGCTGCACCCGAAGGTCCCCTTCGACGTCGTCAACAAGCTGATGACGAAGAAGGAGATCTCCGCGATGATCGACACCGTCTACCGCCACTGCGGTCAGAAGGAGTCGGTGATCTTCTGCGACCGCATCATGGCGCTCGGCTTCAGCCACGCGTTCAAGGCCGGCATCTCGTTCGGCAAGGACGACATGGTCGTGCCGGAGAACAAGTGGTCGATCGTCGACGACACCCGCGCGCTCGTGAAGGATTACGAGCAGCAGTACAACGACGGCCTGATCACCCAGGGTGAGAAGTACAACAAGGTCGTCGACGCCTGGGCCAAGTGCTCGGACAAGCTCGCCGCCGAGATGATGGGCCGGATCTCCGCCGTCCAGAAGGACGACAACGGAGCCGACAAGCAGGTCAACTCGATCTACATGATGAGCCACTCGGGCGCCCGCGGTTCGCCGGCCCAGATGAAGCAGCTCGCGGCGATGCGCGGCCTCATGGCCAAGCCGTCGGGCGAGATCATCGAGACCCCGATCATCTCGAACTTCAAGGAAGGCCTCGACGTTCTCGAGTACTTCAACTCCACCCACGGCGCCCGTAAGGGCCTCGCGGACACGGCGCTGAAGACCGCGAACTCGGGCTACCTGACGCGTCGTCTGGTCGATGTGGCGCAGGACGCCGTCATCCGCGAGACGGATTGCGGCACGACCAACGGCATCAAGATGCGCGCCATCATCGATGCCGGTCAGGTCGTGGCCCCGCTCTCCATCCGCATCCTGGGCCGCGCCACGGCCGAGGATCTGGTGGCGCAGGACGGCACCGTCATCGTCAAGACCAACGAGACGATCGAGGAGCGTCACCTGCCGGCGATCAACGCCGCCGGCATCCAGGAGGTGAAGATCCGCTCGGTGCTGGTCTGCCAGACCAAGAGCGGCGTCTGCGCCACCTGCTACGGGCGCGACCTCGCCCGCGGCACGCCCGTCAACATGGGCGAGGCCGTCGGCGTCATCGCGGCGCAGTCGATCGGCGAGCCGGGCACCCAGCTCACCATGCGCACCTTCCACATCGGCGGCGCGGCCCAGATCGCGGATTCGTCCTTCGTCGAATCGAGCTTCGAGGGCACGATCAAGATCCGCAACCGGTCGCTGGCCAAGAACTCCGACGGCGACCTCATCGCCACCGGCCGTTCGGTCGCGGTGGTGATCGTCGGGCCGGACGGCGCCGAGCGGGCGGTCCACCGCCTGCAATACGGTGCCAAGGTGCGCGTCGACGAGGGCGACACGATCAAGCGCGGCCAGCGGATCGCCGAGTGGGATCCCTACACCCGTCCGATCGTGGCCGAAGTGGACGGCATCGTCGGCTACGAAGATCTCTACGATGGCCAGTCCATCACCGAGACCACCGACGAGTCGACCGGCATCGCCAAGCGCGTCGTCATCGACTGGCGCGGTTCGTCCCGCACCTCCGACCTGAAGCCGGCCATGCTCGTGCTGGATCAGGACGGCAAGCCGGTGAAGCTGCCGCGCGGTTCGGATGCCCGCTACTACCTGCCGGTCGATGCCATCATCGGTCTCGATCCGGGAGCGAAGGTGAAGGCCGGCGACGTGCTGGCCCGCGTCTCGACGGATTCGGCCAAGACCCGCGACATCACCGGCGGTCTGCCGCGGGTGGCGGAGCTGTTCGAGGCCCGTCGTCCGAAGGACGCGGCGATCATCGCCGAGAAGTCCGGCTCGATCCAGTTCGGCCGCGACTACAAGAACAAGCGCCGGCTCACGCTGACGCCGCATGACGGTTCGGACCCGGTCGAGTACCTGATCCCCAAGGGCAAGCACATCCACCTGCAGGACGGGGACGTGGTCGAGCTCGGCGACTACATCGTCGACGGCAACCCGGCACCGCACGACATCCTGGCGATCAAGGGCGTGGAGGAGCTTGCTGCCTACCTCGTCAACGAGATCCAGGAGGTCTACCGGCTCCAGGGCGTGTCGATCAACGACAAGCACATCGAGGTGATCGTCCGGCAGATGCTGCAGAAGGTGGAGATCACCGACGGCGGCGATTCCGACATCCTCACGGGCGACCAGATCGACCGCACCGAACTGGCCGACTTCAACGAGAAGCTCCTCGCCGAGGGCAAGAAGCCGATCCAGGGCGTCCCCGTTCTGCTCGGCATCACCAAGGCGTCGCTGCAGACGAAGTCGTTCATCTCGGCGGCCTCGTTCCAGGAGACCACCCGCGTCCTCACCGAGGCGGCGGTCAACGGCAAGGTCGACACGCTGGAAGGCCTCAAGGAGAACGTCATCGTCGGCTCGCTCATCCCGGCCGGCACCGGCTCGCTCGCGGCGGACATCCGCTCCATCGCGCGCCGCCGCGACAACCTGATCCTGCAGCAGCGCTCCGCCGAGAACGCGGCCAACGCCGCCGGACTCAGCGAGCTGCCCCCGGCCGCGGCCGAGTAAGCTCTGGAACGATCCCTACCCGTCCGCGCTCGCGGGCGGGGAGGGCGGACACGAAAAAGGCCCCGGCTCGCGAGAGCCGGGGCCTTTTTCGTGGAGCGCGGAGCCCTCGACGCGCCGCCGTACCGCGAACTTGCGGGCCGGCCTCGCAGCGCCCGCGTTTCACCCTGAGCCGACGATCGGGATCGCGCCCTCAGTCCAGGCGATCCCGTTCCGGTTCACCGGCCCGTGCGCACCCGCGTCCAGGCCCGGGTGACGAAGCGCTGGGTCGAGTCGTTCCAGGCCGTGTTGACGGAGAGGCGCTGCAGGGTCGCGTCGTCCGGGTAGATGCCGGGATTGCTCATGATCTCGGGCTTCACGAACTTCTGCGAGGCGAGGTTGCCGTTGGCGTAAGAGACGAAGTTGGTGTTGGCTGCCGCCACCTCGGGTCGCATCATGTAGTCGATGAAGGCGTGGGCCTCGCCCGGATGGGCCGCGTCCTTCGGGATCGCGAAGGCGTCGAACCACATCAGCGCCCCCTCCTTGGGGATGAAGTAGGCGACCTCGACCCCGTTCTTCGATTCCTCGGCGCGCTTCTTGGCCTGCATCACGTCGCCGGAATAGCCGACCGCGAGGCAGAGATCGCCGTTGGCGAGCCCGTTGACGTATTCCGAGGAGTGGAACTTCCGCACCGCGCCGCGGACCTTGTAGAGCGCGTCGGTCACGGAGGTGATGTCGTCCCAGCGCTTCGAATCGGACTTGTAGCCGTAGAAGGGCAGGATCGACGGAATCAGGTCCTCGGGGGAATCGAGGAGCATCACCCCGCATTCCTTGAGCTTGGCCATGGAGCTCGGGTTGAGCACGAGGCTCCAGCTGTTGAGGGCCGCGTTGGCTCCCAGGCGCTCGCGCACGGCGCTCACGTTCACGCCGATGCCGGTGGTGCCCCACATGTAATCGACGGCGAAGGTGTTGCCGGGATCGTAGGCCTGGAGCCGATTGCTGATCTCGGGCCAAGCGTGCTTGAGGTTGGGGATCTTGCTCTTGTCGAGGGGCAGGAACACGCCCGCCTTGATCAGGCGCTGCAGGAACGGGCCCGACGGCACGACGATGTCGTAGCCGGACTTGCCGGCCAGAAGCTTCGTCTCGAGGATCTCGTTGTTGTCGTAGGTGTCGTAGACGACCTTGATCCCCGTCGCCTTCGTGAAGTCGTCGAGCACCTTCGGGTCGATGTAGTCCGACCAGTTGTAGATGTTGACGACGCGCTCCTGAGCGCTCGCGCCGCCGAAAGCCGCGAGGAGGAGGGGGAGGGCGGCGAGCCCTCCCAGCAGGCGCCGCCGGATCACGATTTGCCTCGCGCGGCGGTGACGGCGATCTCCACGAGGTATTCCGGCGCGACGAGCCGGGCTTCCACGGTGGCGCGGGCGGGCGGGTTTTCCTTGTCGACCCAGGCATCCCAGGCCGCGTTCATCTCAGCGAAGCCGCCGATCTCGGCGAGGTAGATCGTCGCCGAGAGGATGCGGGACTTGTCGCTGCCCGCCTGCATCAGCAGCCGGTCGATCTGCTCCAGGATCTGCTGCGTCTGGGCCGTCACCCCGGTGCCGACCACGTCGGCGGCCACCTGTCCCGCCAGGAAGACGAGGTCGCCGTGGGCCACCGCTTGGCTCATGCGGGGGCCGGTCTCGTAGCGTTCGATGGTCATGGGGTGCTGGTCTCGATTCGTTGGAAGGCGGACCCTTCTGCCGCCGGGGACGGTTCCGCGTAAAGAGGGTGAAATGGCTGCCCGCGTCGGACCCCGTGGGCTGACGCCGCGCGTGCGCATTTTTTGCGTCTTCGCACGATTCGCGAGGCAACCGGCTTCGTCACTCGCGCGTTTGTCCCACGAATACGGCCAAGTCTTCCGGCCTGATTTACAGGTCGAAGACGCTTTTCGGGGTTGGAGCCACATGGAAATTCTCTGGACCATCATCATCGGCTTCGTGGCCGGCGTCATCGCCAAGTTCATCATGCCCGGTGACAAGGAGCCCGCCGGCTTCATCATGACGACGATCCTCGGCATCGTCGGCGCCTTCGTCGCCACCTTCATCGGTCAGGCGGTCGGCTGGTACGGGCCCAACGAGGGCGCACGCTTCATCGGCTCCATCGTCGGCGCCTGCGTCGTGCTCGCGATCTACGGCTTCATCGCCGGCCGGACCAGCAGCCGCTCGCTCTGATCCTCGAAAACCTTCCAACGAAGAAAGGGCGCTCCGCGAGGAGCGCCCTTTCTTCGTTCAATCTTCTGCCGATCGGCGGCAGCCGAAGCCCCGCCGATCGTTGCGGCCGGCTTCAGGGCTCAGCCCGTCAGATCGCGCCCGCCCGCGGTGACCGCCTTCACGGCGCAATGGCCGGTGGCGCCGCGCACGGCCAGCCCGACGCCGACCACCAGGGCAGCGAGGCTCAGGAGCTTGTTCGGCCGGGGCTGGGCCGCCGCGGCGGCGATGCCGAGCCCGAGCGCGACGGAGACCGCCCGCTCGGTCATGCTCAGGTTCGGCTCGCCGGAGAAAATGTCCTCGATCATCTCGTTCACGGAAGTGGGTTCCTTCTTGACGCCCGTTCGGGTTCGCGGGGCGAACGCGGGGCGGGCGGCGCCGTTCCGTGCAAAGGCGGCTCGGACCGACCGGCGATGATGAGCCCTCATCGCCGGTTGCCCCCACGCACGCGGGGCGGCGGGCGTCCGCCGGACGCATGGAAGCCGACCCTCGGGCGGCTTCCCGGCCGAATGGTATCAAGCAGCGGTTCCGGCCTCGGCGAGCAGGCGATCGTCGATCTCCCGCGCCCGCACGGCGGCGGGACGCGCGGCGTGGCGCCCGGCATAGGCCTCGAAGGCGGGCCGCTTCGGGATGGTGCCGAACTGCATACCCCAGCCGAGATGCGCGGCGAGGTAGAGGTCGGCGGCGCCGAAGCGGTCCCCGGCCACGAACGCGACGCCTGAGACGGCGCCTTCGAGCGCATCGAGCACGGCCTCCAGGCTGCCGTAGCCGACCATGCCCTGCATGCGCGGGTCGTCGGGCACGCTCACCTTGAGCGCCCCGTTCGTCACCGCCGCCTCGAGCGGGCCGGCGCAGAAGAACAGCCAGCGGTAATAGGGACCGCGGTCGCGGTAGCCCGGCTCAGGGGCGAGCCCGGCCTGTGGGAAGGCGTCGGCGAGATAGGCGAGGATCGCGGCGCATTCCGTCACCACCGTCTCCCCGTGGCGCAGCGCCGGCACCTTCCCCATCGGGTTGATCGCCCGGTAGGCCGGCGCCTTCATGGAGGTGCCGTAGCCGAGGATTTCCGTGCGGTAGGGCGCGCCGACCTCCTCCAGCATCCAGCGCACGATCCGGCCGCGGGACATCGGGTGGGTATAGAAGACGAGGTCGTCGGACATCGGCGGGCTCCGGGGCGAGGCACCCGCGCGGCGGGCGTCGTCCCGGTGTTAGGCGAGGGCGCGCGACCGAGGAAGTCTCGGCCCTCAGAAGCGCGCGATCAATTGGAAGCGCACGGTGCGCGGCGCGCCGGGCAGGATGTTGTTGTTGTTATGCGCGGAGATGACGTAGCGCCGGTCGAACAGGTTCTCGATGTTGACCTGTGCGCGCATGCTCTCGCTGAACTCGTAGAACACGCCGGCATCGAAGCGCGAGAAGCTCGGCAGGCGCACCGAGTTGTCCGACGATGCGAAGCTGGCGTCCTGGTAGAGGTAGCCCACGCCGACGGAAAATCGCTCGCCGATGTCGAACTTGTTCCACAGGCTGAAGGTGTTGAGCGGAACGCCGCCGACGAGGTTGCCGGCCCGGATCACGTCGCCGTCGTCATCGATGTCGGCGACGATGCGCGGCTCGGTATAGGCGTAGCCGCCGGAGATCTGCCACCAGTCGGTCGCATAGCCGGTGATGCCGATCTCGGCGCCCCGGGTGTTCGTCTTGCCCGGGCCGGCGGAGAAGCCCGCTTCGGTGGATGACGGGATCGGCTGGTTGTCGCGATCGAGGTTGAACAGCGCAGCGGTGAGGATCAAGGCCGGCGTGATCTCGTATTTCACGCCGATTTCCGCGTTCTCGAACCGCTCAGGGGCGGACAAGGCGGTTGTCGGATCCAGCACGCGGAACTGATCACCCGCGCTCGGCAGGAAGGACACCGAGTAGCTGCCGTAGAAGGCCAGATTGGGCAGCGGTTTCACCACGACGCCGACCCGTGGCGAGACGAGATTGTCGATGCGGCTGTTCGGTTGGGCCGGAAGGCCGGTCGCGGCGTCGGGACGTCGGTCGCGCGATTGAAAATCGAAGCGATCGAAGCGCGCGCCGACGATGAACTGCAGATGCTCGTCGATCTCGATCTGGTCCTGGGCAAAGGCAGAGAAGACGCCGAGCCGATAGGTGTTGTTTCGACCCGAAGCGAGATTTCGGAGGGTCGCCCCCTCGGTCGTGGTCGGCGCGAAGGGATTGACGAGGAGATCGCGGGTGCCGGTCGAATTCCAGATGAAGTCGCGCCTAAAGTCGATCCCTTCCTGAAAACCGAGTTCCAGGCCGGCCACCACGGTGTGGGTAAGCGGTCCGGTGTTGAACTTGTAGGTGAAGTCGGTCTGGTTGAAGGTGTTCGTGCGGTCGGTCTGGCTGCCGTAGCCGCGCATCACGAACGAGGTCTCGTCGGCACTGACCGGACTGTTGGGGTAGGCGTTCTGATGGTACTTCGCGTAGTCGGCGATCCGCGTCTGGCTGCGCATCACGACGCCGCTCTCGAAGACGTGGTCGAGCTGCGCGTTGCCGATATGGGCATCGACGAAGCCGTTCGAGATGAAGGGCGCGCCGAACAGCGTGCCGGTGTTCTCACGATAGCGCCAGGGGCGCCCGAACTGCGAGGGGATGCCGCGGTCGGCGATGCGGTTGTCGGAGAAGAATTCGTAGGAGAGGCGCAGGGTTGTCTGCGGCCCGAGCAGGAAGGTCATCGTCGGGTTCACGCCGTAGCGGCGGATGTCGATGAAGTCGCGGTAGGTCGCCGTGTCCTCGAACACGCCGTTCATGCGGAAGAAGACGGTGTCGGAGACGCGGTCGCCGAGATCGACCGCCATGCGCTTGTTCGCGAACTGCCCGCCCTGCACCAGCACCTCGCGGACGGAGGAGCCGTCGGCCTCCTTGAGCACGCGGTTGACGATGCCGCCGCCGCCGCCGCGGCCGAAGATCATCGCGTTGGGACCTTTCAAGACCTCGATGCGCTGGGTGTTGTAGAGGTCGCGGAAGTAGCGCGCGTCGTCGCGGATGCCGTTGACGAAGAAGTCGGCCGTCGTGCGCTGGCCGCGGATCAGGATCTCGTCGCGGTGGCCCTCGCCCTGGGCGATGGCGACGCCGGGCACGTAGCGCAGGGCCTCGCCGATGCTCTGAACGTTCTGGTCGCGGATCTGCGCCTGCGTCACCACCGAGATCGCCTGCGGCGTGTCGATCAGCGGCGTATCGGTCTTGGTGGCGGAGCGCAGGCGCTGGGCGACATAGCCGACCTGTGAGCCGGAGCTGTCGACCACGACGCCCCGCCCGAGGCCGGAGCCGGCCACGCTGATCATGTCGAGGGTGATGCCCTGGACCGAGGCGGAAGGGGGCAGGTGATGCACCGCCTGGGCGGTCGGAAGGCCGGTGTTGATGTCGCTGACTTGTGCTTGCGCGGGATGGATGAACGCGGCGCAGAGACTCGCGCAGGCGACCGAGCCAAGCAATCGCAACAGAAGAACGCCACGGCTCCCGCGGGCATCACTCATAAAATTCCCCCCTTATTTTATTAGAATAGACGGGGGAAGCTTGGCCGTAATCCGAGGCTCCTCTTCATAGATTTTGATTATTCCAAAAGAGAAAAATCCTTATTGAAAAATGGCAAGTGGAGCGGCTGCTCAGCCGGCACGGTAAGGCGGGTGCCCGTCGCGGCCCGGCCGCCAAATGAAAAGAGCGCGGCCCCGGGGGACCGCGCTCTTCTTGTCGTGATTGCCGTGAGGCGGAGGCGACTTACTCGCCCGACGATTCCCGGCGGCGCTCGCCGCGGTCGCGGCGGGGGCCGCGGTCGCCCCGATCACCACGGTCGCTGCGCTCCTCGCGCTCCGGCTCGCCGCGCTCCGCGCGCTCGGCCTTCAGCTTCTCGGTGAGGTCCTCGCCGGTCTCCTGATCGACGACCTTCATTGAGAGGCGGATCTTGCCGCGCTCGTCGGCACCGAGGAACTTCACCTTGACCTTCTGGCCCTCCTTCACGACGTCGCCGACCTTGGCGACGCGCTGGGCGGCGAGTTCAGAGATGTGAACGAGGCCGTCCTTGGCGCCGAAGAAGTTCACGAAGGCGCCGAACTCCATGATCTTGACGATCGTGCCGTCGTAGATCGTGCCGGCCTCGGGCTCGGCGACGATGGAGCGGATCCAGTTATAGGCCGCCTTGATCGCCTTGCCGTCGGACGAGGCGATCTTGACGATTCCGGTGTCCTCGATGTTGATCTTGGCGCCGGTCTTCTCGACGATCTCGCGGATGATCTTGCCGCCGGTGCCGATCACGTCGCGGATCTTGTCGGTGGGGATCTGCATCGTCTCGATGCGCGGCGCGTACTCGCCGAGCTCGGGACGGGCCGCGGTCAGCGCGTTGGCCATCTCGCCGAGGATGTGGGCGCGGCCGTCCTTGGCCTGACCGAGCGCCACCCGCATGATCTCCTCGGTGATGCCGGCGATCTTGATGTCCATCTGGAGCGAGGTGATGCCCTCGTCCGTGCCGGCCACCTTGAAGTCCATGTCGCCGAGGTGATCCTCGTCGCCGAGGATGTCGGAGAGCACCGCGAAGCGCTCACCTTCGAGGATGAGGCCCATGGCGATGCCGGCCACCGGACGGCGCAGGGGCACGCCCGCATCCATCAGCGAGAGCGAGCCGCCGCAGACGGAGGCCATGGAGGAGGAGCCGTTCGACTCGGTGATCTCGGAGACCACGCGGATCGTGTACGGGAACTCGTGGGCGGGCGGCAGCACGGGCCGGATCGCACGCCAAGCGAGCTTGCCGTGGCCGATCTCGCGACGGCCCGGGGAGCCCATGCGGCCGGTCTCGCCGACGGAGTAGGGAGGGAAGTTGTAGTGGAGCAGGAAGCGCTCCTTGTAGGTCCCTTCCAGCGCGTCGATGAACTGCTCGTCCTCGCCGGTGCCGAGCGTGGCGATGACCAGCGCCTGGGTCTCGCCGCGGGTGAACAGCGACGAGCCGTGGGCGCGGGGCAGCACGCCGACTTCCGAGACGATCGGGCGGACCGTCTTTACGTCACGACCATCGATCCGGCTTCCGGTGTCGAGGATGTTCCAGCGGACCACCTTCGATTGGGCCTCCTTGAAGGCGGCCTTGACCTTCTCAGGCGAGAACTTCTGCTCGCCCTCGGCCGGGCAGAGGGCGGCGACCACCTTCGCCTTCACGGCGTCGACGGCGGCGTAGCGCTCCTGCTTGACGGTCTTCTTGTAGGCCTCGCGCAACTCGCCCTCGCAGATGTCGAGGACGGCCTTCTCCACGTCGGCGTTCTCCGGCGGGGAGAAGTCGCGCGGCTCCTTGGCGGCCTTCTCGGCCAGGCGGATGATCGCCTCGATCACCGGCTGGAAGTGCTTGTGGCCGAACATCACGGCCCCGAGCATCACGTCCTCGGAGAGCTCCTTGGCCTCGGACTCGACCATCAGCACGGCGTCCTGCGTGCCGGCGACGACGAGGTCGAGGGTGGAGTCGGCGATCTCGGTGACCAGCGGGTTCAGCTTGTAGCCGCCGTTGAGGTAGCCGACGCGGGCCGCGCCGATCGGGCCCATGAAGGGCACGCCCGAGAGCGTGAGGGCGGCCGACGCCGCGACCATCGCGACGATGTCGGGATCGTTCTCGAGATCGTGGGAGAGGACGGTGACGACGACCTGGGTGTCGTTGCGCCAGCCGTCGACGAAGAGCGGACGGATCGGGCGGTCGATCAGGCGGGAGACCAGCGTCTCCTTCTCCGAGGGGCGGCCCTCGCGCTTGAAGTAGCCGCCGGGGATACGGCCGGCGGCGTAGGCGCGCTCCTGGTAGTTCACGGTGAGCGGCAGGAAGTCGATGCCGGCCTTGGGCTCCTTGCCCGCGACCACGGTGGCGAGCACGGTGGTCTCGCCGTAGGTGGCGACCACGGCGCCGTCCGCCTGACGGGCGGTCTTGCCGGTCTCGAGGACGAGCTTGCGGTCGCCCCAGATCAGCTCTTCACGTTGTACGTCGAACATATGTCTCTTGCCTTCGAACATGCGGTTCGGGCGAACCCGGCGCCGCCAGAGGCAAGACGGCGAGACGCTCTCACTCCAGAGAAAGCGTCTCGCGATCCTGCCCTGGCGCCCTTTGCCTTCAAGCCGCCCGGGGGGACCGGCCGAGCCCCATGCCCGGACAGTCCTTCTTGGTTTGCCGCGCTCTCTGACGCCGAACCGGAGTCCGCTTCGACTGAGAGCGCTGCGTGTGAAAACGCGGCCCCGAGGGACCGCGTGGATTGCCTTAGCGGCGGATGCCGAGGCGCTCGATGAGGGTGCGGTAGCGCGCCTCTTCCTTGCGCTTCAGGTAGTCGAGCAGCGAGCGGCGCTGCGAGACCAGCTTCAGGAGGCCGCGGCGGGAGTGGTTGTCCTTGCCGTGGGTCTTGAAGTGGGCGGTCAGGTTGGTGATCCGCTCGGTGAGGATGGCCACCTGGACCTCCGGCGAGCCGGTGTCCTTGTTGCCCTTGGCGTATTCCTTGATGAGCGCGGTCTTGCGCTCTGCCGTGATCGACATCGCAGGCCTTTCGAATGGGGTTTGGTCGGATGCGCCGCCCGCAACGGGGCAGGGCGCCTTGAAGCCTGCGGTCGGGCCGGTGCCGGGATGTCGTCCAGCACGGTCAGCCGCAAGCGGCACAAGCCCCGCCCGTCAGCCGGGTCGAGGCGGCGCGGACCATACACGAAACCGCGGGAAGCGCCAGTGCCGCCGCCCGCCCGGGCCCGATCCGCTTCACACGGCCTCACGCCCGGCGCGGATTTCGCGTTGCCGGGCGCGACCCGCTCAGGCAGGCCAGAGATCATGCCCCGTTCCGTCCTCGGTGCCCGCAAACCCATCGCCGCCCTCGTCGCCGAGGCGGAGGGGCCGTCGCTGGCCAGAAATCTCTCGGCCTTCAGCCTCGTCTGCATCGGCGTCGGCGCGACGGTCGGGGCGGGGATCTTCGTGCTCACGGGTACGGCCGCGGCGAACTACGCCGGGCCGGGGCTGATGCTCTCCTTCCTGCTCGGCGCGGTGGCGAGCGGGCTGGTGGCGCTCTGCTACGCCGAACTCGCCGCGATGATCCCCGTGGCGGGCTCGACCTACTCCTACACCCACGCGACGCTGGGCGCGCTGCCCGCCTGGATCATCGGCTGGGACCTCGTGCTCGAATTCGGCATGGCCGCCGCGACGATCGGGGTCGGCTGGTCGGGCTACGCGCAGAGCCTGCTCGCCGATCTCGGGGTGAGGCTGCCCGCCGCCCTCGCGGCGGCGCCGGGGGAGGGCGGGCTCGTCAACGCGCCGGCGGCCCTCGTCGTGCTGGTCCTCACCGCCCTGCTGATGGGCGGCAACCGGGGAGCGGCCCGCACCAACGCCGTGCTGGTGGCGCTCAAGGTCGCGATCATCCTGGGCTTCGTCGGGCTCGGCGCCCTCCATGTGCGGCCCGAGCTGTGGCGGCCGCTGGTGCCGGAGAACGAGGGCGCGTTCGGCGCGTTCGGCTGGAGCGGAATCTTCCGCGGGGCGGGCGTGGTGTTCTTCGCCTATGTCGGCTTCGAGACCGTCTCGACGGCCGCCGGCGAGACCCGCAACCCGCAGCGGGACGCGCCGGTGGGGTTGATCGGTTCGCTCCTCGTCACGGCCGCGCTCTACGGGGCGGTGGCGGCGGTGCTGACCGGCCTCGTGCCCTATCGCGAGCTCGACGTGGCCGATCCGATCGCCAAAGCCATGGACGCGACGGGCCTGAGCGGGTTCTCGACGGTGATCAAGCTCGGCGCCCTGATCGGGCTCACGACGGCGGCGCTGACCGCGCTCTACGGACAGGCGCGGATCTGCTACGCCATGGCCCGCGACCGGATGCTGCCGGACGCCTTCGCGCGCATCGGCGAGACGAGCCGGACGCCGTTCGTCGCCCAAGGGCTGATCGGGCTCGTCACCGCCGCAGCGGCGGCCCTGGTGCCGATCGGCATCCTCGGCGAACTCGTCAGCATCGGGACGCTGTTCGCCTTCGTGCTGGTCTGCGTCAGCGTGCTGATCCTGCGCCGCACGGAGCCGGGAAGGGCGCGGCCCTTCCGGGTGCCCGGCGGGCCGCTCGTGCCGGTGCTCGGCATCCTCGCCTGCCTGACCCTGATGGCGAGCCTGCCCGGCGACACCTGGCTGCGGCTGCTGGTCTGGCTCGGCCTCGGGCTGGCGATCTGGTTCGGATATTGCCGGCGGCGGGTCGGGGCAAGTCCAGGTTTCGAAAGGACGAGTCCTTTCGCGGGTCCAGGGCAGAGCCCTGGATAAAGGAAAGCCGGGGCTCTGCCCCGGCGCCCCCGCCAAAGGGATGATCCCTTTGGAATCCCGCACTCAGTACGAGCGATGCTGACCCGCGGCCCGGCCACCGCCGTAGCGACGGCGCAGGTAGGAAATGGCCTTGGGCAGGAGGAAGACGACGAGGATCTGGCGCAGGATCGAGCGCATTCGGGGGACTCCGTTTCGAAAGCCGAGATTGGAGATCCAATGCCCGGAACGGCCCCGGCGTTCCCGGCTCACAATTCCAACGTCAACGTGACCGGCGCGTGGTCCGAGGGCTTCTCCCAGCCGCGCGCCTCGCGGAAGACCTCGACCCGGCGCACGCTGCCGGCGAGATCCGGCGAGACCCAGGCGTGGTCGAGGCGCCGGCCCTTGTTGGCGGCCGCCCAGTCCGGCGAGCGGTAGCTCCACCACGTGTAGATCTTCTCCGGCTCCGGGGTGAGGTGGCGCGCCGCATCGATCCAGCCGGCCTCGCCCCGCAGCGTCTCCAGGGCCTCTGTCTCGACGGGCGTGTGGCTCACCACGTCGAGGAGCTGCTTGTGCGACCAGACATCGTGCTCCAGCGGCGCGACGTTGAGGTCGCCGACCAGGATCGCCGGGCCGGAGACGCGCCGCCCGCCCCAGGCCCGCAGCTCGGACAGGAAATCGAGCTTGTGCGCGAATTTCGGGTTGAGCTCGCGATGGGGCAGGTCGCCGCCCGCCGGCACGTAGAAATCGTGCAGCACGATCCCCGCCGCCGGCCCCGCCTCGCGCCCGAGCGCCGCCGAGATGTGGCGCGCATCCGCCCGCTCGCAGAAGCTCATCACGTCGCGGGTGACCAGCGGAAAGCGCGAGAGGATCGCGACGCCGTTATACCCCTTCTGCCCGGCAAAGACGATGTTCTCGTAGCCGGATCCCTCGAACGCCTTGAGCGGAAAGAGGTCGTCCGGGCACTTGGTCTCCTGCAGGCACAGCACGTCGGGCCGCACCTCCCTGAGGAAGCGCAGCACGGATTCGATGCGCAGGCGCACCGAGTTGATGTTCCAGGTCGTGACGGTGAGGCGCACGGGGATTGCCTGCGGAGCGTGGCGTGGGTGGCTGCCCCGTTAGCCCAACCCGCGCGCCTCGCAAACCGTCAGGCCGCGGCGGCGGCCTCCTCCTCCAGAGCGAGGCCGTGCAGCACGGCGCACAGCTTGTCGCCCGTCATCCGCGAAAGGTCGAAGCCGCTCTCGCCGGCCATGTCACCGTATCGCGCCGCGTCGGCCTGCGAGGCGCCGACATAGGCCATCGACCAATCGGTGAAGAGGCGCTCCTCCACCGGTTCGAGGGCGAGCAGCGAGACCTCGCCGTGGCGCTCGTCCTGCTGGATGCGCTCGAAGGTGGTCTCGACCGCCTCGCTCGGCCCTTCCAGCACCTGCGCGAAGCAGCCGGCGTTGAACATCAGCGCCCCGGTGACGCCGACGCGGGCGTTGTTGACGCGGCTCACGGCGAGGATGCCGCGGATCGTCTCGTCCATCGCCGTCGGCGCACCGGCGACCCGGTTGCGGCTGTAATAGACGAGGCGGCAGAGGTCTCGGCTCATGGCAGGCTCCGGATCACGCGGTGAGGGTGTCGGCGGGACGGGCAGGGGGAAGAGTGGCGGGACGGACAGGGGTCTGGGCGACCGGTCTGCAGAGCAGCGCGGCGGCCTGCGCCGCGGGCATCGGGCGCCCGGTCAGGTAGCCCTGGACCTCGGTGCAGCCCTCGGCGCGGATCGCCGCGAGCTGGTCGGGCGTCTCGACGCCCTCGGCGGTGGTGCGCATGCCGAGGCTGGCCCCGAGCCGGGCGATGGCCCGCACGATGGCGCCGCACTCGGCGTTGTCCTCCATGCCGCGCACGAAGGACTGGTCGATCTTGATCTTGTCGAAGGGGAATTTCTGCAGGTAGCTCAGGGACGAGTAGCCGGTGCCGAAATCGTCCATCGAGATCCTGACGCCCAGCGCCCGCAGGCCGTTCAGCACGGCCAGCACGCCGTCGGTGTTCTCCAGGAGCGCCCCTTCCGTGATCTCCAGCTCCAGCCGGGCCGGGTCGAGGCCGGTCTGGGCCAGCACGTTCATCACCGTCTCGACCAGCCGGCCGCCGCGGAACTGCACCGGCGAGAGGTTGACGGCGATCGAGGCGGCCTGCGTCCAGCCCGCCGCCTCGCGGCAGGCGGCGCGCAGGGCCCACTCGCCGATGCCGACGATCAGGCCGATCTCCTCGGCGAGCGGAATGAACAGGGCCGGCGAGACGGGGCCGCGCTCGGGATGGTTCCAGCGCAGCAGCGCCTCGAAGCCGACCACCGCGCCGGTCTCCAGCTGGATCTGCGGCTGGAAGGCGAGTTCGAACTGCTTGAGGGCGAGCGCCCGGCGCAGGTCGATCTCCAGGCTGCGGCGCGCCTGCATCTGCGCGTTCATCGCCGGCTCGAAGAAGCGGTAGGTGCCCCGGCCCTCGGCCTTGGCCCGGTAGAGCGCGAGGTCGGCATGCTTCAGGAGGTCGTCGGCGTCGGCTCCGTCGGCGGGGCTGAGCGCGACGCCGACGCTGACGCCGACATTGAGCATGTGGCCGTCGACCACGTAGGTGCGCCCGACGAGATCGACGAGGCGGCGGGCCAGGGCCTCGGCGGCTTCGGGCTGGGCCGCGCCGCCGTGGGCGCCAGCCTGGAGGATGGCGAATTCGTCGCCGCCGAGCCGCGCGACCACATCCTCGCGGCGGGTGGCCCGGCGAAGGCGCTCGGCGACCTTGCGCAGGAGCGCGTCGCCGACCGGGTGGCCGAGGGTGTCGTTGACCGACTTGAAGCGGTCGAGGTCGAGCATCAGCACCGCCAGCGGCGCGCCCGTCCGGGCCGCCTCGGCCAGCGCCGCGTGGAGGTGGTCGTGCAGGCCGACGCGATTGCACAGGCCGGTGAGCGGCTCCTGCCGGGCCAGGGCCGCGCCGCGGATATGCTCGGTCACGTCCTCGAAGGTGAGGGCGAAGCCGCCGGTCGAGAGCGGTGTCAGCGCGGTCTCGACGAGGCGCTCGTCGCCGAGCGCGAGGTGCAGGCGGAGGGAGCGACCGGCACGCACGGCCTCGGCGAGGGCGGCGCCTTCCGGCTCCGCGCCGCCGCAGGCCGCCGGCAGGGACCGGATCGGGAGGCCGACCAGTTCGGCGCAGCCCAGCAGCGCCGCCGCGCGGGCATTGGCGAAGGTCACCGTGCCGCCCGCGTCGAGCAGGACGAGCGCGGCAGCCATCTCGGCGAGCGCCGCCTCGAACGGCGAAGGGCCCGGAAGCGATGGAGCGGCGAGGGCGGACATGCGGCCGGACAACGTCCCGTTGGGCCGCCTCCCGTGGACGGCCCGTCCATTGGCCGCTCGCCGCCTCAACAGATCCTTAAAGTCGGCGGCTCTCGGAGCCTATTCCCGACATTCTTGCAGGATAATCACCGCCCATAACATAGGATGTCGAGAAAAAGCCCGGCGGCGCAGCGTTCAAGTCAATCCATGTTATCGCCTGTAGCCTCGGTGTTCGGCTCAGGGATTCTGGCTCTGGATCTGACGCTGCATGGCCTTGTCCTCGGCGCGACCGTAATTGATGAAGAACAGGGCGCCGTCGACGGCCTTGCCCTTCTGCAGGTTCGAGAGCTGCACCGTGGTGAGGTAGCCTTGCGGGTCGGTGATCCGCCACTGCGAGAGGGTCTTCATCTCGGCGTCGAAGTAGAGCTGGATCTTCGAGGTGCCACCCAGCGTCGAGCGGTCTTCCAGTCCGATGCGGATGCCGCCCGGATCGTTGGACACGTCCGTCACGTTCAGGTCGCGGGCGAGATCGATCTTGTCGCGCAGCAGGAATTTCAGCGGCGTCTGCGAGATGAAGTAGAGATCCTGCGTGTTGAGCTTGCGGTCGCGCACGGCGACCGAGGTGCCGTCGGCCACCACTTCGAGCGGGGAAGGCTGGTCGTACTCGAAGCGCAGGCGCCCGGGCTTGGCCAGCGTGAGCTTGCCGCCGATGCGGCGCCCGTCCGCGCCGATCTGGATGAACGAGCCGGTCAGGGTCTGGAAGCCGTTGAAGTAGGCGTTGGCCCCCGCCACGATGGTGGCCGGGTCGGCATCCTGGAGCGAGGCGCCGAGGCTGGGCGCGCCCACCGCCGCGACCCGCGTGCCGGAAGCCGCGGCCGGCGCCGCGGGGGCGGGCGTGCCGGGCTTGGCCGCCGCCTTGACGCTGCCGGTCTTCTCGGTGGCCTTGTCCGACCCCTTCTCGGCCGCCTTCTCAGTGCCCTTGCCCGGCTTCTGCGCCGCCTTCTTGGCCGGGGCCGGAGCGGCCTCCGGCTCGGGCGCAGCGGCCGGGGGCGGCGCCGGCTCCTCCTTGCGGCCGAACAGGCCGTCGAGGAACGAGGAGACCTGGGCGCTCGCCGGAAGCGGCTGGAACGTCAGCGCGGCGACCACGAGCAGCGGACCGGCGGCGGGGCGGAGGCGTCGGCCAGTCATCGTGTGGGCATCTCCGAAAGCTTGCGGGCGCGCGGGGCCGGGGCCGCCCCGGTGCGGACGCGCCTTGCGGCGGAGCGTCCGGATGTCGTGGTTCGGGTAGACCCGGCCCCTGTGGCGAATATGCGACGGGGACCGGGATCGCAGGTGCTACTCGTCGTCGTAGCCGCCGGACGGAGCGCCCGAGAGACCCTCGACCAGGATCTCGCGCTTGCCCGCATGGTTGGCCGGCCCGACGATTCCCTCGATCTCCATCCGCTCCATGATGGAGGCGGCGCGGTTGTAGCCGATCTGGAGGCGGCGCTGGATGTAGCTGGTCGAGGCCTTGCGGTCGCGCAGCACCACGGCGATGGCCTGCTCGTAGAGCTCGCCGCCCTCCGCGCCCGCACTGGCCGCGAAGGCGCCGATGTCGAAGACCGGCGCGTCGGCCTCCTCGGCCTCCGCGAAGTCGTCCTTCTCGGCTTTGGCCGCCTTCGAGCCCTTGGCGGGCTTTTCCGGCTGGTCGGACGAGCCGTCATCGGCGGTGACCGCCTCGAGATAGGAAGGCCGGCCCTGGCGCTTGAGATGCGCCACCACCGTCTCGACCTCGGAGTCCGAGCAGAACGGCCCGTGCACGCGGGTGGTGCGCCCGCCGCCGGCCATGAACAGCATGTCGCCCTGGCCCAGCAGCTGCTCGGCGCCCATCTCGCCCAGGATCGTGCGGCTATCGATCTTGCTCGTGACCTGGAAGGAGATGCGGGTCGGGAAGTTCGCCTTGATCGTGCCGGTGATGACGTCGACCGAGGGCCGCTGCGTCGCCATGATCAGGTGGATGCCCGCCGCCCGCGCCATCTGCGCGAGGCGCTGGATCGCGCCCTCGATGTCCTTGCCCGCCACCATCATCAGGTCGGCCATCTCGTCGACCACGATCACGATGTAGGGCAGGGCCGAGAGGTCCATCTCCTGCTCTTCGAACACCGCCTCGCCGGTGGTGCGGTCGAAGCCGGTCTGGACCGTGCGGGTGATGATCTCGCCCCGCTCGCGCGCCTCCTTCATCCGGGCATTGTACCCGTCGATGTTGCGCACGCTGATCTTCGACATCTTCTTGTAGCGCTCCTCCATCTCGCGCACGGCCCATTTGAGGGCGATGACCGCCTTCTTCGGGTCGATGACGACGGGGGAGAGCAGGTGCGGGATGCCGTCGTAGACCGACAGCTCCAGCATCTTGGGATCGACCATGATCAGGCGGCACTCTTCGGGCTTGAGCCGGTAGAGGAGTGACAGGATCATGGTGTTGATGGCCACCGACTTGCCCGAGCCGGTGGTGCCGGCCACCAGCAGGTGCGGCATGCGGGCCAGATCGGCGATGATCGGCTCGCCGCCGATGTTCTTGCCCAGGCACAAGGCGAGCTTGTGCTTGGTCTCGACGAAATCGACCGAGGCGAGCAGCTCGCGCAGGTACACGGTCTCGCGCACGGGGTTCGGCAGCTCGATGCCGATCACGTTGCGGCCGGGCACGACGGCGACGCGGGCGGAGACGGCGGACATCGAGCGGGCGATGTCGTCCGACAGGCCGATCACGCGGGAAGACTTGGTGCCGGGCGCCGGCTCCAGCTCGTAGAGGGTGACGACGGGGCCGGGGCGCACGGCCAGGATGTCGCCGCGCACGCCGAAATCCTGCACGGTCTGCTGGAGGTTGAGGGCGTTCTGCTCCAGCTCGTCCGCATCGACCTCCTCGCCGTCGGGCAGGGGCGGCTCGGCGAGCAGTTCGAGCGAGGGCAGGGAATAGTCGGCGTTGCCGACGAACGACATCTCCAGGTGGCGGCCGGCGGGGATCAGTGTCGGGCGCTCGGGCAGGATCGCCCGGGGACGGTTTTCGGGCTCTGCCGCGACGGGTTGCGCGGAGACGGTCTCGATCGCGGCCTCAGCCTCGGCTTCGAAGTCGTGCGCGAAGTTGGACGCGAGGTCGGACGCAGTGTCGGACGCAGTGTCTTGCGCCGTCTCCTCGGCGGCCTCCTCGGCCACTTCGGCCTCGGCACCGACCTTGGTGCGCAGCAGGACGGGCCGCGCCGGAATCGTCAGCGGCGCCAGCGCCTGCGCAGGGGAGGGGGCCTGCGGCGCGGGTTGGGCCGGGACGGACACCGGCTGCGCCGCGACCGGCGGAGCGGGGGGCCGAGCCGCGAAGGGCTGAGCGGTAAAGGGCCGAGCGGCGAAGGGCGCGGCCGCCGGGGCCGACGGCGCGGCGTACAGCACGGCCTGCGCGGGTGCGGACTGCGCGGCGGGCGCGGCGACGAGCGGACGGGCCGGCCGGATCGCGGCGCGGGCCGCCATGGCGCTCAGCACGAGGCGCTGTGCGGCGGGCTGCGCCGCGGCCCGGGACACCGGCTCGGCGATCTCGACCGCGGATTCGGCGGGGCCGAACCAGCCGTGCAGGGCGGACCAATCCGGCACGTCCGACCAGTCGGACGGCTCGGCCGGGACCGGCGGGATGAAGGGCGCGTAGGTTCCGAGGATCGCCGGGACGGATTCCGCGGCAGCCAGCATGGTCAGCGGCAGGCCGTCCGGTGCGGATCCGGCATGGCTCTCCTCGACGTAGGCAGCCTCGATCACGGGCTCCGCCACCGGCATCGCGGCCTGCGGCGCCGGAACGGCGGGCTTCAGGCGTCGGTCGGGCGTGCGGAAGAAGCTGACGCCCGGCGGCGGCACGAAGGGGCGGCGCCAGATCGGCACTTCCTCGCCCGCCTGCTCGGCGCGCAGCCGCGCGGCCTCGGCCCGCTCGGCAGCCAGCTGCGCCGCGCGTTCGGCGGCCTCGCGCTCCGCCGCCTCACGGGCCCGCTCCGCCTCGCGGGCCGCAGCCTCGGCGGCGGCCTGGGCGTCGAGCAGGGCCTGGGCCCGGGCCTGCGCCTCGCGCTCGGCCTCCAGCGCCTGCCGGCGGCGTTCCATCAGCACGGTGTCGGGGGTGCGGGTGAAGCGCACCGCCTCGGGAAGCGTCTGCGGCGCGGCGTGGAGGGATGCCTGCGGCGCGGCCAGCCCGTGGAGCGGGACGGCGCCGGCTTCCGGGGCGATGGCGGCCGGGCGGCGGGGCGTGCGCACCAGGACGCCGGGGCCGGAGGCCCGGGGGTCGATGCGGCTCTCGAACGTGCTCTCCGGCAACCCGTCACAGGCGGGCTCCGGGGGGAAGGCCTGATGCGGGTCGAGGCCCGGCATCCCCGCCGCGTACAGGCCCCGCTCGTCCTCTGCGGTCCATGTCTCCGCCGCCGCGGGCGCGCGCCCGAGCATCGCGCCGGGCGGCACCAGCCAGCTCGGCACGCTGCCTGCGTCGAACGCATCGACGCCCGGTTGCGGCAGGGCCGGGTGGGGCAGGGATTGGGGGAGCGCCCGCGGCGGGGCCGGGGGCGTGCCCGCGATGCGGCGGGCGAGGTTGGAGCGCAGACTCATCAGCCGATGGGCGAAGCCGCCGATCGACCGGTCCAGGCGGTCGCCGCCGCGGCTCGGCCGCGACGGATCACGATGGGAATAGGGAGGCCGTCCCGATGCGCGCATGATCTGTGAGATGACTCGAAACAAGGTCCGGCTCCTGCGGAGCGGTTCGTCCCTCACGGTAGGCGGATCGTCGTTAACGAACGCTTGCCCTCCCCCTCCTCCGACCGTCCCGGCCCCGGCGGTGCACGTGGCGCGCGAACCGGATATCGTCGAGGACGGTTGGACCTTTGCACGGCATTCCCGATGCCCGGTGGCAGGGCCGGCCGCGTCCGCTGCGGCGGCGCGGATGCATCGGGGAAAATGATGTTTTCACAACGCGCTGGCAGACTGTCCTGCCACATCAGGCGAGCTTCGAGATCCCGGTGACTCCCCCTTCGCCCGACGCCTTCCGCTCCCTCTACCGGCATGGCTTCGCCCGCGTGGCGGCCTGTACCGGGCGCAGCCATCCCGGCGACCCGGCGGCCAACGCCGAGGACATCCTGGCGCTCGCGCGGGAGGCCCACGCGGCCGGCGCGGCGCTGGCGGTCTTCCCCGAACTCTGCCTGTCCTCCTACGCCATCGAGGACCTCCTGCTGCAGAGCGCGCTGCTCGACGCGGTGGAGGCGGGCGTGGCGCGGCTGGTCGCCGAGAGCGCCGGGCTCACGCCCCTGCTCGTGGTCGGCGCGCCCTGCCGCTGGCGCAACCGGCTCTACAACGCCGCCCTGGCGATCCAGGGCGGGCGGCTGCTGGGCGTCGTGCCGAAGAGCTACCTGCCGAACTACCGGGAGTTCTACGAGAAGCGCCACTTCGCCTCCGGTGCGGGCATCACCGGCGAGACGATCCGCCTCGGCGGCGAGGAGGCCCCCTTCGGCACCGACCTGATCTTCGCCGCCGACGACCTGCCCCGCTTCCGCCTGGCGATCGAGGTCTGCGAGGATCTCTGGGTGCCGCAGACCACGGGCATGGAGGCCGTGCTGGCGGGCGCGACGGTGATCGCCAACCCGTCGGGCAGCCCGATCACCGTCGGCCGGGCGGAGTCCCGCGCGCTCCTCACCCGGGCCGCCTCGATGCGGGGCCTGTGCGCCTACGTCTACGCCGCCGCCGGCACGGGCGAATCCACCACCGACCTGTCCTGGGACGGGCAGACCAGCATCGACGAGAACGGCGTGCGGCTGGCGGAGGGCGCGCGCTTCCCCGAAGGTCCGGTCGTGACCCTGGCCGATATCGACCTCGACCTGATCGCGCAGGAGCGCCTCCAGGCCGGCAGCTTCGACGACAACGCCCGCGACCGCGGGGACCGGCCCTATCGCAGTATCGGCTTCCGGCTCGATCCGCCGCAGGGCGATCTCGGCCTCAAGCGCCGGGTCGAGCGCTTCCCCTTCGTGCCCTCCGACCCGGCCCGCCTCGCCCAGGATTGCTACGAGGCCTACAACATCCAGGTCGCCGGCCTCGCCCAGCGGCTCGCGGCCACGGGCACCAAGCGCGCGGTGATCGGCGTTTCCGGCGGGCTCGATTCCACCCATGCGCTCATCGTCGTCGCGAAGGCCTTCGATCGGCTCGGGCTGCCGCGAAAGGACATCCTGGCCTACACCCTGCCGGGCTTCGCCACCTCCGACGAGACCAAGACCAACGCCCACGCCCTGATGCGGGCGCTCGGCACCACGGCGGAGGAGATCGACATCCGCCCCGCCGCCCGGCAGATGCTGGCGGATATGGGCCACCCCTTCGGGCGGGGCGAGGCGGTCTACGACGTCACCTTCGAGAACGTGCAGGCGGGCCTGCGCACCGATTACCTGTTCCGGCTGGCCAACCAGCACGGCGGCATCGTCATCGGCACCGGCGACCTCTCGGAACTGGCGCTCGGCTGGAGCACCTACGGCGTCGGCGACCAGATGAGCCATTACGGCGTCAACGCGGGCGTGCCCAAGACCCTGATCCAGCACCTGATCCGCTGGGTGATTTCCTCGGGGCAATTCGGCGAGGAAGAGAATAGGACCCTGCGGGCGGTGCTCGACACCGAGATCTCGCCCGAACTCGTGCCGGCGACCGAGGGGGAGGGGCCGCAGAGCACGGAGGCCAAGATCGGCCCCTACGCGCTGCAGGACTTCTCGCTGTGGTTCACCCTGCGCCACGGCTTCCCGCCCTCGAAGATCGCCTATCTCGCGCTGCATGCCTGGGCGGATGCGGGTGCGGGCGACTGGCCGCCGGACTTCCCGGAGGCCAAGCGCGTGGCCTACGGCCTGCCGGAGATCCGGCGCTGGCTCCACGTCTTCCTCGACCGCTTCTTCCGCTTCAGCCAGTTCAAGCGCTCGGCGCTGCCCAACGGACCGAAGGTCTCGGCGGGCGGCGCCCTCTCCCCTCGCGGCGATTGGCGCGCCCCCTCCGATGCCAGCGCCCGGGCCTGGCTCGACGAGTTGGAGCGGAACGTGCCGGAGGCCTGAGGCGGACGGCCCGACGCGCCGTGAGGCCGCGGCTCACTTCGCGGCCGAGGTCTGCTATCCCTGCCCGGCCGGACCCGCTTGCCGGGACCGGCCCGCCCGCAGGGACGCTCGATGCTTCGCCTTCTCACGCCGATCCTGGCTCTCGCCCTGACGTTTGCCGCCCCCGCCCTGGCGCAGGGCACGCTGACGGCCGCCAAGGCGAAGGATCTGGTGCGGGCGAGCCTCGTCGCGGAGAGCGAGGCCCTGGTGCCCGGCCGCACCGCGACGCTCGGCCTGCACATGGTGATGAAGCCGGGCTGGCACGTCTACTGGCGCAATCCCGGCGATTCCGGCCTGCCGCCGGAGATGGCGTGGCGGCTGCCCGCAGGCTTCTCCGTCGGCGCGGTGGACTGGCCAGTCCCGGAGCGCATCCCGGTCCAGACCCTGATGAATTTCGGCTACGAGGGCGCGGTCACCCTGCTCGTGCCGCTGACCGTCCCCGCGAAGGCCGCGCCGGGAGAGACGGTGCGACTGGCCGGCACGCTCTCCTACCTCGTCTGCGAGGAGATCTGCATTCCGGGATCGGCGGAGCTGAGCCTCGACCTGCCCGTGGCCGCCTCCACCGAGCCGGCTTCGGGGCAGGCGGCCCTGTTCGCTCGCGCCCGCGCCGCCCTGCCCGAGGCCGCCCCCGGCCCGGTGCGCACCAGCCGCGAGGGGGACCGCCTCGTGCTGCATCTCGACCGAACGGGGCTGGCGGCGGAGAGCGTGAGCGGCGCGGCCTTCTTCCCCTACGCCGAGGGCGCGATCGAGAACGCCGCCCCCCAGGACCTGACCGTCGATGCCGCCGGCCTGCATCTGACCCTCACGCCGGGGGACGCCAAGCAACCGCCCGAGGCGCTGGCCGGCGTGCTCGCGCTTACCGAGGCCGGCGCGCGCAGGGCCTTTGCGCTCGGCGAAGCGCCCGCGGCTCCGCCCGCCGTCACCGCTCCCGCCGCCGAGGCCCCGCCCGCCCCGGCGGAGGAAAGCCTGACCCTGTGGAGCGCGGCCGGGCTCGCCCTGCTCGGCGGGCTCATCCTCAACCTGATGCCCTGCGTCTTCCCGGTCCTCTCGATCAAGGTCCTGAGCCTCGTGCGGCAAGCGGGGGAATCCACGGCGCGGGTGCGCCTGCACGGGCTCGCCTACACGGCGGGCGTGCTCGCGAGCTTCCTCGGTCTCGCCGGCCTCCTGATCGCCCTCAAGGCGGGCGGGGCCGGGATCGGCTGGGGCTTCCAGCTCCAGTCGCCGGTCGTGGTGGCTCTGCTGGCCTACGGGCTGTTCGCCATGGGGCTCAGCCTGTCGGGCGTGGTGCATCTGGGTGGGCGGCTCGTCGGGCTCGGCGATGGGCTGACCCGGCGGGCGGGCTATTCCGGCTCGTTCTTCACCGGCGTGCTGGCGACCCTCGTCGCCACGCCCTGCACGGCGCCCTTCATGGGCGCGGCGGTGGGCTTCGCCCTGACGCAGTCGCCCGCGACCGCGCTCACCGTCTTCGCGAGCCTCGGCCTCGGGCTGGCCCTGCCCTTCCTGGCGCTCACGGCGTTTCCGCAGGCGCTGCGCCGGCTGCCGCGGCCCGGCGCCTGGATGGACGTGCTCAAGGGCGCGCTCGCCTTCCCCGTCTACGCCACCGTGGCGTGGCTGATCTGGGTGCTCGCCCAGCAGGTCGGGCCCAACGGCCTGCTCGCCGGTCTGACCGGCCTCGTGCTGGTGGGGCTGGCCGCCTGGGCCTGGGAGCGCGCCCGCGACGCGGGGCGGCTCGGCACCGGCATCGCCCGGGCGGCGGCGCTGGTGGCGCTGGCCGGAGCGCTCGGCCTCGTGGCCGCCCTCGACGGCGACCGGGCCGCCGCGCGAGGCACCACCCTGGCCCAGGGCGAAGAAGCGTTCACGCAGGCGCGTCTCGACGCCCTGCGCGGGGAGGGGCGCACGGTGTTCGTGGACATGACGGCGGCGTGGTGCATCACCTGCCAGGTCAACGAGCGCACGGTGCTCGCCCGCGACAGCGTGCAGGCGGCCTTCCGGGGAGGCGGGGTCGCCTATCTGAAGGGCGACTGGACCAATCAGAACCCGGAGATCACCCGCCTCCTGGAGCGCTACGGGCGCAGCGGCGTGCCGCTCTACCTCGTCTACCGCGGCACGAGCGAAGCGCAGGTGTTGCCGCAACTCCTCACCGAGGCGGTGGTGCTCGCCGCGATCGGCAAGGGCGATCTCGCCGCGGCCCGGTAGGGCGCGACCGCAGCGATGTTGATCTCCTCTCCCCGCCTGCGGGGAGAGGAGGGAACACGCGCCTCAGCCGGCGAGCTTTGCCGCGATTCCGGCCACGTGGCGGCCCTGGTAGCGGGCGCCGTCGAGTTCGACCTGGGAGGGCTGGCGCGAGCCGTCGCCGTCGGCGATCGTGGTGGCGCCGTAGGGCGAGTTGCCCTTCACCTGCTCGACGCCGTTCTGGCCCGCGAAGCTGTAGGGCAGGCCCACCACCACCATGCCGTGGTGGAACATCACCGTGTGGAAGCTCGTCAGGGTGGTCTCCTGGCCGCCGTGCTGCGAGGCGGTCGAGGTGAAGGCCGAGCCGACCTTGCCCACCAGCGCGCCCTTGGCCCAGAGGCCGCCGGTCTGGTCGATGAACTGCTTCATCTGCGCGGCCATGTTGCCGTAGCGGGTCGGCGTGCCGAAGATGATCGCATCGTAATCGGCCAGCTCCTCGACGGTGGCGATCGGCGCGTCCTGCTCGAGCTTGTAGTGGAACTGCTTGGCCACCTCCTCCGGCACCAGCTCCGGCACGCGCTTGACCGCGACTTCGGCCCCGGCCTCGCGGGCGCCCTCGGCCACCGCCTTGGCCATCTGCTCCACGTGGCCCCAGGACGAGTAGTAGAGCACCAGAACCTTCGCCATCGCTTTGTCCTCTTCCGCGGCGGGCCCGACACGCGGCCCGATCATCGAATGCGGTCGGAGTATGGAGGTTCGCCCCGCTTGCAGGAACGCCTCGATGTGCAAGATGCATCTTGCGTATCTGCAAGGAGGGGAGCGATGCCGGTGGCCTGGGACGAGTTCCGCCTTGTGCGGGCGGTGGCCGAGCGGGGAGCGCTGGCGCCGGCCGCGGCGCATCTCGGCATCAATCCCTCCACCGCCTTCCGGCGCCTCGCCGCGGTCGAAGCGGCGCTCGGCACGCGCCTGTTCGAGCGGCACCGCTCCGGCTACGTGCCGACGCCCGCCGGCGAGGCCATGGCCGTGGCGGCGGCGCGCATGGAGGAGGAGGTCGCGCGCTTCGACCGGGAAGTGGCCGACCGGGCGCTGACGCCCTCCGGCACCCTGCGCGTCACCGCCGCGGCGACGCTGGTGACCGACCTGCTGATGCCGATGCTCGGCCGCTTCCGGGCGCGCTACCCGGCGGTGCAGGTCGATCTCGTGGTCTCGGAGGAGGCGCTGAACCTCTCCCGCCGCGACGCGGACGTGGCCCTGCGCGCCACCCGCGACCCGCCGCCCAACCTCGTCGGCCGGCGCATCGCCACCATCGCCTGGGCGGTCTATGGACGGGTGCAGGCCGAGGCCGCCGACGCGGCCTGGGTCAGCCCGAGCGAGGCGGTGGCCGGCGGGCTCTTCGCGCGCTTCGTCGCGGCCCGGGCCGGACCGGAGCGGGTGGCCCTGCGCATCAACACCGTGCAGGGCCTGTGCGAGGCCATCGTCGAGGGCGTCGGGATCGGTCCGCTGCCCTGCTACCGCGGCGACAGGATCGCGGCCCTGCGCCGCCTGTCCGGGCCGGAGCCGGATCTCGCCGGCTCGCTGTGGCTCCTGACCCATCCGGATCTGCGCCACGCGGCACGGGTGCGCGCCTTCATGGACCACGTGGCGGCGGAGGTCGCGCCGTTGCGCCCCACATTGGAGGGGCGGCGGCCGGAAGCTCCGTCGGCGTGAGGGCCGGCCGAAATGGTTGCCGGCGGGTACAACGCAATTGCGCGCAGCCCCCCTCCGCCGCTATATGAGATTCATCCCCCCATTCAGCGCGATACGGGATTCTCCGGGCTCGACACACGAGGCCGGAGACCGGGAGAGACCGTTTCCGTCATCCCGGCTCCGCCGCGCATTCGCGAAAAACCGCCTGGAGCTTTGCCGATGTCCCAAGGTCCGCTGATGCCCAAGGCGACCGCCGTGTGGCTCGTCGAGAACACCTCGCTGGCCTTCGAGCAGATCGCCGATTTCTGCAAGCTGCACCCGCTGGAAGTGAAGGGCATCGCCGACGGCGAGGTCGCCGCCGGCATCAAGGGGCTCGACCCGATCACCACCGGCCAGCTCACCCGCGACGAGATCGAGAAGGCGCAGAAGTCGCCCAATTACCGCCTCAAGGTCGCGGTCTCCAAGGTCAAGCTGCCGGAGGTCAAGCGCACCACCAAGGGCCCGCGCTACACGCCCCTGTCGCGCCGCCAGGACCGGCCGAACGCCATCCTCTGGCTGATCCGCAACCATCCCGAACTGAAGGACGCGCAGGTGATCCGCCTTGTCGGCACCACCAAGGCGACGATCCAGCAGATCCGCGAGCGGACCCACTGGAACTCCGCCTCGCTCCAGCCGATGGACCCGGTGACGCTCGGCCTGTGCTCGCAGATCGACCTCGACTTCGAGGTGCAGCGCGCCGCCAAGGACCGTCCGGCCGTGGTGCCCGCCGATGGCGGCGCCAAGCTCCTGCCCACCGAGGTCTCGACCGCCCCGGCCGCCGCGGAGCGGGAGGAAGAGGAGGAGGATCTCAACGCCGACGCGGTCTTCGCCAAGCTCAAGGGCATGAGCCGCATCGACGAGGACGACGAGGAGTAAGGCCTCCTGCGGCCTTGAGAGCCCGGCCGCCTTCGGGCGACAGGCTCGGTGCCTTGAAATAAACTGCTCGCCTGCGCATGTCATATGCTGAATAATGCAGCAGGATCGCTCCCGGTGAGCGGTCGCAGGCGCGAGGGCGTGGCATGATCCACGGTGGCTTGGCCGAAGGCGGCGCGACCGGACCCGGTCTCCCCGCCGAGCCCGTGGGCGTGCTGGAGGCGTGGGTGCCCGCCGCCCCGCCCAGCGAGCCGGTGACGCTGGCGCAATCCCTGATGAGCGAGGCGGGCTGGGGCCCGGAGAATTTCGGCGCCGAGGGCCCGAACGCACCCTACCTGCGCATCGGCGGCAAGCTCTGGGTGACGCTGACCGAGGTCGAGCCCTGCTTCTCCTCGTATCACCGCGACCGGGGGCCGTTCCGTTCCAAGGTCGCGATCGCCGGCCACCTCGCCAAGTACGACGCGATCATGGTCGATCCGCTGGCCTTCGAGGAGTGCTTCGGCCCCGGCGAGGGCACCGAGGCGGTCTTCCCCTTCGGCGCTTGGCTCGAAATCCGCCGCGTCGATTTCAGCGGCCTGGAGTTGTGGGGCAAGCGCCAGGGGGCGGTGACGCTGCCGCTCGACGCTCTGGCGGTGGCCTCGGCGATCTGGCTGCGGCGAAAAGGGTCGGCCCCGCGATCGGAGCCGACGTGAGACCGCTCGTCGATTGAGGCGGGTCTTGCCAGGGTCGCCAGACGATACCGGTTTCCGGCTGAACGCTTCGGGTTCGGCCCCACGCCGTCATCGCTTGCGCTGAACCTCGCAAGGACGAAGAGGCCGAACGGTTCGGCCGTCGGTCGTCCGATCCCTCTCCCCGCAGGCGGGGAGAGGCGATGCCCGGCAGGCCGGGTTGCACGACGCCCCCTGAGGACGCCCCTCAGGCCGAGGCCAGCGGCTTCGAGACGTCCTCCAGCGACTTGCCCTCGGCCGCCGTGCCCCAGATCCAGCCGACGATGGCCGCTACCGCCATCAGGCTCGCGCCGATGATGTAGCCCACCAGCACGAGATCGCGCGAGCCGGTCTCGACCAGCGCGCCGAACAGCAGCGGCCCCGAGACGCCGCCGATGCCGGTGCCGATGGCGTAGAAGGCCGCGATCGCCAGCGCGCGGATCTCCAGCGGGAAGGTCTCGGCGACCGTGAGGTAGGCGGAGCTGGCCGCGGCGGAGGCGAAGAAGAATACGCCCATCCAGGCCGCCGTCTGGCCCCAGGCGCCGAGCAGGTCGGCGCGGAAGACGAGGCCGACCACGACCAGCAGCACCGCCGAGATGCCGTAAGTGAAGGCGATCATCGGGCGCCGGCCCACGGTGTCGAACAGCCGTCCCAGCAGCAGCGGGCCGAGGAACGAGCCGAGCGCGAAGGGCAGCAGGTACCAGCCGACATCGCCGCCCGGCACTTGGTAGAAGCGCTCCAGCACCAGGGCGTAGGTGAAGAACAGCGCGTTGTAGAAGAAGGCCTGGGCGATCATCAGCGCCAGCCCGACCATGGTCTGGCGGCGGCTCGTGACGAACAGGGCCTGGGCCACTTCCGCGAGCGGGGTGTGGCTGCGGACCTTGAGCTTGAGGCGCCGCGACTCGTCGGGCGGCGGCAGGGTGATGCCCTCGTCGGTGAAGCGCCGCTCGATGCCCGTCACCACCCGGTCGGCCTCCGCCGCGTAGCCGTGGGTGACGAGCCAGCGCGGGCTCTCGGGGATCCAGGTGCGCAGGAGCAGGATCACGAGGCCGATGCCGCCGCCGACGAAGAAGGCGATGCGCCAGCCCCAGGCCGGGTCGATCCATTCGGGCCGCAGCAGCGCGATCGAGAGGAAGGAGCCGAGCGCCGCCCCGATCCAGAACGAGCCGTTGATGACGAGGTCGGTCCAGCCGCGCACGCGGGCGGGAATCAGCTCCTGGATGGTCGAGTTGATCGCGGTGTACTCGCCGCCGATGCCGGCTCCCGTGAGGAAGCGGAACAGGCAGAAGCTCCAGATATTCCACGACAGGCCGGTGGCCGCTGTCGCCATGAGGTAGAGGGCGAGCGTGATGAAGAACAGCTTCTTGCGCCCGATCCGGTCGGTGAGCCAGCCGAAGCCGACCGCGCCGACCACCGCGCCGACGAGGTAGGAACTCGCCGCTAGGCCGACATCGAACTCGGTGAAGGACATCGGCTCCTTGCGCAGCGCCCCAACGAGGGCGCCCGCCAGCGTCACTTCGAGCCCGTCGAGCACCCAGGTGATGCCGAGCGCGACGATGACCAGGGTGTGGAAGCGGCCGAAGGGTAGGCGGTCGAGCCGGGCGGAGATGTCGGTGTCGATCACCGTGCCCGCCGCGACCCGCTCAGGGGGCGCGGTTCCGGCCTGACCTTCCGCTCGGCTCGTCATTGCCACTCCGTTTACCTTGAATCGGCAAAATTGTTCGCAAGTCCCGCCGGGCAGCGCCAAACCGCTGCCCGGCAGTCCCACGAATCGGCGTTCGGAAACGCTTCAGGTTGCGGAATGGCCCCATCCGCCGGGCCTCTCGCCATGACATTTTTCGCGCCGCTTTCCGCCAGAACGATCCTTCCGCCGCTCGCCGTCGCCCTCGGCTCCCTGGGGGCCGTGCTCGCCGTCTCCACGCTGGCGGCCCAGGCGGGCGGCGCCGCCCGCTGGGCCCTGCGGCCCAAGGCCGAACCCGTGGCGGCGGCCCTCGCCGAGATCGCGCCCGTTCCCGTGCTGCGGGGCTCGAAATCGGTCCCGCTCTCGGAACTGCCCGGTGAGCGGCGCACGGTGCGCATCGTCTACCAGGGCTACGTGCCGGCCGAATCCCGCTGAAGCCGCGGGTCGAGCGCCTCGCCGAGGCCGTCGCCGAGCCGGTTGAGGGCCACCAGGGTGACGACGAGGAAGCCCGCGGGTGCGGCGAGCATCCAGGGCGCGGATTCCAGCGCGCGGGCGCCTTCCGCGATCAGCACGCCCCAGGAGGTCGCCGGCTCCTGCACGCCGAGGCCGAGGAAGGACAGGAAGCTCTCCAAGAGGATCACCCGCGGCACCAGCAGGGTCGCCGCCGCGATGATCGGCCCGAGCGTGTTGGGCACGACGTGGCGGACGAGGATCGTGCCCGGCCCCACCCCCAAAGCCGTCGCCGCGCGGAAAAAGTCGCGGCCTTTGAGGCTCAGCGTCTGGGTGCGCACGATGCGGGCCATGTCGAGCCACTCGACCGCCGCCACCGCCACCATCACCAGCCACAGCCCGGCGCGGAAGAACACCAGCAGCATGATGACGAAGAACACGAAGGGCAGGGCGTAGAGGATGTCGAGCAGGCGCATCATCAGCGCGTCGACCCATCCCCCGGCCATCCCGGAGACGGCCCCGTAGCTCACGCCGATCAGCAGGGCGGCGAGCGTCGCGGTCAGCCCGATCAGCAGGGAAACCTGGCCCGCCGCGAGGCAGCGGGTGAGGAGGTCGCGCCCGAGCGCATCGGTGCCGAGGAGGAAAGTCAGCTTCCGCACCGGCAGGGCGACCACGAGACGGCTTCCGTCGGCCGCGCGCTCCAGCACCTGGGCCGAGCCGAACAGGCCCGAGCGGGGCAGGAGCCGCAGCGCCCGCTCGTCGACGGGCCTTCCCGAAGCCGTCAGCGTCAGCCGCACCCGGTCGCCCTCAAGCCTCACATCCTCCAGCCCGAGCCGCATGCGGAAGGCGAGGCGCGTCAGGGCCGGGCGCAACTCGTCCGCCCGCGGGTGGGCGTCGAGGCTCGGGGCGACCCGGACGAAATCGGGATAGATCTGCTCGGGCTTGTGTCCGGTCAGGAAGGGGCCGATCAGGCAGGCGAGCACGATCAGCACGAGGCTCGCCAGAGCCGCCAGGGCGCCCCGGTCGCGGGCGAGCCGGCGGCGGGCGAGGCGGGCCAGGGCCGCGCTCACGCGGACACCCTCAGGCGCGGGTCGAGCGCGGCGGCGGCGAGGTCGGCGATCAGGTTGAAGGCGATCACCATCACCGCCACCAGCACGACGGTGCCCATCACCAGCGTGTAGTCGCGGTTGAGCGCGCCCTCGATGAAGTAGCGGCCGATGCCCGGCAGGCCGAAGATGGTCTCGACGACGACCGAGCCGGTCATCAGCCCCGCCGCCAGCGGCCCCAGCGTGGCCACGACCGGGAGCAGTGCGCCGCGCAGAGCGTGCCGGGCGATCCGGGCACGGGACAGCCCCATGGCGCGCTGCGTGCGGATGTGCGGCTGGATCAGCACCTCGGCCAGCGAGGCGCGGGTGAGCCGGGCGATGCCGGCGGCGTGGGGCAGGGCCAGGGTGAGCACCGGCAGGACGAGGTTTTTCGGATTGCCCCCCGCCCAGCCGCCGACGGGGAGCCACGCCAGCCCCAGGCCGAACACGATCTGAAGGAGGGGCGCGGTGACGAAGTTCGGCACCGCGAGGCCCAGCGAGGCGACGAGCCCCACCAGCCGGTCGGCGGGCCCGCCGCTCCGGAACGCGGCGAGGCTCCCGAGCGCCAGCCCGAGGGTGAGCGCGAGCACGAGCGCCAGTGCGCCGAGGGTCGCCGAGACCGGCAGGCCGCGGGCGAACAGGTCGGTGACGGTCAGGTCGCGGAAGCTGAAGGAGGGCCCGAGATCGCCCCGGGCGAGGCTCGCGAGGTAGCGCCCGAACTGCACGATCAGGGGCTGATCGAGCCCGTAGACGCGGCGCAGGTTCTCCATCGCCGCCGGGGGCAGGGGCCGCTCCAGATCGAACGGACCGCCCGGCGCCAGCCGGATCAGGAAGAAGCTGCCCGTCACAACGAGGAACAGGGTCGGCAGGCTCTGCGCGATCCGGCGAGCGATGAGGGCGATCATGTGTCGAGCCGGAGGTAGCGGGTGGGCGCGACGTTGCGGATATTGGGGTGCATTCCGTGCAGCCGCGGCGAGACGAGCGCCTTCGAGCGGTAGTGCAGCAGCGGCATCCAGGGCAGTTCGTCGAGCACGATTGTTTCCGCGTCGAACAGCATCCGCGCACGGGCGTCCACGTCGCGCTCTCCCGCCGCCCGCGTCAGCAGCCCGTCGAAGACCGGGTTCGACCAGCGCCCGGCATTGAAGCCGTCATTGCCGGTGCGGAGCAGGAACAGGAAGTTCTGCGGGTCGGAATAGTCGGCGATCCAGGACATCCGGGCGAGGTCGAAGGGGCCGCCGTCGCGCAGATAAGCGAAGTGGGTCTTGGCGTCGGTGGAGACGAAGCGGGTCTCGACGCCGATGCCGCGCCACGCATCGGCCAGGGCGATGGCCGTGTTGCGGTTGTTGTCGGTGGTGTTGAAGCGGTACTCGACCGTGAGCGGCGTCCTGGGCCCGAAGCCGGCCTGCGCGAGCAGCCGCAGCGCCTCCTCCTCGCGGTCGATGGGGCCGTCCTCACGCCCCGGCATCAGCGGCGGCGGCAGGGCGTTGTCGAGGCCCGGCGGGCAGAAGGAATAGGCCGGGGCCATGGTCTGCCCCCAGACGATCTCGGCCAGGAACTCCCGGTCCACCGCGAGCGAGAGGGCGCGGCGCACCCGCGCGTCGTCGAAGGGAGCCTTGCGCAGGTTGAAGGCGATGGCGAGCAGGCCGAGCCCCGGCCCGAGCCGGACCTGCGCGCCGAAGCGCTTCTGCAGGGAGGCGATCTGGTCGGCGGGCAGGTCGGACAGGGAATCGATCTCGCCGGCCGCGTAGCGCCGCACCGCCGCGGCGAGGTCGGGGGTCGGCACGACATCGACCCGCTCGATCGGGATCGCGGCGGCGTCGCGATGGTGGGGGTTCTTGGTCAGGGTGATGCGGTCGTTGGGCACCCAGTCGACCAGCGCGTAGGAGCCGTTCGAGACGAGGTTGCCGGGCCGCGCGAAGGCGTCGCCCCAGCGCGCCAGCGAGGGCCGGTGGACGGGCAGCGAGGTCTGGTGGGTGAGGAGTTCGAGCAGGTAGGGCACCGGCTCGGCCAGCACGATCTCCAGCGTCCGGGCATCGGGCGCGCTCACCCCCAGCGTCTCCGGCGGCTGCTCGCCCGCATTGACGGCCGCCGCGCCGCGGATCGGAAACAGCACCTCGGCGTATTTCGCGCCCGTTCGCGGATCGAGGATGCGGCGCAAGGAGAACAGGAAGTCCTCGGCCGTCACGGCCTCGCCGTTCGACCAGCGTCCGTCGGGGCGCAGAGTGAAGCGGTAGGTCAGGTGGTCGTCGGAGATGGTCCAGCTCTGCGCGGCGCCGGGGATGATCGTGCCGAGATTGTCGTAGGTGAGCAGCCCCTCGAACAGGTCGCGCAGGATGTGCGCCTCGGCCACCGTCGAAGTCTTGTGCGGGTCGAGCGTCTCCGGGTCGGCGTCGTTGCCGCGGCGGTAGACCGGCGCGGCGGCGCGTGCGGGCAGGGCGAGCCCGGCGGCGAGCGCCGCGCCGCTTCGCAGGACGGTTCGGCGGAGGAGGCTCATGGGGTTATCCGATGCGTCCCGTCGCCCCGCTCGCGGGGAGAAGGGGCAAACGGCGCGAACTCCCGCACGCGATCGGCGCCCGGTCAGGCGCCCGTATCCCCCTTGAGCCCCGCGGCCTCGATGCCGGCCAGCGCGCAGATCTCGTCGTTGTCCGAGGTGTCGCCGGAGATGCCGACCGCGCCGAGCAGCCGTCCTTCGCCGTCGCGGATCAGCACGCCGCCGGGCACCGGCACCAGGGCATCCGGCCCGACGAGGTGGCTCACCGCGGCGACGAAATGCGGCTGCTCCTCCGCGCGCTTGGCGATCGCCCGCGAGCCGAGGCCGAGCGCCAGCGCGCCATTGGCCTTGCCCCGGGCGATCTCCGCGCGGCGCAGGGAAGTGCCGTCCTCGGCGGCCAGGCACTTGAGGGCGCCGCGGGCGTCGTAGACCACCACGGCGAGCGGCTTGAGGTTCCGCTCGCGGGCGGTCTTCAGGGCGGTGGCGACGAGGGTCTGCGCGGCGGCAAGCGTCAGGTCGGTCATGCGGATGTCCTCGAAGGGCAAGGTCGTGGGCAGGACATGCACCGTCGCGGCCGGTTTCGCCAAGCCGGTCGTGTCAGGCGACCGTCACCTGCGCACGCACGGAATTGGCGATGAAGCAGGTCTCGTGCGCCTCGTGGTGAAGCGCGGCGAGCCGCTCCGCGTCCGGTGCCGCGCCCGTCCACTCGATGCGCGGGTGCAGCACCACCCGCGTCACCGCCTGCCGGCCCGGCGCGATCGCCTCCATGCGTCCCTCGGCGTGGTCGCGATAGGCGTGCGCCACGAAGCCGGCGAGCCGGGCGACGTGGAGGAAGCTCAGCATGTGGCAGGAGGAGAGCGCGGCCACCAGCATCTCCTCGGGGTCGACGGCCTCGCGCACCGCCCACTTGCCGACGACGTGCGGCGAGGCCGAGCCGGGCACCGCGATCCCGCCGTCGAAGCGGATCGCGTGGCCGCGGCTGTAGCGCCCGGCGGCGAAATCCTCGCCCTCCGCCAGCGCCCAGCGCACATCCGCGGTGTAGCTCGCCATGGTCGTCCCTCCCGTCGCGGGGCGAGCCTATCCGGCGGGGTGCGGTCGGACCAAGCCGGTGGAGTCCCGTCCCCGGCGGTGCGTCGCGGCGGCCCGCCCTCTGGCCGGGCGGGGAGGCCGGTCTAGTTCCGCCATGGAAATCGCAGAGCAGGAAGCTTCGAGACCATGGCTGAGGGAACCGACCGCCCCTACGTCCTGTGCCACATGACCACCTCGGTCGACGGGCGCATCAAGGTGCGGCGCTGGACCACCGTCGATGCGGATTCGCACTACGAGGAGGTCCACAAGCGCCTCGGCGGCGACGCCTGGATGTGCGGGCGCATCACCATGCAGGGCTACGCCGACAGCGCCAAGCCGCTCGCCTCCGTGCCGCCCGAAGTGCCGGTCTCGCGCGAGGATCACGTCGCCCGCACCGAAGCCCCCGGCTACGCGGTGGCGCTCGATGCCCGCGGCGCGATGGATTGGGGCGCGCGCAACGAGATCGAGGGCGATCACGTCGTGGTGGTGACCACGGGGCAAGCCTCCGACGACCGCCTGCGCCGCCTGAGGGCGGGCGGCCAATCCTACATCCTGGCCGGCGAGCGGGCGGTCGACTTCGCCCTGGCGCTGACCAAGCTGAAAGCGCTGTTCGGCATCGAGCGGCTGCTGGTGGAGGGCGGCGGGCGCATCAACGGCTCGATGCTGAAGGCCGGACTCGTCGACGAGCTGAGCCTGCTGCTGGCCCCGGCCGTCGACGGCGTGCTCGGCACACCGGCCCTGTTCGACTTCGAGGGCGGGGAGGGTGATTCCATGGGTTCGCGCCGCCGCCTCACCCGCACCGCCTGCGAGCCGTTCGAAGACGGCACCGTCTGGCTGCGCTACCGGATCGAGCCGGTGGGCTGATCGTCCATCGCGGCCTGCACGGTGAGGAACGCGTCGTAGGCGTTCGTCACCGCCGCCCGGTTCTCGAAATGCGGGAAGGCGCCAGTGGGCAGCCGCAGGATCGTCCAGTTCGGGCGGCCCGCCACCTCGCCGACATGGCGGTAATCGACGAAGTCGCCCCGCGCCCCGTAGACCATGAAGACCGGCAGGGTCAGCGCCTCGTAGACCCGCGTGGTGTCGTCCGGGAACAGGTAGCCGGAGAGGAACGAGAAGGGCGCATGCTCCGCCCCCGGCTGACGGGCCGAGAGCCGGTCGTAGGCGAACAGGCCCTCGTCGATGTCGCGGCTGCCCCAGGTCTTCTCGAGGAAGAAGCGCATGCTCGGCCCGCTCACCAGCGCGTCGAAGAGCGGGCGGCCCCAGAGCGGGAAGGCGGCGAGCTGCCGAGCCACGGGATTGCCGCGATGGGCATCCGCCGGGCCCTCGCCCGAGAGGCGCCCGTCGAATCCCGTCGGGCTGATCAGGCCGAGGCTGGCGAAAAGCTCCGGCCGCTCCAGGGCGGCCCGGGCGAGATAAGCGCAGGACAGGGAGAGCGCGACGCCGTCGAGCGGCGCCCCGCCGTGGCGGGCCGAGATCTCGGCGGCGGCATCCACGATCGCATCGATCATGAGCCGGGGCGTGTAGAGGCGGTCCGCCCGTTCGGAGCAGCCGAAGCCCGGCAGTTCGAGGGCGTAGACGGGGCGGCGCGAGCGGTAATGCTCGTAGAGCGGCCGAACCTCGTAGGCGTTGGCCGCCGCGTTGATCGAGTGGATCAAGAGGAGCGGCCGTCCGCCCTGCGCATCCGCGGCGTAGAGGTTCACCCGGCCGGAGCGCGTGCGCAGGGTGCTGCGCCGCCCCGACAGGGCCGGGGGCAGGGGGCCGGCCCGGTTCAGCCCGAGATGGCTCCAGGCGATCCAGGCGCCGGCCGCAGCCAGCGGCAGCAGCGCGAGAGCCCCGGCCGTCCTGGCCTTCCGGACCTTGAGATGGCGCGTGCCGCGCATGGTTCCTCCGTTCCGTTCTCGCGACGGACAACGCGGGCCGGGGGCCGACGTTGCCGCGGCCTGCCGCCCACGGTTCACGGGGCGCCGGCTTGCCCTTAAAGGCTGTCGGGAGGCGTCGAAGGGGACAGGAACCGGATGCAGGATCGCAAGCCCGAGCGCCGCGTCCTCGCCGTCGTCGCGGTCCTGACGGGCTTCGGGATGGCGGCGCTGCCGACCACGGGGATGGCGTTCCTGATGCCGTGGGTGATGCAGCAGGGGGCGTACCCGGCCTCCACGGCTGCGGTGATCCAGACGGCGCACACCTACGGCCTGATCCTGGGCGCGCTGCCGATGGCGGCGCTGGCCGCGCGGCTCGGACCGCGGCGCGGCTTCCTCGCCGCGGTCCTCGCCCTCACGGGGCTCGTCCCCGCCGCGGTGCTGCCGCTCGACCTCGTACCGCTGCTCGGTCTGCGTCTGGCGCAAGGCATCGCCTCGGCACTTCTCGTCTGCGCGGGCTGGAGCCTGCTGCGCCGCCTCTTCGGCGAGGGGCGCCTCGGGCTCGGCCTCGGACTGAGGGAGGTGACCGTCCTGCCGGCGCTGCTGCTTCTTCAGATGTCGGCCGGGTTCGCGCTGCCGCGGTTCGGAAGCCCTGGCATCCTCGTCCCCACCCTCCTCCTGGCGGGGCCGAGCCTGATTCTCGGTCTCCTCGCCCTGCCGAGGGAGGACGCGCCGCGGCCGCGCTTCGACGGACTCGGCGCCGTCCTCTCGATGCTCTGCTTCGGGCTGCTCCTGACCGCCGTGCCGCTCGCGCTGATCCGGCCGTTGGCGGCCCTGCTCGTGCTCAATCTCGGCCTGATGCTGCTGGGGCTCTGGATCTGGCAGCAATGGCGGCGGCCGGCGCCGCTGCTGCCGCTCGATCTTCTCGCGCGGCCGGGCCTCGCATGGCCGCTCGCCGCGGCCCTCGCGGGCAACGTCGCCCTCACCGCGGCGGACACGGCCCTTCTCTCCCATCTCAGCGCGCGCGACCGCCTGTTGCAGGACAGCGTCGGCGTCGTGTTCCTGGGGCTTGCGGCCCTCACCGCCGGGGCGGGCTACTACGCCGGCCGGTCCGGCGCGCCGCGTCTCGCCCGGATCGGGATGGGGCTCGCGGCGGCCGGCCTCGCCGCTCTCGCCGTGGGGCTCCCGGATGGCGGGGCGGCGGACGGATGGCCGATTCTGGCCGCCGGCCTCCTTGCCTTCGGCATCGGCCGCGGCCTGTTCACCGTCGGCAACGTCCTGGCGCTGCTGCGGGCCGCGCCGCCCGAGCGCAACGCCGCGGCGACCGGGCTGTTCGTCCTCGCGGCCGGCCTCGGGACGCTGCTCGGCCCGCTCTACCTCGTGCCGCTTCCGGCCCTGTTCATCCCGGCCGAAATGATCGGGACCGGGCTCTGGCTCGGCCTCGCGGCGGGGGCGGCGATGGTCGCGGCTCTGCTCAGTCGGTCGGGCGCGGCCTCGTCCGTCGATGCGGCGCCGAGGGCCGGGCGCCTTTCGCGGGAGCCCGTTTGAGCGACGGTTCCACCCGGCGCCGGCAAGCTGAAGGCTCCTCACCATGAGGAGCGATGGCCCGGCCCGTAAACCTCGCTCGAACAGCCTTCGAGCTTCGGACCTCGTCGCGGCCGCGGCCTCAGGCCGCCGCCTCGATCTCCCCGCTCACCTCCAGCCACTCCTCCTCGGCCTTGGCCAGGGCCTCGGCGGCCTCGGCGCGCATGCGGGCGAGATCGCCGGCCTTGGCCGCGTCCTTGAGGAAGGCGGTGCCGTCGGCCAGAGCCGCATCGATCTTCTCGATCGCCCCCGAGAGCTTGGCCATGCGCGCCTCGATGCCGTCGAGGCGCTTGCGCAGCGGCGCCAGAGCCGCGCGACGCTCCACCGCCGAGCGGCGCGCCTCGGCCTTCTGCCCCCCAGTGCCGTCGCCGGACGTGTCCACCCGCTCCGGGCCGGCGAGAACGAGGCGGCGGTAATCGTCCATGTCGCCGTCGAAGGACTTCACCGAGCCGTCGCCGACGATCCAGAGCCGGTCGGCGCAGGCCTCGATCAGGAAGCGGTCGTGGCTGACGAGGATCACCGCCCCCTCGTAGTCGTTGATCGCCTCCACCAGCGCCTGCCGGCTCTCGATATCGAGGTGGTTGGTCGGCTCGTCGAGGATCAGCAAGTGCGGCCCGTCGAAGGCGGCGAGCCCCATCAGCAGGCGCGCCTTCTCGCCGCCGGAGAGTTTCTCCACCGGCGTGTCGGCCTTCGACGCCGGGAAGCCCAGCCGAGCGGCGGCCGAGCGCACCTTCGCCTCGGGGGCGTCGGGCATCCGGTCGCGCACATGCGCCACGGCGCTCTCGGAAGGGCGCAGCTCGTCGAGCTGGTGCTGCGCGAAATAGGCGACCTCCATCTTGGAGGAGCGCCGCATCTCGCCCGCGAGCGGGGGCAGCCGCCCGCCGATCAGCTTGCAGAAGGTGGACTTGCCGTTGCCGTTGGCGCCCAGGAGCGCCACCCGGTCGTCGGGAGCGAGGCTGAGGTTCAGCCCCGAGAGCACGATGCGCTCGCCGTAGCCGGCCTGGACGCGCTCCATCGCCACGATCGGCGGCGAGAGCGGCTTTTCCGGGCTCGGCAGGTGGATCACCGGCACCTCGTCTTCGAGCAGCGCGGCGATGGGCTCCATCTTGGCGAGCCGCTTCATCCGCGACTGGGCCTGGCGCGCCTTGGTCGCCTTGGCCTTGAAGCGGTCGATGAAGCTCTGGAGATGGGCCCGCTCGACCTCCTGCTTGGCCTTCGCCTTCGCCTGGAGCACCCGCTTCTCGGAGAGCTGGCGGGCGAAGCTGGTGTAGCCGCCGCGGTAGATCGTCAGCTTGCCGCGGTCGAGATGCAGGATGTGATCGACGGATGTGTCGAGCAATTCCCGGTCGTGGCTGATGATGACGGCCGTGCGGGGATACTTCTCGAGGTAGTCGTAGAGCCAGAGCGTGCCCTCGATGTCGAGGTAGTTGGTGGGCTCGTCGAGAAGCAGCAGGTCGGGCTCGGAGAACAGCACTGCGGCCAGCGCCACCCGCATCCGCCAGCCGCCGGAGAAGTCCGAGCAGGGACGGCCTTGCGCCGCCGCATCGAAGCCGAGGCCGTGCAGGATCGCCGCCGCGCGGGCCGGGGCCGAATGGGCGCCGATATCGACGAGCCGCGTCTCGATCTCGGCCCGGCGCAGCCCGTCGGCGGTTTCCGCTTCCTGCATCAGCCGGGCACGCTCGGTGTCGGCGGCGAGCACCACCGCGTGCAGGGTCTCGGGGCCGGCGGGTGCTTCCTGCGCCACCGCGCCGATGCGCATGCCCTTGGGCAGCGAGACCGCGCCGGCATCGGTCGGCAACTCGCCGAGGATCGCCCGGAACAGGGTGGTCTTGCCCGCGCCGTTGCGGCCGACGAGGCCGACACGGGCCCGGTCGGGGATCGAGAAGGTCGCCGAATCGAGGATGACCCGCTCGCCGATGCGGTAGGTGAGATCGTTGACGCGCAGCATGGGCGCGTTCTGGGGGCGGCCGGGTCTCAGCGCAAGGGAGTCGATGCGGCCGGGCCGTGCGGAGATGCCGTGCGTGTGCGCTCGGGGCCTCGGTTCCGGACCGCTTCGCCGAGGCCGGCCCTGCTCCGACGCGAACGTTTTGCCACCTTAAGCGTTCGGCTCGGGCGGGCGAGACGAAAGGGGCGAGGAACCATGGGCCAATCGGACTTCAAGGCGCCGCGTCCGCCGGAGCTGCTCTCGCCCTGGCGCACGGACAGGCGCGCCGCGCTCCAGGAGGAGGCCCGGAGCTTTGCCCGCGACGTGATCCTGCCCATCGCCGACGAACTCGACCCGCAGAAGGGCGAGATGCCCCGCTCGCTCATCGACGCGATGGCGCAGAAAGGCTGGTTCGGCATCACCATCCCCGCCGAGTACGGCGGGATGGGGCTCGGCGTGTTCGAGTACTGCCTCGTCTCGGAGGAGCTCGCCCGCGCCTGGCTCTCCACCGGCTCGATCCTCGCCCGCGGCCAGGGGCTCGGCACGCAGACGCTGGACGATGAAAGCCGCCGGGCGCTGCTGGCGAAATCCGCCAAGGGGCAGTGGATCGGCTCGATCGCCCTCTCCGAGCCCACCGCCGGCTCGGATCTGGCCGGCGTTCAGACCCGCGCCGTGCGCGAGGGCGACGAGTGGGTGCTCACCGGCACCAAGCGCTGGGCCGGCTTCGCTCAGGGCGCGGATTTCATCGAGGTGCTGGCCCGGGTGCGCGAGCCCGAGCCGGGAGAGCCGCGCTCGGCGGGGCTGGACCCCTTCCTCGTGGTCAAGGAGCCCGGCACCTTTCCGAAGGGCATGACCGGCACGGTGATCGACAAGATCGGCTATCACGGCTTCCTCACCTTCGAGCTCACGCTCGACGGGGTGCGGGTGCCCGAGCGCGACCGGCTCACCGGCCTCTACGGCGACGAGGGGGCGGATGCCGATTCCGGCGGCTTCGCCTCGGTGCAGCGCGGCCTCAACATCGCCCGGGTCCACACCGCCGCCCGCGCGGTCGGCGTGGCCCGCGCCGCGGTGGAGGATTGCACCGCCTACCTTCAGGAGCGCGAGCAGTTCGGCCAGCCGATCGGCCAGTTCCAGGCCCTGCGCTTCGCGCTGGCCGACATGGCGGCGGAAGTGGCCCAGGCCCGCGCCTACTGGCAGCAGGTCGCCCACCTCCTGGATGAAGGCCTGCCCGCCGAGAGCGAATCGGCGGGGGTGAAGCTGCTGGCCACCGAGATGGCGGTGCGGGTGACGAACCAGGCGATGCAGCTTCACGGCGGCAACGGCTACACCACCGAGCGGCGGGTCGAGCGCTACTGGCGCGACGCGCGCCTCACCACGATCTTCGAGGGCACCAGCGAGATCCAGCGCCGCATCATCAGCGACCGGATGCTGCCGCGGGGGTGAGCGGCCGCCGCGCAGGACCTCCCCGCGGTGGCGCCGCGCCCGAGGGCCGGCATCACCGCTCGAGCGTTCGCCGATACCTTATTGCCGGGCGTTGATGACGAAGCTGCGGTCCGCCGGCTTGTTGGAGGGCCAGGCGGTCGCCCCGTCGTGGCATTGCAGGCAGCCGTAGGTTTTCGCGCCCGGCGTCACGTCGGTCCCGATCACCGAATCGCCGAGCTGCCGCGGCTTAGGGCGTGTTGCCGAACGCGCCGGTCCATCGTGCCGGGATGAGCCGGTAGAAGGCGAACGGCGTCCCCCTCGGGAGGGGCTGGACGGTGGCGTTCAGCCGCGCCGCGGATTGCTCCGGCTGGACCACCGGCACCATCTGCGTCGGCGGGTTGAGGGGTTTGCCGGCGGCGTCGCGTTCCCGACAGGGCGTCGGCGGCTGGCTCGGCGCGCAGGCGAAAGTTGTGGTCCTCGTCCCGCGGCCGGGCCGGCTCCGGGCGGGATGGCGGCGCGCTTCGGCTACCGGACCGGCGCCCGGGGGCTTATATTTTGCGGATGTCCGCCCCCAACCTTCGCGAACCGCCGCGCGCCGCCGTCCGCCGCCTCGACCCGATCCTGGTCGACCGGATCGCCGCGGGCGAGGTGGTCGAGCGTCCCGCTTCCGCCGTCAAGGAACTCGTCGAGAACGCCATCGATGCCGGTGCACGCAGCGTCGAGGTGGCGATCGAGGGCGGCGGGCGGCGCCTGATCCGCGTCATCGACGACGGGATCGGCATGGGCGCGGAAGATCTCGCGCTCGCGGTGGAGCGCCACGCCACCTCCAAACTTCCCGACGGCGATCTCACCCGGATCGGCTCGCTGGGCTTTCGCGGCGAGGCTTTGCCCTCGATCGGAGCGGTCTCGCGGCTCGCCATCACCTCGCGCACCGCGGACGGGGAGGGCGTCAGCCTCACCGTCGATTCCGGGAGCAAGGGCCCGGTGCGCCCGGCGCCCGCCTCCCGCGGCACCCGCATCGAGGTGACCGAACTCTTCGCGGCGACCCCGGCCCGGCTGAAATTCCTCAAATCCGACCGTGCCGAGACGGCGGCCGTCTCCGAGATCCTGCGCCGGCTCGCGGTGGCGCAGCCGCAGGTGCGCTTCACGCTGCGCACCGAGAGCGGCAGCCCGACGGTGTTTCCCGCCGAGAGCGAGCCGGGCCCGGCCGCCCTGCTGCGCCGCCTCGGCGCCGTGCTGGGGCCGGACTTTCCCGGCAATTCCGTGCCCGTCGACATGGCCCGCGAGGGCTTCGCGCTCGCCGGCCATGTCGGCCTGCCGACCTTCCACCGGGGCGCGGCGAGCCACATCCACTTCGTCGTCAACGGGCGCCCGGTGCGCGACCGGCTCCTGCTGGGCGCCGTGCGCGGCGCCTATGCCGACACCATGAGCTCCGACCACCATCCCGTCCTGGCGCTCGCCCTCACCTGCGATCCCGCCCTCGTCGACGTGAACGTGCACCCGGCCAAGACGGAGCTGCGCTTCCGCGAGCCGGGGCTGGTGCGGGCGCTGATCGTCAGCGCGATCCACGAGGCCCTGCGCCGGGCCGGGGCGCGCTCTTCCAGCACGGGCACGCAGGCCGCCCTCGACGCCCTGCGCGCGGGCGGCTCCGCCGGCCCGGCGGGGCTCGGGCGCTTCTCCGTCCATTCCGGCGTCTCCGCCGCGAGCGCCTTGAGCCCCCGCCCGGCCAGCCGCCTCTTTTCCGGTCCCTCCGTGGCCGCGCCCGCGGGCTACCGCGCGCCCGAGCATCCGGCCCTCTCCGCCGGCCTGGCATGGGACCGGGCCGGTTTCGCCGAAACGCCGCAGGCGCTGTTTGCCGCCGACCTCGCCCCGCCCGGCGCCGACCTGCGGCCCGAGCCGGAGGCGGTTCCGGAGACCGATTCCCCCTCCGAGGCTCACCCCCTCGGCGCCGCCCGCGCCCAGATCCACGAGACCTACATCCTCGCCCAGACCCGGGAGGGCATCGTGCTGGTCGATCAGCACGCCGCCCACGAGCGGCTGGTCTACGAGCGGCTGAAGCGCGAGCGCGCCGAGGGCGGCGTCGCGACCCAGGGCCTGCTGATCCCCGACGTGGTCGAGATGGCGCCCGAGGAGGCCGACCGGCTCGTCGAGGCCGCGCCGGAATTGGAGCGATTGGGCCTGAGCCTGGAGGCCTTCGGCCCCGGCGCGGTGCTGGTGCGCGCGGTGCCCGCGGCCCTGGCCGGCGGCTCGGTGAAGCACCTCGTGCTCGACGTGCTCGACGCGCTGCAGGCCAGCGGCGTGGAGGAGGGGGGACCCGCCGGCGGGGGCGATCCCGACCCGGTGCGGCGGCGCCTCGACGCGCTCCTGTCGCGCATGAGCTGCCACGGCTCGATCCGGGCCGGGCGCCGCCTCAAGTCCGAGGAGATGAACGCGCTCCTGCGCGAGATGGAGGCCACTCCGCTCTCCGGCTCGTGCAACCACGGCCGCCCGACCTTCGTGACCCTGGGGCTGGCTGATATCGAGCGGCTGTTCGGGCGGCGATGAGCAATCGTTACAGAGAAAGAGCGAAGCAATTACAGGATAACAGCGAAATAGGCCTACGCGGAGCCTTTGACTAGCTTCTTCTCGCGAACCCCAATAGCCCCGTTCCAGCCGGGCAGGCGTGCATACGAATCGTCGCCGCTCTTATCGAAATATCGGTCCCACCCTACCCGGATGTCCATCTTTTTCCGCAGCATCGCCTCGTCCAAGTGTGAGTTGCGTCCAACTCCTGACCACGCCGAAGCTCGACCTCATGCGGCACTGGCCGGAGTTCGCTGAGCTCTGGCGGGACAAGCACGGCAAGCCGGACACCATCATCGTCGACAACGCCCTCGAACAGATCGGCGTGTCGTTCCAGGACGCTTGCGAGGACGCCGGCATCAACGTCCTGTGGGCGCCCGTGAAGAACCCGGAGTACAAGGCCCCGGTCGAGCGGCTGTTCGGGACCTTCAACAAGAAGCTCTTCCATAAGCTGGCCGGCGGCGTGCCGCTGCCGCCGCACCTGATGACGCGGATGGGCTTCGACCCGGCCCGGGACGCCACCACGACCCGGAGCCAACTGGAAGGGCTCGTCTACCAGACCCTTCGGGATACCTACCAGTACGAGGAGCACGCCGGCATCCAGGCGGCGCCGGAGACTCTCTGGCGCCGCGGCCTCGCCAAGAGCCGCGAGACCATCGACGACGTGAACTTCCTGGCGTCCGCGTTCGGCACCGTGGGGACGGCGATGCTGACCCGCTCGGGCATCACCTTCGAGGGGATGCGCTTCCACGACCCGGTCATCACCTCGAAGCTGCTGGAGGATCTCGCCCACCTCACGCCGATGCGGAAGCGCCGGAAGGGCAGCGCCACTGCGACGGTCAAGATCAAGTACAACCCGGCCGATGCCAGCCAGATCTCGGTCTGGAACCCCGAGGCCAAGCCGCGGAAGAAGTACGAGATCCTGCCGAACCTCGACGTCCGCTACGTCAATGGCGGCCTAGGCTTCTGGCATCACCGCCAGCTCAAGGAATGGGCGAAGGCCGAGAACCTGCCGTTCTCGACCGACGAGGAGCGCTGGTCGGCACGCAACCGCCTCCGGGCGAGCATCGAGCAGTACGCGCCGAAGGCCAAGTACGCGGCCATGCGGCGCAAGCGTCGGCTCCTCGAACCGCCCAAGCCCGTCCTCGCCGGCGACCTCGTCAGGCACGGCACCGTGGTGCCGGGCACGCTGGCGGCGAAGGCCGCCGACGTACCCACGGTGCCGCTCGCCGTCGAGCGCGAGGGCGACGGCATCCCGGAGAAGGGCGCCCGTCGCGGCGCCAAGAAGGCCATGAAGACGGCCGCGGAGACCCGCAGGCGCAAGAAGGCGGAAAGGGAAGCCGGGGCATCCTCCGCCGCCGCGGAGAGCGCTCCGAAGGCCGCACCTGTCGGTTCCGGCTTCGCCCTGGACGACGCCGACGCATACGCGCGGGACTACGAGCGCCGGATGGCGGACCGCAACCGGAAGAGGGGGTGAACGGGTCCCATGACGCTCGAAGACCGCATCGCCCACGCCAAGCTGCAGTTCCGCCTGTTCAGGCTCCCGAACTCCCGCGTCGACCGCATCCGCCGGGAGATCAACATCCTCCGGAAGGTCGGAGAGGGATCGCGCAAGCTGTGGGAGCAGAAGGGCATGCGCGGCCCCCGCATCCCCCAGAAGTACCTCGCCATCATCGGGCCTTCCGGTTCAGGGAAGAGCACCTGCATCAAGACCTACGTCGAGGAGATGCTGGAGGACGAGGCGCTCGACGATGAGGTGAAGCCCGTGGCGCACGTCACGCTGTCGGCGGAAGCCAACACCAAGTCCCTCGGGTCCGACATCTTGGAGGAATACGACGACGCCGAGTTCAACGTCGGCATCGCCCGGACGCTGCTGAAGCGCGCCAGCAACGCGATGGAGATGGCGAGGACCGACGTCATGGTGCTCGACGAGTTCCACCACCTCATCCGGAACGACAAGGGCACCGACCGCTCCTGGACGGTGACGGAGACTGTCAAGCGGATGCTGATCCGCGGCGCCTGCCCCCTCGTGCTCGTGGGCATCGAGACGGCCAAGCCGCTGCCCGTGAACAACCCGCAGATCGCGCAACGCGCCTACACGCCGCTCTTCATCAAGCCGCTCGACGCCAAGTACGCCGCGGACAGGCAGGAGTTCCTCGACCATTGCCACGGCTTCGACCTGAAGCTCGTCGAGCACGGCATCTTCGAGGAGAGGTCCGGCCTGCTGGCCAACGGCATCCCGGCCAACATGTTCGACGTCAGCGGCGGCGTGATCGGCACGGCCTCAAACACCTTCGAGGCCGCCGCCGTTTTCGCCCTTGAGCGCGGCGCCCGGCGCATCGAGTGGGAGGACCTCGTCGAGGCGGTGGACGCTTGGGCCATCGAGATGGGGATGACCGACCACAATCCATTCCGGCATGGTCCGCGAGCGCTGCGCGACCGCGAGAAGACAAAGTGAGCGCCCCCGGCGTGGCCGCCTCGGACCTTTCCGGATACCGCATGAAGGCCCCCGGGAGGCGGGGAGACCGCCTGCGGCCGCTGATGTTCAGGCCCGACCCCGCGCCGATCCCGGGGGAGAGCCTGCTCGGGCTGGTCGCACGCGCGACGACGCGGAACGGGTATCCCTCGCTGCTCAAGGTGATCCGGCTGGCCGACATCGGGCGAGGGCAGACGAACAGCATCCCGGCGCAGGTCACGGACGAGGAGGCGGAACGCCTCGCCTACGTCATGAAGGTCCCGACGGACGAGGTGGTCTCTCGCCTTCATCGGACCTTCACTTTCCCAGACCGCGAGGGGGAGTTCATCAACTTCTTCGGTGTCATGATTCAGGCTCGTTACCGGGAGAAGCGTTACCGGCGAATCTCCCCGCTGGCCCTAAGGCGGTCCCCGCACCACCGCGCCATCCACGACCTGGCACCGTTCTCGTTCTGCCCGGAGACGATGGAGACCCTGCTCGACAGGTGCCCGATCTGCCGCAGGCATCTGCAATGGGGCACGACCCGCGGGATCGCCTTCTGCGAAAGCTGCCGCGACGAGGACGACGAGCCCCTCGTTGACCTGAGGGACCATCCGCAGCCGCTGGTCGAGGTGGACGACGAGGCCGGGCTCAGGCTCCTGACCGACCTCGTCGACCCGGACCCCGCACGGCGGGCGAAGGCGGTCGGGAACGTCGACCCCGCCCTGGCAGGGACGACCCCGGGCGACCTGTTCGAACTTGCCATTATGCTCGCGCGGGCCGCCATGACACCCTCGCGGATGATCGAAACGCAGGTCCGCAGCCTGCGGGGGCCGGACGATTGCGCGTTCCTGACCCCGCACATGCTTTCGGTCATGGGACGCACGCTCATGGAATGGCAAGTCGGCATCGGGCGCCTGTGCGATCAGGCGCGCGAGAGGGCCGACGAGCGACCGCGGCTCTTCGGGGCGTTCAAGGAAATCGGCCACCTCCGAAACGCGGCTTGGAGCCTGTCGCTGACGCCCGCCCTCCGCGAGGCGGTCCGGATGGCCTTCGCGGAGGACATGAGGCGCACCGCGTTCGAACAATCGCCCTTCCGCAAGCGGGTGCACCGGCACCGCGAGGAACTCGTCGACACGATGGAAGCGGCGGCCATCCTCGGCGTCAAGCACGCCCACATGCCCAAGCTCGCCGCCCGCGGCGCGCTGAAGGCTCTCGCCATGGAGGGCGCCGACAGGACCCTGACGCTCTACGACCGAGCGGAGGTCGAGGCCATCGCCCAGGTCAAGCGGGACATGACCGAGGCGACCAAGGCGGCCCGCGCGGTCGGCCTGCCCGTCGAGGCGCTTGAGGCGCTGGCGGATGCCGGCATGGTCGCCCGTGCGGAAGGCCCGGCCCTCCTGCTCGGGATGGGCAGCCTCTACTTCCGGCAATCCACGCTCGACGCCCTGGTGGCGTCCATTCTCGACCGGATGTCGCCAGGCCGGCCGGTCGTCGGGACCCGGCGGATCTGCTCCGTTCTGAACCGGCTGCCGCCGGGCGACAAGCCGTGGCTCGGGATAGTGCGGGCCCTGGCGTCGGGCGAACTCGCCGCGTGGGGGGAGGGCGAGCGCCTCGTCGAACGTCTGTTCGTCGACGAGGCCCGGCTCACGGGCATCGTGCTCGCCGGGGCGCCGACAGATGCCGCCGCCCCCGACGAGGAGGCGAGACTCTCCTACCGCGAGGTCGCCCCGCTCATCGGCATGCCGGCGCCGAACGTCACTTGGCTCGTCGCGGCGGGCCTGCTTGGGAGCGGGACGGGCGGGGACCGGCGCATCACGAGGCGCGACGTCAGGGCGTTCAACGAGAGCTACGCGAGCACCGCCGAGGTGGCGCGCACCCTCGGCGTCCACCCGTCGTTCGTGAAGCGTCTCATGGCCGAGAAGGGGATCGAGCCGGCGGCCGCCCTTCACAAGGGCAACAGGCTCGTCTGGCGCCGGGCCGAGGTTTTCCCGGGCCAGTCCAATCCGTCCCGGGTAGGGCGACCCTTTTAGAATCGGGCCGCGATTCCGTCCGCGATGGGAGCCAATGACTCAGTCGAACAAGCGACCGTCCAGGGCCTGTGCGGCCAACGTGCCCGGAGCCCTGTTCGGCAGGCGGGCGCCGCTCAAGTTCTCGATGTCGAAGTAGCGGTGCCCCATCATCCCGCCGCCCGTTCGCTTTCGGAAGTCCGTCGGGGTGAAGGCGTCCACCACGTAGTAGCGGTGGCGGGAGGCTTCCAGCCCCGGGTAATATGCCTGTGCCGCGGCGACGACGTCTCTGATGGCCTGTCGGCGCGCGTCGTCCAGCGAACCGGTCTCCGGGTCGTCGAAGGTCATCTCGCCGGCGGCGTCCTGAACTGCGGCAACCGCGGCGACGATCCGGCCGACATGGCTGACCTGCCGGTCGTGGTAGAGGCCGAGGAAGGCCGCGCGCTGCCACTTTGGGTTCCGGTCGACCGGTTCGTAGTAGACCCCGTGCGCGAGATTGTCCCGCCACGACGTGCCCGTGAGCATCGCCACCAGGAACTGGTCCTCCCGCGGCACGAGGCCCTGGGAGAAGACGAAGTCGGTGAACTCCTGGACGACCTCCCTGAGGGCGAGGTCGGTCACGGGGAGTTGCCCGACCTGCTCGACGAGGTCGCCGAAGCTCGCCGGCACGACCTTGATGCCGTGCTCCCGCGCCATCTCCATGACCTCGTCCGGGATGGAGCCCCTCTGCCCTGCGGTCAGCGACACCAGGTAAGTGCCCTTCCGGCCGGGAAGGCGGTCCACGATGGTCCGGCAGTGTCGCCGCAACTGGCCCGGGTCGGCCGCGGAGCCCAGCTTCGTCTCGACGAAGACGGCGAGCGGCTCCTGGAGGATGAGCCCGTCCGGCACGCTGTGGGCGCCGGCGACCTGCTGCGAGAAGCGGGGCCCGACCGTCACCTCGTCGGCGCACAGCGCCTGCAGCAGCCCTTCGAGGAGCTTCGGCGAGGCGTTGTAGAGCATGCGCAGCATGACCATGACGTGGTTCGTCACCACGTTCTCGGCCTGGTGGTAGCGCGGGAACCTCGTCACGTCCGCCATGTAGCCGCCCGTCCGCTATAACCTTGACAGTGTCAGGATAGGGCAGGTGAGCATCATCGCTAGGGTGAAACTGTGCATCATCCGAGGTCGACGGTGCGACGTCCCCGGATCGAGCGCACGCGGACCGTCTGCATCTCTTGCGTCCACATTGACGAGGCCACGCCGTCCGGCCCGGCCTCGTCGTTGAGCGCCGTCGACGTTTAGGCAACCGCTCTGAGGCTCACGAGATGGCGCACCTTATCGCGCAACAGTTCGCTCCGCCGGAGCACCTCGGCACCGCCAGACACGGCCCGAACGGCCGCGCCCGTGGTGATCCCGAGTTGCACCTTGTACCGGTTCCACTGCTGCCCGCTCGGATGGAGCACCCCGCCCAGGAGGCGGTCACCATTGATCAGCCCACGCGCGGCGAGGTCTTCGAGGACGAGCAGGGCGTTGATGCCGAACGGCACGATCCTGGCATTCGAGAGCTGGGCGAGTTCCGGGACAAGGTTCTCCTCGACCATGCGCCTCATCAGAGGTCGTGCCATGATACGCCGGTCTCCTGCGAAGTTCGCGCCGTCCTTGAGGACGGGATAGCGCAGCACCGAGGTGGTGTGGACGCGTGTCGCGGCGGAGCCGAAGAGGTCGGCCGTGCTGCGGAGGCCGAACACCTGGTGCAGGCCAAGATGATCCATCAAGCGGGCACCGAGGTCTCGCATGCCGGCGAAGGACGCGGTGGACTTCGCCGCCGCTGCAGCCTCCTCGACGGAGGCCCCTCTCATTGTGGCCGAGCGCAGCGCCAAGAGTGCGTCCTTGGCCTGCCGCTTACCTGGCGTAACCCCGACGATCACGATGTCCGCGTCGTCGTTGATCCAGTCGAACGGGGCGTAGAAGGCGCTGAAGCGGCCCTCGCGGCCGAGGCCGAAGACATCGTCACGAAGGAGGGAATGTCCGGACGCATCGACGCAGCGCGTGATCTCGTCCGCGGACTGCGCTCTCAGGACGGGGAGGACACGCTCGATCTGGGCGCGAGCGGAAACATTGAGGCTCATTGGGTTGCTCCTTGCTTTTGTTTGTCTCGGGTGCGGGTGGGGGTTCAGATCCGAGCGGCGGCCTCAGATGCCATCCGGTCGAGGGCAGCCCGGGTGGTCCGTTCCCAGCGGACCCCTCGCGCCTGCGTCCGGAGCCCGCGCGGGGTCGGGCGCCGCCAGACAGGCTCCGGCGACCGCTGCAGGGCGGTCAGGGCCTCTTCGAAGGTCGGCCAAATCGTCTCCCGACCGGTTGGACCGGTCGTGAAACCATCCTCGTGGCCGACGCCGGGATGAAACGTCGAACCGTCGGCGGCGACTGGCACGAACAGCATCTCATCGATGGCCTCTTCCAGGTCGACGCCGGCCAGATCCTCGAACGTGTTCTGGTCGCGCCAGGTCGATGGGCGGAACTGCTTGCGCTGCTTCAGCCAATCCAAGGCTTGGGATGCAGGTACCGCCCCGTCCTTCGGATCGAAGACACGTTCGCTGCCAGCCATCATGTTGCGGATGCGCCGCTCGCTGACACCTCCGAACTCGGCGAGCGCCCAAGGTTCGACGAGGCCACCGGTGTCGAGGGCGAAGCGCCCGCGCGCCAGCCGCAGGGTGCGGCCCGCGTCGGCCGGATCGATCTCCCAGGCTTCGAACGGCACTTTGCCCATGAAAGCGCCGGCCCGCGCGATTTCGTCCCGCAGGTAGCCTTCGCGCTCCGGCGCGGCGGACGCGCCAGTCAAGGCGATGCCGTAGTAGGCGTAGGCGTTCAGGTTATGGAAGGTGACACCGAGCTCCCAGCAGTAGGCATCCCCGAACGCGTCGTCGCGCAGGACCTCTGCCCAGTCCTCGGGAGCCTCGACGCGGTATCCCAACTGCCGCACGAACGCGGCCATGCCGATATTGGCGTTCTCCGTGCCTACAAGCTCGGCAAGGAGGCGACCGGCGCCGACGACGATCTCAATCAGGGTGGCGCCCTCGAAGTCGTTCCCGTTGCCATACTGGCTGTGGAACTGCTCACGAAGCAGCTCGGCGTCCGTGGGCGCATTGGTGGCGGTCATATGCATCTCCGTGATGTCGGGTCATCCCGTCGTCACGGAGTTAACTCTCACAAGCCCGGCGGCACAGCAATGCTATTTTCGTGATGGCGTGCTATCACGACGCCCCGACACAATCGCACGGACTAGGCTTTGCCCGATCTTCCCACCTCCGTCCGCTATGTAAAAAACGGTGCCGGTGGACGCTGGTGGCCGGACGCGAAGAGCCGGTCAGGCCTTCACGCCGGCTGGAGCCGAGTGCCGGATGAGATGCTTCGTGCCACCGACTTATCGGCCATCGCGGCCATCCTGCGCGAGCAGTACGGCTTGAAGCCGGGGGCCACGCAGGATCTGAATGCGCTCCGGTCGCTCCTCGAAAGTCCAAGCCGGCACCTGTGGGTGACTTTCGAGGACGGCTTCATGTGGTGGTCGACCGTGCGCGACGGCATCACCATCAGCCCAGACAACGAGACGGTCGAGCACGGCCATTTCTGGCTAGACCTTGATCGGCCTTGGTCTAACCGCTCTCTGACCGGGCGCTACCTTGCCATGTCGGAACTGCCCGGCGTCGTCACGACCACGGCGGGGTTCCAAGGGACGATCTGCGAGCCGAAGGGTTGGCGTGAGATCCTTTGCCTGATCCGCGACGAGGAGGACGAAGAGGCTGCCGCCGCCATTGCCGCTCAGCTCGCCTACCAAGCGGCGGTTGGCAAGCTCGTCGCCCGGCTTCGGCCGAAGGATTTCGAGGTGCTTGTCGATCTCATCCTGTCGCGGTCCGGCTGGACGCGACTCGCCAAGCTCGGCGGCGCAACGGAGGGCATCGATGTTGAGGTGGAGAACCCTGCCACCGACGAGATAGCCTTCGTTCAGGTCAAGGCTGCGGCGGGACAGAAAACGCTCGACGACTACGTCGGCAGGTTCCGTGAGCGTCGCGAACGATACCACCGGATGATCTTCGCCGTGCATTCCCCGAAGGGCTCGCTGGCCGCGCCGCCCGGCGAGCCGGTTCAGGTATGGGATGGCCCGAAGGTGGCGAAGCTCGTCGTAAGGCTTGGTCTTGGTGACTGGCTGGTCAAGCGCATCTGAAAATGGCGACCGGGCTCCCTATCCCGGCATAGCCCCGGCGGCGCGGTGACCAGGGAAACGTTGGCTTGAGGGCCGAGCGGTCGCTTCGCCCCTATCCTGTGCGGTATGGCAGGATGCTTCGCCCTTATCCGGTATCCCTCAGCGCGCTGCTTCGCTCTTATTCGGCGGCCCTTTCGCTTGGACCAACGAAAGCGGAATGCACAAGAGGGAAGGGCGCAGGGACGGCCGACCGTCGGCGAGCGCTCCTCCACTGTGAGACGGATGCCCGGCGGGCGCGGCGCCCCAGAACAGCTTGCGAATGAAACGGATGCTTCGCCGTGGCCGCAAGCTCGACCTGAGCATCTGTGCTTCGCTCTTATCCTGCGTGCGGAGTGCAAGCCGCTTCGCCGTTATCCAGTATACTGAGCGTGAAGCGCTTCGCCCTTATCCTGTAAGGTAGCGCCGAACAGGCGCTGCGCCTGGCAGACGCATGCCCGCCCAGGAGGTCGATTTCGGCCTGCTTCGCCGTTAGGCTGGAAACCCGGGGTTCGAACCGCCCTTAACCGGGAAGGCGTTTCGCCGTTATTCAGGTCACCGAGAGAAAATAAATTCGCTCTTATTCGGTGCCGACATGAGCGCTCGTGGACGATCGCAAGGCGCCCCGCCCCGCGCGCTTCTGTTGACAAGAATTGCCGATCAGGTTCCCTCATCCGTCGGGAGACATGCCGTGGCCACCATGAATGTGAGCCTGCCCCCTGAATTGCTGTCGTTCGTGGACGAACTCACGCGTTCCGGCGGCTATGCGTCGGCGAGCGAGGTCGTCCGGGAGGGCTTGCGCCTGCTGGAGCAGGAAAAGGCCGCCGAGGCCGAGAGGCTTGCGATCCTGAAGCGCGAGGTCGAAGGCGGCCTGGACGATCTGCGGGCTGACCGTTTCAGCGACAGGACCGCGGCCAGCATCGCCCAGGCCGTGATGCGCAAGGCCGGCCGTGCGCCTTAGGCTCACGCGTCGAGCGGACGAGGACATCGAGCAGATCTTGGAGGAAACGCTCCGCGCGTTCGGCTCTCGTCAGGTGCAGGCCTACGCGGAGCTGATCGACAGGGCGATCGCCATGGTAGTCGAAGAGCCTCGGCGTCCGTCCTCGAAGATCCGACCGGAGATCGCAGCTGGAATTCGCTCGTTCCACGTCGCTCTGGCCGGCAGGCGCCGGACCGGAGCGTCGCACGTCCTCTACTTCACAGTGGTGGATGCGGCGGACGATGCGGGCGAAGTCGTGATCCTCCGCATCCTGCACGACAGGATGGAGCCGCGCCGGAGGCTTCCCGGCGGCCTCGATCCGACGAGTGCGGCCGGCGATGACGGCATCGCCACGGCTTGAGCGATCGGTGGAGCCGCAATCGGGTGCTTCACGGATCGGATCGCCCCTCACCCCCTCTCCGTCGCAACCTCCCCCCGCACGAGCGGCACGAACGAGACCGGGCCGAGATCCGTGCTCGCGAAGCGCTCCGGTCCGCTGCGAGTCAGCCGCAGCAGCGTCTGCCCGCCGGGCGGGCCGACGGGGAGCACGAGATGGCCGCCGGGCGTGAGCTGGTCTTTCAGCGCCGCCGGCACGTCCGGGCCGGCCGCCGAGACGAGGATCGCGTCGAAGGGCGCGGCCTCCGGCCAGCCGGCGCGGCCGTCCCCGATGCGCAGGGCCACGGCGTCGAAGCCGAGGGCGGCGAGCCGAGCCCGGGCAGCCTCGCCGAGGCGGGCGTGGCGCTCGACCGCGAAGACCGCGGCGCCCATCCGCGCCAGCACGGCCGCCGCGTAGCCGCAGCCGGCCCCGACTTCCAGCACCCGCGCGCCGGGCTGCACGGCCAGAGCCGCGATCATCAGGGCGACGATGGCGGGCTGCGAGATCGTCTGACCCTCGCCGATCGGCAGCGGCCCGTCGCGGTAGGCCTCCTGCGCCAGCGCCGGCGCGACGAAGGCCTCCCGCGGTACGCTGCCCATCGCCGCGAGCACGGCCGGATCGCGGATGCCGCGGGCGATCAGCTGCGTCTCGACCATGCGGGCGCGCGCGGCGGCGAGGTCCGGCACCGTGCTACCCCTCCCGCTCGTCCTCCGCCTCGCCGGGGGGAGGGGCGTCCTGCGCCGGTCTCGGCGGCAGGGTCGGGGGCCGCACCCGGCCGGGGCTCGGCGGCGTCGGCAGGCCCGCATCCGCGTCGGCGGGCGGGAGCGGCGGAGGCTCGGTCTCGGGCATCGTGCTACACCCTTCGCTAGAGGCGGCCCGGGCGAGGCGGGTCGCCCGTGTTCAACGCCCGGAACGCCGGCCGGTGTCCGCCCTTCCCGCCATCGAGGAGCGCCCCTGCGCATGACCGCCTGCCCGAACCTGTTCGCCGGCGTCCCGGCGCGCGCCGAAGAGGAGGTCTTCGAGACGCTGCTGGCCGCGCCGAACGCGCGGATCGAGCGCATCGTCTCGACGGGGCAGGCGAGCCCGCCGGGCCACTGGTACGATGGGGCCGAGGACGAGTGGGTCGCGGTGCTGAAGGGTGCCGCCGAACTGCGCTTTGCCGATGAAGAAGCGCCGCGTCATCTCGCCGAGGGCGACCACCTGCTGATCCCGGCGCACCGCCGCCACCGGGTCGAGCGCACGGCAAATCCGACGATCTGGCTCGCGGTTCACCTCGCGCCGCGCTAACGCCTTGCATCATGATCGCGTGCCGCATCGAACCCAAGGGACAGGTCGAGCCGGAGGGCGAGGGCCTCTGGCGCTCCACCGGGTCCGACCCGCAATTTCGCCTGACCCATCCGCGGGGCGGGCGGCTGTTCCCGTTCCGGCTGGCCCCGGGCTGGGTGCGCATCCGCGCCGACATCGAGGGACTCGGCGCGACCAAGACCGTGCCGCTCCTCTACGTCGATGACGGCTCGGGCTTCCGCGAGGACGAGGCGGTCCGGCTGGAGATGCGGGAGGAGGGCGGGATCGACGATCTCGTGTACCTGCCGCGCCGGGTGCGGGGGTTGCGCCTCGATCCGCTCGCCGCGAGCGGGCGCTTCCGCCTCTCGCGAGCCACCCTCGAGCCCTTGCGCGGCCCCGCCGCCGCGCTCGCCGTGGCCCGCCGGCTCCTGGCCCGGCTCCCGGAGGAGGAGCGGGGCGCGCGAGCGGTGATCGGGCGCCTTGCCCACGTCGCGCGAAGCCGCCCGCCCGCCGCCCTATGGCGGGATTTCTGGGACAGCGCCCGGCCGCGCCCGGCCGCGGCCTCCTACGCCGCCTGGATCGAGCAGGTCGAGCGCCCGGCCCTGCCGAGCCCGGAGGCGATGCGGACGGCGATCGCCGGCTTCCGGGTGCGGCCGCGCATCTCCATCGTCATGCCGGTCTACAACACGCCCAAACCCTATCTCGAGGCGGCGCTCGCCAGCATCCGGGCGCAAGCCTATCCCGACTGGGAGCTGTGCCTGACCGACGACGCCTCGAGCGCTCCCCACATCGCGCCGATGCTCGACGCGCTGGTGCGCGAAGAGCCGCGGGTGCGCCTTCACCGGCGAACCCAGAACGGCGGCATCGTCGGCGCGAGCAACGACGCGCTGGCGCTCGCGACCGGCGACTGGCTCACCCTGATCGATCACGACGACGCGATTCCGCCGCACGCGCTCTACGCCCTCGTCGCGGCTCTGAACGCCGATCCGCAGACCGACTTCCTCTACTCGGACGAGGACAAGATCACGGTGCGCGGCGAGCGCTACGAGCCGTTCTTCAAGCCGGACTGGTCCCCGGAGACGCTGGAGGCCTGCATGTACACGGCCCATCTGGCGCTCTACCGGCGAGACATCGTCGCCCGCATCGGCGGCTTCCGGGCGGAGTGCGAGGGCGCCCAGGATTACGACTTCGTGCTGCGCTACACCGAGCACGCGAGGCGCGTGCGCCACGTGCCCCAGGTGCTCTACCATTGGCGGGCGATCCCCGGCTCGACCGCCCAGGCCATGGACAACAAGGGCTACGTGGTCGCCGCCGCCGTCCGCGCGCTCGAAGACCGGGCGCGGCGCACCGGCGGGCTCGATTCCGTGCGCCCCACCGCCTTTGCCGGCAGCTTCCACCTGCGCCGTCCGCTGACGGAACGGCCCCTGGTCTCGATCGTGATCCCGACCGCCGGCCGCGACAGCGAGGTCCGCGGTCGCACCGTCGATCTTCTCGCCGCCTGCCTCGCCAGCATCCGCGAGCGGAGCCGCTACGAAAACCTCGAGATCGTCGCGGTCGACAACGGCGACCTGCGGCCCTCGACCCGCGCGGCCCTGGAGCAATTCGGGGCGCGTTCCGTCACTTGGGACCAGCCCGTCTTCAACGTCGCGGCCAAGATGAACCTCGGCGCGCGCGCGGCACGCGGTGATGTGCTCGTCTTCCTCAACGACGACATCGAGGTCATCAGCCCCGACTGGATCGAGGCGATGCTGGCGCTCCTGCAGATCCCCGGCGTCGGCGCGGTCGGCCCAAAACTCCTGTTCGAGACGGGCGAGTTGCAGCATGTCGGCGTCACCGTGATCGACGCGACGCCCGATCATCCCCGCCGCTCCTATCCGCGGGAGGATCCGGGTCACTTCTTCTCGACCGCGGGCAACCGCAACTATCTTGCGGTGACGGGCGCCTGCGTGATGGTGCGGCGGTCCGAGTTCGAGGCGATCCAGGGCTTCGACGAGGGCTTTGCCGTCAACTACAACGACGTCGATCTCTGCCTGCGCCTGCGCGAGCGGGGTCTGCGCAGCGTCTATTGCGCGCAAGTCGAACTCTACCATTACGAGAGCCGCAACCGCGCCCGCACCGTCGCGGCGGACGAGCAGGCCCGCTTCCGGGCACGCTGGGCGGAGACGATCCCGCGCGACCCCTATTACAGCGAGTGGTTCGAGGCCCTGCCGCCCACCTTCGAGCTCGACCCGGCGCGGTTCTGAGCCGCTATGCGGACGCGCGGTCCGTCATCGCTCGGCTGGCGCTCGCGATGACGGGGAGGGCTGGCATGGGACGCGATTCGTTGATCCGTGCGGCCTCCGAGCGAAACACGAAATCCGGACTGCACATCTATCGAACCGACTGCGTAGGACGTCCCCTTATCGCGAATTGATCATCTGCTTGATGCGCGCGGCCAGCACCTCCATCACGAAGGGCTTGGTGATGACCTGCATGCCGGGCTCCAGATGCCCGTTGCCCACCGCCGCGTTCTCCGCGTAGCCCGTGATGAACAGCACCTTCAGGCCCGGCCGAAGGGCCCGGCCGGCATCGGCCACCTGCCGCCCGTTCATGCCGCCGGGCAGGCCGACATCGGTCACCAACAGGTCGATGCGGGCGTTCGATTGCAGCACCTTCAGGCCCGAGGGGCCGTCCGCCGCCTCGATCGCGGTGTAGCCGAGATCTTCCAGCACCTCCGTCACCAGCATCCGCACGGTCGGCTCGTCGTCGACGATCAGCACCGTCTCGCCCTGTTCGGCGCGGGGCGCCGCGGCGAGGTCGGGGGCCGCGTCCGGCTCTTCCGCCGCGCCGTAATGGCGCGGCAGGTAGAGGCACATCGTCGTGCCCTGGTCGATCTCGGAATAGATCCGCACCTGCCCGCCCGACTGGCGCACGAAGCCGTAGATCATCGAGAGGCCGAGCCCGGTGCCCTGGCCGATGGGCTTCGTCGTGAAGAACGGGTCGAAGGCCTTGGCGATCACGTCCGGGCTCATGCCGGTGCCGGTGTCGGTCACGCAGAGCGAGAGGTACTGGCCGGGATCGAGGTCGCGCTCGCGGGCGGTCCGGTCGTCGAGCCAGCGGTTGGCGGTCTCGATCGTGATGCGCCCGCCCTCCGGCATGGCGTCGCGGGCGTTGATGCAGAGGTTCAAGAGCGCGTTCTCGAGCTGGCTCGGATCGACCAGCACCGACCAGAGCCCGCCCGCGGCCACCACCTCCAGGGTGATGGAGGGGCCGATGGTGCGGCGGAGCAGGTCCTCCATGCCGGTCACCAGCCGGTTCACGTCGGTGGGCTTGGGGTCGAGCGTCTGGCGGCGTGAGAAGGCGAGCAGCCGGTGGGTCAGCGCCGCGGCGCGCTTGGCGGCACCCTGCGCGGCGTTGACGTAGCGGTCGATCTCCGTGAGCCGCCCTTGAGCGAGGCGGGTCTGCAGCAGTTCGAGCGAGCCGGTGATGCCGGTGAGCAGGTTGTTGAAGTCGTGGGCGAGCCCGCCGGTGAGCTGGCCCACCGCCTCCATCTTTTGGCTTTGGCGCAGGGCCTCCTCGACCCGCATCAGCTCCGCGGTGCGGCTCGCCACCTGCTGTTCCAGGCTGGCGTTGAAGGCCTCCAGCTGCGCCTTGGCGCGCAGCTCCGCCTCAATGTTGCGCGCCTCGATCACCGTGCCGATCGCGGTGCCCCGCTCGTCGCGGATCGGGCTGGCGGTGAAGGCGACGGGGTAGAACGAGCCGTCCCGGTGAACGAAGATCTCCTGGCCCTGCTCCTGGTTGTTCTCCGGGAAGGCCTGGTCGATCGGGCAGTCGTGCAGCGGGTAGGGGCTGCCGTCGGGCCGGGTGTGGTGCACGACGTCGTGGAGCGCCTTCCCTTGCGTCTCCTCCAGGCTGTAGCCGGTCAGGCGCTCGGCGGCGCGGTTCATGTAGGCGCAGTGCTGGCGCTCATCCATCATGAAGACGGCCTGGGTCGCGTTGTCGAGCACCGCGTCGAGGCGGCGGGTGGTCTCGAGAAGCCGCTCCTCGATGGCCTTGCGCGCGGTGATGTCGATGGCGGTGCCCAGCACGCGAAGGCAGCGCCCTTGCGCATCGAACACGCCGCGCCCCTTGGCCGCCACCCAGCGGACGAGGCCGTCCTCCTTGCCGATGGTCCGGTACTCGATGTCGTAGAGCGCGCGCGTGTGAGGGTCGGCCGCGGCGGCGTAGGCGGCGCTGGTTCTCGGCCGGTCCTCCGGATGGAGCCCGATGTAGAAATCGTCCATCGAGACCGGCACCTCGGGCGAGATGCCGAACATCGCCTTCACCCGCGCCGGCCAGAACAGGGTGCCGGCGATCGGATCGACGTCCCAGAAGCCGACCTCGGCGTTCTCCACCGCGACGCGCAGGCGCTCTTCGCTCTCGGCCAGCGCCAGCTCGGCGGCGCGGCGCTCCTCGATGTCGACGACCGAGCCGATATAGCCGAGGAAGGCCCCGTGGGCGGAGAAGCGCGGGCTCGCGGAGTCGATCGCCCAGCGATAGGCGCCGTCGGCGCGGCGCAGGCGGTATTCGAGCTGGAAGGCCTCGCGCCGGGCATTGGCGGCGAGGAAGGTTTCCCCCGACCAGCCGCGATCGTCCGGGTGGACCGCCTCCAGCCAGCCGAGGCCGAGCGCCCCCACCTCGTCCTGGCCGGTGAACTCGTACCAGCGCCGGTTCAGGTAGAGGCAGGCGCCCTGCGCGTCCGTCACCCACATCATCACGGGGGCGTCGTCCGCCATGGTGCGGAAGCGCGCCTCGCTCTCGGCGAGCGCGGCGTTGCCGGCGATCCGCTCGGTGACGTCCGACCCGTCGACGAACACGCCGGTGACCGTCCCGGTCGCGTCGCGCATGGGCTGGTAGACGAAGTCGAGGAAGCGCTGCTCCGGCGCGCCGCCGGGCACGCGCAGCAGCGTCACGGGTGCGCCGTGCGCCGAATGGGTGCGGCCCGTGGCGTAGACCTCGTCGAGCAGCTCGAAGAAGCCCTGGCCCGCGATCTCCGGCAAGGCCTCGCGCACCGGCTTGCCGATCACGTCGCGGTGGGCCACGAGCCCGCGGTAGGCGGCGTTGGCGAAGGAGAAGACGTGGCCGGGCCCGTCGAGCACGGCGACGAAGCTCGGCGCCTGCTCGAACAGCCCCGCGAGGCGCTCGCGCTCGGCCCGCATCTGCCGTCCCGCCCGCACCGCGGCGGTGGTCTCCGAGCAGGCGCAGAACATGCCGGCCACGGTGCCGTCCTCGATCCGCACGGGCGTGTAGCCGAAGGCGAAGTGGGTCTCCTCCGGGAAGCCGTTGCGATGCATCGTGAAGGCGATGTCGTCCATATGCGTGGCCTCGCCCGCATAGGCACGCGACAGGATCGGCTCCACCTGATCCCAGATGTCGTGCCAGACCTCCGCGAAGCTGCGGCCGAGCGCCCAGGGATGGCGGCCGCCGCACATCGGAGCGTAGCCGTCGTTGTAGAGCGTGACGTAGGCCTCGCCCCAGACGATCAGCATGGGCTGGCGCGAGCCGAGCATCACGCCGACCAGGGTTTTGAGCGCGACCGGCCATGTCTCCGGGGAGCCGAGCGGCGTGTCCGCCCAGTCGTGGGCGCGAATCAGGGCGCCCGTCTCGCCGCCGCCGTCGAGGAAGGGGGGCAGACTGCTCACGCGGCGGCATCCCGGGGCGGACGGGGCCGCCCGCCGGGCAGGGCGGTCTGGCGAGCAGGAGGCATCGGGGAGGGGATCAAGGGTGACGCGGGCAAGATGGAAGCGGGACGGTGAGCGTTCGAGAGCGTTCAACGCGGCCGCGGGCAAGCCGTGCCATCGACGCGTTGCGCGTGCCATGACAGATCAATCCCAACCAACCAAATCGGGGCAGGAATCACGAGGCCGTGCGGAACCGCGGCGCGGCCGGTCGGCTCGCAAGCCGTCCGCGCCTTGCCAGGGGCCGACCCTCGCGCCAGCTTCGCGCAGGGCCGCCTTCGGCCCGGACCCGTTCGGCCCGAAACCCTCTTCGCGCAGGAGCCCCGGCGTGGACGCGCTGCCTTCCTTCTACGACGACCTCGACGGCTTTCGCGCGGAAGGCTGGCGGCGCCTCGCGGAGGGCGTCGCCAACCGGCACAGCGCCTTCCACACGCCGTCGCTGGCCACGGTCGACGCGGAGGGGCACCCACGCCTGCGCACGGTGGTGCTGCGCGCGAACGATGCCGGGGCAGAGACCTTGCGCTTCCACTGCGACCGGCGCTCGGACAAGGCCCGGGAGATCGCGCAATCGGGCCGCGCCGCCCTCCACGTCTACGATCGGGCCACCAAGCTTCAGCTTCGCCTGGAGGCGAGAGCGAGCCTTCACGTCGACGATGAAATCGCCGACGCCGCCTGGGCGAGCGCCCTGGCGATGAGCCGGGTCTGCTACGGGGTGCAGCCCGCCCCCGGCACGGCCTTGCCGGCGGGCGAGGCCTACGCCCTGCCCGACGAGGATCCGGAGGCACGGGTCGGCCGCGAGAATTTTTGTGCTGTCATGCTGACGGCCGAGCGGCTCGACCTGCTCTATCTCGACCGGCGCGGGCACCGGCGGGCGGTTTTTTCGCGGGAGGGAGAGGACCGGCGGGGGACGTGGGTGACGCCCTGAGGGCAAAGCCCGGCACACATTGATCGCAGGAGGGGCGGCTTGCGACCGGTTGCGTACGCCTGCCGCCTCACTTTCTCTGGAATGGCGGGCCAGAGGCGCCGCATGACGAACGAACCGGTCACCCTCGCCGAAACGCATCCCAGCGACATCATAGCGTTCAAGTCCGAGCTGCAGGACGCCTTCGCGGTGGCGGTTGCTGACGAGTTCGGGGAACTGCCTGATGGGCCGATCCCATCCGACGAAGTGCTGGATGCTGCCGTCAAAGCTCCAGGTGCTGTGGCCCTTCGCATCTTGTGCGGCGGGCGGAAAATCGGTGGCGCCGTCGTCACGATCAACGAGGAGACCCATCACAACTCGCTCGACCTGTTTTTTCTAAAGGTCGCCGAGCACGGCCGCAGCTTGGGCCTTCAGGCTTGGCGTGCCATTGAGCGATGATTTCCCGAAACAATCACTTGGCAGACGCACACCCCATATTTTGAGAAGCGGAACATCCATTTTTACGTCAATAAATGTGGCTTCAAAATCATCGAGTTCTTTAATAATATCATTCGGATCCAAACCAGCCGGGAGGGCAAGACGACCTCCCTGGCGATGGCGATGCATTTCAATTCGAGAAGGTCATGAGACCATCGCAGTTGGTGCTGGCCAACTTGGAATGACCGGTTTCCACCCTCGCCAACCCATCCAAACGCTCAGGCCGACCGAGTTTGCCCCTCAGGCCAAAGCCGCCATGCGCGCGAAGCCGGCCTCCAGATCCGCCTTCAGATCCTCCGGATCCTCCAGGCCGATATGGAAGCGCAGGGCGGGGCCGCCGGGCTGCCAGCGGGTGGCGGTGCGGTAGACGGTCGGGTCGAAGGGAATGACGAGGCTCTCGAAGCCGCCCCAGGAAAAACCCATCCCGAACAGTTCGAGCCCGTCGAGGAAGGCGGCGAGCGCCTCCTCCGAGACGGGCTTCAGGATCACGCCGAACAGGCCCGAGGCGCCGGAGAAGTCGCGCTTCCAGATCGCGTGGCCGGGATCGTCGGGCAGCGCCGGATGCAGCACCCGCAGCACCTCGGGGCGGGCCTGGAGCCACTCGGCCATGGCGAGCCCCCGGGCGCCGTGCTCGCGCAGGCGCAGGCCCATGGTGCGCAGTCCCCGGAGTCCTAAGAAAATGTCCTCGGGGCCGGGGCAATTGGCGAAGTGCTCGTAGGTGCGCTTGAGCGCCGGGTAGTGCTCGGCGTTGGCCGAGACGAGGCCGAGCAGCAGGTCCGAGCCGCCGCTGAGATACTTGGTGCCGGCCTCGACCGCGAGGTCGACGCCCCGCTCGTGGGGCGGGAACAGCAGCGGCGTGGCCCAGGTGTTGTCCATCACCACCGTGCCGCCGCGGGCGTGCATCGCCTCGGCGATGGCGGGCACGTCCTGCATCTCGAAGGTCTGCGAGCCCGGCGCCTCCACGAGCACGGCGCGGGTGTTGTCGCGCATCAGCCCGGCGATGCCCGCACCGATCACCGGGTCGAAATACTCGACGTCTACGCCGTAGCGCCTCAGCACCCCGTCGCAGAAGATGCGGGTCGGGCGGTAGGCGGAATCGGTGACGAGGAGGTGGTCGCCCGCGCTCACGCAGGTCATCAGCGCCAGCGTCAGCGCCGAGAGGCCGGACGGCGCCAGCACGGTGCCGGCCGCCCCGGCGACCTCGCTCCAGGCCTCGCAGAGCGCGTCCATCGTCGGGGTGCCGGAGGTGCCGTAATTGTAGCGCCCGCGCCGGTGCTTGATGTCGTCGTAGGTCGGATAGAGGACCGTCGAGCCGCGATAGATCGGCGTGTTGACGAAGCCGTGCTGGGCGCCCGGATCGCGCCCGGCGAGAACGAGGCGAGTGTCGGCGCCGAAGCGGCCGCGGTCGCGGGGAGGGGACTTGGACATCGGCCTCGGAGGGGAAGAGAGGGCGTTCGGGCTGAGGCCCTTTCAGCCCTCCGGGGCCGGCAGCGTCAAGGCGCTTCGCGTCAGGCCTTCGGATCGTCGGCCGCCGCCTCCTCGTAGGCCTGGAGCCAGGCCTCGCGGTCCTGCGAGCCCTCCGGGTAGGGGCATTCCTCGACGCTCTTGCCGTAGAGCCGCGCGTTGCGCCCCTGGATGAAGGGACTGTCGCTCGCGGTCGCCTGTTCGTTCATGGCGAAGATCCTTTGCCGGTTGTCTTGAAGTGGGCCGGCCCGCGTCGGGCCCGGCCGTCCGGTTCATTAACGAGAGGGCGGGCATCCTGTTTCCGGAGCCGCTCCGTCACGGTTCCGCGTATCTGCGTTCCTGTGAGTGCGTCGCCTTGAGCATTCTGCGCGTCATCGTCTTCGGCACCATCACGGCCCTCGGAACTCTCAGCGTCGTCCTCGTGAGCGCGGATCGCCTCACGCATCCGGCCGTGGCCGCCGTCCCGGCTCCCGCGCTGGTGCGGGCGGCGCCGCAACGGCCCGATCCCGTCACCACCGGCACGGTGACCCAGGGGCCGGATGCGGGCGACACCGCCAAGAGCCGCATACTCACCGGCTTCGACACCGAGCGGCTCAACGCCCTGATGCGCGGCGAGACCCTCCCGGCTCCCGCCCGCAAGCGCTGACCGGACGCCCGGTCCGGGCTACAAGCGGCGTCCCGTCACGCCGCCGACCCGGGACATCGTGGGCCTGATCTACGCGCTTGCCGCCTATCTGAGCTGGGGCCTCGTCGTCCCGGTGCATTTCCGCCTGCTCGACGGCATTCCGCCCGGGACGATCCTGGCGCAGCGCATCGTCTGGTCGGCCGTGCTCGTCACCGGTCTGATCGCGCTCCTGCGCCATAGGCTCGCCAACCCCTTCCCCCTGCGGCGGCGCCACGCCCTGCTCGTCGTCTCGGCGCTTCTGATCGCCTGCAACTGGCTGCTCTACCTCCTGGCGGTCACGAGCGGGCACATGCTCGATGCGAGCCTGGGCTACTTCATCAACCCGCTCGTCTCGGTGGCGCTCGGCGCGCTCGTGCTCGGCGAGCGCCTGCGCCGGGTCCAGGTCGTCGCGGTCGCCATCGTCGTCCTCGGCGTGGTGATCGCGCTGATCATGGCGGTGCGCCTGCCGCTGCTCTCGCTGGGGCTCGCGGTCAGCTTCGCGCTCTACGGGCTGATCCGGAAGGTCGTCGGCGTCGACGGCACGGTCGGCTTCTGCGCGGAGACCTTCCTGCTCCTGCCCGCCGCCCTGGGCTACCTCGCCTTCGCCGCGCCGCCGGTGCCGGACGACGCCCGAACCTGGGGGCTGCTCGCGCTCACGGGCGTGACCACGGCGCTGCCGCTGATCTGGTTCGCCGCCGCGGCGACGCGGCTGACGCTGGCGACGCTCGGCCTGATGCAGTACCTCGCGCCCACCTGCCTCATGGTTCTCAGCACGCTCGTCTACGGTGAGACCCTGACGCCGGACCGCCTCGTGCTGTTCGGCCTGATCTGGCTGGCGCTGGTGCTCTACGCCACCGACGCGCTGCGCCACGAGCGCGGACGGCGCGCCGCGCTGGCAGGCGCGCCGGCAGGAGAGAGGCGATGACCCGGACCAACCGCATCACCGACATCCCCGGCCTGCGCGTCGGCCACGCGGAGGATGCGCGGATCGCCAGCGGCGTGACCGCGCTCGTCTTCGACACGCCCTTCGTCTGCGCCGTCGACGTGCGCGGCGGCGGCCCTGGCACCCGCGAGACCGACCTGCTCGATCCGGCCTCCACCGTGCCCAGCGTCGATGCCCTCGTGCTCTCGGGCGGCTCGGCCTTCGGGCTCGACGCGGCGGCGGGCGTGGTCGCCCGTCTCCGCGAGGCGGGGCGCGGCTTCGCGGTGGGCGGCGTGCGCGTGCCGATCGTGCCGGGCGCCATCCTGTTCGACCTGCTCAACGGCGGCGACAAGAACTGGGGCCGGTTTCCGCCCTATCGCGAACTCGGCTACGCGGCGGCTGACGAGGCCCGGGGCGGGGCCTTCGCCCTCGGCTCCGTCGGCGCCGGGTTCGGCGCGCGCACCGCCAATCTCAAGGGCGGCCTCGGTTCGGCCTCCAGCTTCGTGCCGGGTCTCCCGGCGCAGGTCGGCGCCCTGGTGGCGGTCAACGCCTTCGGTCGGGTCACGATGGGGCAGGGGCCGCATTTCTGGGCCGCGCCGTTCGAGCGGGGGGCCGAGTTCGGCGGCCTCGGCCTGCCGCCGCGCGTGCCCGACGACGCCCTGTCCTGGCCGCGCGAACCCCTGCCCGGCGCCAACACCACGCTGGCGGTCGTCGCCACCGACGCGGCGCTCACCAAGGCGCAGGCCAAGCGCCTCGCCATCGCCGCGCAGGACGGCCTCGCCCGGGCGATCCACCCGGCCCACACGCCGCTCGACGGCGACGTGGTGTTCGCGGTGGCCACGGGCGCGGTGCCGCTCGCCGATCCGGTCGGCGACCTCGCCCGCCTCGGCGCGGCGGCGGCCGAGACGCTGGCGCGGGCGGTCGCCATCGGCGTCCACGCCGCGACCCGGCTGCCGTGTCTCGACCTGCCGGCGTGGCGGGAGCTGCACGGCGGCTAGGTTCTCCTGCGTCGTTGCGAGCGGAGCGAAGCAATCCAGCCGGCGCGACCGTTCCGGTCAGGTCGGTGCTCCGGATCGCTTCGGCTTCGCCTCGCGATGACGGGGAGCGATCCTACAGGTTGGTGTAGTTCGGCCCGCCCGGCCCCTCCGGAGTGACCCAGTTGATGTTCTGGTTCGGGTCCTTGATATCGCACGTCTTGCAGTGGACGCAGTTCTGCGCGTTGATCTGGAAGCGCACGCCGTCGCTGGCCGCGGCGTCCTCCACCCACTCGTAGACGCCGGCCGGGCAGTAGCGGCTGGACGGGCCGCCGTAGACGTCGTGCTCGGACCGCTTCTGCAGCTCCATGTCCTTCACCTTGAGGTGGGGCGGCTGGTCCTCCTCGTGGTTGGTGTTCGAGAGATACACCGAGGAGAGCCGGTCGAAGGTGAGCTTGCCGTCGGGCTTCGGGTAGGTGATCGGCGTCACCTCCGACAGGGGCTTGAGGCAGGCATGGTCCGGCTTGCCGTGGCCCAGCGTGCCGAACAGCGAGGCGTCGGCGATCGAATTCATCCACATGTCGAGCCCGCCCAGCCCCACGCCGACCAGCGTGCCGTATTTCGACCAGAGCGGCTTGACGTTGCGCACCGGCTTGAGGTCGCGCCCGATCGGGCTGTCGCGCCAGCCCTCCTCGTAGGCGGTGAGCTCGTCGCCCTGACGGCCCTGGACGAGCGCGTCGAAGATCGCGTCCGCCGCCTGGATTCCCGAAAGGATCGCGTTGTGCGAGCCCTTGATGCGCGGCACGTTCACGAAGCCCGCCGAATCGCCGACGAGGCAGCCGCCGGGGAAGACGAGCTTGGGCACCGACTGCCAGCCGCCCTCCATGATGGCGCGGGCGCCGTAGCCGATGCGCTTGGCCCCCTCGAAGGTCTCGGCGATCATCGGGTGGGTCTTGAAGCGCTGGAACTCCTCGAACGGCGACAGCGTCGGGTTCTCGTAGTTCAGGTGCGTGACGAAGCCGACCGAGAGCAGATGGTCGTCGAAATGGTAGAGCCACGAGCCGCCGCCGGCCTTGTTGGGCAGCGGCCAGCCCATCGTGTGCTGCACCAGCCCCGGCTCGAACTTGTTCGGCGCGAGCTGCCACAACTCCTTGACGCCCAGGCCGTATTTCTGGTGGTCGCTGTTGCGGTTGAGCCCGAACCGCTCGATCAGCCCCTTTGTGAGCGAGCCGCGGGCGCCCTCGCCGAAGACCGTGTACTTGGCCCGCAGCTCCATGCCGCGGGTGAAGTCGTCCCGCGCCTCGCCGGTGCGGGAGATTCCGAGATCACCCGTCGCGATGCCGGTCACCGTGCCGCGCTCGTCGGTGAGCACTTCCGCTGCCGGAAAGCCGGGATAGATCTCAACGCCGAGACCTTCCGCCTTGGTGCCGAGCCACTTCACGGTGTTGGAGAGCGAGCCGACGAAGTTGCCGTGGTTCGACAGGAGCTTGGGGAAGAACACGTTCGGCATGGTGACGCCGCTGTTCTTCGTGAGGAACAGGAACTCGTCGCGCTCCACCGCCGTCTTGAGCGGCCGGTCGGGGTCCTCGCGCCAGTCGGGCAGCAGGGTGTCGAGGCCGAGCGGATCGACCACCGCGCCGGAGAGGATGTGCGCGCCGACCTCGCCGCCCTTCTCCACCACGACGACCGAGATCTCCTCGCCCTTCTGCGCGGAAAGCTGCTTGAGGCGGATCGCGGCGGCGAGGCCGGCGGGTCCCGCACCGACGATCACCACATCGAAATCCATGCCTTCGCGTTCGGGCAGCGCCATCCTTGCTCCTCCTGCGGCCGATCGTTCGGGTGCTGTCTCACGCCGCGTCGGCCCAATCTATTGTCAAGATGTCTCTCAACCGATTCCAAGGTAGGAAGGCAAGGCCGTTCGGGTAGCGGCAGGCCCGCGCCGGGCGTGCCCATGCGACGATCCGCGATACGGTCGCCGGCGTTGTCCACAGGGCACGCACACGCCACATGGAACCGATGACTGCGAGAAGCGCGGAACACGACGCCAGGGCCGACCTGATCTCCTACCTCGACTTCCACGTCGAGGCGGGCGTCGACGCAGCCCTCGACGAGCGGCCCCACGACCGCTTCGCCGAGGCCGAGGCGGCGGCACAGGCGCCCCACCCGGAGCCGGCCCCGCGCCGTGAGCCCCCGCCGCGCTCCGAACCTTCGGCCCGCTCCGAGCCTTCGGCCCGGCGCGACGCTCCCTCCGGCGAGGGGGCCCCCCTCGATTTCCGGCGCGAGCTGCCGAGCCGCGATCCGCCGCCGCGCGAGCCGCCGCGCACCTACGGCAACGCGGCGGGCGCCAAGCCCGGCGAGGCGGCCGACGATGCTCGTGCGCGGGCGGCGGAGATGAACACGCTCGAGGAGCTGGAGGCGCTGCTGCGCGGCTTCGAGGGCTGCTCGCTGCGCTTCACGGCCAAGAACCTCGTCTTCGCCGACGGCAACCCCCAGGCGCGGGTGATGTTCGTGGGCGAGGCCCCCGGGGCCGACGAGGACCGGATCGGCAAACCCTTCATGGGAAGCTCCGGCCAGCTCCTCGACCGGATGATGGCGGCGATCGGGCTCGACCGGACGATGGCCTACGTCTCCAACGTCGTGCCCTGGCGCCCGCCGGGCAACCGCAACCCGACCCCGCAGGAGATCGCGATCTGCCGCCCCTTCGTCGAGCGCCAGATCGAACTCGCGAGCCCCGATATCCTCGTCTGCCTTGGCGCGCCCGCGACGCAGACGCTCACCGGCACCAAGGACGGCATCCTCAAGGCGCGCGGGCGGTTCTACCCCTATCGCCTGCGCGACGGCCGCGAGATCCGGGCGCTCGCCACCCTCCATCCGGCGTACCTGCTGCGCCAGCCGGTGCAGAAGCGCCTCGCCTGGCGCGACTTCCGCATGCTGAAGAGCGCCCTCGACGGGAGCGCCCTGGCCAAGTAGGCCCGGGGCGGCCTAAGCGGAACCGTAGCCTCCGCCTCGCCATTCTAGAAAGCAGGCCCGGTCTCGCGATGAGGCCGGATGCGACGCGGGCGTCGGGAGACTCTATGCGCTGGGACGATTTTCGCGCTTCTGACAACGTCGAGGACCGGCGCGGCGAGGGTGGCGGCGGCGGCGGGTTCCCCGGCGGCGGCATGGGCGGGCTCGGCATCGGCACCATCGTCGTGGTGCTGCTGATCTCCTGGGTCACCGGCATCAACCCGGCGATCCTGCTCGGCGGCGCCCAGCAGATGGCCGGCGGCGGAAGCCAGCGCGAGCAGCGCGTCGATCCCGAGACGCAGGCGCGCCGCGGCGAGGCCCCGACCGACCGCGCCGGGCAATTCGCCTCCAAGATCCTCGGCAACACCGAGGATGTCTGGAAGGAGGTTCTGCCGAACCAGACCGGGCGGCAATACACGCCGACCACGATGGTGCTCTACCAGGGCGGCACCCGCTCAGGCTGCGGCATGGCCCAGGCCGCGATGGGCCCGTTCTACTGCCCGCTCGACAAGAAGGTCTACATCGACCTCGGCTTCTTCAAGGAGATGCAGACGAAGTTCGGCGTGAAGGGCGATTTCGCCTACGCCTACGTCATCGCCCACGAGGTCGGCCACCACGTGCAGGACGTGCTCGGCATCCTCGGCAAGGTGCAGAGCCGCCAGCAGAACGCGAGCAGCAAGACGGAGGCGAACCAGCTCTCTGTGCGCGTGGAGCTGATGGCCGATTGCCTTGCCGGCGTCTGGGCCAAGAACTCGAACGACCGGTGGAACGCGCTCGACCAGAACGACATCAAGGAGGCGCTCAACGCCGCCAGCGCCATCGGCGACGACAAGCTGCAGGAGAAATCGCAGGGCTACGCCGTGCCGGACTCCTTCACCCACGGCTCCTCCGAGCAGCGGATGCGCTGGTTCATGACCGGCTACAAGAGCGGCCAGACCAAGTCCTGCGACACCTTCCGCGCCAGCCGCGGCTGATTTTCTCGGATCTCTCGGGAGGCTTCCATGGCCGAGACCGCGCGCGAGCTGATGCTCGCCGGCAAGCCCTATCGCGGCGACGATCCGGAACTGGTCGCGCTGCGCAACGCCGCCAAGCGGCGGCTCCTGCGGCTCAACGCCATGGAGCCGGAGGATGCGGCGGGCCGCGAGGCGGTGGTCCGGGCGCTTCTGGGCGCGGCCGGGCGCAACCCGACGATCTGCCCGGGCTTTGCCTGCGACTACGGCAGCAACATCTCGGTGGGCGACGACTTCTTCTGCAACTTCAACTGCGTCTTCCTCGACTGCGCCCCGATCACCATCGGCCACCGGGCACAGATCGCCCCGGCCGTGCAGATCTACACCGCCGAGCATCCCCTCGACCGCGCCGCGCGGGCCGCGTTCTGGGAATCGGCCCGGCCCGTCAGCATCGGCGACGACGTTTGGATCGGCGGCGGCGCGATCCTGCTCCCCGGCATCAAGGTCGGCGACGGGGCGGTGATCGGTGCGGGCGCAGTGGTGACCCGCGACGTGCCGCCGGGGGCTGTGGTGGTGGGAAACCCGGCCAAGGTGGTGCGCTGGACCGAGGAGTGAGCGCGGCGGCCGGCCGAAGGGATTCCTGAGTCGGTCAGCGGCCGACGGCGACGGAAAGCTGTATGCCTGACGTCTTCTGAACCGTCCTCAGAACACTGAAGAGATTGGTCGCGGTCGGATTCCCGGCCGGACCGAGCATACGCATCAGGCTCTTTGAAGACGTACCCGTCTCCTCCGCCAGACGCTCGAAGCCGATCGTGGCATTGATGTCGTCACGCAAGACCGCCTTGCCGGTTTCGATGTCGCCCGCGAGCAACTGGTCCACAGCTTCGGTGAGCAGAGCGTCACGGAATGCCGGGTCGCGTTCGGCCCTTGCCTTCACGGTGTCCTTGAAGCTGCGGGTCAGGGCCATCACGCGGTCTCCTTCTTCCGTCGCCTGTACTCCGCCCGTGGGCAAGCGCCTCGGCGATGTCGTCTTACTGACGCCGCTTCGTGCCGCCACAGAGCAGAACGATCAACGTGTCCCCGTCCCGCCCGAAATACAGCCGGTAGCCGGGTCCCCAGGCGATCCGGTACTCCTGCACACCTTCTCCGCCCCCTTTCACGTTCAAAAGGTTGCCCGCCTCCATGCGCGCCATCGCGACCGTGACCTTGGCGGCGGCTTGTGGGTCGAGATCGTCGAACCAGCGGCTGAAAGGGCTGTGGCCTCGGCTGTCCACATATTCCCGGATCTCCATCGAGAACAGTACCTTAAAAGTTACCATTCAAGGTGTGGAGGGGTGGGAGCCCGAAGGTTTTCTGAGCGCCGCGCTATTCTACCCGCATCCAGCCCTGGGGCATCAGCCGCTCCTGGGGCAGGAACTTGGCCTTGTAGTCCATCTTGCGGGAGCCATCGACCCAGTAGCCGAGATAGAGATACGGCAGGCCGAGCGCGCGGGCGCGCTGGATGTGGTCGAGGATCATGTAGGTGCCGAGCGACCGGCTGGCCTGGGCCGGGTCGTAGAACGAGTAGACCATCGACAGGCCGTCGGCGAGCACGTCGGTGAGGCAGACGGCAACGGGCGCGCCGGTGCCGCGGCCGTGGATCGCGCTGTCGGGGCCGCGCTCGCGATAGACCACGAGATGCGTGTCGACGTGGCTGTCCTCGATCATCATGGCGTAGTCGAGCACGGTCATGTCGACCATGCCGCCATCGCCGTGTCGGGCGTCGAGGTAGCGGCGGAACAGCGCGTATTGCTCGGAAGCCGGGCGGTTGGGCTCGGGCGTGCCGATCAGCCCGGCATTGCGCTGGAGGATGCGGCGCTGGCTGCCGGTGATGGCGAAATCCTCGACCACGACCCGCACCGAGACGCAGGCACGGCAGGTTTCGCAGGCCGGCCTGTAGGCGATGGTCTGCGAGCGGCGAAAGCCGCCCTGGGTCAGGATCTCGTTGAGATCGCGCGCGCGGCGCCCGACGAGGTGGGTGAACACCTTCCGCTCCTCCTGGCCCGGCAGGTAGGGGCAGGGGGAGGGCGCCGTGAGGTAGAATTGCGGGGTGTCGCGCGGATGGCTCGTCACGCTCGGAAGGCTCGCCCTCGGGGCCGGCGGCAGCGAAAGAACTGCACCGCCGAGGTGTCAGTGTAGCGGGATCGCGGCGGCGCTCAACTGGATTGATGGGTGTCGGCGGCGGCTTTCCGCCGCCGCGGGATCGCCCAAACGGCGTAGTCGCGCGCCGGTCAGATCCGCACGACGGCGAGACCGAGCAGCAGATCGTGGCCGAGGCGCCGGTCGGGGCGGACGAGGCCGAACACGATGTCGAGGCACCAGAGCAGGAAGGTCGAGATCGCCACGTAGAACAGCAGGGCGTGGATCGCCGCCGTGAGCATGTCGACCGGGCGGCCGCTCTCGGGCGCCACCACGCGCAGGCCCATCATGCGCATGCCCAGCGTGCTCTGCTTGTGGCCGCCCACGGTGATCGCGCTGTAGAGGATGCCGCTGATGCCGAGGATCGGGAACAGCATCCAGGCGAAGCCGAAGGTGAGAACGCCCAGAATCGCGATCGCGGTGGCGAGCACCGCCGTGAACGCGAAAATGAAGGCCAGATCGAGCAGGTAGGCGACCGTGCGCCCGCCCAGGCTCGCCCGGACGTAGGGCACGGGAAAGCCGCCCTGGCCCGGCATTCCGGTCGGGTCGCTGTAACCGGGCTGATAGCCGGGCTGGAAATCTGTCATGTCCGGCGCTCCCTCGACCGCTGCGTGCAACCCGGTTCAGGTGGGAAGACCGGGCTGCGCTGCCAAGAGGGATATTGAGAGGGATGCCGGGAGGAGGGCATGCGGGGGAAGCGGAGCTTCTCAGCCTCCGCCGCCGGGATCGGCCGCCTCGGCCTCGGGGCTCGCCAGATAGTAGCGCTTGAGCAGGTAGAGGGAGGCGCCGTTGACCGGTCCCCGCTCGGTCGTGACCGCGGTGAGGTCGTCGCCCGGGCCGAAGCCGCAAACGAGGTGGCGGGGGCGGGCGGCCTCGCCCTTCAGGGGGGGCCCGCCGGCGCCTGCGAGGCGGTAATCGACGCGCACACTGCCGCGGCTCGCGCCGGGGCCGACCCGCAGGAGGGTGATGTCTGCCCCGGGCGGGGCCAGCGCCGGCACGGCCCGGCGGCAGAGCGCGGCGCGGCGTGCGTCGAGGGCGCTGTCGCAGGCCGCGCCGCCGACGAGCCAGACGGCGAGGGCGCCGGCCAGCGCCGCACCCCGGCCCTTCCGGCGCATTCCGGCCGCGTCCCGATCAGGCGCCGCCGCGCAGGCGCTCGGCGACGCGGGGGGCGTAGTAGGTCAGCACGCCGTCGGCGCCCGCCCGCTTGAAGGCGAGCAGGCTCTCGGTCATGGCACGCTCGCCGTCGAGCCAGCCGTTGCGGGCGGCGGCCTCGATCATCGCGTACTCGCCCGACACCTGGTAGGCGAAGGTCGGCACCGCGAACGCGGTCTTCACCCGGGTGATGATGTCGAGATAGGGCAGGCCCGGCTTGACCATCACCGAGTCGGCGCCCTCGGCGAGATCCAGCGCGACCTCGCGCAAGGCCTCCGCCGCGTTGCCGGGGTCCATCTGGTAGGTGCGCTTGTCGCCCACCAGCGCCGCGCTGGTGCCGATGGCGTCGCGGAACGGACCGTAGAAGGCGCTGGCGTATTTCGCGGCGTAGGCCATGATCTGCACGTCGCGAAAGCCGGCCCGGTCGAGGCCGGTGCGGATCGCGCCGACGCGCCCGTCCATCATGTCCGAGGGGGCGATGATGTCGGTGCCGGCCTCGGCCTGGATCAGGCTCTGCTCGACCAGCACCGCCACGGTCTCGTCGTTGAGGATGGCGCCGTCCTCGATCAGCCCGTCATGGCCGTGGCTGGTATAGGGATCGAGCGCCACGTCGGTCATCACACCGATCTCCGGCACCGCCCGCTTCACCGCCCGCACCGCCCGGCAGACGAGGTTTTCGCGGTTCAGAGCCTCGGAGCCCGTCGGGTCCCGCAGACCCGGCTCGGTGTAGGGGAAGAACGAGATCGCCGGGATGCCGAGCCGGGCCGCGCGCTCGGCCTCGCGCACGATCTCGTCGACGCTGAGGCGCTCGACGCCGGGCATGGAGGCGATCGGCTCGCGTCGCCGCTCGCCCTCGATCACGAAGAGCGGCCAGATCAGGTCGTCGACGGTGAGCGTATGCTCGCGCACGAGGCGGCGCGACCACTCCGCCTTGCGGTTGCGGCGCGGGCGCTGGGTGAGGCTCAGCGGCCCGGCGCCGGGGGCGGCCTCGCGCGCGGTCTCGATGGCGAGCGGGCGCGGCGTTGCGTCTGACATGGTCCTGGGACTCCGGTCGCTTCTCGAACGCTTCCGAGGCGGACCGGACGCCGTTCCGGCCGCGGGGGAGGGTCCGTCACAACAAGGACTTGCACAACAAGGACTTCGGAGCCTTCATGCGACGGCGGTTCGTCGCGCGCGGACTCCGGACGGCGCGTCCCGCCCGCATCCGGTTCGCGGAGAGCGGCGCGCGCGGGCAGCAGCGGTAAGCGCCCTACCACATCCGCTTTCGCGCCCGAAAGGCGCCGTCGCCGCAGGGCAGCCTCCCCGGCACCGCAACCGCCGTCAGCCGGTCAGATCCTCGACCTGACAGACGAGGCGCAGGCGCATCAGCACCGTGTCGGGCGCCTCGCGCACGGTTACCACGAGGATGCCGGACCCGCCGAGCTTCACCGGGTCGGCGGCATAATCCGCCGCCCGCGCCAGCGCCTCGGCCCGCGCGGCGGTCGGGTCGGCCAGTTCCCGGCCGCTCGCGTCGATCACGACGGCCTCGTCGGCGATGTCGAAGAAGTAGCGAGGCAATGTCCGGCCCCTTTCCGCCCCGGCGCGAGGGACGCCCCGGCAATCCCGGTCCGGATCGCGCGGGCTTTCCCCGAACGCCACCCTCGCAACGGAGCCGGTGATGCCTCAACAACAAATGCAGGGTGGGGAGAACCCGCGGCGAAATCAGTATCGGAGGGCGATCGCTTCGGTCCGCCGCGCCGCCGTGCTCGTCCCGCTTCTCGCCCGATGCTTCGTTCGCGCGGGCCGCGAGCCGTGTGATCGCGGCGGCATCGCGCGCGTGGGGCGCCCGCGCCGGTCACCCTGCACCTCGGTGCGGCCCTCGGCGGTGACGAGGGCCAGATGCGACGCGGCCTCGACGCCCTCAGCCACGGTGGCCAGGCCGAGGCGGCAGCCGAGATCGGCCACGACCTCGACGATACGTTCGCCCCGAAACCCCCCGCCTCGCGCCGCGAAGCCGCTCCCACGGTGTCGCGCGGTTGCTCTCGAGGGAGACCGAACCCGCCGCGTTGACGCCCCGCGCGGGAGTCCGTCTAAGGGGCCGCGAGACAGGCCCCGCGCCGAGCCCGTGCCGCCACGCGGCGGGCATCGCTCGGGGCGTGACGGCACGGTGGAGGGAGCGCGGGCGGTGGAGCGCGGAATGGCGGACGGGCAGGCGGCCGGGCGAGAGGAGCTGCAGGAGGAATCGGCGGAGTCCGAGATCGGCTTCGAGATCCGCGGGGAGGCCGGGGTGATCACCCTGAGGCGGCCGCGGGCGCTCAACGCCCTGACCCTGCCGATGGTGCAGGCGATGCATGCCCGGCTGCGGGCCTGGGCGGCGGATGCGCGGGTCACGCGGGTCGTGGTGCGCGGCTCGGGCGGGCGCGCCTTCTGCGCGGGCGGCGACATCCGGCAGATCTACGCCCTGGGCAAGGCCGGGCGCGACGCCGAGGTGATGGCGTTCTGGCGCGGAGAATACTGCCTCGACGCGGCCGTGAAGACCTTTCCGAAGCCCTATATCGCGCTGATCGAGGGCATCGTGATGGGCGGCGGCGTCGGCATCTCGCTGCACGGTGACGTGCGGGTGGCGGCCGAGAGCTACAGCTTCGCCATGCCCGAGACCGGCATCGGCTTCTTCCCCGATGTCGGCACGACCTACGCCCTGCCGCGCCTGCCCGGCTGCATCGGCCGCTACCTCGCCCTGACGGGGAGCCGGATCGGCGCGGGCGACGCGCGGGCGGTGGGGCTGGCGACGCACACGGCCCGGGCTGCCGATTTCGAAACCATCATCGACCGGCTCGCGGCCGGCGCGGACATCGCGCGCGCCCTCGAAGGCCTGGACGCGCCGCAGCCCGAAACCGGCCCGCTGGTCGCGGAGCGGGCGCTGATCGACGCCTGCTTCTCGGGCGACAGCGTGGCGGAGATCCTGGCGCGGCTCGACGCGGCGGCGCGGGAAGGCTCCGCCTTCGCCGAAGCGGCCGCCGCCACGATGCGCGGCCGCTCTCCCACCAGCCTCGTCATCGCCCACGCCCTGATGCGCCGCGGCGGCGATCTCAGCTTTGCCCAGGCCATGCTCGCCGAGTACCGGCTGGCCGAGCGGCTGATGGAGGAACACGACTTCTACGAGGGCGTGCGGGCGGTGATCGTCGACAAGGACAACGCGCCCCGCTGGCGGCCCGACAGCCTGGAGGGCGTCGATGCCGGGGCGATCGAGGCGGTGCTCGCTTCCCTCGACGGTGCCGAATCCTTGTTCGACGGCAGCCAAGGTCCCGACGAAGGAGCCCGGCCGTGAGGGCCCTCGCCAAGGTCGGGACCACCCGCGACGGGCGCGGACGCCCGAGCGCCGCGGCGAGCGACCGGATCGAGGGCGTCTCGCCCAAGCAGCAGACCCGCTGGGACGTGGTGCTGGTCTGGTTCATGCGCGTGAGCGCGCTGGTCTGGCTCGCCAAGGGCCTCGCGACCTGGGGCGAGATCCTCGACCTGATCCCCGGCCGGACCCCGTTCGCCGAGCTCGCGCTGGGGCGGCAATCGACCATCGTCTACTTCGCGGTGATCGACTTCGTGGCGGCGGTCGGCCTGTGGCTGACGAGCGCCTGGGGCGGGGTGGTCTGGCTGCTCGCCGCAACCTCGGCCCTGACGCTGGCGGTGCTGACGCCGCAGCTCCTGCCGATGTCGGCACCCGTCATCGCAGTGCAGGCAAGCATTGTCGCCGTTTACTTCGTGTTATCCTGGCTGGCGGCGCGCGATGTAGGCTGAACGAGTGGTCAATATCATCGTTTCATTTTGCATTTACCGACAGAAGTAAATCGGAAGTTCATCCTGTCGCTTAAACTCGCTTTCATCGGTGCCGCCTAGGTTCGACCCATAAGCGATGCCGGCCAGCAAGAGCCGGCGCGAACCGACAGGAAGGCACGACGATGAGCACGAAGGCCGCCAACACCGCCCTCAAGACCTCCGAGACCGCCCCCGAGGCCCAGGGCGCCGCCGGCTCCTACCTCGAGGCGCTGCACCTCGTGGAGCGTCTGCACCGCCGCCTGCTCGACGTGATCAAGGACGAGTTCGACCGGCGCGGCCGCGAGGACGTCAACAGCGTCCAGGCCCTGCTGCTCTACAACATCGGCGACAAGGAACTGACCGCCAGCGAGCTGCGCTCGAAGGGCTACTATCTCGGCTCGAACGTGTCCTACAACGTCAAGAAGCTCGTCGAGGCCGGCTTCCTTCACCATGCCCGCTCCAAGACGGACCGGCGCTCCGTGCGCATCAGCCTGACGCCCAAGGGCCGCGAGATCCACGACCTGATCCAGGGCCTCTACGACAAGCATGCCCGCACGATCCAGCCGATCGGCGGCATCTCCGAGGACGATTTCGGCCGCCTCAACCAAGCGCTCGCCCGCCTGGAGCGCTTCTGGACCGACCAGATCCGCTACCGGCTCTGATCGCGGACGATCATCGGAAAGCGGAAAGGCCGGAGGGTTCACGCGAACCCTCCGGCCTTTCCGCTTTTTTGCTGCCTACCCGAACGAAAAAGGGCGCCGCCCTTTCGGACGACGCCCCTTGGATCACCGGGTCAGCCCGGCGACAACCTTCTTAGTTGAAGGTGTCGATCTCGGCGGACTCGTAGGAGGTGACTTCCATGCCGACGCAGATCTCGGCAACGACGGGGGCGGACCACTTCATGACGTTTCTCCTGGTAGGACGTTGAATGAAACCGAGCCGGCAGGGCCGGCGACAGCCTTCTTAGTTGAAGGTGTCGATCTCGGCGGACTCGTAGGAGGTGACTTCCATGCCGACGCAGATCTCGGCAACGACGGGGGCAGACCACTTCATGGCGTGTCTCCTGATAGTGATTTGAATACGAAGGTCGATGTCTCGACCGGCCCAACCTCGAACTGAGATGGTGGCCGCTCGGTCGCGGGTCCCTCGTGTTCGACGCCCTTGATATAGACAATCCGTTGGGCGCAATTCAAGCGGACCCTACACTTATATTTCTCATAGTTCGGCTTGAAGGAGGCCTAAGCCGGCGACGCCCGGTTGCAGGAGCGGGCATTGCGCGTGAAAAAGTGCTGGTCTTTCAGAGATATGGTGCCGACGCGGTTTCTGTGCAAGCCGGCGGGTGGGAGAGGCCGCTCGGGATATTGCCGGATTATCCCGAGCATTTTTGCAGGAATTCTTGCCTCGACCGAGGGGGCGAGCGCAGGGGAGGCGGGCGAGCGGCGGATCGGGGCCGCGCACGCGGAGAAACCCGCGCCGCGGGGCGCGATCCCGGGTGCCGGCGCCCCGCTCTTGTGATGCCGGGGGCGATGCGGCAAAGCGGGTCCCTCGCGCGCCTGAGACCTCACGAGCCCCGAAATGCACGACATCCGCGCCATCCGCGAGAACCCGGAGGCCTTCGACCGCGATCTGGAGCGCCGCGGCCTCGCGCCGCTCAGCGCCGAGCTGATCGCCCTCGACGACGCGCGCAAGGGCGCCGTCTCGGCGGCGCAGGGCGCCCAGGAGCGGCGCAACGCGCTCTCCAAGGAGATCGGTGCCGCCAAGAAGGCGAAGGACGAAGCGCGCGCCGCCGAGCTGATGGCCGAGGTCTCCCGCCTAAAGGAGGAGGCGCCAGGCCTCGAAGCCGCGCAGGGCGAGGCGGCGAAAGCTCTCGATGAACGCCTCGCCGCGATCCCGAACCGGCCGAAGGACGACGTGCCCCCCGGCGCCGACGAGCACGGCAATGTCGAGTATCGACGCTTCGACTCCTCGCGCGAGCGCTTGGCGGAGGGCCGCCAGCATTTCGAACTCGGCGAGGCCACCGGGCTGATGGATTTCGAGGCGGCGGCCAAGCTCTCCGGCTCGCGCTTCGTGGTGCTCAAGGGCCAGCTCGCCCGGCTGGAGCGAGCGCTCGGCCAGTTCATGCTCGATCTGCACACGGGCGAGCACGGCTACACCGAGGTGGTGCCCCCGATCCTCGTGCGCGACGAGGCGATGTTCGGCACGGCGCAGCTGCCGAAGTTCCGCGACGACCAGTTCGCGGCGGGTGACGGCTTCTGGCTCATCCCCACGGCGGAGGTCCCCCTCACCAACCTCGTGCGCGAAAGCATCCTGGCCGAGGACGAGCTCCCCCTGCGCTTCACCGCGCTCACCCCCTGCTTCCGCGCCGAGGCTGGGGCGGCCGGGCGCGACACCCGCGGCATGCTGCGCCAGCACCAATTCAACAAGGTCGAGCTGGTCTCGATCACCGCGCCCGAAAAATCGGCGGAGGAGCACGAGCGGATGCTCGCCTGCGCCGAGGCGGTGCTGAAGAAGCTCGACCTGACCTACCGGGTGATGACGCTCTGCACCGGCGACATGGGCTTTGCCTCCCAAAAGACCTACGACATCGAGGTCTGGGTGCCGGGCCAGAAGACCTATCGCGAGATCTCCTCCTGCTCGGTCTGCGGCGATTTCCAGGCGCGGCGGATGAACGCGCGCTACCGGGCCAAGGAGGGCAGGGCGGTCAACTTCGTCCATACCCTGAACGGCTCCGGCGTCGCGGTCGGCCGCGCGCTGATCGCCGTGATGGAGAACTACCAGAACCCCGACGGCAGCGTCACGATCCCGTCGGCGCTCCAGCCCTACATGGGCGGCCTCACCCGGATCGAGGGACCGAAGAACTGATGCGCATCCTGGTCACCAACGACGACGGCATCCACGCGCCGGGCCTGGAGGCGCTGGAAGGCATCGCCCGCGCGCTCAGCGACGACGTGTGGGTGGTCGCCCCCGAATCCGACCAGTCGGGCGTGTCGCACTCGCTCTCGCTGAACGATCCCCTGCGCCTTCGGCAGATCTCCGAGAAGCGCTTCGCGGTGAAGGGCACGCCCTCCGATTGCGTGATCATGGGGATCGCCCACATCCTCAAGGACCACCGGCCGGACCTTGTGCTGTCGGGCGTCAACCGCGGCCAGAACGTGGCCGAGGACGTGACCTATTCGGGCACCATCGCCGGGGCGATGGAGGGCACCATCCTCGGGGTGCGCTCGATCGCGCTCAGCCAGGCCTACGGCGCGGGCGGGCGGGCCAACCTGAAATGGGCCTGCGCCGCCGAGCACGGGCCGCGGGTGATCCAGAAGATCCTGGAGATCGGGATCGAGCCCGGCATCCTCGTCAACGTGAACTTCCCCGATTGCGAGCCCGGGGAGGTGAAGGGCGTGGCGGTCTCCGCCCAGGGCCAGCGCAACCAGGCGCTCCTGCAGATCGACGCCCGCCACGACGGGCGCGGCAACCCCTATTTCTGGCTCGCCTTCGCCAAGGCCCGCTTCGAGCCCGGCAACGGTACGGATCTCAAGGCCATCGCCGAGAACCGCATCTCGGTGACGCCGCTGCGGCTCGACCTCACCGACGAGCCGGAACTGACCCGCTTCGCCAAGGGCTTCGAGGGGTGAGCGCCCGCCCGGGCCCGGGCGGCGCGCATGGCGTCTGAGGCCGACGAATCCGACGGGCTCGCCGAGGGGCTGGCGCACGCGACGGGCAACGCCGCCTTCGTGCTGTCCCTGCGCGAGCGGGGCGTGCGCGACACCGCCGTGCTGCGGGCGATGGAGCGGGTGCCGCGGGAGCGCTTCGCCCCGCCGGGCCTGCTCGCCTACGCCCGGCAGGACATCGCCCTGCCGCTCGCCTGCGGCCAGACCATGAGCGCGCCCAGCGTCGTCGCGGCGATGCTCGGCGCCCTCGATGTGCGGCCCGGCGCGCGGGTCTTGGAGGTCGGCACCGGCACGGGCTACGTCACCGCCCTGCTGGTGCGGCTCGGGGCCGTCCACGTGCGGAGCGTGGAGCGCTACGACGGGCTGGCCCGCGCCGCCCGCCAGAATCTCGGGCGCGACCTGAACGACGCCACCGTCGAGGTGGCCGACGGCCTCGCGCAGGAGGCGGTTCGCGGGGAGACCTTCGATCGCATCCTGATCAACGGCAGCCTGGAGGCGCTGCCGCCGCACCTGCCCGCCGCGCTCGCATCCGGCGGGCGGCTGGTGGCGGGACTGTGGACGGGGCGGGCGAGCCGGCTCCTGACGCTGGCCCGCGATGGCGCGGCCGCCTTCGCGCGCACGGAAGGGGTGGTGCTGCGGCTCGGACCGCTGACGCCGGGGCGGGCGCTCGCCCCCTCGCGCACCGCCTGAAGCGGCCCTCGAACCGGTGCTCCGCCCGTGTCCGGGGCGTCCCAACCCTCGCGGTCCCGGCGTGAAACTGAACGCTGCGCGCATCTCGGGAACGGATGCTTAACCTGAATCCCGTTTGAATGCGGCATCAGGTTGCGTCAGGTCAAACGGGTGCGTCGATGCGGGTTCGGGGGACGGTTCTGGGCTTGAGGACGCTGTCGCGCTTCGCCCTCATCGGAATGATCGGCGGCGGGACCGCCGCCTGCTCGTCGGACGCGTCGCGCCTCGGCGATCCTTTCTCCAACCCGTTCGCGTCGCTGACGGGTGAGCCCTCCGCCACCGGCAGCCTGCCGGAGGGCGGCGAGCCGGAGATGGCACCGGCCCCGGCGATCCGCACGCCGCGGGTCCAGTCCGAGGCGCTGCCGGCCCCCGGCGCGTCGATGTCGCCGCGCCCCGCCGCGCCGCGTCCCACGGCGATCGGCCCGGCTCCGGCCCCGACCGCGACCCGCGTGGCCACTGCCGAGTCGTTCGGCGGCAACGTGTCGGGCCTGAACCCGGATTCCGGCCGCGCGATGACGCCGCGCGCCTCGGCCCCCGTGCCGCAGCCCAAGCTCCAGTTCGGCAAGCCCGTCGACAAGGCTGCCGAGAGGGCTGCGGAGAAGCGCGCCGCCGAGGCCGCGGCCGCGAAGGCCACGGAGGCCCGCCGCGAGGCCGAGCGTCAGGCCGCCGCCGCCAAGATCGCCGAGGCCAAGGCGGCCGAAGCCAAGGCGTCCGAGAAGGCCGCCCAGGCCAGGAAGCTCGCCGACGCCAAAGCCGCTGAGGCCAAGAAGGCGGCGGATGCCAAGGCGCATGCGCGCCCGGGCCAGAAGGCCCCCGAGAAGGTCGCCAAGGTCGAGGCCAAGCCGGATCCGAAGGAGGCCGCCAAGGAAGCCGCGAAGGCGGAGGCGGCCCGCAAGGCCGAGGCCGAGGCCAAGCAGGCCAAGGCGGACGCCGCCAAGAAGGTCGCGGAGGCGCGCGCCGCCGAGGCTGCGGCGAAGGCCGCCGCCAAGGAAGCCGCCAAAGAGACGGCGAAGGCTCCGGTGAAGGAGTCCGCCCCGGTGAAGGTGGCGAGCGCCGACGCCTCCGCTCCGATCCCGGCGGCGGCCCCGCCCGCCCAGCAGGCGGCGGAATCCTTCCGCTGGCCGGCCAAGGGCCGGATCATCAACGCCTACGGCTCGAGCGGCAACGAGGGCATCAACATCGCCGTGCCCGAGGGCACGCCGGTCAAGGCGGCCGAGGACGGCACCGTGGCCTATGCGGGCTCGGACGTGAAGGGCTACGGCAAGCTGGTTCTGGTGCGGCACAACAACGGCTACGTCTCGGCCTACGCCCATAACGGCGAGCTGGACGTGCGCCCCGGCGAGAAGGTCAAGCGCGGCCAGACGATCGCCAAGTCCGGCGCCACCGGCAACGTCACCTCGCCGCAGCTCCACTTCGAGATCCGCAAGGGCGCGACCCCGGTCGATCCGATGCCGCATCTCGCCGGCAACTGATTTCTCAACGCATCGACGGACGAAGGGCGGCCCCGCGAGGGGCCGCCCTTTTCGTTCGAGCGAGCGGATTGGACGAGGCTAGCCCTCCAGCCGCTGGCCCAGCCGTCCGGCCAGATCCTGGATGAACTGGAAGGCCGTGCGTCCCGAGCGCGAGCCGCGGGTGGTGGCCCATTCGAGCGCCTCGGCCCGCAGCCGGTCCGGCTCCACCGTCAGGCGGTAGCGCTCCACATAGGCGCGAATCATCGCCAGATATTCGTCCTGGCTGCATTTGTGGAAGCCGAGCCAGAGGCCGAAGCGGTCGGAGAGCGAGACCTTCTCCTCCACCGCCTCGCCGGGATTGATCGCGGTGGAGCGCTCGTTCTCGACCATTTCGCGGGCGAGCAGGTGGCGCCGGTTCGAGGTGGCGTAGAACAGGACGTTCTCCGGGCGTCCCTCGATGCCGCCGTCGAGTGCGGTCTTGAGCGACTTGTAGGAGGTGTCGTCGGCGTCGAACGAGAGGTCGTCGCAGAACACCAGCCAGCGGTGGGGATCGCCGCGCAGCAGGCTCATCAACTCGGGCAGCGCCTCGATGTCCTCCCGGTGGATCTCGACGAGCTTCATCGGCAGCGTGTCGGCGGAGCGCCGGGCGTTGATCTCGGCATGGGCCGCCTTGACCAGCGACGACTTGCCCATGCCGCGCGCGCCCCAGAGCAGGGCGTTGTTGGCCGGAAACCCCTTCGCGAAGCGCTCGGTGTTCTCCACCAGGGTGTCGCGGGCGCGGTCGATCCCGGTGAGGATGCCGATCTCGACCCGGTTGACCCGCGGCACCGGAATCAGCCGGCGCTCGGGCCCACACAGGAAGGCGTCGGCGGCGCCCGTATCGACCCGCGGGACGGCGGGTGGGGCTGCGCGCTCCAGGGCTGCGGCGATCCGCTCCAGGAGCGGGAGAAGGCGGGGGAGGGGATCGGCGGGCGTCGGCTCGGAGGCCATGGCGAGTGTCCGGTCTCGGGGGAGGGCGCCTTGTAGGCCGAGGAGGCCGGACAGGGGAACCTCGCCGTCGCCGATCCGGATGCGGCCGCCTGCCGTTGCTTTCGAGTCGCCCCTCGCTATAGTCCGCGCGCTTTTCGGCAAGCCATTCTCGGCAGGTCCGTCGTCGTAAGGCTCCGGCGCCGCCGGGCCTCACGGGCCGCTTGCCCTCGATCAGGAGTCACCCGCGTTGATCACCCCCGCCTTCGCGCAAGGAGCCGGTGCCGGAAGCGGCATGGACGTCGCGTTGCAATTCGTGCCCTTCGTCCTGATCTTCGTGATCATGTACTTCCTGATCCTGCGCCCGCAGCAGCGCCGGCTCAAGGATCACCAGAACATGGTCAAGAACGTGCGCCGCGAGGACACGATCGTGACCACCGGAGGTCTGATCGGCCGGGTCACCAAGGTGTCCGACGAAGGCTCCGAGATCGAAGTCGAGATCGCCCCGAACGTGCGCGTGAAGGTCGTCCGCTCGATGATCTCCGAGGTCCGCGTCAAGGGCGCGCCCGTCAAGGCCTCCTGAGGGCAAGAGCTCCTGAGGGCAAGAGCTCCTGAAGGACGGCGTAAGCGTGCCGGGCGTCGACGCCCGGCACCAATGACAAAAAGTCGGAATCGGGCGGATGCTGCGTTTCACGAGAACCAAGATCGTCGCGACGCTCGCCGTCATCCTGATCGGCCTCAGCCTCGCGGTGCCGAGCTTCGTGCCGGCCGACAGCCGCAAGGCCTTCATTCAATCGCTGCCCTCCTGGTTCCCGAGCTGGATCATCCCGCAGCGGGCGATCGTGCTCGGCCTCGACCTGCAGGGCGGCTCGCAGATCCTGCTGGAGATCGACCAGCCGGATCTGGTCCGCTCGCTGACCACCGGCCTGCGCGACGACGTGCGCCGCATCCTGCGCGAGGCCTCGGTCTCGCCGGAGGGCGGCATCCGCGTGATCAACCGCGGCGTCGAGCTGCGAATCCCCGACGCGGCGGCCCGCGCCAAGGTGATGCCGAAGCTGCGCGAACTCGCCCAGCCCATCAACAACCCGCTCGCCGGCCCCGGCGGCGGCCAGACGCTGGCGGTCAACGAGGCCGAGAACGGCACGATCCAGCTCACGCTCACCGATGCCGGCATCAACGACCGCACCCGCCGCGCGGTCAGCCAGGCGATCGAGGTCGTGCGCAAGCGCATCGATTTCGGCGGCACCAAGGAGCCGTCGATCCAGCAGCAGGGCGCCGACCGCATCCTGGTGCAGGTGCCGGGCCTGCAGAACCCGCAGGAGCTGGAGGACCAGCTCGGCAAGACCGCCAAGCTCGAATTCCGCATGCTGGCCGATTCGCCCTCGGGTGACGTCGACATGCTGCCCTCGAAGGACGAGGGCGGAGCCAAGGTGCCGGTCGAGCGTCGCGTCATGGCCGATGGCAGCGACCTCACCGACGCGCAGCCCGCCTTCGACCCGCAGACCCACGAGCCGATGGTGAGCTTCAAGTTCAACCTGCGCGGGGCCCAGCGCTTCGGTCAGGCGACCTCCGAGAATGTCGGCCGGCGCATGGCGATCGTGCTCGACGGCGTGATCCAGTCCGCCCCCGTGATCCGCTCGGCGATCACCGGCGGCTCGGGCCAGATCACCGGCAACTTCACCGTCAAGGACGCCAACGACCTCTCGGTGCTGCTCCGCGCCGGCGCGCTGCCGGCCAAGCTCACCGTGGTCGAGCGCCGTGTGGTCGGACCGGGCCTCGGCCGCGACTCGATCGAGGCCGGGCAGAAGGCCACCCTGGTGGCGGCCGGGCTCGTCATCATCTTCATGTTCGCGACCTACGGCGTGTTCGGCTTCATCGCCAACATCGCGCTCATCGTCCATGTCGGCCTGATCCTCGGCCTGATGTCGGTGCTGGAGGCGACCATGACGCTGCCGGGCATCGCCGGCATCGTGCTCACCATCGGCACCGCGGTCGATTCCAACGTGCTGATCTACGAGCGCATGCGCGAGGAGGCCCGCTCCGGTCGCTCCCTGGTCTCGGCGCTCCAGGCGGGCTTCGACCGAGCCTTCGCCACCATCATCGATTCGAACTCGACCATGGCGATCGCCGCGCTGCTCCTGTTCTTCATGGGCTCCGGCCCGGTGAAGGGCTTTGCCGTGGTGTTCATCCTCGGCATCCTCACCACGGTCATCACGGCGGTGACGCTGACGCGCATGATGATCGCAGTGTGGTACAACGTGTTCCGGCCCAAGGCCCTGCCGTTCTGAGGAGCGCGCTGACCGCGCTCCCCTCCGGCGCCGGCCCCCCGGCCGCGCCATGCTACTCTCAGGGGGGCGCCCGGCGCTTCCCACGCTTCGAGACCGACCATGCGCCTCCTTCGCCTCTGGCCCGACGAATCGCATTTCGACTTCATGCGGTTCCGGCGCTTCACCTTCCCGCTCTCGGCGCTCGTGTCGGTGGCGACCGTGGTGCTGTTCCTCACGGTCGGCCTGAATTACGGCATCGACTTCAAGGGCGGCACCCTGGTCGAGCTGCAGGCCAAGGCCGGCAGGACGGCGGATGTCGCGGAGATCCGCCACACCGCCAACGGCTTCGGCTTCGGCGAGACCGAGGTGCAGGAACTCGGCGGCGAGGGGCAGGTGCTGGTGCGCTTCCCGCTCCAGGCCGGCGAGCAGGGCCAGACCGCGGTGATGCAGAAGGCGCATGCCGCCTTCGACGCCGGGTACGACTTCCGCCGCACCGAGACCGTGGGTCCGCGCGTCTCGGGCGAGCTGGTGCAGTCCGGCACGGTCGGCGTCGTGCTCTCGGTGCTGGCGGTGCTGCTCTACCTCTGGTTCCGCTTCGAGCGGGAGCTGGCGCTCGGTGCCATCGTCGGTACCCTGCACGACATCGTTCTCACCGTCGGCGTCTTCATCGTCTCCCGCATCGAGTTCAACATGACCTCGATCGCCGCGATCCTGACCATCGTCGGCTACTCGCTCAACGAGACGGTGGTGGTGTTCGACCGGACCCGCGAGCTGATGCGCCGCTACAAGACGATCCCCGTGGTCGAGCTCCTGAACCTCTCGATCAACTCCACCATGTCGCGCACGGTGATGACCTCGCTCTCGACGACCCTGTCGCTCGTGGCGCTGGTGCTGTTCGGCGGCGAGGCGATCAAGGGCTTCGCCGTGGTGATGCTCGCGGGCGTGGTGATCTGCACCTACTCGGCCATCTTCGTCTCGACGCCGTCGCTGATCTATATCGGCCTGCGCCTGTCGGGTGCGAAATCGTCGCAGCGCGAGGCCGGCCTGCCTCAGGCGGCCGAGTAGGACGCGGCGTGAGCGAAGCGCGTCATCCCGGCCAGATCCACGACGGCTTCCTGCCCGGCCGTCACGGCATCGACGCCTACGGCAATGGCGGCTTCCGCTTCGGGCAGATGTCCCATCGCGGCTCGATCCTGCTCCTGCCCTCCGGAATCCGCGCCTGGGAGGTGGATGCGCCCGCCGCCATCGACGCGCGCAGCCTCGCCCCGGTGCTGGCGGAGGCCGAGGGCATCGAGCTGCTTCTTATCGGTACCGGCGCCGACATCGTCTTCCTGCCCGATCCGCTGCGCCAGCGCCTCAAGGCCGCGGGCATCGGCGTCGATGCCATGCAGACGGGAGCGGCGGCGCGCACCTACAACATCCTCATGGCCGAGAACCGCAAGGTCGCGGCCGCGCTGATCGCCGTCGCCTGATCCTCCTCACCGCCGCATGAGCCCCGCTCCATGACGCGCCCCGAGACCCGAACCGAGACGAGCAGCCCCGAGGCCGGCAGCGCCGGCTTGGCCTTCGCGTTCCGGCACTGCGAGGAGCTGGTGCGCGAGGGCGATCCGGACCGCTACTTCGCCACGCTCTTCGCGCCCGCCGCCTTCCGCCCGCATCTCTACGCGCTCTCGGCTTTCAGCCTCACGGTCGCCCGGGTCCGCGGGGCGGCCTCGAACCCGATGGCGGGGGAGATCCGCCTGCAATGGTGGCGCGACGCACTCCAGGGCGAGGCGCGCGGCGACGTCCGGGCCAATCCGGTCGCGGCGGCCCTGGAGAACGCGATCGTCGGGCGCCGCCTCGGGCGCCAGCCCTTCGTGGACCTGATCGACGCCCGCGTCTTCGACCTCTACGACGACCCGATGCCCCGGGTGAACGACTTGGAGGGCTATTGCGGCGAGACGGCCTCGGCGCTGATCCGCCTGTCCGGGCTGGTGCTCGCCGACGGGGCCGAGCCCGGCGGGGCGGCGGCGGCCGGCCATGCGGGCGTGGCCTACGGCATCACCGGGCTCCTGCGGGCGCTGCCCTGGCACGCCCGGCAGGGACAGGTCTACCTGCCCGGCGACCTGCTGCGCCAGAACGGCGTCACCCGCGAGGACATCGTCTCGGGCCGCGGCGGCCCCGGCCTCGTGCGCGCCTGCGCCGAGCTGCGGGCGCTCGCGCGGCGGCACCTGGAGGCTTACGAGGCGGCGCGCGCCACCATCGCGCCCGCGGCCCGGCCCGCCTTCCTGCCGGTGGCGCTGGTCGAGCCCTATCTCGCGGTCATGGAGCGACCCGGCTACGACCCGCTCAACAGCCTGATCGAGATCCCGCGCTGGCGCCGCCTGTGGCGTCTGTGGCGGGCGGCGCGTAAGGGGCTGTGATTTCCCGGTCGATCTCGCGGGATAGAATGCGTTCTCTCGGATGACGGCGCGGGGCGTGAATGCAAATCACGCCCCGCGCCGCATGGCCTCAGCGGGCCTTCTTCGTCAGCTTCTGGGCGATCTCGAACATCTCCTCCGGCGCGTAGTCCGGCGAGAAGGCGGAGGGGACGCCGGTGAGCTGGTGGATCTTGCCGCCATCCGGCATGCCGTCGACGACCTCGAGTTCGCCCGGCGGGTCGCCCGGCAGCGCCTGCTCGCCGTTGCCCCAGAGGCCGGCGATGTCCTTGTAGTCGTTCGGGCTCCAAGTATAGAGTCGGCGGTGAGAGCCCTCTTGGAGGTATTTCTGGCATTCCGGGATCTTGTCGAGGACGATGTTGGGCGTCGGCAGGAATTTCTCGATCTCGACGCCGGTGATCTGCTTGAGCGCCAGCGCGTAGGCGTGGGCGTGGACCGAGCCGCGCACGAGCAGGTAGCCGCAGACCTCGCGGCCCGTGGGGTCCGAAAGGGTCTCGTAGACCCGCAGCTTGTGCAGCCGCGCGCCGCATTCGAGGTGAAAGTTGTGCAACAGGTCGACGACGACGTTGCCCGTCGAGGTGATGAAGTCGTTGTTCCAGGAGGCACCGTTGCTGTTGATCGGCGCGGCGCCGCCGCCGTTCGACAAGAAGGCCGCCGCGAGCCGGATGTCCTTCATGTCCTCGAAGGGCGCACCGGAGATGTCGCCTCCATCCGTCTTGTCGCCATCGTTGTCGGGGCCGTTGTTGAGCATGGCGACGCCATTGCTCACCAGCTCCACGTGGCCGAGTTCCTCCGCCGTGATGCTCGACACCAGGCTGTAGAACGGCTTGAGCTTGTCCTTGCTGCGGAAGTTGAAGCTCTGGAACATGTAGTTCCCGAGCGTGGACATCTCGCCGTATTTGCCGCCGAGCAGTTCCTGCAGCGCAGCCGCCGCGTTCGGATCCCGACGCTTGGGTGCGGGCAACTCGGCCTGCAGCTTGTCGACGCGCATGAACATGGGGAAGGCTCCCTGGCCTCTGAAGTCGTGGCGGGGGAACCGTGGGGCGCCCTCCCTGTTCCGGGCCGCGCCCGATTAAGGCAGGTAAAATGCGTGCCCTTGACCGCCGCGGCGGGCCTGGCGGGGGCTAACCTGATGCAGATCCACGACACTTGCCCTGGATACATGATTACGTGCGTTGAGCGGGATTAACGGCTCTGCTAGCACCCAAGGCTAGGCCCGGCACAAGATCCGGGCATCGGAGGAGGGCGCCGCCCGTGACACCCTGGAATCAGGTCTACGATCCATTCGGGAGCCAGTGGCTCTCGACCTTCGTCGCGTCGCTGCCGGTCATCGCCCTGCTCGGCATGATCGCCAGCGGCAAGATCAAGGTCCACATCGCCGCTGTTCTCGCCCTCGTCGTCGCCTTCCTCGTGGCGGTGGTCGCCTTCGGCATGCCGACGGATCTCGCCGTCCGCGCCACGATCCTCGGCGTCGTCACGGGCATGTTCCCGATCGGCTGGATCATCCTCAACGTCATCTTCCTCTACCGCCTGACGGTGGAGAAGGGCTGGTTCGCCGTCCTCCAGCAATCGGTGGCCGGCATCACCGAGGACCGGCGCATCCAGCTCCTGCTGGTGGCCTTCGCCTTCGGTGCCTTCTTCGAGGGCGCGGGCGGCTTCGGCACGCCGGTGGCCGTCACGGGCGCCATCCTGATCGGGTTGGGCTTCTCGCCGCTGGCCGCGTCGGGCCTCTCGCTCATCGCCAACACCGCACCGGTCGCCTACGGTGCGCTCGGCGCCCCGGTTCAGGGTCTGGCCTCGGTGACGGGCTACGACCCCTACGTGCTCGGCGCGATGATCGGCCGGCAGCTGCCGTTCTTCTCGGTGATCGTGCCGTTCTGGCTGATCTGGGTGTTCGCGGGCTTCCGCGGCATGATGGCGATCTGGCCGCCGATCGCGGTCTGCGGCGTCTCCTTCGCGCTCGCCCAGTTCCTGATCTCGAACTACATCAACCCCTGGATCGTCGACATCGGTGCCTCGCTGGTCTCGATGGCCGCCCTCGTCGCCTTCCTCAAGGTCTGGCGTCCGGCCCAGGTTTGGACCTCCCCGGCCCTGCGCGGCCACGACCCGTCGATCGGCTACGGCGCGCCCAAGCCCGCCTCCCTCGGCGCGGGCGTCCCCGGTGACCTGCCCAAGGTGCATCTGGGCGGCCGCACCGCCTCCTCGCAGGAGATCTTCATGGCCTGGGTGCCGTGGATCATCCTCTCGATCATCGTCGCGATCTGGGGCACCGGCTGGTTCAAGGGCATCGTGAACCCGATCTTCTCGTGGAAGTACGAGGTGCCGGGCCTGCACAACATGATCATGAAGGTGCCGCCCGTGGAGGCCGCGCCCAAGGCCGAGGCCGCGATCTTCAACTTCACCTACATGTCCTACACCGGCACGGGCGTGCTGTTCGCCGCGATCATCTCCGGCCTGATCATGCGCTTCTCGCCGGTGCGCCTCGTCACCGCCTACTTCGAGACGATCTGGGTGCTGCGCTACTCGCTCATCACCATCGCCGCGATGCTGGCGCTGGGCGTGCTCACCCGCTACGCGGGCGTCGACGCCACGCTGGGTCTGGCCTTTGCCGGCACGGGCATCCTCTACCCGTTCTTCGGCACGCTGCTGGGCTGGCTCGGCGTCGCGCTGACGGGCTCCGACACGGCCTCGAACGTGCTGTTCGGCGGCCTGCAGCGGATCACCTCGGAGCAGCTCGGCCTGTCGGGCATCCTGATGGCCTCGGCGAACTCGTCCGGCGGCGTGATGGGCAAGATGATCGACGCCCAGTCGATCGTCGTCGCCTCGACCGCGACGGGCTATTTCGGCCAGGAGAGCAAGATCCTGCGCTTCGTGTTCTGGCACTCGATCGTGCTGGCCTGCCTCGTCGGCGGCCTCGTGATGCTCCAGGCCTACGTCTACCCGTTCACCGAGATGGTGATCCACCCGCCGGCGAACCTCGCGCCCGCCGCGCACTGACGCCCGGTCGCACCGGCCGCGAAGAAGAGCCTGCCCCGTCCCACGGGGCGGGCTTTTTCTTGGTTCGGTTCCTTGGTTCGGTTCCTTGGTTCGACTTCTGGACCCGGTCAGCGGATGCCGGATGCGTCCGTCTCGACGGTACTCGTCTTCGCCGCGTCGGCGGGCGGCGCGGGTCGGGCGAGCCGCCCCTCCTCGGCCCGGTGCACGTACTGGCTCGCCACCAGCCATCCCTTGAAGAAACGCAAGGGGAGCGTGCAGGTGATCAACACCACCGGCAGCGTCAGCACGAAGTGCAGCCAGAGCGGCGGATCGTAGGTGAGTTCCAGCCACAGGCCGAAGGCCACCGCGGGAATCGCCGTGGTCATCATCACGAAGAAGGCCGGGCCGTCGGCCGGGTCGGCGAAGGAGAAGTCGAGCCCGCAGGCGTCGCAGGCCGGGGCGATCTCCAGGAAGCCCTTGAACAGGTGGCCCCGGCCGCAGCGCGGGCAGGCGCTGCGCGCGGCGACACTGAGCGGCGCCTGGGGTTCGAAGCGGGTGTCACCCCGGATCTCGTCGCGGGTCTCGGTCATCGGGATCTCCTCGCAGGGCAACCGGCGCCCGCCGCGATGGTTCGCACCTCGGGCCGCAGGTCTCCCATGCCGGGCCGGACGGGTTTTTTCGAGCCGGGAATTTTTCGAGATGTGATGGATGAGGTGGGCGGCCTCGTTCGTTAACACCCTCATCTGCGCGCAAGACTCCGCCATGTTCTTCCGCCGCCCCCGTCGCGACAGCCTGACCGACCTGCCCGGTTTCGAGACGGCGCGCCTGTCGATCGCGCCGCTGGAGGCCCGGGACGCGCCGGCCCTGCGCGCCATCACCGACGATCCCGCCATCACCGGCGCCGTCGATTTCCTCGCCGATCCCTTCACGCTCGAGGATGCCCGGGCGCTGATCGGCTCGGCCCGGCACGGGCGCGACCGCTTCCTCGGCGCTTGGCATCGTGATCCCGACGGTCCCGGCGACCTGCATGCGAACGCTTCCCTCGTCGGCGTCGTCGGCGCGCATCTGCGCGGCGAGGGGGCGATCGAGATCGGCTACTGGATCGGAGGGGCCGCCCGCGGGCGCGGCTTCGGGGCCGAAGCCGTCTCGGCCACCGTCGCGTGCCTGCGCCGGCGCTTCCCGCGCCGGGTCGTGGTGGCCGAGTGCCGGCCCGGCAACGTCGCCTCCTGGGGCCTGCTGCACAAGCTCGGCTTTCGCGAGACCGGCTCGGAGGGGCATCGCCCCGGTCGCCGCCAGCTCGTCCTCGAGGGCGGGTGACGGGTTGGGCCGGGAAGCGCGAAGACGCGCGCGAAGGGGGTACGAAAGACCGGAAGCCGCGCCGGCCCAAATGCCTTAAAAGGGGCCGGGACAGAGGCCGCATGCCGGGGAGCGCGGCCCGCCGGAAGGCATGAACGCGATGATGGCTCACGCAGCATCGGACTTCGAGGACGGCCCCGGGGCCGCGGCACCGCTCAACGTCGAGAGCGCCCTGCGCCTCCTCGTCGTCGACGATCATCCGCTCTTCCGCGAGGCGCTGGCGAGCGCCATCGCCCTGGCCTTCCCCACGGCGGAACTGCACGAGGCGGACGGCATCCGCGCGGCCTGCGAGATCCTGGGCCGGAACCCCGCCATCGACCTGACGCTGCTCGACCTCTCGATGCAGGGCGTGACCGGCTTCGACGGGCTGGTGGCGATCCGCACCCGCTTCCCCCGGATCCCGATCCTGATCGTCTCCGGGCTCACCGAGCCGCGCATCATGCAGGAGGCCCTGCGCCACGGCGCGGCAGGCTTCGTGCCCAAGGCCGTGGACAAGGCGACCCTGACCCGGGCGATCTCCGAGGTGCTCGGCGGAGCCCTGTTCATGCCGCCCGACCTCGCCCCGCCCCCGGCCCCGGCGCGGGGCGGCGACAAGCCGCCGGTCGCCGAGCGCGTCGCGCGCCTGACCCCGCAGCAGATGCGGGTGCTCGCCATGATCCGCCAGGGCAAGCTCAACAAGCAGATCGCCCACGAATTGCAGGTCGGCGATTCGACGGTGAAGGCTCATGTCTCCGAGATCCTGCGCAAGCTCGAAGTCATCAGCCGCACGCAGATCGTGATCGAGACCGCCTATCTCGACTTCGATCAGGCGGGCGGCTTCTGAGATCGAGCGGTGAGCGCAAGGCGAGGATTCCAACGCCCAGCCCCCTCCCGAGGTGCGGCGCGCCGCGTCGCCCTCGAAGGACTCCGAGGATCGCGCGACAACGGGAGGCCTGCTTCGAGGCTACTTCCCAGCACCTCAGGACGAGGGCGTCGGATCGGAGGGGCCGATCGAGCGGGCTTTCAGGCGAATCGCTTGGCGCCGACGACGCAGAGCACCACCCCGGCGGCGACGGCGAGCATCGCGCCCTCCACGGGCTCGTGCAGCAGCAGGCCGGCGAGCGCGAGGCCAAGGAAGGGCTGGAGCAGCTGCAGCTGTCCGACACCGGCGATGCCGCCGAGGGCCAGCCCGCGGTACCAGAACACGAAGCCCACCAGCATGCTGAACACCGAGACGTAGGCGAGCCCGGCCCAGGCCGACGCGCCGATCCCGCTCCACGCGGCGGGGAGGGTGGCGAGCGCCAGCACGATCATGGCAGGAGCCGAGAGCACGAGCGCCCAGGAAATGACCTGCCAGCCGCCGAGCCGGCGCGACAGCAGCGCGCCCTGCGCGTAGCCCAGGCCGCAGAGCAGGATCGCCGCCGCCATCAGCAGGTCGCCCACCGGGTCGGTGCCCTCGCCCTGCGCGAGCGCGAAACCCGCCACCAGTAGGCTGCCCGCCACCGAGAACAGCCAGAAGGCCGGTCTCGGCCGCTCGCCGCCGCGCAGCAGGACGCCGAAGAGCGCAGTGGCCAGCGGCAGCAGGCCGATGAAGACGATGGAGCGGGCGGAGGTGATGTGCTGCAGCGCCACAGCCGTGAGCAGGGGAAAGCCGATCACCACGCCCAGCGCCACGACCGCCAGGGCGCCGAGGTCGCGCCGGCCCGGCCGCTTCTGCCGCAGCAGCGCCAGCAGCGCCGCCCCGAGCCCGGCGGCGATCACCGCCCGGGCCGAGGTCAGGAACAGCGGCGTGAAGCCGCCGACCGCTGCCCGCGTCGCCGGAAGCGATCCGCTGAAGATCACCACGCCGAGAAGGCCGTGACCCCAGCCCTCCCAGGATCTTTTGTCGTCTCGCCGCATCGCTCGTTCCCGGATTCGGCGCGACGGTAGGGAGCGGGCGCTGGCGGCGACAGGCACGGTCCCGTACGCTTTGCGCCGAACTGTATGGCTCGGTGGACCCGCACACCCGATGGATCGTGAGACGGAAGTCGCGGGCGGCCGTACCGGGGCGGTGATGGCGGCGATCCGCCAGAGGCTGGCCGCGCGCAGTCTGGCACCGGGGGAGAGGCTGCCCTCGATCCGGCGTCTGGCCGCGATCATGGGCGTCTCGCCCTCGACCGTGGTCGAGGCTTACGGTCGGCTGGCGGCGGAGGGGCTGATCCGGCCCCGACCGGGCTCGGGCTTCTATGTCTGCGGGGCGGTCTCGCCCCCGGCGCTGACCGAGGCGGAGCCCCGGCGGGACCGGGCGATCGATCCGCTCTGGATCTCGCGCCAGTCGCTCGATGCCGGGCCCGGCACGCTCAAGCCCGGCTGCGGCTGGCTTCCCGCCGAGTGGATGCCGAACACGGCGCTCCGCCGGGCCGTGCGTGGGCTCGCCCGGGCCGAGGACGCGGTGCTCACCGATTACGGGGCGACCCGCGGCATGCTGGCCCTGCGCCGCCTGCTCGTGCGCCGTCTCGCGGGGGAGGGGATCGAGGCGGGCGCGGAGCAGGTGCTGCTGACCGGCTCGGGCACGCACGCCATCGACCTGATCGGCCGCCTCCTGCTTCGGCCCGGCGACACCGTGATCGTGGACGATCCCTGCTACTTCAACTTCCAGGCCCTGCTGCGGGCGCACGGCGTGCGGATCGTCGGCGTACCCCACACCGCGACCGGACCCGATCCCGCGCGCTTCGCCGCGGCGCTGGCCGAGCATCGTCCGCGCCTCTACCTCACCAATTCCGCGCTCCACAATCCGACCGGCGCGACGCTCTCCCCCGGCATCGCGCACCGGATCCTGACGCTGGCCGCGGCTCACGACCTCATCATCGTCGAGGACGACATCTTCGCCGATCTGGAGCCCGAGCCCTCGCCCCGGCTCGCCGCCCTCGACGGTCTGAACCGCGTGATCCGGGTCGGAAGCTTCTCGAAGACGCTCTCCGCCTCGATCCGCTGCGGCTATGTCGCGGCGCGTCCCGACTGGATCGAGGCCCTGGTCGATCTTCAGGTCGCGACGAGCTTCGGCGGACCGAGTCCCGTGGCCGCCGAACTCGTCGCCGGGACGCTGGCCGACGGCAGCTACCGCAAGCATCTGGAGGGCTTGCGCCGCCGCCTGTCGCGGGCGCGCCGGGAGGCCGCCACCCGTCTCGCCGGCCTCGGCATCGAGCCCTGGCTCCTGCCGCGCGGCGGCTACACGCTCTGGTGCCGCCTGCCGGACGGGCGCGACGCGGCCGAAACCGCCCGCCGCGCTCTTCGCGACGACCTCGTCCTCGCCCCGGGCAACGTCTTCAGCGTGGCGCAGACGGCCGGCGGTTTCATGCGCTTCAACGTGGCGCAGATGTCCGATCCGCGGGTCTACGAGGGGCTGGCGCGGGCGCTGGCCGACGCGCCGTCCACCCCCTGAGCGGCTTCGCCTTCGATACGCGTCTTGGGAAGACCGATCGGCCTGCGACCTTTCAGCGACGGCCTGAGGATCGCTCCGGCTCGGTCAGGCGGTAATCCTGGGCCCGCAGCCGGCGGGTGCCGCGCACGTAATCGCCCACCGTGCCGGGCCAGAGGGTGCGGTTGCGCCCCGCCCGGTCGAGATACCAGCTGCCGCAGCCGCCCCGGGTCCAGATGCTGTCCTGCATCCGCGCATCGACCTCGGAGCGGAAGCGCGCCTGCGCCTCCGGCCGCACGTCGAGCACGGCGCCGGGATGGTCGCGCAGGCGGCGCAGGGCGTCGAGCACGTGAGCGACCTGCGCCTCGACCATCAGCAGCACCGAGTTGTGGCCGAGCCCGGTGTTGGGCCCGAGCAGCAGGAAGAAGTTCGGAAAGCCCACGACCGACACGCCCCGGAAGGCGTCCGCGCCGGGCTTCCAGGCCTCCAGCAGGCTGACGCCCCCGCGACCGACGATGTCCGTGCGCAGGACGCTGCCGCCGGGGGCGAAGCCGGTGGCGAAGATCAGCACGTCGATCGCGTGCTCGCGCCCGTCCGCTGTGACGACGGCGTGGGGCAGGACCTCGCGGATCGGCTCGGTCACGAGGCTCGCGTTCGGACGGGCCAGCGCAGGGTAGTAGTCGTCGGAGAGCAGCACCCGCTTGCAGCCGAGCCGGTAATCGGGCGTGAGCTTCTTTCGGAGCGCCGGGTCTGCGATCGAGGCTTCGAGATGTCGCCGCGCGAGGCCCTCCGCGAGCGCGGTCACCCGCGAGACGCGGGTGAAGCCCGCCATCGCCGCCAACTCGCGGCGCCAGAACAGCGAGGCCCGGTAGAGCCGGCGCAGCGGGCCCGCCCGCAGCAACAGGCGGCTGACCGCGCCGGTCGGGCGGTCGCCGCGGGATAGGATCCAGGGGGCCGAGCGCTGGAACTGGGTGAGGTGGGCGACCCGGCCGACGATCTCCGGCACGAACTGCACCGCACTCGCCCCCGTGCCGATCACACCGACGCGTTTGCCGCTCAGGTCGCAGGCGTGGTCCCAGGTCGCGGAGTGGAAGGCCGGCCCGACGAAGCGGTCGAGGCCGGGCAGGCGGGGCAGGGCGGGGTGGTGCAGCGCGCCGAGCGCGCCCACCAGCACGCGGGCGGCAAACGTCTCCCCGTCCGTCTCGACCCGCCACAGGCCGGCCCCTTCGTCGAACACGGCCCGGCGCACATTCGTACCCAGGCGCAGATGCGGCCCGAGGCCGTGCTCCGCGACGAGCCCTTCCAGATAGGCCTCGATCTCGGGCTGGCGGGCGAAGAGATGCGACCAGTCCGGCTTCTGGGCGAAGGAGAGGGAGTAGAGATAGGAGGGCACGTCGCAGGCCGCGCCCGGATAGGTGTTCTCCCGCCATGTGCCGCCGACGCCCGCGGCCTTCTCCAGCACGAGCAGGCGCGTGACGCCGGCCTGCCGCGCGCGGATCGCCATGGCGAGACCGGAGAAGCCCGCGCCGACGATCAGCAGATCGAGGGGGGCCTCGCTCACGCGGCCGTCTCCGTCACGGGCCGGGCCGCTTCCAGAGCCCGCCGAAGGAACGAGGCCGCCTCGTCGAGGGAACGGCGCGCCTCCGGCAGGAAGCTCTCGGCGAGCTGCCAGGCATGCGGCACCACGGGAAAGAGCGTGACCTCGACGGCCACGCCGGCCTCCCGCGCCTTCTGCGCAAATCGAAGGGAATCGTCGCGCAGGATCTCGCGCGCCCCGACATGGAAGAGGAGCGGCGGGAAGCCCGAGAGATCCGCCTCGATCGGCGAGGCGCGCGGGTCGCAGGGATCGGCGCCCGCGAGGTAGACGGGCACGAGCCGCATTAGGGATTCGAGCCGGAACATCGCGTCGCGCCGCCGATTCGTGCGGAAGGAGTCGCTGCGCCCGATCAGGTCGGTGGCGGGCGAGAACAGAGCCGCGGCGGCCGGCAGCGTCAGGCCGAGGCGGCGAGCCTCGACCAGGGTCGCCAGCGCGAGGTTGCCGCCCGCGGAATCCCCGGCGATGACGGCCGGCCCCGCCTGCGCCAGCGCGGCCCAGACGGCGACGGCATCCTCGATCGCGGCGGGGAAGGGATGCTCGGGGGCGAGGCGGTAATCGGGAGCGAAGACCCGGAAGCCGGCCAGCGCGAAATGCCCGGTGACGGGGCGGTACAGGGCGGCCGAGCAGGCGATGAAGCCGCCGCCGTGGAGATAGAGCAGGGTAGGGCGCTCGGGCCCTGCCGCCCCTTCGGCCTGCGCCCACTCGCCGGGCACGCCGCCCAGCTCGCCGGGGGTGAAGGCGACGCCGGCGGGCGCCGGGAAGGCGGCCCGGTCGAAGGTCCGGCGGATCGTATCGACATCGACGCTCCGGCCGATCCGTGCCTTCACGGCGAGCCGGATGGTGAGGTCGAAGAGGTGGGCGCGCAGGCTCGCCATGGTAATTATCGGTCCCGGACGGCGCGGCGGATGAGCGACCAGTAGCGTACCGGCAGCAGGCGCTGGATCAGCAGGGCGCGCCGGGCATCCGCGCCGATGACGATGCGGGGCGCCCGGGCCTCAATCCCGCGCAGGATCGCCTCGGCGGCCGTTTCCGGGCGCAGGGTGAGCAGGCGCTCGAAGGCGGCCAGACCCTCGGCGGCCTCGCGGGCGTCGAGGTGGCGGGGCGTGCGGGCGTTGCGGGCGATGGCGGTGGCGACCCCGCCCGGATGCACCAGCGTCACGCCGAGCCCGGTGCCCTCGACCTCGTGGCGCAGGGCCTCGGTGAAGCCGCGCACGGCGAACTTGCTCGCCGCGTAGGCCGCCTGCCCCGCCGGAGCGATGATGCCGAAGACGCTCGACAGGTTGACGATCTGAGCTTCGGCCTCCGCCCGCAGCAGGGGCAGGCAGGCATGGGTCAGGCGCATCACCGCGTGCAGGTTCACGTCCATCAGCCAGTCGATGTCGGCGGGGTCCGTATCCTCGAACCGTCCCCCGAGCGCCACGCCCGCATTGTTGATCAGAAGCTGCAGGCCGCCGTGCCGGGCGCGGACCGCCTCCGGCAGGGCGAGAAGCGCCGCACGGTCGGCGAGATCGAGGACATGCTCGCTGACCTCGACGCCCGCGGCGCGGGCGGTGCGGGCGGTGGCGGCCAACCCCTCCGCGTCCCGGTCGGCCAGGGCCAGCGCGCAGCCGCGCCCTGCGAGTACCGGCGCGAGCGCCGCGCCGATGCCGCTCGCCGCCCCCGTGAGAAGCGCGGTCTTTCCTCCTAGAACGAAGCGTCGCGCCATGCCGCCTCAGGCCTCCGGGGGGAGGGGAGCGGTACCGTAGGCTGCGGCCATCGTCTCGATCTCGGCGAGCTTGGCTTGAAACGCCGACCAGTCGTCGGCCTCGGCGATCGGCGCCCAGAGCGCCTCGACCTCCTCGATCAGCATCGTGCAGGGCGTGGCCCGCGCGAAGTAGGGGTGGTCGAGGTTGGCCCGCGCGCTCGGCCGCATCGCCTGGAAGGCGGCGTGGACCGGGCGGAAGGCATCGCTCGCGTAGTGCTCGCCCGCCGGGCTGCGGGCGGCGCGCGCCTCGCTCGCCAAGCCGCCGCGCCAGTCGAAGAAGACCTGCTCGAAGGGCGCGCGGCTCGTCTCCAGGAAGGCCCAGAACGCGCCCACCAGCCGGTGGACCGCCCCCTCGCCCTCCCCTTGCAGGGGCGTGACGCCGAGCCGGGACAGCAATGCCTCGGCGAAGGCGTCCTGAAGCGCGGGCCCGAAGGTCTTGAGCCCCGCCTCCAGCCGTTCCTTCGGGGCGAGGGGAAGCAGGCAATCGGCCAGACGGCTCAGGTTCCAGAACAGGGCCTCGGGCTGGCGGCCGAAGCTGTATAGGCCCCACTCGTCGAAATAGGCCGCGGTGAAGGCCGGATCGTGGACCGGCGCGAAGCGCCAGGGGCCGTAATCGAAGCTCTCGCCGGTGACGTTGATGTTGTCGGTGTTGAGCACGCCGTGGACGAAGCCCGCGGCCATCCACTGCGCGCCCATTCGCGCCACCCGCGCGACCATCGCCTCGAAGAACAGGGCGGCGCGCTCAGACCCCTCGTCCGCGCGGATCTCGGGGTAGTAGGTCTCGAGCGTGTGATCGACGAGGCGGGCGATCTGCTCGGGCTGTTCGAGGAACAGAAAGCGCTGGAAGGTGCCGATGCGCAGGTGCGAATGGGAGAGCCGCACCAGCACCGCCGAGCGGGTGGGGGAGGGCTCGTCGCCCCGCTCCAGCGCCTCGCCGGTCTCGATCAGGCTGAACGATTTCGAGGTCTCGACACCGAGCGCTTCCAGCATGGCGGTGGCGAGCACCTCGCGCACGCCGCCCTTCAGGGTGAGCCGCCCGTCGGCCCCGCGCGACCAGGGCGTCGTCCCGCTGCCCTTGGTACCCAGATCGAGCAGGCGCCCGTCCCGCAGATCGTGGGCTTGCGCGAACAGGAAGCCGCGTCCGTCCCCCAGTTCCGGATTGTAGGAGCGGAACTGATGGCCGTGGTAGCGCAGCGCCAGCGGCCGCTCGAACGATCCGGGCAGCGGTGCGAAGCGCGCGAAATGCGCGATCCATTGCTCGTCCGTGAGGTCGTCGAGCCCGACGCGCCGCGCCCAGGCCCGGTTGCGGTAGCGCGGGACCGCGGACGGAAAATCCGCCGGAGCCACGACGTCGTAGAAGTCGGGGCCGAGATCGGCGTGGCGGCGCGAGGGTTTGACGGCGGACAGGGCTTGGGCTCCGGCGCGGATGGGCTGAGGTCGTTCAGGCGAGGCGGAACGTCAAGCCGACGAAAGGGTGAACCCGGCGGCGGGCGGCGTCGATCCCTGTCCGCGACGCGGGTGCGCTCGGCACCGATTCTGCTACCTTGAGCATTCGTCCTCACCGAAGCCGTCCGCCATCTTGCCCGATTCCGCACCGCCGACCGCGTCCGCTCCGCTGCTCCGCCTGGAGCGGGTCATCAAACATTTCGGTGCCCACCGGGCCGTCGACGCCGTCTCCCTCGATCTGGCGGGCGGGGAGTTCTTCTGCCTGCTCGGCCCCTCGGGCTGCGGCAAGAGCACGCTGCTGCGGCTGGTGGCCGGGTTCGAGGCGCCCGATTCCGGGACGATCCGCTTGGGCGAGGCGGATCTGACGGCGCTGCCGCCGCACCGGCGGCCCGTGAACATGATGTTCCAGTCCTACGCCCTGTTCCCGCACATGAGCGTGGCGGCCAACCTCGCCTACGGGCTGAAGGGTCTCGGCCTGAACCGGGCCCAGTCGGCCGAGCGGGTGACGGATCTGCTCAGGCTGGTGCGGCTCGAAGGCTTCGAGGGGCGGCGCCCCGGCACGCTGTCGGGCGGCCAGCGCCAGCGCGTGGCGCTCGCCCGGGCGCTGGCGCGCCAGCCGCGTCTCCTGCTCCTCGACGAGCCGCTGGGCGCCCTCGACCGGGCCCTGCGCGAGGAGACGCAAGCGGAGCTGCGGGCGATCCAGCGACGGCTCGGCACGAGCTTCGTCGTCGTCACCCACGACGCGGAGGAGGCGATGGCGCTCGCCGACCGCATCGGCGTGATGGAGGGCGGGCGCCTCGTACAGGTGGGCCCGCCCCGCGAGCTCTACGAGCGCCCGGCCAGCCGCTTCGTCGCCGGCCTGCTCGGCGACGTGAACCTGATCGCGGGGCGCCTCGGGCCGACGGAGCCGGGCGGCGTCCGTTCCGTCGAGACCGCGCTCGGGACCCTGTGCGCGAGCGGGGCGGGCGAGGCGGGCGCTTCCGTCGTGGTCGCGATCCGCCCCGAGCGGATGGTGATCGGGGGCGTGAGCGCAGGAGGCCTGACCGGCAAACTCAGCGAGGCGACCTTCCTGGGCGACCGCGTGCGCTACCGGGTGGCGATGGCCGACGGCACGTCGCTGCGCGCCTCCGCCGCCCTGCCGGGAGCCGGCCCGGCCCCGTCGGTGGGCGAGGCCGTCACCGTCACGGTTCCCGCCGACGCCGCGCGGGTGCTGCCGGCATGAGACCCGCCGACATGAAACCCAGCGCTAGGAGCGATCTCGCCGGACGTCTCGGTCGCGGCCTCGTGCGGGGCCTGCCGCTGCTCTGGCTCGGGCTGTTCTTCCTCGTGCCCTTCGCGGTCACGCTGAAGATCAGCTTCTCCTCGCCGGCCACGGCGCAGCCGCCCTACCTGCCCGTGCTCGACTGGCAGGGGGGCCTGGAGGGCTGGCGCGAGTTCCTGGAGGCGCTCGACTTCGAGAACTACCAGATGCTCGCGGCCGACGCGCTCTACCGCGACGCCGCCCTCTCCTCGCTGGGCTACGCCGCGCTCGCCACCGCGATCCTCGTCCTGCTCGGCACCCCGACGGCCTACGCCATGTCCCGTGCCTCCGCGCGCTGGCAGCCGATCCTGGTGGCCCTCGTGATCGTGCCGTTCTGGACGAGCTTTCTGATCCGGGTCTATGCCTGGATCGCGATCCTGAAGCCGGAAGGGCTGCTCAACGCCGCGCTGATCAAGCTCGGCCTGATCGGGGCGCCGCTGCCGATCCTCGATTCGCCCTTCGGCGTCCTGATCGGCCTGACCTACGCCTACCTGCCCTTCATGGTTCTGCCGCTCTACGCGGTGATGAGCCGCCTGGACCCGGCGCTGACGGAAGCCGCCGCCGATCTCGGCGCCGCCCGGGTGCGGACCTTCTTCACCGTGACCCTGCCGCTGAGCCTGCCCGGCCTCGCGGCGGGGGCGCTGCTCTGCTTCATCCCGATGGTGGGCGAGTTCATCATTCCCGACCTGCTCGGCGGCTCGGACACGCTGATGCTGGGCCGCGTCCTCTGGAGCGAGTTCTTCTCCAACCGGGACTGGCCGCTCGCCTCCGCCGTGGCGGTGCTGCTGCTGATCCTCGTGGTCGGGCCCGTGGTGCTGTTCCGCGAGGCGGAGCTGCGCCGCGAGGAGGCCGCCGAGGGACGCGCGGGGGAGGGCGGACGATGAGCCTCTTCGCCCGCACGGCGCTCGCGCTGGCGCTGACCTTCCTCTACGCGCCGATCCTGGTGCTGGTGGCCTATTCCTTCAACGCTTCGAAGCTCGTCACCGTCTGGGGCGGCTTCTCGACCCGCTGGTACGGGGTTCTGTTCGCCGACGGCCCGCTCATCGCCTCGGCCCTCGTCTCGCTGAAGGTCGCCGCCCTCTCGGCGGCCATCGCCGGGGTGCTCGGCACCTGCGCCGCGCTCGCGCTCGACCGGCACGGCCGGTTCCGGGGGCGGGGCGCCTATACCGGGCTCCTCTACGCACCGATGGTGATGCCTGAAGTCATCACCGGCCTGTCGCTCCTGCTGCTCTTCGTCGGCATCGGCCTCGACCGGGGCATCGCGACCCTCGTCATCGCCCACGCGACCTTCGCCACCGGCTTCGTCGCGGTGGTGGTGGGCGCGCGCCTGAAGGGTCTCGACCGTTCGCTCGAGGAGGCGGCTGCCGATCTCGGCGCCGGCCCGGCCCGGGTCTTCTTCGGCATCACCCTGCCGCTGATCGCCCCGTCGGTCGTCGCCGGCTTCCTGCTCGCCTTCACCCTCTCGCTCGACGACCTCGTGATCGCGAGCTTCGTCTCGGGGCCGGGCGCCACCACCCTGCCGATGCGGATCTACAGCCAGGTCCGGCTCGGGGTGAATCCGGAGATCAACGCCGCCTCGACGCTGATGATCGCCGCCGTCGGCCTCGTGGTGCTGGCGGCCTCGTGGCTGACGGGGCGCAAGGCGAGCGCAGCCTAGTCGCGCCCCGGCCCCCGCTGTGCTAGCCCCGGCTCCATGTCGAGCGATGCGCCGCGGGGCGTCTTCATCACCTTCGAGGGCGGGGAGGGGGCGGGCAAGTCCACCCAGATCGCGCGCCTTGCCGAAACCCTGCGGCGGGCGGGCGGCCGCGAGGTCGTGACCACCCGCGAGCCCGGCGGCACGCCCCGGGCGGAGGCCCTGCGCGCCGCGCTGCTCGAAGGCGTGGCCCAGCCCTACGGGCCGTTCGCCGAGGCGCTGATGTTCGCCGCCGCCCGCATCGACCATATCGAGGCGTTGATCCGTCCGGCTTTGGCGCGCGGGGCGATCGTGCTGTGCGATCGCTTTGCGGACTCGACCCGCGCCTATCAGGGCGCGGCGGGTGGCCTCGATCCGGCGCTGATCGTCAGCCTGGAGCGGGTGACGCTAGAGGGCCTGCGCCCCGACCTCACCCTGATCCTCGATCTTCCCCCCGAATCCGGGCTCGCCCGGGCGCGCCGGCGCGGGGAGGGGAGCGAGACCGACCGCTTCGAGGCGGAGGCGCTCGGCTTCCACGAGCGCCTGCGGGCGGGCTTCCGCGCCATCGCGGAGGCCGAACCGGAGCGCTGCCTCGTGATCGACGCGAGCCCCGATCCCGACACGGTCGAGGCCGCTATCCGCGCCGGCCTCGCCGCCCGGCGGCCGGACCTGATCCCAACTGCCGGGGAGGGGCAGGGCCGTGAGGGACAGGGCCGTGAGGGACAGGGTCATGCGGCCTGATTCCGCCCGCGCCGTCCGCGAGGCGGCCCGCACGGAGGCCGAGGCGGGGGATCTCGCCCACGTGCCGCGCCCGCGCGAGCAGACCCGTCTCTTCGGCCACGCCCACGCCGAGGCCGCCTTCGCCGGGGCGCTGGCCGCGGGCCGGCTCCACCACGCCTGGCTGATCGGCGGCCCGCCCGGCATCGGCAAGGCGACGCTGGCCTACCGGGTCGCGCGCCGGCTGGTGGCCGATCCGCGCACGCTCTCCTTCCCCGGTACCCTCGACGTGCCGGAGGATCACGCGGCCGCGCGGCAGGTGACGGCGCTCTCGCACCCGAACCTGATCGCGCTCCGCCGGGTCCAGGCGCCCGGCGCCAAGACGCTGCCGACCCGCATCTCGGTGGATGCCGCCCGCGCGGCGCTCGCCCTGTTCGGCACCACGGCGGGCGGGGAGGGGGGCTGGCGCGTCTGCATCGTCGACAGCGCCGAGGATCTCAACGCCAACAGCGCCAACGCGCTCCTGAAGATGATCGAGGAGCCGCCTCCCCGCGCCATCTTCCTCATCGTCTCCCACGCGCCGGGCCGCCTCCTCCCGACGATCCGCTCCCGCTGCCGGGCTCTGGCGCTCCGCGCCCTGCCGGAGGCCGACGTGCGCGCCGTGATCGAGGGCTTCCCGCCGCCCTTCCCCTCGCCCGACGAGGCCGCCCTCGCCCGGGCGGTGGCGCTCAGCGAGGGCTCGGTCGCCCGCGCCGTGGCTTTGCTCGATCCCGCCACCGCCGCGATCGAGGCCGAGGTTTCCGCCCTGCTGGCCGGCTTGCCCGAGCCCGACGGGCGGCGCGTGCTCAAGCTCGCCGAGACGCTGGCAGGCCGCGATGCCGAGCCGCTGCTCGCCACCGTGCTCGACGCGATCCAGCGCCACGTCGCCGCCGAGATCGACCGCCGCCAGAGCGAGGGCCCGGCCCGGCTGCTGGGACTGGTGGAAGCCGCCGAGCGGATCGCCACGGCCGCCCGCGAGGCCGCGGTGTACAATCTCGACCGCCGGCCCCTGATCCTCATGGCCTTCCGCGAACTGTCAGAGGTGACGGCGGGGCCGACGCGGTCCTGAGGGGCGGGCCGAGCACCTCGCGAGTGGGGCTGGCCGCGCGGTCCAGGCTGTCGAAGGTTCCCAGAATTTTGCAGTCTTCCCCGCACTAATTTGCGGACCCGGGCGCCAAGCGGAGCGTTTCGACGGGACAGGCTGCCGGTGAGTTCGCTCCCGCAGCCTACTCGTTCAACAATCCGGAGACGGACCGCCATGGCTACCAAGACGAAGACCTTGCAGGACGCCTTCTACGAGACTCTGAAGGATGTCTATTACGCGGAAAAGCAGTCCGTTCGCGCGCTGAAGAAGTCTGCCAAGGCGGCCGAGCACGAGGAGCTGCGCCAAGCCTTCGAGACGCATGCCGAGGAGAGCGCCGGTCAGGTCGAGCGGCTGCAGCAGGTGTTCGAAATCATCGGTAAGCCGTCCCGCGCCAAGACCTGCGAGGCGATGCAGGGCCTGACGTCCGAGATGGAGGAGGATCTGGAGGATTTCAAGGACAGCCCGGCCGCGGACGCGGTTCTGGCGGCTTGTGCTCAGGCGATCGAGCATTACGAGATCGCTCGCTACGGCACGCTGAAGACCTGGGCCACCCAGCTCGGCTATGCGGATGCCGCCAAACTGCTCGACGAGACCCTTCAGGAAGAGAAGAAGACCGATCAGCTGCTCTCTCAGATCGCCGAGAGCCTCAATCTCGAGGGCTCGGAGGCCGAGGAGGGCGGCGACAGCGGCACGAAGGCCAAGGGCCGTCGCAAGGCCTCATGAGGTAGCCAGCTGAAACGAAGAAAGGCGCCGTGAGGCGCCTTTTTCCTTCTCGGCTTCAGTCGTCCAAGACACCGGTGTCTCCGACCGCCCCCGGCCTCCGCGGAGGCCGCCTTGCGGATCGGGGCCGCAGGGAGACTGGCGTCAGACCAGGGCGCCGAGAAGCGTGGCGGCGCCGATCAGGGCCACGCAGGCGCCGATCTGCACGACGCGAAAGGTTTCCGTCGAGATCCGGCTGTTGTCGTTGGCGGCAGGGCGCCGTGTCCGCAGCACGTACCGGTCGAGATTCGGCTCCGGCAACTCGATCCACTGTTCAGCGGACTCGCGAACCTTGGCGATCGACATGCAGACCTTCCTCGAAGATGCCGGCGAAAGCGGACAATGCTGAGGGCGCGGGCCAAAGCCTTGCCGTTCGATGCAGCGTCGCTGAGGTGGATTAATCAGATCACCGAGTCCGTGTCCATGCAAAATAGCACGGAGTACCGGAATAATAGGTACCATAATGCAAAAAGCTGGGGGCTCGACCTCTCAAGTGCGCGATGCATGCACCCAGCGAATGCCTGGCATTTGGTGTCTGGTATACCAAAGGGGGCCGTGTGGTGGCACATACGCTGCAACGCAACACACCGCACGGGACGCGCACCATGATCGCTCTGGCTCTCCTCGCTGCCGCCGCCGCCGGCGCCGCCAACATCGCCCTGGTCACCCTGATGGCCGACCGCCTGGGTCCGAAGGCCGGCACCACCGTTTCCGCCGGTGAGTTCGCTGCCGTCGGCACCGCCCCGGTCTCCACGAAGGTCGGCGCCGTCAAGGTCGGTAACGAGAACCTCTCGCCGGTCGCCGCCAAGCGCGCCGCCTAAGCCTCCCATCGCACGGCATCAACGCCGTCGCTCGATGAAGCCCTGCCGGATCCCGGCAGGGCTTTTTCGCGTCTGCGAAGGTTCTGCGGGGAAGTAGGACTGCACTGCATCGTGCGTCGGGCCGCGATCGCAGGCCCCGCCGGTCCGGTTGCGTCCCGTGGCGTTGCGCGCCACAAGGCATCTCGGTCCGACCTTTTGCATCCGGGACATCTTCTGACGTGAGCGCGAGCGAGACGGCGAAGGCGCCCTTCCTCATCACCACGGCGATCTCCTACCCCAACGGCGCGCCGCATATCGGACACGCCTACGAGGTGATCGCCAGCGACGCGATCGCCCGCTTCCACCGCCTCGACGGGCGCGAAGTGCTGTTCACCACCGGCACCGACGAGCACGGTCTCAAGATCCAGCAGACGGCCGCCAAGGCCGGCGTGACGCCGCGCGCCTTCGTCGACGACATGGCCGGGCGCTTCAAGGCGATGGCCGATACCCTGAACTGCGCCTACGACCGCTTCATCCGCACGACCGAGCCCGAGCACTACGCCGCCGCGCAGGAGCTGTGGCGGCGCATGGAGGCCAACGGCGACATCTACCTCGCCAAGTATGCCGGCTGGTACTCGGTGCGCGACGAGGCCTATTACGACGAGGCCGAGACCGTTCTCGGCCCCGACGGCAACCGCCGCTCGATCAAGACCGACACGCCCGTCGAGTGGATGGAGGAGGAGAACTACCTCTTCCGCCTCTCCCAGTACCAAGAGCCCCTGCTCAAGCTCTACGCCGAGCAGCCGGACTTCCTCGGCCCCGACACCCGCATGAACGAGGTCGCGAGCTTCGTGCGCTCCGGCCTCAAGGATCTCTCGGTCAGCCGCACCACCTTCGACTGGGGCGTGCCGGTGCCGGACCGGCCGGGCCACGTCATGTATGTCTGGGTCGATGCGCTGACCAACTACCTGACGGTGACGGGCTTTCCCGATGCGCAGGCGCCGAACGCCCGGTTCTGGCCCGCGAGCCTGCACATCATCGGCAAGGACATCGTCCGCTTCCACGCGGTCTACTGGCCGGCTTTCCTGATGTCGGCGGGGCTGCCGCTGCCCAAGCGCGTCTTCGGCCACGGCTTCTTCTTGAGCCGGGGCGAGAAGATGTCGAAGTCGCTCGGCAACGTGGTCGATCCGCTCGATCTCGCCGGCACCTACGGCGTCGATCCGGTGCGCTACTTCCTGATGCGCGAGGCGCCCTTCGGCGGCGACGGCAATTACGACCACGAGGCGATCATCAACCGCATCAACGCGGACCTCGCCAATGATCTCGGCAACCTCGCCCAGCGCTCGCTCTCGATGATCGCGAAGAATTCTTTCGGCGCCGTGCCGGAGCCGGGGGTCTTCACCGACGCCGACGCGCGGCTGCTCGCGGCCGCCGCGGCCCTGCCGGAGAAGGCGAGGGGGCTGATGCAGAATCTCGCGCTGCACGCGATCCTGGCCGAGATCTGGGCCGTGGTCGGCGAGGCCAACCGCTACTTTGCGTCCGAGGAGCCGTGGAAACTGCGCAAGAGCGATCCCGCGCGCATGAACACGGTGCTCTACGTCACGGTCGAGACCCTGCGCCGGGTCGGCCTGATGGTGCAGCCCTTCGTGCCGACGGCGGGCGCCGCTTTGCTCGACCTGCTCGCGGTGCCGGTGGATCGCCGCAGCTTCGCCTTCGCCGGCGAGGAGCACCGCCTTCAGGGCGGCACGGCCCTGCCGGCGCCGAGCCCGATCTTCCCGCGCTTCGAGCGGCCGGAGGCGGCGGCCTGACGGGTCCGCCCCTCCCCGCCTTCGAACGACCTCGGCCCGAAGAGACGCAGCCCGAAGAAACCATGCTGGTCGACAGCCACTGCCACCTCGATTTCCCCGATTTCGCCGAGGACATTCCCGGCGTGATCGCCCGTGCCCGGGCGGCGGGGGTGACACGCCTGCTCACCATCTCGACGCGTGTCGCCAAGGCCGCCAGCTACCGGGCGCTGGCCGAGGCGCACGAGGCGGTCTGGTACACGGTGGGCACCCACCCGCACGGAGCCGCCGAGGAGCCGGACGTGCCCGCCGACACCATCGCCGCGCTGGCCGAGACCCCGCGCTGCGTCGGCATCGGCGAGGCGGGGCTCGACTACCATTACGAGGACGCCGCGCCGGAGGCGGTGCAGGAGCGGGTGCTGCGCGCGCATATCGAGGCCGCGCGCCTCTCCGGCCTGCCGCTGGTGATCCATTCCCGCGACGCCGACGCGCCGATGGAAGCGGTGCTCACCGACGAGATGGCGCGGCAGCCCTTCAAGGCGGTGCTGCACTGCTTCTCGTCCGGCGCGCGTCTCGCGCAGGTCGGGGTCGAACTCGGCCTGTCGGTCTCTTTCTCCGGCATCGTCAGCTTCCGCCGCTCGGACGCGCTGCGCGACATCGCCCGGAGCCTGCCCCTCGACCGCATCCTGGTCGAGACCGACGCGCCCTTCCTCGCGCCGGAGCCGCACCGGGGCCGGCGCTGCGAGCCGGCCTACACCGCCGACACCGCCCGGGCTCTGGCCAAGGCCCTCGACCTGCCCTTCGAAGATTTCTGTGCGGCCACCACCGCCAACTTCTACCGGCTGTTCTCGAAGGCCGCGGCGATCGAGGGGGTGACGGCATGAGGGCCGGGCCATGAACCCGGGGGAGGGCGCATGGCGAGCCTGACCCTGCGCATCCTGGGCTGCGGCTCGTCCGGCGGCGTGCCGCGGGTCGGCTACGGCTGGGGCGCCTGCGACCCGACCGACCCGCGCAACCGCCGCCGCCGCTGCTCGCTGCTGGTCGAGCGCCGCCAAGGGAACGGGGTTGAGGACGGGGCGGGGGAGGCCACGACGGTCCTCGTCGACACCTCACCGGATCTGCGCGAGCAGCTCATCGACGCCGGCGTCACTCGCCTCGACGCCCTGCTCTACACCCACGCGCATGCCGACCACACCCACGGCATCGACGACGTGCGCCCGCTCGTCATCCACATGCGCCGGCGCATCCCGGTCCACGCCGACCCCCTCACCCACGCGCTCCTGATCAAGCGGTTCGGCTACGCCTTCGAGACGCCGCCGGGCAGCCTCTACCCGCCGATCCTCGACCTGCACGCGATGCGCCCGGGCGCGACCCTGACCCTGGACGGCGCGGGCGGACCCCTCGAGGCGGAGGCCTTCGCGATGGAGCACGGCAACGAGGTCGCCCACGGCTTCCGCTTCGGCCCGGCCGCCTACGCCCCCGACGTGAGCCTGATGCCAGAGGCCGCCAAGGCGCGGCTGCACGGCCTCGACCTGCTCATCATCGATGCGCTCCGCGAGACCCCTCACCCGTCGCACTTCTCGGTCTCGGACGCGCTGGCCCTGATCGAGGAGGTCGCGCCGAAGCGGGCCATCCTCACGAACCTCCACACCGATCTCGACTACGCGACGCTGGCGCGGAAGCTGCCGGCCCACGTGGTGCCGGCCCATGACGGGCTGAGCGCGACGGTCGATCTCTGAGCCTGTCAGGGCCGCACGCCCCGCATGTCCGGCCGGAAGAACAGCCCCGCCTTGAGGCTGTCGCCGATGCGGTGCGCCCGCTCCACGATCTCGAGCGCGATCTCCGGCACGAAGACCTCCGTTGCGGTCTCCTCGAACAGGCCGAGCCAGCGCGCGAAATGCGCAGGGTCGATCCCCGCGATGCCGAGATGGCGCGCGAAGGGGTTGCCCTTGTAGCGGCCGGTCTTGAGCAGCACCGAGGACCAGAAGTCGTGGATCGTGGCGAGATGGCGCGGCCACGCCTCGTCCGGGATCTTTCCAGCGAAGACGGGCCCGATCAGCGGGTCGCGGCGCACCCGGGCGTAGAAGGCATCGAGGAAGGCGGCGAGCGCCGTCTCGGTCAGTTCGGCCTGTTTCATGGCCCTGATTCACGCAATCGCGCGGGGAGGGGGCTTCATCCTGGCGAAAGCCGCCCCTGCCCCGGCTCAGTTCCGGGCGAGCGCGGGCTGGATCAGGCCGGCGCCGACGAGGATCTGGGCGGCGGCGGCCTTGGCGAGCTGGCGGTAGCCGGCATCGGTCATGTGCAGGCCGTCGGGGCCGATCATCTGGGCCGGGGTCATCAGGCCGTGCGACACCCAGGACTGCATCAGCGCGCGGCGGCGGATCACCGGAACGCCGAGTTCGGCTGCCAGGGCGTGCAGGGCCTCGCCGTAGCGCTCCGCGCCCTCCTGACCGGAGAGCTTGCTGCACCATTGCTGGTCCATCAGCACCACGTCGGCCCCGGTCGCGCGGATCGCCAGGAGCCCGGCGCGGGTCAGCTCCACGAAGCGCTCCAGCGGCACGCCGGCCAGCGGATCGTTGCTGCCGGTCTGCCAGACCACGAGGTCGGGCCGCTCGGCGAGCACGTCGCGCTCCAGCCGCCGGGCCATCGCCTCGGCGGTGTCGCCGCCCTTGCCGCGGTTGATCACGGTGATCGAGCGCCGGCTCGACGCGCCGATCTGAAGGCGCTCCTCGAGATCACGCTCCAGCAGGGCAGGGTAGGCCATAGCCGGCGAGGTGGCGCCCGCCCCTTCCGTCGAGGAGGAGCCGAAGGCCACGATCCGCACGTCGCCGTCCCGCCCGAGCAGGGAGGCGAGCCGCGCGAGCTTCACCGGCAGGCGCTCGGCCGGGGCCGGCGGCTGCGGAGCCGTGATCGGCGGTGCGTCCGGCTGCGCGCGCACTGACACGGCACCGAGCGGGCCGGCCAGGGCGGCGGCGAGGATCAGGCCGGAGAGGGGGCGGAGGAGCATGGCGGAACGTTCTGTGCGGCCGGTGTATTTCCTGATGTTGCCCAGGAAATGTGACGATTGCGAGGGGTAGGGGGCCCGCCTTTGCCGCCAGCATGAATTCTTGATGCAGGATCGTGGTGACCGCACGGTTGCGGGTCGCCCGGCACGCTGTGACGCCAGTCACGCGCTTTGCCGCAAAAACCCGCGAAAGCGGCCGGAACGGTATGGTTAACGGGTCTTAATGGCCCATCGCATCCATCTCATAGTTCCATAATATATCTTATGCGAACGGCTTTCACGGGCTTAGGGCCGGGCTTGCGCGATCGTTTCCGCAGCCGGAACGCCGGCCATGCGGGTAGAACCGAAGCCGCTAAACCGCCTGTCGGTGAGCCTCGGGAGAATCGGCCGAGCGCCCCCTGCCCTCGTCTGCCCGCTCAGGCGGCGGCCCGGCGGGGCATCGCCCGTCCCGGGGCGAAGACCAGCCGCACGACGGTGCCGCCGTCGTTGGCGTAGGTCAGCGTGCCGTCGAGCTGGGCGGCCAGTCCCTGCACGATCCGGAAGCCGAGGCTGCGGCTCGCGGCGGGATCGAAGCTCTCGGGGATCCCGGGGCCGTCATCGGCGATGCTGAGCGCCACCTGCCCCGCATCGAGGGTTTCGAGCCGGATGGTGATGGTGCCGCGCTCGGCTTCCGTGAAGGCGTGCTTGAGGGCGTTGGTCACGACCTCGACCACGAGCAGGGAGAGTGTGGTCAGCCGGGCGAGATCGAAGCGCATCGGCGGCACATCCACGAGGCAGACGATGTTGCGCGCACCCGTGGCGCCGAGCAGGTCGGAGCAGAGTTCCTGGAGATACTGGCCCACGGGCTGGTCGGCGCGCGCCGGGTCGTAGAGCCGGCGGTGAATGCGGGCGATCGTTTCCAGCCGGGCCTGCGCCTCGTCGAAGGCGCCGAGCGCCGCCTCCGGGTTCTCGCCGATCTTGCGCTTCTGCAGGGCGAGCAGTGCCGCCACGAACTGCATGTTGTTGGCGACCCGGTGCTGCAGCTCCTGGAACATGGTGCGCTGCTGCTCGTAGAGTTCGGCGCTGACCGCCCGCTCCGCGCTCAGCCGCTCGCCCGCCACACGCATCAGGTGGATCAGCGCGATGTCGACCGTGACGATGAAGGCGTAGAAAGCGAGCGCCAACCCCGTCTGCAGGTCGAGCAGGAAGAGGCCGGACGGCCCGATGAACAAGCCCCACGCGGCCAGTCCCGAGAGCACGGCGCAGACGATCCCCGGCCTCAGGCCGAAGAAGAAGGTCGTCAGGATCACCGCCGGGAAGAAGGTCAGGAACGGAAAGCCGGGCGGCAGCACGTCGTCGAGCGCGTAGCGCAGGAGCACGGCGATCCCGGTCGCGGCCAGTGCGGCGAGTTCGCCGAGCCAGGACGGCACTGGCCACCGGCCGGCGGCCGGGGCGACCCGGGGCCGGGAGGTGAGGGATGAGGGCATGGGGCCGGAAGATCCGAAAGCGCGATTCGCCCGACTTTATGCGCCTCTTCCGGTCCAAGTTGTGGCCCCCCTGCCGCGACGGGCCGTTTTCGACCGGATCTGCGAAAGATCAGCGGATGACGTTTCGAGCGCGCCGCTCTTCGGTTTCCTTCGGCAAGACGATGCGACCCCCCTCACCTGCCGTCTTTTGCTTGGCGCGTCCGACGCTCATCGCTGCGCGCGGCCCGGCGCCCGGCGGTCTCGGCGATCAGGATGCCGCCGAGCACGAGGCCGAGCGCCAGCGCGTCGGAGCCGGCGAAGGGCTCGCCCGCCAGCAGGACGGCGAGCCCCGCGCCGAAGACCGGCACGAGGTTGACGAACAGCCCGGCCCGGTTCGGGCCGATCAGCTCGACGCCGCGGATGAAGGAAAGCTGCGCCAGCAGCGAGGGGCCCAGCGCCACGAAGGCGACGATGGCCCAGGCCGCCGCGGTGGAGGGCCAGATTGATCGCCCGAGCGCCCATTCGGCGGCCAGCGGCGGCAGCGAGGTGACGAAGGCGGCGAGCGCCAGGGCGGTGAAGAAGGCAAGGCCCGAGACGGCCGGGCGCGCGGTGAGCGCCACGGTGTAGCCGGCATAGACGAGGCAGGCGGTGAGCATGAGCCCGTCGCCGAGATTGAAGCCGAGGCTGCGCAGCAAGGCCAGATCGCCGTGGGTCGCCGCGACCGCGACGCCGGCCAGCGTGATCCCCGCCCCGATGACCTGCCCTGCCCGCACGGGCGCCCGGCGCACGACGAAGTTCAGGAGCATGACGAAGACCGGAACCGCGCCCTGGATCAGGGCGACGTTGACGGCCGTGGTGTAGGTGCCCGCGGCGTAGAACAGGCTCGCGAAGATCGTGAAGCCGAAGGCCCCCATCAGGAGCAGGTAGGGCCAGCGCGCCGCGAGCCGGTCCCGATCCGCCGCCACCTGCCGACGCGCGATCACGAGCAGGAGGGCGAAGGCGAAGGCCCAGCGCAGGGTGGTGAGCACCTGCGGCGAGACCGCGCCGACCGCCCACTTGCCGGCCACCGCATTGCCGGCCCAGAGCAGGGTGGTCAGGGTCAGGATCGGGTAAGCCGCCGCGGAGGCGCGGGGGCCGGGCAATGGAGCCATGTCTCGTCCGGCGCTGTGGGGCGGGAGCGAAGGTGTCGCCGCGGCGCTGCGAGCCCGCGCGAGCGGGGCAGGGCCGGCGCTTCCTTAGCACGGCGTCGCGCGGATGCGCCTGCGCGAACGCCGAGACCACGCCTCAGGCGTCTTCCCGCAGTGCCTCCTGCACCCGTGCTTCCAGCAGGTCGGGGCGGCGGATGACGAGGGCGCCGCGGGTGCGGTCGATCAGCCCCTCCCCCGCCATCACCGTGAACTCGCGGGTCACCTGCTCGCGGCGGCAGCCGATGCGGGCGGCCAGGACGTGGTGGTAGGGCGGCGGCGTCACCACCCGCTCGCCGTCCTGGCCCGCCCGCGGCACGGAGAGGCGCAGCAGCTCCGCGTAGAGCCGGTGGCGCAGGTCGAGCAGCGCGTGCTCCATGAGCCGGGTGTTCAACTCGCGGACCCGCTTGGCGAGCAGGCGGAAGAGCCGGTCGGCGATGGCTTCGGAGGCGAACACGATCTGGCGGAAGACGGGGGCGGGCACCACGCAGACCTCGCCGCGGGTCAGCGCCGTGACGTTGGCCGAGCGGCCGATCCCGTCCAGCGCCGCCAGTTCGCCGAAGAAGGCGCCCGTGCGCATCTCGCCGAGAATCACCTCTTTGCCGGATTGCGACCGGTTGAGGATGCGCACCTCGCCCATGGCGAGAAAGTACACGTCGGTCGAGATGTCGTCGTAGTCGACGAGCGTCTCGTTCTCGTCGAAGCGCCGCCAGTGGCAGCGCATCTCGAATGGGGAGAGATCGACACCCGGTTCTTTGAAGAACGGGATGGTCGCCAACCGGCCTGTCGCCACGCCTCTTAAACCTTGTCCTCGCGCGTAGAGCGAATGGTGAGGCTCCGGCCGGGGCGGGTCAAGTCGCCGGACCGGGGAGCGGGCCCGATTGGCGTGGATGGCGGTGTGCGAGAGGCGGCCGGTGCGGCCCTCTTCCGAAGAAGCGAAACGCCGAACACTTGAAACGAGAGACACTTAGCCGGAGAACGAATAAGCAACCAAGGCCAGGCTTCCATGGATTCCAAGGTTTCGCAACCTGATTTTTGCGCATTGCCGCGACATTTTCTGCGTGCCTTTAGGGAGCGTTAACCGTACAATTCTGTCTCGGGTTAGAGGCGATCGCGGAGTTAACCAATGTTGGAAGCTTCCCGTGATTTATTTCTGCAAGACGCTTTTACGGTAGGACTGATTTCATCTTCCGGTGCTCGCAGTGATATTGGCTGTCTGATTTGGGATACAACACCCGAAGGTGTCGATGTCGAAGTCGGCCCAGATGTCGTTGTCCCGGATTCGGTTCGGTTGTCGGTCGCCTGCCTGAAGATCGATTGTCCCTGTGCCGTCGTCGAACGGGAGGGAAGCCGTCTCCACCTCGCCTTTCTCCGTTGAGACGGGCAGGTCTGGGGAGCGGATCAGGCATTCATCGGACCTGACGCGCCGCTGATTTGCATTGCCGGCCGATCTATCGGATCTCCCTGACGACGACTCACGGGCGTGTGAGGGCCCGCACCCGCGGCAGCCGGAACAGAGACTAGTCTCGCCGCTCCCGAAACGGACGGCCGGCCTATGGACGACTCCTTTTTCCTGTTCGCGGCCCTGGTCGTCCTGGCTCTGACCTTGGCCGGCCCCGCAGGATTGCTGCTGGCGATGGGGCAGCGCCAGCGCATCCACGTGCTGGAGCGGCGCCTCGCCCTGCTTGAGGCGGCCTCGGCTTCCCGCCCGCTGGCCTCGGGATCGGCGGCTGCCCCACCGCCGGAACCCGCGCGCCCGGAGCCGACGACCGAGGCGCCGCCGGTTCCCGTTCCTCCCGCGCCCTCCCCTTCGTCCGAGCCGCCCCGGCGCGGCGCCGTCCCCGCAGTCACCCCGGCGGTCACTCCGGCCGCCGTCCCTCGGCCGCCCCGGCCGTCCATCGAGGAGCGCTTCGGCACGCGCTGGACCGTCTGGGTCGGCGGCCTCGCCCTCGCCTTCGGCGCGGCGCTGCTGGTGCGCTACTCGGCCGAGCGCGGCCTGTTCGGTCCGGGCGTGCGTATCGCCGGCGGCTTCGCCCTCGCCTTCGGTCTCGTCGGCCTCGGCGAAGCGCTGCGGCGGCGGTTGCGCGGAGCGGAGCCCGTGCCCGCGACCTGGCCCGACATCCCGGCCATGGTCACCGCCGCCGGAACGGTCGGCCTGTTCGGCACGGTCTACGCCGCACACGCCCTCTACGGTTTCGTCGGTCCGGCGCCGGCCTTTGCCGGGCTGGCGGCCACCGGCCTCGCCGCCATGGTCGCTGCCCTGCTGCACGGGCCGGCGCTCGCCGGAATCGGTCTCGTCGGGGCGCTCGCCACGCCGCTCCTCGTGGGCGGCGGGGGAAAGAGCCTGTGGCCGCTCGCCCTCTACCTGCCCGTCGTGGCCGGCAGCGCCTACGCCTTCGCCTGGGCGAAGGGCTGGCGCGCGCTTGCGGTGGCGGGCGGCATCGGTGCCGCGGCCTGGGCCCTGATCCTGGCCCTGCAGGGAAGCGACGCCACGGCGGCGCAGGTCCATCTCGTGCTGCAACTGGCGCTCTGGATCGTCACGCTCGCGGTGCTGCCGGGGCGGGGCGTGCCCGACGAGGCGGCCCGCCTCGACCGCGCCGCCGCCCTGGCGCTCGCCGCCGCCTCGGGCGTCGCCCTGGCGGTGCTCGGCCTGACGCTGCCCGAGGGCGGCGGCACGGGCTGGGCCGCCGCGGCGCTGGCGGCCGTCGTCCTGCCCGCCCTCGCCGGCTTCGTCGCCGCGCCCGCCGCCGCGGGACTGCCCGTCGCGGCCCTGACGCTCGCCGGCGCCCTCGTGCTCTGGCCAGAGGCGCAAGACCCGCTAAGCGCGTCCTTCTTCCTGCTCTGGTACGGCGCGGAGAATCCGGGGCTCATGCTCGCCCTGGCTGCGGCCGGCGGGCTGACCGTGACCGGACTCGGGGCGCTGCGGCTCCTGGGCGGGAGCCGCCTGCCCTACGCCACGGCGCTGAGTTTCGCCGCGGGCGCGACGCTCGCGCCGCTGGCCGCCCTGGCGCTGGCGGATCTGCGGATCGCGGGCGGCGCGGTCGCCCCGGGCTTCGCCGCCGCGGCGGGCGCCCTGGCCGCGGGATTCAGCGGGCTCGCCGCCCTCTGCCGGCGGCAGGGGGACCGCACCCCCTCCCCCGCCCTGGCCCTCGGGCTCGGCGCCTTCGCCTCGGCGGCGGTGGCGAGCCTGTGCCTCGGCCTCGTCTTCGCTCTCGCGGGCGGCTCGCTGACGCCGGCGCTGGCCGGGGCGGCGCTGGCCACCGGCCTGATCGCGCGCCGGCTCGACATCCCGGCCCTGCGCTGGTGCGTCGCCGGTCTCGCCGCGGTGGTCGCCGCGCGCCTCGCCTGGGACCCGGCGCTCACGGGGGCGGGCCTCTCGCGCACGCCGATCCTCAACGGGCTGATCACGGCCTACGGCCTGCCGGCCCTCTGCTTCGGCCTCGCGGCTCTGGCGATCCGCCTGCCCGGTCGCCGCGCGGACGTGCCCGAGCAGGTGGCCCAGGCCCTGGCCCTTCTCCTCTCGGGCCTGTTCGTCTTCCTCGAGATCCGCCACGCGCTCCACGGCGGCGACCTCGCCGCGCCCGGCACCAGCGTGCTGGAGCAGGGCCTCACGACCTTGACCGCTCTGGGCTTCTCCCTGGTGCTGACGCGCCTGTCCGGTCCCGCCGCCTCGCCGGTGATCCGCTTCGGCGGTCTGGCCTTCGCCTGCCTCGGCCTCCTCCAGGGCGCGCTGGGCCTGGGACTCGCCGCCAACCCCCTGCTCACGGACGAGCCGGTCGCGGGCGGTCCGATCCTGAACGATGCCGTGCTCGCCTACGGCCTGCCGGCGGCCGCCGCCTTCGCGCTGGCCCGGGCGAGCCGGGCCGTGCGACTCGCCTGGTTCGTGCGCGCGGCGGCGTCGCTCGGCCTCGCCCTGAGCTTCCTCGCGCTCTGCCTCGCGGTGCGGCACGGCTTCCAGGGCGAGCGGCTCGGGCTCGACCGGGAGACGGGGCAGGCGGAGTGGTACGCCTATTCCGCGGCTTGGCTCGGTCTCGGCCTCCTGGCCCTGGGCTACGGCATCCTGCGCGGGTCGGCGACCGCGCGGCTGGCCTCCGCCGTGCTGGTGGGGCTCGCGACGCTCAAGGTGTTCCTGCTCGACCTCTCCGGGCTGGAGGGACCGCTGCGCGCCCTGTCGTTCCTGGGCCTCGGCGCCTGCCTCATCGCCATCGGCCTCGTCTACCAGCGCCTCGTCTTCGCCCCAGCCGCGCGTCCGGCGGGACCGGAGGGGTGAGGTCCGTCCCATTCCGGCACCGGGACGCGCGCCGCCATTGACCGTCGGCTAACCGGCCCGGGTCATTCTGATGGGGAGCCACGTTGCGTATCGGCTCGGTCGTGCGAACGACGACCCCCCGCCATCCCCATCGCGGATGGCGGGGAGGCCGGCTACCCTCGAGGACACCGCCGAGCCGGTGCCGCGAAAGCCCGGCAACCCGCCTCTCTCCTTGCGACACCATGCGCGGCGCGGCGTCGCGGCGCGGAACGCAGCGGGCGTCCGCCTCCTTCCCCCGGCGAACCGTTGCCCCGCAGGATGCCGCCCACGATCCCCGCCGACCGGGCGCGGGGCGAGTGCGTCCGGCGAGGGCACGAACCTCCGCGAAGGACTTTGCGCATGCGTCACCGCCCGTCCCGCCGTCTCGCCCCGGCCCTCCTGCTCACGGCCGGCGCCGCGCTCGGCCTGCCCGCCGCCGCCCTGGCGCAGGGCAAGCCCCTGCCGCCGCCGGCGAGCGACGTGATGCCGCCGGTCGAGCTGACCGTCGAGATGCGCGACGGGCATCCCGTCTGCCAGCCTTCCGAACTGCGCCTGCCCGCCGATACCAACGTCGCGCTCAACGTCGTCAGCCGGGCCGACCAGCCCGTGACGATCACCATGCCCGGGCAGTTCGAGAACGGCCGCGTGCTGCACGCCGACGGCGACCTCGTGCACGTGGCGAGCGAGAAGGGCTACACGGTCAAGCGGGAGGGGCGCGGCACCCTGCGGCTGCGCACCGTCTCGGCAGGGGAGAAGTCCTTTGCCTGCACCGGCGCCAATAGCCGGAGCAACCCGTTCGAGGGCAAGGTCATTCTCACACCGCCCGCCGGCTGAGCCGCCCCGCGGCCCGCCCTTCGCCCGAAAGGGCACCAACCCTGGCCGGCCCGCCGCCTCGCGCGGTCGGGACGGCCCCGGCCCTCCGCCCGGCGGAGGGCCGCAAGCGTTCAGGACCCGTCGCGATGGCGAAGCCGGTGGACGAGGACGAGCAGGCCATCGATCGCCTGACCCTCTACATGCTCAAGGAGACCTACTGCGCGGCCGCCGGTGCCCTGATGCGCATGAACCCGAAGGCCTCCGAGGCCCTGTTCCAGGCCTTCGAGCGGCAGATCGCCGACGCGCTCCAGCGCATGCACGTCCACCGCTCGGAAGGGCCGGACTCGACCGCCATCGCCATCGCGGTCGGCGACCGGATCGCCGAGATCCTCGATCAGGCTCACCGCCGCCAGTTCGAGCCGGCGAGGAGTGCCGCCGAACCCGAGGACCAGAGCCTCAAGGCCGCGCGGGAGGCCGGCATCTCGCAGGAGGCGGTCGACATGCTCTCCCGCCTCCAGAACCGGTTCCCCTCCCCCTGACCGCCTGTGCGGCGGCGGGCTCGGTTCTCACTCCGCCGCCATCGCCCGCGGCGTTGGCGCCTCGGGGTGATCCTCGAAGGGACGCTCCGGGTGCATGGTGAAGGCGAGGCCCGCGCCGAGCAGGAGCAGCCCGATCGAGCCGGCGAAGGGCAGGATCCAGTTGCCGGTCAGATCCACGATCAGGCCGAAGGTGAGCGGCGAGACGATCGCGGCAAACGCCGAGCCGAAATTCATCAGCCCGCTCGCGGTACCCGCATAGTGCGGGGCGATGTCCATCGGCACCGACCAGATCGGGCCGATCACCAGTTCGAGGAAGAAGAACCCGCCGCTGAGCATCAGCGCCACCAGGGAGAGTTCCTTGGTGAAGAACACGCCCGCGAGGCAGGCCGCGGCCCCCAGCATGCCGAAGCTGATGACGTTGCGGCGCGCCTTCTGCAGGTCGCCGGTCTTCCTGAGGATGCGGTCCGAGACCACGCCGCCCAGGGTATCGCCGATCACGCCTGCGAAGAACACGCCTGAGGCGAACAGCGCCGAGTTCTTGATGTCGAGGCCGTAGCCGTCCTTGAAGAAGGAGGGCAGCCAGTTGAGATAGAGCCACAGCGACCAGCCGTAGCAGAAATAGGTCAGCGTCACCGGTGCCATGCGCGGGATGAGGCGCCGCCACGGCACCGGGGGCTTGGAGGCGGGCTCGGCAGCGGGCTTGGCCGCCCGGTCGTGGATCGCCAGCCGCTCCAGATCCTCCCGCGTCACGCCCTTATGCTCGCGCGGGTCGTCCCGATAGTAGAATACCCAGACCAAGACCCAGACGAAGCTGACGATGCCGAGCACCACGAAGGCGCCGCGCCAGCCGACATAGGCCATCATCAGCACGACCATCGGCGGCGTGATCGCGTTGCCGAAGCGGGCGAAGGAGTGGGTGATGCCCTGCGCGAAGCCGCGCTGGTCCTTGGCCACCCAGGACTGCATCGCCCGGGTCGCGGTGGGGAAGGTGGCACCCTCGCCGAAGCCGAGGGCGAAGCGGGCGAGGAACAGCGAGACCACGCCTCCGACGAAGCCGGTGGCCACGGTGGCCGCCGCCCAGATCAGGCCGCAGATGAGCAGGGTGCGCCGCGCGCCCCACTTGTCGGCCATGGCACCGCCGACGATCTGGAACACCGCGTAGGGGTAGGCGAAGGCCGAGAAGACGAGGCCGAGCTCGGTGTTGCTGAGCCCGAGCTCACCCTTGATGGCCGGTCCGGCGGTGCCGACATTGACCCGGTCGACATAGGTGATGAAGTACATCAGGCACAGCAGGAACAGCACCATGCCCGGCGCCGTCACGCGGCGTGGGATCGTGATCATCGGGAATCTCCTCCGATTTTCTTCTTCTGGATGAGCGCGCCCCGAATCCGCGTCTGATGCGCAGCTTCCCGGGGCGCGGGCGATCGACGGGATCAGCCGTCGAGGCCGGAGCGCAGGCGCGCCATGGCGGCGAGCACGCCGCCGCTCTTGTGCGGCACGCCGGCGGCGGCCAATCCCATCTCGACGCCGGACAGGGCGCCCATCAGCGTCAAGTCGTTGGTCTCACCGAGATGGCCGATGCGGAAGATCTTGTCGGCGAGTTTCGACAGGCCCGCGCCGAGCGACATGTCGAACTTCTCCAGCACGAGCGCCCGGAAGGCATCCGCTCCCCTGCCCTCGGGCATCATCACGGCGGTGAGCACCGGCGAGTGCTCGTCCGGGTTCTGGCACAGCACCTCCAGGCCCCAGCCCTCGACCGCGGCGCGGGTCGCGGCGGCGAGCCGCTGGTGGCGGGCGAAGACGTTGTCGAGCCCTTCCTCGAGCAGGATCGCCACCGCCTCGCGCAAGCCGTAGAGCAGGTTGGTGGCCGGCGTGTAGGGGAAGTAGCCGTTGGCGTTGGGCTTCAGCATCTCCTCCCAGTCCCAGTAGGAGCGGGGGAGGTTGTTGGACTTGGCCGCCGCCCGCGCCTTGTCCGAGATCGCGGTGAAGCCGAGGCCCGGCGGCAGCATGAGCCCTTTCTGCGAGCCGCTGACGGTGACGTCCACGCCCCACTCGTCGTGGCGGTAATCGACCGAGCCCAGCGAGGAGATGGTGTCGACCAGCAGCAGCGCCGGGTGGCCGGCGGCGTCGATCGCCTTGCGGATCGGCGGAATGCGGCTCGTGACGCCGGTGGAGGTCTCGTTGTGGACCACCATCACCGCCTTGATCGCGTGGCCGCGATCCTCGGCGAGCTTGGCCTCGACCACGGCCGGATCGACGCCGCGGCGCCAGTCGCCGGGTACGAAATCGACCTCGATGCCCCAACGCGCCGCCATCTGCCGCCAGAGCGTGGCGAAGTGGCCGGTCTCGAACATCAGCACGCGATCCCCGGAGGAGAGCGTGTTGACGATGGTCGCCTCCCAGGCGCCGGTGCCGGAGCCGGGATAGATCACCACCGGGCCCTTGGTGCGGAAGATGGTGCGGCAGCCCTCCAGCACCTCGCGGCCCAGCACGCCGAATTCCGGCCCGCGATGGTCGATCACCTGTCGGTCCATGGCGCGCAGCACGCGCTCGGGCACGGGGCTCGGCCCCGGGATATGCAGAAAATGTCGTCCGGTGCGGCTCGTCATGATCCCTCCCATCGGGCCGTGTGCCGGCCGCTCCATGCGGCGCCCGGTCGTGTCGCCCCGGTCTCGGCTCGTCAAATTGCATTCAAAATTGGATGAGACAAGCGGTATCATGTCTTCACTCATCCCGTCGACGCGGGCCGGGCGCGCTGCTACGATTCATCCATGACACTCGCCACACGTGAATCGGACCCCGCGAACGGCCCGATCCCCCTCCCCTCCAAGCCGCGCGAAAGCCTCGTGCATTCGCTGCACGACGAGGTGCTGGCGCGGCTTCGCGAGTTCATCGTCGAGGGCAATCTCGCCGCGGGCGCGCGGGTGCCCGAGCGGCTGCTCTGCGAGCGCTTCGGCATCTCGCGCACGCCCTTGCGCGAGGCCCTGAAGGTGCTGGCCTCCGAGGGGCTGATCGAGCTTCTGCCCAATCGCGGCGCGCGGGTGCGCCGGATCGGCGAGCGGGAGATCGTGGAGCTGTTCGACGTGATGGGCGGGCTGGAGGCGCTGGCCGGCCGGCTCGCCTGCGAGCGCATCAGCGATCCGGCCTTCGCCGAGATCGAGCGGCTCCATCACGAGATGTACGGCCACTACCTGCGGCGGGACCTGCACGGCTACTTCGCCTGCAACCAGGCGATCCACGACCGCATCGTCGGGGCCGCCGACAACGCCGCCCTGAGCGCCACCTATGCGGGCTTCGCCGGACGGCTGCGGCGCGTGCGCTACTCGGCCAATCTCGACGACAACCGCGACCGCTGGGGCGAGGCGATGCGCGAGCACGAGGAGATCCTCGACGCCCTGCGCCGCCGGGCCGGGGCCGAACTCGGCGACATCCTGTTCCGCCACCTGCGCAACAAGCGGAAGGCCGCCGCGAGCCAGGAAGCGGCGGTGACCCCGCCCGGTGAGGTCGTGGCCGCGGAGAGTGCGTAAGCGCCCGCCGCCCGCTGTTTTTGAATGCAATTCTCACGGTCGAATCTCGCCGGTATGCCCCGCTTCGCCGCGAATCTGAGCCTTCTGTTCACGGAGGTTCCGCTGCTCGACCGTTTCGCGGCCGCGCATGCGGCCGGGTTCGCAGCGGTGGAAATGCAATTTCCCTATGCCGAGGACGCGCGGGTGCTGGCGGCGCGCCGGGCCGAGGCGGGCCTGCCGCTCGTGCTGCACAATCTGCCCCCCGGGGACTGGGCAGCGGGCGAGCGCGGCATCGCCATCCTGCCCGACCGGGTGCCCGAGTTCCGCGAGGGGGTGGCGCGCGCGATCGACTATGCTGGAACGCTCGGATGCCGCCAGATCAACTGCTTGGCCGGGCTCGCGCCGGCGGGGATCGAGCGGGCGCGGCTTCTGGCGACGTTGATCGAGAATCTCGCCTACGCCGCCGATGAACTGAAAACGGCGGGCATCCGCCTGCTGATCGAGCCGATCAACGACCGCGACATGCCGGGCTTCTTCCTCAATCGCCTCGCCGACGCCGCGGCGGTGATCGAGGCAGTCAACACCGAAAACCTCTTCATCCAGGCCGACCTCTACCATATGGCGAGGATGGACGAGGACCTGCCGGAGTCGCTCAGCGCCCACCGCGCCCGCATCGCCCATGTCCAGATCGCCGACGCCCCCGGCCGGCACGAACCCGGCAGCGGTGCCATCGATTTTCCGGCCGCCTTCGCGACGCTCGACCGCCTCGGCTACGACGGCGCCATCGGTTGCGAGTACCTGCCTGCCTCGGGCACGCAGGCGGGCCTCGGCTGGATGGCGGCCTATCGCTCGTAATCTTAAGGGATCATTCCTTTGGCGGGGCGCCGGGGCAGAGCCCCGGCACTCCTCCAGGGCTTTGCCCTGGACCCACGAAAGGACCTGTTTTCGAAGCCGCGTCCTCAGAAGATCGGCATGCCGCCGGCGACGGTGATCAGCGCGCCGGAGGTGTAGCTGCTCTCCTCAGCCGCCAGCATCACGTAGGCGGAGGCGAGTTCCGCAGGCTGGCCGGGGCGGTTGAAGGGCACTTGGCTGCCGAAGGTCTTCACCGAATCCTGGCTCATCCCGGCGGGGATGAACGGCGTCCAGATCGGGCCGGGCAGCACGCCGTTCACGCGGATGCCCTTTTCGGCGAGCAATTGAGCGAGGCCGAGCACCATGTTGCTGAGCGCGCCCTTGGTGGCGCTGTAGGCGAACAGCGTCGGCACCGGGTGCTTGGAATTGACCGAGGAGGTGAAGATCACCGAGGCGCCGGGCTTGAGATGCGCCAGCGCCGCCTTGGTGGCGAAGAACGGGCCGAAGATGTTGGTCTGGAAGTGCTTCTCGAACAGCGCGTCGTCGATGTCCGTCACGCCCTGGTTCGGCTGCTGGAAGGCCGCGTTGTTCACCAGGATATCGAGCCGGCCGAACTCCTTGGCCGTGCGCTCGACGATCTCGCGGGCGTAGGCCGCGTCCCGAATGTCGCCGGGGAGCAGCAGGGCGCGCCGGCCCGCCCGCTCGATCCAGTTGCCGACGGCCTCGGCGTCCCGCTGCTCGTCGGGGAGGTAGGAGATCGCCACGTCCGCGCCCTCGCGGGCATAGGCGATCGCCACCGCCCGGCCGATGCCGCTGTCGCCCCCGGTGACGAGGGCGGCCTTGCCGGCGAGCCGGCCCGAACCCTTGTAGCTCTCCTCGCCGTGATCAGGCTCCGGCGCCATCCTGTCGGTCATGCCCGGAAAGCCCTGGCCCGGCGACTCGAAGGGCGGGCGGGGATACTTCGTCAGCGGATCGGTCATCACGGCTCCTTTGGGGGATTGCCGCGACAACCGGATGCGAGGGCCGCCGTTCCGAAGCGGCGACCCTGAGCCGCGGTCAACCCGCAGGCCCAAGGGCCGCGTCGAGCACCCGCGCGACGTGGATCGCGTCGCGCCCGAGCCCGTCGTGGATCTGGTGGCGGCAGCTGGTGCCGTCGGCAACCACGAGGTCGTCGGCGCCCGCCTTGCGCAGGGCCGGGAACAGGGACAGCTCGGCCATGGCGAAGGAGACGTCGATGGTGTCCTTGCCGTAGCCGAAGGCCCCGGCCATGCCGCAGCAACTCGACTCGATGACGCGCAGATCGAGCCCCGGCACGGTGCGCAGCACCGTCTCGACGGCGCCCATCGCCCCGAAGCTCTTCTGGTGGCAATGGCCGTGCAGATGCGCCACGCGGCCCCCCTGGTCTTGGAGCGGCAGGCTGATGCGGCCCGCCGCGAGATCGGCGGCGAGGAGTTCCTCGAACAGAAGGGCCTGCCCCGCCAACTCACCCGCCTCTTCCTTCGGCAGCAGCGACAAGAACTCATCGCGGAAGGTGAAGAGGCAGGAAGGCTCCAGGCCCACCACCCGGGCGCCGGCCCGCACGAAGGGCAACAGCGCGTCGAGCGTGCGTCGCGCCTCCGCTCGGGCACGGTCGGTCTGGCCGGAGGCGAGATAGGTCCGGCCGCAGCAGAGCGGGCGGCGGCCCGTCCGGGCCGAGACGCGGTGCAGGCGGTAGCCGGCCGCCCGCAGCACCCGCTCGGCCGCCTCCAGGTTCTCGCGCTCGAAGGCACGGTTGAAGGTGTCGCCGAACAGGACGATGTCGCGGAAGTCCCCGGTCACGTCCTCGGGATGGGCGGTCTCGCCCGCCTCGCGCCAGGGGCGGCGCCACGCGGGCAGGGAGCGGCGGGCCGAGAATCCGGCCCAGGTCTCGCCGAACCGGGCCAGCGCCGGGTAGCGGTTGCGCAGGTTGAGCAGCGGCGCGAGTGCGGCGGCGACGCCCGCGTAGCGCGGCATCTCGGCGACCAGCCGGTCCTTCAGCGGCAGGCCGTGCCGGGCGTGGTAGTGGTGAAGGAACTCGACCTTCATCTTGGCCATGTCGACGCCGGTCGGGCATTCCCGGCGGCAGGCCTTGCAGGACACGCACAGGTCCATCGTGCGCTTCATCTCGGGCGACAGGAACGCATCCTTGCCGAGCTGTCCCGAGATCGCGAGCCGCAGGGAGTTGGCGCGGCCGCGCGTGAGATGCTGCTCGTCGCGGGTGGCGCGGTAGGAGGGGCACATCGCGCCCCCGGCGAGCTTCCGGCAGGTGCCGTTGTTGTTGCACATCTCGACCGCCGGGCCGAAACCGCCCCAATCGGACCAGTCGAGCGCCGTCTTCTGCGGCTCGCTCACGGCATAGTCGGGGCCGAAGCGCATCAGCGAGCGGTCGTCCATCTTGAGCGGGCGGACGATCTTGTTCGGGTTCAGGCGGTTGTCGGGATCGAAGCCGTCCTTCACCGTCTCGAAGGCGCGGGTGAGTTTCGAGCCGAACAGCGGCTCCACGAACTCTGAGCGCGAGATGCCGTCGCCGTGCTCGCCGGAATAGGAACCATTGTGGCGACGCACCAGCTCCGCCGTCTCCTCGGCGATGGCGCGCATCTTCTTGACGTCGCCGCCCTGCTTCATGTCGAGGATCGGGCGCACGTGCAGGCAGCCGACGGAGGCGTGGGCGTACCACGTGCCGCGGGTGCCGTGCCGCGTGAACACCTCGGTGACCGCGTCGGTGTAGTCGGCCAGATGCTCCAGGGGGACGGCGCAATCCTCGATGAAGGAGACGGGCTTGGCGTCCCCCTTCATCGACATCATGATGTTGAGGCAGGCCTCGCGCACCTCCCAGACCGCCTTCTGGCGGTTGGGCTCCACCACCTCGACCACGGCGTCGGAAAAGCCGTGATCGGCCATGCACTGGTCGAGGCGCTTGAGGTCGCGCTTCAGCGCCGCGAGGTCGTCGCCCGCGAACTCTGTCAGGAGCAGGCAGTTCGGCTGGCCCCTGGTGATGTCGGCCAGCGTCGTGCGGAAGAGCGGGATGTCGGCGCCGAGCACGAGCACGTTGTTGTCCACGAGCTCGACCGCGACGGGGTCGAGGGCCACGATGTGGCGCGTGGTCTCCATCGCCGCGCGGAACGAGGGGAAGTGGCAGACGCCCATCACGCGGTGGGCCGGCAGGCGCGAGAGTTTGAGCGTCACCGAGGTGGTGGCCGCCAGCGTCCCCTCCGAACCCACCAGCAGATGAGCGAGGTTCGGACGCGGCTCGATCAGGGAATCGAGGTTGTAGCCGCCGACCCGCCGCTGCACCCGCGGATACATCTTCTCGATTTCGTCGCGGTGCTCGGCAGCCAGTGCGAGCATGCGCCGGGCGAGGTCGTCCGCCCGCGCCCCGCCCGTCACGGCGCTCGCCTCGTTGCCGGTCAGGCCGAAGCCGAAGGCGGCGCCGTCGTGAAACAGGGCTTCCAGGGCGAGGACGTTGTCGCTCATCTTGCCGTAGCGCAGCGAGCGGGCGCCGCAGGAATTGTTGCCGGCCATGCCGCCGATGGTGCAGCGGGTCGCGGTCGAGGGCTCGACGGGGAAGAACCAGCCGTCGGCCTTCAGGCGCGCGTTCAGGCGCTCCAGCACGTGACCGGGCTCGACGGTGACCGTGCCGCCCTCAGCGTCGTAGGCGATCACCCCGTTGAAGTGGCGCGAGCAATCGACGACGAGGCCCGAGCCGATCGGCTGGCCGTTCTGCGAGGTGCCGCCGCCGCGCATGATGACGGGCAGGTCGAACTGGGCGGCGACCTTCAGGGTCGCGGCGATGTCAGCCGCATTCCTAGGGAAGACGACGCCGGCCGGCATGATCTGGTAGATCGAGGCATCGGTGGCGTAGCGCCCGCGGGTGAAGGCGTCGAAGCGGGCCTCGCCCTGCAGCACCTCGGCGAGCTTGCGGGGCAGCCCCGCATCGTTGCGGGCCTTCGCCCGCGCGCTCGAAGCCAGTGCCTCGACCGCCGCCCCGGCCGGTTTCGCGCTCGCGCCCAAGTGGAATCTCCCGCCCCCCGACCTCACCCTGAGCGGGATCGAGGCCCTTTTGAATTCATAATTCTTGTCGAGAGGCGGGTCAAACGCCGCGGAGCCGCAGGGCACTTTCGCGATAGAACGGCCGCCGAGCGTCCATCGGCGGCCGTTCGGCGATGCGGGTCGTCCGGCTTTTAGAGGGCGAGGCGCTGCGGGATCGGCGTCTGAGGTGCCGGCCGATCCGGGATGGCGGCCAGGGGCAGCAGGATGGGGGGCGGCGTGGGCGCGGCGCGCGGGGGTTGGATGGCGGCAGGCTCGCGCAGCAGGATCGGATGCGGCTCCTCGGCCGGCACGACCGGAACCTGCCGCAGGGCGGCGGGCCGCAGGCTGTGCTCCATGAAGTCCCGCACCAGCGGCACGATGTCCTGGCGGAAGCGGGAGCCGTTGAAGATGCCGTAATGCCCGGCGCCGGGTTGGAGATGGTAGCGCTTGGCCGAATCCGGCAGGTTCACGGCCAGTTCGAGCGCGGCCCGGGTCTGGCCGATACCGGTGATGTCGTCCTTCTCACCCTCCACCGCCATCAGGTGGCAGCGGCGGATCGCGCCGAGATCGACCGGCCGGCCGTGATGGCGCAGGGTGCCGCGCGGCAGGTCGTGGTTCACGAAGACGCGCTCGATCGTCTCCAGGTAAAACTCGGCGGTCAGGTCCATGACCGCGAGATACTCGTCGTAGAAGGCGCGGTGCCGGGCCGCCGAATCGCCATCGCCCCGCACGAGATGGTCGAACATGGCGTGGTGCGCATCCGCGTGCCGGTCGAAGTTCATGCCCATGAAACCGGCGAGCTGCAGGAAGCCTGGGTAGACCGAGCGGCCGGCGCCGGGATAGCCGCCGGGCACGGTATGGATGCAGTGCCGCTCGAACCAGGCCAACCCCTTCTCCTGGGCGAGCGCGTTGACGGCGGTCGGTGAGCGGCGGGTATCGACGGGTCCGCCCATCAGCACGGCCGAGCGGGGTACGAGGGGGCGATCCTCCGCCTCCATGCGGGCGATGGCGGCCAGCACCGGCACGGAGGGCTGGCAGACGGCCGCGACGTGAAGGTCCGGCCCCAGCGCCTCGAACAGGGCGATGCAGGTGTCGATGTAATCGTCGAGTCCGAACCGGCCGGCGGAGGCCGCCACCTGTCGGGCATCCGCCCAATCCGTGATGAAGACCTGATGGCTTGAAAGGAAGCCCTCGACCGTGCCGCGCAGCAGCGTGGCGTAATGGCCCGACATCGGCGCGACGATCAGCAGTTTGGGCTTGGCGTCCAGCTCGGCGGAGGGTTCGCCGAACGCGATGACGCGGCAGAACGGGCGTTCCCAGACGATCCGCTCCGGCACGCCGAGGCCGAAGGCCGGCTTGGCGTAGACGCGGGTCGTGCGCTCGAACATCTCGCAGCCTGCCGCCACCGCCCGGCTCTGGGGGGCGTAGGCAAGGGGATTGAACGGGTTCTCGCAAGCGATCCGGGTGGCCTCCGCCATCAGCCGCATCGGTGCGAGCATGAGGTGGCCGGCCTCGTAAAGAGGATACAGCATGCGAGCGCTTCTCCTGGAGCAGCTCGCTTGAACCAAGCTGTCCTTTTCTTCCGTTGGTGAGGGACTAAACTCCCCCGGATGAGAAAAGGTTTCGTTTGCTCAAGATGGGCTGTGGACGAAGCTTCCTCAAAGCCAGACTTGGCCGCATCCTCCACCGCATCCGACGAGTGCCGGCCGGCTCGCCGCTTGGCCCCTGCCCAACCCTGTCCGGCCGGAGGCGGGGCGCAGCGGATGCCGCACCCCTCCCCTCGTCGAATTTGCTTCGTCGAGGCGAGTCAGGCGCTCGCCTGCGTCACGAACTTCGTCGTGAGGTAGGCCTCGATCGCCTCGGAGCCGCCCTCGCTGCCGTAGCCGGAATCCTTGACGCCGCCGAAAGGCGTTTCGGGGAGCGCGATGCCGTGGTGGTTGATCGAGACCATGCCGGCCTCGACCCCCGCCCCGATCCGGGCCGCGCGGGCCCCCGAGCGGGTATAGGCGTAGGCCGCGAGCCCGTAGGGCAGGCGGTTGGCCTCGCTCAGCGCCTCCTCGTCGTCGGAGAAACGCCGGATCGCCGCGATCGGTCCGAACGGCTCCTCGTTCATGATGCGGGCGTCGAGCGGCACGTCGGCGAAGACCGTCGGCTCGAAGAAGTGTCCGCGGTTGCCGATGCGGCTGCCGCCGGTGAGAAGCCGCGCGCCCGCCGCCTCGGCATCGGCCACGAAGGCCTCCATCGCCTCGACCCGGCGGCCGTGGACCAGCGGGCCCATCTGCGTCTCGGGATCGAGCCCGTCGCCGACCTTGAGCGCCTTCGAGGCCGCCACGAAGCCGTCGACGAAGCGGTCGTAGACGCGCTCCTGGACGAGGAAGCGGGTCGGGGCGACGCAGACCTGGCCCGCATTGCGGTACTTGTTGGCGGACAGCACCCGCACGGCGGTCTCGACATCGGCATCGTCGAAGACGATGGCCGGGGCGTGACCGCCGAGTTCCATCGTCGCCCGCTTCATGTGCTGGCCCGCCAAAGCCGCGAGCTGCTTGCCGACCGCGGTCGAGCCGGTGAAGGTGATCTTGCGGATCACCGGGTGCGGGATGAGGGTGCCGGAGATCTCGGCCGGATCGCCGTAGACGAGGGCGAGCACGTCACCGGGTACGCCCGCGTCGAGGAAGGCGCGCACGAGCGCGGCGCAGGAGGCCGGGGTGTCCTCGGGGCCCTTGAGGACGACCGGGCAGCCGGTGCAGAGCGCCGCCGAGAGTTTGCGGACCGCTTGGTTGATCGGGAAGTTCCAGGGCGTGAAAGCTGCCACGGGCCCGACCGGCTCGCGAGTGACGATCTGCAGCACGCCCTCGGCGCGGGCGGGGATGACCCTGCCGTAGGCGCGCCGGCCTTCTTCAGCGAACCACTCGATGATGTCGGCGGCCACCGCCGTCTCGATCCGCGACTCGGCGAGCGGCTTGCCCTGTTCGAGGGTCATGGTGCGGGCGATGTCGTCTGCGCGCTCGCGCATCAGTGCGGCGGCCCGGCGCAGCACCTTGGCGCGGTCGTAGGCGGAGACGTGCCGCCACGCGGAAAATCCGCGCTCGACCGCCGCCAACGCCTCGTCGAGATCGGCCCGTGTCGCGACCGCCACCTGCCCGACCGGCTCGCCCGTGGCCGGGTTGAGGACGGCGAGCGTCTCGCCGCCGCTCCCGGAGCGCCAGCGGCCGGCAATGTGAAGCGAAACGTCGAGGGGCATGGACCATCTCCGCGGAAGGGGACGGCCCTCATATAGGCGCCGTGGGCCCCCGGGGGCACGGCGTTGTGCTCATCCCAGCGGTAGGCTTCCCCGCGAACACGGACCGCGCCCCCGCCGGGTCTCGGCAGGGGCGCGGTCGTTCGTTCGGGATGGTCGCGCTTTACGCGGCGTGCCAATCCTGCCCGTCGGTCCAGGCGCCGTGACCGTCGAGCTCGGCGGCGAACACGGCGTCGAGCCGCCGCCGCTCCGCCTCGACCGGAGCG
>NZ_QJJJ01000005.1 GCF_003201865.1 Methylobacterium sp. B4 | reverse complement strand
GATCGTGCCGGTGGCCATGGAAGAGAAGCTGCGCTTCGCCATCCGCGAGGGCGGACGTACCGTCGGTGCCGGCGTCGTCGCCGCCATCAACGACTAACCGCCCTTCGCAAGGCATCATCGACAGGGGACGTAAGAGGGGCGGGCCCTCGCGCCCGCTCCGCAACGTTTCCGCCGAGGTCAGGTCATGAACGGTCAGAACATCCGCATTCGCCTCAAGGCGTTCGATCACCGCATCCTCGATGCGTCCACCAAGGAGATCGTCTCGACCGCGCGCCGAACCGGCGCGCAGATCCGGGGCCCGATCCCTCTGCCGACGCATATCGAGAAGTTCACGGTGAACCGCTCGCCGCACATCGACAAGAAGTCGCGCGAACAATTCGAGATGCGCACGCACAAGCGGGTGCTCGATATCGTCGACCCGACGCCGCAGACCGTGGACGCGCTGATGAAGCTCGACCTCGCCGCTGGCGTGGACGTGGAGATCAAGCTCTAAGTCCGCGTCGGATTTAGAGCTTACCGTTTCATCGCGCGAGGGAGAGACCTATGCGCTCAGGCGTCATCGCACGGAAGGTCGGCATGACCCGCGTCTTTACGGACGCTGGCGAGCATGTGCCCGTCACTGTGCTCCAAATTGATCAGTGCCAGGTTGTTGCGCATCGCACGACCGAGAAGGACGGCTACGTCGCCCTCCAGGTCGGCGTGGGCAAGGCCAAGGTGAAGAACGTGTCGCAGGCCGAGCGCGGCCGCTTCGCGGTCGCCAAGGTCGAGCCGAAGAAGAAGCTCGCCGAGTTCCGCGTGTCCGAGGATGCGCTGATCCCGGTTGGTGCCGAGATCACGGCCGACCACTTCATCCCGGGCCAGTTCGTCGACGTGACGGGCACCAGCACGGGTAAGGGCTTCGCCGGCGGTATGAAGCGCTGGAACTTCGGCGGACTGCGCGCCACGCACGGCGTGTCGATCTCCCACCGCTCGATCGGTTCGACCGGTGGCCGCCAGGATCCGGGCAAGACCTTCAAGAACAAGAAGATGCCGGGTCACCTGGGCGTCGAGCGCGTGACCACGCAGAACCTCAAGGTCGTCCGCACCGATCCGGAGCGCGGTCTGATCCTGGTCGAAGGAGCCGTCCCCGGCGTGGCCGGCGGCTGGATCCAGGTTCGCGACTCGGTCAAGCGCAAGCTGCCGGCCGACGTGCCGCTGCCGGGCAAGTTCCGTGAAAACGGTTCCTCCGGCGCGTCCCAGGTCGAGGCGGCCCCCGAGGCTCCGGCGTCCGAGGAGAACGCGTGATGAAACTCGATATCACCACGCTCGACGGCGGCTCCGCCGGCTCGGTCGAGCTCAATGAAGCGATCTTCGGCCTTGAGCCGCGCGCCGACATCCTGCAGCGCATGGTGCGCTACCAGCTCGCCAAGCGCCGCGCCGGCACCCACGCGGTCAAGAACCGCTCGGATGTCGATCGCACTTCGAAGAAGCTGTACAAACAGAAGGGCACCGGCAACGCCCGTCACGGCGCCGCCTCCGCTCCGCAGTTTCGCGGCGGTGGCCGGGCCTTCGGTCCGGTGGTGCGCGATCACAGCCACGACCTGCCCAAGAAGGTCCGTGCGCTCGCCCTCAAGCACGCCCTGTCGTCGAAGGCCAAGGCCTCGACTCTGATCGTCGTGGACGACATCAAGGTCGACAGCCACAAGACCAAGGCGATGATCGAGCGCTTCGAGAAGCTCGGCCTGTCGAGCGCGCTGATCATCGGCGGTTCGGAAGTGGACGAGAACTTCGGCCGCGCCGCCCGCGCCATTCCGAAGATCGACGTCCTGCCGGTGCAGGGCATCAACGTCTACGACATCCTGCGCCGCGACACGCTCGTGCTGACGCGCGCCGCCGTCGACGCGCTGGAGGAGCGTTTCAAATGAGTGCCGATCCGCGCCACTACGATGTGATCGTCTCCCCCGTCATCACGGAGAAGGCGACCAACCTCACCGAACAGAACAAGGTCGTCTTCCGGGTCGCCCCGAAGGCCACCAAGCCGCAGATCAAGGAAGCGGTCGAGCGTCTGTTCGACGTCAAGGTCACGGGCGTCAACACGCTCACGACCAAGGGCAAGAAGAAGTTCTTCCGCGGGCAGCGCGGGCAGCGTTCGGACGTGAAGAAGGCGATCGTGACCCTCGCCGAGGGCGATACGATCGACGTCACGACCGGCCTCTGACAGAAGCGTTAGGATCAAGCCGATGGCCTTGAAGACATTCAAACCGGTCACGCCGAGCCTGCGCCAGCTCGTGCTCGTCGACCGCCGTGAGCTCTACAAGGGCAAGCCGGTAAAGGCGCTGACCGAGGGCAAGAGCTCCTCGGGCGGACGCAACAACCTGGGCCGCATCACCGTCCGCTTCCGCGGCGGTGGCCATAAGCGGGTCCTGCGCAACGTCGACTTCAAGCGTCGCGAGAACCTCAACGTTCCCGCGACCGTGGAGCGGATCGAATACGATCCCAACCGCACCGCCTTCATCGCGCTCATCACCTTCCCCGACGGGAAGCAGAGCTACATCCTCGCCCCGCAGCGCCTGTCGCCGGGCGACAAGGTGGTCGCGGGCGAGAGCGTCGACGTGAAGCCGGGCAACGCGGCCCCGATCGGCTCGATGCCGGTGGGCACGATCGTCCACAACGTCGAGCTGAAGATCGGCAAGGGCGGCGCGATCGCCCGCTCCGCCGGCAACTACGCTCAGATCGTCGGTCGCGATCAGGGCTACGTGACGCTGCGCCTGAACTCGGGCGAGCAGCGGCTCGTGCACGGCCAGTGCTTCGCGACCGTGGGTGCGGTCTCGAACCCGGACCACATGAACATCTCGCTGGGCAAGGCCGGCCGCAACCGCTGGCTCGGCAAGCGCCCGCACGTCCGCGGTGTGGCCATGAACCCGGTCGATCACCCGCACGGCGGCGGCGAGGGTCGTACCTCGGGCGGCCGGAACCCGGTCACGCCCTGGGGCGTGCCCACCAAGGGGAAGAAGACCCGGTCCAACAAGCGGACCGACACCTTCATCCTGTCCAGCCGCCATAACCGCAAGAAGTAACAGCCATGGCACGTTCCCTCTGGAAAGGGCCGTTCGTCGACGGCTACCTCCTCAAGAAGGCCGACGCCGCCCGCGGCGGCAGCCGCAACGAGGTCGTCAAGATCTGGAGCCGCCGCTCCACGATCCTTCCGCAGTTCGTGGGCATCACCTTCGGTGTGCACAACGGACACAAGCATATCCCGGTCTACGTCACCGAGGAGATGGTCGGTCACAAGTTCGGCGAGTTCTCGCCGACCCGCACCTTCCCCGGTCACGCGGCCGACAAGAAGGCGAAGAGGCGCTGAGATGGGCAAGCCTGCCACCCCCCGCGCGCTTCCCGAGAACGAGGCGAAGGCCGTCGCGCGGATGCTCCGCGTGTCGCCCCAGAAGCTCAATCTCGTGGCGGCGCTGATCCGCGGCAAGAAGGTCGAGTCGGCTCTGGCCGACCTCGAATTCTCCCGCAAGCGCATCGCCCGCGATGTGAAGAAGTGCCTCGAGAGCGCGATCGCCAACGCCGAGAACAACCACGACCTCGACGTGGACGATCTCGTCGTCTCCCAGGCCTTCGTCGGCAAGGCGCTGGTGCTCAAGCGCTTCCACGCCCGTGCCCGCGGTCGCGGCGCGCGCATCCTGAAGCCCTTCTCGAACCTCACGATCGTGGTTCGCGAAGTGCGCGCTGAAGCGGCCTGAGGAGACCATTATGGGTCAGAAGATCAATCCGATCGGCCTGCGTCTCGGCATCAACCGGACCTGGGATTCCCGCTGGTTCGCCGAGAAGGGCGAGTACGCCAAGCTGATGCATGAGGACGTGGCCATCCGCGCCGCCCTCATGAAGCAGCTCAAGCAGGCCGCCGTCTCGAAGATCGTCATCGAGCGCCCGCACCGGAAGTGCCGCGTCACCATCCACTCGGGCCGTCCGGGCGTGGTGATCGGCAAGAAGGGCGCGGACATCGAGAAGCTGCGCAAGCTCGTCGGCACGATGACCAAGGCCGACGTCACGATCAACATCGTCGAGGTGCGCAAGCCCGAGATCGACGCGACGCTCGTCGCCGAGTCGATCGCGCAGCAGCTCGAGCGCCGCGTCGCCTTCCGTCGTGCCATGAAGCGCGCCGTGCAGTCGGCCATGCGTCTGGGCGCCGAGGGCATCCGCATCAACTGCGCCGGCCGTCTCGGCGGCGCCGAGATCGCCCGCACCGAATGGTACCGCGAGGGCCGCGTGCCCCTGCATACGCTCCGCGCGGATGTGGATTACGGCACGGCCACCGCCTTCACGACCTACGGGACGTGCGGCATCAAGGTTTGGGTGTTCAAGGGCGAGATCCTCGAGCACGACCCGATGGCGCAGGACAAGAAGGCCCAGGAAGAGGGTGGCCGTTCCGGCGGGCGCCGCGAGCGTGACGGTGACGACCGGGGTGGCCGTGGCCGCCGCGAGCCGTCGCACGCCTGACGCTCATCAAGCAGAAATCTTGAGAGGCTGCCATGCTGCAACCCAAGAAGACCAAATTCCGTAAGCAGTTCAAGGGTCGCATCAGTGGCGCGGCCAAGGGCGGCTTCGAGCTGAACTTTGGCCAGTTCGGCCTCAAGTGCCTGGAGCCCGAGCGCATCACCGCGCGGCAGATCGAGGCGGCCCGCCGCGCGATCACCCGCGAGATGAAGCGTCAGGGCCGGGTCTGGATCCGGGTGTTCCCGGATCTGCCCGTCACCGCCAAGCCCACCGAAGTCCGCATGGGCTCCGGTAAGGGCGCGCCCGAGTACTGGGCGGCCCGCGTCCACCCGGGCCGGATCATGTTCGAGGTCGACGGCGTCGCCGAGGACATCGCCCGCGAGGCCCTGCGCCTTGGTGCCGCGAAGCTGCCGGTGCGCACCCGCGTCATCCAGCGCATCGCTGATTGATAGGAAGAGATCATGAAGTCCGACCAGAGACTGTCTGATCTGCGCGCTCTGTCGGCGGATCAGCTTTCCGACGAGCTCGTCAACCTGAAGAAGGAGCAGTTCAACCTGCGCTTCCAGGGCGCGACGGGCCAGCTCGAGAACGTCGCCCGCGTCCGCGAGGTTCGCCGCGACATCGCCCGTGTCCGCACGCTGCAGCGTCAGAAGACGCTGGACGCGGCCAAGGCCTGAGGAGATTCCACATGCCCAAGCGCGTCCTTCAAGGCGTCGTCGTCAGCGACAAGACCGATAAGACCATCGTCGTGAAGGTGGAGCGTCGCTTCACCCACCCGGTGATGAAGAAGACGGTTCGCCGTTCGAAGAACTACCATGCCCACGACGAGGCCAACACGGCCAAGATCGGGCAGACGGTGTTCATCGAGGAGTCCCGCCCCTACTCCAAGACCAAGACCTGGAAGCTGGTCGAGGACCAGGCAGCTGCGGCCGAAGCGGCCGGCACGGCCTGATTTTCTTCTCTCTGAGAATCGAAGCGGGCGCGGAAGGAAACTTCCGCGCCCGTTTTCGTTTGTCAGTCCGGTGTCATTGCACCAGCACCGCCTGCTCGCAGCGCGCATCCTCCGCGGCAACGGTGGCGGTGCCCAGCTGCAGGCCCAGCGTCCGCAGGGTCGTGTCGAGAATTCCGTCGAGCGCAGGGGCGGCGGCTGCGAGCGTTGCGATCAGGAGCGGTCGCAGCGTCGGCAACAGGCTGCCTCCGTTGATGTCGAGCTCCAGCGTTCCGAGCAGGCTCCCGGTCGCGGAGGTTAGCAGACCGGCGCTCGAGACCGTCCGGTCGCTGTGCCGCACGATGTCGTCCTCGGTGAAGCTGACCCTTTGCGCGTAGGCCGAGCCGAGATTCGTCTGTGCCCGTCCTCGTATGGCGAGCGACAAAAGGGGCAGGCGCAGCAGGTCGGCCGGTAGAGCGGCGTTGGGCGGCGGGGTTCGTGCGTTGATGTCGGTGGCCGTCACGTCGCCGAGCGTCAGCCGTACGAGGCTCGGCTGCACGTCGAGATCAACCCGGCGCCCGCCCGTGGGGCCGGAGCAGCCGACCGCCCGCAGCGTCGCCTGCGCGCTTCCGGCCTCGACGTAGAGCGGTAGGGCGATCGTTCCGAGATTGAGCGGCGCCCGGATCTGCGTCTCGATCAGCAGCCGGACCTGACCCGTCCGCAGCGTCGCCCGCGCGCTGCCGGGCGCGACCCAGCCTGACGATTGTCGCCGCTCGCCGACGGCGAGGGTGAGACGTGTCGCGACGAGGCCCGGGACGCTTCCGGCAAGGTCGACCGAGACCTGGCGGTCGCCGTTGGCCAGGGCGGCCGCAGCTGAAACGACGTCGAAGAGGCGGATGGCCGGCCCCGCGCTGCCCCGCTCGGGCGAGAGGTTCTCCGCATCACCGAGATCGATGATCCCGCGCAGGGGGATGCGGCCCGCCCCCTTCGGGACGGTCTGTCCCAACCGGCCCAGGATGCTTCCCGCCGTTGTCGAGGAGGTCGAGGCGGCCGAGACGGCGAGCGCGCCGAGGATCTGGCCCGGCGTGGCGCTGGCGGCGATGATATCCGTGTAGCTCGCCGCCTGGAGACCGAGATCCGTCGCGAGCGCGTCGAGGAAGCGGAAGGCGTCGACCCGGGCGGAAAGCAGGGCGTTGAAGTCCAGCAGCGTCAGCGACAGGCGGGTGCCGAGCATGGCGCCGAGCACCGCGTTGGCGATGCCCGCGTCCAGCGCCGCGGCGCCGGAGCCGAGGCTGAAGGCGGCGAAGCGCGTATTCGCTGCCGTGCTGGTGACGGCGACGTCGAAGGCCGGGGGCAGGCCGACGAAGCGGCCGAAGGTGAGCCGGACCGGGGCTTTGAGGTTCACCCGTACCGCGTTCGGGGAGGCGGCAGCCGTGGTAAAGCGGCTTGCCTCGGGAAGGGCCGCGCTGCGCAGGTAGGAGCCGGTGCGGATCTCGATCCGTGCCGCATCGCGGAAGCCGTTATCCGCGAGCGCGCGCCGTGCCGCGGCCTCGGCGGTGGCCGGATCGCTCGCCGCGTTGAGGGCGGCGAGGTCGGCCGCACCCTGTGCCCTTCGCTGGGCATTGTAGAGAACGCTGAGGTCGAGGCCGATGGCTGCGGCCCCGAGCAGACCCGTGAAACCGAGGGCGGTGATGACGGTGACCGAGCCGCGTTGATCGGAGCGGATCCCCATCACATTCCACCGTTCCGTACGTCGAAGGAACTCGTGAGCGTCTCGGGCACGAAGGTGGCGACGCCGGGAATGCGCCCGAGCCCGAGCACCCGTGTGTCGTAGCTCAGGCTGACGCGGTAATGCGCCCGATCGGCCGAGAGCGAATCGACGGCCACGCTGATCGAGGCGGGCCGGAGCAGCACGCCGTCGCTGAGGGCGCGATCGAGGCTCTGCCGCACCAGGCTCAGGCGCTCGCCCGCATCGATGCCGGCGATGGAGGCGCGCGCCGCCTGCGCCGTCACGTGTTGCAGCTTGTGAAAGGCCCCCAAGTAGATCGCGCCGACGAAGATGTTGAGCATGAGATAGAACAACAGAGGGCCGAGAAACGCGAACTCGACCGCGATCGCCCCTCCCACGTCACTCACAAATGGATGCCGAACCGCGCGGCAGTATCGGATGTTAAAGTCTTGCCGCGATAGTCTCATGGCACGATCCTGCCGAAGTGGCTGACTTTCAATGCTGCATCGTTGATCTCTTAGGTTGCTGAAATCTTATGGCGCAACCAATGGAAATTATATTTCCGTTTGCCGAGACTGAGGATGGCCTGCCTTCGGCGAGGACGTGCCCGTCGATGCCGGGTCGAGGCTCGCCGGCGCATGTCCAAGGATGTTCGGCGCCACGCGAGCGCCTCAAGGCCAGACCCGCGCCTGAAAGTTCGTTCGCGGATCCCGAACGCCTTGCATTTCCCGCCCACCCGTAGTACCGGACCGGCCTTCGCGACAGTCCTTGGGGTGTTCGCACCCCTTCGTACGCGGCGACCGCGCCGGTGCTGAAAAGCGCCGTTTGCGCGGTTCATTACATCCGGGGACATCAGATCCCCATCAGGCGTCGTCCGCCGGGCAATACCGTCCGTGTGCGGAAACCCGCCTGAAACAAGGAAAGGTCACTCCCGTGATCCAGATGCAGACGAATCTGGACGTCGCCGACAATTCGGGTGCGCGCCGCGTGATGTGCATCAAGGTGCTCGGCGGGTCGAAGCGCAAGTATGCCGGCGTCGGCGACATCATCGTCGTCTCCGTCAAGGAGGCGATCCCGCGCGGCCGCGTCAAGAAGGGCGACGTCATGAAGGCGGTCGTCGTTCGCACCGCCAAGGACGTGAAGCGTGCCGACGGTTCGGTGATCCGCTTCGACAAGAACGCCGCCGTTCTGATCAACAATCAGAAGGAGCCGGTCGGCACCCGTATCTTCGGGCCGGTGCCGCGCGAGCTGCGCGCCCGCAACCACATGAAGATCATCTCGCTCGCTCCTGAGGTGCTGTGATGGCCGCCAAGATCAAGAAGGGCGACACGGTCGTCGTTCTCACCGGCCGCGACGAGGGCCGCTCCGGCGAGGTCGTCCAGGTCATGCCGAAGGAGGGCAAGGCCCTCGTTCGCGGCATCAACCTGGTGAAGAAGCACCAGCGCCAGACCCAGAACCAGGAAGGCGGCATCATCTCCAAGGAGGCTGCCATCCACCTGTCCAACATCGCGGTGGCCGATGCCAACGGCAAGCCGACCCGCGTTGGATTCCGCATCCTCGACGACGGGCGCAAGGTCCGGTTCGCCAAGACCACGGGGGATCAGATCGATGGCTGAGGCCGACAAGAACGCCTACACCCCGCGTCTGCGCAAGCATTACGACGAGGTCGTGCGGCAGAAGCTGATCGAGCAGTTCGGGTACAAGAACCCGATGCAGGTCCCGCAGATCGAGAAGATCGTCATCAACATGGGCGTCGGCGAGTCCACCGCGGACTCCAAGAAGGCCACCGTTGCGGCGGGCGACCTCGCGCTCATCGCCGGCCAGAAGCCGGTCATCACCCGCGCCCGCAAGGCGATCGCGACTTTCAAGGTCCGCGAGGGCATGCCGATCGGCTGCAAGGTGACCCTGCGCAAGGCCCGCATGTACGAGTTCATGGACCGGCTGGTCACGATCGCGCTCCCGCGCGTCCGCGACTTCCGCGGCCTGAACCCGCGCTCCTTCGACGGCCGCGGCAACTACGCCATGGGCCTCAAGGAGCACCTCGTGTTCCCGGAGATCTCCTACGACAAGGCGGAGCAGACCTGGGGCATGGACATCGTCGTCCAGACGAGCGCCACCACGGACGAAGAGGCCAAGGCTCTCCTCGCCCACTTCAAGTTCCCGTTCCGGCAGTAAGCGACGGATTTCGTCGCTTAGACGCGGACACTGGAGAAAGACATGGCTAAGAAAAGCTCAGTCGAGAAGAACAACCACCGCAAGGAACTGGTCAAGCGCTTCGCCGAGAAGCGCAAGGCTCTCCTTGCCATCGCCAACGACGAGTCCCGTGAAGTGGAGGAGCGCTTCGAGGCGCGCCTGAAGCTCGCGGAGCTGCCGCGCAATTCCTCGGCCACCCGCATCCGCAACCGCTGCGAGATGACCGGTCGTCCGCGGGCCTACTACCGCAAGCTCGGCATCTCGCGCGTCGCTCTGCGCGAGCTCGGCAACCGGGGTCTGATCCCCGGCCTCGTGAAGTCCAGCTGGTAAGGGGAGGCATCCATGGTGAACGATCCCGTGGGTGATATGCTCACCCGCATCCGCAACGGTCAGAGCCGTCGCCGCAACGTCGTCCAGACCCCCGGCTCGCGCCTGCGCGCCTCGGTCCTCGACGTGCTAAAGTCCGAGGGCTACATCCGCGACTACGCCGTCGCGGACCTCGGCAACGGCCGCACCGAGTTCGCGATCGAGCTCAAGTACTACGACGGTCGCCCGGTCATCCGGGAGATCAAGCGCGTGTCGAAGCCCGGCCGCCGCGTCTACTCGTCGGTTGGCGAGCTGCCGCGCGTCGCCGACGGTCTCGGCGTGACCATCATCTCGACCCCGCAGGGCGTCATGGCCGATCACGAGGCGCGCGAGCGCAACGTCGGCGGTGAAGTGCTCTGCAAGGTGTTCTGATCCGGAGGACAGCGACATGTCTCGCGTAGGCAAGAAGCCCGTCCCCGTCCCGTCTGGCGTCACCGCCACGGTCACGGGTCAGACGGTGAAGATGAAGGGCTCGAAGGGCGAACTCCAGTTCGTCGTGCCGCCCCAGGTGGTCGTCGAGTTCAAGGACGGTGCCGTCTCGGTGCAGCCCAAGGACCAGTCGAAGCAGGCCCGCTCCCTGTGGGGCACCTCGCGCGCCCAGGTGGCGAACCTTGTCGAGGGCGTCTCCAAGGGCTTCGAGAAGAAGCTGGAGATCACCGGCGTGGGTTACCGCGCGGCGATGGCCGGCAAGGCGCTCAAGCTCTCGCTCGGCTACAGCCACGACATCGAGTACGAGATCCCGGCCGGCATCACGATCGTGACGCCCAAGCCGACGGAGATCGTGGTGTCGGGCATCGACCGGCAGCGCGTCGGTCAGGTCGCGGCGGAGATTCGCGAGTATCGCGGCCCCGAGCCCTACAAGGGCAAGGGCGTCAAGTACGCTGGCGAATTCATCTTCCGCAAGGAAGGCAAGAAGAAGTAAGGGGGGCGATCATGTCGAACAAGAACGAAGCCCTCCTGCGCCGCAAGGCGCGGGTCCGTCGGGCCCTTCGAGCCACCGCCAACGGCCGTCCACGGCTGTCGGTGTTCCGCTCGTCCAAGCAGATCTACGTCCAGGTCATCGACGACGCCGCGGGCCGCACGCTCGCCGCTGCCTCGAGCCTCGACAAGGATCTGAAGTCCAGCCTCAAGACCGGCGCCGACAAGGCGGCGGCGGAGGCAGTCGGCAAGCTCGTCGCCGAGCGTGCCAAGGCTGCGGGCGTCACCAAGGTCGTCTTCGACCGCTCGGGCTACATCTTCCACGGCCGCGTCAAGGCTCTCGCCGACGCCGCCCGCGAGGGTGGCCTGGACTTCTAAGACGCCGCGTTCCCTCCCCTTCGCGGGGAGGGGACCCATCGAGCGAGCGGGTCTTTCCGATCCGCGTCAGTGAGATAACAGGAATCAGATATGGCACGTGAACGCGAGGGTCGTCGCCGCGACGACCGCGAGGAGCGCGACAGCGAGTTCGTGGACAAGCTCGTCCACATCAACCGCGTCGCCAAGGTGGTGAAGGGTGGCCGTCGCTTCGGCTTCGCGGCGCTCGTCGTCGTCGGCGACCAGAAGGGCCGCGTCGGCTTCGGCCACGGCAAGGCCCGTGAGGTGCCGGAGGCCATCCGCAAGGCGACCGAGGCTGCCAAGCGCGGCCTGATCCGCGTCTCGCTCCGCGAAGGCCGGACCCTGCACCACGACGTCAACGGCCGTCACGGCGCCGGCAAGGTGATCCTCCGCGCTGCTCCGCAGGGTACGGGCATCATCGCCGGCGGCCCGATGCGCGCCGTCTTCGAGACGCTCGGCATGCAGGACGTCGTCGCCAAGTCGCTCGGCTCGTCCAACCCCTACAACCTCGTGCGCGCCACCTTCGACGCGCTCAAGAACGAGGACAGCCCGCGCTCGGTCGCGGCCCGTCGCGGTCTCAAGGTGTCGGCCCTCCAGGCCCGTCGCCGTGACGCCGACCCGGCCGACACCTCCGAAGCGGCCGTCGCGTAAGGGGAGGGCAGCATGGCAACCAAGACTGTCCGCGTCGAGCAGATCGGCTCGCCGATCCGCCGCGAGGCCTCCCAGCGTGCGACGCTGATCGGCCTCAAGCTGAACAAGCTGCACCGCGTTTCCGAGCTGGAGGATACTCCCTCGGTGCGCGGCATGATCCGCAAGGTCGCGCATCTCGTGCGCGTCCTCGACGACGCCGCGGCGTGAGGAGGGCTTAACCATGAAGCTCAACGAAATCCGCGACAACGAAGGCGCGACCAAGAATCGGATGCGCGTCGGCCGGGGCATCGGCTCCGGCAAGGGCAAGACCGCTGGCCGCGGCGTGAAGGGTCAGAAGGCCCGCACCGGCGTGTCCATCAAGGGCTTCGAGGGCGGCCAGATGCCGCTGCATCGCCGCCTGCCCAAGCGTGGCTTCAACAACATCCACGCCCATGACCTGAACGAGGTGAACCTCGGTCGTGTCCAGGCGGCGGTGGATGCCGGCAAGCTCGACGCCAACGCGCCGATCACGGTCGATGCTCTGGTCCAGGCCGGCATCATCAGCCGTGCCCGCGACGGTGTGAAGCTGCTCGGTGTCGGCGAACTGACCGCGAAGCTCAGCTTCGAGGTGACCCGCGCTTCCAAATCGGCCGTCGAGGCCGTCGAGAAGGCCGGTGGCTCGGTGACCACGACCTTCGCCGCCGGCGTCGCCCACCGCGGCACGTCCGACAGCGCGGTTGCGTCGGCCTGACGCCACCATTAAGTCGAACGCCGAAGCGGCGGCCCGTGCTCGCACGCGGCCGCCGTTTCCGCTTTCAGGGACCGTTCGAGACGCGTCCCGACGGCATATTCCGGGATCAATGACATGGCCTCAGCCGCCGAGCAGCTTGCCGCCAACCTGAATTTCGGCGCGATCGCCAAGGCCGACGAGCTCAAGAAGCGCATCTGGTTCACCCTGGGTGCGCTCATCGTGTTCCGGCTGGGGACCTACATCCCGATTCCGGGCATCGATCCCGAACAGTTCGCGCGCAACTTCCAGAACCAGGCCGGCGGCGTGCTCGGCATGTTCAACATGTTCTCCGGCGGTGCCGTCGAGCGCATGGCGGTCTTCGCGCTGAACATCATGCCCTACATCTCGGCCTCGATCATCGTTCAGCTGCTGACCTCGGTCGTGCCGACCCTGGAGGCGCTGAAGAAGGAGGGCGAATCGGGCCGCAAGGTCATCAACCAGTATACCCGCTACCTCACGGTCGTGCTGGCGCTGGTCCAGTCCTGGGGCATCGCCTTCGGCCTCCAGGGCTCGAACGCCGTGATCAATCCCGGTCCGTTCTTTATCCTTTCCACCGTCGTCACCCTGACCGGCGGCACGCTGTTCCTGATGTGGATCGGCGAGCAGATCACCTCGCGCGGCATCGGCAACGGCTCTTCGCTCATCATCTTCGCCGGCATCGTCGCCCACCTGCCGGCCTCGATCTTTGGAGCGCTCGAGCTGACCCGCACCGGCGCGCTCTCGCCCGCCATCCTGCTCGGCGCCGGTCTCGCCGCGGTCGCGCTGATCTACTTCATCGTCTTCATGGAGCGCGCCCAGCGCCGCCTGCTGATCAACTATCCCAAGCGCCAGGTCGGCAACCGCATGTACGAGGGCCAGACCTCGTTCCTGCCGCTCAAGCTCAACACCTCGGGCGTGATCCCGCCGATCTTCGCCTCCTCGCTGCTACTGTTGCCGACGACGGTGGCGAGCTTCTCGGCGAGCCAGGGCTCGACCGGCATCCTCGGCACGCTGACGGCCTATCTCGGCCACGGCCGGCCGCTCTACATGGTCGCCTACGCCGCGCTGATCATCTTCTTCACGTTCTTCTACACGGCCGTCGTCTTCAATCCGCAGGAGACCGCCGACAACCTGAAGAAGCATGGCGGCTTCATTCCCGGCATCCGCCCCGGCGAGCGGACGGCCGCCTTCATCGACAAGGTGCTGACCCGCATCACCGTGATCGGCGCGGCCTACCTCACCTTCGTCTGTCTCGTGCCGGAGATCGTGGCCTCCTACACCTCGGCCGCGCTCGGCTTCGGCGGTACCTCGCTGCTGATCGTGGTCTCGGTCACCATGGACACGGTGGCGCAGATCCACGGGCACCTGATGGCGCACCAGTACGAGGGCCTCGTGAAGAAGGCCAAGCTGCGCGGCGCATCGACCACGCGGCGCCGCTGATCCCCCGACTTCGCCAAAGGTTCGGTGGACGCGCGGGCCGGAATTGCGCATCACAGCGGCTTGACGCCGGCGCAGCCTCGGAAGGGAGGCGCGCCGATCAGGAAGAACGAGCCCGGCGCCGGGCCATGAGGACGGGGAGACGCCATGCGGATCATTCTGCTCGGACCGCCGGGAGCGGGTAAGGGCACGCAGTCCGAGCGCATCGTAGAGCGCTATCGGGTTCCGCAACTCTCGACCGGCGACATGCTGCGTGCGGCGGTCGCCGCCGGGACGCCGGTGGGCCTGGAGGCCAAGTCGATCATGGAGAGCGGCGGTCTCGTGCCCGACGCCGTCGTGGTCGGCATCGTCGCCGACCGGATCGAGGAGGCCGACGCCAAGAACGGCTTCATCCTCGACGGCTTCCCCCGCACCGTGGAGCAGGCCAAGGCGCTCGACGCGATGCTGGCCGAGAAGGGCATCGCGCTTGACGCCGTGGTGGAGTTCGTCGTCGACGAGAACGCGCTGGTCGGCCGCATCGCCCGGCGCGCCGAGGAGACCGCGGCGAAGGGGCAGCCCGTTCGCAAGGACGATACGCCGGAGGTCTTCAAGACCCGCCTCGACGCCTACAAGCGGCAGACCGCCCCGCTCTCCGACTATTATGCGGGCACGGGTCTGCTTCGGAAGATCGACGGCATGAAGCCGATCGACGAGGTGAGCGGCGACGTGACCGGTCTGCTCGACGGATTTCGCGAGACGGCGAATTCCTGATCCGACGGCACCGAACTGACCCATGGCGAGGCCCGCTTCCATCTCGATGGGGCGGGCTTTTCTGTTTCACGGTTGTCCCTGCGCGCGGAGGGGCGAACCTTCGACCATCGCTGATGCTCTCGCTCTTTCGCGTCATCCGTCGAGGAGTTCGTTTGCAAAGCGTTGACAACTCGGCCCGGTCGCGCTAGGCGGGCCCCCTTCGTCCAAACGGGATGGTGGTCCGGAGCGCCTCACAGGGAGCGCTTGCGGGCCGATTTGTCGTTTTGGGCGGGTGCGCAGGGGCCGGCCTCCACCGGACGCGCGCCTTCATTCGCTGACGGCGGGGCCAGGCCCTGCCCCATGGAGAGATCATCTTGGCCCGTATCGCAGGCGTCAACATCCCGACCGGCAAGCGCGTCGTCATCGCGCTTCAGTACATCCACGGCATCGGTTCGAAGAAGGCCGAGGAGATCACCGAGAAGGTCGGCATCCCCGCCGAGCGTCGGGTGAACCAGCTCACCGACGCCGAGGTGCTTCAGATCCGCGAGACCATCGACCGCGACTACATCGTCGAGGGCGACCTGCGTCGCGAAGTCTCGATGAACATCAAGCGCCTGATGGATCTCGGCTGCTACCGCGGCCTGCGTCACCGCAAGCAGCTCCCGGTCCGTGGCCAGCGTACCCACACCAACGCCCGCACCCGCAAGGGTAAGGCGAAGCCGATCGCCGGCAAGAAGAAGTAATTTTGGCTTTGGAAGGCCGTGCATCGCACGGCCTTCCTGCCGCTGCGTCGGGTGCTCCTCGCTGGAGCGCCGGCGCCGCAGGCCGGCGCTCCACGAGCGGCTCGGCCAAGTCCCAAAAGAATCCCGAGCGCCTGGTGTTACGGGCGTGATTGAAGGACCAGCGAGAAAAAGATGGCCAAGGAACCGACCCGCGTCCGCCGCCGCGAACGCAAGAACATCGTCTCCGGCGTGGCGCATGTGAACGCCTCGTTCAACAACACGATGATCACCATCACCGACGCGCAGGGCAACACGATCTCGTGGTCGTCGGCCGGCGCGATGGGCTTCAAGGGCTCGCGCAAGTCGACGCCGTACGCTGCGCAGGTCGCGGCCGAGGACGCGGCCCGCAAGGCCTCCGAGCACGGCATGCGCACCCTCGAGGTCGAGGTCTCCGGTCCCGGTTCGGGCCGTGAGTCGGCGCTTCGCGCGCTCCAGGCGGCGGGCTTCACCGTGACCTCGATCCGCGACGTCACCTCGATCCCGCATAACGGCTGCCGGCCGCGCAAGCGTCGCCGCGTCTGATCGGACGGACCCGGAGCACTCTCGGACGGAGACGCCCATGGCGGACGGATCGAAGCCCCTTCCCGGCGCGCTGCGTTGGAACCTCGGCGACCTCACGGTCACCGCGCTCAACGACGGCTGGTTTCAGGGCTCCCTCGATCTCGTCACGGGCATCCCGAAGGAAGAGGCCGGCGCGCTGCAGCGGGCCGGTTTCCGCCCCGAGGCTCCGGTCGTCACGCTCAACGCCTTCCTCGTCACCGGCGCCGGCCGCAAGCCGGTGCTGATCGATTCGGGCTACGGGCATTTCGGTCCTGCCACCATGGGCCGGGTGCCCGCCGCGCTCGCTCTCGCCGGCGTCGAGCCGGAGGAGATCGAGACCGTGCTCCTCACCCATCTCCATCCCGACCATGCGGGCGGGCTGGTGAAGCAGGATGGCAGCGCGGCCTACCCGAATGCGGAACTCGTGGTGCATGCCGACGAGGCGGCCCACTGGCTTCCCGACGAGGCTCTCTCCCGGGCCCCGGACGAGGCGAAGCCGTATTTCGAGAACGCCCGCAAGGCGGTCTCGCCCTACAATGCGCGGCTGCGCCGGCACGAGGGCGGCGAACTGGTGCCCGGCATCACCGCCGTCCCGCTGCCGGGCCATACGCCGGGCCATTGCGGCATGCGGATCGTATCGGGGGACAAGTCCCTGCTGATGTGGACCGACGTGGTGCATATGCCGGCGATCCAGTTCAAGCAGCCGGAGGCGGGTGTCGCCTTCGACGTGGACGGGAATCAGGCGCGCGCGACCCGCAAGCGCGTGCTCGACGAGGTGGCGACCGAGCGGACTTTCATCGCCGGCTCCCATCTGGAGTTCCCGGCGCTCGGATACGTCGCTCGCGATGGTGCGGGCTACCGCTTCGTTCCCGCTCTCTGGGTGGCGGGCGAGCAGCAGTGATTTTTGGGACCGGTCCGGGCGCTCCGCGAGTGCTCAAGGGCCGGCCGAAGCGCTCTCCGGGACGCCGGCGGCGCAGGTTTGGCAAGAGGTAGGACCGTGGTCATTCAGAAGAACTGGCAAGAGCTCATCAAGCCGAACAAGCTGCAGGTCTCCGCCGGCGACGATCCCAAGCGGGTCGCCACCGTCGTGGCCGAGCCGCTGGAGCGCGGCTTCGGCACGACCCTCGGCAACTCCCTGCGCCGCGTGCTGCTCTCCTCGCTTCAGGGCGCCGCCGTCACCTCGGTCCAGATCGACGGCGTGCTGCACGAGTTCTCGTCGATCCCGGGCGTGCGCGAGGACGTGACCGACATCGTCCTCAACATCAAGACCATCGCCCTGCGCTCGCAGACCGATACCCCGAAGCGCATGACCCTGCGCAAGACCGGTCCGGGCCTCGTCACGGCCGGCGACATCGGCGCGGTCGGCGATATCCAGATCCTGAACCCCGATCTCGTGATCTGCACGCTCGACGACGGCGCCGAGATCCGCATGGAGTTCACGGTCGCCACCGGCAAGGGCTACGTCCCGGCCGAGCGCAACCGTCCCGAGGATGCGCCGATCGGCCTGATCCCGGTCGATGCGCTCTACTCGCCGGTGACCAAGGTCAGCTACCGCGTCGAGACCACCCGCGAGGGCCAGGATCTCGACAAGGACAAGCTGACCATGACGCTCGAGACCAACGGCGCCGTGTCGCCGGAGGATGCGCTGGCCTACGCCGCCCGCATCATCCAGGACCAGCTCCAGGTTTTCGTGAACTTCGAGGAGCCCCGCAAGGAAGAGGCCGCGCCGCTCGCGCCGCAGCTCCCCTTCAACCCGGCGCTGCTCAAGAAGGTGGACGAGCTGGAACTGTCGGTCCGTTCGGCGAACTGCCTGAAGAACGACAACATCGTCTATATCGGTGACCTGATCCAGAAGTCCGAGGGCGAGATGCTGCGCACCCCGAACTTCGGCCGCAAGTCGCTCAACGAGATCAAGGAAGTGCTCGCCGGCATGGGCCTGCACCTCGGCATGGACGTTCCCGGCTGGCCGCCGGAGAACATCGAGGATCTCGCCAAGCGCTTCGAAGAGCACTACTGAGGCGAGGCCGCCTCGGGATGAACGGGCGGCGCTGTACGGCGCAGCCCGTTCGGCCGATCCGATCCCACGCTTGATGCGTCGGCTCAGCCTCCCGCCCCAGCCGAGCCGGGGCGGGCACTCCCAAGGAAATCCCGCCGCTGGGTTACGCGGATCCGATGAAAACAGCCCGGAAGGGCAGCGGCCGTACCGTGGCACGGCGGCCGTGATCGAGAAGGACCAGCCACCATGCGTCACTCCTACCGCGGCCGCCGCTTCAACCGGACCGCCGAGCACCGCAAGGCGATGTTCGCCAACATGTCCGCCGCGCTGATCAAGCACGAGCAGATCGTCACCACGCTGCCGAAGGCCAAGGACCTGCGTCCGGTCGTCGAGAAGCTGATCTCGCTCGGCCGCACCGACAGCATCCATGCCCGCCGCCTCGCTATGGCCCAGATCCGCGACGCGGACATGGTCAAGAAGCTCTTCACGGTGCTCGGCCCGCGCTACCAGTCGCGTCCGGGCGGCTACTGCCGCATCATGAAGGCCGGCTTCCGCTACGGCGACAACGCGCCGATGGCCGTGATCGAGTTCGTGGACCGCGACGTCGATGCCCGCGGCAAGGATTCCGGTCCGACCGCCGTCGAGACCGCCGACGCCGCCTGATCCGGTCTTACGCCGTGGCCCGGCGGGCCCGGCACTGACGATCGACGCGAAAGGCGGCCTCACGGCCGCCTTTCTGCTTTTGAAGCGTTCCGTGAACGCGAGTCTTCGCCGCCGCTGTCACCGAGAAAGCGCGGGGAAAGCCGGTACTGGGACAATTGTGCATGTACCTTGCCGTCTTTCATCCGCTATCGTGCGGGTTGGAGCGGCGGAGTCAGGATTGCCGGTGCGCGGGTGCCCGTTTCCATGGCGCGGCCGGCCGGAAGACCTAGTCGAACGGCAGGATGTGAACCGTGAATGCTCCCAACGAGACCGCTGAGGTGCTGAGGGATCCGCTGCTTCTCGACAACCAGCTCTGCTATGCGCTCTACGCCGCCGCCCACCGGATGACGAAATCCTACCGGCCGATGCTGGAGCGGATGGGGCTGACATACCCGCAATACCTCGTGCTGCTGGTTCTGTGGGAGACGGACGGCATCACCGTCTCGGAGATCGGCCGGCGCCTGCGCCTCGATTCCGGCACGCTGACGCCGGTGCTGAAGCGGCTGGAGAGCAGCGGCTTCCTCAATCGCAGCCGTCGCCAGTCGGACGAGCGGGAGGTCGAGATCGCCCTGACGGAGCAGGGCCGCGCCCTGCGCGACGAGGCCGTTGCCGTCCGCCAGTCCGTGATGTGCCAGCTCAACATGTCGGAGCCGGAGATCCAGGCCATGCGGGCGGATCTGAACGCGCTGATCGAGAATCTCTGCGCGGCAAGCTGATCCCAGCGGGTGGCGGCACTATCCTTTGCCGGTTAAATTTCGATTGAGCCCGTGCCTTCCGATCCGGTACTGAGCCCCGTCGCCCATCGTCTCGGCGCGACGGCAGCCCTCGGTCACGGCGACGTGCTTTCCCGTCATCATAGCTTCAAGTGGTTCTGTCTGTTTCGCCCACCCGTCGGGACGTGCCCGAAGGCATGGGCCGGTTGCGAACCGCGCCGGACGCGAGGCGTTTCAGAAGAATGACGTCCGGCCCGATCGAGATTAGCCGCGAGGCGCGGCCGCAGGTCGGCGTGCTGCCGATGCGCCGGACCCCGGATGGCGGGACCGAGATTCTGCTCGTCACCTCGCGCGAGACCCGGCGCTGGGTCATCCCGAAGGGCTGGCCGATGAAGGGCCGCAAGCCCTACGAGGCCGCCGCCCGCGAGGCCTACGAGGAGGCGGGCGTGGTCGGTCAGGTCGGCAAGCGCCCGCTCGGCTTCTACCTCTACGAGAAGCGGCTGAAGAACCGTGACGCGGTGCTCTGCCAAGTGAAGGTCTTCCCCCTCGAGGTGCGCAAGCAGCTCAAGAAGTTTCCCGAGCGCGGCCAGCGCGAGGCACGCTGGTTCTCACCGTCCGAGGCGGCCGACGCGGTGATCGAGTCGGGCCTGGCCGGTCTGATTCGGGCCGCCAGCAACCGCGACGCGAAGAAGAAGGGCTGAGCGCTCAGTCCCCGCCTTCGCCGGGTGCCGCCCGCGCGGCGGCACGCACGGCTTCCAGGGTGAGGCTTCGGTCGCCGACGGTGACCCGATCGGTGCCGGTCTCGAGCATGCGGTCGAGCGCCTCCTGCAGGCTGGCCTCTTCCGGGATCGCCGGCGCCGCCTCGCCCGCCGCCGGGGCTTGCGCGAAGTCGCGGGCCTGAAGCCGCTCCAGGCGCCGCAGGGCCCGCGTCTCGCCCAGGAAATGTGCCGTGAAGGCGTCGGCGGGAGCGGCGAGCAGATGGTCGGGCGAGCCGGCCTGCACGAGGCGCCCGTCCCGCATCAGGGCGATCTGGTCGCCCATCCGCATCGCCTCGCCGATGTCGTGGGTGACGAGGATCACCGTCTTGCGCAGACGCTTCAGGATCGCACCGATCTCACTCTGAAGGCGATCCCTGGCGACGGGATCGACTGCACCGAACGGCTCGTCCATCAGGATCACGTCGGGGTCGGCGGCGAGTGCTCGGGCCACGCCCACCCGCTGGCGCTGACCGCCTGAGAGTGCGTCGGGACGCCGGTCGCCGAAGCGGTCCGGTTCGAGCCCGACGAGATCGAGCATCGCTTCCACCCGCGCGGCGATGCGCGCCCGCGGCCAGCCGAGCAGGGCAGGCACGGTGGCCACGTTCTGGGCGACGCTGCGATGGGGAAAGAGGCCGACGCCCTGGAGCACGTAGCCGATGCCGCGCCGAAGGGTCACCGGATCGACGCTGGCGATGTCCCGCTCGCCGATGCGGATGCGGCCCGTATCCGGCTCGATGAGGCGGTTGACCATGCGCAGGGTCGTGGACTTGCCGCAGCCCGAGGGACCGATCAGGGCGCAGGTCGTGGCTTCCGCGACCACGAGGTCGAGGGCGTCCACGGCCGGGCGATCGGCGCCGGGAAAGCGTTTCGTGACGCCCTCGAACCGGATCATGCCGGGAGCGGCCGGGTCTCGGCCTCGATGCTCGGAAACCCTGCCGTCAGCAGCCCTTGCAGATCGAGCCCATGGTCTTGTTCATCTTGGCATCCCACGCCTTGTCGCGGTCGCGGGCGGCGCGCTGTGCCTTCAGCATCTGGTCCTGCGAGGCCGGGGAGATCTGCCCCTGCGCCGTGCCCGGCGTTGGCGGCTTGGTCTGGCCGGTGGCGGTCACGGTGCGCCCGGTCGGGGTTGTTCGGCGATCACCCGCATCCTGAGAGAGGGCGGGCGCGGCCGCCATCAGGCCGGCGAGCAGAAGGGCGGAGACGGCGATCGGGCGACGCATGGCTTCTCAATCACTCCCTGATGCACGCCGCCGGTCCCGCTCGAGGCCGCATTCCGCCGCTCCGGGCGGCCGAGGAAGGTGAGGCTCGCGGGGTGACCGGCCGACGTGATCGGCCGATCTGCGTTGCGCGCAAGCGCCTAGGTGGCACTGGGCCGGAGCGATCGCAAGCGGCGCAGGGCCGCGCCGCGGTTCGCCCGGTGCCATTGCTCACCGCACGCTTCGGCGCTGCGGGCCGTTCTGCGCGGATCGGCCCCGGCTGCGTGCCCTGTCCAGGTCGGATGGAGGAGCGTCAGCGGGCCTCGGGCTGCGCGTCGGCCATGGCGTTGGCGCGCGAGTAGCTCGTCCGCTTCTGCGCGGTCGGGTCCTCGAAGGAGCCCGCCCACAGGCCGAGGCGCTTGCCCCAGGCCAGGGTCTCGGCGCCGACATAGGCGGCCTTGCCGCCGCGCTCGGCCATGGCGAGGCCCTTCTCGGCCATCCAGGCGTTCACGTCCTCCTTGTCCCGGTGGCAGACGGAGAGGGCGCGGCCGTAGGCATCCGTCTCCCGGATCTGGCAGGTGACGGTCGCGTCCTTCAGATGGACGGCCAGCGCCCTGGCCGAGCGCGTGCCGCAGGCGTAGCTCTGGCCCTTGGCGTTCAGGCAGGTCTGCGTCAGGCCCGGCGCCGCCACCCCGTAGAGGCCGACGATGCGCCCGCCTACGACCAGCGTATCGCCGGTCAGGACGCGGGGCCGTCCGCTCACGCTCTCGCCGGCCCGGGACGGATCGGTTCCGACCGTTCCGGCGGCAGCGAGGGCGAGAACGCCGAGGCCGAGCAATCCCGTTCGTCTCATCAATGCACCCTGCATTTCCGGCGCGCCGATGCGGCGGCGCCGGCCAGTGACTCTCACGTGGGGGTCGCTCACGTGTTGCTGACGAAACGCCCGGTCGCTCTCGGGTCCGATCGGGGTCCGGCGGCGGAGCGAGCGTTTGCCGAAAACCCTAAAGCAGAGGTTATGCCCATTTCGTGGCTGGCCTCATGTCGCAACCTCATGGCAGCGTCGCATCCGACTCCGCAGGCGCGGGGGTCGTCGCGCTCCGCCGCTCGGAGCCGGGAGAGACGCGTTCGGTCGCGGCGGGCCTCTAGGTCGCATTGGTGTCCGCACGCGCTACGGAAAGCTTGCCCGCCTCGGCCGTTCCCGTAAGGCACCGGGCGCCGGCCCTCGGGGCGTGCCTGCCGGGTGTGGATTGCGGGCACAGATGACGGTGCGCCATCTCGGGCGGCTGGGAAGGGAAGGTAGACGATGGAGATCAGGCTGGAGGATCTGGTGCGCAGCGCCGCCGCGCAGGCCCGCCGGCTCGCCGCCGCCTTTCCCGGTTCGGGCCGAAAGGACGATTTCCCCTGGGCGGTGATCGGACCGTTCGACGCGCAGGTGCGCGGCCATATCGAGCGCGACCGGCGGATCGAGGACGAGCGGGACCGGGTGCTGATTGCGTCGGTCACGCTGGCGGAAACCTCGGGCGACGATCCCGAGGAGACGATCGAGCGGGCGCGCCGGCAACTCGTGCGGGCGGTCGATTACCTGGAGGAGGCGGTCCTTCGCTTCGGGATCGTCAACCGCGAGGCGGCTCGGCGCGGCTACGGCGCGGCGGGCGAGCCGGTTTCGACACCACCCGGCGAATAGTGCGACGACCGGTGCTTTCTCGTCTCGCCGCTATCGTTTTGTATTGAGCGAAGGGCAATGGCTCAGCTACCATCGGCGCCTCGAGGCTTGCTTGGCATATCGATGCTTTCGCCTATCGAAGCCGGATTGAGCCGACCCTGGTATCGGCTCAGATTGCCCGACCCGCTCGAAGCGCAGTTCCGGGCCGAGACCGAGCGTCAGAGCGGCTTCCACGTCCAATCGTGGCTCGGCCTCTTCACCCTGTTCAACGTCCTGTCCCTCATCATGGACCGCGAGGTGTTCGGTCCCGAGGGCTTCGCGGTGCCGCTGGCGATGACGCTCGGCCTGTTCTGCCCGGTGGCGCTGGCGGCGATCGCTTCCCTGCGGGGACGGCCGACCGTGACACGGATCTCGATCGCGGTGCTGGCCACCGTCCTCGTCGACATCGTCGTCGTCCTCAACAGCGCCCGTCTCGCGCCCGCGCCGCACACCGACGTCTACGTCATCATCGCCACCATCGTGCCGCTGGTGGTGGGGCTGATCGCGCCCCTGCCGTTCCGGCACTGCCTCTGGTTCTGCGGCGCGTCGCTCGCGCTCTACGCCGGCCTCGTGGTCGCCTTCGGGCTCTACAGCCCCGGGCATAGCGGCCTGCCGCTCCTCGTCTCCGGCCTCATCCTCGTGCCGCTGAAGCTCAGCTATTCCCGGGAATGGGAGGCGCGGAAGACCTTCCTCATCGCCCTGCGGGTCAAGCGCCAGGGTGAGGCGCTGGCCCGCGCCAATGCGCGCCTGACCGTCCTCTCGGAGACCGACTCCCTCACCACCCTGGCCAACCGCCGGCATTTCTCCGAGCGACTGGAGACGGTCTGGGAGCACGCGGGACGGGACGATGCCTGGCTCGGGGTGATCCTCGTCGATATCGACCACTTCAAGCTGCTGAACGACACCGCCGGCCATGCCGAGGGGGACCGCTGCCTCGTCGCGGTCGCGGCGGCGCTCCAAGCCTCCGTCGCGGCCCGCGGCGGGTTGGCGGCGCGCTACGGCGGCGAGGAATTCGTCGCCCTTTTACCCGATGCGGAGCCGTCGGCGGTGCGCGAGGCGGGCGAGGCGATCCGCGCGGCGGTCGCGGATCTCGCGATCCGTCATCCCGGCCGCCCGGCGGGTACGCGGCTCACCGTCAGCGTCGGCGTCACCGCCGCCCGCGGCCGGACGCGTGAACTGGGCATCCGGGCGATCGACCTGCTTCGGGCCGCCGATTTCGCCCTCTACGCCGCCAAGAACGAGGGACGGGACCGGGTCGAGAGCTTCAGCCCGGCGGCGAACGCGAACCGGCCGGCGCCGAGCCAGGGGGCTTCGCAGACGGCGGCACCCTCGGCCTGAGGCCGCACACTCCGAACCAAACCCCGCTCTGCCGCGTCTTCCCCTCCGCGGGGTGACCGGATCGGTCGCGGACGGTGGGGAACGACCGACGGATGCTGCTTGATGCGGAACGCGGGGCCGGCGCGGCGCGGGAGCGCCTACAGGCGCCGGACCTCGCTCGGAGATCCAGGGCCGGCTCGTCCCAGCGTGCGCTCTCGGCGGGCCTCGCCGCACCCGGAGTCGGTTTCTGGATCGTGACGGGCCTCGTGGCCGTCATCGATGCGGTCTGGCTCACCGCGGCCGGCATCGCCATCGCTTGGCCCGGCCTGATCACGGTGGCCGGCACGGTGACGGTGCTGCTCGCGCTCGCCCTGTTGTTCAGTGCCGTCAAACCGGAACCCAAGCTCAGGGCCATGGCGCTGTCGAGCGCGTATCTGGCGGCCTTCACCACCGCGGTCGCCGTCCTTCACTATCTTACGGCCACCCTGGCGGCGCCGCTCGCCGATTCCCGGCTCGCCGGGTTCGAGGCGGCTTTGGGCTTCGACTGGAAGGCTTGGCTCGGCTTCCTGGCCGCGCATCCGGATCTGTCCCATGGACTCGCGCTCGCCTACCATTCGAGCGGCCCGCAGGTCGGCCTCGTCGTCATCGCGCTGAGTGCGGTCTCGCGGGTCTCCCGCCTCTGGGCCTATGCCCGCCTGTTCTCGCTGGCCCTGCTCGCCTCGGTGCTGCTCTCGGCCCTGTGGCCGGCGGTGGGGCCCTACGCCTTCTACCAGCCGCAGGCCTATCCGGCCGGTCATCTGGAGACCGTGGGCGCCCTCTGGCACCTCGACGCGCTAGAGGCCCTCCGAGAGGGTACGATGGCGACGCTCGCCCTCTCCGAGATCCGCGGCCTCGTCACCTTCCCCTCGTTCCACGCGGCGCTTGCGGTCCTCACCGCCTGGGCGCTTGCCCCGGTGCCGGTGCTCGGCCCGCTGGCGCTCCTCCTCAACGCGGCGATCATCGTCGCGACGGTCGGGGCGGGCGGCCATTACCTGCCGGACGTCGCGGCGGGGACGCTGATGGGGATTCTGTTGGTGTCGTATCAGCACTTCCGGCGCCGCCTCCCAGCCGCCTCCGAGGGGCGGCGTGCGGCGATGCCCGACCCGCGGGCGTTGCCGGGAAGCGGCCGCTTCGCGGCGATGGGCGCCGAGAAGCATTCTTAGCCGCTCGCGAACCGAAGGCGCCTAGTGCGGCGCCTCACAGGGCATCGGCGAACAGGTCGAGCTGGGTCGAGGCCACCCGGCGGCGGCGGGGCGAGCGCGCGACGAAGCGCGGGAGCGGGATGCCGGGTTTGCCGTAGAGGGCCACGCCGATCAGACGGCCGCGATCCGCGCTCAGGACGATGGATGCGGTGTGCGGCCCGGAGCGGGCGACTTCCTCGATCAGCGGTTCCGAGACCGGAAGCCGGGCGAGGGCGCTCACCAACGCCGACAGGCCCACCGCCTCCACGCCCATGACGCGAAAATCGAAGCTCCTGCCGGCCCAGGTGTTGCGCGCGGCGGCGGCGCGGGTCGCCGAGAACGGGTTGTCGATGAGCTGCACCGCCGGATCGCGGAGGAATGCCGCGACGCGCTCGCACTCCGGGACGTCGGGCGCTTCGGCGAGCAGCGCGCAGAGTTTGGGCTTGGTGATGGACACCGCGCAAGGCTCGCACGGCATGACCGGTGGCGTCGAGCGCGGGCCGCCTCAGCGCTGTGGAAGGCGTGCCTGAGGGTGTTCGCCCTAAGCCTTCGGCCCCGGGATGCTCCAGCACACCATCGTAGCCAGCGAGCCCTCGTTGCTCCCGCAGCGAAGAGCGACGGATGGCATGAGAGGCCTGTCGGTCCACGCCGTCGGAAATTCGAACCAGGGTATGTTTCATCGAGCGCGCGTCATGGGAGGCGGACTTGAAGGGGCGGTTACAGGCTCCGAGGCCGAGCCGGCACGCAAGCGAACCGATCTCGGTCGACCTCGTTGACCCCACGGAGATCGCACCATGAAGAATCCCGCGCTCAGCCTATGGCTCTCATCCGTCAACGGAACGCTCGGCTGGTGGGGCGGCCACGCGGCCCACGCGGTGCGTCGCCAGCAGCGTGCGGCGCTCGCGGAGATGCTGAAACCCGCGGCGGGCACCCTGGGCAAGCCGAAGCGGAGAACGAGACGGCGTAAGGCGACGGCCAAGCGGCGGGCGCTCTGAGCGCGGCACCTTCGCAAGGGCGGGCCGCGCCGTCCTGCGCCAGCCGCAGCTTGAGCATGACTTGGCGCCGAGGGCAGGTGGTCTGATGGAATCGACGCTTTGCAGCGGCGGGCGCCGAAAAATAGCCTGGTACGGACGGCGGGAGATCCTCCGTATCACCTCATGCGTTCAAAACGTTGGTATTTGTCGAGGGCGAGCGAAAGGCTTTGTAGCGGCTGCCGAGGGCTCGACGGATACCGGCCGCGCTTAGCTAGGAGGCCGATCCATCGCGACGTTCGGCCCGCACCGCACCGCATTGCGTGAGCCATCAGGCAGCACTCGTTGCAGCCTCAAGTCATCCGTCGTGGGCGATTGAAGCCTATGCCTGTAATGCACTTAAGTAGCAGGCCTTTCTGGAAACTCGCCAGTATGTGGCTCGTTGGAGAGGGCCAATAAGCCTGCGCGGAGAGGGTACGGTGCCGCCGACGAATTTCGACACACATCAGTTCGCGGCTCAAGCGCACGCCGGCCAAGTGGACAAGGGTGGCAAACCGTACATCCGGCACATCAACCGCGTCGCTGCCGCTGCTGATAAGCGCGCCCGCCATGCCCTCGAGGTCGATGGCTTGAAGGTCAATCCCGAGCACGTGTTGCAGGCCGCCTACCTTCACGACGTGATCGAGGATACGAAAACGACACCGGAGGATTTAGCTCGCGCGGGGTATGCTCCCGAAGTGATCGAGATGGTTCGCCTTCTTACAAAGACGGATGAGCCCATGAATTACGCCGAGCGCATCACTGCCCTGATTGAAACGAGAAACCTCGGGGCAATCCTCATCAAACTGTCGGACAACGAAGACAACGCGAGCATCGAGCGGCAGCTTCCGAACATGGAAAGTGTCACCGCTCGTTACGCAGCCTCCATACCGAGACTCCGGGAAGCCGCCGCTGCACTGGGATACACAGGCTCATAGTCAGCGAGCCTGGGCATCTCCATCGTGACGCTCGCCTCTCGCCACCTCCTTCATGAGCCCATCAGCGAGCGGCCGTTGCAGCCTCAGGGCCTCTTCCGTGGGCGCCTCAAGCCACGCCCCGCACGCCTCCTTCGTGGTGAGGAGGACCGGCATCGCCTTCGGGTGAACGGGCCCGACCACGCCGTTCGCCTCGGTCGTGAGGAAGGAGAACAACTCGTGCTCCTCCTCGACCCTGTCGGGGTTCTCCCTTTTGGTGCCCCTCACGCCCGTCCAGGGCCGCCAGATGCCGGCGAAGGCGAACAGAGGCCGGTCATCGTCCAGGGCGAACCACACGGGCGTCTTACGAGGCTTCGTGTCGGCATACTCGCTGAACGATGAGACGGGCACGAGGCAGCGGAACTCAGGCTTGAGCCACGGGCGCCAGTGCGGGCTCTTCACGTTGCGGACGTTGGTGACGGGATGCTCCCCGTAAGCCTTCGGCCCTGGGATGCCCCATCGCATCATCGTCAGCTCACGCCCCTCCTTCCCGGCCAGGACCACGGGAGCCATCTGGTCGGGGAAGATGCCGGGCATGGGAGGCAGGTTGCCGGCGCTGTCGCGGCTCACGTCGAACCAGCGCCGTATCTCATCCTGGGGGCGGTTGAGGCTGTAGAGGTTGCACATGGGGCCAGCTTAGCGGTCGAGCCTCACGCTTAGTACCCGCTTGCCAGCTCCCCGTAGGGTGAAAACTGTTCGGCGGGGGAATACCGGCGCTGCAAGCGATCCTCGCAGAAATTGCCATTGCCACTGCTCGGCTCATCCTGACTAAGCTCCCCCCTCTATTTCCAGGGGGCACACGTGAAATCACGCCGGCAACGCTCTGTGTGCGACCCCCGCGCTCGCCATGAAGCCTGGATCGTCAGACGATCTCCGGCGACAGCTAAGGCTATTCTAGCGGCACGAACAAAGGCGGCTCAACGCAGCGCAGAGGCAGGCATCTTCGCCTTGAACGATAACGAGGCAGCGTCGGCAGGCTGACGGGACAGCGCTCACGAAGATGTTGAAGCCCGCTACGGTCACCCTGAGCGAGCCGAAGCGGCGAGCGAGGCGGCGTAGGGCGACCGCCAGGCGGAAGGCGCCTTGAAGGCAGGCGTTCTCGACACCGCTGGAGCCGCCTCAAGCCGCTCGATGATGTCCTTACCCACGCCCTCGGGCTCATCCTCTTGCCGGACGACGGACCACGCGTACCATCGGCCCGTCGGCCGGTGCGCGACACCCGGCGTGAGCCCTTGACCCTTGCAGCCGCCCTCAGCGCCTCGATGGGTCCCGTCACGGTCGTGTCCCACCCATAGCTCCCCCTTGGCCGCGCCTGTGGACTAGCTCCCAGGGCGTTGGAAACGTTCCTCCTGGAACAGGCCATAGGCCGCCTTGTCGGCCGCTCGGATGTCCTTCGGGATGCCTTCACGGGTGAACCAGTCGCCATTCGCGGCGCGGCTCAGAGAGGTCATGGGAATGGCGACATTGTAGCGGCGGGCGCCGAAAAACACCTGCGGGTCAGTATCTTGCTGAGGTGCTTGCAATTTCAGCAGATTGGTGCGGACGGCGGGACTCGAACCCGCACAGCCCTGGGGCCGCAAGATTTTAAGTCTCGTGCGTCTACCGATTCCGCCACGTCCGCATCGCCGCAGCGGTAGCGGCCCCGCGGGGGCAGATCAAGCGGGGGGGCGCCAGCCGTAGATCCAGGCATAGCGCGCGCTCATGCCCTCGGGGCCGAGCCGCCGCATCGCCGTGTCCCGCGCGAAGCCGATCAGGCGCCCGGCATGGTAGAAGCGGCCGTTGCGGCGGGCCGCCCGCTGCACGGCGCGCACGCGGGGCAGGCGCGCCTGCGCGTAGCGGTCCAACGCCGTGGGCACGTCGTCTTGGCCGGCCAGTTCGGCGGCCAGCACCGCCGCATCCTCGATGGCCAGCGCCGCGCCCTGGGCCAGGAAGGGCAGCACCGGATGCGCCGCGTCGCCGAGGAGCGCGATCCGGCCGCGGGCGATCGGCCGCGCCGCCGGACGGTCCACCAGCGACCAGACCACCCAGGCATCGGGCAGGCCGATCAGGCTCACGAGCGGGGCGGCCGCGTCCGGAAAATGGTCGCGCAGCGCCGCGGGATCGCCGATCCGGCCCCAATCCTCGTCGCCCTCGCGCTCGGGCACGATCGCCACGACGTTGAGGCGCCGGCCGCCATTGATGGGGTAGTGGACGACGTGCCGGCGGCGGCCGAGCCACAGCCCGGTCTCGTCGCCCTGCAGCATCTCCGGCGCGGCCTCCCGCGGGATGACGGCGCGCCACGCCGCCTCGCGGTGGAGCCGCAGGGGCCGGTCGTCGAAGCGCTGCCGCAGGGAGGAGCGCACGCCGTCCGCGCCGACGAGGAGGTCGGCGTTCAAGGTCTCGCTGCGGCCGCCGTCGATGCCGGTGATGGTCAGGCTGACCCCGTCCTCGCGCTCGCGCAGGTCCGAGACCTCGCGGCCGACGCAGAGGCGGATGTCGGGGCGCCCGCGCACGGCGTCGAGCAGGATGGTCTGAAGGTCGGCCCGGTGGATGACGTAGTAGGGCGCTCCGTGGCGCTCGCGCAGGGCGGGGCCGAGGCGGATGCCGCCGATGACCCGGCCCGTGGCCAGCGCCCGCACCGTGACGCCCGGCGGCTCGTCGGCCGCCCGGCGCAGGGCCGCGCCGAGGCCGAGCCCGATCAGAACGGCGCTGGCGTTCGGTGAGAGCTGGAGGCCCGCCCCGACCTCGGAAAAGCCCGTGCGGCGTTCGACCAGCGTGACCGCGTGGCCGGCCCCGGACAGGGCGAGCGCCGCGGTGAGGCCGCCGATTCCTGCGCCGACGATGACGATGGAGAGCGCCGCCATGGGGTCGCTTGCGGGGCTTGGCCCGGGCGTCCGACCGTCAGGCCGCCTTCGTCTCGGGCGTCTCGTCGTGCCAGACGCACTCGGCCGGCGCCGCGGTGCCCGGCTTCAGTGCCCGGTCGTAGCGGAACAGGGTCGAGCAGTACTCGCAGATGATCTCGGTGTCCGCTCCCATGTCGAGGAAGACGTGGGGATGGTCGAAGGGCGGCAGCGCCCCGATGCACATGAACTCCTTGGAGCCCACCGCGATCACGCTCACGCCGGCCTGATTGTGGTAGTGGGGAACCGCCTTGTCAGCCATCGCTCGTCCCTGAGATCGAGCCCGTGGTCTAGCGCGTTCGCGGCCGCAATCCTAGACGGAAGCGATCCGGCCGGGCGAAGGGAGCGCGAAGGAAGCCGCCGCGCCGTCTCGATCGGGCCCCGTGCGATCCGGTCTCGCGCGGGACAGGTCGGGTTGGCGCCGCCGCCGGGGCGGCGTAAGACGAAGCGACCACCTCGCATTCCTGCCGAAGCGCCCGATTCCATGAGCCGTGAAGAGCAAGCCCTCGCCGAAGGCGGGCGCCGCGCCCCCGAGCCGCCGATCCATGGGCCGGAAGGCTTCGAGGGGATGCGCCGCGCCGGCCGCCTGACGGCGGAAGCGCTCGACCTCCTCGTCGAGGCCGCCCAGCCCGGCGTGACGACGGAGCATCTCGACAAGCTCGCCTTCGAGTTCGGGATGGACCACGGCGCCTACCCGGCCTCGCTGTTCTACCGCGGCTACCGCAAGTCGATCTGCACCTCGATCAACCACGTCGTCTGCCACGGCATCCCCAACGACAAGCCCCTACGCGAGGGTGACATCGTCAATCTCGATTGCTGCCTGATCCTCGACGGATGGCACGGGGATTCGAGCCGCATGGCCTATATCGGCGAGGTGCCGCGCAAGGCGCAGCGCCTGTGCGAGATCACCTACGAGGCGCTGATGCGCGGCATCCGCGCGGTGCGGCCCGGCGGCTCCACCAACGATATCGGCCGCGCGATCCAGACCTACGCGGAATCCGAGCGCTGCTCGGTGGTGCGCGATTTCTGCGGCCACGGCCTGGGCCGCGTCTACCACGACGCGCCGACCATCCTGCACTACGTCGAGGCGAGCTACGACGTACCGCTCAAACCCGGCCAGTTCTTCACCATCGAGCCGATGATCAATCTCGGCCGGCCCGCCGTGAAGGTGCTCTCCGACGGTTGGACCGCCGTGACCCGCGACCGCTCGCTCTCGGCACAGTTCGAGCACACCGTGGCGGTGACGCAGGACGGCTACGAGATCTTCACGCTCTCGCCCAAGGGGCTCGACCAGCCCAAACCTCACGGCATCGAGCCCCACGGCACCCAGGCCGATTGACGGCCCCGGGGATGACCCGCCGGACGGCCGATCCGCCCGCCCTGCCGGGCCTTGCCGAGGCGCCGGCCCCGACGGCGTCCGCCGAGGAGACGCCGCACTATCACGGCCACCGCGAGCGCCTGCGCGCCCGCTTCGCGCAAGCCGGCGCGGAGGCGCTGGCCGATTACGAACTTCTCGAACTCACCCTGTTCCGGGCGATTCCGCGGCGGGACGTGAAGCCGCTGGCCAAGGCTCTGATCCACCGGTTCGGCTCGTTCGCCGAGGTCGTCAGCGCCGAGCCGGCCCGGCTCATGGAGGTGGAGGGCGTCAGTGCCGGCGTCGCCGCCGACCTCAAGCTCATCGAGGCCGCCGGCCGGCGGCTGGCCCGCGGCGCGGTCGCCGCGCGCCCGCTGCTCTCCTCTTGGAGCGCCCTGATCGAGTATCTTCGCGCCACCATGGCCTTTTCGGGCCGCGAAGAGTTCCGGGTGCTGTTCCTCGACCGGCGCAACCACCTCATCGCCGACGAGGTGCAGGGCCGCGGTACCGTCGATCATACGCCGGTCTATCCCCGCGAGGTCGCCCGCCGGGCGCTCGAACTCTCCGCCACCGCGATCATCCTGGCCCACAATCACCCGTCGGGCGATCCGACGCCCTCGGGGGCCGACATCCGCATGACGCGGGAGATCGTCACCGTGCTCGATCCGCTGGGCATCGTGGTGCACGACCACGTCATCCTCGGCCGTGACGGACATGCCAGCCTGAAAGGGCTCAAGTTGATCTGACGCGCGTGGTGAGAGGCCGCCGGCGGCATCGCCTTTTTCGCCGCCGCCATCCGCAATCGGTGCGGGATCGGGGATAGGCCCGCGCAAAGCGTCCGCTACATCGATGACAGGTTGTCCGGCAAATCCGCCGCCGAGCGGATCATGGGCAATCGCCGTCCGGGGCCCTCGTGCCACGGCAGGTTGAGGCGAGGCGGGGACGGGACGTGCGGCAACCTTCCGGGTGGCCTGCCTCTTGCTCCGGCAGGGCGAGACATCAGGGGGAACCGCGCGGATGGCGCACACGGCGTTCGACGAGATGAACGGGGGCGGGGCGGGCGGGCTCGAACCGGCGGCCGTGCGCGAGGCCTACGACATCCTCAAGGCCTGGCTCGACAAGACGCCGCCGGAGCATTTCAACACCCGCCGCAGCCAGGCCGAAATGCTGTTCCGGCGCATCGGCATCACCTTCGCGGTCTACGGCGCAAACGAATCGACCGAGCGGCTGATCCCCTTCGACATCATCCCGCGGGTGCTGACGAAGCCCGAATGGGATTTCCTGGAGCGCGGCCTCAAGCAGCGCGTCACGGCGTTGAACGCCTTCATCAACGACATCTACGGCGCCGAGGAATGCATCAAGGCCGGGATCATCCCGCCCGACCTCGTCTACCGTAACCCGCATTACCGCATGGAGATGCGCGCCTTCGACGTGCCGCACGACCTCTACGTCCACATCGCCGGCATCGACATCGTGCGGACCGGCGAGAACGACTTCTTCGTGCTGGAGGACAACGCCCGCACGCCCTCCGGCGTCTCCTACATGCTGGAGAACCGCGAGGTGATGATGCGGCTCTTCCCCGAGCTGTTCTCCCGCCACCGCGTCGCCCCGGTCGAGAACTATCCCGACGCGCTGCTCGCGACCCTGCGCAGCCTCGCGCCGGCCTCCGCGACGCGTGATCCCACGGTCGTGCTTCTGACCCCCGGCCGCTACAACTCGGCCTTCTACGAGCACTCGTTCCTGGCCGACAAGCTCGGCGTGGAGCTGGTGGAGGCGGGTGACCTCTTCACGAAGGACGAGGTCGTCTACATGCGCACGACCGAAGGTCCGCGCCGGGTCGACGTGATCTACCGTCGCCTCGACGACGATTTCCTCGATCCGCTGGTGTTCCGGCCGGATTCGGTGCTCGGCGTGCCGGGGCTGATGAACGCCTACGAGCGCGGCAACGTCACGCTGTCGAACGCGGTCGGAACCGGCATTTCGGACGACAAGGCCGTCTACAGCTACATGCCGGAGATCGTGAAATTCTTCACCGGCGAGGACCCGATCCTGCACAACGTGCCGACCCATCGCTGCCGGGAGAAGGAGGCCTTCTCCTACGTGATGGACAACCTCAAGGACCTCGTAGTGAAGGAGGTCAACGGCTCGGGCGGCTACGGCATGCTGGTGGGCCCGCACGCGACGCGCCGCGAGATCGACGAGTTCGCCAAGAAGCTGCGGCACGCGCCCGACAACTTCATCGCCCAGCCGACGCTCTCGCTCTCCACCTGCCCGACCTTCGTCGCCTCCGGCGTCGCCCCGCGCCACGTCGACCTGCGCCCCTTCGTGCTGGCGGGCGCCGACGAGATCCGCATCGTGCCGGGCGGCCTGACGCGGGTCGCACTGAAGGAGGGCTCGCTCGTGGTCAATTCGAGCCAGGGCGGCGGCACCAAGGACACTTGGGTGCTCGATGCCTGAGCGTTTTGCCCGTTTCTTTCGCATTCTTCCGGCGAGCCGGGCGGCGTCGGTGCTGAAACACCGCGCATCTGCCGACCCGGTCGCCAACGCGCCCGCGAGCTGACCCCATGCTGTCCCGGACTGCCGACAACCTCTACTGGCTCTCGCGCTACGCCGAGCGGGCGGACTTCCTCGCCCGCATCCTCGACGCCGCCCTGCGGCTGGCCGCCCTGCCGTCGAGCTACGGCGGGCGCACCTCGAACGAGTGGGCCTCGGCCCTGTCCTCGGCGGGCGATCCCGAGCTGTTCAAGACACTCTACGATTCGGTCAACGAGCACACGGTCTGCAACTTCCTCGCCTTTTCACACCACAACCCGTCCTCGATCCGCTCCTGCATCGCCACCGCGCGGGAAAACGCCCGCTCGATCCGCACGGCGCTCACCACCGAGATGTGGGACACGATCAACGGCGCGTGGCTGGAGTTGCGCTCGTATGAAGGCCGCGACCTCTCGCGGGACGAGTTCACGCAATTCCTCGACTGGGTGAAGCGCGTCTCGCTGACCTTCGACGGCTCGGCCTACCGGACGATGCTGCGGAACGACGCCTATTGGTTCACCCGGGCGGGCACCGCCATCGAGCGGGCGGACAACACCGCCCGCATCCTCGACGTGAAGTACCAGATCCTGCTGCCGGCCTCGGAGCGGGTCGGCGGCTCGCTCGACTATTTCCAGTGGACCACGATCCTGCGCGAGGTCTCGGCCTTCAACGCCTATCACTGGGTCTACCGCGAGAGCATCAAGCCGGTGCTGGTGGCCGACCTCTTGATCCTCAACCCCGAGATGCCGCGCTCGCTGGCGAGCTGCTACCGCATGCTGGTGGAGCATCTCGACCTGATCGCCGACGCCTACGGGCGCCGGGGCGAAAGCCAGCGGCTGGCGAGCAACATGCGGGCGAAGCTCGCAGGCGCCGATATCGAACGCATCTTCGCCTCCGGCCTGCACGAGTTCATCCAGGGCTTCATCTCGGAGAACAACGCCCTCGGCGCGGCGATCAGCGAGCAATATCTGGTGTGACCGGCGGCGGGCCATCGAGCCTGCCGCCCCCCTGCGCGCGGGGGCGCAAGGCCGATCTCCAGTCCCCGATCGCGCTCCCTGCTGTCGGGGCGCGGCCCGCGCTGCCTCAGAGGGCAGGTTCTTCCTCGCCGCGCCCGCTCGGCGTCGGATGCGAAGCGCCGTGACTGACGGCCTCCGCTGCCAGACCGATCAGCGCACCGGCCAGCACGTCCGCGGGGTAATGCGCTCCGCGCACCACCTGCACGGCGACGACGCCGGCCGCCCCGAGAGACGCGACGCCGGCGAATTCGGGATAGGCGCGCCCCGCGGCCCGGGCCACGGCGACGCTCAAGGCGGCGTGCCCCGAGGGAAAGGACTGCCAGGGCCCGATGCCGGTCCCCGGCCGGCCGCGCGCGTAGAGGCCCTCGTCCATCAGCACGTTGGGACGGGTGCGGTGGACCGTCCGTTTCACCGTCGTCTTCACGAGACTGGCCAGGATGCCGGCCTGAAGCATGCCGCGCCCGGCATCGGCGAGCCGCCGGTCCCGGCTCACCAGACCCCAGGCCAGGGTGGCGGCGGAGAGGGCGAACAGGGCCTGCCAACTACCGATTTCACTGGCCCGTGCCAGGGCGCGAACCGCCGGACGATCCTTCGCGCGGGCGAGCGACACGGCGGAGGCGATGTCGGCCGCTTCGAGGCGCGTGGCGAAGCGTTTGGCGCGATCGAGGGGCGGCGGAGGTGGGGTCTGCGAAAGCATGGCCTTAAACGCGGATCTCCGGCGATCGTTCGCCGCCGAGAGATTCGCCGCTCACCGGGGCGAGCCTCGATTGCGCGTGGCTGACCTCGGCTGTGTCGTGCTGCCGACGCTTTGAGCAGCGTGTCGGATTTCCAAACCGGGTTCCATGCCGTAGCTTGGCCCCGTCACCCCGGCAGGATCGAGGCATGCGCATCCGGATCGTCCACGATACGGTCTACACCTACGAGCAGCCGGCCCGCGGCCTGATCCAGATCCTACGGCTGACCCCGCGCGATCACGACGGGCAGCACGTGCGCGAGTGGCGCATCGAGCCCTCCGTCAACGGCCGGCTCACCGCTCGCGAGGACGGGTTCGGCAACCTCGTCCACTGGTTCACCGCCGACGACCCCACCGACGCGCTCACCGTGCGGGTGACCGGCGAGATCGAGACCTTCGAGACGAGCGGCATCGTCCGCGGCGCGGTCGAGCGCCTGCCCGATCTCTTCTACCTGCGCGACACGCCGCTGACCGAGACGAGCCCGGAACTCGCGGCTTTCGCGCAAAAGGTCGGGGCGGCGGGCGAGCGCGACGTGCTCGCGACCCTGCACCGCTTGGTCGCCGCGGTGCACGACACGGTGATCTTCGAGCCCGGCCCCACCAGCGCCAGCACGAGCGCCGCCCAGTCGTTCGAGGCGGGCAAGGGCGTTTGCCAGGATCTCACCCACGTCTTCCTCTCGGCGGCCCGCCAGCTCGACATCCCGTCGCGCTACGTCTCCGGCTACTATCGCCGCGACGACGGCGACGACCAGAAGGCGGGGCATGCCTGGGTGGAGTCGCTGGTGCCGAATCTCGGCTGGGTCGGGTTCGATCCGGCCCACGGCATGTCGGCGACCGAGGCGCATGTGCGGGTCGCCGTCGGCCTCGACTATCTCGGCGCGGCGCCGATCCGCGGCAGCCGCCTGGGCGGCGGCACCGAGACCCTCGACGTCGCCCTGCGCGTCGAGCAGGTGCAGACCCGCTCCCAGCATCAGGCGCGGGGCCAGCAGAGCCAGGGACAGTCCCAGAGCCAGACCCAGGGCTGAGCCGGTCTCCGATCGGTTCCTTCGGTCTCCTCTCGTCACGGCGGGGCGGAGGCCGCACAGGGTGGCGGGAACCGCTTTGAAATACTTGTCCTGCCGCGCCTCTTGCCGCCTCCGGCCGGCGCGTGCGATGCGAAAAACCTGACCCTCGTGCCCGCCGCCCGGGCACCCTCGCGAAGGCGGGTGCCGCCATGACCTACTGCGTCGGAGTGCTCGTCGAGGACGGGCTGGTGATGATCGCCGACACCCGCACCAATGCGGGGCTCGACAACATCTCGACCTACCGCAAGCTGCACATGTTCAACGTGCCGGGCGAGCGCGTGATGCTGCTGGCCTCGGCCGGCAACCTGTCCATGACGCAATCGGTGCTGAGCATGCTCCGCGAGGGCGTGGACGACGTCGAGGGCGAGACGCCGCCGAAGCTCGAGGACGCGGCCACCATGTTCAAGGCGGCCCAGCTCGTCGGAAGGGCGATCCGCCGGGTGCGCGAGATCGAGCAGGCCGGCTTCGAGGCGGCCAATCTCCGCATGGAGGTCTCGTTCCTGTTCGGCGGCCAGATCGGCGACGCGCCGATGCGGCTGTTCATGATCTACTCGGCCGGCAACTTCATCGAGTGCAGCCGCGAGGCGCCCTTCCTGCAGATCGGCGAACACAAGTACGGCAAGCCGATCCTCGATCGGGCAGTGACCTACGAGACCGATCTCTACGACGCGCTCAAGGTCGGCCTCGTCTCGATGGATTCGACCATGCGGTCGAATCTCGGCGTCGGCCTGCCCATCGACATCGCGGTGCAGCGCCGGGGCCACCTCGACCTCGAAGTGAGCCACCGCATCGAGGCCGGCGAAGGCTATTTTCACGACCTGCGCGAGCGCTGGTCGGCGGCCCTGCGCGCGGCGCACCGCGCGATCCCGCGCCCGCCCTACGGGCCGCAGTAACAGGCTGTTCCGCCATGGCGAGCGGAGCGAAGCAAGCCGGCGGCCTAACCTCTCCGGGCAGTGCGGCGCCCTGAATCGCTTCGGCTTCGCCTCGCGATGACGGCGGGGATCACGCCCGCCCGCCCAAAATTTCCTCCACCCAGGCCGGCACCGTCCGGCTCGCCGGCCCGAGCCGTGTCGCCTCGAACATCCCGGCATTGTCGGCCGCCTCGAGATTGAGGGCGAGCGTCGGGATGCCGAAGGCGCGGGCCTGGGCCACGTAGCCTGCCGCCGGGTAGACCGCACCCGAAGTGCCGACCGCCACGAACAGGTCGGCCTCGGCCAAGGCCTCGTCGATGGTGTCGAGGTGCATGGGCATCTCGCCGAACCAGACCACGTCCGGCCGCATCTCGCCGCGGCGCCCGCAATGGGGGCAGGGCGTCTCAAGGCCGAGGTCGTCCTGCCACGCGAACGCCGTTCCGCAAGCGGTGCAGCGGGCCTTCAGCAACTCGCCGTGCATGTGCACGACGCGGCGCGAGCCGGCCCGCTCGTGCAGGTCGTCGACGTTCTGCGTGCACAGGAACAGCCGGCCGCCCTGTTCCGCCAAGCCTGTTTCGAGCCGGGCCAGCGCCACGTGCGCGGCGTTGGGCTTCGCGGCGAGCGCGTCGCGGCGGCGCCCGTTGTAGAAGTCGTGGACCAGCACCGGGTCGGCGGCGAAGGCCTCGGGGGTCGCGACCTTCATCGGGTCGAGGCGGGTCCAGGCCCCGCCCGCATCGCGGAACGTGCCGAGCCCGCTCTCGGCGGAGATGCCCGCCCCGGTCAGCACGAAGACGGTTCGGGCCGGGCCCACGGCGCCGTTCACGCGTCCGCGAGGCGGGTGGCGAGCACCTTGTCGATGCGCCGCCCGTCCATGTCGACCACCTCGATGCGCCAGCCCTGCGCCTCGATCGCGTCGCCCTCGGTGGGGATGCGCCCGAGCTGGACGATGAAGAAGCCGGCCAGGGTCGAGAAGTCGTCCGAGCGCGGCTTCTCGGTGAAGCCGAGTCGGTCGAAGGCCTCGCCCGCCGACATCATGCCGTCGATGAGCAGCGAGCCGTCCTCGCGCTCGACCACCATCCGCTCCTCGCCCGGCTCGGGGATCTCGCCGGCCATCGCTTCCAGCAGGTCGGTCTGGGTGACGATGCCCTCCAGGCTGCCGTACTCGTCCACGACGATGGCCATGCGCACGGGCTTGGTCTGGAACATCTCCAGCACCTTCAGGATCGCCAGACCCTCGTGCACGACGATGGGCTCGCGGGTGGCCGCCTTCACGTCGAGGGGCTTCCCGTCGAGGAACTGGTCGAGCAGGTCCTGCTTGCGCAGCACGCCGACCACGTCGTCGATCTGCGCCCGGCTCACCACGATCTGCTCGTGACGGCAGGCCCGCACCGCCTCGATCCGCGCCTCCTGGGGATCGTCGAGATCGACCCAATCCACCTCGTTGCGCGGCGTCATGATCTCGCGGATGCGCCGTTCGCCGATGGCGAGGATGCGGGCCACCGCGTCCTCCTGCGCCTCGTGGAGCAGGCCCGCCTCGTGGCTTGCGGTGACGAGGAGGCTCAGCTCCGCGGGGGAGGGAAGGTGGCCCTCGCCCTCGCCGGGGCGCAGGCCGAGCAGACGCAGCACGCCGTTGCCGAGCCCGTTGAGCAGGTGGATCGCCGGGCCGAACACCGTCAGGAACAGCGTGAGCGGGCGCACGATCACCAGCGCCGTGCGCTCGCTGCGCTGGAGGGCGAGGCTCTTGGGCGCCAGTTCGCCGAGCACGATATGCAGCGTGGTGATGATGACGAAGGCCGCGATGACGGCGAGCGTATGGGCTGTGACGCCGGCGGCCGTCGCCGGCAGCCAGTGGAACATCGGCTCGAACAGGTGTGCCAGCGCCGGCTCGCCGACCCAGCCGAGCGCCAGCGAGGAGAGGGTGATGCCGAGCTGCGTCGCGGCGAGATGCGCGTCGAGCCGGTCGGTGGCGCGCTGGAGCGCCCGAGCGTTGAGCCGGCCTTCGTTGACCAGTTCGGCGACCCGGCTGCGCCGGACCGCGACGAGGGAGAATTCCGCCGCGACGAAGAAGCCGTTGGCGAAGACGAGGGCGATGACCGCGAGGAGGCCGAGCGCCGAAGACCAGATGCCGTCCGAAATCGTGCCCTCCCGGGGCCAAGCCGCACCCGATGGCCGCACCCGTCGGCGGCACCGATGCTTAAAGCCGAACCCGGTCGCGGGGGAAGGGGTTCTGGCCTATTCCCGCAATCCAAGTGGGAAGGCGGCTGCCCCGGGCTCGCCACACTTCGTTTCCATGGCTTCGCGCCAGCCCCGGCCACGCGGCCCGCGCTTGCCGGCGCCGGGGGCGGCCTGAAGGCTCATTCGAAGGAACCGGTCGTGATCAAGCTGCCGAGGCTGTTGCGGCCCAAGCGCCGCGATGCCGCGACCATCGCTCCCTTCTTCGATGCCGATTTCTACCGCGCCGCCTATCCCGACGTGGCCGCGGGCGGCGGCGACCCGCTCCTGCATTACCTCGATCACGGCTGGCGCGAAGGCCGCGATCCCTCGGCCGTGTTCTCGACCCTGTACTACGTCGACCGTCACCTCGCTGAAGGAGTGCCGGCCAACCCGCTCCTCCACTATGCCCGGCTCTCCGCGCAGGAGCGGCTGCGGGTCGCGACCCAGCCCGGACCCGACTTCCCGGAGGTGCAGGCCGGGATCGTCGAGCCGTTCTTCGACGCGCCGTTCTATGCCCGCCTCGCCGGGCTCGACGGGAGCGCGGACCCGCTCGCCCATTATCTGGCGAAGGGCTGGCGACGCGGACTCGACCCGAGCGAGGGCTTCGGAAGCGAAGCCTACCTGCAACGCCACGCCCATATGCGGCGCCTCGGCGTCAGCCCGCTCTACCACTTCGCCTCGACGCGGCGGCTCCAGTCCGCGGCGAGCGCGACCCGGCCAGCGCCTCGGGCCAAGCCCCGGGTCGTGCCGCTTCCCGCCGACCCCGCGGAGGCCTCCGACACGCAGGTCTACGAGACCGTCGCGGCCGCCTTCGACCGGGATTATTACCTGGAGACCAACGCGGATATCCGCCGCTCCGGCGTCGATCCGGTTCGCCACTTCCTGGATTTCGGCGCTCGCGAGGATCGCGACCCGAGCCCGGACTTCTCGCTCCGCTTCTACCGTAAGCAGTACCGCCGGGAGATCGGCGCGGGGGTCAATCCGTTCTTTCATTATCTCGCGGTGGGGCGGGCGCAGGGCTTGCGCCCGACGCCCTTCGGGCTCGGCACTTGGCCCGCGCAGGTGGCGCCGACGGAGGACGAGTGGAGCCGGGCGCGGCCGGCGGCCGACATCGCCGCGGCGCGGGTCGTCCTGATCATGCCGGTCTACAAGGGCTACGACGACACCCTGCGGGCGATCCACTCGGTGCTGAGCGCGCCGCAGGCGACCCCCTTCGCCCTCCTCGTCATCGACGATTGCAGCCCGGACGCGCGCCTGAGCGCGGCGCTCGCCGGTCTCGCGGCCCGGGGCCTGTTCGCCCACGCGGTCAATGCGGAAAATCTCGGCTTCGTGCGGACCTGCAACCTCGGCCTGGAGCGGGCCGCGGGCCGGGACGTGGTGCTGCTCAACGCCGACGTCGTCGTCTACGGCGACTGGCTCGACCGTCTGCTCCGGCACGCGCAGGACGATCCGGCCATCGCGACCGTGACGCCGTTCTCCAACAACGCCACGATCTGCAGCTACCCGCGGCCGAACGTCGAGAACCGGTCCAGGCTCGAGATCACGCCCGCCGAGATCGACGCCTTCACCCGCGTCTGCAACGCCCGCGGCCGCTCTCCCGTCCCGACAGGGGTGGGCTTCTGCCTGTACATGCGCCGCGCGGTCATCGATGCGGTCGGGCCCCTCGACGCCGAGACCTTCGGGCGCGGCTACGGCGAGGAGAACGACTTCTGCATGCGCGCCCTCAAGGCGGGCTTCTCCAACGTGCTGGCCCACGACGTGTTCGTGTTCCACTCCGGCAGCGTCTCCTTCGGCGCACTGCTGGCGACCAAGGGGGCGGACATCTTCCGCACCATCCTCACCAAGCACCCCGATTACCAGCGCCGGGTCCACACCCATATCGAGGTCGATCCGGCCCGCTTCGCCCGGCAGCGCCTCGACCTCTACCGCTTCGCCCGATGCGCGCAGGGGAGTGCGACACGGGGCATCGCCCTGATCGTGACCCACGATTTCGGCGGCGGCGTCGAGACGCATATCGAGGCCACGAGTGCGCGGCTGAGCGAGGCGGGGCTGGCCGCGATCTACCTGCGCACCGAGGAACCCGGCGCGTTCAAGCTCGGCCTGCCCGGATCGAGTGCGATCGACTTTCCCGTGGCCATCCTCGATCCGCTCTCCCTCGACCGGGACAGGGCGCTTCTGGCCGAACTGATCGGCTGGCTCGCCCCGGCCATGGTGCATGTCCACTCGCTGGCGGGCCTCGACGCGCCCGCGACCCGCGCGGCGATGCGGCTGATCGAGGGGCTGGGCACCGGCTACGACGTGACGCTCCACGATTACGCGCCCGTCTGCCATCGCAACAATCTCGTGCGTCCGGAGGGCGTCTATTGCGGGTTGGCCGCACCCGCCCTCTGCCGCGACTGCATCCGCCTCGACCGCGGGGCGGACGGCATCGCGCTGCCCGATCCCGCGGAGCGGCGTCGGCTCTGGGCCGGCTTCCTCGGCGGCGCCCGCAGGGTGTTCGCGCCCTCGAAGGATCTCGCCGACCGCATCGCCCCCATTCTCTCGCTCAACGACATCGTGCTGCGCCCGCACGAGGAGACGCTTGCCTCCGCCGAGCCGCTCCCGCGTCGACGCGGGGGCGGGCCGTTGCGCGTCGCCGTGATCGGATCGATCGGCCCGCACAAGGGCTACGACGTCGTCCACAACCTCGCCCTCGACGCCGGGCTGAGGACGCTTCCGATCACCTTCACGATTGTCGGGCATTCCTCCGAGCCGGAGGCAATGGCGGCGGCGGGGGTGTGCGAGACCGGTCCCTACGGCAGCGACGCGGCGGCGCTCGCCGAGATCGTCCGGCTCGATCCCGACCTCGTGCTGCTGCCTTCGATCTGGCCGGAAACCTACTGCTATACGCTCTCCCTGGCACTGGCGGCCGGCGTACCCCCGGTGGTGTTCGACCTCGGCGCACAGGCCGAGCGCCTGCGCGCCATCGGGAGCGGCCACCGGCTCGATCCGGCCCTGGCGGAGGACCCTCAGCGGCTGAACGACGCTCTGCTCGCGCTCCCCGTCGAGGCGCTGTGGGCCGCCCGCCGGCCTTTCCGCGCGGCCGCCTATCCGCGGATCCTCGAAGATTATTATGGGCTTCCCGGTACCGAAGTCGCCGCGCCACCGGCCGTCGTGGTGTCCGGCTGAGCGCCGGGCGACCGCTGGTCCACCCTTCGAGGCCCGCCCGATCCTCTCCCATGTCATGGACGAGGCTGCCGACCGGGGCTTACAACGGCCAAGCTAGGCGAGGCGCGCGCGGTCTCGCCCGGCGTTCGTTGCAAGCCAAGGGGACTCCCATGACCACGCAGAACATCACTGTGACCGCCCGCGAGCGCGACACGCTGTTGGCGGCGTTGCGCTACTACCAGTTCTACCGGATGCAGGGGCATCCCTTCGATCCGCAGACGGACGACCTGATCGACACCATCGCCGCGGGAAATGGCGAGGCGCTGGACGTGACCGAGATCGATGATCTCTGCGCCGGCCTGCGCGGCAACCGCCACGCCGTCGGCGGCCTCGATGCCGGCCTGAAGCTCGGGCGCGGTGCCCGCCCGGCCGAGGACGCGTTCAGGTCCGCTTCCCTCTGAAGGCCGGTCCGGCCGTCCCGTGAAACCGCCGTGACCGCCGCGGCGTGCCGACGAGGCGCGCGGGGGCGGTTACCGGAAGGCAGAATCCACCGTGGTGCCGAGCAGAAGCGGCCGGCGAGCCACCACGACACGACCCGAGACCGGCTCGACGCCGTCGAACCGGGCGCTGACGGGGACCGCACCGCCCGCCTGGGGCAGGCGTTGGGTGAAGGCCTTCGTCGGCGCGGCCGAGCTCGGCACGGCCTCGACGAGGGTTGGAGCGAGCAGGGCGTAGGCGGTCAGCACCGTTCCGGCCGCCGCGATCTTGATCAGGTCCCGCATGATGTCCGCCCCTCTCGCTTGAGGCCCTTCCGGCTCTCGTATGGCGCCGTTCTAGGGTCTCAGGGTTTCCGGCGGATTGCCTCGTAAGGTTACCGGATTGCGTCGTCCTTCCGGGACGAAACATCGGCACCGCGATGACTTCACCGACGATCCGAGTGGGAGGCTAACCCGGCACCGTCCCGCTGGATGAGCGAAAACGCACGCTGCCGGCGTGCCGGGGTATCGGGACCGGCACGATCCTTCCTATCGTGCCGGTTGCGAGCGCATCGTTGGACCGGGCGAGACGGCAGCGGCCGGGTTGTCTCTCGGTCACGGTCATGACGCGCCCTGGACGAACCCGCATCCCCTTCGCCGGCACGCGTCCTACCCGCCGAACACCGAGGTCAGCACCTCGCCGCCACGGTTGATCGAGACCTCCCACAGGCCGAGACTGCGCTGGGTCAGCCGCTCCAGATCCTTGGTCGAGGGCACGGGCATGCCGTTGATCGCCAGGATCACGTCGCCCTTGCGGAAGCCCGCCCGGTTGGCCAGGGACCCCTCTTCCACGGCGGTAACCGCGACGCCCTCGTCCGGCAGGTCCGCCTGCAGTTCCTCGCCCACCGCGGGGGAGGTGTTGACGAGCGTGGCACCGGCGAACGGCGTGCGGCTGCGGACCTTGAGCACGTCGCGCGGGCGGGTCTCCGGTGCCGGCCCGAGCTTGACCTGGATGGTCTGGCGCTTGCTGCCCCGCAGGATGCCGAGATTGGCGGTGCCGGTGATGCCCTTGAGGGCGTAGCGGTAGCCGAAGGCGTCCGGGTCGGCGACGCTCTGGTCGTCGACGGTGAGGATCACGTCGCCGCGCTTCAGGCCTGCCTCCTCGGCGGGGCTCTTCGCCTGCATGCTTGCCACAAGCACCCCGGTCGGGCGGTCGAGCCCGACGCTCTCGGCGATGTCCGCCGTCACGCTCTGCACCCGGGCGCCGAGCCAGGGCCGTCGCACGACGCTGCCGCCGCTCTTGGCGGTCTCGACCACGGCGCGGATCATGCTGGCGGGGATGGCGAAGCCGATGCCGTGGCTGCCGCCGGACTGCGAGTAGATCGCCGTGTTGACGCCGACGAGGCGGCCCCGGAGATCGACCAGCGCGCCGCCGGAATTGCCCGGATTGATCGCGGCATCCGTCTGGATGAAGAACTGGTAGTCCGAAGAGCCGACCTGCGTCCGGGCGAGCGCCGAGACGATGCCCTGCGTTACGGTCTGCCCGACGCCGAAGGGATTGCCGATCGCCATCACGAAGTCGCCGACCTCGATGTGGTCGGAATCGCCGATCGGCATCGGCGCCACGTCCGCCGGGCTTTTGATCTTGAGCACGGCGAGGTCGGTGCGGGGATCGCGCAGGACGATCTGCGCCTCGAACTCGCGCTTGTCGGCGAGCGCCACCTTCACCTCGTTCATGTTCTCGATGACGTGGTTGTTGGTGATGACGAGTCCGGAGGCGTCGACGATCACGCCCGAGCCCAGGGAACGCTGGGCCCGCTCGCCCGGCATGCCGCTGGGGCCGCGGCCGGGGCGGTCCTCGCCGAAGAAGCGGCGCATGAACTCCTCCATCGCGTTGGAGCGGGCGGAGCGCTTCTCGACATGCGAGGCGTAGACGTTGACGACGGACGGGGCGGCCCGCTTCACCACGGGGGCGAAGGAGAGCTGGATCTCGCCCTTCGAGAGCGGAACGGCCCTCTCGTGCATGGGAGCCTCGGAGGCCGGCTTCTCCGGCGCATTCGCGGTCTGGGCGAGGGCGGGCGCGGCGGCGAGGAGCAGCACGGAAACGAGGCCGGCCGGCAGGAGCGGCGAGGTGGGCATGCGGGTCTCCCGAGGGTGTCGAAGCGTGCGGGCTATGTAGCCCCCGGGGAGACGGGGGGCGAGGGGGCCGGCGCCTCTCGCGGGCCTGCCTCCGCGCCATCCGCCCGGGGAAGGAACGCAAACAAAAAGGGCGGCCATCCTTCTCGGATGGCCGCCCTGAACTCTCTTCCGACCGCGTTCGAGGCGCGCGAGGGTCAGTGCCAGCGGACGGATTCGCCCAGGCGGTTGGCGCTGCGCACGATGTCGCTGAAGCAGGTCAGCGAGGCGTCGGCGGCGCGCTGCATTTCCGTGACTTGGAGGCGGATCGCCTCCGCCGGGTTCTTGGCGCGGGCCAGGGCCTGGAAATGGGCCAGGACCGCCTCGCTCTCACCGCGGGCGAAGGCGAACAGCTTCGCGTTGATCTCGGTGAAGGGCGCGAGGGTCGCGACGCCGAAGCTCGCGCCGACGCGGGGGTGATCCGAGCTGCGCTGGCCGGCGGATGCGTCCCGCACGGGCTCCTGCAGCGCCGGAAGCAGCGCGGCCTGGGCGACGGCCTCGGCCGTCTCCTCGGCGGCTTCTTGGACGTTATCCTGGATGCCCTCTGCGGCCTCGGGCTCGGGAAGCGTGAAGACCGCTTCCGGCGCGGGCTCCTTGGCCGGAGCGATGTCCTGAACCGGGGCGGCCTCCTGCACGGGCTCGGCGGTCACCGCCTCGATCGCCTCGGAGACAGGGTTCGACGACGCGTCCCGAGCCTCTTCGGCGGGCGCTGCCTCTGCGGCAACACCCTCGGCGGCCGGCTCGGCCTCGCTCACCGTCTCGCCATCGGGCTGTTGCGCGAGGGCGGTCTCGTGGGCGGGTTCGGATTCGCTCGTCTCGAAGGTCTGGCCCTCGTCCGCCGCGCTCTCGGCGCTCTCGGCGGCCGGAGTCGCGAAGTCCTGGGACTCGGCGCCTGTCGGCGGCGCGGGCTGGGCGGAGGCCCCGGGCGAACGTCCCCTGCGGCGGCTCGACGACATGAATCCTCTCCTCGTTCGAAACGCTCATCCGCCCGCGGCGGCCCCGGACCATGTCCGGGGCGCCTTGGGGGGAGAGCATCGTGTCAGGCCACGGCGCAGCCTCGCTGCGAGGCGCTCGGAGCGGATCGTGCCGCGCTCACGCACGGGCTCGGACAGTCGGCGGACCGCCCGGCCCGATACCGGACCGGCTTAGTGCGCGGCGTTCTGAGCGAGGGCACCGTACTCCTTGGCCTGGGCCTGGAGGGCGGCGAACTGGGTCTTCACGAACTCGGACTGGATCTCGAAGGCCTCGCGCACGTCCTTGGCGCGCACGACGCGCTGCGCGTAGTCGAAGGTCGTGTCGGCGTTGGTCTTGGCGTGATCCAGGCTCTTGAGCATGGCGGCATGCAGGGTCGACTGAACGGTCGAGGCCGAGTTGCGGAACTGCTCGGAGGTCTTCACCGCGCCGTTCAGGATGGTGCCGAAGGCGTTGCGGGCCTGATCGACGCTCTTGTCGGCGAAGTCGCGGAACTCGGCGGGGATCTCGAAGCTCGGGTTGCTCATGTCGCTCTCCTGTCAACGGACCGGGAGAAGTGGTGCAGCGGGTGTCTGCAATACAGCCCCGCCCTAGCCGGCCCACCCCTCATATGTTGCGGTGCAACATGAAAGTCAAGGCCGCATTCCGACGATCGAGGATTGGTTCCCAGGGCCGAAAAATTTACTTATGCTACGAATCCGTAACGAGATTTCGCCTCAAGAGCGCGAGTCGGGAGCAGAGGGCGGGATTATAGTGTCGAGAAGTAGACTCTGCCAAGCGTCGGCGGGAGTGGGCACAACCGCTAAGGTGCCACAATTGATGCCGGCGTCGACAGCTCCGTTTCGCACTGCCGCATATTGTGTTCATCTACCAGCCGGCCGTAGAGCGCGAGCAGCGCACGGGCGTGGGCGGAGAGTGTGAGCGGGGCCCGCCAATAAGCGTCGTAGGCGGCGCGGCCGAAGCGCGCCGTGGTGCCGTCGTCCTTGAGGGCACTCAGGGCGCCAGCGAGTGCGTCGACCTCCGGTTCCACGACGTAGCCGCCCACGCCGTCCCGCACCTTCTCCGCGGCGCCCGAGCGGCGCGAGGCCACGACCGGGATGCCCTGGGCCAGGGCCTCGTAGACCGTGAGCGGGCCGGTTTCGTCCCAGCGGGAGGGCGCGCAGACGACCCGGGCGCGGCTGCGCAGGATCGTCTCGAGTTCCGCCGGACTGGTCCAGCCGAGCACCTCCGCGCCCTGCGCCCGAAGGCGCGCTTCCAGCGGGCCGGCCCCGACGAACAGGGCGGGCAGCCCGGCGCGGCGGGCGGCCTCGGCCACGAGATCGGCGCCCTTCTCGACGGTGAGGCGGCCGACATAGACCGCGGCGTCGCCCCGGGCGGGCTCGGCCGGGGCCTGACGCGCCACGCGCACGGGGTTGTCGATGCGGTGATGGCGCAGGCGATAGCCCCCCGCGATCGCATCCATCCGCTTCAGGCTGCCGTCGCAGACATGGACGACCTCGAGGCGGGCGCGGCCCACCGCGATCCGCAGGGCGGCGGCGCGCCCGAGCCGCACCGCCTTATGCAGCCGGCTCTTGGGATCGCAGGCGGCGGCGAGGCAGGCGCCCGACATCGGCCGCAGCGCGCAGGGCTCGGCCCGGTCGAAACGGTAATAGACGCCGTTCGGGCAGGCGAGCGCGTAGTCGTGCAGCGTCAGGACCAGCGGCACGGCGCGCCCGAGCAGAACCGGCAGCACGGCGGGTGAGAGCGCCCGGGTGAACTGGTGCAGGTGAAGGCAATCGGGCGGCTGCGGCAGCGCGTCGAGCACGCTGGCGAGGCGCGCGGCGGCCTCGCCGTTCCAGATCCCGCCCAAGGCCCCGCGCAGGGCCGGCAAGGACCAGACGTCCGGCAGGTCGAGCCCGATCCGGCGCAGGCGCGGATGGGCGAGCAGCGGGTCGGCCGGCCCGGCGACCGCCTGGATGTAGGTCACCTCCGCGCCGGCCTCCGCCAGCGCGCGGGCGGATTCCACGGCGACCTTCTCGGCACCCCCGCTTGCGGCGGCGAATTCGGCGACGATCACGACGTGCATGGGCGTGCTTCGCCTCCGAGCGGGGAGACCGCCGCGGCGCGGCGGGTCGATGCGCGCAAGGTTTACGAGCGATCAACTGCCGTCCGGTAAACGGAAGGCTCTCGCCATGAAGAGCCGAGGCCTGCCGTGCACGTCGTCCTCGTCCTCGACCATGCCCACGTCAACGGCGGCCAAGCCAAGGTCGCTCTCGACTCGGCGCTCGGCCTGCGGCGGCGCGGATACCGGGTCACGGTGTTCGCCGCGGTCGGCCCCGTGGACCCGAGGCTCGCCGAGAGCGGGGCGCGGGTCGTCTGCCTCGGGCAGGACGACATCGCTTCCACGACGAACAAACTCGCCTTCGCGGTGCAGGCGGTCTGGAACACCCGCGCCGCTGCGCGGCTCGCCGCCGAGCTGACCCTGTGCGACCCGCGCGACACGCTCGTTCACGTTCACGCCTTCGCCAAGGCGCTCTCGCCCTCGATCGGCACGGCGATCCGGCGCTCCGGCCTGCCGTGCCTCTACACGATGCACGAGTTCTTCCTCGTCTGCCCCAACGGCGGATTCTACGAGTATCCGGCCGACCGGATCTGCCACCGCACCCCGATGTCGGCCGCCTGCCTGACCACGAATTGCGATGCGCGCTCCTACCCGCGCAAGCTGATGCGGGTGGTGCGCCATCTCGGCCTGGAGCACGTCGCCGGTCTGCCCGACCTGTTCCGCCACGTCGTCACGATCAGCGCATTGCAGGAGCGGGTGATCGCGCCGCTCCTGCCGCCCCGCACGGTGTTCCACCGGATCGACAACCCGATCTCCGTCGAGCGCCACCCGCTGGAACGCGAGGGGCGCGAAGACTTCCTCTTCGTCGGCCGCCTCTCGACGGAGAAGGGGGCGCCGATCTTCGCTGAGGCGGCGCGGCGGGCGGGCCTGCGCCCGGTCTTCGTCGGCGACGGCCCGGCCGCGGACGATCTGAGGGCGCGCTATCCCGAGGCCGTGCTGCTGGGCTGGAAGGACGGCCCCGCGGTGCAGGCGCTGATGCGGCGGGCCCGCGCCCTGGTCTTCCCGAGCATCTGGTACGAGGGCCAGCCGCTCACGGTCTACGAGGCCCTGGCCTCCGGCTGCCCGGTGATCGTCTCGGATGCCTGCGCCGGCCGCGAGGCGGTCGAGGACGGCGAGAACGGGTTCTGGTTCCGCTCGGGCGACCCGGACGCGCTGGCCGCCCATCTCAGCCGCCTGTCCGATGACGGGCTCGCCGCCCGCATGGCCGAGCGCGCCTACGAGCGTTACTGGGCGGCTCCGCTCACCGTCGACGGGCATCTCGACCGGCTGGAGCAGGTCTACGGCCTCGTCCTGCGCGAGGCGCGGCCGCTCCCGCGGGCCGTCGAGCCGCCGGCTCTGCGCGGCGCGGCGCCGGCGGGCTCGTAACGCGGGCGACGCAACAGGATGGCCGCGCTCGCGTTGGTCGGCATGAGAGCCGCCATCATCGGCGGCGCGTGCGCAACGAGCAGCGAGGCCTTCATGTCCGACAAGACGCGAACCGGCGACGAGACCAAATCCACGACCAAGTCCACCGGGTTCCAGCAGGACGGCGCGGGCGACAAGTCCAATCCCGGCAACAGCCGCGAGGAGAAGGACGAGCGCCTCGACGAGGCGCTGGAGGAGACCTTCCCGTCGAGCGATCCGGTCTCGGTGAAGATCACGAAGTAGCGCGACCGGCCCTCAGGCGCAGGCGGCCAGACTCGGCTCCGGCCGAAGCATCCGCCGCGCCTCCAGGGCCGGAACCGGCCGTCCGAACAGGTAGCCCTGGGCCTCCCCGCAGCCCTCGGCGCGCAGCAACGCCCATTGGTCCTCGGTCTCGACGCCCTCCGCCACGGTGACGATCCCGAGACTGGCACCGAGCCCGATCACCGCCCGCACGATCGCCGTCGAGTGCAGATCCTCGCCGAGCCGCATCACGAAGGAGCGGTCGATCTTGATGGTGTCGAAGGGAAACTTCTGCAGGTAGCTCAAGGACGAGTAGCCCGTTCCGAAATCATCCATCGCGATCCGCACGCCGAGGTCCCGCAGGGCGTGGAGCGTCGCCACGTTGGCCTCGCTCGCGGCGAGCAGCACGGATTCGGTCACCTCCAGTTCGAGGCGCTCCGGCGCGAGACCGGACAGGGTGAGCGCCTCGCGTACCGTCGCCACGAGGCCGGGATCGCGGAACTGCACCGGCGAGAGGTTGACCGCGACCCGGACCGGAGCGCTCCAGTTGCCGGCCTGGGCGCAGGCTTGGCGCAGGACCCACGCGCCGAGCGGCCCGATCAAGCCGATCTCCTCGGCCAGCGGGACGAAGGCGGCCGGTGGGATCGCCCCCTCGACCGGGTGGTGCCAGCGCAGCAGGGCCTCGGATCCGACGATGGCGCCCGTGCGGGTCTCCACGACCGGCTGATAGGCCAAGGTGAGGTCGCCATGGGCGAAGGCCTCGTGCAGATCGGTCTCTCTCCGCCGCCGGGAGCGGGTCCAGCCGTCCATCGCCGCCTCGAAGGTGCGGGCGAGGCTGCCGCCCTCCGCCTTGGCCTGATAGAGGGCGAGATCGGCATTGCGCAGCAGGGTGTCGGCCTCGCTCCCGTGCTCGGGCAGGCAGGCGATGCCGATGCTCACGCCGATCCGGCATTCCCGCCCGCCGAGCCGGACCGGTCGCGACAGGGCCTCGACGATCCGCCCGGCGATCGTCCGTACCGTCGCGGCGTCGGGGTTGTGCAGCAGCACGGCGAACTCGTCGCCGCCCAGGCGCGCGACGAGATCCTCGCGGCGCAGGCAGAGGGAGATCCGCTCGGCCACCTCTCGCAGCAATGCGTCCCCGGCGGGATGGCCGAGGGTGTCGTTGACGAACTTGAACTTGTCGAGGTCGAGGCACAGCAGGGCGGCGCCCGCACCGAGGCGGGCGTGATCGGCGATCGCCTCGGCAAGGCGGGCAGCGAAGAGAACGCGGTTCGGCAGGCCTGTCAGCGCATCGTGATGGGCCATGTGGCTGATGCGCGCCTCGGCCCGGCGCTGCTCGGTCACGTCGATGGCCGCGCCGAGCACGGTCGACCGCCCCTCGAAGGTGAGGAAGCGTTCGAACAGGGTCACGTCGATCGCCGAGCCGTCGGCCCGCAGGTGCCGGTGCAGGTTGCCGCCGGAGGAGAAGCCGACCGCAGCGGTCGCCGCGAGGTCGGTCAGCTGACGGCTCAGGAAGGCGTCCCGGCTGTAGCCGTAATGCGTGATCGCCGCCTCGTTCACGGCGACGAAGCGGGCCGTCTCCCGATCCACCAGCCACATCGGCAGCGGGTTGCTCTCGAACAGGAAGCGGAACGACTCCTCCCTAGCCTTGATGTCGCCGACATCCGTCATGGCCACCGCGATGAGGTCGCCGATGGCGCGGGCCTCCACCCGCAGCGACAGGATCGTCCGGTCGGCGCGCGGCACGGCGAGTTCGAACACGGTGCGGTCCGAGCGCCCGAGGATGCCCGCCAGCAGCGGCGTCGCACCGAGCCGGGCCGGAACGACCTCGCCGAGGCGCTTCCATTGCAGGCTCTCGGCCGGCCGCTCGAAGATCTCGGCGGCGCCCTGGTTCAGGGCGACGATCTTGAAGTCGGCAACCGCGCCCTCGGCATCGCGCAGCGCGCCCAGCGCCATCAACCCCTGCCCGGTGGCGCCGAAGATCGCCCGCATCAATTCGGTGCGCACGCCCTCGGTATCGACGTGGATGAGAATGAGGGGCGGGCCGCCATGGGCGAGCGGAACGCCGACAAGCCCCCAGGTGGTGACGACGCCGTCGGTGATTCGGTCGCAGCGCGCGCTCGCCGGCTCGCCCCCGCGCAGGGCGGCGAGCGCGATTTCCTCGATCGGTCGGCGGATCTCGTCGGGGAGGCGGGCGAGGGGGAGGTCGCTGACCTCATCCTCGAACCAGTCGCGAAAGCCCGGACCGCCCCAGAGGATGCGGTCGGCCCGGCCCTCGCAGGTGGCGACGAGAGCGCAACGGTCGGCGAGGCGGCCGAGGCGCCCCAGCACGACGGAATCGTAGCTCGGCATCGCCCCGGGGCGGGTTCGGCAGCTGCGCCAGTGCTGGATCAGCGTGGCGTCCTGCACGCCGGCAGTCGGGTCTGGCAACACGCGGGCCGTGCTCCGGGAGGTTCGGAGCACGGCCTAAGCGGCAGAAGTTGAGGGCAAGTATATGAGCTGGCTACGCTATCCGGCCCAGGCGATGGCTCGCCCCCGACCGATCGAGAGCCGGTCGGGGCGGCCGATCTCTCGACTTACTGCTCCAGCAGGCGCCGGGCGATGACCTGCGCCTGGATCTCGGCGGCACCCTCGAAGATCGAGAGGATGCGCGCGTCGCACAGCACGCGGCTGATCTTGTATTCCAGCGCGAAGCCGTTGCCGCCGTGGATCTGCAGGGCGTTGTCCGCCGCCGCCCAGGCGACGCGGGCGCCGAGCAGCTTGGCCATGCCGGCCTCGAGGTCGCAGCGCTTGCCCTCGTCCTTCTCGCGGGCGGAGAAGTAGGTGAGCTGGCGGGCGATGTTGATCTCCACCGCCATCATCGCGAGCTTGTCGGCCACGCGCGGGAACTCGACCAGCGCCTTGCCGAACTGCACCCGCTCCTCGGCGTAGCGCAGGCCGATGTCGAGGGCCGACTGGGCCACGCCGATGGCGCGGGCCGCCGTCTGGATGCGGGCCGATTCGAAGGTCTGCATCAGCTGGGCGAAGCCCTTGCCCTCGACCTCGCCGAGCAGGTTGCCGGCCGGCACCGAGAAGCCCTCGAAGGAGAGTTCGTACTCCTTCATGCCGCGGTAGCCGAGCACCTCGATCTCGCCGCCGGACAGGCCCTCCACCGGGAAGGGGTCGGCGTCGTCGCCGCGCGGCTTCTCGGCGATCAGCATGGAGAGGCCTCGATGGCCCTTCTCCTCGGGCTTGGTCCGCACGAGCACGGTCATGATGTCGGCGCGCACGGGGTGGGTGATCCAGGTCTTGTTGCCCGTGATCTTCCAGACATCGCCCTCCTTCACTGCCTTGGTGCGGAGCGAGGCGAGGTCGGAGCCGGTGTTCGGCTCGGTGAAGACGGCGGTGGGCAGGATCTCTCCGCTCGCGATCCGGGGCAGGAATCGCTGCTTCTGCTCCTCGGTGCCGCCGCACAGGATCAGCTCCGCGGCGATCTCGGAACGGGTGCCGAGCGAGCCGACGCCGATATAGGCGCGCGACAGCTCCTCCGAGACCACGCACATCGCGGCCTTGGGCATGCCCATGCCGCCGTATTCCTCGGGGATGGTGAGGCCGAACACGCCGAGTTCGGCCATCTTCTCGATGATCGACATCGGGATGTAGGCGTTCTCGAGGTGCCATTCGTGGGCCTGCTCCACCACCTCGGCCTTGCCGAAGCGGCGCATCTCGGAGCGGATCGCCTCCATGTCCTCGTCGAGGCCCGAGGCGCCGATCGTGGCCGCGCCGGCGCTGGTCGCCTCGCGGATCCGGGCCACGAGCGCGGCGCGGTTGGCCGGGGTGTTGCCCTGGGCGATCACGGCCTCAATGGCGGGGGTGCGGAAGCCGGCCAGCTCGGAGGCCTCGAAGCCGAGCGAGGAGGTCGGGCGCACCATCTCGCCCTGGCTCATCGGGATGCCGCCGAAGATCTGATCGAGATACTCGCCCATGCCGATCTTCACGAGCAGCGCCTCGGTCTCGCCGAAGGCGCCCTCGCTCTGCAGCCGCTCGGCATAGTCGGCGAGTTCGCGCACCGCCTCGCCGTAGGTGGCGAGCCAAGCCAGACCGTGGGCGGCGTGCTGCTCGCGCTCCAGCGCGCCGGCGTCGAGCTTGCCCTCGGGTCCGGCCACGCGCGCCTTCACGCGGGCGGTGGCCTCCGCGACGAGGGCCCGCGCGCCCTCGGCAGCGTCCTTGGCCAGGGCCACGAAGTCCTTCGGGTCGTTGGCGGGCTGGATGGCGGGAGATGCGGCCATGTCTGTCTCTCTGCGGAGTGGATCTGTGGTTTCTTATAGCCGGGATCGCCGGCACAATAGTGGTTTCTCGTCGCCGCATCCCCGTCTTTAGGCTGAATTCATCATACAGTTCACCGGCTTGGACCCGTCGAAGACCGGCCCGCCGAGGGACCCGTGGCGAGGCCGACGCCGGCGGCGGCCACCGCCATCCCGCCGATCTGCACGAGGGTGAGCGCCTCCCCGAACATCGCGTAGGCGATCGCCGCCGAGACCGGCGGCACGAGGAAGAACAGCGAGGCCACGCCCGCCACCGCCCCGCGCCGGATCAGCGCCATCAGCAGGAGGATGCCCGCCACGGAGTTGACGAGGACGGACCAGCCCATGCCCAGCGCCAGCGGCAGGCTCGGCTGCAGATGCGTTTCCCCGGCGAGCAGGGCGAGCGGCACGGCGAAGGCGGTGCCGCCGACGAATTGCAGGCAGGCATTGGTGACGAGGTCGGCACCCGCCGCCTTGCGCTTCTGCCAGAGAGTGCCGGCGGTCATCGCCAGCATCGCGGTCAGGCACACGGCGAGCGCGTCGGGCGGGATGCCCGCGGCATCGACCGCCCCGAGCTTCGGCACGAGCACCAATCCCGCTCCGAGGAAGCCGAGCCCGATGCCCGCCCAACGCTTCGCCCCCACCCGCTCCCCGAGCAGCGGCTCCGAGGCGGCGGCCGTCAGCAGCGGCTGCAGGCTGCCGACCAGGGCGGCGATGCCGGCGGGCAGGCCGCGATGCACCGACCAGAACACGCCGGCCACGTAGATGCCCTGCATCAGCACGCCCGCGACCATCCCGTCGCGCCAGCCGGCGCCGGTCCGGGGCCAGCGCGAGCGCAGCGCCAGCGCGATTGCTCCCAGCACCGCCGCCACCAGGGCGAGCCGGACCGCGACGAAGGCCAGCGGCTCGGCGAACGGCGCCACGTAGCGCGCGGCGACGAAGCCGCTCGCCCAGATCAGCACGAAGGCGGCCGGGATCAGACGGGAGAGAAGCATCGGCATGGCGCCCGGCAGGCAGCACGCCGGGGGCACCGAGGCAAGCAGGGCGGAATCTTCCCAGCCATGCCGGTGACGGATCGCTCGCTTCACCGTTGACGGGGGCGGGCCGAATGCCCGTATGAAGCCCGTCCGCCCCAACCCTCGTGCGAGAAGCCGCGTCCTCCCTTGAGCCGTCTGTCTTGAGCCGCCTGCGAAAAGTTCTCGACGTGACGGGCATCGCCGCGCAGCGCTTCGTCGCCCATGACGGCTGGGCGATCGCGAGCCACATCGCGCTGTCGATGCTGACCTCGCTGTTCCCGTTCCTGATCCTGCTCGCGGCGCTCGCCGGCCTGATCGGCACCAAGTCGCTGGCCGACGAGGCGGGTACGCTGATCTTCGACGCGGTGCCGCGGGAGGTGGCCAAGCCCATCGTCGGCGAGGTGCATCGGCTGCTCACCGAGCAGCGCGGGGGCGTGCTCACGCTGGGCGCCCTGCTCGCGCTCTACTTCTCCTCCTCGGGCGTCGAATCCCTGCGGGTCGGGCTCAACCGGGCCTACGGTATCCGCGAGATGCGGCCCTGGTGGCTCACCCGGCTCGAATCGATCGGCTACGTGGTCTGCGGCGCCTTCGCGATGCTGGCCTTCGCGCTGCTCGTGGTGCTGGGGCCGCTGATCTGGCGCCAGCTCGTCTTCGTGGCGCCCGGGCTGGAGCCCCTGGGACTCACGGTCGCCATCGGACGCATCGGGGTGACGGCGGTCTTGATCGCGCTGGTGCTGATCATCGCCCACAAATTCGTGGCCGCCGGGCGGCGCGCGGTTCTCTCGGTGCTGCCGGGCATCGCCGTGACGCTGGTGCTCTGGTTCCTGGCCGGCCTCGGCTTCGGTTTCTACCTCGACCGCTTCTCGAACGCCTACGCCTCGACCTACGGGGGGCTGGCCACGGCGATGGTGTTCCTCGTCTTCCTCTACTGGCTCGCGGCGATGTTCCTGTTCGGGGGCGAGGTGAACGGCACGGTCATCGCGGCCCGGCGCCAGCGTCTTCAGGCACGGATGCGGGCGCGTCAGGCGGAGGCCGCGCGCCAGAGCGGGGAGCCGCTGCCGAAGCCCCTGTCGAACCCTCTCCCATGACCTTGCGCTCGCGGGCGAGTTCCGCGAGCCGCTCGATCCGGATGCCGCGAGGCGGCAGGTCGATCAGGAAGCGCTCGGCGATCTCGGCGAGCACGAAATCCGGCCGGACGCCTTCGAGGTAGTGCCAGTCGATGCCCGTCGACCAGAGGAAATGCACCTCGCGGAAGCGGTCGGCGAAGAGCGCGGTCAGCGTGGCGACGGGGCTGTGGGCGGTGTGCTGCGCGTAGGAATCGCCGAAGATCACGAGCCGGCGCGGATCGGCGCCGGGATCGTCGTTGCGAAACACCGCATGCGTGCCGAGATGCGCGTCCCCGCCGCGCCCGAGCGCCTCCATCTCGGTCAGCAGGCCGTTGGCGTAGGTCCGCCGGGCGCCGCTCGCGAAGGCGCTGCCGGGCGCGGTCTCCGTGCGGTGGGGGCCGAACTTGCGGCCGAGATCGCCCGAGAACGGGACCGGGCCGGCCTCGCGCCGGGCTTCGAGATCGGCGCGCGGCGGCAGGCCCATCCGCGCGAGGATGGCCCGGTGGGCGATGTCGCAGCCGCGATGCGTCCAATGGGTGTCGGTGCGCAGGTAGAGCGGCGGGCCGTCGCGCGCCGCCCGCAATGGCCCGACGAGATCGACCCAGGCGCGGGCGCCGGGCGAGCCCGTCAGCCACCGGGCCAGCCGCAGGGCGGGCGCGCGGGCCGGGTCGAAGGCCAGCCCCTCGGCGAGCTCGGGATAGATCGTCAGCTTCTCGGGCGCGACGGCGTGAAGATAGAGCGCGCCGAGCCGGGCGCAGGCGCGCCTTCGTGTCTCGATGATCCGGCGCCAGCGCCACAGCGTCCTGCGGGAGACGCCCGGCCGGCCGTACTGCTCCAGAACCCGGTTGTTGCCGCGGGTCAGGAAGAGCCAGCCGTCCCGGCCCTCGTACAGGTCGTCGGCCGGATCGGTGGGGGAGGTCATGCGCTGGTTCTAGCGGGGGAGCGGGCCACCGCCAAACCCTCCTCCTCCGCGGGGGAGGGTGCCCGCTTCAGCGGGCGGGAGAGGGGAGCGACGCTTCCGGACAATGCGGAGCCAGCCCCTCACCCGAGCCCCTTCGGGGGCCACCCTCTCCCGCAGCGGGGAGAGGGATAGGCTGCGTATCTACCCGCCGAACAGCCGCTTGAGGCCGGCCAGCAGGCCGCCGCTGCGCGCGGGCTCCGGCTGCGCCGTCTCGGAGGTGGCCGGCGCCGGAGCGGAGGCCTTGGCCGAGGCGACCACCGTCTGGACGAGGCCGAGCGCGGCCGTGTCCGTGGTCTCGCGATCGATCAGGATCAGGCTGCCGGTGTCGCGGTTCTCGACATACGGATCCACGGCAATCTGCCGGTCGAGCGTCAGGGTCACGTCGCCGATATCGTTGACCGCGAGTCTGTCGGCCGGACCGGCCTGCCCGGTCTCGGGGTCGATCCGGCGGTGGACCGCCTTCACCACGGCGTTGACCGTCTGCGTGCCGACCTTGGCCCAGAGGCTCGACCCGGGAGCGAGTTCGGTCTCGGCGGCCCAGAACAGGCGCACGTCGAGGCTGTCGGTCAGCGTCAGCGGCGCGTCCGAGGTGGCGATCACGGCGCCGCGGGAGGCGTCGATCTCGTCGGCGAGCACCAGCGTGACCGACTGACCCTCGCTCGCCCGCTCCAGATCGCCGTCGGCGGTGAAGATGCGGGCGATGGTCGAGGACTTGCCCGACGGCGCGACGGTGACGGCGTCGCCCGGCGCGATCGAGCCCGAGGCGATCAGGCCGGAGAAGCCGCGGAAGTCGGAATTCGGTCGGTTCACCCACTGCACCGGCATGCGGAAGGCGGCGGCGCGCTCCTCCGACTTCACCGGCACCTCTTCGAGGTAGCGCAGCAGCGGCACGCCCGCGTACCAGGTCGCGGCGGTGCCCGGCAGCACGACGTTGTCGCCGTTCTTGGCCGAGAGCGGGATCGCCCGCACTTCGGAGAAGTTCAGCGGCGCGGCGAAGGCCTGGAAACCCGAGACGATGGCGTCGAACTTGTCCTGCGACCAGCCGACGAGATCCATCTTGTTGATGGCCAGCGCGACCCGGTGGATGCCGAGAAGCGAGACGAGCAGCGCGTGGCGCCGCGTCTGGCGGGTCAGCCCGTGGCGGGCATCGACCAGGATCACGGCGACATCCGCCGTCGAGGCGCCGGTCGCCATGTTGCGGGTATACTGCTCGTGGCCGGGGGTGTCGGCCACGATGAAGGAGCGCCGCTCGGTCGAGAAGAAGCGGTAGGCGACGTCGATGGTGATGCCCTGCTCGCGCTCGGCCTGGAGGCCGTCCACCAGCAGGGCGAGATCGACCTCGCCGCCCTGCGTACCGTGCTTGCGCGAGTCGCGCTGCAGCGCGGTCACCTGATCGTCGAAGATCTGCTTTGTGTCGTGCAGCAGCCGCCCGATCAGGGTGGACTTGCCGTCATCGACCGAGCCGCAGGTGATGAAGCGCAGCACCTCCTTGTTCTGGTGCTTGTGCAGGAAGGCTTCGTAGCCGAACGCCTCCGGGGACTGATGGATCGTCATCAGAAATAGCCCTCCTGCTTCTTGCGCTCCATGGCGCCGGCGCCGTCCTTGTCGATCACCCGGCCCTGGCGCTCCGAGGTGCGGGCGGCCAGCGTCTCGCCGATGATCTCCGGCAGGGTCGCGGCCGGGCTCTCGACCGCGCCGGTGAGCGGGTAGCAGCCGAGCGTGCGGAAGCGGACGGTTCGCAGTTCCGGCGTCTCGCCCGCCTCCAGCGGCAGGCGCTCGTCATCGACCATGATGAGCTGGCCGTCGCGCTCGACCACAGGCCGCTCGGCGGCGAAGTAGAGCGGCACGATCGGAATGTTTTCCTGCTCGATGTAGAGCCAGATATCGAGCTCGGTCCAGTTCGAGAGCGGGAACACGCGGAAGCTTTCGCCGCGCCGCTTCTTGAAATTGTAGAGGTGCCACGGCTCGGCGCGCTGGCGCTTGGGGTCCCAGCGGTGCTGCGCGTTGCGCAAGCTGATGATGCGCTCCTTGGCGCGGCTCGCCTCCTCGTCGCGGCGCGCGCCGCCGAAGGCCGCGTCGAACTTGTACGTGTCGAGCGCCTGCCGCAGGGCCTGCGTCTTCATCACGTCGGTGTGCACTTCCGAGCCGTGGCTGACCGGGCCGATGCCTTTGGCGAGCCCGTCCTGGTTGGTGTGCACGATGAGTTCGAGGCCGAGCTCCTTCACGCGCCGATCGCGGAAGGCGATCATCTCGCGGAACTTCCAAGTCGTGTCGATGTGCATCAGGGGGAACGGCAGGCGTCCCGGCGCGAAGGCCTTGAGCGCCAGATGCAGCAGGACGGAGGAGTCCTTGCCGATCGAGTAGAGCATCACCGGGTTCTCGGCCTCGGCGACCGCCTCCCGGAAGATGTGGATGCTCTCGGCCTCCAGACGCTGGAGATGCGTCAGGCGGGTGCGCGCGGGCGCGGCGACGGCGGCGCTCATCAAACCAGTTCCCTTCTCTGTTCGCGTGAGGTCGCGGCGCTCGCCGGCTCCTCGAAAGCGGCGGCTTCCTGTCCGGGAGCCACGTCCTTCAAGGTTTCTTCGCCTTCGGGGGCGTGCAGGTGCAGGCCGCACTCCCGCTTGGATTCCTGTTCCCACCACCAGCGGCCCGCGCGCTCGTCCTCGCCGATCTTCACGGCGCGGGTGCAGGGGGCGCAGCCGATCGAGGGGAAGCCGCGATCGTGCAGGGCGTTGTAGGGAATGAAGTTGTCGTGCACGAAGCGGTCGATGTCGGCGCGCGACCAGTCGGCCAGCGGGTTGACCTTGATCAGCCCGCGGCCCTCGTCGGCCTCCGCCAGCGGCGTGTCGGCCCGGTTGGCCGACTGGCCGGCGCGAAGCCCCGTGAACCACGCCGCCGCGCCGTCGAGGGCGCGCCCGAGCGGCTCGACCTTGCGGAAGCCGCAGCAGGCCTGCCGCGCGGCCACCGAGTGGCGGAAGCCGTTGATGCCCTCGCGCGCCACGAAGTCCTCCTCGGCCACCCGCTCCGGCGCGTAGACGCGGATGCGGATGCCGTAGGCGGCCTCCGTCTCGGTCCAGACGTCGTAGGTCTCGGGGAAGAGCCGGCCGGTATCGAGGGTGACGATCTCGGTACGGCCCTTGTTCAAGGCGAGCGCGTGCGTGAGCGCCTGATCCTCGATGCCGAGACTGGTGGTGAAGACGAGCCGGCCGGGGATGCGGTCCTCCACGAGGCGGATGCGCCCCCGAAGATCCTGCCCCGCCATGGCTTCGGCGAGGTCCCGGGCCGCCCGGACGAGGGCAGCGGTCATGTGCGTAAAATCGGATTGCCTGCTTGTCGGAGTTCTGAAATGTTCGCTATAACGAACGCTGTCAAGGCGTCGGTGCCGCTGCGCACGCAATCCTGCGCTGCGGCGCGAATGACCCGGCAACGACCTTCAGGGCGGATCGTTGCCGGTAATAGAAAATATTCTTCTCAGTAAGGTGTTGCGCGGCCCGGCCTCCGGCGAGGTCGTTACGGCGCGCGATCCTCGCTACGAGCTTTGGAGAGGCCCCTTGGATTCCATCGACCTGAAGATCCTCGCCCTCCTGCAGAAGGACGCCACGCTCTCCATCGCCGCCATCGGCGAGCAGGTCGGGCTGTCGCAGACCCCGTGCTGGAAGCGCATCCAGCGGCTGGAGGCCGACGGCGTGATCGACCGGCGCGTTGCCGTGCTCGACCCGGTGAAGCTCGGGCTCGGCCTCACCGTCTTCGTCTCCATCGAGACGGCCGATCATTCCAAGGACTGGCTGGAGCGATTCGCGGACCGGATCGCGGCGATGCCGGAGGTGCTGGAATTCTACCGCATGGCCGGCGACGTCGATTACATGCTGCGCGTCGTGGTCGCCGACATGGCCGCCTACGACACCTTTTACAAGCACCTGATCGCGACGCTTCCTCTCAAGAACGTGACCTCGCGATTCGCGATGGAGAAGGTCAAATCCACCACCGCCCTGCCGCTGCCGGCACCCCCGCCACGGGGGCGGCCCGAGCCGCGCCTCTCGGTGGTTGGAGAATAATCTTCCTTTTTGCGTCGCAGCAACGAACAATCTCTTCTCTTCTCCGGGCGTTCTTTAAAACGGACATTTCGCCGTTGACAGCGGCGCCACGGCAGACGACATGGCACCCACGATGTCCAGGCAAGCACTCCTCCCCCGCACCGCTCCCTTCGGAGATCAGGAACGGGCCCATCTCGACGCGGCGCTCTGCGCGGCGACGCCGATCCAGCGCGCGTGGCTCACGGGCTTTCTCGCGGGGCTCGACGCCGCCTCCGGCCAGCCCGCCGCGGCGGTCGCGGCCCCGGTCGCGCCTCCGAAGGCGGCCGAGCCGCTGACGATCCTGTTCGCTTCCGAATCGGGCAATTCCGAAAAGCTCGCGAGCGACGTGAACAAGCTCGCACGCAAGCAGGGCTTCAAGCCGAAGATCGTGGACTTCGCCGATCTCGACCTCGCCACGCTGCCCAAGGCCGGCAAGCTCATCGCCATCGTCGCGACCTGGGGCGAGGGCGAGCCGCCGGCCCGCGCCGTGCGGGCCTACGGCGAGCTGATGGGCGAGGATGCCCCTCGGCTGGACGGCGTCCAGTTCGGCGTGCTGGCTCTCGGCGACACGAGCTACGCCGAGTTCTGTGCCATCGGGAAGGCGCTCGACGCGCGCTTCGAGGCTTTGGGCGCCAAGCGGGCCGCGGACCGCGCCGATCTCGACCTCGATTTCGAGAAGCCGGCCGCCGACTGGATCAAGGGCGCGCTGAAGGCGCTGGCGCCGGCAGAAGTCCCGGCCGACAACGTCGTGGCGGTCGATTTCCGCGCCGGCGCCGAGGACGAGGACGGCGAGGTCAGCCGCGAGCCGGTCGTGGTCGAGGTGATCGACCACGTGAACCTCAATTCGTCCCGCTCCGACAAGGAGACGATCCATCTCGCCCTCGAATTCGAGGGTGGCGCGCCGGCCTACGAGCCGGGCGATTCCCTGGAGATCTTCCCGGAGAACGACCCGCAGCTCGTGGACGAGATTCTGCGCGCCACCGGGCTTGCTGGCGACGAGGCCTTGCGCCGGGCGCTGCTGGCCGAGCGCGACATCACCACGCTCTCGCCCACCACGGTCGAGCGCTTCGCCAAGGCGACCGGCCATGCCGACGCGCAAAAATTCGTCGAGAGCGGCGAGGTGAAGGCCTGGATCGAGGGGCGCCACCTGATCGACCTGATCGAGCGCTTCCCGACCGCGCTGACCGCCGAGCACCTCAACACCGTGACCCGGCCGCTACCGCCGCGGGCCTACTCCATCGCCTCCTCGCGCAAGGAAGTCGGCGACGAGGTCCATCTCACCATCGCGGCCGTGCGCTACGAGACTCACGGCCGCGCTCGCGCCGGCGTCGCCTCGGTGCATGTGGCCGACCGCATCGCCAACGGCGCCAAGCTGCGGGTGCGGGTGAAGCCGAACAAGCATTTCCGCCTGCCCTCGGACCCGGCCACCGACATCATCATGGTCGGTCCCGGCACCGGCGTGGCGCCGTTCCGCGCCTTCGTGCAGGAGCGCCGCGCCACGGAAGCGCCGGGCCGCTCCTGGCTGTTCTTCGGCGACCGCCACTTCACCCACGACTTCCTGTACCAGCTCGAATGGCAGGACGCGCTGGAGGACGGCTCGCTGGCCAAGATCGACGTGGCTTTCTCCCGCGACCAGCCGGAGAAGATCTACGTTCAGGATCGGATCGACGCACATGCCGCCGAGGTGGTGGAATGGCTCGATGGCGGTGCCCATTTCTACGTCTGCGGCGACGCCAAGAACATGGCCAAGGACGTGCGCGCCGCCGTGGTGCGCGCCTTCGAGAGCGTGAAGGGCCTGAGCAGCGCCGATGCCGAGGCGCATGTCGCCTCGCTGGAGCGCGCCCGTCGCTACCAGCAGGACGTTTACTGAAGTTCACCTAACCCTCCCCCTCTGCGGGGGAGGGTGCCGAGCGCAGCGAGGCGGGAGAGGGGCAGTGCGACGGCGCCGAGGAAGGCGCGGCCCGTGCTGTCGAGACTTTTCCGGACAGGGCGCTCCCCTCTCCCGACCCTCGCTGAAGCGAGGGCTACCCTCCCCCGCAGAGGGGGGAGGGCTGAGTGCGAAACGGATCACCGCCATGGACGACCACAAGCCGATCGACACCCCTGATGGCCCCGCCGTGGACACGCCCGGCATCGGCGCGCGCCGCTACGAGACGCCGCCGACCGACCGCCCGATCACGGATGCGGAGGCCGCCCGTGCCGCGGGGCTCGCCCATAACGAGCACCTGAAGATCGCCAGCGGCTACCTGCGCGGGGGCCTCGCCGACGGGCTCCTCAAGCACGCCACCGGCGCGATCTCCGAGGATGACGGCCAGCTCGTCAAGTTCCACGGCATGTACATGCAGGACGACCGGGACATCCGGGCGGAGCGCACCAAGAAGAAGCTCGAGAAGGCCTACAGCTTCATGATCCGCCTGCGCATCGCGGGCGGCGTCGTGACGCCCAAGCAGTGGCTGATCCTCGACGACATCGCCACGACCTATGCCGGCGGGGCGCTGCGCGCGACCACGCGCCAGACCTTCCAGTATCACGGCGTCATCAAGTCGAACCTCAAGCGCACCATGGCGGCGATCGACGCGGCGCTGCTCGACACCATCGCCGCCTGCGGCGACGTCAACCGCAACGTCATGGCCGCGACCAACCCGGCCCAGGCCGGCGCCCACAAGGCCGCGCTCCAACTCGCCAAGGACATCTCCGACACCCTGCTGCCGAAGACCGGCGCGTGGCGCGAGATCTGGCTCGACGGCGAGCGCGTGGTCGGCGGCGAGGATGCGGCCGAGGTCGAGCCGGTCTACGGCAGGACCTACCTGCCGCGGAAGTTCAAGACCGTGGTCGCGGTGCCGCCCTCCAACGAGGTCGACATCTTCGCTCACGATCTCGGCTTCATCGCCATCCTCGACAAGAAGAACCGCGTGACGGGCTGGAACGTCACCGTCGGCGGCGGCATGGGCATGACCCACGGCGAGACCGATACCTTCCCGCGCACCGCCGACGTGATGGGCTTCTGCAAGCCGGAAGACGCCCTCAAGGTCGCCGAAGCGGTGATGACGGTCCAGCGCGACTGGGGGAACCGCAAGAACCGCAAGAACGCCCGGCTCAAGTACACGATCGAGCGCTTCGGGCTCCACGCCTTCCGGGCCGAGGTCGAGAAGCGCATCGGCAAGCAGCTGGGTGAGCCCAAGCCCTTCACCTTCGAGGGCAACGGCGACCGCTACGGCTGGGTCGAGGGCGAGGACGGGCGTCACCACCTCACGCTCTACGTGCCGTCGGGCCGCATCAAGGACATCGAGGGCGGACCGCAATTCCTCTCGGGCCTGCGCCGGATCGCAGGCGTCCACGAGGGCGATTTCCGCCTCACCGGCAACCAGAACGTCATCATCGCCAACGTGCCGGCGGACAAGAAGCCTGAGATCGATGCGCTCGTCGACGAGTACGGCCTGACCCGGGGCGCCTCGGCGATCCGGCGCAGTTCGCTCGCCTGCGTCGCGCTGCCGACCTGCGGTCTCGCGCTGGCCGAGAGCGAGCGCTACCTGCCCGATCTCCTCACCGAGTTGGAGGAGAGCCTCGCCCGGCACGGCCTGCAGGAGAAGGAGATCACGATCCGCTCCACCGGCTGCCCGAATGGCTGCGCCCGGCCCTTCATCTCCGAGATCGGCCTCGTCGGCCGCGGCCCCGAGCGCTACCACCTCTATCTCGGCGCCGCCTTCGACGGCTCCCGCCTGAGCAAGCTCTACCGCGAGGATGTTACGGCGAGCGAGATCAAGGACACGCTGGAGCCCCTGTTTGCCGCCTACGCCAAGGATCGGCAGCCGGGCGAGCATTTCGGTGACTTCGTGATCCGGGCAGGCTTCGTGGCCAGGACCGGCAACGGTCCGGACTTCCACGAGCACACGGGGCCGTTGCGGGCGGCTTGAAGCCGGCATCCGCGCGGGGATTTGCTTCGGGACGCGCTTTCGTCCGTGCGAGGCGAAGCCAAAGCAATCCAGGGCGCAATCCCGTCGGAGGAAGTCGCGCCCTGGATCGCTTCGCTCACGCGCGCGATGACGGAGCGTGGCACAACCAGAAGCGTTCAGTCGAAAGTCGTACGATCCCGCTTTCCGGTCGATGGGATCGGAGACGGGATGACCGAGCCCGCGCGGCGGAAGCCATTCAGGCCGGCACCACCGCCACGTTGTCGATGAGCCGCGTCTTGCCGAGATAGGCGGCCACGAGCACGCGCGCCTCCCGCTCGGCCCGTTCGACGGGCTGGAGCGTCTGCGCGTCGCGCACCTCCAGATATTGCACCGGGCCGAAACCCGCCGCCGTCAGCGCCGCGATCCCCTCGGCGACGAGCGGCCCCGCCTCAGCGCCGCGCGCGAGACGCTCGGCGATGTCGGCCAGCACCGCGTGGAGGCGCGGGGCGATCGATCGCTCGCTCGGATCGAGGTAGCGGTTGCGCGAAGAGAGGGCGAGGCCGTCCGTCTCGCGTAAGGTCGGCACGCCCTCGATGGTCACGGGCAGGTCGAGGTCGCGGGTCACGGCCCGGATCACCTGCAATTGCTGGAAATCCTTCTCGCCGAACAGGGCGATGTCGGGCTGCACTTGGTTGATCAGCTTGGTCACCACGGTGGCGACCCCGGAGAAGTGCCCCGGCCGGAAGCAGCCGCACAGACCCTCCGCCGCCGGGCCGGGCTCGATGCGGGTCGAGAAGCCCGTTGGGTACATGGTCTCGACGCTGGGAAGCCATGCCGCGTCGGCGCCCGCCTGCGAGAGGAGCGCGAGATCGGCCTGGGTGTCGCGTGGATACTGCGAAAAATCCTCGGTCGGGCCGAACTGGGTCGGGTTCACGAAGATGCTGACGATCGCCCGCCGGCCGATCGCCTTGGCATGCGTCACTAGGGCGAGGTGGCCCGCATGCAGCGCGCCCATGGTCGGCACCAGCACGATCCGGTCGCCGCCCCGGCGCCACGCGTCGACCCGCGCGCGCAAGGGTCCGAGGGTATCGAAGCGGAGGGTGGTGTCGGGCATGGGGCTGCTCGCGGAGTGACGATGCGCGCGGCACAGGTAGGCCCGCTTTCCTCCCGGCGCCAGCGCAACGGGCCGACGGCTTGGGCGATCAGGGACAGTAGCGCAGGGGCCGCCCGAACGGGTCGTCGTAGCCGAGCCCCGGCCGGAAGCCGTAATAGCTCGGCTTGCCCAGGCCGTAGGCCGAGCCGACATAGCTTGGGTCGTCGGGGGCGTCGGTCGGCACCGGGGCGATCCGCGGCGCGCATCCGGCGAGACGCCGGGGGAGGGGACGGGGCGGCCGGTCGACGATCGCCTCGCCGTCGCCGCGGGGAAAGAAGCGCGGGGCCGAGGGCGGCAGCGGGGTGGCCGTCCCGAATTCCGACAGGTCCGCCGCCGGAACCGGTGCGCCGAAGACGAGGATGAGGGCAAGGGCGAGGAGGGCACCGCGTGCCCGCTGCCAACCGCCCGTCATCGCAAGGAAACTCCCGTCCGATCCTGAAGAAAAAGCCTGGCAGCGGATGGTGAACGAATCCTTACCGCGCCCCGCGCTCACCCGCGCGGATAGACGATCACCGAGAGATAGGTCATCGGCGTCCGCAACAGCTTGGCCGGTCCGTGCAGGCCGTTGGAGTCGAACATCAGCGCGTCGCCGGGCTCCAGGTGATAGTCCTGGCCGGAATGGTGGTAGAGCACCTCGCCGCTCAGCATGTAGATGAACTCCGTGCCGACGTGGCGGAAGCTCGTATAGGCCTCCGCCTCGGTCTCCAGGGTGATGAGGTAGGGCTCCACCACCACGTCGCCGCGGATGCCGGCGCCGAGCAACTCGTAGAGATGGCCGACCTTGGTGCCGCGCCGCTCGATCGGCACGCCCTGGCCGCGCTTCACGTAGCTGCAGTCGCGGGTTTCCTCGAAGGCGGCGAAGAGGGCCGTGATCGGCACGTTCAGGGCCGAGGCGATCGAATTGATCGAGGCGAGCGAGGGCGAGATCGCGCCGTTCTCGATCTTGGAGATCATGCCCGGCGAGATGCCGGCCGCGGCGCCGAGATCGGCCACCGAGAGGTCGCGCTCCCGTCGCAGCAAGCGAACCTGATGGCCCAGGGCCTTTTCGAGGGGACGTTCCTCGACGGCGGGCGCGTTCGACGCTGTGCTGAGCATGGATCCCTGGCTGCCTCCTCGCACCGTGCGGTGCACACCCATTATGACGCGGGTTTTCGCAGGCGCCACTGGGGCGAAGCGGCAAGGGCAGCGGCACACCGTCCGGCCGCCGGCACGGAAGGCCCGATCATGGGCCGCCCGGAGAGCGCAGGCCATGCAAAGGACGGGCGCTCCGTGGCCGTTAGGGGCGAGCACGGATGCGGGGGCCGATCCCGCCTGTTTCGGATGGGCAAGATGAGCCCGACGCGGAAGTCGAAATCATCCACAGATCGACGCGTAAGCGTGTGGCTCGGGTGCAACAAGGGCAGGGAATGAATAATAATCTGTAATTATTCCAGTTCTGGAGTCCTGTTTGATTGGAGAAGTTTCATCCGTCTGGTCAGTGATTTGTGTTCTTTGAAACGTCTAGCCTGGAAAGCGTCTAACGTGCTGCGGAACTTGCATCATTCGGGTAATTCCGTCTGGTCTTCACCGGTCGGTGCAGGAGATGGGAAGTCCGGTGGGCGAGAGGACCGATGCCATGCAGGGAGTATCGGTCGATGCCCTCTACCGTCACGAGGGCCTGAAACTGCGGCGCCTGCTTGCGCGCCTGCTCGATAATCCGGCCGATGCCGCCGATGCGAGCCAGGAAACCTATCTGCGCATGGTCGCCGCGCTGTCGCGCACGAGCGTCGAGCATCCGACGGCTCTGCTCTTCCGCATCGCCACAAACGTCGCCCTGCGGATGCGCAACCGGCGCCGTCTGGAGAACAGCCTGTTCGCGCCGAAGACCGATATCGAATGGGAGGAGATCGCCGACGGCTACGCCCTGCCGGAGCGGGAGACGATCGCCCGGCAGGAATTGAGGCGCCTCGCGCAGGCCATCGACGAACTGCCTCCCCGCTGCCGCGAGGTCTTCCTGCTCAGCCGCTTCGACGGGCTGGCGAACGGGGAGATCGCCGCGCGTCTCGGCATCTCGCGGAACATGGTCGAGAAACACATCATCCGGGCTCTCCTGCACTGTCGGCGCAGCCGCCTCGATCTTTTTTGAGCGGACGGGATCAGGAGATCAGCCCGTCGTTGATCTATGAGGAGCAGGAGAGCGCTGCGCCGATCCGGCCGCGCTGGGGCCCGGAGGGCGTAGACGTGGCCGGCGGCGAGGAGGCGGAGGGCGAGGGCGGCGAGGATCCGATCTACGAGGCCGCCGCCACCTGGGTCGCGCGGCTCTCCTCCTCCGACGCGAGCGCCTCCGATCGCAACCGCTTCGAGCGCTGGCGGGCGGCCGATCCGGCCCATGCCGCGGCCTATGCGGAGATGGACGCGCTCTGGCGCAGGCTCGGGCATCTGCCCGATCCCCGCCCGCGCCGGGGTGGTGCGAAGACGCTCGCGGGCCTCGCCCTCGCGCTGCTGCTCGGGGGTGCCCTGGTCTCGCAATCGCCTCTCCTCGACCGGCTGCGCGCCGACCACTGGAGCGGCGTCGGCGCGATCGAGCGCGCGACGCTCGCCGACGGCAGCCGCGTCGATCTCAACACCGATACGGCGATCGCCCTGCGTTTCAGCGAGGGAGAGCGCGGCGTCGAACTGCTGCGCGGCGAGGCGAGCTTCGACGTCGCCCCGGATGCCGACCGGCCCTTCGTCGTGCGGGGACCCGGCTTGAGCGTGCGCGCGATCGGCACCCGCTTCTTCGTGCGTGCGGACGGCGCGAGCAGCCCGGTCGGCGTGGCCGAGGGGCGGGTCGCCGTCTCGGCGGCGGGCCGCCACGCGGTGGTCTCGGCCGGCGAGGCCGTCCGGGTCGATGCCGACGCGTCCCTCACCGTGGCGGCGGCGGACGTGGAGCGGGCGATGGCCTGGCGCGAGGACCGGCTCCTCTTCTCCGGCGAGCCGCTCGCGCGCGTCCTGGCCGAACTCGGGCGCTACCGCCACGGACGGATCGTCCTGCTCGACCGGCGGCTCGGAGAGCGGCGCGTGACGGGCGCCTTCGATCCCCGCAACACCGACGAGGCGCTCGACGCGATCGCCGCGACCATGGGCGTGCGCATCCGCCGGCTCTCGCCCCTGCTGGTCCTGGTCGGGTCGCCCGTGTGACGCGCCTCCAAAAAGTTCGCCTCCCGACGTCAGGAGAAGGCGCTCCCGTTGATCTTAGTCGGTGAGAGGGCAGAGAGCGCGAAGCGCGCCAGCCCTCCCGACGGATCGATGGGGCTCTGACATGGTGGCGCAGCGGCGCGGGTTTTCACACAGGCGGTTGACGGTGTTCGCCCTGGCTGGCGTGTCGCTCGGGGTGATGGAGCAGGCCGCGACCGCCCAGGCCTCTCCCGCGAAACGTGTCCTCGACGCGGCGGTGCCGGCCGTGCCGACGGCGCTGACGGACAGCCGGCACCGCCGCCTCAGCATCCCCAGCGGCTCGCTGGAGACGGGGCTCGTCGCCTTCACCGAGCAGGCCGGCGTCAAGCTCGTCTACCCGACCGAACTGACGGCGCGGCTGGAGACGCAAGGGGTCGACGGCACCTTCTCGCCCGTCGAGGCGCTGACCAAGCTCCTGGAGGGCACCGGTCTGACCTATCGACCGGCGGGCGCCTCGACCATCACGCTGGTCAATCCGCGCTACGTCCAGCTCGGCGCGGAGCCGGCGGGGGCGGTGACGCTCGACGAGCTGCACGTCCAGGGGCAGGCGACGCGGCAGGGCCGCGCCGCCGCTGCTGCCGCCGGCCTGCCGCCGCCCACCGGAACGGTCGGGCAACCGCCCGTCCCCTATGCCGGCGGTCAGGTCGGCTCGGGAACCCGGGTCGGCTTCCTCGGCAACCGCTCCCTCCTGAAGACGCCCTTCAACATCACGGGCTACACGGAAAAGCTGATCGAGGACCAGCAGGCTGTGTCGCTCGCCGACGTCGTGCTGAACAACCCGTCGGTGCGCAACGACGCGCCGCCCTACAGCGAGCGCGATTCCTACTTCATTCGCGGCTTCTCGGTCACCAACCTCGACACGGCCTTCGACGGCCTGTTCTACCTTGCCAACCCGCGGCGCAGCTTCACGGAGGGTCTCGAGCGCGTCGAGATCCTGCTGGGCCCCTCCGCGCTCCTGAGCGGCGGCACCGGCCGCGTCGGCGGCACGATCAACCTCATCCCCAAGCGCGCCTACGAGGAGCCGTTCGCCCGGCTCACCACGACCTATCTCAGCGATGCGCAGATCTGGACGCATGCCGACCTGAGCCGCCGCTTCGGCGACTTCAAGGAATGGGGCGTGCGCTTCAACGGCGCCTACCGCACCGGCGCCACGCCGCTCGACAACAACGCGATCGAGGTCGGCGTCGCCGCGCTGGGCCTCGACTATCGCGGCGACCGCTTCCGCGCCTCGCTCGACATGACCCACTCGACGCAGAACGTCACGGCGCCGACCTCGCTGTTCAACGCGGTCGCGCCGGGCATTCCGATCCCTCGCGCTCCGAACAACCGGCGCAACACCGCGAACCCGTTCGAGTACAACGACAGCCGCTACGGCATGATCGCGGGCCGGGCCGAATACGACATCCTGCCCGACACGACGGTCTACATCGCCGGCGGCGCCAGCCGCTACAACGAGGACTTCCTGACCTCGAACTATCGCGTGACGAGCGTGACCGGGCTGGCGACCAACCTGCTCGCGATCCAGCCCCAGGAGATCCAGGGCCTGAGCGGCGAGGTGGGCCTGCGCACCCGCTTCCGCACCGGCTTCCTCGACCATCAGGTGAACATCGCGGCCGTCGAGGCGAACAACAAGAACTTCCGCAGCGGCTTCGTCCCGCCCGTCTTCACGCCCTACACGATCAACATCTACAATCCGACCTATCTGCCGACCGGATCCATTCCGACGATCGGGCTTCCCCGCTCGGCCTCGCAGCCGCTCTTCGCACAGCTCTCCGCGCGCAGCGTGGCCATCGCCGACACCCTCTCGTTCTTCGGCGACGACCGCTTCCTGCTGACGCTGGGTGGGCGCTACCAGGAGATCGACCAGCAGGGCTTCGCCACCCGGCCGGGTCCGACGCAGGGGCAGGTGACCTCGAATTACCAGGAGAGCCGCTTCAGCCCCTCCATCACCTTCGTGCTGAGCCCGTTCGAGAACCTGTCCTTCTACGGCAACTACATCGAGTCGCTCGACCCGGTGGCCAGCGCGCCCGTCACGGCGGTCAATCGCGACGAGCTCTTCCCGCCCGCCGTCGGGCGGCAGAAGGAGATCGGCGTCAAATACGATTTCGGCACGGTGACGGCCACGGCCTCGCTGTTCGAGATCGAGCTGGCGAGCGCCTTCACCGATCCGGCGACCAACATCTACTCGGTCAGCGGCCGTCAGCGGAACCGCGGCGTCGAACTCAACGTGTTCGGCGAGGTCGTCCCGGGCCTGCGGCTTCTCGGTGGCGTCACCTTCATCGACGCCGAACTGGTTCGGGCCAACAATCCGGCGGCCAACGGCAAGGCGGCGCCCGGCGTGCCCGACACGGCCTTCAACCTCTACGCCGAGTACGACCTGCCGCCGTGGCTGGCGCCGGGCCTGACCCTGACGGGCCGGGCGATCTACACCAGCAGCATGTTCTACGATCAGACCAACACCCAATCGGTGCCGGACTGGACGCGCTTCGATGCGGGCCTGCGCTACACCACCGTGGGCGCGAACGGGAAGCCGGTCGTTCTCCGCGCCCTCGTCCAGAACCTTCTGGACAATTCCTACTGGGCCTCGGCCGCCCGCGGCTTCCTGGCCGTCGGCGCGCCGCGCACCTTCATCGTCTCCGCATCGGTCGACTTCTGATCCTTCCCGCAGCCTCCGTGGCGGACGTGCGGAGCCGAAACGAAAGCAGGCCCGCGGTCTCCCACGGGCCTGTCGTGCTTCCGGCATCGGGGCCGGAGGCGATCCGCCGTCTCGAACCTAGAACGGGATGTCGTCGTCGAGGTCGTAGTTCGGCTTGGCGCCGCCGCCGCCCGAGGAAGGCCGGCGGTCGCCGCCGCCGGAGCGGCTCGAGCCGTAATCCTCGCGTCCGCCGCGATCGCCGCCGCGATCCCCGCCTCTGTCGCCGCCACGGCTGATCTGGCCGCCGCCCTCATCCTCGCCCGCGAACTCGCCGCCGCCCCCGCCGCGTCCATCGAGAATCGTCATCTCGCCGCGGAAGCGCTGGAGCACCACTTCGGTCGTGTACTTTTCCACGCCCGACTGGTCGGTCCATTTGCGGGTCTGGAGCTGGCCCTCGATGTAGACCTTCGAGCCCTTGCGCAGATATTGCTCGGCCACCCGGGCGAGGTTGTCGTTGTAGATCACGACCGAGTGCCACTCGGTCTTTTCCTTGCGCTCGCCCGACGCCTTGTCCTTCCAGGACTCCGAGGTCGCGATGCGCAGGTTCACCACGGGGTCGCCCGAGGACAGGCGCCGGGTCTCGGGATCGCGCCCGAGGTTGCCGACCAGAATCACCTTGTTGACGCTGCCCGCCATCTCATCTCTCCATCCGGTCCGATCTCACAGGGCATCTTCGTTCACGCCCGCGATGGCGACGACTCTGGGCGTCCCGCCCGGTCGGAGCAAGCGGCCCGCGCCGCTTGTGCCCGTTTCCCACCGATCCGTCGCCCCCAATGTTCTATCTTTGTTCGTCTCCTCGGACAAGCGCCGCGGCGCAGGCCCGCGCGTGATCCCGGTTCAGGACACCTTGACGACGAGCTTGCCGAAATTAGCGCCGCGCAGCATCCCGGCGAAGGCGGTCGGGGCGTTCTCCAAACCCTCGACCACATCCTCGCGGCCCTGGACCCGGCCCGCCCGGAGCCAGCCGCCGACATCGCGCAGAAAATCGTCCTGCAGCGCGGCGAAATCCCAGACGATGAAGCCGCGCAGGGTCAACCGCTTGGTGAGCACGGCACGCATCAGCAGGGGGGAGCGGTCGGGGCCGGGGGGCAGTTCGCTCAGGTTGTAGCCCGAGACGAGGCCGCAGACCGGCACCCGCGCGAAGTCGTTGAGCAGCGGCAGCACCGCGTCGAACACCGCCCCGCCGACATTCTCGAAATAAACGTCGATCCCGTCCGGGCAGGCGCGGGCCAGCGCCTCGGGAAAGTCGTCGGCGCGGTGATCGACCGCCGCGTCGAAGCCGAGCGTCTCGGTCAGGTAGGCGCACTTTTCGGGGCCTCCGGCGATGCCCACCGCCCGCGCGCCCTTGAGCCGGGCGACCTGGCCGACGAGGGAGCCGACCGGCCCGGTCGCGGCGGCCACCGCCACGGTCTCTCCCGCCTTCGGCCGACCGATTTCGAGGAGGCCGGCATAGGCGGTCATGCCCGGCATGCCGAGGATGCCGAGGAAGCGGCTCGGCGGTCCATCGGCCGGGTCGAGGCGGCGCAGGCCTTGGCCGTCCGAGACCGCGTAGTCCTGCCAGCCGGATTGGCTCAGCACGAGATCGCCCTCGGCGAAGGCCGGATTTTCCGAGGCAACCACCTCGCTCACCGTCTGGCCGACCATGACCTCGCCGATCTCGACGGGCTTGGCGTAGGATTTCGCCGCGCTCATCCGCCCGCGCATGTACGGGTCGAGGGAGAGCCAGCGGGTCTGCAGCAGAACCTCCCCCGGTTTCGGTGCCGGCATGCGCCCTTCCTCCAGGCGAAAATGCTCGGGGCGCGGCTCGCCGTGCGGGCGCGCGGCCAGCACGATCCGACGGTTGACGATGGCCATGGGGCCTCCGGCTGTTCGCGAAACGGAACCGGGCAGATGGGTCGCGCGCTGGTTCCGGCAATGCAGGGTGGGGCATGCAGGGAGGTCGGGCATGGTGTGGAAGGCAGCGGCGGTGACGATGGCGGTACTGGCAGCGAGCGGTCCGGTGGGCGCGGCGGAGGGCGATCCGCTGGCGGGCTACCGCTGGAAGTCCCGGGTGCTGGTGCTGGCCGCCCCCGATCCGGACGACGCCCGGCTCATGGCCCAGCGTCAGGCGCTGGCCTCGGCGCGTGCGGGCACGGCGGAGCGCGACCTCGTCACGGTCGAGGCGGTGGGCACGGGCGCGCAGGCTCTGCGACTGCGCCGGCATCTCGGCCTGCCGGACGGGTCCTTCAGGGCGGTTCTCGTTGGCAAGGACGGCGGCGCCAAGCTCACCGCGGCCGATCCGATCCCGCCGCAGCGCCTGTTCTCGACGATCGATGCGATGCCGATGCGCCGGGACGAGGCCAAGGGGCGCTGAGGGGCGAAGGCACGCTTAGCGCAAAAGGAAAGGGGCCGCATGCGGCCCCTTCTTCGTTCATGTCTGTCCCAAAGGATCAGTAGCAGCGCTCGACCAGCACGCGGCGGTAGCCGTAGGGCGTCCAAGTCAGACGCGGAACGGTGTAGCAGCCGCCGGCATAGTAGGGATCGTAGCCGACGGTCGAGTAACCGTAGGGGCCGCCCCATCCGCCGTAGCCGCCCCAGCCGCCGTATCCGCCGTAGAGCCCGCCCGCGGCGAGACCCAGGCCGAGTCCGAGGCCGACGCCGCCGAGTCCGATGCCGCGGCGATAGCCCCAGCCGCCGCCGCGCCATCCGCCGTATCCACCGCGCCATCCGCCGAAGCCGGCGCCGCGATAGCCGAAGCCGCGGCCGGCGAACCCGCCTCCGAAGCGCGGTCCCCCGAACCCGCCGCCGAAGCGCGGGCCGCCGAACCCGCCGCCGCGGAAACCACCGCCGAACCCGCCGCCGCGGAAACCACCGCCGAAGCCGCCGCCGAAGCCGCCGCCACGGAAGCCACCGCCGCCGAAGCCCGGACGGGCATCGGCCGTGGCCGGGATCATCATCAGCGCGCCGGTCATCAGCGCCGATGCCAGAACAACCCGTTTCATCAGATCGTCTCCACCCGAAAGAGAGAATGAACCCCCTAGCTCGTTGTGAACGTTCGGGGAGTTGAATCGGTCCCAGCGACCGGGGGTCCCAAATGCGTGATGTGTCCGCGCCGGCCTGCGGGGCGCGGCCTGCTTGAATGCTGCCATGCTTTCGGGCGAGGAGATCCGGCGCGGCCGAGCCGGCCCTCCCGCCTGCCCCGAAGCGGCCGCCGCCAGACAGGAACCGCCCGTGAAGCGCCGTCTCGCCGTTCTCGTCCCCGTTCTTTTCGCCTGCCTCGCCCTCGCGCCGGAGGCGCCCCGGGCGCAGCCGGCGCCCGCAGGCAAGGGCCCCTGCAAGGCCGTCGAATCCGAGGGGCAGCCCTATACGGTCTGCACGGTCGACCTGACCCGCGAGCGCGTCCGCCTGTTCTGGCTCGGGCCGGACGGGCTGCCCTACGCCTCGCTGTCGAGCCTCGCCCAGAGGCAGGGGCCGCGACTCAGCTTCGCGATGAATGCCGGCATGTACGACAAGGGGCAGGCTCCGGTCGGGCTCTATGTCGAGGAGGGCCGCGAGATGAAGGGCGTCTCCACCGCCAACGGGCCGGGCAATTTCCACCTCAAGCCCAATGGCGTCTTCTACGTGAAGGGCGACCGGGCGGGCGTGCTCGACACGGCCCGCTACCTGCGCGCCAAGCCGGCCCCGGACTTCGCCACGCAGTCGGGCCCGATGCTGGTGATCGAGGGCAAGATTCACCCCAAGATCTCCGAGGACGGCCCGAGCCAGAAGATCCGCAACGGCGTCGGCGTCCGCGACGGCGGCCGCACGGCGGTCTTCGCGATCTCGGAGCAGCCGGTGACCTTCGGCGCCTTCGCCCGCCTGTTCAAGGACGGGCTCGGCTGCCGCAACGCACTGTTCCTCGACGGCAGCGTTTCGAGCCTCTACGCCCCGGGCCTCGGCCGATCCGATCTCAGCCGGCCGCTCGGGCCGCTGGTGGGAGCGGTGGGGCGGTAGGACGCCGCCTTCCAACACGCGCCCTCATCGCGAGGTGCCGCGCTGCGCACCTCGCGATGAGCGTCAAGGATGGCGGGAGGCGAGAAGGCGCCGCTATCGCTGCCCGTGGGAGGTGTCCTTGAACAGGTCCTTGTACTCCCGCGGCTGGCTGCGCCAGTACTGCTTGGGCGCGCGCACCCGGGCGCCGAGTTCGGCCGCCGCGTGCCAGGGCCAGCGGGGATCGTAGAGCAGGGCGCGGGCGAGCGAGACCGCGTCGGCCCGGCCCTCGGCCAGGATGCCCTCGGCCTGGGCCGGTTCGGTGATGAGGCCGACCGCGATGGTGGTCAGGCCCGTCTCCGCCTTGATCCGCTCGGCGAAGGGCACCTGATAGCTCGGACCGAGCGGGATCTTCTGCGCCGTCGAGAGGCCGCCGGTGGAGACGTGGATCGCCGCCGCGCCGCGACTCTTGAGGGCGCGGGCGAGTTCGAGGGTCTGGTCGAGATCCCAGCCCTGCTCGACCCAGTCGGTGGCCGAGACGCGCATCCAGACCGGCTTGCCCGCGGGCACGGCCTCGCGCACCGCCTCGAAGCATTCGAGCGGGAAGCGCATCCGGTTCTCCAGGCTGCCGCCGTAGTGGTCCTCGCGGCGGTTGGACAGCGGCGACAGGAACTGGTGCAGCAGGTAGCCGTGGGCGCCGTGCAGCTCGACGCCGTCGATGCCGAGCCGCATCGCCCGCCGCGCGGTCGCGACGAAGCCGTCGCGCACCCGCTTCAAGCCCTCCGCATCGAGGGCGTGGGGCGGCGCCTCGTCCGGCCCGTGGGCCAGCGCCGAGGGCGCCTCGGTGCGCCAGCCGTCGACGGCCTCCGGCGCGATCTGCGCGCCGCCCTCCCAAGGGGCGCGGCTCGAGGCCTTGCGCCCGGCATGGTTGATCTGGATCGCCACCGGGACCGGCGCGTATCCGCGAACCGCGTCGAGGACGCGGCCGAGCGCCCGCTCGGTGGCGTCGTCGTAGAGGCCGAGATCGCCGGGCGAGATCCGTGCCTCCGGCGAGATCGCCGTCGCCTCCAGGGTCAGCAGGCCGGCGCCCGATTGAGCCATCTGCGCCAGATGCATCAGGTGCCAGTCGGTCGCCTCGCCGGCCCGGGCCGAGTACTGGCACATCGGCGCGACGATGATGCGGTTCTCGAGTTCCAGGTCGTCCAGGCGCAGGGGCTCGAACAGGCGTGCGGACATCGGCGGGCTCCGTAGGGACAGGTGGCGGCCTATCTGGGATCCGTTTCCGCCCGCGGCCAGTTCCGGCCCGGCGCATCGAGGGCTGCCTGCGACGCCGGTCGCAGGCCCCGGCGGGCTTCTCTCCGGGCCGAACTCCTCCACCTGCATGGCCGGGATCGGCCGCGCGAGGATCGTTCGAGATGGGAATGCTGGTCGAGGGCGAGTGGGTGGACAAGGGCTACGACACCGCCAAGTCCGGCGGACGCTTCGAGCGCTCGGCCGCCGCCTTCCGCAACTGGGTGACGCCGGACGGCGCGCCCGGCCCCTCGGGCGAGGGCGGGTTCGCGGGCGAGGCGGGGCGCTACCACCTCATCGTCTCGCTCGCCTGCCCCTGGGCCCACCGAACCCTGATCGTTCGCCGGCTCAAGGGCCTGGAGCCGGCGATCGGCGTCTCCGTGGTCTCGCCCTACATGCGCGAAGAGGGCTGGGTCTTCCAGGCCGAGGAGGAGGGCGGTGTGCCGGGCTCGACCGCAGAGCCGCTGTTCGGCGCCCGGCGCCTCTACGAGATCTACCGGCGGGCCAAGCCCGACTATTCGGGCCGTGTCACGGTACCGGTGCTGTGGGACAAACAGCGCGAGACCATCGTCTCGAACGAATCCGCCGAGATCGTGCGGATGCTCGATGCCGGTTTCGGCGCGGACGGCCCCGACCTCTATCCCGAACCCCTGCGCGAGGAGATCGACGCGGTGAACGCCCGGGTCTACGACCGGGTCAATAACGGCGTCTACAAGGCCGGCTTCGCCACGAGCCAGGAAGCCTACGCGGAGGCGTTCACGGTCCTGTTCGCCGAACTCGACGCGCTGGAAGACCGGCTCGATCGCCGGCGCTACCTCTGCGGCGGCGCCCTGACCGAAGCCGATATCCGCCTGTTCACGACGCTGGTGCGCTTCGACGCGGTCTATGTCGGGCACTTCAAGTGCAATCGGCGGCGCATCGCCGATTATCCGAACCTCTCGAACTACCTGCGCGATCTCTACGCCCTGCCGGGCGTCGCGGAGACGGTGAACTTCGAGCAGATCAAGCGCCACTATTACGCCAGCCACGCAGGCATCAACCCGACCGGGATCGTGCCGCTGGGCCCCGAGCTTCATCTCGACGCGCCCAACGATCGCGCCCTGCGCTTCGGCGGTTGAAACCCGGATCGCCCCCGGGGAATACCATTCACGGAAAAGCGGCACGGGCCGCTCAGGAGGAAGACGACGCCATGACGACCCGCTCGCACACCCCGCTCCTTGCCCTCCTCGGCCTGCTCGCAGCCGGTCCGGCGCTCGCCCAGCAGGGGGCCGACGTGAAGATGACCGGCCGGTGCGAGCGGCTGGTGATCGGCGGCCTCGACGTGACGCAGAACTGCAAGGAGGAGCTCGTCAACACCGTCTCGCGCGGGCGCACGACCTTCGACTTCGCCGCCTGGGACGGCCAGACCCTGAGCTTCAGCGGGGCGGGTGCGCAGCATGAGCGCACCGAGGAGACCGAACAGCTCCAGCCCATCAGCCTCGTGGTGCCGGGCATGAAGAACAAGGAGGGCATCGCCCGCAGCCCCGCCCCCGCGGTCGGCTCCTGCAAGTTCTCGGCGCCCGAGCCCGGCAAGACCATGATCACCTGCGAGGCGACCTCTCAGGGCAAGATCTATGCGGGCGTGTTCTTGACCGACAACAAGGCGGCCAAGGAGGGTGCCAAGGAAGGGGTGAAGGAAGGGGCGAAGGAGGGCGCGGGCGGCCCGGCCGGGTCTGCGGCCAAGCCCTGAGCCGGCCACGGCCCCGGGGCGCCCGAAAACGTCTGGTCAGGGGCGGCGTCAGGCCCCATGTAACGGCCCGGTGCAACGCACGCGATCGCGCGTGTCTCAAACGATTCCCGAGGGCTCCATGCTCGAAGCCAACCCCGCCGCCGGCGCACCCACCGCCGACGGTCTCATCACGGACACCACGACGGCGGGATTCCGGCAGGACGTCATCGCCGAGTCGATGAACCAGCCGGTGATCGTCGATTTCTGGGCACCCTGGTGCGGCCCCTGCAAGCAGCTCACGCCGGTCCTCGAGAAGGTCGTGCGGGCTGCGGGCGGGCGGGTGAAGCTCGCCAAGCTCAACATCGACGAGCATCCGGGCGTTTGGCAGCAGATCGGCCAGCAGCTCGGCCTGCAATCCATCCCCGCGGTGATCGCGATCGATCGCGGCCGGCCGGTCGACGCCTTCATGGGCGCGGTGCCGGAATCGGAGGTGCGCGCCTTCGTCGACCGGCTCGCCGGTCCCTCCGAGATCGATCAGGTGCTGGAGGAGGCCGCCGCGGTCGCCTCGGCCGGGGATCTCGCCGCGGCGTCCGAGCTCTACGCCGCGGTGCTGCGCGAGGAGCCGGCGAATCTCAAGGCCATCGCTGGCCTGGCCAAGACCCAGCTCGAACTCGGCGAGACCGAGAATGCCCGGCAGGTCCTCGCCATGGTGCCCCCGGACAAGGTGGAGGATCCGCTGCTGGCGGGTGTTCGCGCGGCGCTCGAACTGGCCGACCAGGCCGAGAGCCTGGGCGACCTCGCCGGCCTGCAGAAGCGCATCGAGGCCGACCCGAGCGACTATCAGGCCCGCTTCGATCTCGCGCTCGGCCTCAACGCCGCGGGCAAGCGGGACGAAGCCGTCGACCAGCTCGTGGCCATCGCCCGGGCCGACCGGAACTGGAACGAGGACGCGGCGCGCAAGCAGCTGCTCCAGTTCTTCGAGGCCTGGGGCCTGATGGACTCGGCCGCGATCCGCGGACGCCGGCAGCTCTCGACGCTTCTGTTTTCATGAGCGCTGGGCGCGCTCGGCCTCTCGTACGACACCTCGGAAGGGGCCCGCAGCGCCCCGTCCTCCAGCAGGGACGCCGCGCATGAGCACGCAGTCGGGCTTCAAATCGCCGGCGGATTGCCCCGGCATCATCCCGGTCTTCCCGCTGCCGGGGGCTTTGCTCCTGCCGCGGGGGCAGATGCCGCTCAACATCTTCGAGCCGCGCTACCTCGCCATGGTGGACGACGCCCTGCGCTCGGAGCGCCTCATCGGCATGATCCAACCCGACGCGGAGGGCGGCGGCTCTCCGCTGGCCCCCCGGCTCTACCGGGTCGGGTGCGCCGGGCGGATCAGCCAGTTCGCCGAGACCGGGGACGGGCGCTACCTGATCTCGCTGACCGGCGTCAGCCGTTTCCGGGTCGAGAGCGAACTCGCCGTCACGACGAAATACCGGCGCTGCCAAGTCTCCTACGACGCCTTCGCCCAGGATTTCGAGGCGCGGGCCGGGGAGGCGGAGGTCGACCGCGAGAGCGTGCTGCGCACCTTGCGCAGCTTCGTCGACGCCAACGAGTTGCAGGTCGATTGGTCGGGTATCGAGGAGGCGCCGAACGAGGCGCTCGTCAACGCGCTGTGCATGATGAGCCCCTTCGGCGTGCGCGAGAAGCAGGCGATGCTGGAAGCTCCCGATCTCAAGACGCGGGCCGAGGTGCTGATCGCGGTAACCGAGATGGAGCTGGTGCGGGCCAGCGGCTCCGAGCCGACGCTGCAATAACGTTTCCGGCCCCCGGCCATCCGCGCTATGGGGGCCCGCTCACCGGAACCGAGACGCCATGGCCGACACACCCACCCCGCCCGTCGAAGCGACCCGAGTCGATCCCCGCCTGCTGGAACTGCTGGTCTGCCCGCTGACCAAGGAGCCGCTGGAATACGACGCGGCGCGCGAGGAGCTGATCAGCCGCTCCGCCAAGCTCGCCTACCCGATCCGCGACGGCATCCCGATCATGCTGCCGGAAGAAGCCCGCTCGCTGACGGAGTGATGGTTTCCGGCCTCCGTCTTTCCCCGAAAGCGCGGAGAGGGGGACGGATCGCGGTCGCGTGATGCTGAAACGAAAAGGGCGCCCGGCTCCCGCCGGACGCCCTTTTTTCATGTTGGCCGATGGCTCAGCGGCCCTGCTGGATCGCCGAGAGCAGCCAGGGTCCGCCGGGCTCGCGCACGAAGGTCCAGAATTCCTTGGCCTCCTGCGGTCCGTTCTCGACGTGGCGGTTCGTGGCGCGCTCGAAGACCTCGTCGCGCAGCTGGAAGCGCATGGCGACGGTGGCGAACTCGACCGGGCCCTCGCGCCACGCTTCCGACAGGTCGCCCTGGAGGAGCTTCACGTCGGAGATGCGGTTGACCACGCCGCGGGCGGCGTTGGCGCGCAGCTCTTCCTCGAAATAGCCGACCATCTCCGGCGTCGCGAGACGACGCAGGCTTGCGACATCCTCGCGGCCGAAGGCGCCCTGGACCTCGTTGAGCGAGCGCTCGAAGGCCTGGAAGTCGTCCGGCTGGACCTGGACCGGCTCCGGACGGGCGCCGCCGCTATAGCCGCCGCCCACCGGGTTCATGCCGGCATTCATTCCGGGATTGACGCCGCCGTTCTGGCCGCCCTGCGGCGGGAGGCCGGAACGGGCATGCGGCGCGTTGGCGGCCATGGCGGGCTGGTTGCCCTCCTGACGGCGGCGGAAGAAGCGCACCGCCAGCATCACGAGAAGTGCGATCAGGCCGATCTGGAAGATCAGGCCGATGAACGAGCCGATGCCGCCGAGTCCGCCGGAAAAGCCTGCGCCCAGCAGAGCGCCGAGCAGGCCCGCGCCGAGCATACCGCCGAGGAAGCCGCCGCCGAAGCGCGAGCCGCCCCGGTTCTGCGCGGCCATGCCGGGATTGTTGAGGCCGGGGCTCGGGCTCGTCTGCGAGCGCTGGATCGGCCCCATGGCGCCCGGGGAGGTCGCGGTGGAGGGGGGCGCGCTGTAGGTCTTCGAGCCGCGCGAGCCCATCCCGCCGCCGCCGCCCGGGCGCGCCTCGACGACGGGCGCCGCCACGGCGAGCGAGGCCGCGAGCGCGAGGAGGGTCACGACGCGTTTGCGACGCACGGGAGGGGAAGCCATCAGAGAGAACCTCGGGTCAGCGTGAGGAGAGCGAGAATGCTCTCTTTAGATGGTGACGGGTGAAACGAGATTTTAGTCCCGGCCCGGAGCCGGGTTTCGCAAGATTTTTTCGTGGCGCCGGCCGGCGGTGCCGAGACCTTGAGCTAAGATGTTGTGTCCGCGTCGGATTATTTAAGGTGGCGGCCGCGCTTTTCGTATCAGCCGTGCGCGCTGCCCTCAGCGCGCGGCCGGGAAGACGAGCCGCACGGTCGCGCCCTCGCCCGGCCGGCTCTCGATGGAGATCGTGCCGTTCTGCCGCTTCATCAGGCCGTGCACGATGGCGAGGCCGGCGCCTCGGCCGGACTCGCGGGTCGTGGCGAAGGGGGCGAGCGCCCGCGACAGCATCTCCGGCGACAGGCCGTGCCCCGTATCCGAGACCGAAAGCCCGACCGCCCCGGCCTCCGGGCGCTGGAGCGAGCGGTCGCCGGGCTCGACGGCGAACAGGGTGACGTGGATGCGGCCCTGGCCGGACATGGCCTCGCAGGCATTGGCGAGGATGTGGCCGAGCGCCAGTTCGAGCTGGATCGGGTTGCACAGGGCCGGGGGAAGGCCATCGGGTATCGAGAGGTCGAGCCGGATGCCGGCCGGCAGGTTGGGACGCAGGCGGTCGAGGCCCGCGCGGACCGCGGCGGCGAGATCGACCGGGCGCACGTCCGGCGCGATCCGCCTGGAATGGGCGAGGAGCTGGCGCGTGAGCACGGCGGCCCGCTCGGAGGCTTCCGTGGAGCGGATGATCGCCCGCTGGATGAAGGGTTCGGGCCGGTCGCCGAGGCGCCGCTTCAGCCCGTCGATGTAGCCGATCAGGATCTGCAGGAAGTTGTTGAACTCGTGCGCCACGCTGTTGGTGAGCAGCCCGAGCGCCTCGCGCTGCCGCGACAGGGCCAGCGCGTCCTCGGCGTCGCGCCGCCGGGTCACGTCCACGATCTGGCCGAGGAAGCGCGCGGCGTCGCCGGGCCGCGGCACGAGGTGGATCTCGCCCCAGAACGAGCCGCTGCCGCGGGAGAACAGGAGTTCGGCGCTCGCGGGCTCTCCGCGCGCCAGCGCTTCCCGCAGGGCGGCCCAGCCGGCATGGTCGCCCTGGCGGCATTCGAGCGCCTCGAGGCCCCGCCCGACCAGATCTCCCTCGTCGCGACCGGTCAGCGCGCACAAGCCGGCATTGGCCGCCGCGATGACGGCCCCGGTCTCCGTGCGATCCAGCAGCAAAGCGGGCAGGGGCAGGGCGGCGAGGAAGCCGCCATCGGTCTCCTCCCGCTGTTCGGGCGGAGCGTTCGCGTCGCGTGGCGTCATCGGGCAGGGCCCTCCCGCAGCCGTGAACCGGCCGGACTCCTGCGAGCCCGGTGGATGCGCGAGCGATACAGGCTGTCTTCGGGATGCGCTAAAAGCATGACCGTCAACGCGCCAAGCCCCGCTTGGATCGGGGCACCCGGCATCGCGCGTCCGCGGATCAGCGGTTGGCCGTGGTCACCGGCGAGGCGCCGTTGTTGAGGCTGACCCAGGCCCGGCCGTCCTGCCCCTCTCGCTTCACGAAGCTGTAGCCGGTGCGCTGCCAGGGCAGCACCGCGTTGGTCTTGTTGTCGAGGATCAGGTCGCCGCGATCGGTGCGCACCATCAGCACGGCGTGGCCCTCGCCGATCTCGTCGATCACCACCGTCATGCGCAGGGCCCGGCGGGGCAGGCGCCGCTCGATCAGCATGCGCCGCTTGAGGAGCTGGATGTCCTCGCAATCGCCGAACCCGTCATCGGGGAAGTCCCAGCGGTCGACCACGCCCCAATGGGCCATGTCGGTGATCGGCTTGATGCGCGCGTTGACCCGGCGGTTGACCGTGGTCAGCGTGTGCCACATCGCGGGCGTCAGGGCGACGAGGGCGGGCTCGCCCGGATCGACGGCGCATTCGCTCGGATAGCGCAGGCAGAAGTCGTTCCAGGCCGCCACGGGCCGGGCGGGCGCGCCGGGATCGGCGGCGGTGCCGGCCTCGGGCAGCCCGGCGCTGCGGGCTTGGCTCGGCTGGACCGGAGCCGCGGCGCCGCCGATCAGAAGCGTGGCGCCGACGAGGGAGAGGTGGGCGGCCCGGCGAAGGCGCCGGGTGACGTGTCCGCGGGGAAACGCCGATCCGTCGCCGACGCTCCGAAACACCGCGTACCGCATGGCCGCCCGTCCTGCCGCCCCAGTTTCTCGGCAAAGCTTGCACGGGCCGGCGCCCGGCTCAATGAGAAAGTGAAAGAAGGGTGAAGCCCTGCGATCGCTTTCCCGTATCATGGCGAGACAACCCCGAGCAGGCTGGCAAACGGGCCACACCGGGCCCGACCCTCCGTGGTCCAGCAAAAGGCGGGCCGCGGGCTGCGGCCGGCCGTCAGCGGTTGGCCGTGGTGACCGGGGAGGTGGCCCCGCCCAGCGAGACCCAGGCGAGGGCGTCCTGCCCCTCGCGCTTGATGAAGACGTAGCCGGTCTGGTGCCAGGGCGAGACGGCGTTGGTCTTGTTGTCGAGGATGTAGTCGCCGCGGTCGGTGATGAGGGTGAGCACGGCGTGGCCCTCGCCCTTCTCGTCGATGACGACGGTCATCCGCATGGCCCGGCGCGGCAGCCCCGCCTCCGCGAGCAGGCGGCGCTTGAGCAACTGGTAGTCCTCGCAATCGCCGCGGCCGTCCTCGGCCAGATCCCAGCGGTCGGGGCGGCCCCAATGGTCCTGGTCGGTCACGGGTTCGATCGCGCGGTTCACCCGACGGTTGACCGAGACGATCGTCGACCAGAGGGCGGGGGTGAGGGTGATGCGGGCCGGCTCGTTGCGGTCGAAGGTGCATTCGGCCGGGTAGGACTGGCAGAACTCGGTCCAGGCGAGGATCGGCCGGGCTTCCGCGCCGGTGGTGAGGCCGGCGCTCGCCGAGGGGAGGGCGGCCAGCGTCTGAGCCTGAACGCTGCCGCAGAACAGGCCGAGGCAGAGGGCGAGGGCCGCGAGAAGCCCCGTCTTGAGATGACCCGTATCGGTGGTGCGCATCGCGGCGTTTCCTTCGAACGAGGCCAGGATGTCGCCGCACCCCCTCCGCCGCGCTGAAGCCGATCCGCGCAATTTTATCGATTCGCGCCCCCTCCGGTTCTCGCCCGTGCGAGGGCGAACCGCCCCTCACGCCGATGCGGGAAAAGCGAGGGATTCCATTAGGAGAGGAGAAACCCTGTCGCCCGGGCGAGCGCCTTCGCGTGCTCGCAGGGGCAGCCTGCCGTTTTCGCGACGTGGGCGGGGCGAAGACCCGGCCCATCGGCGGGATGTCCGGAGCCGGCGGCGTGCGCGGGAGCCCGGCCTGGCGGGCCGTCGGCCGGATTCAGCGTCCAGGGGGGCGGTGTTTTGACGACGGGCGCGCATCGGGCCGGGAGTCGCGTCCGAACGGGCCGCATCGGGACGCTTTGTCGGCCGAGGCCTGCCGTTGCGGCGTTGCGGGCCGGGGCTTCAGACGAAAGGTGCAGCGCTCCGAGCCGCGGCTCAGAGCGTGATGCCCTCGTGGAAGCGGTCTGGGGAGATCGGCAGCATGAACTGAGCGCCGATACCGCCCTCGAAGTAGCGCACCACGCGGCCCGGGGTGGAGCCTACGAGGACGTGGGTGCCGATGGGCGGCGTCGATGGGGTGGCAAGCGCCACGCCCGACATCGAGATGTCGATGATCCGGGCGGGGATGAGCCGGCCGCTCTCCAGGCGAAGGGTGACGCCGGGATCGTTGGGCACGAGGCGCTCGTGGAAGCGGCCCTCCGGCAGGCCGAGGCTTTCCCGGTTGGCGAGCCACATCAGCTGCGAGGCGATCTTGTCGCGCTTGCGCGGCGTCGCGGTGAAGCGCAGCGCGAAGCCGCCCGGCGTGTGACGCGCGACCGCGCCCTCGAGCCGGCCGATCTGTTCGAGATAGAGCACCACGCGCTCGCCGACCGCGCCGAGCACCGCGCAGGTCAGGCGCACGCCGCCGGGGGACATGTCCACGGTCTGGCAGGGATATTCGCGTCGGTCCGCCAGCATGTAGCGGCCGAGCAGCGTCGCGCGCACCCGCTGGTGCCGGCGCTGGTCGGCGGCACTGGCCGGTTGCGGGCTGGAGGCCGTCCCTGCGTGGGAAAGCTCGGTCATGGCGGCTCGGCAGTCTGGATATCGTGACCGAATCCCTAGCCGTTCCAGGGTTACGAAAGACTTTCCCGGACCCGACGCAACCGTGCCGCTCTCCCTTTTTGCGCCCTTAGAGTTGTGTGCCCCGCGTCAGGCGCCGCCGCGGCCGCCCTCGTGCACGAGCAGATGCCCGAACCGGACGGGGCGGGGGTCGTTGGCCGGCTCGGGCAGGCCCTCCACGAAGCTGCGCACGGCCGTGGGCTCGGCACTGGCCACTTCGAGCACCCGCAGCGAGACCGCCTCGACCTGCAGGATCGGCCGCGTGCCGAGCCACGACGGAATGCAATGCGGGCTGAGCGAGCCGAGGATTCGGGCCTGCGTCTTGCCGCGGTGGCGCAGGGGGAGCAGCAGCAATTCGAGGTCGATGGATTCGTCCCGCGCGGTGACGCCGGTCAGGCCCGCCACGATGCCGACGGTGTCGCAGGCCACCGTCTCCACGAGCCGCCAGGGATCGGTGGGGGACGGGGGCAGGGCGTCGCCCCACAGATCGATGAAGGCGTGGCCTCGCAATTCCCTCCCGAACAAGGCGCACAGGCGCGTGCCGGCAAGCCGCACCATGTTCACCCGGCGGGCCGGATCGGTTTCGAGGATGAAGCTGTCGGCGAGCAGGTTGCGGATCTCGCCGGGCTCGATCTCGCTGCGCTCCGGCGCGGCCCGCTCGCCTCGCAGCCGGTCCCAGTAGGCGTGTAGCTGACGGCTCGTGGGATGCTTCATGGTGTTCCGCACCGGTACGGCCCGTTTCACACGGGCTTCAATCTGGGTCGGCCCGGGACGAAGAGAGGGTGCCCGGCCGGGGGTCGGTGATGTCTCGCACACCCTAGGCCGAGTGATCCGGGCGCGCTCGCGCAACTCATCCTTAACCTTAACAAAAGGTTGCGGCTCGTCCGCGCGCTTGCCGATTCCGTGCGGTCCCGGGCTCTGCGGCCCTTGCGGCGGCGCAGGCTTGGCCGACATGGTGCGGCATGGATGCCTCCCCCGATCTGCCGCGCCAGGGCCGCGTGCCCGTCTTCAACCTGCCGGGGATCGTGACGATCTCGATCGCCGTGCTCGCGGCGATCCATCTCGTCCGCACCGTGCTGCCGGATGGAATCGACCTGTCGGTGCTCCTCAACCTCGCCTTCATCCCGGCCCGCTGGACCGCGTCCTTCGATCCCTCGACGGCGGCCGCGATCATCGGCGCGGCGGGGGAGGGAGCGGGCGGGCCGGAACTCGCTTCCGCGCGCCAGGAATTCGCCCGCTACCTCGTGACCGATCCGTCCGCCATGCCCTGGACGGGGGCGAGCTACGCCCTGCTGCACGGGTCGTGGATGCACCTCATCTTCAACGTCGTCTGGCTCGCCGCCTTCGGCGCCCCGGTCGCGCGCCGCTACGGCGCCCTGCGCTACGCGATCCTGGCGCTCGCGGGCATCGTCGCGGGGGCGGTGCTCCACCTTCTGATCGATCCCTACAGCCTGATGCCGCTCGTGGGGGCCTCGGCCGGGATTTCGGCGCTGATGGCGGCAGCGGCCCGCTTCGTGTTCCAGCCCCCGCCGCCCTTCGAGGCCGGCGCGCCCTGGCAGCTTCCGCCGCGACCGCCGCTCCAGACCATCCCCGAACTGATGCGCAACCGCACGGCCGTGCTGTTTCTCGGGATCTGGTTCGTCACCAACCTTCTCTTCGGCGTCCTCGCCCTGCCGCTCGGCGGCGGCGAGGGACCGATCGCCTGGGACGCGCATCTCGGCGGCTTCGCGGCCGGCTTCTTCCTGCTGCCGCTGATGGAGCGCGGCAGCCTCCGCAATCGCCCCTGAAGCGCGGGCGGTGATGTGCCCTGGACATCACACTGTGGGCTTTTGCCGATTGGAACGAATTAAATGAGAGACGCCGGCCGTCGATTTTAGGAACGACAGCGGATTAAAGATAAACAATCAAATGTTTGTCCGCTCCGTTCCTGATGGAGAGTGGAACCGGTGAAACATCGAGCAGCCGTCATCGCCCGTCTTGGGCTTGCCGTATCGTGCGCCTGGGGCCTCGGCGGCACAGCCGCCCATGCCGCCTCCGCTGCCCAGCCCGGCCAGACCATCGGCGTGCCGTTCGGCGCGCCGTTCCCCAAGGGCTTCTACGCCGTGAACCTCTCGAGCTTCGGCGTGCGCGAGACCGCGCCGCTCGACTCCGAGAGCAACGTCAACCTTCCCACCCTGTTGTGGGCGACGCCCTTCACCGTGCTCGGCGGGCAGGTGCAATTCATCTTCGTCGCGCCGATCGCGGCCTCCAGCGTGCGCGGCGCCCCCTACAACAGCGGCTGGGGCCAGCCCCTGCTCGCGGGCCAGCTCGCCTGGGATCTCGGCGACGGCGTCGGCGTCAGCTACCTCCTCGGCGGCTATCTCCCCTGGGATACCCGCTTCCTGACCCAGTCGCCGTCGCTGAGCCACCGCTTCGCGATCACCTACGCCGCCAACGACTGGGCGATCACGGCCAACCTGCTCTACGGCCACATGCTTGAGACGCGCTCGCCCACCGGCGTGCTCTATCCCGATTACCTCAACCTCGACCTCACGCTGACGAAGAAGTTCGGCAAGTGGCAGGTCGGCCCCGTCGCCTTCGGCTCGGTCGATCTCAAGACCAACGTCGTCGGCTACCGTCAGCAGGGCCAGCTCGCGGTGGGCGGTCTCGTCGGCTACAACTTCGGCTTCATGAACGTGCAGGGCTACGTCACCCGCGACGTGGCCGAGCGCAACTACGGCGGCAAGGAGACCCGCGGCTGGCTGCGCGTGGTCGTGCCGTTCGGCCAGGACAAGGGCGAGGCCCAGCCGAACCGCACCCTGATCACCCGCCGCCAGGCCGAGGGCCGCTGAGCGGGAGCGTTCCGGCCTCATCTTCGGGAACTTCATGCGGCCCGCCGGCCTCTCCTTCGGCGGGCCGTGTGCATTTTTGTGCAGGGCTGCTTCCGGTGGTCCGGCCTCGCCGGCTTGCCAGCACGGCCACGACGCCACACAATCGCCGCAGAGAGCCGGGGTCCAACCCGGCCGGCAGGCTTATCGGCGCCGTGGGCTGACGGCGCGATCCTCAGGGAGGGGAACTATAGTTATGACCGTTGCGCGAATCCTTGCAGAGAAAGGCGGCTCGGTGGTCACGCTGCCTCCGCACCGCACCATCGACGAGGCCATCCATCTTCTCGCCGAGAAGCGGATCGGCGCGCTCGTGGTCGGCGATGCCGAGGGCCGCGTGATCGGCGTCCTGTCCGAGCGTGACGTGATGCGGGCGCTGGCGACCGAGGGCGCGGCGGCCCTCGACCGGCCGATCTCGCACTACATGACCCAGAAGGTCGTCACCTGCACCCGGCGGACCACCATCGAGGACGTGATGGAGACGATGACGAACGGCCGCTTCCGCCACCTTCCGGTGGTCGAGGAGGGGCGTCTCGTCGGCGTCGTCTCGATCGGCGACGTGGTCGCCCGCCGCATCGCGGCCGTCGAGGCCGAGCACCAGGCCATGCGCGACTACATCACCATGGCCTGAGCCCGATCGGCCGGCGCGGCGGACGGATCAACTCCGGGCCGCCGCGCTCCCGATCATGCGCCGGATCTCCGGCAGCGCCGCGCGCACCGCCTGACGGCCGAGCTCGATCCCGTCGGCGGCGCGGTGGAATTCGAATTGCCCGAACTCCGCGAGCCGGGGGCGGATCGACACGTCCGGCGGATCGCCCGCGAGCCGGGCCCGGGAGATCCGGTCCTGGGTGATGTTGAAGGCGTCGAGCATGACCCGGGCGACGCCCGGTGTCGGCGGGCCCGAGGGTTCGCGCGTCGGCTCCGCCCGTCGGCGGCCCATCAGGCGCCGGCCCGCCCCCCGCAGCAGCCCCCAGCGGTCCCGTCGCCGCATGGTCGCCTCGAGCGTCTGTTCGATCGCCCGCTCCACCGGCTCCTCCGGCTCGGCGAGGGGCGGCGCGTCCAGCTCGGGCCGGATCACCGTGCCGGGCGGGCGCGTCTCGCAGGCGAGGTTCACGCACAGAACGAGGTCGGCGCCGAGTTCCCGGGCGAGGCGCACGGGCACCGGGTTCACCAGCGTGCCATCCATCAGCAGTCGTCCATCGAGGGCGACCGGCGGGAAGATGCCGGGGATCGCGTAGGAGGCCCGCACCGCCTCGACCAGGGGGCCGCGGGAGAGCCATACCTCGTGGCCGGTGCCGAGTTCGGTGGCCACGCTGGCGAAGGGAAGGCGCAGATCCTCGATGCGCAGGCCTTCGAGTTCGCGGGAGAGGCGGCGGCGCAGGCGCTCGCCCGCGATCAGCCCGGAGCCGGTGATGCGCGGATCGAGCATGCCGACGACCCGGCGCCGGGTCAGCGAGAGGGCGAACTCCTTGAGCGCCCCGATGCGGCCCGCCGCGTAGGCCCCGCCCACCACCGCGCCGATGGAGCAGCCGGCCACCACGTCGGGATAGATCCCGGCCTCTTCGAGCGCCTCGATCACGCCGAGATGCGACCAGCCCCGGGCCGAGCCGCCGCCGAGCGCCAGGCCGATGCGGGGAGCAGGCAGGCGCGGCACCACCGGCTCCACCACCCCTTCCGGAAAGCGGGGCGGACCGGGGTTCAGCGCCTCGAACCTCATCGGTCCGGATCGGCGGGAACGAGGATCGGCGCGCCGCTCGCGGGGTCGCGCTCGACCGCGCGGTAGAAGCAGGAGCGGCGGCCGGTATGACAGCAGCCGCCGTCACCGCCGACCGTCACGCGGATCAGGATCGCGTCCTGATCGCAATCCACCCGCATCTCGACGACGCGCTGGATCTGCCCGGAAGTGGCGCCCTTGTGCCAGAGTTCGCCGCGCGAGCGCGACCAGTACCACGCCTCGCCGGTCTCCAGGGTGCGGGCCAGCGCCTCGGCGTTCATGTGGGCGAGCATCAGCACGCGTCCGTCCCCCGCATCGACGGCGATGCAGGCGATCAGCCCGTCGGAGCCGAAGCGCGGCGTCAGGGAGGCGCCCTCCTCGACCGCGGCCCGGGAGCCGGGGGAAGCGAACCGCTCGGTCATCGCGGGGAATCCGGCCGTCTCAGGCCTTCTGGTTCCGAACGAGCGTCAGGAAGCGAACCTGCTCGCTCGGATCGGCCCGGTAGATGCCGCGGAACTGCGTGGTGATCGTGGAGACGCCGGCCTTCTGCACGCCGCGCATGGCCATGCAGAGGTGCTCGGCCTCGACCATCACGGCGCAGCCGCGGGGCTGGAGGATGCTCTCGATGGTGTCGGCGATCTGGGCCGTCATCGTCTCCTGCGTCTGCAGGCGGCGGGCGAAGGCATCGACCACGCGGGCGAGCTTGGAGAGGCCGACCACGCCCTTGGACGGATAATAGGCAATGTGGGCGAGCCCCATGAACGGCACCATGTGGTGCTCGCAATGCGAATAGAACGGGATGTCGCGCACCAGCACGGCGTCCGAGTAGCCCTCGACCTCCTCGAACACGCGCTCCAAGAGCGCGTCGGCGTCCATGCGGTAGCCGCCGAAGATCTGCTCGTAGGCCTTCACCACCCGGGCGGGCGTGTCGAGCAGGCCCTCGCGGGTCGGGTCGTCGCCGGCCCAGCGCAGCAGCGTGCGCACGGCGGCCTCCGCCTCCTGACGGCTCGGACGGCCGAGGGCGACCTCGTTCGGAACCCGCTGCGCCGATTCGGGCAAGGGAGCGATCTCGGGAGCGATGTCGGGCGCGTCGCCGGGCCGGACGGAATCGTTGGCGCCGCGCATCCCTTCGAGGTCGACGGCGCTCATGCGTCTCTCGTCGTCGCTCATGCCGTAGGACAGGGATTTGAGGGCGGCATCCATGGCATCTCCGGCCTTCGCCACACGCGCCTTCATGGTCGTGCTGTCAGGCTTGGCGTACATCGTCGATCCGTCCCGGCGTCTTAAACGGTTTAAGTGCCGACGCCCTCGAACGATCCGAATCCTGGGCCAGGGCGTGACCGGGGTCGACGGTGCCATTCTCGCGGAACGGCATGATCGCGCCTATATCGTCGCAATCGCGCCGCCGCGCAATGCGTGGCATGCGCATCCGGCTCGACGAAAGCTTGAGCCTCACCCGAACGTGCAGCGCCGAGGCGTGTCCGCGATGATCGACGACATCTACAACCGCCGTATCCTGGAACTCGCCGCCGACATTCCGCGCCTCGGACGCCTGGAGGCACCCGAGGCCAGCGCCACCGCCCATTCCAAGCTCTGCGGTTCGACCGTTACGGTCGATCTCGCCCTGGACGCGGACGGCACCACGGTGGCCGACTTCGCCCACGACGTGAAGGCTTGCGCGCTCGGTCAGGCCTCTTCCTCGCTGATGGCCCGCCACGTCGTCGGCGCCCGGGCGGACGAGCTGCGCGAGGTTCGTGCTCGGATGCGGGCGATGCTGAAGGAGAACGGTCCGGCACCCGAGGGCAAGTGGGCCGACCTCGCCGTGCTGGAGCCGGTGCGCGAGTTCCGCGCCCGCCACGCCTCGACCCTGCTGACCTTCGATGCCGTGGTCGACGCCCTCGACCAGATCGCCGCCCGCCGGTCCTCCTCGTCGGACACGCCCGGCGCCCCCGAAGCGGCCTGAGCCGCCGTGATCCGGCAGGTGGCGCACGGGGCGATCCGCGCCTACCAGCTCACGCTCTCGGGGCTGGTCGGGCGCCAGTGCCGGCACTGGCCGAGCTGCTCGAGCTATACCGACGAGGCGATCCAGCGCCACGGCCTCTGGGCCGGCGGCTGGATGGGGTTTGCCCGCATCTGCCGCTGCGGCCCCTTCGGCACCCACGGCATCGACCTCGTGCCCGAAGGCCTGCCCGCGGACGCCGCGTGGCACCGCCCCTGGTCCTACGGCCGCTGGCGCGGCGTCGAGGCGCCGCCCCCGCTGACCTGCGAGGCGGTGGACGAGCCGGGCCGGCCGTAAGGCGCCGGGCTTCGGTCTCTCGGGCTCGCTCGGTCTCCCTTGGGCTTCCCATTCCCTTGGGCTTCCCGCCAGAGTCCCTATCTGGAGCCCGAACCCGCTTCCCGCGCGAGGCCAGCGATGCAGCTCACCGGACTCCACCACGTCACCACCATCACGGCGCGGGCAGCCGACAACCTTGCCTTCTACACCCGCGTGCTCGGGCTCCGGCTCGTCAAGAAGACCGTCAACCAGGACGATGTCTCGGCCTACCACCTGTTCTACGCCGACGGGCGCGCCTCGCCGGGCACCGACCTGACCTTCTTCGACTGGCCGGCGCCGGCCGAGCGCCGCGGCACCGACAGCATCAGCCGCACGGCCTTCCGGGTCGCGGGGCCGGCGGCCTTCGACTGGTGGCGCGAGCACCTCGCCCGCCACGGCGTGACGCATCATCCGGCGATCGAGCGGGACGGGCGCCTGACCCTCGACTTCGAGGATGGGGAGGGCCAGCGCCTCAGCCTCGTCGATGATGGCGGCGCGGGCGAGGCCCACCCCTTTGCGGCGAGCCCCGTGCCGGCCGAGCACCAGATCCGCGGCCTCGGGCCGATCCGGCTCACCGTCGCGAGGCCTGAGCGCACCGAGGCGGTTCTGACCGAGGTTCTCGGCTTTCGCCGCGCCCGGACCTTCGAATTGCCCGAGGGCGAGGTGAGCGTGTTCGAGACCGGCGCGGGCGGCCCGGCGGCGGAGGTGCAATTGCTCCAGGCTGCCGGTGCGCCGGCCCGGCAGGGCGCGGGCGGCGTCCACCACGTCGCCTTCCGCATCCCGGACGCCGATTACGAGGCCTGGGCCGACCGGCTCAAGCAGCGGCGGGTGCCCTCCAGCGGACCGGTCGATCGCTACTACTTCCGCAGCCTCTACTTCCGCGAGCCCAACGGCATCCTGTTCGAGATCGCCACCGACGGACCGGGCTTCGCGACCGACGAGCCGATGGAGACGTTGGGCGAGCGCCTCGCCCTGCCGCCCTTCCTCGAACCGCGCCGGGCCGAGATCGAGGCGGGCCTGAAGCCTCTCTGACCACGGCCCCCGAGTCCTTCGCGTCCGATGCGTGCGGCCCGGGGCAGGCATGCGCGGCAATCAAGAACAGTTCTAGCTCAAGTCGCATTTCGCGGGCTGTGGCCGCACAGCGTCTTGACGCGGATGCTGCGATTGCGAGAAGAGCCCGCGTTCGACGCTTTGAGAATCGGGAAACCTGCGGCCGATGAGCAAGTACAACGAGGAGCGCGTCCTCTCCGTCCACCACTGGACCGACACGCTCTTCTCCTTCCGCACGACGCGCGATCCCTCGTTCCGCTTCCGCAACGGCGAGTTCACGATGATCGGCATCGAGGTCGAGGGCCGGCCGCTGCTGCGCGCCTACTCGGTGGTCTCGGCCAATTACGAGGAGGAGCTGGAGTTCTTCTCCATCAAGGTGCCGAACGGTCCGCTCACGAGCAAGCTCCAGCACCTCAAGGTCGGCGACCCGATCATGATCGGCAAGAAGCCGACCGGCACGCTGGTGCTCGACAACCTCCTGCCGGGCCGTCACCTCTACCTGCTCGGCACCGGCACGGGGCTCGCCCCCTTCCTGTCGATCATCAAGGACCCGGAGACCTACGACCGCTTCGAGAAGGTCGTGCTCGTCCACGGCTGCCGTCAGGTGCAGGAACTGGCCTACGGCGAGACCATCACCGAGACCCTGCCCAAGCACGAGTTCCTGGGCGAGATGATCGCGCGCCAGCTCATCTACTACCCGACGGTCACCCGCGAGCCGTTCCGCAACCGCGGCCGGATCACCGACCTGATGACCTCGGGCAAGCTGTTCGAGGATATCGGCCTGCCGAACATGTCGATCGAGAACGACCGCTTCATGCTCTGCGGCTCGCCGGAGATGATCAAGGACACCCGCGAGATGCTGACCGGGCTGGGCTACGAGGAGGGCAACCACGGCGAGGCGGCCCACTACGTGATCGAGAAGGCCTTCGTCGAAAAGTGAGGCCTTCACGGTTGCCGTGAAGGCCGGCGGCGCCGCGCCGCCGGATCGCTTCGCCAGCGCGCGACGACGGTGGGACCCTTCCACTTCGTCATTGCGAGCGAAGCGAAGCAATCCAGGGAACCGCCCCGCTGCCGGACGAAGCGCCGCCGCCATCCGCCATGACCCGTACGTCCACCCTGTTCGTCGTCGGCGCCGGCACCGAGATCGGCAAGACCTACGTCACCGCCGCCCTCGTCCGCCGCTTTCGCACCGAGGGCCGCCGCGTGCGCGCCCTGAAGCCGCTCGCGAGCGGCGTTCCTCCGCTCGACCATCCCGATTTTGCGCAGAGCGACACCGGTCGGCTGCTCGCCGCGCAGGGACTTGCGATCACCCCTAACACCGTCGCGGCCTGCTCGCCCTGGCGTTTTGCCGCCCCGCTCGCCCCCGACCTCGCCGCTTCGCGCGAAGGCCGCAGCCTCGCGCTCGCCGATCTCCTCGGCTGGTGCCGGGATCGCCTCGCCGAGGCGAGAGCCGACGAGACCGTGCTGATCGAGGGCGTCGGCGGCCTGATGAGTCCGGTCACCGAGACGGCGACCGGGCTCGACTGGCTGAAGGCCCAAAATCTTCCGGCGCTGCTGGTCTCCGGCAGCTATCTCGGCGCGATCAGCCATGCCCTGACGGCGGCCGAGACCCTGCGCGCCCACGGCGTCCCGCTCGCGGGGATCGTCGTCAGCGCGAGCGAGGGCGCACCGACGTCGCCCGAGACGGTGGCCGGGCAGATCGCGCGGTACGCCGACGGGCCGGTCCGGCCCCTGCACCGCGGCGGCGATTTCCCGGACGGCTTCCCGGCAATCGGCTGAGGCGGCCCCGATCGGGTGTTCCGGCTTGCGGGATGCGTTCGCGGCGATCACCGTGGCGCCCGCCCTGTGCTCAAGCCCGGCTCACCGCTCGATGAATCGCACCGCCCCCGCCATGAACCGCCGCGCCGTTACCCCGATCCTGCTCGCCTGCCTGCTGACGACCTCGACGCCGGCCCTGCCGCGAAGCGAGCCGGCGCCGCTCCGGGTCGCGTCGTCGGTCGAGGGCGTCGTCGTAACGCCCCTCTCGAGCCTGCCAAAGGCACCCGCCGATCCGGGAGAGCGCGAACTCTGCGCCCACTTCCTCAAGACTCCGCAATCCGCCGCCGGCCGGCAGGTGTCTGCCGCCGGATGGGCCGTCACCAGCGAGGCGCGGATCGGGCGGTTCCAGGCGGTCGGCTTCGCCGGACGGTTCACGCAGGGCACCAGCGGGTCCTGCGAGATCGCTGCCGGCAATGTCGGGATCTTCGACGGCGAGACGCTTCGGGCGATCGTCTATGCTCCCAAAACCCCGGCCCGCTCGATCGGCCGGGCGGTGCCCTTCGGCCGGGACGGCCTGCGCCTGTGGGACGGCGGACTGCTCCCGCTGCCGCTGGCCGATCTCCGGCTGGACGGTGCCGACGGCCTGGGCGTCGTGCCGCTCGCACCCCTGGAGACGTTCTGCGACGGCAAGAGCCTCGTTCCGAACGTCTACAGCCAGCCGATCACCCGGGCGCGTGAGGCGTTGCGACAACTCGGCTGGAATCCCGTCAAGGGGCCGGCGCCGGACCACCCGCAATCGCGGGAGGCCGAATTGATGAAGCGGGGCGTCGTCGAGGTCGACGGCTGTTCGGGGACCGGGTTCGGCTATTGTTCCTACGGCTACGAGAGCCCGGCGGCGATCCTCTCGCTCGCGACCGTCGGGGATGCCGACGATCCGGCGGTGTCGAGCTACGACGTCCGTTGCCGGCGTTGAAGCTGCGGCCCTGGGCGAACGTGGGTCGCAGGAGGCCTATCGGCCGGAGCCGCGGCGCTCCTTCGGCGCCTTCGGCTCGCGGGATTCCTGAATCTCCTCGGCCTTCTCCTCGTCGGTGTCGCTGCTGCGCTTGATCGTGCTGTCGGGGTTGGCCACCAGCCCCTTCACGATGGTCACGAGGCGCTTGCACTCGTCCGGGAAGCCGTAGGAATCGAGCACGATGGCCGCGTCGCGCAGATTGCGCAGATCCCGCACGATCTGCGCGTTCTTGGCCTCCTGCAACTCGCTCTTGGCCGCGATGGCCGGTTCCAACCCGGTATCTTCGACATTGCAGTCGGCGCGGGCCGCCGGCATCGCGGCGAGCATCAGGAGGGCGCAGGCGATCAGGCGACGCATCGTCCGTCTCTTGGGTCCGAGGAGGGGCGGGGAACTCAGCCGCGGTGGCGCAGCAGGTCGTTGGTGACGGCCACGAGCTGCGCGGCGCGGTAGGGCTTGGGCACGAACACGGATTCGGTCACCGCCTCGGCGGGCGAGAGGCCGTCGCGACCGCCGGACGTATAGACCACGGGCAGGCGCGGCAGGCTGCGGCGGGCGCTGCGGGCCAGGGCGATGCCGTTCGTGTTGCGGGCCAGATCGATATCGGTGAAGAGCAGATCCACCCGCTCGCTCGACAGGATCGCCTCGGCCTCCTCGGCGTCGGCGGCGGTCAGCACCCGGTAACCTTCATCGAGAAGCGCTTCGGCGGCCAGTTCGCAGACGAAGGCCTCGTCCTCGACCACGAGGATGGTGCCGGCGTTCGGCGCGAAGTGGAACGGGGGAAGGACGGCGGGGGCGCAAGCGAAGGGGATCATGGCAGAACTCCAACTCACCCGTGCTCGGACAACCGCCGAGCTTGCGGATCGCCGGACCAACGGGGCCATGAAGGGCCGCGTTCACCGTGATTGCTTCGATTTGCGCGCAATTGGTAACCGGTTGGTTAACCTTGACGGCAGGCCGGTAAGAGCTGAGGCCTTGCCGTGGAGAGCCGTGCCGTGACGCGTCCCTGGCAGATCGGCTTCGGCGTGGTGCTGACCGCGCTCGCCGGCTTCGTGGACGCGGTCGGTTTCATCCGGCTCGGCGGCCTCTACACCTCGCTGATGAGCGGGAACACGACCCAGCTCGCCGTCTCGCTCGGCCATGGAGACCCGCTGGGCGCCGTATTGCCGGCGCTGCTGATCGGCGTCTTCCTGGTCGGTGCGGTCTCGGGCGGGGCCATCTCGGCCCTGTGCCCGCCGCGTTGGATCACGCCCGCGGTTCTGGGTTTCGAGGCCGTCGCGCTCACCGCCGCCCTCGCCATGGCGGTCGAGCACGCCCATGTCGGCGTGGCCTCGCTGTTCCTGGCGCTCGCCATGGGGACGCAGAACGCGGTGCTGGCCCACGTCCAGGGCTTTCGCGCCGGCACCACCTTCATCACGGGCGCCCTGTTCGCCTTCGGGCAGAAGGCGGCGCTGGCGCTGGCCGGGCGCGGCCCCCGCTTCGGCTGGGTCGGCGACGCCTCGGTCTGGCTCGCGCTCCTGGCGGGAGCGGTTGCGGGCACCTATGCCCACGGGCATTTCGGGATCGCTGCCCTGGCGGTTCCCGCCTGCGTGGCCGGCGGTCTATGTCTGGCCGCCAGCCTGTTCACCCTGCTGCACCGGTCTGCGCCGGTGTCCTCGATCAAGATCTGAAGGAAGGCCGATCCGGATGAGCGTCTCCGCTCCCTCCCTCACCGACCACGTCACCGGCCTGGATGCCGGTGCCCACGTCACCGCCGCCCACTGGCTGAAGGGCACGCTGGCCCTGGCCCTGGCGGATGGCCGGGTGTTCCTCCTGCGCGACGGCGCGACCGAGACGGTTTCCGCCCATCCGGAGGGCGGCATCCTCTCGGCGGCGAGCGACGGGTCGCGGCTGGTGAGCGCCGGCGATGACGGCCGGGTGGTCGCGACCGATGCGAAGGGAGCCGCGCAGGAGGTGGCGCAGGCCAAGGGCAGCGGCTGGGTCGATGCCCTGGCACTCCACCCAGACGGCTCGCTCGCCTTCTCCTCGGGCCGCACCGTGGTGGCCCGGGACGCCAAGGGCCGCGAGAAGACCTTCGCCGCCCCCTCCACCCCCCGCGGGCTCGCGTTCGCGCCCAAGGGCTACCGGCTCGCGGTGGCCCACTACAACGGCGTGAGCCTCTGGTATCCGAACCTCGAGACGCCGCCCGACTTCATCGAGTGGAAGGGCTCGCATATCGACGTGACATGGTCGCCCGACGGCCGCTTCGTCGTCTCGACCATGCAGGAGAACGCACTCCACGGCTGGCGTCTCCAGCCCGACCGCGGCCACATGCGCATGTCGGGCTATCCGGGCAAGGTGCGCTCCCTCTCCTGGTCGAGCGACGGCAAGTGGCTCGCCACCAGCGGCGCCGAGGCCGCCATCGTCTGGCCGTTCGATTCGAAGGAAGGCCCGACGGGCAAGGCACCCCGGGAATGCGGCGTGCGGCCGGCGCGGGTCTCGCAGGTCGCCTTCCACCCCAAGGCGCCAGTCCTGGCGATCGGCTACGAGGACGGCTGCGTGCTGCTCGTGCGTTTCACCGACGCCTCCGAGCTGCTGGTGCGCCCGGCGGTGAAGGGCAGCGCGATCTCGGCGCTCGCCTGGGACGGAACCGGGAGCCGCCTCGCCTTCGGCTGCGCCGACGGGCAGGCCGGATTGCTCGCCCTGCCGGCCTGAGGCCGATGGCCCTGTTCGGACGCGCGCCGAAGCCCGACGCCGCCGCCCGGCGCCGGGTGGAGGCGTGGGTGCGGGAAGCGGGCGGCTACGGGCCGGACACGGCGATGACGGTGAGCGAAATCGTCTGCGCCGATCCGGCCTGCCCCGGCACCGAGACCGTGATCCTGCTGTTCCCGCCCGGCGAGAAGACGCGGGCGGTGAAGCTCGCCGGGGCGCTCGATGCCCTGAGCGAGGCGGATGTGGCTGCCGCGCTCGGTGAACGCTGAGCGCCGGCCCTCCCCGCAGGCGCCCGCCGCCCTACAACCCTGTCGGTCGCCCAGGGAGATCGTCGTTCGTGTTCCGCGTCATCCGCACGCTCGGTCTCGCCTTCGGGCTTCTCGCCGCGGTCATCGCCGCGCAGGGGCCGGAATTCGCTCAGCAATACACGCAGCGCCTCGGCGGGGCGCTGGACGAGCTGCGCCGCGCCATCGCCTCCCTCGACGCCGACGCGCAGGCGACCGGCCGCAGCCGGGACGAGGCGCTGGAGCGCCTGCGCGCCAATCCGGACGCCTTCGCCGCCCGGCGCGGGGAATCGGCTCGCGCCGACATCGAGCGGCTGAAGCGGCTGGAGGCGCAGAAGCAGGCCCTCGACACCGCCTCGAGCCCGCTCGGGCGCCTTTCCGTCATCGTGCGTGACCCCGACATGGGCATCGCCCGCGCGGCCTATCGCGACTACCAGCCGGCGGTGCCGACGACCACGGACGGGCTGGTGGCCGGGCTGCTCGGCTTCCTCGCCGCCTGGGGCGGCTGGCGCGTCACCAGCGATTTCGGCCGCCACATGGCCCGCCGGACCCGGCGCCCGCGCCCCGAAACCACGCCGGTTTGAGACGAATCCGTCGCTTTCGCGCGGCGGAAGTGTTGCTCGGCCTCTACAGCCGGGTCCGGCCGCCTGCACTAGGTGTAGGCGGCCGCTTCTCCCTCCGGCGAGGCACCGGATCCGGTTTCCCCTCGACCATGCCGCGTCCCCCCTCCACGACCGTCGATCCCGCGCTCGACGCAGCGGCCCTGCTGCGGCGCATCGGCTTCTTCGGCCTGTTCGTGGTGCTGCCGGTGGCCGCCCAGGTCTCCCGCCGCGCCACCGTGGTGCTCGCCCCCATCGCCGTCGTCCTGCTGATCACCGCCAGCGCCATCGACCAGCGTCAGCGCGCCGTCTGGCCGTCCGTGCGGCGGCTCCTGATCGCGCCGGCCTTCCTGGCGGGCATGCTGGTGGTGTTCTGGTCGGCGCTCTCGCTGGTCTGGACGCCGTTTCCCGGCCCGGCGAGCGAGCGGCTGGCGAATCTCCTCGCCATCGTCGCGATGACCCTGCTCGCCTACCACGCCCTGCCGGAGCGGATGCGCTCGGCCAACCTCTACCTGCTGCCGCTCGGCGTCGGCGCGGCAGCGATCGTCGCGATCCTGATCAACCTCGTCGGCGACGCGATGCTCAAGGACAATCCGGACGGCGACAGCGCGCTCGAACGCGGCGCCGTGCTGCTGGCGCTGCTCGCTTGGCCCGCCGTGGCGTGGCTGCGCTCGCGCCGCCGCGACACCGAATCCCTCGTGGTGGTGCTGCTCGTCGCGGGCGCGCTGCTGTTGGCGCCGGGCCTGACCGCACTGTTGGCCCTCGCCGTCGGCGCGCTGGCCTTTGCCCTGACTTACTGGCGCCTGTCGCTCGGGGTGCGAATCACGGCGCTCGCGGCGGCCGGCCTGCTCGTGGTGGCGCCGCTGCTGCCTTTCCTCGCCCGCCCCATCGGCGCGGCCCTGTTCGGCCCCGTGGCGCCGGGCGTGCTGGCGCTCAAGGCGTGGCAGAAGGTGGTGACCCTGGAGCCCGTGCGCCTCGTGACCGGCCACGGCCTGGAGACGGCCCTGCGCGGAAAGATCTTCGGCATCCTGCCGATCAATGCGCCGACCACGATGCTGTTCGAATTCTGGTACGAACTCGGCATCGTCGGCGCCTTCGCCGCGGCGTTCGCCCTCTACGGCGCGATCCACCGCGCCGGCCGCGATGCCACGGTGCTGGTGCCCTGCGCCATGGCCGCCTTCGCCACGGCCTTCGCCATCGGTGGCATCGGCGTCGGGCTCACCACGCTGTGGTGGCTGACCACGCTGGCGCTGGCGATCCTCACCTTCGTGGCGATCGAGCGCGGCCAGTTCCGCTCCAGCCGCCCCAAGGTCGGGCTGATCCCGCGGCTCCCCTCGCGGGGGTGACGCCGGCTCGTCGGGGCAGGGTTAGCGAGCATCGCGGAGCGCCGGCAATCCCCGTCCGCAACGGAGGTGGATGGGTCGCGACTGTTCTCGGGCCGATGTCCTAGCCGCCGACGAAGCAACAGATCCGCCACGTCAGATCGGCCGTCCAGCCCAGCGCCGCTCCGGACGCCAGAGTGAGCGCGCCTGAAATGATCCGCTCTAAGATGGTTGATGGAAGGACGACGTCCGAAGTCGATCCAAAATCAACCACCACCGTCTCGGCTTGGCGCATTGTCTTCAAACCTTACGAGCCACGCTGCGATCTAGGCAGCCAAGAGGCCAATCAGGTCTGGTCCATGGAGGGGCACTTCATCGGCCACTGTGTCCAGTCGGCACTATCCTACGCGGATGAGTCGGGCTCTTATCGACATCTGTAGTCCTGGCGCGGGCGGGCAACAGACATGCGCGAGAACTTGATCGATCAGTGGCGGCGGGAGCGGACGACGCCGGACGCGGCGCCCTCATCCTTCATCGAAATCGCGCGGGGTGTACGAACCGGTCTTCTGCTTGGTCTCGGCCTGCTGACGATCTTTGCCTTCGTCGGCTGGCTCGGCTTTCTCTGAAGCGGCGCAGATCGCGCGCCACACCCTTTCCCCGCCGGCGCCAACCGACGAAGGGAGACGAGCGAAGCCAGGCTCAGCGCCCGGGCGCCTCGATCGCGTCGGCCGCCGCTTCGAGGGCGGTCATGTCGTCGTCGGAGAGGCCGAAATGGTGGCCGATCTCGTGGACGAGGACGTGGGTGACGAGGTGGCCCAGCGTCTCGTCGTGCTCGGCCCAGTAGTCGAGCAGCGGCCGACGGTAGAGCCAGACCGCGTTGGGCATCTGTCCCGTCGCCCACTCGCCGCCCTGGGCCAGCCCGACGCCGCGGAACAGGCCGAGCAGGTCGAACTCCGACTCGCAGCCCATCTCGGTCAGGGTCTCCTCATCGGGAAAGTCGTCCACGTGGATGCGCACGCCCGCGCAGAGGCGGCGGAATTCCTCCGGCAGGGCGGCGAAGGCGGCGTCGGCCAAAGCCTCGATCTCGGCGAGGCTCGGCGCCTTGGTCCCAGCCCAGCCGCTCGCGGCGTCCTCGCTCGTGGCGCCCTGGCTCACGGCGTCCTGGCTCACGGCGCGGCGGGTTCCTGCGGGACGACCGGCAGCACGCAGCGCGCCAGGAAGGCGGCCAGATCACTGGTGATGTGGTCGATATGCGGTTCCTGCACCGCCTCCTGCTCGAACAGCTCGCGGAACGGGTCGGGCGTCGGCGGCACCACGAGCACGGTGGCCATGCCGAGATCGTGCGGCACCACGAGGTTGCGGGCGATGTCCTCGAACAGGGCCGAGCGCCTGGGATCGACGCCGTGGCGAAGGAGGAAGCGCTCGTAGGTGCCGCGGTCGGGCTTCGGAATGAAGTCGGCCGCCGCGATGTCGAACACGTCCTCGAAATGGTTGAGGATGCCGAGCTTCTCCGCGACGCGCTCGGCGTGGCGGCGCGAGCCGTTGGTGAGGATCAGCTTGCGCCCCGGCAGCCGCTCGATCGCGTCGCCCAGGGATTCGTCGAGCTTGATCGTCGAGTGGTCGATGTCGTGGGCGAAGTCGAGGAAGTCGTGCGGATCGACCCCTTCCTCCACCATCAGCGCCTTCAGGGTGGTGCCGTAATGGTGGTAGAAATGCTTCTGCAGGGCCCGGGCCGAGATCGCGTCGAGCCCGTAGAGGCGCATGACGTAGAGCGTGATGCGCTCGTCCACCTGCGGCCAGACCCGCGCGTCGCTCGGGTAGAGCGTGTTGTCGAGATCGAACACCCAGGTATCGACGCGGGAAAAGCCGCGGGCGTCGGGGGTGGTGAAATGGCTCTCGCCGGGAAGAAGCAAGGAAGGGTGACGCTTGTGAGGGGGAAACGGGACGGGACTGCCCCGTCTCCCCTATGTAGGGAGGCGCAGCGCGCAGGGAAGCGCCGCCTCAGGTGCGCCGGATCAGGGTGCCCGCGCCGAAATCGGTGAACAGCTCCAGAAGGGCGGCGTGCGCGACCTTGCCGTTGAGGATGACCACGGCCTCCACACCCTGCTCGATGGCGTAGATGCAGGTCTCGACCTTGGGGATCATCCCGCCCGTGATGGTGCCGTCGGCGATCAGCCGCCGGCAATCCTCGACCGAGAGCTCCTGGATCAGGTTCTTGTCCTTGTCGAGCACGCCGGGCACGTCGGTGAGCAGCAGGAGGCGCTTGGCCCGCAGCGCGCCGGCGATGGCGCCCGCGAAGGTGTCGGCGTTGACGTTGTAGGTCTTGCCGTCCTCGCCGTAGGCCACGGGGGCGAGCACCGGGATCAGCTCGGCCTTCAGCACCGCGTCGAGCACGCCGCGCTCGACATGCTCGGGCTCGCCGACGAGCCCGAGGTCGATCGCCTGCTCGATGTTGCTGTCGGGGTCCTTGACCGTGCGCATCGCCCGCTTGGCGCGGACCATGTTTCCGTCCTTGCCGCACAGGCCGATCGCCCGGCCGCCCTCGGCAGCGATCCAGCCGACGATCTGCTTGTTGATCGAGCCGGCCAGAACCATCTCGACCACCTCGACGGTGGCCTCGTCGGTGACGCGCAGGCCGCCGCGGAACTCCGATTCGATGCCGAGCCGCGCCAGCATCCGGCCGATCTGCGGCCCGCCGCCGTGCACGACGATCGGCTTCAGGCCGGACTGCTCCAGCAGCACGATGTCCTCGGCGAAATCCTCCGCCGCCGCCGGGTCGCCCATGGCGTGGCCGCCATACTTGATGACGACGATCTCCTGATCGTAGCGCTGCATGTGCGGCAGCGCCTGGGTCAGGATCTCGGCGCGCACATGCACGTTCGGCAGCGGATCGGTCATCGCGGTCGTCCTGTCTCGCTGGGTTGGCGACGGATTCGGCAGGGCTTCTAGCGCAGGCTTTCCGCGACGCGAAGCGGTCGAATGGAGGTTATCGGACCCGCCTCCCGCACCGCCACGACAGTGAGCCGCCTCAGGGATTGTCGTGAGGGCCGCCGGACCGTCCGCGCCGGGCCGCGAGGCTTTCGCCGCCGGGCCGGAGCGGGGCCTGAAGACCGGCCGCTCGGATGCCGATGCGGCACAACTCCTCCCAACGCGACCGGAACGACACGTTTCGGAGAGCGGACCCTGCGCCGATGCAGAGTTTCCCGGCCGCTTAACTGGCCGTTAACCGCGTTTCTCAATCATCTCCTGGTTGAGCCAGGGGGGGCGAGAATGCTGAACGACGATGCACTGACGCCGCGCCCGTCCCTGACGAATCCCGGCCTGATCGCCCGGGTGGTCGAGCGCTTCGGCCAGGGCGCCGGCTCCTCGGCCGAAGTCTGGCGTCGGCTCACCGAGAGCTACGCGGTCGATCTCGATGCGGTCGCCGCACTCCTGCCCTGCGCCGAGCCCGAGCCGCTCTGGCTTACGGCCCGCACCCAAAACCGGGCCCGCTGAGGACCGGTCAGCCGACCGCGCGCAGGCTCTCGCCCGCCCGCAGGCGGCCCCCGGCCAGAACCTCGGCGTAGACGCCGCAATCGGCGTGGCCGAGACCGTTCATCAGGGCCTTCGGGATCGCGAGGTCGCGCAGACCCGTCTGCGGATCGACGTTGGTGGCCGCGCACCGCACCGTGCGGCTGGTGATCTTCAGCCGCAGCCCGTCCTCCGCCTCCAGCACCCGGCCGACCATGTCGAGTTCGGCGAACGGCTCCAGCCCGTCCAGATAGAGATTGCCGCGAAAGCGCAGGGGATCGACGGGGGCGCCGACGAGATCCTCGGTCGCCGCCACGCTCGCCCGGTTGATGAGCGAGACGTAGCCCGTGCGCGAATCGGTGAAGCGGTAGCCGGGCGGTGCGGCAAGCACCCGCGGCGGACCGCGCAGCGTGCCCGGCACGAATCCCTGCATGAAGTCCGCCAGCGCCGCACGCCCCTCGGTCGTGCTCAGGTCGGCGTCCAGCGCCGTGGTCCCGTTCTCCTCGACCGTGAGGCGATGCGTGGCGTCGTCGAAGCGGGTGCGCAGCCGCGCCAGCGCCTCGTCGCGCATCAGCATCAGGTAGGCGACCTTGGGCAGGTGGCGCGGGGCGCTCTCGTTGAAGCCCGAGGGTCCGTTCTCGATGGCGTAGAGCCGGTCGCCCGGGAAGTAGCCGCTGGTCTCCAGCTCCGCCGTCTCCACCGCTTCGGGCGAGAGCCCCTTGACGGGGTAGCGGTAGAGGGCGGCGATGCGGAGGGCAGGGCTCTGGCTCATCCCGCCTCGCTACGGCGAGTGCCCCTGCTTGGCAACGGAGCACTCCCGCCACGCGCGGGCCCTACGAAGAATTGCGCATGGTCTCCGTGCCGGGGCTCGGCCAGCCTGCCGCGGGCAGGAGGATGACGACGCATGGCCGCGATCACCGCACTCTACCGCTATCCCGTCAAAGGGCTCTCGGCCGAATCGCTTCCGGCGCTGAGCCTGCGGCGCGGGAGCGGTCTGGCCTTCGATCGCGAATACGCCCTGGCGCTCGGGAGCACGGCCTTCGATCCGGAGCAGCCCAAGCCCCTCGACAAGGGCTTCTTCCTGATGCTGCGCAGCAACGCGGTTCTGGCGGCCCTCACGACGCGGTTCGATCCCGAGACGGGACGCCTCGCGATCGGACGCGGCGGCCAAACGCTGGTCGAGGCGGACCTGTCGAGCGCGGCGGGACGGGAGGCTGTCGAGCGCTTCTTCGAGGCGTATGTCGGCCCGGCGGCCAAGGGCCGGCCGCGCCTCGTGCGGGCCGAGGGGCACAAGTTCACCGATGGCAGCGTGATCTCGCCGGCCTTCATGCGGGCGGTCTCGCTCGTCAACCTCGCCTCGGTGCGCGCCCTCGAAGCGCGGACGGGGCAGGCGATCCACCCCTTGCGCTTCCGCGCCAACATCGTCGTCGACGGGCTGGAGGCCTGGGAGGAACTGGACTGGGTCGATCGCGCGGTGAGCATCGGGGATCTGCGGCTGCGCGGCCTCGCCCGGACGCCGCGCTGCGCCGCCGTCGACGTGAACCCCGAGACGGCCGAGCGCGACACCAACCTGCCCAAGGCCCTGAAGCGGCATTTCGGCCATGTCGATCTGGGGCTCTATCTCGAAGTGCTCTGCGACGGCGCCGTCGCGGTCGGTGACCGGCTGACGCTCGACCCGCAGACGGCGGGCACCGCCTGAGGCCGCGCCTCACACCACCAGGAAGTCGAACCCGCCCCACCGCGCCGCGGCATCGTCCGGCCGGCTCGCGGACTCCTCGGCGAGCCAGGCGAAGGCCGCCACGCCCGCCGCCGCCGCGGCGATCCGGATCGTCCCGCGGGCCTGCGCGAGCGCCTCGCCCTCGCCCAGGAGGGCGGCCAGCGCCGGCGCGTCGAGGCCGAGGCCGCGAAGCCGCGGGCTGGCGCCGACGAAGCCGGCCGCGTCGAGCAAGCCGAGCGGATGGCGGATCGCGGCGAGGATCGAAAGGCTTCCGTCGGGCCGATCCCCTTCCGCCTCGCACACGGCGAGCCGCCCCCCGAGGGCGGCGACATCGCGGCCGGAGCGGGCATCGCGCAGCAGTACCCCGTCGGGCGCCTGCGCGACGAGCGCGTCGAGGGCGGGATCGTCCGGGGCGCCGAGGGCGGCGTAGATCGCGAGGTCGGTGCGGCCCGCCCGCAGGCCGGCGACCAGACCTGGCGGAAGCGGTCCGCCGAGAACCAGCGCCTGCGCGCCGCCGGTGAGGGCAGCCTGCGCCGCCGCGGTGTCCGCCACGAGGACGGCGCGGCGCGGCGCGGCCGGTTCGGGACGGGGCGGTGCGGCTCTCATTCAAACTTCCTTTACCATAGCTGCAGGAAGGTCGGGCCTCACGGGGCCGAATGACGGTCCCGGCGGGACGCGTCATGTTCCTGTTCACCAATGCTCCGGCCAGCCCCCGCGAGACCGCCGCGCCCGCGCGCGCCGCGGTGGCGGGCGGCCCGGTGGTCGACGCGATCCGCGAGGGCGCGCAGACCAGCGGCGTCGGCTTCGATTACCTCCTCGCCACGGCGCAGCGGGAATCGAGCCTCAACCCGGATGCCAAGGCGAGCACCTCCACCGCGACCGGCCTGTTCCAGTTCATCGAGCAGACCTGGCTCGGCGTGATGAAGAGCACCGGCCCCAAGCTCGGTCTCTCGTCCTACGCCGACGCCATCACCGCGCGGGCCGACGGCAGCTACACGGTGGCCGATCCGGCGGCCCGGCAGGCCATCCTCGACCTGCGCCGCGACCCGAAGATCGCGGCGACGATGGCGGGCGCCCTCACGCAGCGCAACGGCGAGGCCCTGAGCACGGCGCTCGGCCGCGACCCGACGGCGGGCGACCTCTACGCCGCCCACGTGCTCGGCGCGAAGGGCGCGAGCGCGCTGATCGCCTCGGCGCAGGCCAACCCGTCCCGCGCCGCCGCCCTCGACCTGCCGGAAGCCGCCGCCGCCAACCGCAACCTCTTCTACGACCGGGCCGGACGGCCCCGCAGCACCTCCGAACTCTACGCGCTCCTGAGCCGCGCCACCGATCCTGCCGCGTCCAGCGGTGGCGCGAGTCCCATCGCGACCGCGGCGTCCTCGTCCGAACTGCCGACCGCCTACGCCTCCCTGGAGGGCGGGCTCCGCTCGCTGTTCCAGACCGACCGGCGCCAGGGGGCGATCTCCGACGGCGTGGCCAAGATCTGGCAGAACCGCGCCGCCGCCAACGCCGCCTCCCGATCCGCCCCGACCTACTTCCCGCGCTCCGACGCGGCCGGCGAGTCCGATGCCCCCGCCCCCGCCGCGACCTCGGTTCCGGTCCCCGCCGCGATCACTCCCGACGCACCCGCCGCGGCGGCGATCGTGGTGCCGCTGCCGCCGCGCCGGCCCGCCGGGCTGGGTGGGACGGTCGCCGCGCCGCTGACGAGCCTCGCGGCCGGCCCGACCCTGGACCGGCCGAATGCGACGGCGGGTCAGGCCAAAAGCTCGCTCTTCGATTCCTCCTCCTACCGGCTTCGGAACGGCTCATGATCCTCCGCCAGTTCCTCTCCCTGACTCAGAGCGCCTCCACCGAGCGGCGGGCCGAGGCCGCTGGCGCGCTGGCGCGCACCTACCTCCAGGGCACGCTCGGGCCCGACGCGGCCTGGGAGGCCAAGACGGCCTTGCTCGCCCTGCTCGACGATCCCGCGGCCGCGGTACGGCGGGCGCTGGCCCAGGCCTGCGCCGCCTCGGATCAGGCTCCGCGCCCGCTCATCGTGGCGCTCGCCTCCGACCAGCCGGACATCGCCTGCCTCGTGCTCGCGCGCTCGCCCGTCCTGATGGATGCCGACCTCGTCGATTGCGTCGCCATGGGCTGCGAGGAGACCCGCTCGGCGGTGGCGGGCCGGGCCGACCTCTCGCGGCCGGTGGCCGCCGCGCTGGCGGAGGTCGGCGGCGCGCCCTCGCTCATCGCACTGGCCAAAAACCCCCGCGCCAGCATCGGCACCGCCGCGCTGCTGCGGATGGTGGAGCGCCACGGCGACGACGCGGCCCTGCGCCAAGCCCTGCTGGCGCGCCCCGACCTCGCGATCGAGGTGCGCCACGCCGTCGTCGCTCTGGTGGCCGAGCAGCTCTCGCGCTTCGGCCAGGATGCCGGCTGGATCAGCTCGGAGCGCGGCACGCGGGTGGCCCGCGAGGCGCGCGATGCCGCCGCGCTCGCCCTCAGCGACGAGGCCGGGGAGGCCGGTCTTGCCCGCCTCGTGGCTCATCTGCGGGTGCAGGAGCAACTCACCGCCGGGCTGATCCTGCGCGCGATCCTGTCCCTGCGCCTGCCCTTCGCCGAGGTGGCCCTGGCCGAGCTCAGCGGCCTCAGCCGTGCCCGCGTCGCCGGCCTGATGCTCGAAGCCCAGGGAGCGGGCTTCGCCGCGCTCCACCGCCGGGCGGGTCTGCCCGGCCTGTTGCTGCCGGCGATCCAGGCGGCTTTGAGCGTGTGGCGCGAGGCCAACAACGGCCGCAGCGGTCTCGACGGGCCGCGGCTCGCTCGCTCGATGATCGAGGCCGCGCTCACCGCCTGCGAGACGATGCCGTTTGCCGAGGCGCGCGGGCTGATGGCGCTGCTCGCCCGCTTCGAGGCGGAGGCCGCCCGGGACGAGGCCCGCATCCACGCCCACGCGCAGGCTCAGGCCGAGACGACGCCGCAGGAGCCGCCCCAGGCGGTCCTGCTCGCCGCGCCCGAGGCCGCGCTGGTCGAGGCCGCTCCATCGCCAATCCCCGCGGTCGTCGTGCTCCCGCCGGAGCCGGCCGCTCCGGCGCCGCACGTCTCCGATGCATCTTGGCCTGCGTCTTGGCCGACCGCGCCCCGGGCCGAGGAGCGCATCGGCGCTTCCGTCACCATCTCCGAGGCCGCAGCGACGCTCGCGCCGGATTTCGCGGAAACCGTGCTCGCCAGCCTCGCGGACGACCTGAGGGCGAGCTTCCTCGCCAGCCGCGCCGCCCCGCCGCCCGCCGCCGCGGCGGAGATCGAGATTCGACCCGAGCCGCGCCGCGCGGCGCGACCGCGCGAGATCGCGGTGGCGGTCGCCGCCGGGATGATCCCGGAGGATCTGGTGCTCAGCTACCGGGCCGACCGCCTGCGCCTCGCCGCCTGAGGTCGTTTTCGGACGCTGCATCTCCGCGGCCCGAGCCGGATCAGATCTCGATTTCGGTGCCGATCTCGATGACCTGCCGGGCGGGGACGCAGAAATGGGCGCCGGTGCGCTCGGCGTTGTTCTTCATCACGGCGAAGACGGCCTCGCGCCAGTCCGACATGCCGCGCCGGTCCGAGACGGGAATGATCGTCTCGTGGCCGACGAAGACGGTGAGGTCCTCCGTGAAGGCCTCCGGCAGCAGCCCGGCCCGGACGGCGCAGGCCAGTCCCTCGGGCACGGAAGCCGATTGCATGAAGCCGTAGCGCAGGACGACGCGGCGGATGTCGGGGGCGATCTCGCTCACCGCGGCGCGCTTCTCCGCCGGGACGGTCGGGCGATCCTCGAACAGGGCGGTGACGATCAGGATGCGGGCGTGCCGCGCCCCGAGCCGCTCCACGAAGCGCATCAGCGGCAGCGGGATGCCTTCGGTAGCCGAGGACAGGAACGCCGCGTTGCCCGGCAGCATCGTCGGCGGCGCCTCGCGCAGGCTTTCGAGGAAACGGGACTCCGGCGGGCGAATCGCGATCCGTGCCTCTTCCAGACAGGCATTGCCCTTGCGCCAGGTCAGCATCAGGAAGGCGACGACGCCCGCGAGCACCAGGGGAAACCAGCCGCCCTCGAACAGCTTCACGCTGTTGGCGGCGAGGAAGGTGAGATCGACCGCCAGGAAGAGGCCGTTCACCGCCAGTACGAGGGGGAGGGCGTAGCCCCATTTGCGTGCGACGAGGCCGGCGAGCAGGGTCGTGATCGCCATGAGCAGCGACACCGCGATGCCGTAGGCCCCGGCCAGGGCATCGGAAGAGCGGAAGATCAGCACCGCCGAGAGCGTGGCGGCGGCCAGCAGCCAGTTCACCAGGGGAACGTAGATCTGGCCCTGCTCGTCGGGCGCCGTGTGGACGATGCGCAGCGGCGGCAGGAAGCCGAGCTGGATCGATTGCCGCGTCAGCGAGAACACGCCGGAGATCACCGCCTGCGAGGCGATGACCGCGGCCAGCGTCGCCAGCCCGATCAGCGGATAATGGCCCCAGGCCGGCGCGAGGCGGTAGAACGGGTTCTCGGCCGCGCCCGGATCGACGAGCAGGATCGCGCCCTGCCCGAAATAGTGGATCACGAGCGCGGGCAGCACCACGGCGAACCACGCGATCCGGATCGCCCGCGCGCCGAAATGGCCGAGATCGGCATACATCGCCTCGCCGCCCGTCACCGCCAGGAAGGCCGCGCCGAGCATGGCGAAGCCGACATGAAGACCCGCATGGGCGGTGAACTCGACGGCGCGCAGCGGATTGACAGCGGTCAGGATCTGCGGCGCCTGCAGGATGCCGCCGATGCCGAGCGCCGCCAGCACGACGAACCAGAGCAGCATCACCGGCCCGAAGATCCGGCCGATGAAGGCCACGCCCCGGCTCTGCACGAAGAACAGCCCGACCAGGATCACGAGGGCGATCGGCACGACGAAGCGGTCGAGGGCCGGGGCGTCCACCTTCAGGCCCTCGACCGCCGACAGCACGGAGATCGCGGGCGTGATCGTCCCGTCCCCGTAGAGCAAGGCGGCGCCGACGAGGCCGACCACCAGCAGCAGCGCCTGCCGGGAACCGGGCCGGGCGTGGCGGGCGCCGAGCAGCGCCAGCATCGCCACGATGCCGCCCTCGCCGCGATTGTCGGCGCGCAGGATCAGCACCGCGTATTTCAGCGAGACGACGAGGATCAGCGACCACAGGATCAGGGAGACCGCCCCGGTGACCGCGACGGGGGTCGGCGCACCGCCCTGGCTCGCGGCCCGCACCGCCTCCTTGAAGGCGTAGAGCGGGCTCGTGCCGATATCGCCGTAGACGATGCCGAGTGTGCCCAGAAGGGTCGCCGCGCCGAGGCGCCGCCCCGCATCCGGAACGGGATCGTGGGCGGCGGACTGGCTCAAGGCTGCGCTCCGGACGGGGCCGATCGTGGCGGCCTACCTATGGAGCGCGCCCCCGCTGTCCAGGGGCTCTTCCGTGCGTGCAGGAGACGATCGTCAGGGCACCGTCTTGTCCGGGCCCGAGCGGTTGTCACGCAGGCGCGCGGCTCCGGCGGCGGCCTTCTCGGCGATGCGGGAGCGCAGATCCTCGGACAGTTCGATATCGACCAGGCGCCAGCCCCAGTCGCGCAGGCGCAGGCGCAGGCGGAACTGCTCCCGGCGCGGACGGTCCGGCGGGACGGCGACCACCACCGAGCGGAAGCCGCGCATGTCGGAGGCGAAATAGTAGCGCAGGAGCCGTCCGAGATCGGGGATGCGCAGGCCGTCGCGCCGCTCGTGCCGGTTGGTCGGGGCGCCGAGATCGGATTCCTGCGGCCAGCCGTCGTCGAGCAGATCGATGACGGCCTTCGGCGTGAGGGCCGATTCCATCACCGGCAGGGCGAAGGCCGCCGCCGCATCGGCGATGCGCTGCCGCTCGCGCGGATCGAGCGAGGTGCTGTCGGCCTTGACCGCCGCGCTGATCTGCCGGGCGAGCGACAGGCGCAGGGTTCGGAAGTTCACGCGCCGCTCCACCGCGGCCGTGTCGCCGGCCTGGACTGCGGCCGCGAAGCCGTAGAGCGACCAGAACGGCGTCAGCGTGTAGGCGAACCACGCCAGAACGGCGAGAAGGGGAGGGAGCCACCACCGCATCGGATCAGCCGCGACCGTGCGCAGGCTTCATGCCGGGTCCCGACCCTGCGTCTCGCCATCGGCCCCGTGCCAGCCGCTCAGCCCGGAAAAGGCGGCGACGACGCCCTCGTAGACCGGCCGCTTGAAGGGAATGATCAGGTCCGGCAGCGCCTCAAGGCGCTCCCAGCGCCACGCCTCGAACTCGGCCTTGTGAGCACCGCCGCCGGGGGCGTCCACGTCGATCACCGCCTCGCTGCCGGTCAGGCCGAAGGCGAACCACTTCTGCCGCTGGCCGCGGTAGCGCCCCTTCCAGGCCTGCTTCATGACCTCGGGCGGCAGGTCGTAGGCGAGCCAATCGCGGCTCTCGCCGAGCAGCGTGACCGCGTCGGCGGGCACGTTGGTTTCCTCGTGGAGTTCGCGCAGGGCCGCGTCGAGGGGCGCTTCGCCCGCGTCGATCCCGCCCTGGGGCATCTGCCACGCCCGCTCGCCGTCGACATGCTCGGGGCCGGCCGAGCGCTTGCGCCGTCCGATGAAGACGCGGCCGTCGCGGTTGAACAGGGTCACGCCCACGCAGGGGCGGTAGGGCAACGCGCTGCCCTCGGGCAGGCGCAGGAGGTCGTCGTCGGGGCGGGTCATCGCGGGCTCGTGCTGGCCGCGGGACCATAGGACGGCCGGCGCGGCACGGGCAACGCCGCACGGCCCGCAATCTCGACATGCGGAGACGCGGGCGACGGCCAGAGGCTGCGCCCGCGTCTCCTCGCGATCTCGAACCCGGTTACGCCGCGCGCACGTTCGTCAGGAAGCGCCCGACTTCGCCGCTCAGGTGCTCGGACTGGCGCGACAGTTCGGAGGCGGCGGTGAGCACCTGTGCGGCGGCGTCGCCCGCTTCCTCCGCGGCCTGGGCCACGCCGGCGATGTTGCTCGTCACCTCACCCGCACCCATGGCGGCCTGGGCCACGTTGCGCACGATCTCCTGCGTTGCTGCGCCCTGCTGCTCGACCGCCGCGGCGATGGAGGCGGCCACGGCGCTGATCTCCTCGATGCGGCCGGTGATGCTGCCGATCGACGAGACCGCCTGACCCGTGGTCTGCTGGATGCGTCCGATCTGGCCCGAGATCTCCTCGGTGGCCCGGGCGGTCTGGTTGGCGAGTTCCTTGACCTCCGCCGCGACCACGGCGAAGCCGCGGCCCGCTTCGCCCGCGCGCGCCGCCTCGATGGTGGCGTTCAAGGCCAGAAGGTTGGTCTGACCGGCGATGGTCGTGATCATCGTCACGACGTCGCCGATCTTGGCGACCGCCGCGCTCAGCTCGCGGACATGGGCGGCGGTCTGCGCCGCCTCGCCGACGGCCGACTGCGCCAACATCGACGAGCCGCTGACCTGACGGCCGATCTCCTGCACGGAGGAGCCGAGTTCCTCGGCCGCCGCGGCGACGGTGTTGACGTTCGTGGCAGCCTCTTCCGCTGCCGCGGCCACGCTCACCGACTGGCCGGCCGTGCGGGTCGCGGCACCCGACATGCCCTGCGCCGAGGCCTGCAGCTGCGTCGCGGAGGACGAGACGAGGCTGACGACGCCGCCGACGGCGCGCTCGAACCGCTCGGCCATCTCGCGCATCGCCGTCTTGCGCTGCGCCTCCGCCCCGGCCCGGGCCGCGGCGGTCTCCTCCTCAAGGGTGCGCATGCGGACCAGCCCGTCCTTGAAGATCTGCACCGCGTCGGCGATGCGGCCGATCTCGGTGCGCTGGCCCTGGTGGGGGATCGCCACCGTGAGATCGCCGGCAGCCAGAGCCTGCATGGGCTCGACCACCGAGGCGATGCCGCCGGACACGCTGCGGATGATGAGCACCGCGAGCACGATCGAGACGATCAGCCCGACGGCGATCACCGCGAGCGCCATCGTCCGCACCCACTGGAACACCTGTTCCCCCTGCGCCGTGGCGCGGGCAGCGCCCTCGTTGTTGAAGGCGATGAGCTTCTCGAGGGCGCTCGACATCGCCCGGCGCGGCGCAAGTCCCTTCGACTCGTAGGTAGTGAAGGCCTCCGCCTTCCGGCCCTGGCGCGACAGGTCCATCACGCCCCGGCGCTCGGCCTCGAAGACGCCGGCCGCCTGTACGTAGGTGTCGTAGAGCGCACGCTCCTCGGCCGAGGTGATCAGCGCCTCGTAGGCCGCCCGCTTGTCGCTCACCAGCTTGCCGAAGCGCTCGAAATCCTTCTCCATGGCCACGAGCATCTGCGGCTCGGTGGCCTGGCTGTGGCGCAGCATCACGCTGTTGCTGCGCGCCGCCGCCGTGTCGATCTCGCCCAGCAGTCGTACGCTGGGCAGCCAATTGCCCTCGATCTCTAGCGTCTGCTGGCGAATGGCCTGCGCACCCATCAGCCCGAGAAGCCCGAGGCCGACGAGGAAGAGTGTCAGCACCGTGAAGGATGCGATCAGCTTGCTGCGGATGGGAATGGATTGGAACGACACGGGAGACTCCGGACGAAATCGTCGTACCCGGCCGCTTTCGGGCGGGGCGGAGGATCCTGGTCAAACAATCGTTACCGGATCGCCTACTCTTCTTCCCGATTGCCTGTGGGAATGCGGATGAAAGGCCGTTCGAGTTCGTGTCGACTTCAATAAAACGATCAATTGTTAAGGTGTGGCGCTCGACACCTTCGCCACGCCCGCATTCTGACGCAGAACGACGCTGACCGGCACCAACCGGACACCGCGAGCCTCCAGATCGCGCGACCAGCGCGAGAGACGGTCGATCGTCAGCGGTGAGGCACTGGCCGAGGCCAGCACGAACCCCTTCTGTCGGGCGAGCGTCTCAAGGCGGGCGAGTTCGGCGTCGATCGCGTCCGGCCGGGCCACCGCATCGATCACGGCCTCGGCGCGGGCGCTCGCCAGCTTCACCTTCGGCGCCAGCCCGGCGACCCCGGAGCGGGGCGCGGTGCCGTCGTCGACGAAGCCGAGGCCGCGGGCGGACAGTTCCTTCAGGATCGGCTCCAGGGCGGCAGCCTCGCTCATGAGCTTGGCGCCCATGAAGTTCACCGCGGCGACGAAGCCGGGAAACCGGCTCATCGCCCAGGCGACCCGGTCGAGATTCTCGCCCGGGCGGCCGGAGGCCAGCAGCGTCTGCGGCCCGGGATCGCTGTCGGGATAGTCGAACGGCTCCATCGGCAACTGCAGCAGGATCTCGTGCCCGGCCTCGCGGGCGCGGGCAGCGGTCTTCTCGAGATCGCCGCCGTAGGGCGAGAGCGCGAGGCTGACCGCGGCGGGCAGCCGGGCGATGGCACCCATGGTCGCCGCTTCGCCGATGCCGAGGCCAGAGACGAGCACCGCGATGCGCGGACCCGTGCCGGGCTCCTCCGGGCGGGCATAGACGTCGAGGGGCCGCAGGCGTCCTTCGCCGATGCGGGGGAGGGGGCCGTGGCGCCCGCGCTCGGTCAGGCGCGGGTCGGGGGCGGGGGCGAGCTTGACCTGGGCGGTGTTGGGCACGCGGATGATGACGGGCGCGTCGGGCGCCGTCGAGCCGTCGGGGCGGAACACGCTGACGCCCGAGGCCTGCTCGACCTCCCGCGCGGAGCGGGAAGGCCCGGCGGGGGCGACTTCCGCGACCCGGGCGGTGGGGGCGGGTGCGGACGCCTCGCGGATCTCGATCGTGGCGCTCGCCCGCGGCTCGCCGCCGCGAGGGTCGCCGGTGAGCGCGACGGTGCCGGCCAGCAGGCCCAGAGCCAGCGCCGATACGCCCGCGATCGCGGTGGTCGGACGCAGGCCGGCGCGCAGGCGCGCCGCCTTGCCCCCGACTCCGAGAGGCTTCGTCAGGATGTCGTCGGCCGCGTCGCTCACCCGCCGTCCCGCCCCGTTGGCGCATGGGATGACCGGCCGGCGGGAGCGTCAACGAGAAACGGCCCGCATTCCGGTCTGAACCGGCATTGCGGGCCGTCATGGTTAATCTTCCCCTAACTCCGCGACCACTGGGTGGCCGCGGGGCGGTCGAAGATCAATTCTGCGTGGCGGGCTTCGTCACGTTGGCCGCACCCTTCTGGATGCCGTGCAGGAAGTCGACTGCGGCGATGAGCTGCTTGTCCTTGGCCGGGTCCGGCGGGATGTAGGCCGAGGAACCACCGCGCTCCTCGGTGTCCTTCTGCTTCAAGTGGCCCTTCAGCCCGGCCTCGCCCTTGGTCTCGTCCTTGCCCTTCAGGTCGTCGGGCACCTCCTGCAGCACCTCCTGATCCGGCTCGATGCCCTTCGCCTGGATCGAGCGGCCGGACGGGGTGTAGTAGCGGGCCGTGGTGAGCCGCAGGGCGCCCTGGCCGCCGAGCGGGATGATCGACTGGACCGAGCCCTTGCCGAAGGAGCGCGTGCCCATGATGGTCGCGCGCTTGTGATCCTGCAGGGCGCCGGCCACGATCTCCGAGGCCGAGGCCGCGCCGCCGTTCACCAGCACCACGATGGGCTTGCCCTTGGCCAGATCACCGGCCTTGGCCGAGAAGCGCTGCGTCTCGTCCGGGTTGCGGCCGCGGGTCGAGACGATCTCGCCGCGGTCGAGGAAGGCGTCGGAGACCATCACCGCCTGATCGAGCAGGCCGCCGGGGTTGTTGCGCAGGTCGAGGACGTAGCCCTTGAGCTTGTCGCCGCCGATCTCGGTCTGGAGCTTGTCGATCGCGGTCTTGAGGCCGTCGAAGGTCTGCTCGTTGAACTGGGTCAGGCGCACGTAGCCGACATCGCCGCTCTCCACCTTCGAGCGGACCGGACGAATCTTGATGATGTCGCGGGTCAGCGAGACGTCGATCGGGTCCTTGGCCTCCTTGCGGCTGATCTTCAGCTTCACCGCGGAGTTGACCGGACCGCGCATCTTGTCGACGGCCTGGTTCAGGGTCAGGCCCTGGACCTGCTCGTCGTCGATCTGGGTGATGATGTCGTTGGCGAGCAGGCCGGCCTTCGAGGCGGGCGTGTCGTCGATCGGCGAGACGACCTTGATCAGGCCGTCCTCCATGGTGACCTCGATGCCGAGCCCGCCGAACTCGCCCCGCGTCGTCGTCTGCATGTCGCGGAAGGCTTTCGCGTCCATGTAGCTCGAATGCGGATCGAGGGAGGTCAGCATGCCGTTGACGGCCGACTCGATCAGCTTCGATTCCTCGGGCTTCTCGACGTAGTCGGTGCGCACCTTCTCGAACACGTCGCCGAACAGGCTCAGCTGCCGGTAGGTCTCCGCCGAGGCCGCGATGGCGCTGGTGCCGGAGAGGAGTTGGGTTTGAGTCGACAGGGCCGAGGCACCGATGCCGAGGGCGGCGCCGAGCAACACGAGGGACACTTTGCGCATTATCCGCGAACCTTCTCGCTGGAACTTTTCGCCCACCACGGCTCCGGATCGATGGAGCCGCCGTCTTTTCTGAACTCGACGTACAGGACGGGATCAACGCGATCATCGTCCCTCTGTGACGCAGCCTGCGGCGCGTTCACCGGGGGGCCGCTGCCCTCGCCCATCACGGCCACCGGTTCACCCGCCAGCACGAACTGACCAACCTCGACGTTGATCTGTTCCATCCCCGCGAGCAAGAGATAGTAGCCGTCGCCCGCATTGATGATCAAGAGACGGCCATAGGAGCGAAACGGTCCGGCGAAGGAGACCCAGCCGTCCGCCGGCGCCGAGACGATCGCCCTGGCCCGCGTCCGCAGCGAGATGCCGCGGGTGGTGCCGCCCTGGCCGTCGGGTTGGTTGAAGCCGCGCAGGAGGGGGCCGCTCACGGGCCTGGGCAGATCGCCGCGGGCCTCGGCGAACTTCACCTTCGGCGCCAGCTTGGCCGGATCGCGGGCGCCGGCCGCTGCGAATTTCTCCTGCACGGCGCGCTGCTCCCGCTCGGCGGCGGCGCGAACGGCGTCGGCGGCCCGGCGGGCGCTCGACAGCTCGCTCTCCATCCGGTCCACGAGATCCTTGAGGCTCTTGGCCTGATTGCCGAGTTCGGCGCTCTTCTGGCGCTCGGCGGTGAGATCCGATTCGATCTGCGCCTGCCGGCTGCGGCGGGCCGCGATCAGCGCGTCGAGGCGCTGCCGCTCGGAGGCCCAGCCGGCGAGATCCTTGCGCAAGGATTCCCGGTCGGCGGCGATGAGGCCGCGCACGCGCACCAGTTCCGTGAGGTCGCCCGCCAGCGTCTCCGCCTCGCCGCGCAGTTCCGGCACCACGGCGCCGAGCAGCATCGAGGTGCGGATCGCGGAGAGGACATCCTCGGGCCGCACCAGCACGGCCGGGGGCGGGCGCCGGCCCATGCGCTGGAGCGCGGCCAGGATCTCGGCGATGACGGCGCGGCGCGCTTCCAGCGATTTGCGGATGGCGGCGTCGCTGTCGGTGAGCGCGCGCAGGCGCTCCTCCAGACGGCTGAGGCGGTCCTCGGTCGCCTGCGCTTGGCGCCCGGCATCGAGCAGGGCGGTGCTGAGTTTGGTCCGGTCCGAGCCGATCGCGGCGATCTCGGCCTCCAGGGCCGCCCGGCTGCCGGCGCTGGCAGCGAGCGCCTCCTCGATCTGGCGCAGGTTCTGGGCGCGCCGGTCGCGCTCCTCCTGCGTGCGGCGCGTCGTCTCCGGGTCGGCGGCTTCCTGCGCCCGCGCGGGCATGAGCGCGCCGACCCCGACGGCGCCCGCGAGGCAGGCCAGGACGAGCGCGGCCGACAGGATCGTCGCGGGCCGGGGATGGGCCGTCTCCGGTCGTCTCATGCCTCGGGATCGCCCCGGTGATAGGGATGGCCTGCCAGGATCGTCAGGGACCGGTAGGCTTGCTCGAGGGCGAGCACGCGCACCAGACCGTGCGGCAGTGTCGCTGCTCCGAAGGCGAGAATATGGTCGGCCCGGGTCCGCACGCGCTCGTGAAGCCCGTCCGCACCGCCGATGACGAGAACGAGGGCGCTGCGGCCCGCATCGCGCCACTCGCCGACCTTGCCCGCGATGCGCTCGCTCGGCCAGTCCGAGCGGCCGCGCTCGTCGCAGGCCATCAGCGCCGCATCCGCCGGCACGAGCGCCAGAATCGCCTCGGCCTCCTCCGCGACGCGGTCGGCGGCCCGTCGGGCTCGAGACTCCGGTATCTCGGTGAGATCGCAGCTCATGACGCCGAGCCCCCGCCCGAGCGCGGCGGCGCGCTCGCGGTAGCGGGCAGCGAGATCCCGCTCCGGCCCGTGCTTCAGGCGACCGACGGCGACGACGAGGAGGCGCAAGGGGCGGTACCGAGGGAGTTGAACGGGTCCCGGACGAAGGAGCGACCGCCCGATAGCACGGCCGGCCCCGCGACCGGGAGCCGGGAGCGCAAGAAAACCGCGTCGGCAAACCCGCGCCGGGGCGGCAGCACTGGTGAGGACCGCCCGCGCCCTTCCGCCCGGTTGCGGGATCGGTCCCGCGACCTAACTCGGCCCTTGCCCGAAGCCGGCCCCGTCGCCGCGCGCCCTCCGAAATCTCATGCCGATCTCATGCTGATCTCATGCCGATCCCATGGCAAGGACCACGATGGCCGATCCCCAAAACGCCGCCGTTCCGCAGCGTCTCGACCGCAAGGCCGTGGGTGCGGTCGTGCTCGGCAACGCCCTCGAATTCTACGACTTCACGATCTACGCCTTTTTCGCCAAGTCCATCGGCGCGACCTTCTTCCCCTCGGACAGCCCGACCGACAGCCTGCTGGCCTCGCTCGCCCTGTTCGGGATCGGCTACGTCATGCGCCCCGTGGGCGGCATCGTGATCGGCGCCTTCGCCGATCGGGCGGGCCGCAAGCCCGCCATGCTCGTCACCATCGCGCTGATGGCCGTCGGCATGCTGATGCTGGCGGCCTGTCCCGGCACCGCGGTGATCGGGGGCTGGGCGCAAGCGATCGTGATCGTCGGGCGGCTGATCCAGGGACTGGCGCTCGGCGGCGAGGTCGGCCCCTCCACCGCCTACCTGATCGAGGCGGCGCCCGGCCCGCGGCGCGGTTTCGTCGCAAGCTGGCAGATCGCGAGCCAGGGCTGCGCCGCCCTGTTCGCGGGCCTCTTCGCCACGGGCCTGACGCTGCTTCTCGGTGAAGCGGCCATGGCCGATTGGGGCTGGCGGCTGATGTTCGGCCTCGGCCTCCTCGTCGTGCCCGTCGGCCTCGTGATCCGCAGCCACCTGCCCGAGACGGGGGGCGCCGGGCACGATCCCTTCGCCGCCGCCTCGACGGGGGCGGTGCTGAGCCGGCTGCTGCGTGAGCACGGCCGGATGCTGGGACTGACCTTCCTCGTCATCGCCGCCTCGACCGTCTCGAACGCGGTCGGCACCAACATGTCGGTCTATGCCGGGGCCACCCTCGGGCTCTCGGAAATGGCGGCCAACGCCGTGCCGATCGCGCTGGGCCTCGCCTCGATCGGGTTCCCGTTGCTCGGCGGCTGGCTCGCCGACCGGTACGGGCGGCGCCCGGTGATGATCTGGCCGCGCGCCCTGATCCTCGTCCTCGCGGTGCCGGCCTTCCTCTGGCTCCTGCACGCGCCGGGGGCGCTGAGCGTCTACGCCGTCACATTCCTGCTCTCGGCGCTCTCCTCGATCAACGCGGCGGCCATCATCGTCGGCATCCCCGAATCCCTGCCGCGGGCGGTGCGCAGCGCCGGGCTGTCGATCGTCTACGCGCTCTCGGTCTCGATCTTCGGCGGCAGCACGAACTACGTGGTGAACTGGCTGATCGCGACCACCGGCGACCGGATGGCCCCGGCCTATTATCTGGCCGCCTTCAGCTTGGTCGGCACGCTCGCCGCCCTGCTGCTGCCGGAGACGCGGGGGCGCAACCTCCACGCGGAGGAGGCGCCTTCCCCACCGCGTCCCCAGCGAGGATGACAGGCCGGCGCCGGCCGGGCGACGCGCTCCGATCTGGTCCGGTTTCCGATTGATCGCTTCGGCCTCTCCCTCCGTCCTTGCGAGGCGAAGCCGTGGCAATCCAGGGCGCCGCATTGTCCGGACAGGTCGCGCTCCGGGTCGCTTCGGCTCCGCCTCGCGATGACGGAGCGGGGCAAAGGCCGAGACGATGGACCATGAATCCTTCATCCGAGACGAGGCGCGAAGCGGGATCCAGCGCCGGCGTGCGTGAGGAAGAGTTCGGCCGGTTTCACGAATCTGCCCGAAGGGGCGGCAGTACTCCGGTTTTCGGAGCGCGTTGTTACGAGGCAATGAATCCTTAGGAGAAACCGCCATTCAGTATCGCGCCGAAGAGGGGGCGCACGCGCGACGTGCTGGCGCTTCGGCGTTTGGTAAGACGAAAATGACAGCCTTTCACGTGCGCCGAGAACTCTTGAGCGGGATTGTCCCGAGTTGCACGGATCCCGAAGCGTGCATCCGTCAGTTCGCTGAGTTGCAGAAGCAGATCCCGTCGCTCTACGCGCTGCTTTCCGTCAATGCCCTGGCCCTGGCGTTCACCCATTTCGCGCTCGCGCCGGCTTGGCTGACGGTCGGATTTCCGGCCGCGATGGTCGGCCTGTGCGCGGTGCGCGCCGTCCATTGGTGGCATCTGCGGCCCCAGGCGATGTCCGCAGCGGAGGCCTTCAACCGCCTGCGTGCGACCAGCCTTCTCACCATCCTGTTCTCGGTCCTCTTCGTGGGCTGGGCGCTGAGCCTCACGACGTTCGGCGGTCCGTTCGAGCAGGGTCATGTCGCGATCTTCGTCGCGATCACCGTCGTCGCCTGCATCTTCTGCCTGACGCACCTGCCGGTCGCGGCACTCCTCGTGACCGTCATCGTCATCGGCGTCTTCCTGATCCACTGCTTCACCAGCGGAAACAGCGTCTTCATCGCGATCGCGCTCAACACGGCCTTCGTCACGGTGGTGATGGTGCGCATCCTCACCAACAACTTCCTGGCCTTTCTCCAGCTCGTGGCGTCGAAGGCCGAAGCGCAGCGGCTCGGCGAGGAAAACCAACGCCTGGCGCATACCGATAGCCTGACCGGGCTGCCCAACCGGCGCTACTTCTTCCAGCGCCTCGATGCGCTGATCGCCGCCTCGGCCGGCTCCGACGCGTCCTTCGCCCTCGCGATCTTCGATCTCGACCGGTTCAAGCCGATCAACGACACGTTCGGCCACACTGCCGGAGACCGGGTGCTGGAGGAGACCGGGCGCCGTCTCGGAACCTTCGCCTCGGACCGCGTGACGGTCGCGCGCTTGGGCGGCGACGAGTTCGGCGTGCTGATCCACGCCGCTGCCTCTGCGGACGAGGCGGCCGAACTCTGCGGCCGGATCTGCTCGGCGCTGCACGCGCCGATCCAACTCGGCGAGACGCAGGTCGCGCCGGGATGCTCGGGGGGCCTCGCGCTCTATCCCAGTGCGGGCCGCGCCGCGGACGCGCTGTTCGACCGGGCCGACTACGCACTCTACCATTCGAAGGAGCGCAAGCGCGGGGCGACGACGCTGTTCTCGCAGGAGCACGAGGATGCGATCCGCGCCGAGCGCGCGGTCGAGACGGCGCTCCAGGCTGCGGACCTCGCCGCCGAGATGGAGATGCACTACCAGCCGATCCTCGACACGGTGACGGATCGGATCACCACGGTCGAGGCGCTGGCGCGCTGGACGAGCCCGAAGCTCGGGCGCGTTCCGCCCGACCGCTTCATTGCCGTGGCGGAGCGCTGCGGCATGATCCACTCCGTGACGTTGCTGCTCCTGCGCAAGGCGCTCGCCGACGCGGCCCGGCTCCCGCCCGAGATCGGGTTGTCGTTCAACCTCTCCTCGCACGACCTCGCCTCGTCCGAGACCGTCGTCGCGATCCTCGCCGCCGTGCGGCAGAGCCGTCTCGATCCCCGGCGGATCACGCTGGAACTGACGGAGACGGCGCTGATGCGCGACTTCGAAGGGGCGCGGCAGGCGATCACGCTCCTTCGTGCGCTCGGCATCAAGATCGCGCTGGACGATTTCGGGACGGGCTATTCGAGCCTCAACTACGTCCACCGCCTGCCGCTCGACCGGATCAAGATCGACCGCGGCTTCATGGCCGACGTCGATTCCGATCTCGGACGCAGCGTCGTCAGCACCATCCTCGATCTCTGCCAGAACCTCGGGCTCGACGGCATCGCCGAGGGGATCGAGACCACGGAGCAGCTGAACGCCGTGCGCCGCCAAGGCTGCCGCTACGTGCAGGGCTACCTGATCGGCATGCCGCAGCCCATGACGGAACTGCTCGACGGCCTCGGGACGGGGCCCGTGCTCGTGCGGATCGCGGGCTGAGACGGGCTCCCGCCCACATCCGGCTCGAGTCGATGACGGTTCGGCCTCGCTGGGACAAAGCCCGGGCTCGCGGCGTCAGCCTCTCACCGCACCCCGCCCGGCCGGTCCCCGGCGGCCCAGGCCAGCGCCTGCTCCAGGCGGTCGTTGCCCCAGAACAGCTCCCCGTCCTCGGTGAGGAAGCTCGGCGCACCGTAGATGCCGCGGGAGCGTGCCTCCTCGCCGGCCACCTTCAGGCGGCCCTTGTTGGTCTCGGAGGCCGCCGCCTTGAGGATCTGCGTGCCGTCGAGCCCGAGCGAATCGAGGATGCGACCGACCGCGGCGGGCTCGGCGATGGAGCCGCCCTTCGCGAAACTCGTCGCGAACACCGCCTTGGTGAAGGGGATCAGCCAATCCTGGTCGGCGCCGTAGGTCGCGACGCGGGCGGCACTCAGCGAGTTCTGCGGAAAGGGCTTGGGAGGCGTCACCGCCGGAAGGCCGAGCCGGGCGGCCTCGCGCGCGAGGTCGCGCCACATGTTGCGGCCCTTGGCCGGGTAGAGGTTGAAGGGGGAGTTGTTCCAGCCCTGCGCGGCGAAGATCGGTCCGAGCAGGAAGGGCCGCCAGCGCAGGGCCACGCCGGCCTCCGCCGCCAGCGCCTCGATCCGCATCGCGGCAAGGTAGGAATAGGACGAGGCGAACTCGTACCAGAATTCCAGGGTCGGCTGCCGCTGCATCCGTCGACTCTCCGGCATGGGGTGTGATCATCGTGGGTCGCGCCGGCCGCCGTCGCAAGGCGTCCCTGCGCCGCGTGATGACATGCCTGCGGTTCCTAACCTCCGTGTGGCGTCGCGGTTGCGCGGCGCGCGGCCTCGCTGTTAAGCCGCCTCAGCCCGGCCGCCCGGCCCACCCACCCGTTTTCCAGGCCCGAAGCCATGTCCGACGCGAAATCCGACGCCAGCCCGAACAAGCCCGTCAAGAAGGTCGTCCTCGCCTATTCCGGCGGCCTCGACACCTCGATCATCCTGAAGTGGCTCCAGACCACCTACGGCTGCGAGGTGGTGACGTTCACCGCCGATCTCGGCCAGGGCGAGGAGCTGGAGCCGGCCCGGAAGAAGGCCGAGCTGCTCGGCATCAAGCCGGAAAACATCTACATCGAGGACCTGCGCGAGGAATTCGTGCGCGACTACGTCTTTCCGATGTTCCGCGCCAACGCCGTCTACGAGGGCGTCTACCTGCTCGGCACCTCGATCGCCCGGCCGCTCATCGCCAAGAAGCAGATCGAGATCGCCGAACGGGTCGGGGCCGACGCGGTCTGCCACGGCGCCACCGGCAAGGGCAACGATCAGGTCCGGTTCGAACTCGGCTACTACGCCCTCAAGCCCGACGTGACGGTGATCGCCCCCTGGCGCGAGTGGGACCTGCGTTCCCGCGAGCAACTCATCGCCTTCGCCGAGCAGCATCAGATCCCGATCGCCAAGGACAAGCGCGGCGAGAGCCCGTTCTCGGTCGACGCCAACCTCCTGCACGCCTCCTCGGAGGGCAAGGTGCTGGAGGATCCGGCCGTGGAAGTGCCGGACTACGTCTATTCCCGCACCCTCTCGCCCGAGGAAGCGCCGGACCAGCCGACCGTCATCACCATCGGCTTCGAGCGCGGCGATGCGGTTTCGATCGACGGCGAGGCGCTCTCGCCCGCCACGCTGCTGGCCAAGCTGAACGAACTCGGCCGGGCCAACGGCATCGGACGGCTCGATCTCGTCGAGAACCGCTTCGTCGGCATGAAGAGCCGCGGCATGTACGAGACGCCCGGCGGCACCATCCTGCTGCCGGCCCACCGTGCCATCGAGTCGATCACGCTCGATCGCGGCGCGGCCCACCTCAAGGACCAGCTCATGCCGCAATACGCGGAGCTGATCTATAACGGCTTCTGGTTCTCGCCCGAACGCGAGATGCTCCAGGCGCTGATCGACAAGAGCCAGGAGAAGGTCACCGGCAGCGTGCGGCTCAAGCTCTACAAGGGCGGCGTCCACGTCATCGGCCGGACAAGTCCCCACTCGCTCTACGACCAGGACCTCGTCACCTTCGAGGAGGGCGCCGTCGCCTACGATCACCGGGACGCGGCGGGCTTCATCAAGCTCAACGCGCTGCGGCTGCGCACCCTGGCGCAGCGAGCGAAATGGTGCGATGAGTAACGTCCAGGTTGTTGAGTGGGGACATCAATGAATGCGACGGTCGGGCTTATACGTGATGGTCTTAAGACGCTGCCCCAAGTGGCAGCGCAGACAGCAACGTCGACGCCCGACCTTCGATCAATTTTTACAGCAAAAAGCCATGCTGGTGCTATAGATCCTACCCGTGAACTTGTTGTCGGCGATCGTGGTGTAGGAAAAAGCTTTTGGTCAAGCGTGCTTCGGGATAATGCTTCCCGAACTGCTATTCGACAAATGTATCCAGAGTTGCACCTTGAAACTTGGGATGTCTCTTTAGGTTTTGCCGAAGATATCGGTCGTCCGGAGTATCCTTCGAGTCGCACTCTCAAATCTCTGATCGACTTAGGGATTCAGCCCGAACTTATATGGCGTGCAGTTTTGGCGCATGCTGTAGGCAATAAATATTTGCCAACAGGATGGTCTGATTTGTCTTGGAGGAATCGGGTTGAGTGGATTACTTCTAATTCTGAAGAAGAAGAAAAAGTATTAAATTCGGCCCATCAAGATCTGGTCAATTCAAAAAGAAGACATCTAATTATATTTGATGCTTTGGATAGGCTTGGGCAGGATTGGTCAACTATCCGAGCCCTTGTGAAGGCGCTGTTATCAGTTGCTCTTGAGATGCGCAGCTATAGTAACTTCGGAATGAATATATTTCTTCGGCCTGACATGGACGGCGATCGTGAAATCTGGGCTATTCGCGACGGGTCGAAGCTGCGACAAAATATTACACTGCTACAGTGGTCGTCCAGAGATTTATACGGGTTTGTTTGGCATTGGTTTCTGCATAGCTCTGACACTAGGGCGCCTTTTGCCAAAATGGCTCACAGCGTTAGCGATGTAAGGATATCAATCGCATCGGGTGAGCGACTTGTGAAGATTCCAGACGCTTTTATGGAAGATGAAAATCTTCAGAAAAAAATCTTTGAAATGATCTCTGGCGATATGATGGGCGCTGGATCGAAAAAAGGCCACCCATTCACTTGGATCCCGAAGCATTTGGCTGACGCTCGAGGCCGAGTGAGCCTCCGAAGCTTTATTATTGCTCTTCGAGAGGCAGCTAGAAGTACTCCTAATTCATCATCGACCCCACTTGCGTATGATGCAATCAAGAAGGGTGTTCAGCAAGCTTCCCTCAATCGAGTTGAGCAGCTGAAAGAAGATTATGCATGGATTGACGATGTGCTCAAGCCTCTAGCAAATCTTCAAACTCCCAATGAAGCTAAGTCATTCATAGAGCGCCGGGAGGCAGAAAAAAACCATTGAGAAAATACTCGATGCACAAGCTGCCAATAAAGACGATTATTTGATACCGGTTGAACTATATAGAACCAGAACGGATAATCGATCAGAATATGAGAGTCTTATTACGGCGCTTTTAAATATTGGAGTGGCAGAAAAGCGACCTGATGGACGTATAAACGTGCCAGATTTGTTTCAGGTTGCGTCTGGATTATTGCGGAAGGGCGGTGTTCCGCCTATCCAATGATCGAAAGAGCATGCAATCATCGAAAATGTATTTTTCCGGGCTTGAATTGGGTCGTATCGTAATATCGATTACCGAAAGCAGTAAATTTGGCCGAAACACTTGGAAAAAATTCTTGTATCATCCGGCGAAATCGCTTCAGGCCGCCTTTTGGCTCGTTCGACATGAGTTCTTGGCTATTGGCTATCAGCTAATGTCATTCGACGAGCGAGAAGGGCGAGGGCTGAAGGCACGATCCGCTGAGCGGGGTCGCCGACGCGGTCCCGCTCAGCGGATGTCGAGGGCCTCGTCGTCGTTCGAGACGACGAGCACCCGCAGGTCGGCGTCCGGCAGATAGTCCCGCGCTTCCCAGACGAAGGTGGTCGGCCCGGTCTTGCGCACGCCCGTGCGGCAGAAGCTGACGAGGGCGTCGGGCCGGCCCTTGTCCACCGTCAGGGTGAAGCGGCCGATGCGGCCGGCCCAGTTTCTGGCGGTGGTGACGATGTAGGGCACCTCGACCGCCCGGGTGTAGCCGTCCGGCTTGCGCGCACCGAGGCGCCGAATGCCGGCCAGCCCCGCATCGTCCAGGCAGTAGCGCTCGCGGTAGCCCCGCTCGCCCGCTTCCTTGGCCGAGACGAGGTGGTTGCCCTTCACGGGCGCGTAGCCGTGGGACACGCGCACCGCCTGCCCGGCGGGAAAGGTCTGCTCCCAGTGGAACTTGGCCTCGCCGCGCCACTGGGCGGCGGCGTCCGCGCTCGCCTCGGAGAGCAGGCCGGCCCCGTGCAAAGCCGCGAGCTCGGCGGGCGCGAGCCGCTTCAGACCCTTTTCGAGGTCGTCCCGCCGCAGCGGGTTGAGCGGCAGGCCGTCGCGCTTCAGCGTATCGCTGACCTCGCGCGTGCCGAGGAAGGCGCGTTCCTCCAGCGCCGGCTCGATCGCGCGGCCGTCCACGCTCACGGTGAATCCGACGAAGTTCGCCCGGTCGGGAAAGGGCAGCGAGAGCGCGCTGAGCGAGAGCTCCTCGCCGTCGATGGGCGGCAGCGGGAAGGCGACGCGCACGGTTCGCGCCGACGGCCCGGTATTACGGAAGACGTAGTCGACATCGATGCGCCGGAGGCCGATGCGCAGATCCTCGCTCTCCAGGGCGATCTCGGGATCGCGCACCAGCACGAGGCCGCCGGCATCGAGCGCCGCGGCGCTGTCGTTGCCCCGGGCCGGCAGCGCCCCGGCCGTCGCGAGGGCGACGAGGCCCAAGGTTGCCGTCAGCCGGCGCTTCGATGCCATCCCTGTTCCTCCCAGGCGTCAGGCCGGCTGTGAGCCGATCGTGCCCTCGGGCCGGCGAAACGGCCCCGGCCCGAGATCGCCGTAGCGCAGGAAGATCTGCATCGCCGGCTGCATCTCCCGGTGCAGCCGCTCCAGGCGGCTCTCCTGCTCGTCCGAGAGGATCGCCCGGCCGTCGGCATCCTTCTCGGGCGGCTCGCCGAGATGGACGGCCATCTCGACGGTGTACCAGGTCATGGCGCCGTAGGGCCGCTTCGGATCGACGCTCGGCACGTCGGCCTCGTCGTCCCATTCGAGGCTGAGACGCGGCAGCAGCCGCAGGTGCTCGTCGGTCACCTCGAAGGTGATGTGCTCGGGCGTCTCGCCCGTGTCCTCGTCGCGGAACACGTCGAAGACATCCGCCGAAGCGAGCTTGGCCAGCGGGTTGTGGTACTGGTAGCGGCCCGGCTTCAGCACGGCGTTCTGCAGGAAGACCGCGAGCGCGTCGCCCATGGCCCGGTGCTCCTCGTCCGCGCCCTCGTCGTCGCCGGTGACGTTGAAGATGTCGCCGTCGCGGTCGGTGCTGCCGTAGGGCGCGTCCGGATGGATCATCGGCGCGCCGGCCTCGGTGCCGTTCCACGCCACCGCCATCCGCCGGATCAGCGCGATGCGCTCCAGCGTGAGGTCGAAGGTCCCCGTGTCGCTCATGTCGCCGGTCTGTCTCTCGCGCCGCTTGGTCCGGGACCGCCGTGGCCCCCGCGTGCCGCGCTCAGTGGCGCGACACGGATCTTCGTGCAAGCCTGGCTGGTGCTCAGGCGGCGGGCTTCACCGCCGCGAGCGGGACGAGGGCGGCCACCGCCCCGGGCAATTCGTCGAAATGCTCGATCACCCAATCGGGCGCGAGGTCGCGCATCGGCACGGGCGTATAGCCGAAGGTGACGCCGACCACGGGAATGCCCGCCGCCTGGGCCGCGGCCACGTCGGCCTTCGAATCGCCCACCATCACGGCCTGGGTCGGATCGCCCCCGGCGCGCTCGACGGTCGCGGTGATGTGGCGCGGGTCGGGCTTCGAGAAGGCGAAGGTGTCCTTGCCGACGATGGTGCGGAAGCGGTGGCCGATGCCGAGCGCGTCGAGCAGGGCGACCGCGTGGGATTCCATCTTGTTCGTGCAGATCGCGAGGCGGAAGCCCTCCGACTCCAGCCGGTCGAGAGCCTCGACCACGCCGGGGAAGAGCGTGGAATTGTCGGTGAGATGGTCGCCGTAATAGGCCAGGAAATCCTGGAACAGCGTCTCCAGCCGCTCCGGCGTCAGGCTCGCGCCGGCCACGGCGAAGCCGCGCTGGATCAGCGCGCGGGCGCCCGCGCCGAGGAGGTCGCGGGCCTGCTCCAGCGGAAGGGCGGCGTGGCCCTCGCGGGCGAGGATAACGTTGAGGGTGCCGATCAGGTCGCCCGCGGTCTCGGCGAGCGTCCCGTCGAGATCGAACACAACGATGGAGCCGGAGGACGGAGCGCCGGGCGGAAGGGGGCTATGGGCGTTCATCGGCATCCCGGCTGCGTTCCACTGTCAAGCTGGCTAGCGTTCGTCTCCCCCACGATCAACCCCGGCGGTTGACTCCAGGTTAGCGTCGGTCACCACCTGTTGCCCTGTTACCCGGATTGCTTCCTCGCCCAAGCTCCGCCACGGAGCGGGTGCTTGATCGTCGCTCGAACACCGCCTCGCGCCCTGCTTCCCCCGCAAGAGACGAAACGCCGCCCCATGAGCCTCAACGCGCGCCTACTGGTTTCCTCCCTCCTGCGTCTGTCCGCCTGCGCGGCGCTCGCGGCATTGGTCGGCCTGCCGCAGGCGGCCCGTGCCGCCGGCTCCTACGAATTCGTGGCGGCGCCCGCGGTCGACCTGAACCGGATCTACCGGATCGACCGCGCTACAGGCGAAGTCACCTCCTGCCAGTACGGCCTTCGGGACGACAGCGTCGGCGTCACCCTCTGCTTCGCCGCCGGGGAGGGCGCCGGGCCGCAGCCGGCCGGGGAGTACGGGCTGATCGCCTCGCGCCATGCCCGCGAATCGGGGATCTACCGGGTCAATTACCGCACCGGCGAGACCAGCGCCTGCTACGTGCAGATCCGCCAGGAACTGGTGGTCTGCACCGAGCAGGCCGGGCCGCCTCCGGCCGGCACCGCCAGCGGGGCGGGGGCCGCCGCCACCGGACCGGCGCCGGGCCGCGCCGGACCGAGCGCCACGCCGCCGCAGGGCACCCGCCCCTGAGACGGAGGCCGGCGCGAAGGGCGGCGACGACGCGGTCGCGGCGTCACGCCGCCGGCTTTTGCCGCGGCGGGGAGCCGTGCTAGGGCCTGCCCACCCCCATCGAGCCAGATCCGACGGTGCGATGCAGCCGATGAACCCGATTCGTGAGGTCGTTTCGTGAGTGGGCCGGATCTGAGACGGGCGGCGGCCTCACGCGCGCTCACCCTGGTCGAGCCGGGAATGCGTCTCGGCATCGGCACGGGCAGCACAGCGGCGGCCTTCATCGCCCTGCTGGGCGAACGCGTGCGCGCGGGGCTCGACGTGGTCGGCGTGCCGACCTCCGAGGCGACCCGCATCGCCTGCGAGCGCGAGGGCATCCGGCTCGCGACGCTCGACGAGCTGCCCGAACTCGACCTCACCATCGACGGGGCGGACGAGGTCGACGGCAGCCTGCGCTTGATCAAGGGCGGCGGTGCCGCGCTGCTGCGCGAGAAGATCGTGGCCATGGCGAGCCGCCGCATGGTGGTGATCGCCGACGCCGCCAAGCGGGTCGAGACGCTGGGCGCCTTCCCGCTGCCGGTCGAGGTGAACCTGTTCGGCCTGCGCGCCACCACGCTGGCCGTCGAGGCGGCCGTGGCGCGGGCGGGCTGCGCGGGCGAGGTCGTGCTGCGGCGCGACGCCTCCGGCGAGGCGCTGCGCACCGATGGCGGCCACGCCATCCTCGACCTGCGGCTCGGCCGCATCCCCGATCCGGAAGGGCTGTCGGCCCGGCTCTGGGCGGTGCCGGGCGTGGTCGAGCACGGCCTGTTCCTCGGCATCGCCAGCGCGGCCATCCTCGCCGAAGCCTCGGGCGCCGAGGCCGTGGTCAGCGTCCTCGGCGACCTTTGAATCTTCCTCCCGGTCCCCTCATCCCCCGGAGCCTCTCCCGCATGTTTCCCCGTTTCGCCGCCCTGGGCGGCCCTGTTCTCGCGGCATTGCTGTCCCAGGCCGTCCTCGTGCCGATGGCCTCCGCCCAGCAGCCGTCCGGCGCCAAGCCCCCGGCCGCCGCGGCCAAGCCCACCGCCAAGCCCGGCACGGCTCCGCCGCCCGCCGCGTCGCCCGATCCGGACGTCACCCCCTCCCACCTCGCGCTCGCCCGGGAGGTGATGCTGAGTTCGGGCATCGCCCGCTCCTTCGACTCGATCATCCCGACCATGGCCGAGCAGATCCGCAAGAACGCGGTGACGCGCCCCGACCTCGCCAAGGACCTGGACGAGGTGCTCAAGAGCCTCGACCCGGAGATGGCCCTGCAGAAGCAGCGGCTCATCGACACCGCCGCGCGGATCTACGCCAAGCGCCTGACCGAGGCCGAGTTGAAGGACATCGTCGCCTTCTTCCGTTCGCCCGCGGGCAAGCGCTACGTCGAGACCCAGCCGCAGATGCTCGACGAGATGGTCGGCGCGATGCAGGACTGGACCCAGGAGGTCTCGGAATACGTCATGGTCCGCACCCGCGCCGAGATGGGCAAGCGCGGCCACCAGCTCCAGTGATCGCCGGCCGCGCCGCCGCGGCGCGCCTCAACGCCGCCGGCGCCGTCGCCCTCGCCCTGGTGGCGCCGGCGATGGCGCTGGCCAACCGCTCGAGCCCGCTCCTCGTCGGCATCGCGGCCCTGCTGTTCCTGGGCGGGGCCTTGGCCGGGCATCGCGAGCGTCTCCTGAGCGAATTGCTCGCTCCCCTGCGCGCGCCGCTCGGCCTCGCGGCCCTGGCCTTCCTCGGATGGTCTGCCCTCTCGCTCGCCTGGAGCCCGTACCCGGCCCTGGGCGCGCGCGTTCTGGGCGAGTTCCTGCCGACGCTCGTTGCCGCCGCCGTCCTCGCCCGGCTCGCGCCGTCGCGGCTCCCGCCCTGGGCTCTGCCGCTCGCCGCGATCCTGCTCGCAATTGCCTGCCTCTTCATGGCGACGAGCCTCGCCCTCGGCCTCGCGCCGCAGCTCTGGCTCGGGCAGCGCGCGGCGCTGTTCATGTTCAACCGCCCGCTGCTGACCGTGCTGCTGCTGGCCGGCCCGCTCGCCGCCCTCCTGGCATTGCGGGGGCACCGGCTCGCGGCCCTCGCCCTTCTCGCGGTCGCAGCCTTCGCGATCCTGCGCTCGATCAGCGGCGCCGCGACTCTCGGGCTTCTCGCGGGTGTCGTCGCCTTCGGCGCGGCGCGCCTGCTGCCCCGGCGGGCCGCCGTGGGGCTGATGGCCCTCGTCCTCGGCCTCGCCTTCGCCCTGGCACCGGTCGAGGGCGACGTGCTCGACCGGTTCATGCCGGAGGCGGCCCATGCCCGGCTGACGCAGAGTTCGTCGCGGGCCCGCGTCGCCATCGCCCAGAGCTTCGGGGGGGCGGTGGCCCAGGCTCCCTGGATCGGTTCCGGCTACGGCGTCTCGGCACGTTTCGCCGAGGTGCCGGCGGCGCGGGTGCTGGAACCGGAGATGCGGGCGATGCTCGCCGTCGGCCACCCGCACAACAGCTTCCTCCAGATCTGGGCCGAACTCGGCCTCGTCGGCGCGGTGCTGGCGGCCCTCGTCGCCTTCCTCGCCCTGCGGGCCGCGGCGGCCCTGCCGCGGCTCCTGTTCGCCGCGTCCCTCGGGCTCGGCGGGGCGGCGGTGGCGGTGATGTTCGTCGAGCACGGGGCGTGGCAGGGATGGTGGACGGCGGGCTGCGGAGCCGCCATCACATGGCTGCGGGCGGGCTCCTTCGCGCGCGCGCCGACGCACGGCGACAAGACATGAGCGAGACACCGATGAGCGAGCCCTTCGACGTCGACCTGTTCGTGATCGGCGGCGGCTCGGGCGGGGTACGGGCGGCGCGCATCGCCGCCGGCCACGGCGCTCGGGTGATGCTCGCCGAGGAGTACCGGGTCGGCGGCACCTGCGTGATCCGCGGCTGCGTGCCGAAAAAGCTGATGGTCTATGCCGGCCGCTTTCGTGACGAGTTCGAGGACGCTGAAGGCTTCGGCTGGCACGTGGAGCCCCCGCGCTTCGACTGGGCGGCTCTGAAGTGCGCCCGCGACGCCGAGGTGACGCGGCTCGAGGGCATCTACGGGCGCAACCTCGCGGGAGCCGGCGTCGAGGTCGTGGCCGACCGCGCGGTGATCGAGGACCCGCACACGGTTCGCCTCGTGAAGGCCGACCGCACGGTCCGGGCTCGGTACATCCTGATCGCCACCGGCGCGACGCCGGTGCGCGAGCCGCTGATCCCCGGTGCGGAACTCGCCATCGATTCGAACGGCGTGTTCGAGCTGGAGCGCCAGCCCGAGCGCATCCTCGTGGTCGGCGGCGGCTACATCGCCGTGGAATTCGCGGGCGTCTTCGCCGGCCTCGGCTCGAAGACGACACTGCTCCACCGCGGAAGGAGCCTCCTGCGCGGCTTCGACGCCGAGATCGCCGAGGCTTTGGGCGAGGCCTATGCCAAGCGCATGGACCTGCGCCTGGAGCGTACCGTCGAGCGCCTGGAGCGCGAGGGCAGCGCCATCCGTGCAACCCTGAACGACGGCGAGAGCCTCGTCGTCGATTGCGTGCTGGTGGCGACCGGCCGGCGCCCCAACGTCGCCGGTCTCGGACTGGAGCGGGTCGGCATCGAGCTCGACGCCCGGGGGGCGATTCCCGTCGAGGCGGATTCCCGCACCAAGGTGCCTTCGATCTACGCGGTCGGCGACGTGAACGGCCGGGCGGCGCTCACCCCCATCGCGATCCGCGAGGGCCACGCCTTCGCCGACACGGTGTTCGGCAGCAAGCGCTGGTGCGTCGATCATCGCCTGATCGCGACCGCCGTGTTCTCGACGCCGGAGATCGGCGTGATCGGCCACAACGAGGACGTGGCCCGGCGTTGCTACGAGGCCATCGACGTCTACAAGGCGAGCTTCCGCCCGATGAAGGCCACGCTCTCGGGTCGCGACGAGCGGGTCATCATGAAGCTTCTGGTGGACCGCGGCAGCGATCGGGTGGTCGGCGTCCACGTGCTCGGGGCGGATGCGGGCGAGATCATCCAGGCGGTCGGCATCGCCGTGACCATGGGCGCCACCAAGGCCGATTTCGACCGCACCATCGCCGTGCATCCGACGCTCGGCGAGGAGCTGGTCACCCTGCGCACGCCGCACGTGGTGAAGCATCCGGTCGGAGTGGGCTAGCCTACTCCGCCGCGGGCAGGCTCAGCGACAGCAGCCGCGCCGTGCGGGTCCGGCCGCCCGCGCCCGGGTCGGCGCCCGGCTCGAAGGCCCGTCGGCCGTCGTCGAGCGCGCCGCTCACCGCGTCGATGGCGAGGATCAGCGCGCTGATCATGCGCGAATCGATGCTGCGCTCGCGCGCGTGGCGCACCACGTCTGCGATCAGCCCGTCGGTCTCGCGGGTGAGCGCGTCGAGGGCGGCGGCCGAGGGTGCCTCGCGGGCCTCCGCCAGGATGTCGAGCAGGCGGTCGAGGATGACGTCGATGCGCTCGCGCCGCTTGCGGGCGAGCCGCTGGCCGAGCCAGGCCACGCCGGAGCCGAGCGTGCCGCCGAAGAAGGCAAACAGGTAGATCCAGTCCTCGTAGCGGTCGAGGAAGGTCTGCTGCTCGCGCTCGAAATAGTCCACCGCGCCGGGATGGTTGGGCAGCTGCGCGCTCGTGGCGGTGACGGTGGTGTCGTAGTCCGGCGGCTTCATCTGATGCGCCACGGGTGCGGCGGCGGCGAGCCGCGAGCGCCACTCGAACAGGTGCTGCACCACCGAGGCCACGGCGACCCGGCTCACCGCGCCCCGGGCCATCAGCCGGTAGGAGACGCCCACCGTCTCGACATCCTCCTCCGGGCGCTTCGGCCGCCCGCCGAAGGTGCCGGCCGCGAGCGTGACCGGCTGCAGCGTCGGCACGCGCTGCACGATCGCCTTGCCGTCCGGCACGCTGACGAGGGTCACCTTCCGCTCCGGCGAGGCGGCCTCGACCGCCCGCAGCATCACCTGAGCCGGCTTGGCGGTGGGCGAGGCGATGATCGCCACCGCATCGACCCGCTTGCCCTCCAGCGCCGCGGTGATCTCGTTGGCCTTGAGCGGCACGAGGCCGATGCGGCCGGCCGCGAGGGCGCCGCTGCCGAGCGCCTCCGCTTCGGAGGCCGCCTTAAAGTCGTAGAAGTCGAGCAGGCTCGTCAGCACCGGCAGGTCGGCGTCGTGTCGCGCCACGATGCCGAGGCGCCGGGTCGAGAGATCGGAGAAGCTCTCGATCTCCGTGCTCTCGGGGGTCGCGACGATCAGCGCCTCGTCGTGGAGGATGGCGAGCGTCAGGCCGTTATCCGGCAGCTTCACATCGGGCCGCACCACGGCCAGATCCGCGCGTCCCTGTTCGAGCGCGGCGGCGCTGTCGCGCACGTCGTCAAACGGCACGACCTGAAGCCGCACATCCTCGTGATTGCGGTTCAATGCCCGGGCATAGGTCTCGATCAGGGCCGCTTCCACGCCGTCGCGCGGACCCACCGCCACGGTCAGCAGAGAGGGGCGCGACAGGGCGACGACGAGTCCGGCCACGGCCGCGAAGCCGAGGGCCATCAGCACGTACAGCCATTCGCGCCTCATGAGGACGGTCGCCAAACGGCGACGAAGACCTCGAAATCGCGTGTGCTCCATCCAAGATTCATGAATTGAAAACCTGTCCGGATCGTGAAGAACGGATGATTGTGCGCAACGGTTCACCCACCCGTGAAGCAAGGCCCGAACCGCCCGTCACCGCCGCATGGCTGGAGCGGGTGGCGGTGCATTATCTCGACCGCTACGGCGCCTCGTCCGAGATGCTGCGCCGGGTGCTCGCCCGCCGCGTCCAGCGCCGCTGCCGCTCGCGCGAGGAGGATCCGGCCGAGCATGCCGGGCTGATCGAGGAGACGGTCGCCCGCACCCAGCGCGCCGGCCTCGTCGACGATGCCCGCTTCGCCGCCGCCCGCCTGCGCGGCCTGAGGCGGCGCGGCACCTCGACCCGGCAGGCCCAGGCGCGGCTCGCCGCCAAGGGGATCGATGCCGGCACGATCGCGGCGGCGCTCGCCGACGAGGAAGAGGAAGCGACCGGGACCGAGGACGGCGCGGCCGAGACCGAGCGGAAGGCGGCCTGGGCCTATGCCCGCCGCCGTCGGCTGGGCCCCTACCGCCTTACCGAGGCTCGCCCCCTCCACCGCGAGCGCGATCTCGCCGCCATGGCGCGGGCGGGCTTCTCCTACGCCCTTGCCAAAAATGTGATCGAGAGCGAGGCGGACGCGGACGAGACATCCTCCGACGAAAGTTGAGGGCGAGCCCTCGACTTGCTCGCCCGTCGCCCCAACTCGCGCCCGACGCGGAGCATCCTCCGCCGACGATGGACGAGGACGACAGGCATGACCGACCGCCACGCGAGCGCCCACTGGGAAGGCGACGGCAAGACCGGCAAGGGCCAGATCACGACCCAGTCGGGCGTGCTCTCGAACAACCCCTACGGCTTCAACACCCGCTTCGAGAACGAGCCGGGCACCAACCCGGAAGAGTTGATCGCGGCGGCCCATGCCAGCTGTTTCACCATGGCGCTGGCCTTCCAGCTCCAGTCCGCCGGCCTCAAGGCGACCTCCCTCGACACCAAGGCGGTCGTCACGCTGGTTCAGGACGGCGACGGCTTCAAGGTGACCAAGTCGGCCCTCACCCTGAAGGCCGTGATCCCGGGGATCGACCAGGCCAAGTTCGACGAGCTGGCCGGCAACGCCGAGAAGGGTTGCCCGATCTCAAAGGTGCTCAACGCCGAGATCACCCTGGACAAGACGCTCGCCCAGGGCTGAGGCCGGTCGCCTTGTTTTCGGCGGAGGACCGGCTTCCAAGCCATTCTCCGCCGTCGTTGCGCGTGCAAGCGAAGCAATTCGGATGGCGCGCCCTGTCCAGGGAAGACGGCGCCCTGGATTGCTTAGGCTCCACCTCGCAAGGGCGGGGAGCCGCCATCCGGACCATCGCTTTCCGGTGCGCAAGCCAACGCGCCGCATTGATCCCGGCGCGGGTGTGTTCATCTTCCGTTCGATGGACGAGAAGCTCGCGCGCAAGCTGCGCATCCTCGCGGATGCCGCCAAATACGACGCCTCCTGCGCGTCCTCCGGTGCGCCCAAGCGCAAGGCCGGGGCGGACGGGCTCGGCTCGACCACGGGGGCGGGGATCTGCCACGCCTACACGCCGGACGGGCGCTGCGTCTCGCTGCTGAAGATTCTGCTGACCAACTACTGCCTGTTCGACTGTGCCTATTGCGTGAACCGGCGCTCCTCGAACGTGGCCCGAGCGCGCTTCTCCGTCGAAGAGGTCGTGACGCTCACAATCGAGTTCTACAAGCGCAACTACATCGAGGGATTGTTCCTCTCCTCGGGCATCATCCGCTCGCCCGATTACACGATGGAGATGCTGACCCGCGTGGCTAAGAAGCTCCGGCGCGAGCACGGCTTTCGCGGCTACATCCATCTCAAGTCGATTCCCGAGGCGAGCCCCTGGCTGATCGAGGAGGCGGGTCTCTACGCCGACCGGCTCTCCATCAACATCGAGCTGCCGACCGAGGCGAGTTTGAACCGCCTCGCGCCGGAAAAGGACGGCGCGGCCATCGAGAGCGCGATGGGCCAGATCGGCGAGCGCATCGTCCAGGCCAAGGAGGAGCGCCGCCGCTTCTCGCCCGCGGGGCAATCGACGCAGGTGATCGTGGGCGCGGACGCCACCACCGACGAGGCCCTGATCCGAAAGTCTGCACTGCTCTACGGCAGCTACGGCCTCAAGCGGGTCTACTACTCCGCCTTCAGCCCGATCCCCGACGCCTCCGCCAATCTGCCGCCGCAGGCGCCGCCCCTGCGCCGGGAGCATCGGCTTTATCAGGCCGACTGGCTGATCCGGTACTACGAGTTCTCGCCCGACGACGTGGCCGGGGCCGCCGAGGACGGGATGTTCTCCCTCGACATCGACCCCAAGCTCGCCTGGGCCCTGAAGAACCGCCACCGCTTCCCGGTCGATGTGAACCGGGCCGAGCGGGAGATGCTGCTGCGGGTGCCGGGGTTGGGCGCGCGGGCGGTCGATGCGATCGTCAAGGCGCGCCGCCACGGCCGCCTACGCCTCGACGACGTGGCCCGGCTGACCTCCGGGCTCAAGCGTGCGCGCCCCTTCCTGATCGCCGAGGATTTCCGGCCGACTACCCTGACCGACCGGCTCGACCTGCGGGCGAAGCTCGCCGAGCCGGCGGAACAGTTGAGTCTGTTCTGATGAAGGCGCTCGCGCACCTCGGCCCTCCCCCCTCCGCGGGGGAGGGTGCCCGCCCAGCGGGCGGGAGAGGGGCCGGCTCCGCACTCTCCGGAACCGGCGCTCCCCGCTCCCGACCCCTGCTGACGCAGGGGCCACCCTCTCCCGCCGAGGGGGGAGGGGATTTCGGCGGTGGTGGCATCCACGTCGTCAGCCTCGCTCCCGGCGCGGACCTCGCCGGCTTCCGCGCGGCGGCCCGCCGTCTCATCGCCGCGAACGCGCCTCCGGAAACCGTCGTCTGGCAGACGGAAGCCCCGAGCCTGTTCGGGACCGATACGGCTCTCGCGGAAGCCCCGCCGCTGGCGCTGCCCCGCGCGGTGACCGAGATGATCACGATGGTGGTGCCCCACCGCGATCCCGAGCGCTACGGCCTGCTCTACGCCCTCATCTGGCGCGTCGTGCAGGGCGAGCGCGCGCTGATGGAGGTCGCCAGCGACCCGCTCGTCCACCGCCTCCACCGGATGCGCAAGGCGATCGGTCGCGACCTGCACAAGATGCACGCCTTCCTGCGCTTCCGCCGGATGCCCGGCAAGGGGCCAGAGCGCTTCGTGGCATGGTTCGAGCCCGACCATCACATCCTGGGGGCGGCCGCGCCGTTCTTCGTGGATCGCTTCCGCGGGCTGACCTGGTCGATCCTCACGCCGGAGGGGTCGGTGCATTGGAACGGCGCGCTCACCTTCGGCCCGCCGGGCCGGCGCGAGGACGTGCCCGAGGGCGACGGCTTCGAGGCGGGCTGGCGCGACTATTACGAGAGCACCTTCAATCCGGCCCGGCTCAACCTCGACGCCATGCGCGCCGAGATGCCCCGCAAGTACTGGCGGAACATGCCCGAGACGGCGGCGATTCCCGCCCTGGTGCGGGCCGCGAGCGCCCGCGCGCAGGCGATGATCGAGAAGGAGCCGACCATGCCGGTGAAGCGCGATCCCGTCCGCGCCGTGGCGAAGATGGCCCAGGACGAGCCGGATTCGCTCGAAGCCCTGAACGCGGTCATCGCCCGCTCCGAGCCGCTGGTGCCGGGGGCGACCCAGGCGGTGCTCGGCGAGGGGCCGGTCGGCGCGCGCATCGCCTTCGTCGGCGAGCAGCCGGGCGATCAGGAGGACCGGCAGGGCCGCCCCTTCGTCGGTCCGGCGGGACAGTTGCTCTCCCGGGCGCTGGAAGAGGCGGGCATCGACCGGCGCGAGGCCTACCTCACGAATGCGGTCAAGCATTTCAAGTTCACGCTTCGCGGCAAGCGCCGCATCCACGAGAAGCCGACGGCGGGCGAGGTGAGCCATTACCGCTGGTGGCTCGACCGGGAACTCGATTTCGTCGGCCCGAAGCTCGTGGTGGCCCTCGGCGCGACCGCGGTTCTGGCGCTCACGGGCAAGCAGATCCCGATCACACGCGCCCGCGGCCCGGCCGATTTTCACAAGGGCTTCGAGGGCTTCATCACGGTCCACCCCTCCTACCTGCTGCGCCTTCCCGACGAGGAGGCCAAGGCGATGGCCTACCAAGCCTTCGTCGAGGATCTGCGGCGGGCGAACGCCCTGGCGGCGTGAGGCGGCGAGATCCTATTCCGCCGATTGCCCGCTCGCGCGCAGCTGCGAGGCGACGCATTCGCGGACCGCATCCTCGATCTTGGCCTTCTGCGCGTTCGGGTAGCCCGCCACCTCATCGATGCATTTGACGAAGTAGCCCGCGGTGAAGCTCTCGTTGACCAAGACGAAGGACTTGCCGAAGCGGCTCGCCAGCTGCAGCCGGTCCATGGCCGAACTCTGCCGCCACGCCTCCAGCGTATCCGTCATCGACAGGGCCTGCGCGGCCCCCGGCAGCAGGAGTGCGACGAGAAGCGGGGCGAAGTGGCGGCGCATCGTGCAAAAATCTCCCGGATTTGTTTTCTGCTTTTACTGAACGTCATTCACAATCATCCCGTAATACGGTGATGATCGGCGTGATGACGTCAGATAAAACTTCCCGTCCTGTCGGACAGCCTGGCTCTTGCATTCTTTTCCTTATTTTCCGCTGAGACTTGCTTCCCCGAAGGCCTCGCCTGAAACGGCGACCGCCTCACGGCCGCCAGTGCGAAAACCCGGCGACGCAGTGGATCAGGCGGCGCTGGCGGGCGGTTTCGCCGAAGGGCGCGAGTTCCCAGGTCCAGGTCCGCTCGGGCGTTCGCAGCCGGACGCCGTAGAGCAGGTCGTGCTGCGCATGCACCCGGCCTTGCCGGTCCTCCTCGGTCTCGTCGAGGTCGGTCACGAGGCAGATCCGGGCCGAGAGCCCGGCGAGCGCCGCCAGATGCCCCTCCACGATCCGCCGGCCGAAGGCGTCGCCGTCCTCTCGCGTCCACCGACCGATGGGTCGCCGCGACGCCTCGAGGCGTGCGACCGGCCGGATCGGCAACTGCGAGAGGAGGTTGGCCGAGATCACGAGGCCGGTCTCGGGTGCGGCGCAGATGGGTGGAAGCCGCGGGTCGAGGTCGGCCGCCCGTCCCGTCAGCAGGGCCATCGCGCCGCTCAGATCCGCCGTCAGCGGCTCGACATTGGCGTAGATCCGCATCCGGCGCAGGGCGGGCCGCAGATGTACGGCATCGACCAGCACCACCCGCCGGAAGGCTTTCGCGAGACAATCGAGGGGCACATCGTCGAGATTGCCAGAGCCCAGAACCACGGCGGTGTCGCGCACTGCCGTCGCCGCGATGGCCGCGCGCATGGTCGCCCGGCTCGCTTCGAGATGCGGCGCCCAGGCGGCTCGGCAGCGGCGTGCCCGCGACAGCAGCCAGATGCTGTCGCGCAGGTAGCCGAGCCGGCGCTGGGCGCGCGGTGCGGGCGTGGTCAGAAGATGAAGGAGGTCGAGCAGCACGGCCCGGCCTCCGGCACGGGCCGACGCCTGTCAAGGCGCGTCACGCCATGGTCGCGATTTCGCGCCAAACGAAGCGCTCCGCTGCCGAAATCTGCCCCTTCGCGATGAACGCTCGATTCGTCCGCCTCGCCGCCGCCCTGATCGCGCTCTGCGCCGCCATCGGCGTCGGTGCCGGCTTCACCGCCGTGTTCGGCCGCACCGGTTCGGCACCGCTCGCGGCCTGGATCATGGTCGCCTACTTCACGAATCTGACCGGGATCGCCGTCGCAATCCTGTTCGGCGGGATCGCGCTGGGCCTGCCGGCGCTGGCCCGCCCCCGGCTCGTCGCCGGAGCGGCCCTGGCGACGCTGCTGGTCGGCCTCGTCCAGCGGCTGCTCCTCTACCGGGTGCGGGAACTGCGCGGCGGCGACCTCGTCGGCGACATCCTCCTGCATCAGGCCCTGCCGGTGCTGGTACCGCTGTTCTGGCTCGCCCTGGTGCCGAAGGGCCGCCTCTCGCCGCGCGACCCGCTGCTCTTCGCCGCCTACCCGCTCGCCTATCTCGGCTACACCCTGATCCGGGGCGCCTACGACGCGCGCTATCCCTACCCGTTCCTCGACGTGGGCAGGATCGGCTGGGGACCGGTCGCGGCCTATGCCGGCCCGATTGCGGTGGCCTTCCTCGCGGTCGGCTGGGCGATGGTGGCCCTCGACCGCCTGCTGGCCGTCGGAGCCCGCCGCCGCGCGGCCCGCTCGTAGCGGGCGATCGGCGGCGCGGCGAGCCCAGGGAACCAAGGGTCCAGCAGGCTCGGTCGGCAGGAACCGGATCCCGCCGACCATCGCTCGGGCGGGCCGGAAGCCGCCTTTCGCTCCGGCGGTCAGCCCTTCTTCTTGTAGGCCTTGATCGCGCTCTGGCAGCCGGGAGACAGCTGCGACATGTTCTTCTGGAAGCAGGCCTGCGTCTCCGGGCCGTCCTCCGGCGGAAGGCCGGCGCAGAAGGTCGTGAAATCACCGGCGCATTGCTGCTGGAGGACGGCCTTGTCCTCGTCCGACATGGGAGCGGCGAACGCGGCACTCCCGGCCATTACGGTCAGTGCGGCGCCCAGCCCAAAACGTACCAGCATGATCTGCTCCCAAAACGCCCGGTCGATCCGGGTCGAAGGCCAGAACGTCGTCCGGTCTTCAACCGTTGCATCCGAAATGCGTGCTGCGGTGAAGCCCGCAGTCAGAGGCGTCATCGAGGGGCGAAGCCTCGGGAACGAAAAGTCCAAGCTCAAGGTTGATCGGTCCGCATTTCAGGGGGGACACGATGAAACCCTTGCCCGCCTTGCTGCTCGGGTTGATCTTTCTGGCCCATCCGCAGGCTCTGTCGGCGCAGAGTGCCGAAGAGGAGCCGCCGGCCGCGACGATGGAGGCGGATGAGCCGCGTCCGGGGCCGCCGCCCCCTATGCCGGACTTGTCCGAGCCGAATACCCGTGCGGGCGAGGCCCTGAACGAGCCCGGGGGAAGCTCCGGCATTCCGAAGGCCCTGCGCGGGTCGGGGTCGAGAGCGGGAGGCCCCGCCAACGATCTCAACCCGGGCGGGCAAGCCGAGGCGCCGGCACCGCCGCGCGGCGATCTCGGCAAGGTCCTCGCCGGCCGGGATCTGTTCCACGGGAATTATTGCGGGAAGGGCCAGCGAGGGGAGGGGCTGCCCGCGATCGACGCCCTCGACGCGGCCTGCATGCGCCACGATGCCTGTTACGAGAGCAGCGGTTTCAACTCCTGCGCCTGCGACGCGGCCCTGAGACGCGAGGCGGCGGCCGTCGCCGACAGTCCAAAAGTCTCCCTGGAGGTTCGGCGCCGAGCCCTCAGCGTGGTCGAGGCGACGGCGGCCATGGAGTGCCGCGCGCCCTGATCAACCGGCGGCGAACAGGCTCGCGATCTCGCCGGGCCCGAGCACCCGATAGCCGCCCGCCTCCAGATCCGTCGGCAGGGCAAGGCCGCCGACGCGGTCGCGATGGAGCGCATCGACGTGGTTGCCGAGCGCCGCGAACATGCGCCGAACCTGATGGTAGCGGCCCTCGTGCAGCATCACGGTGCAGTGGGTCGCATCCTCGGTCTCCATCCCGACGGGCAGGAGCGGCCTGTCCTCGCCCTCCAGCATCAACTCGCCGGAGGCTAGGATCGCCGCCTCGTCGCCCTGGAGCGGGCGGGCCAGGCTCACCCGGTAGCGCTTGGACACCTTGGCCTTCGGCGAAATGATCCGGTGCAGCAGAGCACCGTCGTCGGTCATGAGCAGGAGGCCCGAGGTCTCCTTGTCGAGGCGCCCGACGGTCGAGAGCGCCGGATCGCGCCGCCGCCAGCGCTCGGGCAGCAGCCCGTAGACCAGCGGCCCTGCCTCCTTGTGGGAGCAGGTCACGCCGAGCGGCTTGTGCAGCATCAGGCAGACGCCCGGCAGCGGGTCGAGCGCCTCTCCCTGCACCGTCATCCGCTCCGGCAGGTCGGGGTCGAGGGGGACACGCTGCGAGGCGTCACGCAGGCTCTGCCCATCGAGGCGCACGAGGCCGGCCCGGGCCAGCCCCTCGACCTCGCGGCGCGAGCCGTAGCCGAGATTGGCCAGGAGCCTGTCGAGACGGAGCGCCTTCACTTGCGCGCCTCGAACAACTTGTAGCCCCCTTCCGTGACGGTCGGCGTGACGGTGCGGAAGGCCGCGCGCAGGGGCGCCTCGTAGGGAAGGTGGGCGTTGGCCACGAGGTGCAGCGTCCCGCCCGGCCGCAGGGCGGCCGCCGCGCGGGCGATGAAGGTGCGGCCCAGGGACTGATCCTCCGCGCCGCCGTCGTGGAAGGGCGGGTTGGTGACGACGAAGTCGAGGCCCGACAGGGCCGGCTCCGACCCGCGCAGGTCGGCCCAGTGGAAGCTGGCCCGCGCCTCGCCGACATTGCGCCGGGCCATCTCGATGGCGCGGCGGTCGATGTCGACGAGCGCCAGCGCCGCGACCTTCTCGGATTTCAGCACTGCGCGCGCCAGGATGCCGAGGCCGCAGCCGAGATCGGCCCCGCGTCCCGACAGGGTCGGCAGGTGGCGCAGCAGCAGGGCGCTGCCCGGATCGAGCCGGTCCCAGGAGAAGATGCCGGGCTGGGTGCAGAGGGCGAGGTTGTCGATGTGGCGCGGCGCGCCCCCCGAAATCGCGGGCTCGATGCCTTCGGGCGCTTCGGGCCGCGTGGCCGTGCAGATGCGGTGGTGGCGGCGCGCCTCGTCACTCACCGCGAGACCGAAGCCGCGCAATTCCTTGGCGAGCCGCGAGCCGCCCTTGTCCTTCGGGGCCAGGGCCACGAGCCGAGCCCCGGGCCGCAGGGCGCGGATCGCCAGGGCCAGGGCGTAGCGCCGCTCCATCGTGCCCGGCGGCGCCAGCAGCACGGCGGCCTCCAGGCTCGCCTCCGCCGCATCCTCCAGCCGCGCCGAGCCGGGGATCAGCGGCGAGACCTGGGCGGCGCCCTCGGGCACGGCGGCGAGATCGGCCGGCGGAAGGCCGTAGAGGATGGCCCGCAGATCGGGAACGGTGTGGGGCATGGGGCTAGGTGTTCAGGCTGTGGCCGTCGCCGCAAGGGGTTCATCCCATCCTGATCCTCATCCTGAGGTGCCCGCGTGAGCGGGCCTCGAAGGGTGTTCCAGCAACCGCGCGGGCTCTGGAGGATTCTTCGAGGCCGCCGCTTCGCGTCGGCACCTCAGGATGAGGTCGGGGATGGGATGGCGAGAAAGAGAGGTCAGCCCGTCGGGAATTCGAGGCCCATCTCGCGGTAGCGGGCGGGATCGTCGGCCCAGTTCTCGCGCACCTTCACGTGCAGGAACAGGTGCACCTTGGACTCGGCGGCTTCAGCGATTTCGATGCGGGCCGCATGGCCGATGGCCTTGATGGTCTGGCCGCCCTTGCCCAGCACGATCGAGCGTTGGCTCTCGCGCTCCACGAAGATCGTCTGCTCGATGCGCACGGAGCCGTCGGGCCGCACCTGCCACTGATCGGTCTCGACGGTGGAGCGGTAGGGCAGCTCCTCGTGCAGCCGGTCGTAGATCTTCTCCCGGGTGATCTCGGCGGCGAGCATCCGCAGCGGCGCGTCGGAGATCTGGTCCTCCGGGTAGAGCCAGGGGCCGGGCGGCATCCGCCGGGCCAGCGCCTTGCGCAGGTCGGCGATGCCATCGCCCTTCAGTGCCGAGATCAGGAAGGTATCCTCGAAGGACACCGCGGCGTTGAGCTTGGCCACGAGTTCGAGCAGACGCTCGCGGGCGATGAGGTCGATCTTGTTGAGGATCAGGATCTTGGGTCGCTTCACGTCCGGCAGGCGGCGCAGGATCGTCTCGACCTCCTCGTCGGCCCCTTTTCGGGCATCGACCAGCAGGCAGACCGCGTCGGCATCCGAGGCGCCGCTCCAGGCGGAATGCACCATCGCCCGGTCGAGGCGGCGCTTGGGGGCGAAGATGCCGGGCGTGTCCACCAGCACAACCTGCGCCGCGTCCTCCATGACGATGCCGCGGACCAGCGCCCGGGTCGTCTGCACCTTGCGCGAGACGATCGAGACCTTGGCGCCGACGAGCGCGTTCAGGAGGGTCGATTTGCCCGCATTCGGCACGCCGATGAGCGCGACGAAGCCCGCGCGCGTTTCTGCCGGTGCCTCGTGCGGGGCGCCGCCCTCGCCGTCCTCGTGCTCAGCCATGTGACTCAACCAATCGATCCATCCTGTCCCTGCGTTCCGCCGATGCCCTCGCGGGCCAGCACGGCGCGCGCCGCTTCCTGCTCCGCCACCCGCTTCGAGGCGCCCTCGCCGTAGCCGGGGTCGATGCCCTCGACCCGCACCGCGATCCGGAAGACCGGGGCGTGATCGGGGCCCGAGCGCTCCACCACCTCGTAGAGCGGGATCGCGAGGCTGCGCGCCATCGCCCATTCCTGCAAGGCCGATTTCGCATCGCGCCCGCGCGGCGCGGCGGTTTCCTCGCCGGGGCGGAAGGCGCGCTGCACGATCGCGCGCGTCGCCTCGTAGCCGGCATCGAGGAAGACCGCGCCGAGGATCGCCTCGCAGACATCCGCCAGGATGGTCTGGTTGCGTCGCCCGCCGGTCTGGATCTCGCCGGGGCCGAGATTGAGATGGGGCCCGACCTCCCAGCTCTCGGCCACCGCCGCGCAGGTCTCGCGCCGCACGAGGCCGGCGAGCCGGCGGGAGAGCTCGCCCTCTTCCGCGCCCGGCATGGCCCGGTAGAGCGTCTCGGCCACCGCGAGCCCGAGCACACGGTCGCCCAGGAATTCCAGTCGCTGGTAGCTGCCGACGCGGCCCGAGGCGCCGGCCTTGCTCACATGGGTCAGCGCCAGGGGCAGCAGGGCCGGATCGGCAAAACTGTGGCCGATGCGCGCCTCCAGCACTTCGAGGCTCGGCCGAGGACGGTGCGCGCGCCGGGCACGGCTGGAGCGCGCGGCGCCTTCGCCGTCCTCGCTCATCGCCGACCGCCCCACGGGGCGGCGGCGGATCGTCCTGTCGCCGACACGTCCGTCCGAGGGATCAGTGGATCGTCGAGAAGATGCGGCTCCAGCGCACGTCCGCCGGCCAGCGCCAGATCTGCCAGGCGGGGGTGCGCTCGTCGATCGAGAAGAAGATCATCTCGGCGCGGCCGACGAAGTTCTCGAAGGGCACGTAGCCGACGCTGGCGAGATCGCGCGAATCGGTGGAATTGTCGCGGTTGTCGCCCATCATGAAGTAGTGGCCCGCGGGCACCGTGTAGACCTCGGTGTTGTCCCAGAAGCCGCGGTCGCCGTCGCGCTCGATCACCCGGTGCGTCACGCCGCCCGGCAGCGTCTCGTTGTACTGCGCGACCTTCACGGTCTGGTCGAAGGCGTCGAGGGTCTCGTAATCGGCGATGCGCTCGCGCTTGACCGGCTTGCCGTTGATATTGAGCACGCCCTCGATCACCTGGATCTTGTCACCGGGCAGGCCGATCACGCGCTTGATGTAATCGGTCGCGTTGTCCTTCGGCAGCTTGAACACGGCGATGTCGCCGCGCTTCGGCTCGGCGGCCCAGACCCGGCCCTTCGCCTGGAAGGGCAGGTACTCGGAGAGGGGCAGCGAATATTTCGAGTAGCCGTAGGTGTATTTCGAGACGAACAGGTAATCGCCGATCAGCAGCGTGGGAATCAGCGATCCCGACGGAATGTTGAACGGCTGAAACAGCAGCGTGCGCACCACCAGTGCGATCAGCAGCGCCTGGACGCCGACCTTCACGGTTTCCCGGATGCTGGCCCAGGTCCCGGGCTCGACTGGCCGGATCTCCGTCTTGCCCTCGCGATCCACGCGCGCGTGCCCCGTATCCATGAGTGATGCAGCCTCCGGCCCCGCCGTATCGGCAGCCGCTTCCTGTTGGCTGGTGGGCTGTCCTGCTGGGCGGCGGGTCTAGACTAAGCCGGGCTCGCCCGCAACGCGGAGGATGAGCTGGCTTAAACCTATGCTGCCTTCGAAACCGGCACGGCCTCGATGATCACGAAGGCCTGCGCCAGAGGGGGTTCGTCCGTCAGCGTGATGTGGAGCCGGGCCTCGTGTCCCGCCGGGACCATGCGTGCCAGGTGCTCCCGCGCACCTCCGCTCAGCTGCAGGGTGGGTTGGCCGCCGGGCAGGTTGACCACTTCCATGTCCCGCCAGAACACGCCCCGGCCGATGCCGGTGCCGAGTGCCTTGGCGCAGGCCTCCTTGGCGGCGAATCGCCGGGCGTAGGACGGCGCTCGGGCGGCGCGCCGGTCGCATTTGGCCCGTTCCCCGTCCGTGAAGACGCGATGGGTGAAGCGCTCGCCGAATCGCGCCAGCGAGGACTCGATGCGGCGGATGTCGCAGAGGTCGGTGCCGATCCCGAGGATCATGGTTCGGCCTGCCGCCGGGCCCGGTCCATGGCCGCGCGCATGTCGTGCACCGCCTGCCGCAGGCCGACGAAGATCGCCTCGGCGATCAGAGCGTGGCCGATATTGAGTTCGCGGATCTGCGGCAGCGCCGCCACCGGCCCGACGCTCTCGACGGTGAGGCCGTGGCCGGCATGGATCTCCAGGCCGAGCCCGGCCCCGTGGGCGGCCGCCCGCACGATCCGGCCGAGCTCGTGCGCGACCCGGGCCGGATCGCCCTCGATCACCGCCTCGCAATAGGAGCCGGTGTGCAACTCCACCACGGGCGCGCCCAGGGCCCGTGCTGCCTCCATCACCGCCTCGTCGGGCTCGACGAACAGCGAGACGCGGATGCCGGCCTCCGCCAGGGTGGCGATGCGCGGCGCCAGATGCGCGCGGCCCGTGACGATGTCGAGGCCGCCCTCGGTGGTGCGCTCCTCGCGCTTCTCCGGCACGAGGCAGGCGGCGTGGGGCCGGGTGGCGAGCGCGATGGCGACCATCTCGTCGGTCGCCGCCATCTCCAGATTGAGCGGCACCGGCAACTCCCGGAGCGCCGCGATGTCGGCGTCGCGGATGTGGCGGCGGTCCTCGCGCAGGTGCGCGGTGATGCCGTCGGCGCCCGCGGCCACGGCTTCGCGGGCAGCGCGCACGGGATCGGGCGAGAGCCCGCCGCGGGCGTTGCGGACGGTGGCGACGTGATCGATGTTCACGCCCAGGCGCATGGACGACACGGCTTGCTTCCGATCCTTCGCCGAGTGGAGGGCCGACGGTTTAGCGGCTGTCGCGGTAGCTTGGAAGGGTCCGGAGAAGGGTCCGGGCCGGCCCGAGCGCGAGAGGCGTGGAGAGCGGGATGGAAGCGCGCGTTTCACATCGCCCGAATCCCACTCGGCGTGTAGCGTTCGCGCGATGCACAAGCTGCTGATTCAGCTCGGCCTTCGCTTCGACGACCCGGACGAGGAACGCTCCTTCGTCCGGAGCTTCACGCTTCACGATCTCGGCCGCACGCAGGCCGCGATGGTGCTGGGCGCCTTCGTCTACTGCTCCTTCTCGGGCATGGACTGGATTCTCAGCCCGGACGCCTGGGCCGTGGCCACCGCGCTCCGGCTCGCCGTCGCCCTCCTGGTCCTGTTGCCGGCGACCCTCCTGCTCACGCGGCCGGGCGCCCGGCCTTTCGCGGAGCAGATCTATCTCGTCTACTGCGTCGTTCCGGGCTGCGTGCTCAGCCTGATCTACGTCTTCCTGCGGCCGAGCTTCGATCACGGCGCTGCGGGCCTGATCATCGTGATCCTGTTCGTCTCCACGCTCCTGCCCCTGCGGGTGACCTCGTTCGCCGTGTTCGCCGTCCTGACCTGGACCTGCTTTGCCCTGTTCGAGACGATCGCGACGCACGAGAATCCCGGCTTGGCCCTCGTGAACAATGCCGAGATCGGCGCGGCCTACGCTCTCTCGCTCTACGGGGTGGGGGCCCGCGAATACCGCGCGCGGCGGCAATTCCGGACGGCCCGGGCGCTGCAGGCTGAGAAGGAGCGCTCGGAGAAGGCCTTGTCGGACCTGCGCTCCGCCCAGACGCATCTGGTCCAGGCCGAGAAGCTCGCCGCCTTGGGCCAGCTCGTGGCGGGCGTCGCGCACGAGATTAACACGCCCATCGGACTGGCGCTGACGACCTCGACCGCCTTCGACCACACCCTCGCGCAGCTGCGCCGCAGCGCCGCCTCGGGACAGATCCGCCGCTCGCAACTGACGCAGAGCGTCGACCGGCTCGGCGAGGGCGCGACCCTGATCGTCGCGAACTTGCAGCGCGCCGCCGACCTCGTTCACAACTTCAAACAGGTCGCGGTCGATCAGGCGACGGAGGACCGCCGCCGCTTCGAACTCCGGCCGTGGTTCGCCGAATTGCTGAGCACGCTCGATCCGGTCATGCGGCGCAAGGGACACGAGGTCCGGCTCGATTGCGCCGACGGCATCATCCTCGATTCGTATCCGGGGGCTCTGGCGCAGGTCGTCAGCAACCTCGCGCTCAACGCCATGATCCATGCCTTTCCCGAGGGACGCGCGGGGCGTCTCGCCATCGACGTGACGCAAGTCGAGGAGGCGCGGGTCAGGATCGTCTTTCAGGACGACGGAAAGGGCGTGCCGCGGGAGAACCTCCAGCGCATCTTCGATCCGTTCTTCACCACGGGACGGGACAAGGGCAGCACCGGGCTCGGCCTGCACATCGTCTACAACCTCGTGGTCTCGACCTTGGGCGGACAGATCGCCCTCGAGAGCGAGGAGAACGTCGGCACGCGGGTGACGATCGAGCTTCCCCTGACCCTGCCGGCACCCGCGCCGCACGGGAACGGCGTGCTCGTGCCGGGCACCTGACCGACGGGCTCCCGCCGGCGACCGCCGTTTTATGTCGAATCCGATCGGTCGCTTCGGAATGGTGGATTCGGGCTTCGCTCAGGCGCTGCGCGGGCTCACACCCGCCGCAGTCCCGCACGCGGGGCCAGATCCTGCGGCTCGCGTAGATTCCAGACCCATCCCAGCCGCCGCAGGCCTGTCAGCACCCACCAACCCGGATCGGCCTGTCCCGGCTCGATGCCGAGCCGCGCCGAGCCCGGCCAAGCGTGGTGATTGCCGTGCCACGCCTCGCCGAAGGTGATGAGCGCCGCCGCCGGCAGATCGTGCCCCTGCACCGCGACCCCGTCGATCGCCCAGCCCTGGGGACCGCTGCGATGCGTGACGTGCCCGACCAGCCAGTGCCCCGTCACCGAGACCGCGACCCGCACCGCAACGCCCCAGACCAGCCACGGCATCCCGCCGACGAGGACAAACGCGACGCCGAGCGGCACCTGCTGCAGCATCCAGGTCGCCTCCAGCCAACGCAGGAAGGGATCGTCCCGCAGCCGCGCCTCGGGGGCGAAGAGCGGCGGGCGATCCAGCTCCAGCCGGCAATGCATCTGCCACCACGCATCCTTCAGGGGCTGGGCCCGGTGCGCATGCAGATCGTGGCAGGCCGCCTGCCGCTGTGCCCAGTCGCGCATGTCGTGCAGGCGGACCATGCCGAGCGGCCCCGCCATCCCGACCAGGGTACCGAGCCAGACCAGCAGCCGTTCGAGCCAGAGCGGCGCTTCGAAGCTGCGGTGGATCAGGAGCCGGTGCAGGCCGATCGAGTGGCCGAGGCAGAGCGTCACCGCGCTGATGGCGAGGAACAGAAGCACAGCGCCCGGCGTCACGAAGACCGGCCCCAGGCCGAGGGCCGCCAGCGTCATCCCGCCGATCCAGAGAGAGCGGGCCGGCGCCCACCTCACGCGCCCCGCGGTCGCCGAGACGCCCGGCACCACGATCACCCGTTCCGTCGAAAGGCAGCTCACTGGGTTGGTCACGGGACGCCTCCGTTTCGGTATTTAGGCAATAACCTAAATACCGACGCACCGGATGGTCAAGCGCCCGTGCCTTCGCTACGTCTCGTTCGGCCCAACATGCAGCGCATCTTCGAAGCTCTCGCCTCCGCCGCCCGGCGGCGCATCCTCGCCATCCTCGCCCACGGCGAGATGAGCGCGGGGGACATCGCCGCGCGCTTCGACATGACCCGCGCCTCCATCTCGCAGCATCTCTCGGTGCTGGAGGCCGCCGGGCTCGTCACCAGTGAGAAGCGCGGCCAGTTCGTGTTCTACCGGCAGGTGCCGGAGAGCCTCGTGAACACCCTCAACGGCTTCGTGCAGGAAGCCTGCCCCATCGGCCGTCCACTCCGGCGCGAGAGCGCCGCCCGCGCCCGCCGCTCCAAGACCTGAGCCGTGCCGCGGCGGCCGCCGGTCTCGCATGGATTCCGGCGGCGACTTCGCGCCGAACGCCCGGCGATGCGACGGCTGAAGCCTCGTGCGGCGGTGCGGACCGTTGCGCAGGGGGCGCCAATGCCCAGATTGAGCCGGGCCGACCCGGTCGGCGACGAGAAGAACGAGCGCACATGCACGGCACGCTCCCCGGGGCGGATACTCCGCCCTCCCGGCCGGTCCCGGCCTCCCGTCTGCCGCTCACGCTCCGGCTTGCCTTGCGCGAATTGCGCGGCGGGCTCTCCGGCTTCCGGGTGTTCATCGCCTGCATCGCGCTCGGGGTGGCGGCGATCAGCGGCGTCACCTCCATCGCCGCCTCGCTCTCCGGCGGGCTCGGGCGCGAGGGGCGGCGGATTCTCGGCGGCGACATCACCTGCAGCTTGATCAACCGCGAGGCGACACCGGCCGAGCGGGCCGTGCTCGACGGACAGGCGGCGGTCTCCGAGGTCGCGAGCCTGCGCGCCATGGCAGTGGCGGGCGATGGTGGGGCGGCCCTGGTCGAGTTGAAGGCCGTCGATGGCTCCTACCCCGCGGTCGGCGCGGCGGAGACCGAGCCGCAAGCCCCGGTGCAGGACCTGATCGCCGAGCGGGGCGGGATCTTCGGTGCGGTGGCGGACCCGGCCCTGCTGACCCGGCTCGGGCTCAAGCCCGGCGACCGGGTGACGCTGGGCGGCTTTCCCGTCGAGATCCGCGCGGCTCTCGTCTCCGAGCCCGACCGGATCGGCTCGGGCATCGGCTTCGGGCCGCGCCTGCTCGTCTCGCTCGACGCCCTGCGCGCCACCGGGCTGATCCAGCCGGGAAGCCTGAACCGCTTCACCTACCGCTTGCAACTGCCCGGCGCCGAGGACGCGCGCCTCGCCGCCGTCAGCGCGGCGGTCCAGAAGGCCTTGCCCGAGGCGGGCTTCGAGATGCGCTCGCGCGACAACGCCGACCCACGCTTTGCCAAGGGCATCGAGCGCTTCACCCAGTTCCTGACGCTGGTGGGGCTCACCGCGCTCATCGTCGGCGGCGTGGGCGTCGCCAACGCCGTGCGCGCCTTCGTGGACGGCAAGCATGATTCCATCGCCACCCTCAAGAGCGTCGGAGCCCCGGGCTCGCAGGTGGTCGTGCTCTACCTGATCCAGGTCATGCTGATCGCGGCCGTCAGCACCGTGCTCGGCCTCGCCATCGGCGCGGGGCTGCCCTTCCTGCTCGATGCCGTCCTGCGCGACCAGCTTCCCCTGCCGCTCAATCCCGAGATCGCGCCGGCCCGGCTTGCGCTCGCCGCCGCCTACGGCCTGCTGACGGCGCTGGCCTTCGCGATCCTGCCGCTCGGCCGCGCCCACGACGTGCCGGTGGCCGGCCTGTTCCGCGACACGGTCGATCCCTCCGGCCGCCGGCCGCGCTGGCGCTACCTCGCCGTGCTGGCCGGAGCGCTGCTGGCGCTGGCGGGCCTCGCTCTCTTCACAGCTTTCGACCGGAAGGTGGCGCTGATCTTCATGGCCGCCGCCGCCCTGGCCTTCGGCGGCCTGCGGCTCATCGCGTCGGGGCTGATGGCGCTGGCCGCCCGCCTCAAGCGGCCGAAGGCCATGGTGCCGCGCATGGCGCTGGCCAACCTCCACCGGCCCGGCGCTCTGACGCCCGCGGTGGTGCTCTCGCTCGGCCTCGGGACCACGCTGCTGGTGACCCTGAGCGCGATCGACGCCAACATCACCCGCGCCCTGGAAAGCTCCCTGCCCGACCGCGCCCCGAGCCTGTTCTTCCTCGACGTCCCCTCACGGGACGCCGACGCCTTTTCGGCCTTCCTCGGGGCGCACGCCCCCGACGCCAAGATCGAGCGCGTGCCGATGATGCGCGGCCGCATCACGGCGCTGGACGGCGTGCCGGCCGGGCAGATCAAGCCGCCGGAGGACGCCGCCTGGGTGCTCGATGGCGACCGGGGCATCACCTACGCCGAGACGCCGCCGGACGGATCGAAGATCGTCGAGGGCGCGTGGTGGAGCGCGGAGGAGGGCCGCCAGCCGCTGGTCTCGTTCGACGTCGAGCTGGCCCGCGGCCTCGGCCTCAAGGTCGGCAGCACCGTCACCGTCAACGTGCTCGGGCGCTCGATCTCGGCCCGCATCGCCAACCTGCGCAAGATCGAGTGGCGCTCGCTCGGCATCAACTTCGTCATGGTGTTCTCGCCGGGAACCTTCCGCGGCGCGCCGCACGCGGATCTGGCCACGCTGACGCTGCCCAACGGACCCGATCCGAAGCTCGAGGCGGAGGTGGTGCGCGACGCGGCCAAGGCCTTCCCCTCGGTCACCAGCGTGCGGGTGAGGGACGCGCTGGAGGCGGTCAACGACCTCGTCCACAAGCTCGTCCTGGCGATTCGCGGCGCCAGCGTCGTGGCGGTGGTCGCGAGCCTGCTGGTGCTGGCCGGGGCGCTCGCCGCCGGTCACCGGGCCCGGCTCTACGACGCGGTGGTGCTGAAGGTGCTCGGCGCCACGCGGGCGCGGCTGCTGGCGGCCTACGCCCTCGAATACGGCGCGCTCGGATTCGCCACCGCACTGTTCGGCATCGTCGCCGGTTCGCTCGCGGCCTGGGTGATCGTCTCTCGCGTCATGCGCCTCGATTTCTCACCCGATCCCGCCGGGGCGCTCGGGGTTGCGGCCTTCGCGGTCGTGTTCGCGGTGGTGGTCGGCCTCGCCGGCACCTGGCGCATTCTCGGACAGAAGCCGGCTTCCTATCTTCGCCAGTTCTGAGGTGGCGTTGCTGACGTTTCAGGACGGATTTTCATCCCTAAAAAATCATCAAAATCTTTGGCATCTGGAAAGCTTGAAAACGTGGCCGTCAGGTCAAGGCCCACTTGTTTATGGCAGTTCCAGCGAACATATTCGGCCGTGAGGCGCGTTTGACGCGCCAGGGGCATGCGTGGACCTCGACACAAGCCCACGCCGAGAGGTTCCAAGGGAAACTTTCATGGCATTCGACAATAGCCCGTTCCGCTACGGCGCCCAGCCGCAGGGGTACGCCGGCTCTCAGGTCGAAGTCGACCAGGGCCTGCGCAGCTTCATGCTGGGCGTCTACAACAACATGGTGGTCGGCCTCGGGATCTCGGGTCTCGTCGCGCTCGGCCTCAACGCGATCGCCGTCGCCGGCTATCAGGGCTCCAGGCCGCTCCTGACGCCGACCGGGCAGTTCCTGTACGCCAGTCCGTTCAAGTGGGTGCTGATGCTGGCGCCGCTGGCCTTCATCTTCGTGTTCTCGTTCCGGATGGACCGCATGTCGGCGTCGTCCGCGCGCACGATGTTCTGGGCTTTCGCGGCGGTGATGGGCGCCTCGATGTCCTCGCTGATGCTCGTGTTCACGGGCGCCAGCGTGGTGCGGGTGTTCTTCATCACGGCGGCGACCTTCGGAGCGCTGAGCCTCTACGGCTACACCACCAAGCGTAGCCTGTCCGGCATGGGCTCGTTCCTGATCATGGGCCTGATCGGCATCATCATCGCGTCGCTGGTGAACCTCTTCCTGGCTTCTTCCGCGCTGCAGTTCGCGATCTCGGTGCTCGGCGTGCTGATCTTCGCCGGCCTGACCGCCTACGACACGCAGAAGCTCAAGGAGATGTTCCTCTACAGCGGCCTCGACGCCGAGGGTGCTGCCAAGATGTCCATCAACGGCGCCCTGACGCTGTACCTGGACTTCATCAACATGTTCCAGTTCCTGATGCAGCTGCTGGGCGACCGCCGCTAAGCATCCAAGCTGCAAGGGCCTGAAACCGAAGAGCCCCGGCCGAAAGGTCGGGGCTTTTTCGTGCGTGGATGGCATTCGGCTCCAACGCCCGAAGCCAAGCACGAAAAAGCCGGCACTGCATTCCTGCAGGCCGGCTCGCTGGGACCGTCTCCGCTCGACTGCATTACATTCGACCAACCTCCGTCGTCGCGAGGCGAAGCCGAAGCGATCCAGCGCTCCGCATCGGAGAGAGAGGTCGCGCTCTGGATCGCTTCGCTGGTGCTCGCGATGACGATAGGGGCGCCAGGGTCAACGAACGGACATCGAATCCGTACGGAGCGCGGCGGGGAAAAATCCGATCAGAGCCCCGTCGGGCGCCCTGCGGCGACCACCAGCATCCGGCCGTCACCGAGCGTCCGCGCTCCGGCCCGCCGGATATCGGCCTGGGACACGCTCGCCACGAGGTCGTTGCGGCGGGCGATGTAGTCCATGCCGAGCCCCTCGAAGGCGATCTGCACCAGCTGGTTGGCGATCTTGGTCGAGGTGTCGAACCCGAGCGCGTAGGAGCCGGTGAGGTAGTCCTTGGCCTTCTGCAACTCCTCGTCGGAGGGGCCGTCGGTGATGAGGCGGTGGATTTCCTCGCCGATCACGTCGAGGGCCTCGACCACGCGCTCGTTCTTGGTGGCGGTATAGCCCCAGGTCATCGCCACTGCGCGGTGCGAGGTCAGCGAGGTGCCGACCGAATACGCCAATCCGCGCTTCTCGCGCACCTCCTGGAACAGGCGCGAGGTGAAGGCGCCGCCGCCGAGGATGTGGTTCAGGACGTAGGCCGGGATGAAGTCCGGGTCGCGCCAGGCTACGCCCGGCATGCCGAAGCGGATCACCGATTGCGGCACGTCGAGATCGACGACGATGCGCTGGCCGAGCTCCTTGATGGCGGTCGGCGGCACCGTCTTCAGCGGCCCCGCCTCGGGCAGGCCGCCGAAGGCCCGCGCGATCATCCCGATGATCGCCTCCTCCTCGAAGGCGCCCACAGCCGCCACCTTCAGGCCGCCGCGGCCGATCAGGGCGCGATGCATCGCCACGAGGTCTTCGCGGGTGATCGCCGACACCGTCTCGATCGTGCCCGCCGAGGGACGCCCGTAGGCGTGGCCGGGGAAGGCTTCGCGGAAGTAGCGGCGGGAAGCCATTACCCCAGGATCGTTCTGCTGGTAGCGCAGGCTCGCGATCATCTGCGCGCGCACGCGCTCGATGGCCGGCGGATCGAAGCGCGGCTCGGCCAGCGCGAGGCCGAGCAGGCGGATCGCCTCGTCGGCGTGCTTGGTCAGGGTCTTGAGCGAGCCGCCGATGGAATCGGGGCTGGTGTGGAAGCTCAGCTCGATCGCGCGGGCGGCGAGCGCCTCCTGGAAGGCATCGGAATCGAGTGCGCCCGCGCCTTCGTCGAGCAGGCGCGCCATCATCTGCGCGGTGCCCGCCTTGCCCTCCGCGTCCTGCGCCGCGCCGCCCTCGAAGGCGAAGGAGAGCGCGATCATCGGCACCACCGGCGAGGCGACGTGCCAAGCCTCGATGCCGGGGGCGGCCGCGAGCGGCAGCGCCTGGGTCGGCGAGCTCGTGGTGCCGGTCTCGGCGAGATTCATCGGAAGTTCCTCAAAGCGACTTTTCGCAAACGGCGCCGCCTCGGGCGGCGCGAAGAATCGAGCGTCAGGCGGCGACGTCGGCGTCCCGGGGCTTGGTCAGGTAGCCGGTGACGGAGCGGGCCGGCACGAGGTAGCGGGCGGCGACCGCCACGAGCCGGTCGCGGGTCACGGCCTCGATCTCGATCGGCCAGCGGGTGACCTCCTCGACCGTCTCGCCAATGGCGAGCGCCGAGCCGTAGATGCGGGCGAGCGAGGATTGCGAGTCGGACGAGTAGACCGTCTCGGCCACGAGGCGGGTCTTGGCCCGCTCGATCGCCTCCGGGTCGAGTGCCTCGGGGGCGCGGCGCAGCACGCGATCGACGTGCTCCTCCAGGGCCTCCAGGGTCACGCCCTCGGCCGGCACGGCGTAGACGGCAAATCGCGTGTCGTCGATGGCCGAGCCCATATACCAGGCGCCGGCATTCACCGCGACGCCCATCTCCAGCACCAGCTTGCGGTAGAGGAACGAGGTGGCGCCGCCGCCGATCACCTCGGCGAGCAGTTCGAGCGCGTGGCTCTCGCCGTCGCGGGCGGTCATGCAGGAAGGGGTCAGGTAGAGGCGCTGCAGGGTCGGCTGCTCGACCTTCGGGTCGGCCACCGCGATGCGGCGCATCGCCCGCGGCTCCGGCTCGCGCGGGCGCACCCGCAGCGGCCGGGCGCCCTGCGGCGCGACCTTCCCGTAGGTGTCCTCGGCGAGCCGGCGCACCTCGTCGGGCGTCACGTCGCCGGCCACGACGAGGATCGCGTTCTCGGGCGTGTAGAAGCGCTTGTAATAATCGATGGCGTGGGTGCGGTTCAGCTCCTCGATCTCGTGCATCCAGCCGATGATCGGGATGCCGTAGGGATGGTGCACGAACAGCGAGGCGGCCATGGCCTCGGAGAGCTGCGCGGAGGGATCGGTCTCGACCCGCATGCGGCGCTCTTCCAGCACCACGTCGCGCTCGGGCGCCACCACGGCGTCGTCGAGCACGAGGCCGCTCATGCGGTCCGCCTCGAAGGACATCATCGTCGAGAGGTGGTCGCGCGCGACCCGCTGGAAATAGGCGGTGTAGTCGAAGCTCGTGAAGGCGTTCTCCTGGCCGCCCAGCGACGAGACCGCCTTCGAGAAGGCACCGGCCGGGTGCCGCTCCGTCCCCTTGAACATCAGGTGCTCGAGGAAGTGGGCGATGCCGGACTGACCGATCGGATCGTCGGCGGAGCCGTTGCGATACCAGATCATGTGGGTGGCCACGGGCGCGCGATGATCGGGCACCACCACCACGTCGAGGCCGTTGTCGAGCACGAAGGCGGAGACCTCGGGGCCGCCGGCCTCGGAGCGCCCGAACGGGGCGGCATCCACGCGGCCGGCGTGATTGAGGCCTCGCTGCGGTCCTACGGGCGCGATGGCCTTCCGGTAGAGGTGCATCCTGTTGTCCTTATGCGGGGGCTCTTCCGCCCACCGCGCTTTCCGTCCCAAAAGTCCCGGCATTGTTCCGGGAAACCGTGCCGGGCGCAAATCCCGTACCGCGCGACGTGTCCGCACGGTCACGGACCGTTCCGATGCTTCATCCCATCGTCAGTCCCGTCGGGAAGATCTGGGACGCGGCGGGATCGACGCTCTCAGCGGCCCGACGGATTTCTCATATAGGCACGCGGATCGGCTTCGTCCCGATCGCTGATCGGTCCGCCGACCGGACCACCTTGGGGCTTGGCCACCTTGACGGGCGCCTTGCGGTAGCCGGTGGGCGGATCTGTGAGCGTGTCGCGGTCCGGCTCGACCAGGGTCGGCTCGACCGTCTCCGACTTGCCCTTGAGCAGTTCGAACGGGTTCAGCCAGGTCGAGGTGCGGGTATCGCCCTCGCCGGGGGTGCTGGCCGGCCCGCTGAGGGCGCCCGCGCCGGCGCGGCGGCCGGCATCCATCTCGTAGACCGAGAGGGTCTCGTTGTTGTCGTTCATGCGCCCCTGGGCCCCGCGCACGATCGGCTTCTTCGCCTCGACGGCGGCGCGCTCGCGCTGCAACACCTCGGGATCCTTCGGCCAGGCCGGATCGGCCTGCCGGCTGCGGGGCACGGGCAGTCCGGCGGTGAGGTCTTCCTTGCCGCCGAGCTTGGGCGGCATGGCGAGCGGTGCGCGCTCGCGATAGGTGATGGCGGGACGGTCCGGCTCGATCAGGCCGAGGTTGCTCAGCGTATCGCGCATGAACTCGCCCTCGGCCCGGGCCGCTCCGGCGGAGCCCGCGAGGAGGGCGGCACACAGGGCCGGCCCCCGGATCGATCCCAGAGCCCGAGTGAAGCTGCGTCGCCCGCTCATGCCGATATCCCCAAGGCTTCGGGCCAGCCCTTCCCCCGGTGATCCGGGTGTGAGTCGCGTGACGAGCCCTTTGATACCGAGGTGAGCCGGGTTTCGGGCGAAGGTATGGCGCCTTAACGCGGGGCGGGCCCCTCGCGCGCTCAAGCCTGGGGACGGCCCTCGTCGCCGGAGGCTTCCGTCTGCGGGGTCCGACCGGCCGGGCGCAGGCTGTCGAGGATCAGGCCGACGACGCCGGCGACGATGGCCGCATCCGCCACGTTGAAGACGTACCAGGACCAGCGCCCGGCATGCAGGTGCACGAAATCGAACACCGCGCCGTAGGCCGCCCGGTCGATGGCGTTGCCCAAAGCCCCGCCGACGATGAGCCCGAGCGCCACGGCCAGCAGCCGCGAGCCGGCCCGGACCATCCAGACGGACAGCCCGACTGCGGCGACGAGGGAGACGGCGACGAGGACCCAGCGCCCGAGCCCGCCCTCCTGCTGGAACAGGCCGTAGGACACGCCGCGGTTCCAGACGACGACGAAATCCGCGAAGGGCGCCAGCCGCCAGGGCTGCGTCATCACGAGATCGGTGCCGAAATAGAGCCAGAGCTTGGAGGCTTGGTCGAGCAGCAGGGTGGCGAGCGCGGCGAGGAGGCCGGAGCGGGCGGGGCTCACACCGCCCCCGCACCGGGATGCGCCGCATCCCACTCCCGCAGGGCCCGCGCGTCGCGCGGCGTCACCTCGGGATAATCCGGATCGCTGCCGACCTCGGGCGTCACCCGCCAGGAGCGGGCGCATTTGGTGCCCGCGGCGCGCTCCGGCACCACCGCCACGCCCTTCACGTCGTCGAGGCGGAAGGCCTCGGCCGGCCCCTCGCCGGCGCGCACGGTGATGGCCGAGGTGATGCAGATGTCGGCGAAGTCGACGCCGTCGAGGGCGCCGAGCAGCTCGGCATCCGACACGGAGACGGTCGGGGCCGCCTCCAGGCTCGCGCCGATGCGCTTGGCCGCGCGCTCGATCTCCAGGGCGCCGGTCACGACCCGGCGCACCTTGCGGACCTTCTGCCAGCGGGCCGCGAGCGCGTCGTCGCGCCATTCGGCGGGTGTCTCCGGCAGGGTCTGGAGATGCACCGAGCCGTCCTCCGAGGGGTAGCGGTCGAGCCAGGCCTCCTCGGCCGTGAAGGCCAGCACGGGGGCGAGCCAGATCACCACCCGGCGGAAGGCTTCGTCGATCACCTGCAGGGCGGCGCGGCGCGTCAGCGAGGAGATCGGGTCGCAGTAGAGCGCGTCCTTGCGCACGTCGAAGTAGAAGGCCGAGAGGTCGCCGGTCATGAAGCCGTTGAGCAGGGCCACGATCCGCTTGGTGTCGAAGGCCGTGTAGGCCTCGCGGATCTCGCCGTCGAGCTGCGCCAGACGGTGCAGAATGAAGCGCTCCAGCTCCGGCATCTCGGTGAACGGCACGTCGTCCCCCGGCACCCGGTGGGCGAGCGAGCCCAGCATCCAGCGGAGCGAATTGCGCAGCTTGCGGTAGGTCTCGGCGAAGGTTTTGACGATCTCCGGCCCGATGCGCAGGTCGTCCGAATAGTCGGCCGCCGCGACCCAGAGGCGGAGGATGTCGGCGCCCGATTCCTTGATGACGTTCTGCGGCGCGACGACGTTGCCGCGCGACTTCGACATCTTCTCCCCCTTGGCGTCGAGGACGAAGCCGTGGGTGAGCACCACGTCGTAGGGGGCAAAGCCCCGCGTGCCGCAGGATTCGAGCAGGGAGGATTGGAACCAGCCGCGATGCTGGTCGGAGCCTTCGAGGTACATCACCGTGTCCGGTCCGCCATCGACCGCGCGGCGGATGCCGGCGAGGCCCGGGAAGGCCTCCGGGTCATCGAGCACGAAGGCGTGGGTCGAGCCGGAATCGAACCACACGTCGAGCACGTCCGTCACTCTTTCGTACCGCGCCGGATCGTGTTCGGGGGCGAGGAAGCGTTCGGTCGCGCCATCGGCGAACCACGCATCGGCGCCCTCTTCGGCGAAGGCCTGCGCGATGCGGGCGTTGACCACCTCGTCGCGCAGGACCTTGCCGGTCTCGCGCTCGACGAAGACGGTGATCGGCACGCCCCAGGCGCGCTGGCGCGAGACCACCCAGTCGGGCCGGCCCGCCACCATGCCGTTGATGCGGTTCTTCCCCTGTGGCGGAACCCACTGCGTTTCTTCGATGGCGTGGAGCGCCGTCTCGCGAAGGGTCCGGTTTCCGAGCGAATCCACCGGCCGGTCCATGGCGATGAACCATTGCGGCGTGTTGCGGAACAGGACCGGCTTCTTCGAGCGCCAGGAATGCGGGTACTGGTGGCGCAACACCCCGCGGGCGACCAGGGCGCCGACCTCGGTCAGCGCGGCGATGATCGCCTTGTTGGCGTCGCCCTTCTCGCCCTTCGCGTTGAAGACGAAGCGGCCGGTGAAGCCCGGCGCCTCCGCCGTCAGCATGCCGTCGGCATCCACGGTGTAGGGAATGCGGGTGTCGATGCCGGCTTCCGTGAGGCGGCGGCCATTGGCCATCCAGACCTCGAAGTCTTCGCGGCCGTGGCTCGGCGCGGTGTGGACGAAGCCGGTGCCGGCCTCGTCGGTGACGTGCTCGCCGTCGAGCATCGGCACCGGGAAGCCGTAGCCCGGATCGAAGGGGCTGAGCGGATGCGAGAGGGTGAGCCCGGCCAGGGCCGCCGCTGGAACGTCGGCGACGCGCTCGTAGGCCTCGACGCGGGCCGCCTTGAACACGCCCTCGGCGAGCGCGTCGGCGAGCAGATAGGTGTCGCCGACCTTCGCCCAATTGTCCTCGGCCGCTTCCGTGACGCGGTAGAGCCCGTAGGCGACCCGCTTCGAATAGGCGACGGCGCGGTTGGCCGGCAGGGTCCAGGGCGTGGTCGTCCAGATCACGACGCGGGCGCCGGCGAGTTCGGCGGGCGCACCCTCGCGGATCGGGAAGGCCACGAACACCGTGTCGCTGACATGCTCCTCGTACTCGACCTCGGCCTCGGCCAGCGCGGTCTTCTCGACCACCGACCACATCACCGGCTTCGAGCCGCGGTAGAGCTGGCCGGAGGCGGCGAACTTCATCAGCTCCGCGGCGATGCGCGCCTCGGCCGGGTAGGCCATGGTCGAGTAGGGATGGTCCCAGTCGCCGGTGACGCCGAGCCGCTTGAACTCCTCGCGCTGGATGTTCAGCCAGTCCGCGGCGAAGGCCCGGCATTGCTGGCGGAATTCCAGCACCGGCACCTCGTCCTTGTTCTTGCCCTTGGCGCGGTACTGCTCCTCGATCTTCCACTCGATCGGCAGGCCGTGACAGTCCCAGCCCGGCACGTAGTTCGCGTCGCGGCCGAGGGCGCCCTGCGAGCGCACCACCACGTCCTTCAGGATCTTGTTGAGCGCGTGGCCGATATGGATGTTGCCGTTGGCGTAGGGCGGGCCGTCATGCAGCACGAAGCGCGGGCGGCCCTTCGCGGCGGCGCGGATCCTTGCGTAGAGGTCGATCCCCGCCCAGCGCTCCAACAGCAGCGGCTCGCGGGTCGGCAGCCCCGCCCGCATGGGGAAGTCGGTCTTCGGCAGGAAGAGGGTTCGCGAATAGTCGCGGGCGGCCGCGGGCGCGGCGTCGTTCTGGTCGCTCATGGCGGGGTTCGGCAGGATTCTCGTCGCGGGGGACGGGCGGAAGGGACGGGCGGAGGACTTCACCCGGCATCCGGGGCGGCCGCAGTTGCGGCGCCTTACGCGGAAGCCGGGCCCGTAATTCGCGTCGCGCTGAGGATGAGGCCGAACATGCCGTGCTTCTAGAGCGCTCCCCGGCCAAGGGGAAGGCCTAACCCGAAGGGTCGGGAGGCGTGTGGAGCCGGGGCAGCCCGGGACGTTCCCGATCGCTTGCGCGCCGGTCTGAACGTCCGACCCGGCCGTTTCATCCGCGCCCATGCCTGTGACATCGAACCGCTGGAGGCTTGCGCCGGCCCTGCATCCTTGCCATCAGCCCGGCCCACACACCTCCCGCGATGGGCAGCAGGGTCGTGCGGTGCCGCAGAGGCGTCATTGGTTACAAACGCCGCGCCGACTACCGGTGTGCGATTGAGCACAGAAATCAAAGAGACTAGCGTCCGCCAGAAGCCGCCCGGGCGAGGCTGCGCGACACGGTATCGGTGAGGAAACATGGCCCATTCCGCAACGCATGATGCGGGCCCGCACGGCGCGCACGTCCCCTGGTACCGGGTGCTCTACATCCAGGTTCTGATCGCCATCGTGCTCGGTGTGCTGCTGGGCTGGCTTCAGCCGGAATGGGGCAAGGCGCTCAAGTGGCTCGGTGACGGCTTCATCGCGCTGATCAAGATGCTGATCGCGCCGATCATCTTCTGCACCATCGTGCACGGCATCGCCTCGATCGGCGACCTGAAGAAGGTTGGCCGCGTCGGCCTCAAGGCCCTGATCTATTTCGAAGTCGTCTCCTCCCTCGCGCTCCTCATCGGCATCATCGTCGGCGAGGTGATCCAGCCGGGCGCGGGCTTCGGCGCCGACGTGTCGAAGCTCGATGCCAAGGCGGTCGAGGGTTATGCCAGCAAGGCGGCGGCGGATTCGACGGTCGCGCACCTCCTGGCGATCATCCCCAAGAGCTTCTTCGACGCCTTCGCCACCGGCGACCTACTTCAGGTCCTGCTGATCTCGGTGCTCACCGGCGTCGTGCTCACCGGCATGGGCGAGAAGGGGGCCGGCATCACCCGCGGCATCGACGCGGCCGGTCAGGTCTTCTTCCGCATCATCGGCCTCGTGGTGAAGCTCGCCCCCATCGGTGCCTTCGGCGCCATGGCCTTCACGGTGGGCCAGTACGGCATCGGCAAGGTCATCGACCTCGCTTGGCTGGTCGGCACCTTCTACACCACCTCGCTGCTGTTCATCTTCGTCGTGCTCGGCGGCATCGCGGCGTTCGCCGGCTTCTCGATCATCAAGTTCCTTGCCTACATCAAGGACGAACTCCTGATCGTGCTCGGCACCTCCTCCTCCGAGACCGTGCTGCCGCACATGATGACCAAGATGAAGCGGCTCGGCGCCTCGGATTCGGTCGTCGGCCTCGTGATCCCGACGGGCTACTCGTTCAACCTCGACGGCACCAACATCTACATGACGCTGACCACCCTGTTCCTGGCGCAGGCGGTGGGCGCCGACCTCACGGTCGGGCAGTACGCGACGATCTTCCTCGTCGCGATGCTGACCTCGAAGGGGGCCTCGGGCGTCACGGGCGCCGGCTTCATCACGCTGGCCGCGACGCTGGCGGCGATCCCCGGCAACCCGGTGCCGGTGGCGGCGATGACCCTGGTGCTCGGGGTCGACAAGTTCATGTCGGAGTGCCGCGCCCTGACCAACCTGATCGGCAACGGTGTGGCCACCATCGTCGTCTCCCGCTGGGAGGGCGAACTGGACAAGACCAAGCTCGCCGAAGTGATGGCGCATCCCATCGCCATCGGCACCGATATCTCGGACGAGGCGCCGGAAGGCCCGGGCGAAGATGTGCCCCCCACCGCCCCGAAGGCCGTAGCAGCGCAGTAAGCCAGCCTTGGCTCTCGAAAGGCTGCGGATCGGGATCGACCTCGGCGGCACCAAGATCGCCGGGGTCGCGCTCGATTCGGAGGGGGCGACCCGCGCGGAAGGGCGTGTGCCGACGCCGCGGGGCGATTACGGCGGCACGCTCGCTGCGGTCGCCGATCTGGTCGCCGCCCTGGAGGCGGAGGCCGGCACGGGCGGCGCGAGCGTCGGCGTCGGCATGCCGGGGGCGGTCTCCCGCGCCACCGGCCTGATCAAGAACGCCAACTCCGTCTGGCTCAACGGCAAGCCCTTCGCGCGGGATCTCTCGGCCCGCCTGAACCGGCCGGTCCGAGTCGAGAACGACGCCAACTGCCTCGCCGTTTCGGAAGCGGTCGACGGGGCGGGGGCGGGCGCCGGGATCGTCTGGGCGGTGATCCTGGGCACGGGCGTCGGCTCCGGCATCGCGGTCGAGGGCCGGGCGCTTGCGGGGCGCAACGCCATCGCCGGGGAATGGGGGCACAATCCGCTTCCCTGGCCGCAGGACGACGAGCGGCCGGGCCCGGCCTGCTATTGCGGACGCCACGGCTGCATCGAGACCTGGCTCTCCGGTCCCGGCCTCGCCGCCGATTTCCATCGCAGCACCGGCGAGACGTGGAAGGGTGAGGCGATCGTCGCCGCCGCGCTCTCGGGCGAGGCGCGTGCGCGCGCCAGCCTCGCGCGCTATCTCGACCGTCTGGGGCGGGGCATCGCCCACGTGGTCAACATCCTCGACCCCGACGTGATCGTGCTCGGCGGCGGCCTCTCGCGGATCGAGAGCATCGTCGCCGCCCTGCCAGAGGCGATCACGCCTCACGTCTTCTCCGACGCCTTCGACACGCCGGTGCGGGCAAGCCTCCACGGCGACGCCTCCGGCGTGCGCGGGGCGGCGTGGCTCTGGGAGGATACGGAATGATCGGTTGGCTCCGCCGCGTGTTCGGGCAGGAACGCCCGTCCCCACCGTCCCCGCCGGCCTGGGAGCCAAGTCCGCCGCCGCCGCCCCTGCCGGCCTGGGAGCCGGAACCGCAGCCGCCGCGACGGCGCAGCGAAGCGGAGATCGATGCCGTCGAGGCGGCCCTGAGCGGCTTGATCGCGGCCGGCCTCCGGCTCGGCCCCCACTACGAGGGGATGGACCGGCGCGCGGTGGCGCGAGCGATGGCGGTGCATCCCGAATTCGCCGTGGGCGACGCTAACGAGACCCTGCCGCTGACCGAGCACGGCTCGGACGCGCTGTCGATCGACATCCTGTGGAGCTATCGCGCCCTCGCCGACGAGATCGAGGACGAATTCGCCAACGCGGCGATCTTCGTCGATCACTGCTACGACGGCGCCGACGAAGACACCTATCGCGCGCTGTTCGCCCGGCTGATCGCTCTCGCCGGGGTCTGGACCGGCCGCGGCATCACCGTCTCCCGCGTGCCGGGACTCGGCCCCTACGGGCACGGCTTCCGCGTCGCGTTCGAGACGCAGCCGGCGATTGCGCCCATCACCTTCCCGGCCGACAAGAACTTCGATTGGAGCCTGCTCGAACGGCTCGATGCGTGCCGGCCGGCGGGCGAAACGCGGCGGTTCCGGATCGCCGCCGATGGCGGTGCGGGACTGGTGCTGTTCGTCGACGACGCCGAGGCGCGGACCATATCGACCCGCCTCGGTTGGGGGCCGGACGACCTCTGAGGGCCGCGGCCATCTCGGGATAAGTCGGTCAGCATTGACTTCACCCGCTCGCCTCCCGAAAACCCGCCGTCCCCTTTCCGCGGGACGCGGCTTACGAAAAACACGGTCCCATCATGCCCATCCTGACCTTCCCCGACGGCAACACCCGCGCGTTCGACGCCGCGGTGACCGGCCGGACCGTGGTGGAGGGCATCGCCAAGTCGCTCGCCAAGCGCACGGTCGCCATGGCGCTCGACGGCACGGTCTGCGACCTCGACGACACGATCGAGCGGGATGCGGCGATCGAGTTCATCTCGCGCGACGATCCGCGCGCCCTCGAACTGATCCGCCACGACTGCGCGCACGTCCTGGCGGAAGCCGTGCAGGCGCTCTGGCCCGGCACGCAGGTGACGATCGGCCCCGTCATCGAGAACGGCTTCTACTACGACTTCGCCAAGGACGAGCCGTTCACGCCCGAGGACTTCCCGAAGATCGAGGCGAAGATGCGCGAGATCATCTCGCGCGACGCGCCCTTCAGCAAGGAAGTCTGGAAGCGCGACGACGTGAAGGCGCTCTTCGCCGAGAAGGGCGAGAGCTACAAGGTCGAATTGGTCGATGCGATCCCAGCCGGCGAGGATCTGAAGATCTACCGCCAGGGCGAGTGGTTCGATCTCTGCCGCGGCCCGCACATGACCTCGACGGGCAAGGTCGGCGCGGCCTTCAAGCTGATGAAGGTCGCAGGCGCCTATTGGCGGGGTGATTCCAACAACCCGATGCTGACGCGCATCTACGGCACGGCCTGGGCCTCTCAGGGAGATCTCGACGCCTACCTGCACCGGCTGGAGGAGGCCGAGCGCCGCGACCACCGGCGCCTGGGCAAGGAGATGGACCTCTTCCACTTCCAGGAGGAGGGGCCGGGCGTCGTGTTCTGGCACGCCAAGGGCTGGACGATCTTCCAGGAGCTGATCGCCTATATGCGCCGCCGCCTGAAGGGCGATTACGCCGAGGTGAACGCGCCGCAGATCCTCGACAAGTCGCTGTGGGAGACCTCCGGCCACTGGGGCTGGTACCGCGAGAACATGTTCGCGGCCCAATCCGCCGGCGAGGAGGCCGAGGACAAGCGCTGGTTCGCCTTGAAGCCGATGAACTGCCCCGGCCACGTGCAGATATTCAAGCACGGGCTGAAGTCGTATCGCGACCTGCCGCTTCGCATGGCCGAGTTCGGCGTGGTCCACCGCTACGAACCGTCCGGCGCGATGCACGGCCTGATGCGGGTGCGCGGCTTCACCCAGGACGACGCGCACATCTTCTGCACCGAGGACCAGCTCGCTGCCGAGTGCCTGAAGATCAACGACCTGATCCTCTCGACCTATGCCGATTTCGGCTTCGATCAGATCCTGGTGAAGCTCTCGACGCGGCCCGAGAAGCGCGTCGGCTCCGATGCCCTCTGGGATCACGCCGAAGCGGTGATGACGCGGGTGCTGGCGCAGATCGAGGAGCAGTCCGGCGGGCGGATCAAGACCGCGGTCAATCCCGGCGAGGGTGCGTTCTACGGGCCGAAATTCGAGTACGTGCTGCGCGACGCCATCGGCCGCGACTGGCAGTGCGGGACGACGCAGGTGGACTTCAACCTGCCGGAGCGGTTCGACGCGAGCTACATCGATGCCGACAGCCAGAAGAAGCCGCCGGTGATGATCCACCGCGCCATCTGCGGCTCGATGGAGCGCTTCACCGGCATCCTGATCGAGCATTTCGCCGGCCACTTCCCGCTCTGGCTCGCGCCGGTGCAGGTGGTGGTGGCCACCATCACCAGCGACGCCGACCCTTACGCCCGCGAGGTGGTCCGCGTCCTGGAGCGCGCCGGGCTCCGGGTCGAGGCCGACCTCCGCAACGAGAAGATCAACTACAAGGTTCGCGAGCACTCGCTGGCCAAGGTGCCGGTGCTGCTGGCGCTCGGCCGCCGCGAGGCGGAGGAGCGCACGGTCTCGGTGCGCCGGATGGGAAGTCAGAAGACCACCACGATGGCGCTCGACGCGGCACTCGCGGCCTTCGTCGAAGAGGCGACCTCCCCGGACCGCCGCAGGGCGGACGCCGCGGCCGAGAGCCTCCCGAGCACCGACGCGGTGCTCGACGGGCACCATGTCGAGCTTCCGGCGCCGTAAGGAGTTGAGGCGGCCACCGCATCGGTGGCCCCCTCGCCGCTGACTGGCACCGTGCCTGTCGCCTGACACGCACGGCGCACTCACGAGATATCCGGCGGCATGCGCGGCCGAGGGCGGACGTTCCACCCGACCGTGCCTCCTTCGAGGCCGTCCTACGGGGCCCTGGCTTCGTCGGGCGGAAACCAGCGGTCGCGCATCGCTTCGAGCGCGTTGGCGTAGTCGTCGCTCCAGGGCCGGCGCGACAGGTCGGCCGCCGCCGGGCGCCAGCCGAGGGCCTGCGCCTCCCGGAGCACGGCCGCGTCTCGGCTGAGGATGACCACCTGCGAGGCGGAGAGCATGTTCTTCGCTGCGGCCTCCGTCGGCAGGTCGGTGCGGTGGAGCAGCGTCAGGCCGTGCTCGGCCGCGACGCGGGCGAGCACGTGCCTCAGCTCGAAATCGCGGTTGCTGATGTGCAGGGCCAGTACGCCGTGTCCATCGAGATGGGCGAGCTCGACCCCTAGTCCCTCTCGGGTGAGCAGGTGCATCGGGATCGAGTCGGACGAGAACGCATCGATGACGAGCACCCGCGCCGCGTCCTGACGGCCGGCCAGAGTCAGGCGGGCATCGCCCTGCACGATGCGGGCCTCGGGCGCGCACTCGGACAGGAATCGGAATCGGTCCGGGTCCCGCGCGAGCCGGATCACCACGGGATCGATCTCGTAGAAGGTCCAGGCTTGGCCGGCCTGCGCGTAGCAGGCGAGGCTGCCGGCGCCGAGGCCGACGATCGAGACCGCGGGGATGGGGCCGGTGGCGCGGCGGCTCACCTCGAACACGTCGGCGAGCGGCGTGCCGGGCGCGTAGTAGGTGGTCGGCTCCGGCCGGCCCGTGCTCGGCGTGCCGTCATCCTCGCGCAGGCGCATGGCGCCATGGATGGTCGTGCCGTGCGAGAGGAGGCGGAAGCGCCCGTCATTCGAGTTTTGGATGCGGTGGAGGCCGAAGAAGCTGCGGTGCGTGTCGCTCCCGGGCAGGATCGTCCCCGGCAGGAGGCTCGCGATGCCGACGAGGATGCCGACGAGGCCCGCCCGGGTCGGGCTGCGCCAGTTCGCGGCGAGGCTCAGCGTCAGGCCGACCAGCAGCATGCCGACCCCGACTTGCGGCCCGCGGTACAGGGCGACGGCGAGCGCGATGGCGGCCGTGGCGCCCAGCAGGAAGAGCGAGCGCCGTGCCTCGACCGCGAAGCGGGACCAGCCGCCGGTCCAGACGCCCGGCCGGCAGATCAGCGCGGCGGCAAGCAGGAGCGGATACTCGGTGATGTCGGAGAAGATCTGCGGAGCCACCAGGGCGGCGAAGATGCCGCCGACCACGCCGCCGAGCGAGGTGTAGAGATAGAACTCGGTGAGACGCGCCGCCGGAGGGCGCAGGGCGTAGACGGCGCGGTGGGCGATCAGCGCGTTGACGAAGAGCAGGCCCAGCGTCACGCCGAGATCGAGCAGGAGCGGCGTCTGCCTCACCAGCAGCGCGACGAACGCGGCCACCGTTCCGGCGACCTGCACGGCACCGAGCACTTTGCCCGAACCCGCCGTCTCCGATCGTGCCGGCCGGAAGGCGAGGATGAAGCTGACGAGGTAGAGCGCGAGCGGCACGACCCAGATCAGAGGGATCGCCGCCACATCGGTGGAGATGTGCGCGGTGACCGCGACGAGCAGGCCCGAGGGCACCGCTGACAGGCCGATCCAGGCGAGGCGGCGCTTGAGGCCGACCGGCCGGTCGGCTTCGTCCCCGGCGGCTGCGGCGGCGATCCCGGCGGGTGCCCCGTTCCGCAGGCGCAGGCCGCAGGCGACGACCGCGCAGGTCAGCGCGGCGTAGCCGAAGGACCAGAGCCGCGCCTGCGCGTCGAGGCCGAGCAGCGGCTCGACCAGCAGCGGGTAGGCCAGCAGGGCGGCGAAAGAGCCGGCATTCGAGGCGCGGTAGAGGAAGTAGGGGTCGGCGCTCTGCGCGTGGCCCGAGCGGGCGAACCACGCCTGGAGGAGGGGGGCGCTCGCCGAGAGCGCGAAGAACGGCAGGCCGATCGAGGCGAGGAACAGGCCGATCAGCCAGAGGGCTTCGCCCTCCGCGGGCGGCGCGCCGAAACCCTTGGCCACCGCCACGGGCAGGAAGACGAAGCCGGCGAGCAGGACGAGGACGTGGGTCGCGAGCGCCGCCCGCGGCTGCAGCCGGCGCGTCAGCAGGTGGGCATAGGCGTAGCCGGCCAGGAGCAGCGTCTGAAACACCACCATCGCCACCGACCACACCGCGGGCGAGCCGCCGAGGATCGGCAGCACGCGCTTGGTGAACATCGGCTGCAGGCCGAACAGCAGCAGGGCTGCGAGGACGAGGGTTCCGGAGAACAGGCCGACGAGCCCGACGCGGGAGGCGGCCCGTGCCGCCAGGGAGGATGCCGCCTGCCGCCGCGACGCCTCGACGAGTGCCATCGCCCGAAATCCCCTCAAATCGTCCTGAGGATCTCGCATACCGGCAAAGATTTAAGGGTTGCCTTCGGCCCGGCTCACCCCTCCATCGCCCGCGACAATTCCGAGAAGACCCGCGGGTCGGCGCATTGGGCCACGTTGAAGCGCATGTAATCGGCTGCGCCCTGGCCGAGGGAGAAGACGTTGCCGGGGGCCAGCACCACGCCGCGGGCCAGCGCCCGGCGCGAGACGTCGGCCGCGTCGAGGCCGTCCGGGAGCCGTGCCCAGAGGAACATGCCGCCGGTCGGTACGAAGGGGACGCTCAGGCCGGCCTCCTCGAGACGGCGCACCACTGTGCCGCGCGCCTCGGCCAGCCGGCTGCGCAGGGCGTCGAGATGATGGCGGTAACTGCCCTCGGCGAGGAAACGGTGGACGGTGGCGGCGGTGAGGTGGTTGTCGCTCAGCGAGACCGCGAGCTTGAGATCGACGAGGCGCTCGACCCAGTCGGCCCGGAGCGCGATCACGCCGACCCGGGCTCCGGTGGAGAGCGTCTTCGAGAAGCCGCCGACATGGATCACCCGGTCGAGCCCGTCGAAGCCGGCCAGCCGCGGGCCGGGCTCCGCCTCGAAATCGGCGTAGGCGTCGTCCTCGACGATGAGCGTGCCGTGCATCTCGGCGAGCCGCAGGATGCGGTGGACGGTGACCGGGCTCAAGGAGGCGCCCGTCGGGTTCTGGAGGCCGGAATTGGTGATGTAGAAGCGGGGACGGTGCTCGATCAGCGCCTGCTCGAAGGCGGCGAGGTCCGGCCCCACGGGCCCGAAGGGCACTCCGACCATGCGCAGGCGGTGGGCACGGGCGAGCGCCTGGAACGAGAAGTAGCAGGGATCGTCCAGAAGCACCGTGTCGCCGGGCTCGGCGAGGAAGCGGATGATGAGATCGAGGGCGTGGGTGACCGAGTCGGTCAGCACGAGCTGATCGGGATGGGCGCGGATGCCGCGCTCGGTCAGGCGCAGGGCGAGGTGCTGGCGCAGCGGCGCCAGCCCCTGCGGCGTGTCGTAGAACATCACGGCGTCGCTCTGGCGGGCGACGTGGCGCAGGGCGCGCCGCAGATCCTCCTCCGGCAGCCAGCCCGGCGGAAGCCAGCCGCAGCCCGGCCGCAGCGAATCGGGGCGCGCCTCCAGCGACTGGCGGGTGATCCAGACCGGATCGACCGCCCGGTCGAGCCGCGGGCCGATGGCGGCGAGGCTGAGCGGCTCCGGGCGGGCCGAGACGAAGAAGCCCGAGCCCGGGCGGGAGACGATGGCGCCGCGCGCCGCCAACCGGTCATAGGCCTCGACCACCGTCGATTTCGAGACCTGCAGGCTCTCGGCGAGCCCGCGCACCGAGGGGAGCCTCGCGCCGGGGCCGAGCGCCCGGCCCTCGATGCGGGCCTCGATGGCGCGCATCACCGTCTCGACCCGTGAGAGGGCCGGTCTCGGTGCCGCTTCGATCAGCGCGTCCGTCATGACGGCTCCTCCGAACTGTACGGATGGTCGTTCCGGACAGTTCGTTGAAATCGTACCGCAACCGTCCCTGTCGGGAAAGGCGAATGGCTCGCATATCCAGGCCATCGCAGCACAGGAGGCCGCTATGAGCTTGACCGAAGACATCACCGCGCACAGCCCCGGGACGAGGGCGTGGATCGAGCGGCGCATCCGCGACGCCGTCGTGCTGCTGGGCGGGCTGGCTCTCGCCCTGCCGCTGATCGTGCCGTTCGCCTGAGAGCGGGCCGCGCGGCTCAGCCGGCGGTGCAGTTCGCCTCGAACAGCGCTTTGGCGCGCTCCATGGCGCGGAACGCCGTCGGGCTGCCCGGGCTGCGCAGCTCCGGTCCCTCCGGCAGCCGCCCGAGGAAGTTTTCCGGGATAACGGCGACGAAGGGTCGAGGGCCGGTATAGGCGCCCATGCGGTTGCGGACATCCACCGTGCCGCACAGCGCCCCGGCCCGGCCGATCCGCAGGCCGGCGACCCGGGCGTCCGGGTCGCCCATCTGCTTCCCGATCAGGCTCAGCGCCGTCGACGCCGCATCTGCTCCAACCGCTGCATCCGAGCCGTCGACGACGGTCTGGGCGCCCGCGGCGCCAGCGCCGGACAGGATCAGGAGGGCCGCCAGGGCGGCCTGGTGCGGACGCATCGGATCAGCTTCCCTTCGCCACGACCTCGACATCGTGGTCCATGCCGCTCTCCACCTTGAACTCGCGGGTGAAGACCTGCCCGTCGTGGCGGGCGATCAGCACGTAATCGCCCTCCGCGAGCGTGACGGACGGAAAGGCGCCGATCGCCTCGCGGATCGTGTCGCCGCCCGGCGTCAGCACGCTGAAGGCGGTGCCGGCGAAGGCTTCCGTGCCCGGCGCGGCAACGAGCTTCAGGGTCACCGTGGCGGCCCGGTGGTTCATCGTCGCCTCGGTGACCTTGCCGTTCTCGACCCGGAGGTCGGCGCGCTGGATCGCGTTCGAATCGCCGTAGCTCGACACCACGTGGTAGGTGCCCTCCGGCAGGCGCACCACCTCGCCGGCCTTGATGGCGCTGCGCACGAGGCGGCCTTCCGAATTGGTGCCGATGGGCACGAAGACGGAGAAGGCGAGCTGGTTGGCCGGAATCTTCTGGTCGCCGACCGCACCCGACAGCCGGAGGGCGCCCGCCGCCACACGGAGTTGATCCGCGGCGGCCCGGCCCGACATCGTAATCCGCTTCGAGGCGCTGGCGTAGCCGTAGGTGACGGTGGCGAGGTAGGCGCCGGCCGCGAGCTTGAAGCTGGGCGCGGCCTCGTTCGAGCGGGCCACGATCACCGGCCGGCCGGCCTCGCCGCGATCCTCGTAGATGCGCCAGCTGAGCCCGGAGCGGATCGGCCCGTTCGAGCCCGCGAACACCGCAGAGAGCGCCAGATCCGCCTCGCCTTCCGCGGCCGGCGGCGGCAGCATCGGCCCGGTGATGCCCGGCGAGGGCAGCCCCGGCCCGAACGGGCTCTGCGGCTGCGCCCGGGCGGGCAGGGCGGCGAGGAGAGCCCCGAGGAGAGCCCAAAGAACAGCCTTGCAGCCCCCGGACCCGCGTCCCATCGTCCCTCGACCCTCACCGTCCGCCCTGTCGGCGCGTCCGCGCTCTTGAAACCCGACCGTGGCGGCGGCATGGCGGTGGGTGTTCCAGCTTCGGCCCCTCCACGCGGATTGTCCATGACCGAGATACGAGACGCCGCCACGCTCGACCTGCTGCGCCGCCGCCGCTCGGTGCCGCCGATGCTGCTGTCGGACCCCGGCCCCTCGGTGGAAGAACTCGACGGCTGGCTCGCGATCGCCGCCCGGGTGCCCGATCACGGCAAGCTCGCACCCTGGCGCTTCCTCGTCATCGAGGGCGAGGCCCGCGGGCGGGTCGGTGCCCTGATCGAGGCGACGTTTTCCGCAGACTTCCCCGAGGCCGACGAGAAGCGTCGCGCCCAGGAGCGCCAACGTCTGAGCCACGCGCCGCTCGTCGTCGCCGTCGTCTCCCGCGCCGGCCCGCATGCCAAGATCCCGGAATGGGAGCAGGTGCTCTCGGCGGGCGCGGTCTGCATGAACCTCGTGGTGGCGGCCAACGCCGCCGGCTACGCGAGCGCGTGGCTGACCGAGTGGTTCGCTTACGATCGCCGGGTGCTCGACGCCCTCGGTCTCGACCCGGCCGAGCGGATCGCCGGCTTCATCCATATCGGCCGGCCGCGGGAGGTGCCCTCCGACCGGCCGCGGCCGGACCTCGACCAGATCGTCACCCGGCTCTAGAGACTTCCATGCATTACGAGGCCGCCCGTCCGAGCCTGCCCCACAACCCGTTCAAGGCCATCGTCGCCCCGCGGCCGATCGGTTGGATCAGCGCCATGGACCGGGCGGGTCGCGTAAACCTCGCGCCCTACTCGTTCTTCAACGCCGTGGGCGGCGAGCCGGACATGGTGATGTTCTCCTCCTCCGGCCGCAAGGACGCGATGGCGTTCGCGGAGGAGGGCGGGGAGTTCGTGTGCAGTCTCGCGACCTTCGATCTGCGCGAGGCGGTCAACGCCACCTCGGCGCCGCTGGAGCGGGGCGCGAGCGAGTTCGACTTCGCCGGGTTGACGCCCGCGCCCTCGCACCGCGTGCGCCCGCCGCGGGTCGCCGAGTCACCCGCGGCGATCGAGTGCAGGTGGCTTCAGACCGTGCCGCTGGTGCCGCTCGGCGGCGGCGAGCCCTCGAACTTCATGGTGATCGGGCAGGTGGTCTCGATCTACATCGACGACCGCTTCGTCGCCGATGGCCGGGTCGATACGGGCGCCATGCGCCCGATCCTGCGCGGCGGCTATTTCGACTACTTCACCGCCGAGTCCGAGAACCGGTTCGAGTTGCGGCGGCCGAAGGGGGGTGGCTGAGCGCGCGAGCGCGTCAGTCCGTGATGCCGAGCGCCGCCTCGACGCGGGGGATCCAGGCCCGCAGGGCCGGGTAGGGCGCGAGATCGAAGCCGCCCTCGTGGGCGAGGCGGGTATAGGCCACGAGCGCCACGTCGGCGAGGCTCAGGCTCGCGCCGACGAGGAAGGGCCGGTCCTCGATTGAGCCCTCCTCCAGCACCAGGGTCGGCACCCGCCCGTCCGGGTTGAGGGCAAGAAAGTTCGGGGTGCGCGTCTCCCCGTTCAGGATGTCGATCGCGCGCCATTCGAGAGCGATCCCGAGATGCGCCGCGACCCAGGCCACCTTCAGGCAGTTGCCGGCTTTGCGGTCCCCGTGGACGGTCAGCATGTGCGGGCCTCATCGGCGAAGCGGGAGATTTTGACCGCGCAACCGGACCGCGCAAGGCCATACATCGCTGCAATCTTTGAGGTTGTGCCCTCGCAACGTTTTCAGGGCGCTGGCGGCGGCCCGATTTGCCTCTCCGACGGCCGCCGATCCCTCTTGTGTTACGCGGTTGCAACACCAGATCAGTCCTGCCGACGGCTTTCAAGACTGCGTCGGTGTCCCGGCGGGGCCGACCCCGCGGGGCAACGCATCGGAAGCTCCGTGCCGCGGAAGCGGGCGGGGAACCCTCCGATCCGGGGAAGGGCAAACCGCATGAATTTCGAGAAATACACCGAGCGTGCCCGGGGCTTCGTCCAGGCCGCGCAGAATCTCGCCGTCCGCGAGGGCCATCCGCAGCTCGCGCCCGGCCATCTCCTCAAGGTCCTGCTCGACGATCCCGAAGGGCTCTGCGCCGGTCTGATCGACCGCGCCGGCGGCCAGTCGCGGGTCGCCCATGCGCAGGTCGAGCAGTGGCTCGCCAAGCAGCCGAAGGTGTCCGGCAATTCCGCGCAGCCCCAGGCGACGCGCGAACTCGTGCGCCTGTTCGATACTGCCGAGCAGGCCGCCGAGAAGGCGGGCGATTCCTACGTCACCGTCGAGCGCCTGCTTCTCGCCTTCACCGTCGAGAAGGACACCGAGGCCGGACGTATCCTGACGGCGGCGGGTGTGACCGCGGCTTCGCTCAACGCGGCGATCAACGCGCTGCGCAAGGGCCGCACCGCCGACAACGCGAGCGCCGAGAACGCTTACGACGCGCTCAAGAAATACGCCCGCGACCTCACCGAGGCGGCCCGCGACGGCAAGCTCGATCCGGTGATCGGCCGCGACGAGGAAATCCGTCGCACCATCCAGGTGCTGTCGCGGCGCACCAAGAACAATCCCGTGCTGATCGGCGAGCCCGGCGTCGGCAAGACGGCCATCGTCGAGGGGCTGGCACTGCGCATCGTCAACGGCGACGTGCCGGAGTCCTTGAAGGAGAAGAGCCTGCTGGCGCTGGACATGGGCGCGCTGATCGCGGGCGCGAAGTATCGCGGCGAGTTCGAGGAGCGGCTGAAGGGCGTGCTCTCCGAGGTCACCGCCGCGGAAGGGCAGATCATCCTGTTCATCGACGAGATGCACACGCTGGTCGGCGCCGGCAAGGCGGATGGGGCGATGGACGCCTCCAACCTCCTGAAGCCCGCGCTGGCGCGGGGCGAGCTGCACTGCGTCGGTGCGACCACGCTCGACGAGTACCGCAAGCATGTCGAGAAGGACGCCGCGCTGGCCCGGCGTTTCCAGCCGGTCTTCGTGTCCGAGCCCACCGTCGCGGACACGGTCTCGATCCTGCGCGGCATCAAGGAGAAGTACGAGCAGCATCACGGCGTGCGCATCCAGGATTCCGCCCTGGTCGCGGCCGCCACGCTGTCGAACCGCTACATCACCGACCGCTTCCTGCCCGACAAGGCGATCGACCTCGTGGACGAGGCGGGCTCCCGCCTGCGCATGCAGGTCGATTCGAAGCCCGAGGAGCTCGACAACGTCGACCGTGAGATCGTGCGACTGAAGATCGAGGGCGAGGCGCTGAAGAAGGAGACGGATGCCGCCTCCCGCGACCGGCTCCAGCGCCTGGAGAAGGAACTCGCCGACCTCGAGGAGCAGTCCGCCACCATCACCGCGCGCTGGAAGGCCGAGAAGGACAAGCTGGGCGCCGCCGCCGAGCTGAAGAAGCGGCTCGACGAGGCGCGCAACGATCTCGCCTCGGCCCAGCGCCAGGGCCAGTATCAGCGGGCCGGCGAGCTCGCCTACGGCATCATCCCGGGGCTGGAGAAACAGCTCGCCGAGATCGAGGCCAAGGCGGAATCCGCGATCGCCCGCGACGGCATGGTCGAGGAGGCGGTGACGCCGGCCCACATCGCGGGCGTCGTCTCGCGCTGGACCGGCGTGCCCGTCGACAAGATGCTGGAGGGCGAGCGCGAGAAGCTGCTGGCCATGGAAGAGGCTCTGGCCAAGCGCGTCGTCGGCCAGCGCGAGGCGGTGGAGGCGGTCTCGACCGCGGTCCGCCGGGCGCGGGCCGGCCTGCAGGATCCGAACCGGCCGATCGGCTCGTTCATGTTCCTCGGACCGACGGGCGTCGGCAAGACCGAGTTGACCAAGGCGCTGGCCGGCTTCCTGTTCGACGACGACACGGCGCTCGTGCGCATCGACATGTCCGAGTACATGGAGAAGCACGCGGTCGCCCGCCTCATCGGCGCGCCTCCGGGCTATGTCGGCTACGAGGAGGGTGGTGCGCTCACCGAGGCCGTGCGGCGCCGGCCCTATCAGGTCGTGCTGTTCGACGAGGTCGAGAAGGCGCATCCGGACGTGTTCAACGTCCTCCTGCAGGTGCTCGACGACGGGCGCCTGACGGACGGGCAGGGCCGCACGGTCGACTTCCGCAACACGCTGCTCATCATGACCTCGAACCTTGGCTCGGAGTACTTGGTGAACCAGCCTGCGGGCCAGGATACGGACGCCGTCCGGGACGAGGTGATGGGGGTGGTGCGGGGCCACTTCCGGCCCGAGTTCCTGAACCGGATCGACGAGATCATCCTGTTCCACCGCCTCGCGCGCTCCGAGATGGGAGCGATCGTCGATATCCAGCTCGGACGTCTCGCCAAGCTTTTGGAGGATCGCAAGATCGCGCTCGACGTGGACGACGAGGCCCGCACCTGGCTCGCCGACAAGGGCTACGATCCGGCCTACGGCGCGCGGCCGCTCAAGCGGGTGATCCAGAAGAACGTGCAGGACCCTCTGGCCGAGGCGCTGCTCTCGGGCATGATCCACGACGGCGAGACGGTGCCGGTGCGCGTCGGCCCGGCCGGACTGATGATCGGCGACGTCGCCGCCGAGCGCCGGCCGGCGGGGGTGCTGCTGAACTGATCCGTTCAATGACGGGCCCCGGCGCGGGAGACCGCGCCGGGGCAGCCTCGGCCCGGGGCCGCTCCGATAGATTCTGAAGCGCCCCGTCAGCGCGTCGGGGAAGAGTTCTCGATGCGGCGGATCGCTGTTGCGCTCACGCTCCGGAGTGCGACCGTATCGGCCCAGGCGCGCTCGGCCGGAGATCCGACCGCGTTGCGGTCGATCGCCGGTGAGGCGGCGCTCATCACCGCGTGGCTCCGGCGTCAGAAGGCGCTCCTCGAATGCCTTTAGCGAACGTGTTCCGCCCCTGACGAATCGGCCCGGGACGCCCTCGTCTTGCGTTGCAGCGATTTCCCATCGACAACGAGCGGATGACCGCCGAGACGATCACCTACGCCATCGGCGACATCCACGGCTGCGCCGACCTGCTCGACCGCTTGCTAGAGCGCATCGAGGCCCATGTGGGGGACCGCGCGAAAAAACTCGTCTTCCTCGGCGACTACATCGACCGCGGACCCGACAGCGCGCGGGTGATCGAGACCCTGCGCCGCCTGCAATGGCGCGAGCCGGAGGGCGTGGTCTGCCTGATGGGCAACCACGAGGCGATGCTGCTCAAGACGCTGCAAGAGCCCGGCGCCCTCGATCACTGGCTGATGAACGGCGGCACCGAAACGCTCGCCTCCTACGATGCCGCCGGCCCCGAGGAGATTCCCGGCGACGTGCTGGACTGGATCGAGGCGCTGCCGACCCTGCACGAGGACGCGCGGCGCTGGTTCGTCCATGCCGGCTTCCGGCCCGAAGCCGAGATCCCCGACCCGGACCACGAGACGCATCTCTGGATCCGCGAGCCGTTCCTCTCCACCGACCACGATTTCGGCCGTCACGTCGTCCACGGCCACACCCCGCAGACCCGCGGCGGGCCGGATTGCCGGCGCTTCCGCACCAACCTCGATACCGGCGCGGTCTACGGCAACGCGCTCACCGCGGGCGTCTTTTCGGATGCGGAGGGTCCAGCCGTCGAGTTTCTGCGGGTTCAGGCGCAGACCTGACACGTCGCGCCCAGGGAGCCGGTCGACCTCGATTTCTGTGAGCGCCGAGCTTTCGTAACCGGACATCCTTGAACTGGGCCGCGGCTGCCTCTCTAACGAAGGGCAACCGCGGCCGGCCGCGCCGCGGATCAGGAGACGACGTCCATGGATGCGCCCGCAGAGCCCCGCGCCCGCACCGAGGAGAGGGCGCTCGCCCGCCTCGCGCTCCGCTTCACCGACTGGGCGGAGAAGTGGTTCCCGGACGCCTTCGTGTTCGTGGCCATTGCCGTCGTGATCGTGGCGGGCGCCGCGCTGCTCAACGGGGCACCGGTCCAGGCGGTGACCAAGAGCTTCGGTGACGGCTTCTGGAGCCTGATCCCCTTCACCATGCAGATGGTCTTCGTCACCATCGGCGGCTACGTGGTGGCGACCTCCGCACCGGTTCAGGCGCTGATCGACCGGATGGCGCTGGTACCCAAGACCGGGCGCGGCGCCATCGGCTACGTGGCGCTGGCCACCATGCTCTCCTCGCTCCTGAGCTGGGGCCTCAGCCTGATCTTCGGCGGCCTGCTCGCCCGGGCGCTGGCCCGCCGACCCGAGTTGCGGATGGATTACCGCGCGGCCGGTGCGGCGGCCTATCTCGGGCTCGGGGCGACCTGGGCGATGGGGTTGTCCTCCTCCGCCGCGCAGCTTCAGGCGAACCCGAAGAGCCTGCCGCCGGGTCTGCTGCAGATCACCGGCGTGATCCCGTTCAGCGAGACGATCTTCCTCTGGCAGTCCATGCTGATCACCGCGATCCTCGTCGTGCTCTCGGCGGTGATCGCGGTCGCCTCCGCGCCGGGGCGCGACACCGCGGTGACGGCCCAGGATCTCGGCGTCGACGTGTCGAAGGAGGACACCAGCCTGCCGCCGCCCAAGCAGCCCGGCGAGTGGCTGGAGCACGCCCCCGTCCTGACCGTTCTGATCGGCCTGCTGGCGGCCGGCTGGCTGATCCAGGAATTCGCGCGCCAGGACTGGATGATCGCGATCTCCAGCCTCAACACCTACAACTTCCTGTTCCTGATGGTGGGCCTCGTGCTGCACTGGCGGCCTAAGCGCTTCCTCGTCGCCCTCGGCAAGGCCGTACCCGCCACCGCCGGCATCCTGATCCAGTTCCCGTTCTACGCCGCCATCGCCGCGATCCTGACGGGGGCCAAGAACGCCGCCGGCCACAGCCTGTCGGACGTGATCGCCCACGCCTTCGTGGCGCTGAACACGCAAGGCAGCTTCCCGCTCGCCATGGGTGTCTACTCGGCCCTGCTCGGCTTCTTCATCCCCTCGGGCGGCGGCAAGTGGCTGCTGGAGGCGCCTTACGTGATGCAGGCGGCCAACGAGCTGAAGGTGCATCTCGGTTGGGCGGTGCAGGTCTACAATGCGGCCGAGGCGCTGCCGAACCTGATCAACCCGTTCTTCATGCTGCCGCTGCTCGGCATCCTTGGGCTGAAGGCGCGCGACATCGTCGGCTTCAGCTTCCTCCAGCTCATCGTCCACCTGCCGGTGGTGCTGTTCCTGCTCTGGGCGCTGGCCTTCACGCTGGAATACCACCCGCCGGTGATCCCCGGCTGAGGCTCGCGCCTACGGGCGGCCCTGGGGCGGGCCGCCCATCGCGATGAGGCCGGCATCCATCAGGCCGCCCACCTCGTCGCCGCCGGTGGGGAGGATCGTGAAGCTGACGGGACGCAGAGGACCGCTGTCATGGCCGGTGCTCGTCTCCGACCAGAGGCTCGTGGCGAGGGGTGAGAACGCATCGGCCGGAAGGGCCTCGTTGAGGCCCGCGGCCCGCGCCTTCTCGGTGACGCGCCCGAGGAAATCCTTCGCCCGCACGCCGAGCCGCATAGGCAGGCCGACGCGCAGGCCCGACCAGACGGTGAAGATGAGGCAATGCCGGCCGTCGGCATCGCGCCCCCACGAGGCGACGTAGCGCGGGGACAACAGCTCGACCGCCTTCTCGCGGTCGGGTGCGCGACGCGGAAGCTGATCGATCGCCTCCCGCGAGGCGGGCCGCGTCGCAAGTCCTTCGAACGGGGTGCGGCCGTGGCGGATGTAGCCGAGGCAATCCTCGAAGATCAGCCGCATCACCAACGGCTCGTTCTCCTCAATCTCCGCGGAGTGGGCGGGGAGAGCCGCGAGGCAGGCGGCGAGCAAAAGCCAGGATCGGAGCACGCGTCCCTCCCGCAAGGTTTGGCCGGAGCGAGGGGTCAGCGCCGCGTCGGGATCAGCACCGCGATCGCCGCGAGCAGCCAGCCGGCCATCAGCACCACGCCGCCGCTCGGTGCCGCCATGGGATAGAGCGGCGTCCCCGTCAGCGCCCGCAGGGCGAGATCGCCGGAGAACAGGACGAGGCCGATCAGAAGTGCCGCCGCCGCGAGGCGGGTGAGGACGCCGCGGGTCAGGCCGGTGGCGGCAAGGCCCGTCAGGGCGAGGATGGCGGGGGCATGGAACAGCAGGAACTGCGCGGCGGTCTTCAGCGTCTCGCCGCCGCTGGTATGCGCGGCAGCCGCGCTCGCCGCGACGCCGAGCCCGCCGGCCAGGGCAGCCAGGGCGGCGAGGATGCGGTCGAGCCCGCTCACGCGCCACGATCCTGCAGCAGCCGGGCGATGCTGGCCCGCAACTCCGCCACGCCGCGGTCGTCGCGGCTTGAGGTCAGCAGCACTTCCGGGTAGGCCGCCGGGCGCTTGGCGAGTGCCGCCTGGATGCCCGCGATGCGCTTGTCGATTTCGGCCTTCTTGAGCGCGTCGCCTTTGGTCAGCACGATCTGGTAGGAGACCGCCGCCTTGTCGAGCCCGTCCAGCAGATCGGTGTCGATCGATTTCAGGCCGTGGCGGGAATCGATCAGCACGTAGACCCGCGCAAGGTTCGATCGGCCCTTGAGGTAGGCGTGGATCAGCTGAGTCCAGGCCTCGACCTTCGCCTTCTCGACCGCCGCATAGCCGTAGCCCGGCATGTCGACGAGCATCAGGCGGCCGCCGATGCGGAAGAAGTTGAGCTGCTGGGTCCGTCCCGGCGTGTGCGAGGTGCGCGCCAGGGTGTTGCGGCCGGTCAGCGCGTTGACGAGGCTCGACTTGCCGACGTTGGACCGTCCGGCGAAGGCGATCTCGACCCCCTCCATCGGCGGCAGGGCGCCGAGTGCCGGCGCGGCGGAGGTGAACTCGGCCTCGCCCGCGAAGAGCAGGCGCCCGGCTTCCAGCAATTCGGGGGTGGGGGTGTCGGTCTCGGCTTCGGTCATCACGGATTTCGCCTCGCCCGCCGATGCCGCCCCGATGAAACCGGGCGGGCGCGGCCCGGGCCGGAATGCAGCGGATCCCGGGCATGCCCGGGATCCGAGGGATGGAAGGATGTCGCCGCGGCTCAGCTCTTGGTGGCCGCGGCTTTCTTGTCGCCGCGTTTGAACAGCCCCCTGAGGTTGTCCCACAACTCCACCTTCACGCCGTTACGGCGCATGATGATGTATTGCTGGATCACCGAGAGGGTGTTGTTCCAGGCCCAGTAGATCACGAGGCCGGCCGGGAACGAGCCGAGCATGAAGGTGAACACCAGCGGCATGAAGGCGAAGACCTGCGCCTGGACCGGGTCCGGCGGCGCGGGGTTCATCTTCATCTGCACGAACATCGTGATGCCCATGATGATCGGCCACACGCCCAGGTGGACGAAGTCGGGCGCCGCGAAGGGCAGCAGGCCGAACAGGTTCAGGATGCTGGTCGGATCGGGCGCGGCGAGGTCTTGGATCCAGCCGAAGAACGGCGCATGCCGCATCTCGATGGTGATGAACAGGACCTTGTAGAGCGCGAAGAAGACGGGGATCTGGATCAGCACCGGCCAGCAACCGGCCACCGGGTTGATCTTCTCCTTCTTGTACAGCTCCATCATCGCCTGTTGCTGCTTCACCTTATCGTCCTTGTACCGCTCCCGGATGGAGGTCATCTCGGGCTGCACGGCCTTCATCTTGGCCATGGAGACGTAGGAGCGGTTGGCGATCGGCAGGAAGAAGATTTTCAGGATCAGCGTCACGAGCAGGATCGAGACACCGAAATTGCCGGCGAGGTGGAAGAAGAAGTCCAGGGCCCGGAACATCGGCTTGGTGAGGAACCAGAACCAGCCCCAGTCGATCATCAGATCGAACTGCTTGATACCTAGCTCGCGCTCGTAGGCGTTGATCTGGTTGACCTCCTTGGCACCGGCGAACAGGCGCTGGGTCGTGACCGATGAGGCGTTCGGCGCGACCGAGATGGCATCGCCCCGCACGCTGGTCTGGTAGACCTTGGTGGCGCCGTCGGTGCGCTCGGTGAAGGCGCCGGTGAAGGGCTTGTCCTGTTCGGGAATCGCCGCCGCGGCCCAGTACTTGTCGGTGATGCCGACCCAGCCGCCGGTCACGTTCGTCCACGCCTTGCCCTGCGTGGCCGCGCCGCCGTAGGCCGGCTCCTTGGCGATCTTGTCGTAGGTGTATTCCTGCAGGCCGTCGCCGCCGAGCACGCCGATCAGGCCCTCGTGCAGCACGAAGTAGCCCTGGGTCTGCGGCTTACCCCAGCGGGAGACGAGGCTGTAGGGATAGAGCGTCACCGCGTTGGCCGAGGCGTTCTCGACCTCGTCGCGGACCGTGAACATGAACTTGTCGTCGACCGCGATGATGCGCTTGAAGACGAGGCCCTGGCCGTTGTCCCAGCTGAGCGTCAGCGGCTTGCCGGGGGCGAGCAGGTCGCCGTCGGCCTTCCAGATCGTGTCGCCGTTGGGCAGCGGACCGGCATTGGCGCCGACCCAGCCGAACTCGGCGTAGTACGGGTTGGTGCTGCCGGTGGGCGAGAGCAGCACGATGCGCGGGCTCTCGTCGCTGACGGTCTCGTGGTAGTTCTTGAGGCTCACGTCGTCGATGCGCGCGCCCTTGAGCGCGATCGAGCCATAGAGCGCGGGCGTGTCGAGCCGCACCCGGGCGGAGCGAGCCAGCGCCTCCTCGCGGGAAACGGGGCCCTGCGCGACGGTCCCCGGCACGGTGCCGGGCACGGGCGCGTTGGGGCTGCCCTCGCGGGGGCTCGGCGTGGGGATGCCGTCCGCCGTGGCCGGTGCGCCGGGCTGTGAGGCTTGGCTCTGCGCCGTCGCCTGCCGCTGCCGCTCGCTGGCCGGTCCGGTGACGAAGTAATGCCAGCCGAGCAGGACCACCAGAGACAAGGCGATGGCGACGAACATGTTCGTCTTGTCGTTACCCATCGGTCGATCCGTCAGGCGCCTTCGAAGTGGGGGGAAGGGTGGAGGAGGGGCCGGCAGCCGCGCCGCGGCCGGAGCGGGAGCCGCCGCGTCGCGGGTGGGCGGAGGGCGGCTTGGCGCTTCGTGAAGCGGGGTCGCCGGAGCGCGGCTTTGCCGGACGCGTCACCGTGTGGAACGCGCGGCGCAGATCCTCGACGAGGCTGTCGAAAGGGGCGTCGAGGGCGGGCCGCCGGGCGATCACGACGACATCGGCTCCGATGGCGGGGGCGTCCGTGGCCGCAGCCTGCACGGCGCTGCGCAGGCGTCGCCGAATCCGGTTGCGTTCGGTCGCATGCCCCACGCGCTTGGTGATGGTGAAGCCGAGGAAGAGGCCCTCGGCCGGCGCGCCGTCGCGCATCTCGGCAGGATCGCGCAGGCGCCCCTGGGCGCTCATGCGTTCCGTGTGGAAGCGCCGGCCCTGGGCGGCTGCCAGGAAGTCCGGGCGCCGCCGGAGACGTCGGATCGTCGACACGGGCGCTCCGATCCCGATCCGCGGGCGTGCAGGTTCGGACACGGCGCCGTGGATCACGGCGCCGGACGATGGCGTCAGGCCGAGAGGCGCTTGCGGCCGTGCGCGCGGCGGGCGGCGATGACCTTGCGGCCGCCGGCGGTGGCCATGCGGGCGCGGAAGCCGTGACGGCGCTTCCGGACGAGCTTGCTGGGCTGGTAGGTTCTCTTCATGGTCGGTCTCCGGCGGTCGAGGTGTCGAACCCGGCGGCGCTTGCAATCAGCGCGCGGACCGTGGCGTGAGCCTCGAAATGGGATCTGCAAACACGAAGGGCGCCCGGAACCGGGCGCCGCTTCGCAGTGGCGCGGCTTATGGCGGAGGGGGCGCCGCAAGTCAATGACGGGACCGCGGTGCGGGCCCGCCGGCCGCTTCGCGCTTAAGGTCGCGTTAACCTTTCCGGTCTACGAAGAGGGACATCCAGATTGTCTGGATCCTGAGTGGGATTTCTCGTCCACTCTGTTTGATGCCTCCCTGTAGACTCGGAACAAGCCGCTCCCCGGAGCGGCTTCTTTTTTGGCGCCTCCCGCAGCGCGGCCGCCCTCGGCCCGCCGGATGCGGCTTCTGCGCCGCTTAACCTTAAAAGAAGGTGAAGGCTCTCAAGGCCCGCAATCGGCGCTACACTTGCCGGACTGACCGCATTCGCACCGATATCGTCCCGTTCCGGGGCAGATGGTGTCGCCGGCGGTACAGGAGGCAGGATGACCGAGTTCGACGTCACGTTCCGGGACGAGCGCGAATGGGTGAGCTTCGGCGAGTCCTACGTGGCCTCGGAGGCGTTCAAGAGCCTGTTCCGCGAGGGCATGCTGCTGGTGGAGGAAACGGCGGCCTATCTCGACGGGGAGGGGCGCAGCGAATCGCGCTTGATTTCCCGCGACGCCACGCTGGCCTATGCCAGCGAGAGCATGCGGCTCACCACCCGGCTGATGCAGATCGCCTCCTGGCTGCTCGTGCAGCGGGCGGTCTCCGAGGGGGAGCTGACCCTGAATCAGGCCCAGGAGGAGAAGACCCGGGTCAAGCTCAACGAATCGGAGCGCGTCCTGCCCGAGACCGGCGACGCCTTCGCCGCTCTGCCCGTGCGGCTCCAGGATCTCGTGCGCCGCTCCCGCCGGCTGCACGCGCGCATCCTGCATCTCGACGCTCTGATCAGCGAGGACCGTCCGGTGCCGCTGCCGCGCGAGAGCCCGGTGACGGCCCAGTTCGGCCGGCTTCGCGCGGCCTTCGGCGGCGAGTGACGTATTGAAAGTTCGAGGTCGGGCGGGTGTCCGCCCGTCCGTCTGCCGATGGATACGGACCGCTCGAAGCGTCGGCGCATGCGCTCGGCGAGCCTGCCGCGGTCCGATCGCGAGCGCCGACGAAGCGATACGGCCGCGCTCGATTGTCCCGATACAAACGAAAACGGCGCCGCGAGCGGCGCCGTCTCAGCGATTCGGGCCGAGGCCCAAATCCCGGAAAATCACTTCTTGCCGAAGCCGAGGCCGCCGAAGCGGGAATTGAAGCGCGAGACGCGGCCGCCGCGATCGAGCATCTTCTGCTCGCCGCCGGTCCAGGCCGGGTGGGTCGTCGGGTCGATGTCCAGGTTCAGGACGTCGCCTTCCTTGCCGTAGGTCGAGCGGGTCTTGTACTCGGTCCCATCGGTCATCACGACCTTGATGAAGTGGTAGTCGGGGTGCTCGGTCCCCTTGGCCTTACCGGCCTCGTTCTTTGCCATGACGAATTCCTGAGGTAGCACGCCAACCGACCTCGCCGCCTGAGGCAGGGGCCAGGGGCAAAACATCGCGCGCATTCCGATGAAGGCGCGCCTATACCTCAGCCTCGGACCGCCGACAAGGGATGCCGGACGGTTCGAACCAACCGTCTGCCATGCGCCCCTCCCGCGGTGCGAATGGGTGGCGAACTGGAAATCGGGGCGGTCGCTGCTTATGCGATGGCCTGGAACGAAGCCGACAAGACCAAGACGGCGAGACGGGAAGAAACGATGTCGAGGAATGATGGCCCGCAGGCGTGACGCGTCGTCCGACGCGAAGTCCGACATGCAGGCGGCGCGGGGCCGGGCGCCGCTCGGGGCGCTCAGGCCCCTGATTCCCTTCGCCAGCCGCTACCGGGGCCGCATCCTGGCCGCGCTGATTTCGCTGATCGCGGCGTCGGGCGCCACGCTGGTGGTGCCGATCGCGATTCGCCGGGTGATCGACCACGGCTTCTCGCCGGAGGGGCAGGCGCTCATCAACTCCTACTTCGTGGCCTTGCTCGGCGTGGTGGCCGTGCTCGCGGTGTCGAGCGCGGGCCGCTACTACTCCGTGGTGACGCTGGGCGAGCGCGTCGTGGCCGACCTGCGCTCGGCGGTGTTCGCGCGGCTCACCAGCCTCGACCCCACCTTCTTCGACAAGGCGCAGTCCGGCGAGATCGTCTCGCGGCTCACGGCGGATGCCACGCAGGTCAAGGCGGTGTTCGGCGTCTCGATCTCGATCCTGCTGCGCAACCTGTTCCTGTTCGTCGGCGCCGTCGTGATGATGGTCTGGACCAGCCCGGGACTCTCCATCCTCGTGCTCGCGGCGATCCCGCTCATCGTCTTCCCGCTGATCCTGTCGGGGCGCGGCGTGCGCCGCCGCTCGCGCTCGGCGCAGGACCGGCTCGCCGACGCCTCGGCCTACGCGGCGGAGGCGATCGGGGCGGTGCGCACGATGCAGGCCTTCGGCATGGGTCGGACCACGGCCGGGGTCTTCGCCCAGGCCTCCGAGAACGCCTACCGGGCCGCGCGCGCCTCCATCACCGCCCGCGCCCTGCTCACGGGGGTGGCGATCTTCCTGATCTCGTCCTCGGTCGTCGGCGTCATGTGGTACGGCGCCAAGGGCGTGCTCGCGGGCACCACCAGCGCGGGCCAACTCTCGCAATTCGTTCTCTACGCCGTATTCGGCGCCAGCGCGCTCGGCCAGCTCTCCGAGGTCTACGGCGAACTCGCCCAGGCCGCGGGTGCCGCCGAGCGCCTCGGCGAGATCCTGGCCGCCGAGCCGGCGATCCGCTCGCCGGAGGATCCGGTCGCCCTGCCGAGCCCGGCCCGCGGCGAGGTCGCCTTCGATGCGGTGCGCTTCCGCTATCCCACCCGCCCCGAGCACGCGGCGCTCGACGGCATCTCCTTCTCCGTAGCGCCCGGCGAGCGGGTGGCGCTCGTCGGTCCGTCGGGGGCCGGCAAGACGACGGTGCTGCAGCTGCTCCTGCGCTTCTACGACCCGGACGAGGGCAGCGTGCGCATCGACGGCGTGGCGCTGCCGCGGGCGGATCTCGACGCCCTGCGCGCCCGCCTCTCCCTCGTGCCGCAGGATCCGGTGGTGTTCTCCGGCACCGTCTTGGAGAACATCCGCTACGGCCGCCCCGACGCAAGTGAGGCGGAAGTGGAGGAGGCGGCCCGCCTCGCGAATGCGGACGGCTTCGTCCGCGCCCTGCCGCAGGGCTACGCGACGCTCCTCGGCGAGCGCGGCACGACGCTCTCGGGCGGTCAGCGCCAGCGTATCGCGATCGCCCGCGCCATCCTCAAGGATGCGCCGATCCTGCTGCTCGACGAGGCGACCTCGGCGCTCGATGCGGAGAGCGAGCGCGCGGTGCAGAGCGCCCTCGACCGGCTCATGCAGAGCCGCACCACGCTGGTGATCGCCCACCGGCTCGCGACCATCCGCGCCGCCGACCGCATCCTCGTTTTCGACGGAGGGCGGATCGTGGAGGAGGGGACGCACGAGAGCCTGCTGGCCCGCGGCGGCCTCTACGCCCAGCTCGCGAGCCTGCAATTCGCCGACAGCTTCGACGAGAGCGCCCGCGCCCGCGATCCCCGCCCGAAGCTCGCCGCACTGCCGGCGGAGTAGCGGCCGATGGATTTCAGCCGCTTCCCCCGGGTCGCGCTCACGGATGGGCCGACCCCGATCCGCTCCCTCGACCGGCTCTCGACCCATCTCGGTTCGGAGCTGAACGGCGTGCGCCTGTTCGTGAAGCGCGACGATGTCGGCCCGGTAGGACTGGGCGGCAACAAGCTGCGCAAGCTCGAATTCCTGCTGGGCCAAGCGCTGGCGGAGCGCGCCGATACGGTGATCACCGTCGGCGCCCTGCAATCGAACCACGCCCGGCTCACCGCAGCCTCCGCCGCCCGGATGGGGCTCGCCTGCGAGCTGTTCCTGACCCGTAGCGTGAAACGGGAGGATGCCGACTACACCGGCAACGGCAACCGGCTGCTGCAGGATCTGTTCGGTGCCCGCGTCCACCTGCTGTCGGCCGAGGCCGATTCGCTCAAGGAAGCCGAGGCACGGGCGGAGGAGCTGCGCGGGCAGGGCCGGCGCGTCTCCGTCTTCCCCTCCGGCGGTTCGAGTCCGCTCGGCTGCCTCGGCTACGCCGCCTGCGCCGCCGAGATCCTCGATCAGGCGGCGCATCTCGGCCTCGCCTTCGCCCGCATCGTCGTGCCGAACGGCAGCTCCGGCACTCATGCCGGCCTCGCCGGGGGCCTCGCCGCCGCGGGCCGGGACCCCGGGCTCGCGCAATCCTACACGGTGCTCGCCCCCGAGGCCGAGGCGCGGGCCGCGACGCTGGCCAGGGCCCGCGACACTCTCGCGCTGATGGGGGCCGACCTCGCGCTGTCTGACGACACCATCCGCGTGGACGGCGCCCATCGCGGGCCGGGCTACGGTATCCCGACCGAGGGCATGCGCGAGGCCGTGCGCCTGATGGCGCGAACGGAGGGGCTGCTGCTCGACCCCGTCTACAGCGGCAAGGCCTTCGCGGGCCTGCTCCACGACGTGCGCGCGGGCGCCTACGCACCGGGCGCGGCGGTTCTGTTCGTGATGACCGGCGGCGTGCCGGGTTTGTTCGCGTATCGAGCGGAGTTCTAGCGCTCCCGAACCCTCTTCGCTCCACGGAAGGTGCCTGGCGGAGGCGAGGCGGGAGAAGAAACGGCTCAGGACTTTCCGGAAACGCCGTTTCCCTCACCCGACCCCTTCGGGACCACCCTCTTCCGCAGAGGGCAGAGGGATTTGCCCCTACCGCTCCGTCAGCTTCATCTCGATGCGCCGGTTCTTGGAATAGGCCTCCTCGCTCGTGCCCGCATCGAGCGGCTGGAACTCGCCGAAGGCACCCGCCAGCAGGCGCTGCGGCGGGATGCCCTTGCTCCGCAGGTACTGCACCACGGCGATGGCACGGGCGGCCGAGAGCGCCCAGTTCGAGGGGAATTGCGCCGACTGGATCGGCCGGGCGTCGGTATGGCCGTCCACCCGCAGCACCCAGGGGATGTCGGCGGGGATCTCCTTGGAGATGTCGAGGATCGCGCCCGCGATCCGGTCGATCTCGGGGCCGGCCTCGGGCTTCAGCGCCGCCGAGCCCGCCGCGAACAGCACCTCGGATTGCAGCACGAAGCGGTCGCCGACCACGCGGATGTCCGAGCGGCTGCCGACGATCTGGCGCAGGCGCCCGAAGAAGTCGGAGCGGTAGCGCGCCAATTCCTGCACCCGTTGGGCGAGCGCGACGTTGAGGCGGCTGCCGAGTTCGGCGATGCGGGCTTGGCTCTCCCGGTCGCGGGATTCGGAGGCGGCCAGCGCATCCTCCAGCGCCGCGAGTTGTCGGCGCAGGGCCCGGATCTGCTCGTTCAGAAGCTCGACCTGATTCTGTGCCCGCTGCGTCGCGCCCCGCTCGGCGGCGAGCTGCGCGTCGACATCGGCGCTCTTGCCCTGGGCGGCCTCGCTGGCGGCGGTGAGCGCCTGGAGGCGGTCGCGCTCGGCTTCCGTGGCCGTGAGCGTGTTGCGCATGCTCGCCGCCGCCTCTTCCTGGGCGCGGCGGTTCGAGCGTTCCAGGGCGAGCAGGTCGGTGAGGTCGGCGATCTGGCGGTTGAGGCGGTTGAGCACCGCGTCGCGCCCGGTCAGCTCCTGCGAGAGGAAGAACTGCCCGACCACGAAGACGGTCAGCAGGAAGACGACGGCGAGCAGCAGCGTGGCCAGCGCATCGACGTAGCCGGGCCAGACGTTGAGGCTGCGCTGCGAGCGTGCGCGGACGGAAGCCATCGGCGCTACTCGCCCTTGCCGCGGGCGATCCGGTCGAGCACCTGCTTCAGCTCGCGCTCGCGGGCGGCCTGCGCCTCCACCCAGTCGCGGATCATCTGTTGCTCGGCGCGCATGTGCTGCACGAGTCCCTGGATGCCCTCGGCGAGGTTCGTCATCGCCTGGGTCGCGCCCCGGCCACCGACGCCTTCCGCGATCACGCCGGTGAGCCGTTCGATCGCGGCCTGAAGCTCGCGGGCGACCGCCGGGTCGTGCTCGGGTGCCGGCCTCGCCACGCCGACGGGCGCCTGCTCCGCCCCGGAGACCAGCCAATCCTCCAATTCGTTGTGGAAGCGCGCATGGGCCTGCCCCGCCTGAAGGTCGAGGAAGCCGACGATCAGCGACGACGCCAGACCGAACAGCGAGGCGGAGAAGGCGAGGCCGATGCCGGAGAGCGGCACGGCGAGCCCGCTCTTCAACTCGTCGAACATCACCGCCGCGTCGCCGCCGCCGCGCATGCCGCCGATCACCGAGCCCACGGCCGAGAGGGTCTCGATCAGGCCCCAGAAGGTGCCGAGCAGACCGAGCAGGATCAGGATGCCGGCGATGTAGCGCAGGATCTCGCGGCCCTCGTCGAGCCGCACGGCGGTGGTGTCGAGATGCGCCCGGGTGCTCGACAGGGTGAGCCCGTCGCGGCGCGCCTCAAGGGCCGGGACCAGCGGGGCGAGCAGGGTCGGACGATCCTTCGGCCGTTCACCCGCGGCCACGGCGTTGACGTAGCGCACCTCGCGGAACAGCCGCGTCACCTGTCCGAAGGCGAGCAGCACTGCGATCAGGAGCACCCCGAGGATCAGCCCGTTGAGGCCCGGATTGGCAAGGAAGGCCGGGGTGATCTGCTTGTAGAGGACGAAGGCGAGGAAGCCCGCCAGCGCGAGGAACACCAGCATCCGCACCAGCGTCATGCCGGGTTTTGCCAGGGGCGGGGTGTCGGAGGACGCGGAACGGGCCGCCATCGGGTCCATACTCATGTTGGGCCTGACGCCGGGATCGGCGGCACCGGTTACAAAATCGGCGGCACTGTGGCGGCTCGCCCTTCCGCGATCAAGCCGACCGAGACTCCATCGACCTCTGCGGTCCTGAGGAATCGATGGGCACTCGAAGTTCGATCTGCGCAACCTGATATTTCAGTTTTAATTGATTGCTATCCAAGGTAGTGGATTCCGTAGTGCCCGACTCTCACGGCACCTTTGGGGGATCGTCGATGGCGCGCTCAGTTCTCAAGCCGATTATGCGCGGGCTGGTGTCCGCGGCTGCGTGTGTCGTGATGGGTCAAGCAGCCCTTGCACAGGATGCCGCCTCGGTGGCGCGCTTGGCGCAGCCTGGAGCCGTCGACGGTTTCCAGGGAAACTCGGACGCCTTCATCTGGCAGCACTTCGTCAAGTTCACTGCTCCGGCGAGTCCGTCCCAACCCTCGCCCGTGGTCTTCGAGACCTGGGCGTCGGACGCGGATACCTTCAGTCAGACCCCACGCTGGCCGGCCGGCGATGCAAGCCAGACCCGCTCCTTCCAGACGAGTGCGCTGCTGCTGGCCAAGACGCAGTTCGCCGCGCCGTCCGATGCGCGGGACCTGCGTTCGGTCGCGATCAGCGTTCCCTGCAAGGCGCCGGGCAATGCCGCGGTCGGGGGCTTCCCGACGCATGGAACGCCGACCCCGTGCATCGCGGAGGAGGTGCGGCGCAATCGCTCGCAGTTCGACTACATCGTCACCAACAAGCTCAATACGCAGGCCGGCCTGGCCGCGGCCTACACGAAGGCCCTCAAGATCGAGATGCCGCTGGACGCCATCTCCGTGAAGGTCGACTGGGTGCCGGTGCCGTTTCTTCTGCAATGGCTTCCGCAACTTCGCGATGCCGACAACGTGCGCCGCTTGTACCACACGACCATCTCGAACCAGCAGGAATACGCGCTCCTCTCGATGCATGTCAGCAGCCGTCAGAATCCCAACTGGGTCTGGGGCACCTTCGAGCACCAGTTCAATCCTGGGCGTTGCGACAGCATCGGCTGCTCCGACACGTTCGGTGCCGTGAACCGAACCGTGCTGCCCAACAAGGACGCGATCAACACGCAGTACGGCGCTTGTCCGAAGACGCCCGAGCTGACGTCGCTGATGCGAGCGGCAGGGCTGTCACAGGTTTGGGAGAACTACTGTCTGAAGTCGACGCAGGTGGACTACACGGCTGCGGACGGGACGCCCTACGTCCTGGGCAATTCCGTCATCGAGGGAATCGTGCGCAACGGGACGATCCCGGCCTCATCCTGCATCACGTGTCATTCCTACGCCTCGTTCGGGCCGAACGGAAAAACGCCCGGATCGGCCATCGCGATGCTTCCCTTCAATCCGTCCGGCCGGACGATTCCGGCCGCCCTCGAAGGTGCGCGGCAGTTCGACTTCATGTGGGGTGTACTGCTGGCGCCCTGATCGGGGCGGGGGCGTTACTCCCACTCCCGCGGCCAGGTTTCCTCGAGATGCGGCCCCAGCCGCACGGCCCAGACGCGCTTGGCCAGCCCCGTGGTGTCGTCGGTCTCGACCGCGACGCCGCACAGGGTGCCGGGGCCGTTGGCCGCTTCCAGGCGCGAGCCCGGGGTCTTCTGCAGGAAGCGGCGCACCGGCTCGTCCTTCTGCATGCCGAGCACGGAATCGTAGTCGCCGCACATGCCGGCATCCGAGAGGTAGGCGGTACCGTTGGGAAGGACGCGGTGGTCGGCCGTCGGCGCGTGGGTGTGCGTGCCGACGACGAGGCTGGCGCGGCCGTCGAGGAAGTGCCCCATCGCCTGCTTCTCGCTGGTGGCCTCGGCGTGGACATCGACGATGACCGCATCCGCCGCCGCCCCGAGGGGGCAGGCCTCCAGCTCCCGGTCGGCCGCCGTGAAGGGATCGTCGAGGGGATCGAGGAAGATCCGGCCCATCACGTTGACGACGAGGACGCGCGCGCCGCGGGCGGTCTCGATCACGGTCGCGCCGCGCCCCGGCGTGCCCGGCGGATAGTTCGCCGGGCGGATCAGCCGTGGCTGGCGGGCGATGAAGACGAGCGCCTCGCGCTGATCGAAGGAGTGGTTGCCGAGCGTGACCGCGTCGGCGCCGGCCTGGAGGATTTCGTCGCAGATCGATTCCGTGATGCCGAAGCCGCCGGCCGCGTTCTCGCCGTTGATCACCACGCAGTCGAGGCGCCAGCGCTCGCGCAGGCCGGGGAGCCGGTCGGTGACCGCGTGGCGGCCGGGGCGTCCGACGATGTCGCCGAGGAAGAGGATGCGCATCGCGAGGGTTTAGCTTTGACGGAGCGGCACGGGGCCGGCCTCGGTCACGAGATGGTCGAGGGGGCGGTCGTGCGGCTCGGCCGGCACGCGCTCGATCTCCTGCACGGAGAAGGCGATGCCGATGGTGAGCACCGGGCCGTTCTTCGAGAGCCGCTCGATCGCCTGATCGTAGTAGCCCGCGCCGTAGCCGATGCGCTGGCCCGCGCGGTCGAAGGCGGCGAGCGGCACGATCAGGGCGGTGGGGTCGAGGGGGGGAAGGTCGTCCCGGGGCTCGCTGAGACCGAAGCCGCCGGTCACCAGTTCCTCGCCCGCGCGCCACTCGCGGAAGACGAGGCCCTGCTTGGTGACCTTCGGCAGAGCCACCCGCTGCCCGCGGGCGAACAGGCGCTCGATCAGCGGGCGCGGGTCGATCTCGCTGCGGATCGGCCAGAAGGCGCCGACCAGCGGCGCCCGGGCGAGTTCGGGCAGCGCCGCAATGGTCTGCGCGGCGCGCAGCGAGCCGGCGGCCCGCTCCTCGGGGGAGAGCGCGTCGCGGCGCGCCAGGGCCTCGCCGCGCAGGCGCGCTTTGAGAGAGCGTTCGGGAGAAGAGTGCGGAGCCACCTGAGCCGTCGGAGTGTCGATCCCGGGAAACCTACAGAGTAGGTGGGCGCCGTGTTGGCCAAGTCCACGGACGAGGCCAGTGACAGCTCCCTAGGGAGTCGATAAGGCCCCGGGGAAAGTTCTCCTGACGAACCCTGCAGCCCCGCCCGCCAGAGATAGACCTGTCGGGGCTCCGGCGCCAGGGGCCCTTCGCGTCGCGGGTGCGAATTTCCGGAGCCGGCGCACAGGCCGGGGCGCGTCAGCCCTGACCCTGTCCCGCCGGATGCCCCGACAGGGCGCGGGCGAGTCGGTCGATGCGCTCGGCGGCGGCGCCGACGCCGCCGGCGAGACGGGCCTGCTCCGCGGCGCCCTGTGCCGCCCGCGCCTCCAGATCGGCGATGCGGCCGCGGGCCTCTTGCAGCTCGTCGGCGAGGGTGAGGGCGGCCATCACGTGCAGGCGCATGTCGCCGATCTCGCCGAAGGTGCCGCGCATCTCGGAGACGCGATCGTCGAAGCTCTTGGCGAGCGCTGCGAGATGGTCCTCCTCGCCGGGGCCGCAGGCCATGCGGTAGCTCTTGCCGGCGATGGTGACGTTGACGTGCGGCATCCGCGAAGACTCTGACTGACACTCACCGGCCGGCGGGGCCGGACAGCACGTCTTCCACCGTCTCGATGGCGCGATCGAGGCGGCGGTTCACCTCGCCCGTGGTGGTGGTCACCCGCGCGAGTCGGGCGCCCGCCGCGTCCAGCTCCGCGGCCAGGCGGACCCGATCCTCTTCGAGCAGCGCGAACTCCGTCTCCCGGTCGCCGCGGCTGCGCTCCATCTCGAGCTTGCGGGCGACCGTCGTCTCGAGGAGCGCCAGGGCCGCGTCGAGCCGGTGGAGGGCTTCCTCCAGAGGGGGGGCGTCCTGCCCCTTCGCCTGCACTGCCTTCGCCATGTCCGCCCTGGTTCACCCGATCGATCGAAGCCACGCGACGCGTCTCGCATCCCCGTGGTCGGCAGGGAACGACGGGGATCGACAGATCATCGCGCCGGTCTTCGCACGCGCCGTCCCGAAAACGTGACCGTTGAAAGTTACAGGCAAGGGCAATCGAAATGCCAGCCGATTCACAGCCCCCAGGGGATCTTGTCTGCAATCTTTGACAGCCCCCCTCACCATGTTAGACAGCCGGCGCCCGGCCCTGCTCCCCCGGTGCGGGGCCGCCCCAACGGAATCCTGACATCGTGACCCGTCCCGGCCTCCCGCTCGAACCGTCCGCCGACCGGACGGGTGCGGCGCGCCCCGCGGTTCATCCCAGGTTCAGTGCCGCCCCGCATGGAGCGGTCCCGCTGTCATCGGGCGACGCGCGCCAACGCCGTCGACCGGCCCCACCGGTCCCCCATCGGCGCGCAGGCGCGCCCCATCACGAAGGAGTCACGCCGTGACCGTCAAGGTTGCCATCAACGGGTTCGGGCGCATCGGCCGCAACGTGCTGCGGGCCATCGTCGAGGCCGGCCGCACCGACATCGAGGTCGTGGCCATCAACGATCTCGGCCCGGTCGAGACCAACGCCCACCTGCTGCGCTACGATTCCGTGCACGGCCGCTTCCCGGCCGAGGTGGCGGTGGAGGGCGACGACATCGTCATCAACGGCAAGCGCATCCGCGTCACCGCCGTGCGCAACCCCGCCGAGCTGCCCCACGGTGCGCTGGGCGTGGACATCGCGCTCGAATGCACGGGCATCTTCACCTCGAAGGACAAGGCCAAGGCTCACCTCGATGCCGGCGCCAAGCGCGTGCTCGTCTCGGCCCCCGCCGACGGCGCCGACCTGACGGTGGTCTACGGCGTGAATCACGACCGGCTGACGGGCGAGCACCTCGTCGTCTCCAACGCCTCATGCACCACGAACTGCCTCGCGCCGGTCGCCAAGGTGCTCGACGAGACGGTGGGGATCGAGCGCGGTTTCATGACCACGATCCACTCCTACACCAACGACCAGCCCTCGTTGGACCAGATGCACAAGGATCTCTACCGGGCCCGCGCCGCGGCGCTCTCGATGATCCCGACCTCGACCGGTGCGGCCAAGGCCGTCGGCCTCGTCCTGCCGGAGCTGAAGGGCAAGCTCGACGGCACCGCGATCCGCGTCCCGACCCCGAACGTCTCGGCGGTCGATCTGGTCTTCACCGCCAAGCGCCAGACCTCGGTCCAGGAAATCAACGACGCGATCAAGGCCGCCGCCGCCGGCCCGCTCAAGGGCGTGCTCGGCGTGACCGACCGGCCGAACGTGTCGATCGACTTCAACCACGACCCGCACTCGTCCACCTTCCACCTCGACCAGACCAAAGTCATGGACGGCACCTTCGTGCGCATCCTGTCCTGGTACGACAACGAGTGGGGCTTCTCGAACCGCATGGCCGACACCGCCGTGGCCATGGCCAAGCTGATCTGACGCTCTAGCTTCAGCGTCACGAGGGCGGCCGGACCTTTCGGTTCCGGCCGCTCGTCGAAGCCTCCAGGATCCCTGGGCGAGCCTGCCTCGCCGAAGCTCAAGGTGCGTTACGCGATGACCGACCCCTCGCCGACCAAGCCTTCCGGGACCGACTTCATCCCCACCAAGCCGACCCCTGCGCCGGCACCCGCCAGGGCGGAGGCACCGACGGCTCCGGTCTCCGCGAGCCGCGCCGAGCCCTCGGCCGCCGCTCCGGTCAACCACGCCGACCAGCTGGCCCGCATCGAGGACAAGACGGCGCGCATCGAGGACAAGTACGCCCGCTCCGAGGCGCTGCTCTCGCGCGTCGAGGAGAAGGTCGAATCCGCCTCCACCCGCATGAACGATGCCGCGCGTCAGGCCGACCTCTCGTCGCTGCGCAGCGAAGTCCGCACCCTGTCCGACCGGGTCAGCCGCCTGCCCGGCACCGGCGCGCTGGTGCTGACCGCGATCATCACCGCCGTGCTCACGGTCGCGCTGATGGTGGCCGTGCAGCGGCTGAACCTCGACCGGATGCTGCCCCACGGCGTCGGCGGCCAGCAGACCGCGCCCGCCAATCCTCCGGCCTCCAACCCCTAAGAAGCGATCTGACGCCGCCATGACGGATTTCCGCACCCTCGACGATGCCGGCCCGCTCCAGGGCAAGCGCGTGCTGCTGCGCGTCGATCTCAACGTGCCGATGGACGGCGGCCGTGTCACTGACGCGACCCGCATCGAGCGGGTGGTGCCGACGATCCGCGAGATCGCCGATGCCGGCGGCCGGGTGATCCTGCTCGCGCATTTCGGCCGTCCGAAGGGCAAGCCGGACCCGAAGGATTCGCTGAAGCCGATCCTGGCGACGCTCTCGGAGAAGGTCGGCCGTCCGGTCGCCTTCGGCCCGGATTGCGTCGGCGAGGCCGCCGCCTCCGCCGTCTCGGCCCTGAAGGACGGCGACGTGCTGCTCCTCGAAAATACCCGCTACCACGCGGGCGAGGAGAAGAACGATCCCGACTTCGCCCGGGCGCTGGCCGCCAACGGCGACATCTACGTCAACGAGGCCTTCTCCGCCGCCCACCGCGCGCATGCCTCGACGGAAGGGCTCGCCCGCCTGCTGCCCGCCTATGCCGGCCGGCTGATGCAGGCCGAGCTCGACGCGCTGACCAAGGGGCTGGAATCTCCGGCTCGGCCCGTCATCGCCATCGTCGGCGGCGCCAAGGTCTCGACCAAGATCGACCTCCTGGAAAACCTCGTCGCCAAGGTCGACATGCTGGTGATCGGCGGCGGCATGGCCAACACCTTCCTGCACGCGCAGGGCAAGGATGTCGGCAAGTCGCTCTGCGAGAAGGATCTCGCCGAGACCGCGACCCGCATCCTGGCGGCGGCCAAGGAAAAGAACTGCACCATCATCCTGCCGGCCGACGCGCTGGTCGCCCGCGAGTTCAAGGCCAATGCCGAGAACGAGACGGTGGCGATCGATGCGGTGCCCTCCGACGCGATGATCCTCGATGTCGGCGCTGCCTCCATCGCCACCATCGACGGCGCCATCGACGAAGCCCGCACGCTGGTCTGGAACGGCCCGCTCGGCGCCTTCGAACTGACGCCCTTCGACACCGGCACCGTGGCGGTGGCCCAGCACGCGGCGGCCCGCACCCGGGCCGGCCAGCTCGTCAGCGTGGCCGGCGGCGGCGACACCGTGGCGGCCCTCAACCATGCGGGTGTCGGCGAGGCGTTCTCCTACGTCTCCACCGCGGGCGGCGCCTTCCTCGAATGGCTGGAGGGCAAGGAACTGCCCGGCGTCGAGGCCCTGCGAACCAAGAGCTGAGACGACGACGCCCCCGCCTCTTCTTCCCGCCGCGGGGAGGGGAGGGCCGGCCACCGTTCCGTGACCTATAAAGGGCTTCAGCGAAGGCCCAACCGCGCGAGGTATCGATCCATGGCACGCATCACCCTTCGGCAGCTTCTCGATCACGCCGCCGAGTACGGCTACGGCGTGCCCGCGTTCAACCTGAACAACATGGAGCAGGGGCTCGCCATCATGGCGGCGGCGGATGCCACCGATTCCCCCGTGATCCTCCAGGCCAGCCGCGGCGCGCGCGCCTACGCCAACGACATCGTGCTGGCCAAGCTCATCGACGGCCTCGTCGAGATCTATCCGCACATTCCCGTCTGCATGCATCTCGACCACGGCAACAACGAAGCCACCTGCGCCACCGCGATCCAGTACGGCTTCACCTCCGTCATGATGGACGGCTCGCTGAAGGCCGACGGCAAGACTCCGGCGGACTACGCCTACAATGTCGAGATCACCCGCAACGTCACCAAGATGGCCCACTGGGCCGGCGTCTCGGTCGAGGGCGAGCTCGGCGTGCTCGGCTCCCTGGAGAGCGGCACCGGCGAGGCCGAGGACGGGCACGGCGCCGAGGGCGAACTCTCCCACGACCAGCTCCTCACCGACCCGGAAGAGGCGGTAAAGTTCGTGCGCGAGACCAAGGTCGACGCGCTGGCGGTGGCCATGGGCACCAGTCACGGGGCCTACAAGTTTACTCGCCAGCCCGACGGCGACGTGCTCGCGATGAACGTGATCGAGGAGATCCACCGCCGCCTGCCGACGACCCACCTCGTCATGCACGGCTCGTCCTCCGTGCCGCAGGAGCTGCAGGACATCATCAACCGGTACGGCGGCCAGATGAAGCCGACCTGGGGTGTGCCGGTCGAGGAGATCCAGCGCGGCATCAAGCACGGCGTGCGCAAGATCAACATCGACACCGACAACCGCATGGCGATGACCGGTCAGATCCGCCGGGTGCTCACCGAGACCCCGGAGGAGTTCGACCCGCGCAAGTACCTGAAGCCCGCCATGGAGGCGATGACCAAGCTCTGCAAGCAGCGCTTCGAAGAGTTCGGCACCGCCGGCCAGGGCACCAAGATCCGTCCGATCTCGGTGGCCGAGATGGCCAAGCGCTACGCCAGCGGCTCGCTCGACCCGCGCATCGACGCCTGAAGCGAAAGCGAACCCATGGCCGAGACCGAGACGGCGGGGCCGGCGCCCCGCCTCGCCCTCCTCACCCCCTACGGCCTCGGCGCGTCCGAGGCCGAGGCCACCGCTCACGCGCTCGAGGCGGCCTGCGGGGCGGGGGACGTGGCGGCGGTGATCCTGCGGCTCGCGGCGGGTGACGAACGCAGCCTGATCAACCTCGTCAAGCAACTGGCGCCCCCGGCCCAGGCGGGCGGCGCGGCGGTGCTCGTGTCCATCCCCAACTTTGACGGCGATATCGTCTCGGTCGCGGCCCGCGGCGGGGCGGACGGCGTCCATCTCGACCGGGCGGATGAGACCGCCCTGCGCGACCTGCGCGGGCGCCTGCGCGACGGGCGCATCCTCGGGACCGGCGGCGTGCTCGGCTCGCGGGATGCGGCGATGGTCGCGGGCGAGACCGGAGTCGACTACCTGATGTTCGGCGGCCTCTTTCCCGACGGGGTCGCGCCCGACGCCGACGAGGTGCGCGAGCGCGCCACGTGGTGGGCGGAGATCTTCGAGACGCCCTGCATCGCCGTGGCCGCTGCCGCCGACGAGGTGGCTGCCCTGGCCGCGACGGGTGCGGAGTTCGTCGCCCTGGAGAGCGCCCTCTGGCTCGGCGATCCCGAGGGCGTGCGGACGGCGCAGGCGCAACTCGATACGGTGCGATGACCGTAGACCGACCGACGGCTCCGACGCGTCTGTGGCCTGCCGCGCTGAGCGCGTGCGCGCTCTTGCTGGTTGGCGCGACCGGTCTGCTTGCCGCGCCGAAGGCGCCCACGACGCGCGAGCCCCCGGCGCAGGTCGCTCCGCCCAAGGCGGATGCCGGCGGCCTCAAGCGCGAATTGCCTTCACCCTACACGCCCAACGCGAAGGGTGCGCAGCCGCCGAGCGCGAACCCGAACGCGGACGCGGCCTACGGCGCCTACCAGCGCGGGCGCTACGTCACCGCCTTCCGCGAGGCGACCAAGCGCATCGAGACCAACCCCAAGGACGCCGCGGCGATGACGCTGCTGGGCGAGTTGTACAACCAGGGCCTCGGGGTGAAGCAGGACCCGAAGCGGGCGCTGGATTGGTACCGGCTCGCTGCGGCGCAGAACGACGCCCACGCCATGGCCTCGCTCGGACTGATGGCGATGGACGGGCGCGGCCAGCCGAAGGACCCGAAGGCCGGGCGCAGCTGGCTCGAACAGGCGGCGAGCAAGGGCGAGCCCAGCGCCAGCTACAACCTCGCCCTGATCCAGATCGGCAGCGACCGGCCGGAGGATCTCACCGCCGCCGTCGCCAATTTCCGCAAGGCGGCGGACGCCGAGATCTCGGCCGCGCAATACGCGCTGGGCGTGCTCTACCTCCAGGGAAGGGGCGTGACCAAGGACACGGTCCAGGCCGCGCAGTGGTTCCGCCGCGCCGCCGACAACGGCGATCTCGGCGCCGAGGTCGAGTTCGCCATCCGGCTGTTCAACGGCGACGGCGTCACCAAGGACGAGGCGCGCGCCGCCCGCTACTTCCTGCACGCGGCCCAGCGCGGCAACGCCATCGCCCAGAACCGCATCGCCCGGCTCTATGCTGCCGGCCGCGGCGTGCCGAAGAACCTCGTCGAGGCCGCGGGCTGGAACCTCGCCGCCGCGGCGCAGGGGCGCTCCGACGAAACGCTCGATCAGGCGACCGCCGGCCTCAATGCGGAGGAGCGCAAGCGCGCCGAGGCCCTGGCGGCCGAACGGGCGAAGCTCCAGCCCTAGGCGCAGCGGCTCCGGCCCGCGCGACCATGTGACTGTCGCCGCTCCACGCCTTCCCGTAGAAGTCGTGGACAGGAGCCCGAATGACTGCCAGCCTTCTCCGTCGCAAGACCCTGCAGCAGGAGCCCGACGGAGAGCGCCGCCTTGCCCGGACGCTCGGCTGGCCGCACCTCGTCGCCCTCGGCGTCGGAGCGATCGTCGGAACCGGCATCCTCACGCTGATCGGCGTCGGGGCCGGCAAGGCCGGACCGGCGGTGATCCTGTCCTTCGCCATCGCCGGCGCGATCTGCGCCTGCGCCGCGCTCGCCTATGCCGAGATGGCGACGATGATCCCAGTCTCGGGCAGCGCCTACACCTACAGCTACGTCGTGCTCGGCGAGGTCTTCGCCTGGATCGTCGGCTGGAGCCTGATCCTCGAATATTCCCTGGTCGTCAGCGCGGTCGCGGTGGGCTGGTCCGGCTACGCGGCGCCCCTGCTGGCGAGCGCCTTCGGTCTTCCTATGGCGCTGATGCAGGGTCCGGAGGCCGGCGGGATCGTCAATCTTCCGGCCATCGGTATCATCGTAGCCGTCGCCGCCCTTCTGCTGCGCGGCACGCGGGAGAGCGCCACGGTGAACGCGGTGCTGGTGCTGGTGAAGATCGCGGCGCTGATCGTGTTCGTGGCCTTCGCCCTGCCGGCTTTCGATCCGGCCCACCTCAGCCCGTTCAGTCCCTTCGGCTTCCCCAAGAGCGTGCAGGCCGACGGGGTCGAGCGGGGCGTCATGGCGGCGGCGGCCATCATCTTCTTCGCCTTCTACGGCTTCGATGCCATCGCCACCGCCGCGGAGGAAACGCGCAACCCCGGCCGCGACCTGACGATCGGCATCGTCGGCTCGATGGTTGCCTGCGTCGTGATCTACGTTGCCGTGGCGGTCGCGGCGGTCGGCGCCGTGGCCTATACGCGCTTCTCCGACAGCCCGGAGCCGCTGGCCCTCATCCTGCGCGAACTCGGTCGGCCGCTGGTGGCGCAGTATCTCGCGGTCTCGGCCGTCGTCGCGTTGCCGACCGTCATCCTGGCCTTCTTCTACGGCCAGAGCCGCATCTTCTTCACCATGGCCCGGGACGGCATGCTGCCCCGGAGTCTCGCGGCGGTGTCGTCCGCCGGCAGCCCGGTCCGGATCACGCTGTTCACCGCCGCCCTCGTGGTCGTGCTGGCCGGCTTCATTCCGCTGGGGCAGCTCGCCGCGCTCGCCAATGCGGGGACGCTGGCGGCCTTCATGGCGGTCGCCGCCTGCCTGCTGGTGATGCGCCGCCGCGCACCGGACGCTCCCCGCACCTTCCGTGCGCCGGCCCCCTGGCTGGTCGGCACGGTCACGCTGCTCGGATGCGGCTACCTGTTCTACAGCCTGCCCGCCTCGACCCAGCTCTGGTTCCTGATCTGGAACGCCATCGGCCTGATGTTCTACCTATCCTACGGCCGCAAGCGCGCGGTGGTCGCGACCGGCTGATCGATCGCGAGATCGCGCAGCACCGCCGGGATCAGCTCGGGCAGATCCTCGGAGATCAGGCCGGGGCCGAAGCGCAGGCCCGCATCTCCGTGCAGCCAGACGGCGGCGCAGGCCGCCTCGAACGGTGCCATCCCCTGCGCGAGCAATCCGGCGATCAGGCCGGCCAGCACGTCGCCGGAGCCCGCCGTGCCGAGATGCGGCGAGCCGTGGTCGTTGATGGCGAGCCGCCCGTCGGGGGCCGCGATCACCGTGTCCGCGCCCTTGAGCACCACGACCGCCCCGGCGATCGCCGCCGCCCGCGCCGCGCGCGCGTGCTTCGCGAGCCCGTCCGCCACGGCCTCGGTACCCGAGAACAGCCGCGCGAACTCCCCCTCGTGCGGCGTGAGCACGGCGCGTGCCTCGCCGTCGCGGATCTGGCGGGCCAGCGTACGGACCTCGCTGCGGAAGCTCGTCAGCGCGTCGGCGTCGAGCACGAGCGCGCGGCCGGCCCCGGCCGCCACCCCGACGAGGTCGCAGGTCGCCGGACCGGTGCCGAGGCCAGGGCCGAGCAGAAGCGCGTTCAGCCGCTCGTCGGCCAGCATGTCGTCGAGATCGTCGGCGCTCTCGCAGGGGCGGAGCATGATCGCGGTGAGGTGGGCGGCGTTCTCCGGCAGTGCAGAGGCCGGCGAGGCCATGGTCACGAGCCCGGCGCCGACCCGGAGGGCTCCGCGGGCGGCAAGGCGCGCCGCGCCGGTCCGGTAGGCGGGGCCGGAGAGCACCAGGGCGTGGCCGCGGGTGTATTTGTGGCTGGCGGCGGTGAGCCGCGGAAGCGTCCACAGACCCGGCCCGTTGCGATAGAGTGCCGCCGCTTCCCCGGCGATGCCGGCCGAGAAGGCGGCCTCGCCTGTGCCGATCTCGGCGATGTGGAGCGCGCCGCAGCGGCTCCGGCCCGGCTCCAGCAGGTGGCCCGGCTTGAGCGCGACGAAGGTCACCGTCTCCGTCGCCTGGATCGCGGCTCCGCGCACGGCGCCGGTATCGCCGTCGACACCGCTCGGCACGTCCACCGCGAGCACGGAGCAGCCTGCCCGGTTGACCGCCTCCACGAGGGCGCGCCCGAGACCCTCCAGATCGCGGCACAGGCCGGCACCGAACAACGCGTCGATGACGAGGTCGGTCTCGCCGAGTTCGGCCTCGGCCGTGCCGACCGGAGCGGTCCAGGCCGCAGCGGCGAGCGCCGCATCGCCTTCGAGGGCCGCCCGCTCGCCCAGCAGGCGCAGATCCACCCGGTAGCCGCTCTCGGCCAGCAGCCGGGCGGCGACGAAGCCGTCTCCGCCGTTGTTGCCCGGCCCGCACAGAACCAAGACACGCCCGTTTGCCGGCAGACGAGCCCGCGCCCGTTCGGCGACGGCGGCGCCCGCTGCCTCCATCAGCGTCAGCCCGGACGTGCCGGCCGCGATCGCCGCCGCATCGACCCGGCGCATCGCCTCAACGGTGAGCAGACGATCCGCGCTTCCAGGGGATTTCACCCGCTCTTGCATGCAACCGGCCCATCCTCTGCCTGAAATTTCATCGATTGCGACGAAATTGCCTAGAAATTCTGCTTTGTTTGCATATTCCACGTGCAGCTTACCGAAGGCTCCTTCCAAAACGGCGTGGCGGTCAGGCCCCGGCGATGGTAGATAAATGGAGGAGTAAGAGACGCACGCGGAACGGGCTTTTCCGGATGAAGAAGATCGAGGCGATCATCAAGCCGTTCAAGCTCGACGAGGTGAAGGAGGCGCTCCAAGAAGTCGGCCTCCAGGGCATCACCGTGATCGAGGCGAAGGGCTTCGGCCGGCAGAAGGGCCACACCGAGCTGTATCGCGGCGCCGAGTACGTCGTGGACTTTCTTCCCAAGGTGAAGCTGGAGATCGTGCTCTCGGACGCGCTGGTGGAGGGCGCCGTGGAGGCGATCCGCAAATCCGCTCAGACCGGCCGGATCGGCGACGGCAAGATCTTCGTCTCGACGATCGAGGAAGCGATCCGCATCCGCACGGGCGAGACCGGCTCGGACGCGATCTGATCCGGCCGCATTCGCGGACATCGAGGCAGGGACGCGCGGTTCTGGCCCGCTTCGTGTAGGGCCGGCAGCATCCGCGCTCATGCCGCAAGAGCGCCGTAGCCGAGCGACGCCGTGCCCGATCTCGACACCATCGTGAAGGACATCGCCGAGGAGATGCGGGCCCGGCCCGATCGCGGCGAGGTGGCGCGCTACATCCCGGAACTGGCGCGCATCGATCCGCAGGGCTTCGGCCTCGTGGTGATCGATGGCGAGGGCCGCGTCGCCGCCGGGGGCGATGCCGATATCCCCTTCTCGATCCAGAGCATTTCCAAGGTCTTCACCCTCACGCTGGCGCTCGGCATGGTCGGCGACCGGCTCTGGCGCCGGGTCGGCCGCGAGCCGTCGGGCAGCCCGTTCAACTCCATCGTCCAGCTGGAGCGCGAGGAAGGGATTCCGCGCAATCCCTTCATCAATGCCGGTGCCATCGCCGTCACCGATCTGATCCTGTCGGGCCACCAGCCCCGTGAAGCGCTGGGCGAGATCCTGCGCTTCATGCAGTTCGTCGCGCAGGACAGCGGTATCGCCATCGACGAGACGGTCGCGGCCTCGGAGAAGCGCACGGGCTTCCGCAACGCGGCGCTCGCCAACTACATGCGCTCCTTCAACGTGATCGAGAACCCGGTCGATTACACGCTGGGCGTCTATTTCCACCACTGCGCCATCGCGATGACCTGCCGGCAGCTCGCCACGGCCGGGCTGTTCCTGGCCTATTCCGGCCACCACCCGCTGGCCGGGCATTCGGTGATCTCGGCCGAGCGCGCGCGGCGCATCAACGCCATCATGCTCACCTGCGGCCACTACGACGGTTCGGGCGACTTCGCCTACCGGGTCGGCCTGCCGGGCAAGAGCGGCGTCGGCGGCGGCATCCTGGCGGTGGCGCCCGGAAAGGCTTCGATCTGCGTCTGGTCACCGGGGCTCGACGCGGCCGGTAACTCCCATCTCGGGCGTATCGCCCTGGAGATGCTGGTAAAACGCACGGGCTGGTCGATTTTCGGGGGGTGAGCGAGCCCCGGCTGTCCCGACATTCAACCCTCCGCCACATCCTGAGGGGTCGGAGCGAAGCCGAGATCTCCAAGGATCGTCCAAGGATCGTCCAAGGATCGCGCGGGATCCGGAGGATCCTTCGAGGCCCGCTGGTGCGGGCGGCTCAGGATGAGGAGGAGGGTGGGACGAAACAAAAAACCGCCCCCACCTCGCGGCGGGAACGGCCTGTCTCACGTCATGCTGTTCGGCCTCGAAAGTCCTACGCGACGGCCCGCTCGGCGGCTTCGTTCGGAAGCGGCACCTCGGAGATCGTCTTCAGAACCTGCGAGGCGATCTGGTAGGGGTCGCCCATGGAGTTCGGGCGGCGGTCCTCAAGGTAGCCCTTGTAGCCGTTGTTGACGAAGGAGTGGGGCACGCGCACCGATGCGCCGCGGTCCGCCACGCCGTAGGAGAACTTGTTCCACGGCGCCGTCTCGTGCTTGCCGGTCAGGCGCATGTGGTTGTCGGGGCCGTAGACGGCGATGTGGTCGTCGAGGTTGCGCTCGAAGGCCGCCATCATGGCCTCGAAATACTCCTTGCCGCCGGTCTCGCGCATGAACGTCGTCGAGAAGTTGCAGTGCATGCCCGAGCCGTTCCAGTCGGTGTCGCCGAGCGGCTTGCAATGGTACTCGATGTCGATCTCGTAGGCCTCGCACAGGCGCTGGAGCAGGTAGCGGGCCATCCACATCTCGTCGGCGGCCTTCTTGGAGCCCTTGCCGAAGATCTGGAATTCCCACTGGCCCTTGGCCACCTCGGCGTTGATGCCCTCGTGGTTGATTCCGGCGGCGAGGCACAGGTCGAGGTGCTCCTCGACGATCTTGCGCGCGATCGGGCCGGCATTCGAGGCGCCGACACCGCAATAGTAGGGGCCCTGCGGGGCGGGGTAGCCGGTCTCGGGGAAGCCGAGCGGGCGGCCGTTCTTGTAGAGGAAATATTCCTGCTCGAAGCCGAACCAGGCGCCGGCATCGTCGAGGACGGTGGCGCGCTTGTTCGACGGGTGCGGGGTCTTGCCGTCCGGCATCATCACTTCGCACAGCACCAGCACGCCGTTGGTGCGGGCCGGGTCGGGGAAGTGGCGCACGGGCTTCAGCACGCAGTCGGAGGAGGAGCCCTCGGCCTGCAGGGTGGAGCTGCCGTCGAAGCCCCAGAGCGGGAGCTGCTCGAAGGTCGGGAAGGTGTCGTATTCCTTGACCTGCGTCTTGCCACGCAGGTTCGGAGTCGGCGTGTAACCGTCGAGCCAGATGTACTCGAGCTTAAACTTGGTCATTCCCAGTCTCTCGTACCTTGAGGATCCGTGTCCTGACGAAACCTTTGCGGAACCGGCGCCGTTGAGAGCCTGCATCCCCGGCGGAACCCTCGCGCCTCCGGCAGGCTTTCCCTGCCGCGTCTGGCGCCGATCCACCGATGAAGCAGGGCGCCTGCCCGCCCCCCGAGCGGCCGCTGTGCGGGCGGACGCTTCGGTCTGCCTCCTAGCATTTCATGTGCCAAGTTGAACCGCGCTCCGCGCGTCGCGCCTGCGGCAAAGTCGACCGCGCTGGCTGAGCGAGACGGGGACGAAAGCTCTCGAAAGCACCGTCGCTGCGCGGATTTTTTGCCTTTTGGTGGGTGGCAACTGCGCAGCGCGAACGATATCGTCCGCGCCGGCCGGCGAGACCGGCCGGAGGCGCGAGAGGGGACGGTGCCCGGATCAGGAGCCAAGTGTCTCGCCACGTGCCTCTCACGGAATGCCCCCCGCGCCGCAGCGTCCGGACGGAGACCGCCCGGCTTTCGGGAGGACGGTGAGTACGCCGCGCCGCAGCTGCGGCGCGCGCGTTCGAGGCACGCGCATCCCGCGCGAGGCATTCCGCGATCCATCGGGCCGGCCGCGTCCCACGGATCGACCGGCCGGGAGACCGCCCCGAGAACGGGACACCATCCGCCGTCCCGACTTCAGATTTTCCCGAGGAGACGTACAGCATGAATACGGCCGCCGATGTGCTGAGGGCCATCAAGGACAATGACGTCAAGTACGTCGACTTCCGCTTCACCGACCCGCGCGGCAAGTGGCAGCACGTGACCTTCGACGTCTCCTTGATCGACGAGGAGATGTTCCAGGACGGCACCATGTTCGACGGTTCGTCGATCGCCGGCTGGAAGGCGATCAACGAGTCCGACATGCTGCTGATGCCGGACCCGGTCACGGCCTGCATGGACCCGTTCTTCTCCGCCTCCACCATGTCGATCGTCTGCGACGTGCTCGAGCCCTCGACCGGCGAGCCCTACGCCCGCGATCCGCGCTCGACCGCCAAGCTCGCCGAGGCCTATCTGCGCTCCACCGGCATCGGCGACACGATCTATGTCGGCCCCGAGGCCGAGTTCTTCGTGTTCGACGACGTGAAGTTCGGTGCCGACCCCTACCATACCGGCTTCCAGCTCGACTCGACCGAGCTGCCGACCAACGGCTTCACCGATTACGAGGGCGGCAACCTCGGCCACCGGGTGCAGACCAAGGGCGGCTACTTCCCCGTCCCGCCGCAGGATTCGGCCCAGGACATGCGCGGCGAGATGCTGGCCGCGATGCAGTCCATGGGCGTGAAGGTCGAGAAGCACCACCACGAGGTGGCCTCCGCCCAGCACGAGCTCGGCATGAAGTTCGACACGCTGACCCTGCTCGCCGACCACATGCAGATCTACAAGTACTGCATCCACAACGTGGCGCAGAGCTACGGCAAGTCCGCCACCTTCATGCCTAAGCCCGTCTACGGCGACAACGGCTCGGGCATGCACGTGCACCAGTCGATCTGGAAGGACGGCAAGCCGCTGTTTGCCGGCGACAAGTATGCCGACCTCAGCCAGGAATGCCTCTGGTACATCGGCGGCATCATCAAGCATGCCAAGGCGCTCAACGCCTTCACCAACCCGTCCACCAATTCCTACAAGCGTCTGGTGCCGGGCTACGAGGCCCCCGTGCTGCTCGCCTACTCGGCGCGCAACCGCTCGGCCTCCTGCCGTATCCCGTGGACGACGAACCCGAAGGCCAAGCGCGTCGAGGTCCGCTTCCCCGATCCGATGGCCAACCCCTACCTCGCCTTCTCGGCGCTGCTGATGGCGGGCCTGGACGGCATCATCAACAAGATCGATCCGGGCCCGGCCATGGACAAGGATCTCTACGACCTGCCCCCGCGGGAGCTGAAGAAGATCCCGACCGTCTGCGGCTCGCTTCGTGAGGCTCTGCAGAACCTCGACAAGGACCGCGCCTTCCTCAAGGCCGGCGGCGTGTTCTCGGACGACCAGATCGACTCGTTCATCGAGCTGAAGATGACCGAGGTGCTGCGCTACGAGATGACCCCGCACCCGATCGAGTTCGTGAACTACTACTCGCTCTAATCCGCTCGCGGCAGCCGCCGCAGGCCCCCTCCGAGAGACCATCGAGCGCCGTGGCCCCCGAGGCTGCGGCGCTTTTCATTTGCCGGCCTGCGGCGGATCCAGGCCGTCTCCTCTCAACATTCGCTCTCAGGCTTCGCGGCGCGGCGATCGGGCTTGGCTCGAAAGCCGTTCTTGATGATCCTAATTCCGCTTCGTTCGGGCAGGACGGGACTATCCGTCACAACTTAGTTCGGAGGCGACGTCGCTCGTCCGAACGCTCGTCTCGTCGGATCCGACGTGTCGATTTATTAGGATTTGTTAGTTTCTATGCCTCGGATCAGAGTGTCCGACGATGAGGCGGCAATGTTGATCCCGCGGCTCCTCCGCCGCCTCCGCGCCTTCTACGTCGTGCAGGAGAACGATCCCGTTCTGGCGGCAGCGCAGTTCCAGGCGCTCGCACGGCAGATCCTGATCCTCTACGCGATCCTCGCCCTGAACGTGGTCGCGCTGGCCTATACGCATTTCGGGCTCGCGCCCGCGGAGCTGATCCTCGGTCCGCCCGTGCTCCTGATCGCAATCGTCGCGGTGCGTTCGCTGGCCTGGATGCGCGCCGTCCGGCAACCGTCCCAGGGGCCGGAAACCTTCGCCCGCCTGCAGGTCATCAACCTCTGGACCCTCTTGCTCGGGATTGGTCTCGCGGTCTGGGCGGCGACGCTGATGGCCTATGGTGGCCTCGCCGAAAACATGCAGGGACTGTTCTTTCTCACCGTCACCATGATGGTCTGCGTGCAGTGCCTCATGCATCTGCGCACCGCCGCCCGCATCCTCACGACGATCGCCATCCCTTTCAGCCTCTACTTCCTCGTCTACGGGGCGCCGCTCCTGCAGGTGACGATCATCAACTACCTATTCGTTCTGATCGGCATGACGATGATGCAGAAGTTCGCCTACGGCGACTTCCGCCGGCTCGTCGCCCTGACCGCGGAGAACGGCCGGCTCGCCCATACCGACGCGCTGACCGGCCTGCCCAACCGCCGCTCCTTCGTGGCGCGGCTGGAGGCGACCGCCGAGCGGGCCCAGGCGCAGGGCGGGTGCTTCGGCCTCGGCGTGATCGATCTCGACGGCTTCAAGCCGGTCAACGACAGCCTCGGCCACGGCGCCGGCGACGCGGTGCTGCGGGAGGTGGCCCGGCGCCTGGAGCGGGCGGGCCTGGGCTGGGTGGCCCGCCTCGGCGGCGACGAGTTCGGCCTCATCGTCGAGGCGGATGCCGATCTCGACGCCCTGGGCCGGCAGCTCTGCGCCCTGCTGCGCGAGCCCTACCTCATCCGCGAGGGGCACGCGCAGATCGGCGCCTCGATCGGCTTCGCGCGCTTCCCCGAAGCGGCCCTGAGTGCCGACAGCCTGATGGAGCGGGCGGATTTCGCGCTCTACCACGCCAAGGTCCGCTGCCGGGGCACGTCCGTGTGCTTCGCGCCCCGGCACGAGGCCCAACTGCGCCGTCAGGCCGCCGTCGAGAAGGCCCTGCGGCGGGCCGATCTCGCGACCGAGTTCCACTTGCACTACCAACCGATCGTGGATGCGGCGAGCGGGCGTGTCGAGGCCTACGAGGCGTTGGCGCGATGGAACAGCCCGACCCTGGGTTCCGTCTCCCCGGCCGACTTCATCCTGGTGGCCGAGCGCAGCGGATTCATCCGCGACCTGACCCGGGCCATGCTCGGGCAGGCCCTCGACACGATGCGGGACTGGCCGGCCGACCGCCGGCTCTCGTTCAATCTTTCGGCCCACGACCTCGCCGCGCCCGAGACCGTCGATCAGCTCATCGCCCTCGTCGTGGAGAGCGGCGTCGATCCGAGCCGGATCGTCTTCGAGGTGACCGAGAGCGGCCTCATGCGCGATCTGGGCGATGCCCGCCGGGTGCTGACCTCCCTCAAGGCGCTCGGGGTGCGCATCGCCCTCGACGATTTCGGGACGGGCTATTCCAGCCTGAGCTACCTGCACCGGCTGCCGGTCGATCGGCTGAAGATCGACCGGAGCTTCGTCACCCAGTGTGCGGAGGATGCGACCGCCCTGAACATCGTCCGCTCGATCCTGGATCTATGCCGCCACCTCGCCCTCGACTGCATCGTGGAAGGGGTGGAGACGCGCGAGCAGATGCAGCTCCTGCGCTCGGTCGGCTGCCGCTCCATGCAGGGCTACCTGTTCCACAAGCCGATGCCGGCGGCCGAGATCGCGGCGTTCGAGGCCGCGTCGCAGGCCGCGATCCAGGCGAATGCGGAGGTCCATCCCGTCGCGGCCTGATCGCGGAACGGCGACGGGGCGGGATCGCTGGGATAGTCTGCGCGGCCCCTCTCCGAGCCGCGAGCCGAACCATGTCCCTGACCGTTCCCGTCATCCTCGGATCCGTGCGTGCCGACCGCGCCGGCATCCGCGCCGCCCGCTTCCTCGTCGCGCAGCTCGAAGCCCGCGGCCACGCGGCGCCCCTGGTCGATCCGGCCGAGCTGCAGCTTCCGCTCCTCGACCGAATGTACAAGGAATACCCGAAGGGCCAGGCGCCCGAGCCGCTGGAGCGGCTGGCGGCGCTCTACCGCCGTGCGGATGCCTTCGTGGTGGTCTCGGCCGAGTACAATCACTCGATCCCGCCCGCGCTGTCCAACACCCTCGACCACTTCCTGGAGGAGTATTTCTGGCGGCCGTCCGGCATCGTCTGCTACTCGGCCGGGCAGTACGGCGGCGTGCGCGCGGCGATGCAGCTGCGGGCGATGCTGGCCGAACTCGGCACGCCGAGCATCCCCTCGCTGCTGCCGATCCCGCGCGTCCAGAAGGCGCTGAGCGAGGCGGGCGAGCCCGCCGAGGACTGGCTCGGCCGTGCCGCCAAGAAGTTCCTCGACGAACTCACGTGGTACGCCGAGGCGCTCAAGACGCAGCGCGCGGGCGGCACGCCGTACTGAACCCTGCCCCTGGCATTCCGTTTGCCCTTCGCAAGGGCTGAGCGGATGCGGAGGGACGGCGAATGAACGCGAGCGTGGAGAGAGTCGGCGAAGCCCTGGCGGAGCTGATCAAGGCGGCCCTGGTCTCGGATGACCGCCGCAGCCTCGGCTTCCGCGAGGCGGCGGCCGCGCGACTCGCTGCCCTCGCCGCCGATCCGCCGGGACCGGAGACGGTGCGGATCGACGGAGCCTGGACCCTGGCGGTCCGTGCCGCCGAGGCGCCCGAGCTTCAGCCGGAGGAGGGGCGGGTGAACCTGACCCTGCCGCGGACATCACCCTTCAGCCTCGCCGAACTCGTGGGGAGCGATTTCGACGTGGACGCGGCAGTCGAGACGATCCGCAAATCCGCTTCCACGGGCTGAGCGGATCGTCGAACCTGTTCACGGGGAGCGCGTCGGCGTTGTCGCGGAGGGGGCAAGAGCCCATCTTCGCAGGACGCCGGGATCGTCAACGGTCTCTCCCGCATCGAAGAATCCTGCGCGCCGGACCCGTTCGGACCGGCGCGGCGAGCCCTGCCCTTGGCCAGACGCATCAATCCGCAAGCGGGTCCGCCCGTTCTTCCCACCCGCGAGCAGATCCTCGCCTTCATCGCCGACACGCCGGGAACGGTGGGCAAGCGCGAGATCGCCAAGGCCTTCGGCCTGAAAGGCGCCGACAAGATCGGGCTCAAGGCGATCCTGAAGCAGATCGAGGAGGAGGGAGCGCTGGATCGCGGCCGTGGCGGTTTCCGCAAGGGCGGCAGCCTGCCTCCCGTCGTGCTGGCCGATATTTCCTCCCGGGATCGGGACGGCGACCTCGTGGCCCGTCCGGCCCAGTGGGACGGGGATGGTGAGGCGCCCAGGATCGTGATCGAGGCGCTTCGCGGCGGGCGCAACGGCAACCGACCGGCCCCCGGCCTCGGCGACCGGGCCCTGATCCGCGTGGCGCCGGACCCGGAGGCACCGGGCCGCTATACCGGCCGCGTCGTCAAGGTGATCGGCAAGAACCGCGCGGAAGTGATCGGCGTCTATCGCGCCGGCCGCGACGGCGGTCGCATCCTGCCGGTGGAGAAGAGGTCGCAAGGCAAGGAGATCGCGATCCCTGCCGGCGAGGAGGGAGAGGCGCGCGACGGAGATCTCGTCAGCGTCGCGGTGGAGCGCGAGACCCGCTTCGGCCTGCCCCGCGGCCGGGTGACCGAGCGCCTCGGCTCGCTCGGCTCGGAGAAGGCGGTCAGTCTGATCGCCCTGCACATCCACAACATCCCCCACGTCTTCCCCAAGGACGTGCTGGCGGAGGCCGACGAGGCCAAGCGGGCGACCAAGCGCGGTCGCGAGGATTGGCGCGAGGCGCCGCTAATCACGATCGACCCGCCCGATGCCAAGGACCACGACGACGCGGTGATGGCCGAGGCCGATCCCGACCCAGCCAACGAGGGTGGCTTCGTCGTCACCGTCGCGATCGCCGACGTGGCGGCCTATATCCGGCCGGGCTCGGCCCTCGACCGTGAGGCGATGCTGCGGGGCAATTCGGTGTACTTCCCCGACCGGGTGGTGCCGATGCTGCCCGAGCGCATCTCGAACGACCTCTGCTCCCTGCGCCAGGGCGAGGACCGGCCGGCGCTGGCCGTGCGCATGACCATCGGTGCCGACGGGGTGAAGCGCGGCCACAGCTTCCACCGCATCCTGATGCGCTCCCACGCCAAGCTCGCCTATGCCCAGGCGCAGGCGGCGATCGACGGTCACTCCGACGACATCACCGGGCCGATTCTGGAGCGTGCGCTCCGCCCGCTCTACGCGGCCTACGCGGCGATGAAGCGGGCCCGCGACGCTCGCGGTCCGCTGGCCCTCGACCTGCCGGAGCGCAAGGTGCTGCTCAACGCCGAGGGCGGCGTCGACCGGGTGATCGTGCCGGAGCGTTTGGAGGCGCACCGGCTGATCGAGGAGTTCATGATCCAGGCCAACGTCGCGGCGGCCGAGACCCTGGAGAAGGCGGGTTCCCCCCTGATCTACCGGGTCCACGACGAGCCGGCGCTGGAGAAGATGCGGGCGCTCTCCGAGGTGCTCGCCTCGGTCGGCATCAAGATGACCAAGGCCGGGGCGCTCCGGCCGGACCTGTTCAACCGCATCCTCGCCCAGGTGGCCGAGAGCGAGCACGCGCCCTTCATCAACGAGGTCGTGCTGCGTTCGCAGGCACAGGCCGTCTACGCTGCACAGAATCTGGGCCATTTCGGCTTGAACCTGCGCCGCTACGCCCACTTCACCTCGCCCATCCGGCGCTACGCCGACCTGATCGTCCACCGCGCCCTCGTGCGTGCCTGCGGATTAGGCAAGGATGGCTTGCCCGGCGACACCACGCCGGGCATGCTCGATGCTGTTTCCGAGCAGATCTCGGCGGCCGAGCGCCGGGCGATGGCGGCCGAGCGCGAGACCATCGACCGGCTCATCGCCGGCTACCTCGCCGACAGGGTGGGCGCCACCTTCTCGGGCCGCATCTCCGGGGTGACGCGCTCCGGGCTGTTCGTGAAGCTCGCCGAGACCGGCGCGGACGGCTTCGTACCGGTCTCCACCATCGGCACCGAGTATTTCCGCCACGACGAGGCCCTGCACGCCCTCGTCGGCGACCGCAGCGGCGAGACCTACCGCCTCGGCGACACGGTCGAGGTGCGCCTCGTGGAGGCGGCGGCGACCGCCGGCGCCCTGCGCTTCGAGATTTTGTCGGAGGGGCGCAGCCGTTCGGGCGCAAAGCAGACCGGAACCAAGACGAGGCCGAGCAAGGCCGCGGTCGCCGCCAAAGCGAAGGCGCGCAAGGGCAAGGCCTCCGCGGGCAAAGCGTTCTCCGGCAAGGCGTTCTCCGGCAAGGCGCGGCCCGGTACGCCGCCCGCGCCCGAGGGCGACGGGTCGCGGCGCCATCGCGGCTCGCGCCGCTGAGCGGAAGAGGCTAGGCTCTGCCTATGGAAACGCACACCTTTCCCCCGCCGGAGCCGACCCTCCCGGATCGCACGCGGCTGACCCTGGCCATGGCCCGCGGCTTCCTCAACCGCTGCCCGCATTGCGGCAAGGGCCACGTCTTCGGTCGCTTCCTCAAGGTGCGGCCGGCCTGCGAGGCCTGCGGCCTGGAGATGGAGGGGCACCGGGCCGACGACCTGCCGCCCTACCTCGTGATCTTCCTCGTGGGCCACATCGTCGGCTATCTCGTGCTCGAGTTCGAGATGGGCTACGACGTGCCGCTCTGGATCTCCCTGACCGTCTGGCCGCTGCTGACCCTGGTCCTGGCGCTCGGGCTGCTCCAGCCGGTCAAGGGCGCGGTGATCGGCCTGCAGTACAATTTCGGTATGCACGGCTTCGGCAAGGCGCCCCCCGCGCTCGGCGGGACCGGCACGGGGAAGAGACGGGGCGGTGAGGCAGGAAGCGGAGCGGGCAGCGCCCCCGGACTCGGACCGGCCTGAGGAGGCGACGCCCGTCCGCAGGATGGTGACGCTGCGCCCGCGCGACGCGGCGACCCTCATCCTCCTCGACCGATCCCGGAAAAAGCTCCGGGTGCTGATGGGCCGGCGCCATGCCGGGCTCGCCTTCATGGGCGGCAAGTTCGTCTTTCCCGGCGGACGTACCGAGCCGGTCGACCGCCGCATGCCCGTGGCCGGCGCCCTCTCGCAGCGGGCCGACGATGCCTTGCGCGCCAAGCTGCCCCGCGCGCCGCACCATCTCGGCCGCTCACTGGCGCTGGCCGCCATCCGCGAGACCTTCGAGGAAACCGGGCTTCTCATCGGCACCCGCGATTACGGTCCGCCGGAAGCCGCACCGGAGGGCGCATGGCAGGCCTTTGCCGAGGAGGGCGTGATGCCCGACCTCGAAGCCCTGCATCTGGTGGCCCGGGCGATCACGCCGCCCAAGCGCGCCCGCCGCTTCGATACCCGCTTCTTCGCCGTCGATCGCAAGGCGGTGGCCGCCGAGCGCTCCGGCATCGTCGGGCCGGATTCGGAACTGACCGAAATCGCCTGGGTCGATCTCGACGCCGCCCGCAAGCTCGACCTGCCGCGCATCACCCGCGTCATCCTCGACGACCTGGAAGCGGCGGCCGCCGCCGGCTTCCCGCCCTACCGGCCGATTCCGTTCTACTTCGAGCGCCGCGGCAAGGGGCTGCGGGAGGAGATTTGAGGCGCGGCCCATCCGCATCGTCAATGCGGCGCGATCCGCCACGTCACGTTCACTGTGGCGTCGAACGAAAGGGTCGCGGGTGGCACGAGCTGGATTCGGCGGGCTGAGCGCGGCATGTCGGCGGCCCCTACCTCGGACGGGCTGGCCTCGCCATCCGTGATGGCGCTGATCTCCACGAGCCGGATGTCAGCCGCCTCGGCATAGACTTTGGCTTGTTCGCGAGCGTCGGTCATCGCGGCCCGCCGGGCTTCGAGCAGTGCGGCGCGTTCGTTCTCGACCTTGAACGTCACGGTCTCGATGTGGAACAGCCCGGTCTCGGCGATCCGGCTCATGGCGGTGTTCAAATTGTCTATACCGCCGACTTTCAGCGTGAACGTGGTCGTCGCCGTGAACGGAGTCTCGACGCGTTCAGGCGGCGGCGGCCTGTCCCCGGGATAGCGCGGCGCTTGGTAGCCGGGACGACTTTCGTCGAGCCGAAAGCGGCTCTTCTCGATGCCGACCCCGAGCGCCTCGAAACGGCGCAGGGCCGTGATCGCCGAGCCAGCCCGCTCCTCATGCGCGGTAACGGTCGTCTCCAGCGTCTTCCCCCGCGTCGTCACGCTCACCTCGAAGCGCCCGTAATCCGGCTTCTGTACGAACTTGCCCGCACCTTTGACCGTCAGGACCGATCCAGAGGACAGCAGTGGATTTCCGCCCGGGGTCTGCGCGAAGCCTGGCCTAAGCAGGGCGACGGCTGTCAGGAGGAGAGAGGCCGCGAAAGGAAGAAGGCGCATGGTCGAAGCCGCGAGGGGAGACGGAGACGGGCGAAGCGCTCAACCTGCGATCGCATCCCTTCCGACGTGAGCTGGAAAGATGGCTGAAGCTTGGCCTTTTGCGCTCGTGTCATATCCCTCCGTGCGTCCGGGCGCGATCGGGGGCCGGCGCATCGCCGGCCCTGCACGCTGGACCACTGGCGCGATCTGATTTGCGTTGATGAGTTGTGCGCAAGATATATTCGGAATTTTAAGAAGCGTCAGGTCATCTGTCGACCGCCACCGACGACAGGATGCCTGATGTTCTCCGCTGCGCGCCGCTCCGATGCGGCGGCCATGGTCGACGCCCTCCGCCGCTCGCAGGCGGTCATCACCTTCGCTCTCGATGGGACGGTGCTGGACGCCAACGACAACTTCCTCGCCCTAATGGGCTATGCGCTGGCCGAGGTGCGGGGGCGGCATCACCGCCTGTTCGTCGAACCGCAGGAGGCGCAGGGTACGGAGTACGCGGCCTTCTGGCAGCGGCTGCGGGACGGGACCTTCCAGGCCGCGGAGTACCGGCGGATCGCGCGGGACGGGCGCGAGGTCTGGATTCGCGCGACCTACAACCCGGTCCTCGACCGGCGCGGCCGGGTGGTGAAGATCGTCAAGTTCGCCCTCGACGTGACTGCCGAGCGCCTCGCCGCGGCCGAGTCGGCGGGGCAGATCGCCGCGATCGGCCGCTCGCAGGCGGTGATCCAATTCGATCTCGACGGTACGATCCGCAGCGCCAACGCCAATTTCCTCGACGCCCTCGGTTACGCCGCGCACGAGGTCGAGGGCCGTCATCACAGCCTCTTCGTGAGGCCGGACGAGGCGGCGTCGTCCGAGTACCGCGCCTTCTGGCAGGCGCTCGCCCGCGGCGAGTACCGCTCCGGCGAGTATCTCCGCATCGGCAAGGACGGGCGCGAGGTCTGGATCCAGGCGACCTACAATCCGATCCTCGATCTCGGCGGGCGCCCGTTCAAGGTGGTGAAGTACGCCTCCGACATCACCGAGGCCAAGCGCGTCGCCGCCGACATGGCGGGCAAGGTCGAGGCGGCGCGCCGCTCGCAGGCGGTGATCGAGTTCGCCATGGACGGCACCGTCCTGGACGCCAACGACAACTTCCTCAATGCGCTGGGCTACACGCTCGACGAGGTGCGGGGACGCCACCACCGTCTGTTCGTCACGCCGGCCACGGCCGAGAGCCAGGCCTATGCGGCGTTCTGGGCGACGCTTCGGGCTGGGCGCTTCACCTCGGCCGTCTACCAGCGGGTCGGCAAGGACGGGCGCGAGGTCTGGATCCAGGCCTCCTACAATCCCGTCCTCGACGCCGCGGGGCGCCCCTTCAAGGTCGTGAAATACGCCTTCGACATCACCCAGAGCATGTCGGTGCGCAGCAGTGCCCTCTCCATGGCGGAGCAGACGCTCGGCCGGGTGCGAGCCGTGGCCGCCGCCGCCGGCGAGATGCACCGTACCTCGGAAGCCATCGCCAAGCAGATGGACCGTTCGCACCGGGCGGTGGGCGACATTCAGGAGCGCATGAGCGCGGCCGGGGCACTCTCGACCCAACTCGACGACGCGGCCGCCGCCATGACCGGCGTGGTCGAACTGATCACCTCCATCGCCGAGCAGATCAACCTGCTCGCCCTCAACGCGACCATCGAGGCGGCCCGGGCCGGGGCGGCGGGCCGCGGCTTCGCGGTGGTGGCCACCGAGGTGAAGAGCCTCGCGGAGCAGGCCCGCTCGGCCACCGCCCGCATCACCGGCGAGATCGGCGCGATGCAGGCGGTCTCGCGGGATGTGGGCGGGGCGCTGACCTCGACCGCCGCCGTGGTCGACACGGTCCAGGGCTTCATCACGCAGACCACCGCCGCGAGCGGGCCGCCACGGGCCAGGTCAACGCCGACATGCAGGCCATGTCGGTGAGCGTCGCGGGCTTCGCGAGCAAGCTCGATGCCTGGAACGTCGGGCTGGAGGAGCGCCGGGACAAAGAGCGGCTGCGCACGTCGCTGCAGGGCCGGATCGAGGTCGTTCCCGAACGCGGCGCTGGTGCGGGTCAATCGCGGAGCCTGCCCTGCACGATCCTCAACATCTCGGAGGGCGGGGCCAAGCTGGCCGTCGCGGCGGACAGCCTGCCGGACACCTTCACCCTCCACGTCGAGGGCGAGCCGCCCCGGCGCTGCCGCTGCATCCGCCGGGCCGAGGACGGGATCGGCGTTCGCTTCGTGGCCTGAGGACCGCCCGGCTATCCCTGCGCGTCGGCCACGAGGGCCGCCAGCCCCTCCCTATAGGTCGGGTAGGTCAGGTCCACGCCCAACTCCTCGCGGATCAGGCGGTTTCGCACCCGCTTGTTCTCGCCGTAGAAGCTGCGCGCCATCGGGCTCAAGCGCGCGGTCTCGAAATCGACGGCCGGCGGCAGCGGCAGGCCTGTCAGCGCGGCGGCGTGCTCGATCACGGTCTGCGGCGGGGCCGGCTCGTCGTCGGTGACGTTGTAGACCGCCCCCGCCCGCGGTCGCGCGATCGAGGCGGCGAGCGTCGCAGCGATGTCGGCCACGTGGATGCGGTTGAACACCTGGTCCCGCTTGACGATGCGCTGGGTGCGCCCCTCGCGCAGCTTCACGATCGGGTTGCGGCCGGGGCCGTAGATGCCCGACAGGCGAAAGACCTGCACCGCCTTGCCGGTCTCGGCGCCGAGGGCGAGCCAGGCCTCCTCGACGGCGAGCCGATCGCGCGAGCGGTCGCTTTTCGGGGTGGCCGGGGTCGTCTCGTCGATCCAGGCGCCGCCCTGATCGCCGTAGACGCCGATGGTGGAAAGGTAGCCGATCCAGCCGATGCGGCTCCCGGCGATGGTCTCGCGGTAGCGGTTCAGCGCGGTGTCGCCGTCCTGCCCCGGCGGGGCGGAGACGAGGAGGATGTCCGTGTCCGCCAGATCCTGCGCGATGCGGGAATCGTCGCTCTCCGGCCCGAAGGCACGCACGCTGAATCCGGTCTCGGCGGCGAGGCTTTCTGCGCGCGCGGGCTCCGTCACCGTGGCCCGGACGGTGCCGAAGCGCGCCCGCTCGGTTTCCACGAAGTGGCGGCCGGAGAAGCCGAGGCCGAAGACGAACAGGTTCATGCGGGGTCAGCTCTCCCGGGGGCTCGCCTCACCCATAGAGAGGCGGGCGGCGGCACGCCATTCCTCCCTCACATGCGCGTCCGCCTCGCTGCGTCCACGGCTCTCGAACAGGTCGTGCAGGCGCTCCGCCGACAAAAGCCGCCCGCAGGCCCAGACGGCGGCGCCGCGCACCACGGGATCCGGCTCGTTCAGGCAGGCCACGGCCTCTCCGGCCAAAGCCGCGTCATCCGAATTGCCGATGGCGATCAGCACGTTGCGCAGGAAGCGGTCGCGGCCCGTGCGTTTGATCGGCGTGCCGGCGAAGCGCGCCCGGAAGCCCGCCTCGTCGAGGCGGGCCAAATCGGCGAGCGGCGGCGCGCAAAGGTCCGCGCGGGCGGCCATGCGCGCCTCCCGCGCCGCGCCCGCGAACTTGTTCCAGGGACAGACCGCGAGGCAGTCGTCGCAGCCGAACACCCGGTTGCCGATCTTCTCGCGAAACTCGACCGGGATCGGGCCGTGATGTTCGATGGTGAGGTAGGCGATGCAGCGGCGGGCATCGAGCCGGTAGGGCGCGGGGAAGGCGTCGGTCGGGCAGATGTCGAGGCAGCGGCGGCAGGAGCCGCAATGGTCCGCCTCGGCCGTGTCGGGCGCGAGGTCGGCGCGGGCGAAGATCGCGCCGAGCATCAGCCAATTGCCGTGCTCGCGTGAGATCAGCACCGTGTGCTTGCCCTGCCAGCCGAGGCCGGCGGCCTGGGCCAGGGGCTTCTCCATCACGGGGGCGGTATCGACGAAGACCTTCACCGGATGGCCGGATTTCGCCGCGAGGAAGCCGCCGAGTTCCTTCAGCTTGCCCTTGACGACCTCGTGGTAGTCGCGCCTCTGCGCGTAGGCCGCGATGGCGCCGCGATCCTTGAGGCGCAGGAGCTCCAGGGGATCGCGCTCGGGCCCCGCATTCATGCCGAGCATGACGATGCTGCGGGTGTCGGCCCAGAGCGCGCTCGGCGCCGCGCGCTGCTCGGCCCGCTCCTCCATCCAATCCATCGTGCCGTGATGGCCGGCCGCGAGCCATTCGGGCAGCCGTTCGCGGAGATGCGGCACGGCGTCGGGGCGCGTGACGCGGAACGCTTCGAAGCCGAGACGGCGGGCACGCGCCTCGACGACCTCGCGCAGGGCGTCGCCCGTGAGGACGGCCTTCTCGCTTTTCAGAAATCCAGATCCGCGTAATGGGCGGCTGCCGGCATTCCCGGCGCCCGGTCGGCCAGCAGCGCGCGGAAGGACGGGCGGGACTTCACCCGCGCGTACCAGTCCTTCGCCATCTCGTCCTCGTCCCATGGCACGTCGCCGAGATAATCCGCGCAGGAAAGATGGGCCGCCGCTGCCAGATCCGCATAGGTCAGATCGTTGCCTGCGAGCCAGCGGCGCTGCCCGATCAGGTAACCGACATATTGGAGGTGATAGCGCACGTTGGTGCGCGCCGCACGAATGGCGTTCATGTCCGGAGGTCCACCCCCGGCGGCGCTCGACATGAAGCGCTTGTCGATCTTTTCCGTGACGAGATACTCGGTCACCTCGGCATTGAACTTGACGAGGAACCAGTCGAGCAGGCGGCGCACCTCGACCCGCGCCGTGGTGGTGTCGGGCAGGAGGCGGCGGCCGGCAAGGCCCAGCCCGCGCGTTTCGTCGAGATATTCCGCGATCACCCCCGCGCCGGGGATGGCGAGGCCGGTCTGTTCCACCAGCACCGGCGTGGTGCCGGCGGGGTTGACGACGAGGAACTCGCGGCGGCGCTCCCAGGCCCGCTCCTCCACGAGCACCGGTTCCATCCCCATCTCGGCCAGGACGAGCCGGATGAAGCGGGAGTTCGGGCAGAAGGGAGAGTGGTAGAGCGTCGCCATCGAGGCCGTGGTTCAGCGGGAAGAAGGCAGAGCCTGGGGCAGACCGTGCCGCACCGGCAAAATTAGGGCGACGCGCCAGGATTATTTCTTCAACGTTGCCACCTCATTAACAAACGCGCTGCAACGCGGTAACCGCCCGTCAACCCTGCCGCCGCAAAGCTGCCGCACCGCCGTCGTCTGCCGCGCTCTCTGGAAAGCGCCGCTCCAATGGCGCGAACTACCGGCGCGGGGAACAGCAGGCTCATGGATCTCGTCCTGATCGCGAAGGCACTCGTGCTCGCCGTGGTGGAGGGGGCCACCGAGTTCATCCCCGTCTCCTCGACCGGTCACCAGCTGCTGATCGGCCACTTCATCGGCTTCCACTCGCCCAACAACACCTTCGAGGTGCTGATCCAGCTGGGCGCGATCCTGGCGATCCTGTTCGCCTATTTCGGCAAGCTCTGGGGCATCGCCACCGCGCTTCCGAACGATCCGCGGGCACGCCGCTTCGTTCTGGCGGTGCTGCTCGCCTTCCTGCCCGCGGCGATCATCGGCGGGCTCTTCTCGAAATACATCAAGCTCTACCTGTTCAACCCGTGGATCGTCTGCGCGACCCTGGTCGCCGGCGGCCTCGTCCTGCTCGTCATCGACGACACGGTCGGCGAGCCGAAGGCGGCTCCCGGCGACGGGCCGACCGAGCACCCGCGCAAGACCGACGTGTTCGAGTTCAGCCTGCCGATGGCGTTCAAGATCGGGCTGTTTCAGTGCGTCGCGATGATCCCCGGCGTGTCGCGCTCGGGCGCCACCATCGTCGGAGCGATGCTGATGGGCGCGAGCAAGCGCTCGGCCACCGAGTTCTCGTTCTACCTCGCCATGCCGACCATGGCCGGCGCCTTCGCCAAGGACCTGCTCGACAACTACAAGAACCTCTCGTCCAACGACGCCCTGCTGATCGTCATCGGCTTCGTGGCGGCCTTCATCTCGGCGCTGATCGTGGTGCGCACGGTTCTGGACTATGTGTCCCGCCACGGATTCTGGCTGTTTGCGTGGTGGCGCATCATCGTCGGCTCCCTGGGATTTGCCGGACTGATTATTTTTGGCTGAGCCTTCACGATTTTGAGCGAGGCGGGGGCGGCCACCCGGACTAAAGTCGGTTGTCGTTTCCCCGCTCCCCGTGCAAGGGCTGGCGGCAAAGCTGCCGCTTCCTTCAAGGAAGCGGATCGGAAACGCCGAACCGCCAGGGTCTCGTTCACAATGGAAGATCGTCCCCTCGCCGAATTGTTCGGGCCCGCGACCCGCGAGCGCTGGCGCAGAGCCGTCGACGCCGCGCTGAAGGGCGGCGACTTCGAGAAGCGCCTCGTCTCGAAGACCGCCGACGGCCTGCGCATCGAACCGCTCTACGAGCCTGCCGCGCCCCTGGCCCAACCGGTGCGGGCGCCCGGTCCCTGGCGTCTGGCGCAGCGCGTCGATCAACCCGACCCGGAGAAGGCGTCGGCCCAGGCACTGGTCGATCTCGAGGGCGGCGCCGACGCCCTGGTCCTCGTCCATCGCGAGGCTCCCGCCGCCCGCGGTTTCGGCCTCGATCTCTCCTCGGTCGATGGGCTTGATGCGGCGCTGAAGAGCGTGATGCTGCCGCTGATCGCGCTGCGCCTCGATGCGGGGCCGGCGGGTTTCGAGACCGCCTCCCTGCTCAGGCAGCTGATCGAGCGCCGCGGCGACGATCCGGCCGCCCTCGACCTCGATCTCGGCCTCGACCCGCTCGGCACCCGCGCCGCCACCGGCCGGCTCGAAGCGGGCTGGGAAGCCCGGCTCTGCGAGACGGCGCGCGCCTTCGCGGGTGTCCGGGGCAGCGTGGCCCTGGCCGATGCGCGCCCCTACCACGAGGCCGGCGCGAGCGAGGTGCAGGAACTCGCCGCCGTGCTCGCCGCTGCCATCGCCTATCTGAGGGCCCTGGAAGCGGGCGGTCACGATCTGGAGCGCGCGCGCGAACAAATCGCCGTGCTGCTGGTGGCGGATGCCGACGAATTCCTGACCGTCGCCAAGTTCCGGGCGATCCGACGCCTCTGGGCTCGCGTCGAAGAGGCTTGCGGCCTGGAGCCGAAGCCCCTGCGGGTGCTGGCCGAGACCGCGTGGCGGATGATGACCCGCCGCGACCCCTTCGTGAACATCCTGCGCACCACCATGGCGACCGCCTCTGCGGGGCTCGGCGGGGCCGATTCGGTCACCGCGCTGCCCTACACCCTGGCGCTCGGCCTGCCCGACGCCTTCGCCCGCCGCGTGGTGCGCAACAGCCAGATCGTGCTGGTCGAGGAGTCGAACCTCGCCAGGGTTTCCGACCCGGCCGCCGGCGCCGGCGGTTTCGAGGCGTTGACGGCCGAACTGACCGAGAAGGCCTGGGCTGCGTTCCAAGAGATCGAGCGGGAGGGCGGCCTCGCGGCGAGCCTCGATACCGGTGCCCTTGCGCAGCGGATCGCGGCGGTGGCCGAGGCGCGGGCGAGGGCGGTAGCGACCCGCCGGGAGCCGCTGACCGGCGCCAGCGAATTCCCCTTCCTCGCCGAGAAGCCGGTGGCGGTGCTCGCGGAGGCTCCGCAGGCGACGGCGCGCCCCGACGGGGCCCTGCCGTCCGCGCGCCTCGCCGAACCCTACGAGGCCCTGCGCGACGCCTCCGACGCACGGCTCGCGGAGACGGGCCGGCGCCCGGCGGTGTTCCTGGCCAATCTCGGCCCCGTGGCCGTGCACAACGCCCGCTCGACCTTCGCCGCCAACGCCTTCGCCGCGGGCGGCATCGAAGCGATCGGCAATGACGGCTTCTCGGAGACGGCCGCGCTGGCCGAGGCGTTCAGGGCCTCGGGGGCACGGGTCGCCTGCCTGTGCTCCTCCGACAAGGTCTACGAGACCGAAGCGGCACCGGCCCTCGCGGCCCTGAAGGATGCCGGAGCCAGCACGATCTACCTCGCCGGGAAGCCGGCCGAGGCGGAGGCCCTGCGGCAGGCCGGCTTGCACGGTCTCCTGTTTGCGGGCTGCGACCTGCTCGCCCTGTTGCAGGAGGCGGCCGACCGGGCGAGGGGCTGACACCGGCTTGTGCCGTGCTGCCGCGCACCCCCGGCGCAGGGTCACGGCGTCGCGGCCAACCTTGACTCTGCGGAGCCCGGGGCAATGTTCCGGCAAGCCGCGGCCATCCTGGCCACCCACAGCCGGACCTTCATTTCCATGCGCCTGCCGATTCTCGCCGCCGCCACTCTCGCCGCCGCCGTCGTCGGCATCGGGACAGCGGATGCGGCCAAGCGCAAGGTGCAGGTGCCGCACCGCTTCGACGGGCGCTGGAGCATCGAGGTCGTCACGCTCGATGGCCCCTGCGACCGAGCCTACCGCTACGGTGTGCAGATCCAGCGCGGCGAGGCGGTCTATGGCGGCGGCGATTTCGACATCAGCGGTCGCGTCGCCGCCAACGGCTCGGTGCGCGGCACCATCTCCCGCGACGGCAACGCGGCACAGGTGCTCGGCCGCCTGACGCCGCAGGGAACCGGCTCGGGCCGCTGGTCGACTGTCGGCGACAGCCTGATCCAGTGCAGCGGAAGCTGGAACGCGACCCGACGCGGCTGATCCATCTGTGTCGGCGCCGCGACAATCGCCGGCTTTCTCCCCAAGTGCCCCGAAAGAAGCCGGCCACCGCCCTAGATCCGGCCTTTTCCCTGGAGAACATTGACGGCGTTCGACCTCAGATCGAGACGCCCCATGAAAGCCGTGCTGTCTTTCGGCCTCGCCTTCACCCTGCTGATCCCTGCGGCCGAGGCGCGCCCCGCCCGACAGCACGTGCCTGGCTCGTCGCATGCGGTACTGGCGCCCCTCGAAGAGGCGGCGACGGCCTGCTTCGCCGAGACGGTGATGTCGAATCCCAAGGCCATGCGCTTGGCGCGGGACGGCCGCTGGTACGAGGCGGCCGGCATCATCGGCTTCCTATGCCGCCCGGAGGTCGACCGGATGGCGGTGGCCCATGACCGCATCTACGGCCGTGGGACCGGCGAGCGCTATTTCAAGGGGGCTTATGCCGGTCATCTCGACAAGCAGCTCGCCACTCGCCTGCAGCCTCTGCTCGAGCCGAAGGCCGTGGCGAGCGCCGAGCCGCCCGCCGAGAAGGCGTCCCTGACCCAGGATCGCACGGATTCCGCGCCCGACGGCGCGGATCACTGAAGCTCAGGCAATCTAGCGGATTCGCCGCCAGGTTTGCCGTTTGCACAGCACGCTGAGGACGCAGCCCGCAACTTCGACGGTGTCAGGACCCTTCGGTGTGACGCTTCCCGCATAGGTCTTGCCGTCCTTCGGGTTGTAGAGGCTGCCCTCGAACCCGTCGCCGCTCGGCGTTCCGGCCTGCATGATCTGGACGCCGACGAGCTTGCGGGTGCGCAGAGACGGGTCGGGATTCTGCGCGTCGAGACCGCTTCCGGCCGTGCCCGCGATCGTCCCGCAATAACCGCCGCCACAGCGGGCGATGCGCACCGTCGAGCCCGCCGTCTCGGTCTGCCACAGCCCGGACAGGTCCGCTTTCTGCGCCGAGGCCCCCGTGCCGCTCGCCGCGAGCAGCAGAGCGGCGGCGAGTACCTGTCGCGTCGATGGGCATAGCCGGCCGGCACGAAGCATCGTCATTCGGTCTCTCCTCCATTCCGGCCGCCTCCGCCGGATCGGTTCAGCGGTATTCGGGCCGCTCCGGTACCACAAGGATGCAGGCGTCGCGCAGCAGGAGCAGTGCCGCGGATGCCGTCAGCACGCAGAAGAAGCGGCTTGGAAAACGCTTTCAGGACGAAAGCCTTGACTTCGCCGCGTTGAGACGGCCTACGGCCTTTCGCGAGCCGACAGGGCAGGAGCGGCGAATGCAGGTGATTGAGACGGAGATCCCGGCGGTCAAGCGGGTGATCCCGAAGCGCCACGGCGACGACCGCGGCTGGTTCTCGGAGGTCTACCGCGCCGACCTGCTGGCCGAGCACGGCATCGCCAACCGCTTCCTGCAGGACAACCAGTCCTTCTCCGCCCCCGCCGGCACCCTCCGCGGCCTGCACTTCCAGGTCGCGCCCAACGCCCAGGCCAAGCTGGTCAGGGTGCTCGCTGGCGCCATCCTGGATGTCGCCGTCGACATCCGCTCGGACTCGCCGAGCTACGGCCGCCACGTCGCCGTGCGCCTCGACGCGGCGGGCGGCGAGCAATTGTTCGTGCCCGCCGGCTTCGCCCATGGCTTCTGCACCCTGGAGCCGGACACCATGGTCGCCTACAAGGTCGATGCCTATTACAGCCCCGCCGACGATCGAAACCTGCGCTGGAACGATCCGGCCATCGGTATCGACTGGCCGGTGACGGAGGCCGACGCCATCCTCTCGGGCAAGGACAAGGCGGCTCCCTTCCTGGCCGATCTCGGCCGGGTATTCTGATCACGGTTGCAGGGCGTGCCGGCCCGGCCGTCCAGTCCCGACCTCAGGTCGACACCACGGCACAGCAACACGCCTCTTCCGCTCGTCCGAAGAGGCAAGAGTCGGCACCGACGGAGTTTGGATAGATGCGCATTCTTGTGACGGGCGGCTGCGGCTTCATCGGCTCCGCCCTCGTGCTGCATCTGGTGCAGGAGCTCGGCCACGAGGTGCTCACCCTCGACGCCCTGACCTACGCCGCCAACCCGATCTCGCTGCAGCCGCTGGCGGACGACCCGCGCCACCGCCTGGAACAGGCCGACATCTGCGATCCGGCGCACGTCCACGCCCTCTACGCCGACTTCAAGCCCCAGGCGGTGATGCATCTGGCCGCCGAGAGCCATGTCGATCGCTCGATCACCGATCCGGGGGCCTTCGTGCGCACCAACGTGGTCGGCACCCAGGTCATGCTCGACGGGGCCCGCACCTACTGGGACGGGCTGACGGGCGAGGCCAAGCAGGCCTTCCGCTTCCTGCACGTCTCTACCGACGAGGTCTACGGCTCGCTGCCGCCCGAGGCCTTCTTCACGGAAGAGAGCCGCTACGATCCGCGCTCGCCCTACTCGGCCTCGAAGGCGGCCTCCGACCACCTCGCGCGCGCCTGGCACGAGACCTACGGCCTGCCGGTGCTGGTCACCAACTGCTCGAACAATTACGGGCCGCGCCACTTCCCGGAAAAACTGATCCCGCTGATGATCCTGGCGGCGCTGGAGGGCAAGCCGCTGCCGGTCTACGGCGACGGGCTGAACGAGCGCGACTGGATCCATGTCGAGGACCATGCCCGCGGCCTCGTGGCGGTGCTGGAGCGCGGCCGGGTCGGCGAGACCTACCTGCTGGGCGGGCGCGCGGTCAGGAACAACCTCGCGGTGGTCAAGGCGCTCTGCGCCGCCTTCGATCGCCTGCGCCCCGAGAACGGCCCGCACGAGCGGCTGATCGGCTTCGTGGCCGACCGGCCCGGCCACGACCGGCGCTACGCCATCGATCCGTCGAAGGCGGAGGCAGAGGTCGGCTGGCGCCCGACCAAGGTGTTCGAGCAGGCGCTGGAGGAGACCGTGCGCTGGTACCTCGACAACGAGGCGTGGTGGCGTCCGATCCGCGAGGGGCGCTATTCCGGCGAGCGCCTCGGGCTCGCGGCCAAGAGCGCCTGACCATGGACATCCTGATCCTCGGCGGCGCCGGACAGGTCGGTACGGAGTTGCAGCACTACGCTTGGCCGGAGGGAGTGCGGGTGCACGCCCCCGACCGCCAGAGCCTGGACATCACCGACGAGGCGGCGCTCGTGGCTGCACTCGACGCGCGGGCCTACGCGGCGGTGATCAACCCGGCGGCCTACACCGCGGTGGACCGGGCCGAGAGCGAGGTCGCGGCGGCTTGGCGGCTCAACGCGCTCGCGCCCGCGATCCTCGCCGCCGAGACGGCCAAGCGGAACGTTCCCCTCGTCCACGTCTCGACCGACTACGTCTTCGACGGCACAGGCGATGGCTGCTACGCTCCCGACGCACCGATGAACCCGCAAAGCGTCTACGGCGCCAGCAAGGCCGCGGGCGAGATGGCGGTGTGCACGGGCAACCGACGGCACGCGATCGTGCGCACGGCCTGGGTGGTCAGCCCGCACCGGGGCAACTTCGTCAAGACGATGCTGCGGCTCGCGGGCGAGCGGGACAAGCTGACGATCGTGGACGACCAGCACGGCTGCCCGACCTCGGCCGCGGACCTCGCGGGCGCCCTCGCCACCATCGCCCTGCGGCTGGCTGGGGACGAGGCCGCACCCACGGGCAGCTTCCACTACGTCAATGAGGGCGCCACCACGTGGTGCGGCTTCGCCCGCGCCATCGTCGCCGGTTCGGCCGCGCGCGGCGGACGGTCCATCCCCGTCGAGGGCATCCCGACCTCAGCCTATCCGACGCCGGCCCGGCGCCCCGCCAATTCCCGCCTCTCGACCCGGAGCCTGAGCGACGCCTTCTGCATCGCGCCTCGGCCCTGGGAGGCGGCGCTCGACGACATCCTCGACCGGCTGGTCGGGCCGGTACGCTCCCACTGATCAGGACGTGTTCACATGAAGGGCATCGTGCTCGCCGGCGGCTCCGGCACAAGGCTGCATCCGGCCACGCTCGCCATCAACAAACAGCTGCTGCCGGTCTACGACAAGCCGATGATCTACTATCCGATCTCGGTCTTGATGCTGGCCGGCATTCGCGAGATCCTGATCATCTCCTCGCCTGAGCATCTAGACAACTACCAGCGCCTGCTCGGCACCGGCGAGCAGTTCGGTCTGAGCTTCTCCTACGCGGTGCAGTCGCGGCCGGAGGGGCTGGCTCAGGCCTTCCTCATCGGGCGCGCGTTCGTCGGCGGCGAGGACGTGGCCCTGGTGCTGGGCGACAACCTGTTCTTCGGCAACGGCATGAGCGAGCTGCTGGCCCGGGCGCGTGCCCGCGAGAGCGGGGCGACGGTGTTCGCCTACCACGTCGATCATCCCGAGGCCTACGGCGTGGTCACGCTGGACGCTGAGGGCCGCCCGCTGCGGCTGGTAGAGAAGCCCAAGACCCCGGAGAGCCCCTGGGCGGTGACGGGACTGTACTTCTACGACAATCAGGTGCTCGACATCGCCGCCGCGGTGGAGCCGTCCGAGCGGGGCGAGCTGGAGATCACCAGCGTGAACCAGGCCTATCTCGAGCGCGGGCAGCTGCATGTGGAGCGGATGAGCCGGGGCTACGCCTGGCTCGACACGGGCACCCATGACAGCCTGCTGGAGGCGGGCGAGTTCGTGCGGGTGCTGCAGCATCGGCAGGGGCTTCAGGTGGCCTGCCTGGAGGAGATCGCCTACCTTCAGGGCTTCATCGGCCGCGATCAGCTACAGGCGCGCGGCGAGCTGTTCGCCAAGACCAAGTACGGTCAGAACCTCCTGCGCCTCGCCCGCGAAGGCCACCGGCCCGATCAGGATTTTTGAAGCGACGCTTCAGCGTCCGCCCGGGATGAGCACGGCGCCGGTATAGGTCTCGGCGACCTCGCAGAAGGGGATGCCGCCGGCCGAGAGAACCGCCTCGACGGAGAACAGGGGCTCACCGGGGCCCGGCATCGTCATGTCATGCTCCGACGACCACAGCATCGTCAGCGACAGGTTGCGCCGGCTCGGCCCCAGAGGGCGCACGACGTGGCCGAAGGGCGCCTGCGAATTGTCCAGGGCGGCGTTCATCGCCGGCGTGAGGCGCGAGGGCACGTACCAGTTATCGGCCTCCGAGAGGACGTGGCTGCCGCAGGTGAGCCGCACCCGGCGGTAGCGGATCGGCTCGTCCGCTCCCACGGCCAGTCGTTCACGCCGCGCCGTGCCCGGAAGCTTGTCCGGTCCGGGAACGCGCACGGCGACGATCCGCGGATCGGGCGCGAGACCGCGCTCGGCGCACCACGCTTCGAGTACGGCGGTGGCGCTCGGCGCGGCGAGGAGGCGAGCGCTCAAGGTTTCGATCAAGGCGCGCGCCCCTGACCCATTCTGCGCCTCCCGGCTCGTCGCGACGGCGGTATTTCCGGTCGCCTGCGCGCGGGCGCCGCCCGCGTCACCCGGCGGCACGGCGACGCCGAGCGCCGCAAGACCCACCGTCAGCATCCGTGTCGCCGCCCTTTCCATCGCGCAGCGCAATACGTCGCCGGCCCGGAAAGGTCTACCGCGGCGGCGTTTCGTGCCGCGGTTCTTGCCTCGGCGCCGGGGGAATTGTCGATCGTGTTTGAGGCCAGCAGGTTACGCAGGACCCCTCATCCAACTGATCGGAGAACCTCGGCCGCGAAAGCATCCCTTTGCGCCCTGTCATGGGCCGTCAAGCGAGTGTGGTGCCTGAGTTCGAGCGCGTTGTAACGCTCCAAGAGGTCAGGATCGGCGCGCTGGGCTTCCGCTCGGCCGACGCCGGCAGGATGCCGGCGAGCCGAGCAGCACGCTGTGGATGAGGGCGGTCGCGGCCTGCCGCGCCGCTTCCGCATCGTGAGCCGGAACGAACGGCTCCGTTCGGTGCAAAACGTCCCTCGAAGCGCCCATGAGTCTCACCCCACCTCGAAGCTCGTCCACAGCCCGGTGTCGAACCGCTCTAGGACGGTCGCGCTCAGCAGCCAGCGGCCGGGATTGTCGGCGACGAAGGCGATCTGGGCGCTGCGGCCTTCCGGAATCTGCACGGTGTCGAGCCAATAGGGCTCCCAGCCGTCGTCGAGTTGGTGCAGCAGGCGGAAGACGTGCCCGTGCAGGTGCAGGCTCTGGATGAAGCCGGTGTCGTTGCGGATCGTCAGCACCACGACCTGACCGCGCTTGACCGAAAACAGCGGCGCCGCACCCGCCGCACCGCTCGCGCCGTTGACCTGCCAGACCTTGGCCGGATCGCCCTGATAGGGCGTCTCGGCGCCCGGCTTGGCCTTGTCCGGCCGGACGCCGCCGGTCAGCACCAGTTCGCGCCGAAAGGCGCTCTGGAGGCGGATCTCGGCGGGCAGGCGCTTGTTCTCGGGGATCGAGCCGATCGCCGCCCGGCCGGCCTGTGCCACCGGATCGCCCGCGGCGGTCAGGGTCGCCAGCGGCAGGCCGGGGCCGATCAGCGCGGTGATCGTGCCCGCCGGACCGGCCTGGGGCGGCAGGTCGAGCAGAACGTCGTAGCGCGTGCCCGGAGCGAAGGGCAGGGTCGCCTTCAGCGGCTCGAAGGTGTCGGTCGGCTGTCCGTCCACCGCCGCGACATAGGCCTTCAGGCCGTCGAAGCGGATGCGCAGGCTGCGGGCGTTGCAGGCATTGGCCAGACGCAGGCGCAGGCGGCTGCCCGGCCGCGCCTCGATGCCCTGTGGGATCGGACGCCCGTTGAGCGTCACCACGCTGCCCAGTCGCCCGGCCGAGGCGGCGAAGGCGACCTGCCCGAAGGGTTGGAGCGCACCCGCCTCGTCGAGGCGCCAGTCCTGGAGGATCAGCGCGAGATCCTGATCGACCGGGGGCGGGGATGGCTCCTCCACGATCAGCAGGCCGGCGAGACCCCGGCCCGACGGCTCGCTCGATCCGCCGACCACCAGAGGCCGGATCAGGAAACTGCCGGCATCGGGCGGCGTGAACTCGTAGGTGAAGCTCTGGCCGGGTCGGATCGGCTCCTGCGTGACGCCGCCGACGCCGTCCATGGCGTTGCGGTTGCGCACGCCGTGCCAGTGCAGCGAGAGCGGCTTGTCGGTCCCGTTCTCGACCCGCAGCCGCACCGCCTCGCCGAGCTTGACCCGCAGGACCGGCGGCGCCTCCGCCTCGCCGAGACGCCATACCGCGGTCTCGGGCGCGGGTTCGGGCTTCAATCGAATCCGGGCCGGCGCGGCCTTGAGGGGGCTCGGCTCCGGTAGCACCTTCCGGTCGGCTGGGGGCTGGGCGGGCGCCTGGGCCCCCGCAACCCCGGGCATCAGCGCGAGGGCCGCGCTGCCGGCGAGAAGGCCCCGGCGCGAGACGGCGCCCGGCTCGCGCGGGGCCGTCGGGTCTGGCTTTCGCATGGCGTCTGGCGTCCCGGTCCTGATGTGCGGATCGCGTTGTAGACAGCCCCGGCCCCCGCCGCCACCGGGCGCGGCTCGCCGCAAGTTTTTTGCTGCGGGCCCGGACGCACATGCTATAGACGCGCGCTTCGACGGCTCGGGAACCCGAGCCCGTGTCGATGGCGCTCGCGGGCGTGGCGGAACTGGTAGACGCGCTGGATTTAGGTTCCAGTGTCGCAAGACGTGGGGGTTCGAGCCCCTCCGCCCGCACCAAGTCCGCATCAGGATCGGCGCTCTGGAACCCGAATCGGTTCCCGCCGAGGTCCCGCGATTGGGCTGTCCGAATTGGATCAGTCCGAGGCGCTCCGGCACGCGAAGACGAGATTGCGGTTTAGAACAGCGGACGAACGACCATGCAGGTGACCGAGACGACCTCCGAGGGGCTGAAGCGCGAGTTTCAGGTGCTCCTCCCCGCGACCGAGCTTGAGGATCGCCTCAACACCGAGCTCTCGAACATCAAGGGCAAGGTCCAGATCAAGGGCTTCCGCCCCGGCAAGGTGCCGGTCGCCCACCTGCGCAAGGTCTACGGCAAGTCCGTGATGGCCGACGTGCTGCAGAACGCCGTCAACGAGGCCAACCAGCAGATCGTCGCCGACAAGGGCCTCAAGCTCGCCCTCGAGCCGCAGATCGAGTTCCCGAAGGACGAGGAGCAGAACATCATCGAGCGCGCGCTCGATGCCAAGGGCGACCTCGCCTTCAAGGTGAAGCTCGAGGTGCTGCCGAGCTTCGAACTCGCCGACCTCTCCGACGTCTCGATCAAAAAGCTCGTGCTCAAGCCTTCCGACGAGGAGATCAACGAGACCCTGGAGCGCATGGCCAAGGACGGCCGCTCCTTCGAGCCCCGCGAGGAGGGCGCCGAGGCGCAGTCCGGTGACCGCGTCACCATCGACTTCGTCGGCCGCATCGACGGCACCGAGTTCGAGGGCGGCAAGGGCGAGGACGTCGATCTGGAACTCGGCTCCAACACCTTCATCCCCGGCTTCGAGGACCAGCTCGTCGGCGCCAAGGTTGGCGACAGCCGTCTCGTGAAGGTCGCCTTCCCGGCCGACTACCAGGCCGAGCAGCTCGCCGGTAAGGACGCCGAGTTCGACGTGACCGTGAAGGTCGTGGCCGCGCCGGGCGAGAGCAAGATCGACGACGAGCTCGCCAAGCGCTTCGGCATGGACGACCTGGAGAAGCTGAAGGAAGCCGTCTCCAAGGCCGTCGGCGCCGATTACGAGGCCCAGTCGCGCCGCAAGCTCAAGAAGGAGCTGCTCGACGCGCTCGACGGCAAGTACGCCTTCGAGCTGCCCCCGAGCCTCGTCCACCAGGAGTTCGCCGCCGTGTGGGCCCAGGTCGAGCAGGACCTGAAGAACCGCGGCAAGACCTTCGAGGACGAGGGCACCACGGAAGAGGCCGCCCAGACCGATTACCGCAAGATCGCCGAGCGGCGCGTCCGCCTCGGGCTGGTGCTTGCGCAAGTCGGCGAGACCGCCGATATCAAGGTCTCGGACGATGAGGTCAACCAGGCCCTGTTCGCTCGGATCCGGCAGTTCCCGGGTCAGGAGAAGCAGGTCTACGACTTCTACCGCAACAATCCGCAGGCGCTCGCCGAGCTTCGCGCGCCGCTGTTCGAGGAGAAGGTCGTCGACCACGTCCTCGGTCAGGTCCAAGTCGTCGAGGAACCCGTCTCCAAGGAGGCGCTTTTCGCCGAGGACGACGAGGGCAACGCCGCGACCGGCGGGGCCGCGACGGACGAGAAGTCGGGCGAGTCCAAGAAAGAGGCGGCGGCCGAGCAGGCTGCCGGCTGATCGCCACCCACCCCCGGCTCCGTGGGCGGGCGGCGATCTGATCAGGCGGCGTTAACGGCCGCCATGTTCGCTGTAACCCTCCGGTGTCCGAGCGATTCGCTCGGGCCCGGACCCCGGAGCCGAGGGCTGATATGAGAGATCCGGTCGACTACTTCCATAATTCGCTCGTGCCCATGGTGGTCGAGCAGTCGAGCCGCGGCGAGCGAGCGTTCGACATCTATTCGCGGCTGCTGCGCGAGCGGATCATCTTCCTCACGGGTCCCGTCGAGGACCAGGGCGCGTCGCTGATCGTCGCTCAGCTCCTCTTCCTGGAAGCCGAGAACCCGAAGAAGGAAATCTCCTTCTACATCAACTCGCCCGGCGGCGTGGTGACCTCGGGCCTGTCGATCTACGACACGATGCAGTTCATCCGCTGCCCCGTCACGACGCTCTGCGTCGGCCAGGCGGCGTCGATGGGTTCGCTGCTGCTGGCCGCCGGCGAGCCCGGCCACCGCTTCGCCCTGCCCAACGCCCGGATCATGGTGCATCAGCCTTCTGGCGGCTTTCAGGGGCAGGCCACCGACATCCTGATCCATGCCCGCGAGATCGAGGCGCTCAAGAAGCGCCTGAACGAGATCTACGTGAAGCATACCGGCCGCGACTACGAGACGATCCATCAGGCGCTGGAGCGCGACAACTTCATGACCGCCGACGCGGCCAAGGAGTTCGGCCTGATCGACGACATCCTGCACAAGCGCCCCGAGCCGGCCGCCGCCTGACCTGAGCGGAAGAGCGGGCCGCTGCGGCGTGCGGGGCACGCCGCCGCAGGATCAGGGATCATGCGTCCTTTCGGCGCCCGATCCGCCCGCCAGGCCGGTTGATCCCGAGGCGGTCGCGTGATTGCATCGGGATTCGAGCGCCTCAATCCCGACGCATCCGCCCGGTGTGACTGTTTCTTTAGGCGGATGCGCTTACATTCCAAGATCGATGCGCGTGCCCTGCTGGCTGGGGCCGCGCCCGCGAACCGGAGACCGATATGAGCAAGACAGGCGGCAACGACTCGAAGAGCACGCTGTACTGCTCGTTCTGCGGCAAGAGCCAGCACGAGGTTCGCAAGCTCATTGCGGGCCCGACGGTGTTCATCTGCGACGAGTGCGTCGAGTTGTGCATGGACATCATCCGCGAGGAATCGAAGTCCTCGCTGGTGAAGTCCCGCGACGGGGTGCCGACCCCGAAGGAGATCCGGCGGGTCCTCGACGACTACGTCATCGGGCAAGACTTCGCCAAGAAGGTTCTCTCGGTGGCGGTGCACAACCACTACAAGCGGCTCGCGCACGCGACCAAGCACAACGACGTCGAACTCGCCAAATCCAACATCATGCTGATCGGGCCGACGGGCTCGGGCAAGACGCTGCTCGCGCAGACGCTCGCCCGCATCCTCGACGTGCCCTTCACCATGGCCGACGCCACCACGCTCACGGAAGCGGGCTATGTCGGCGAGGACGTCGAGAACATCATCCTCAAGCTGCTCCAGGCCTCCGACTACAACGTCGAGCGGGCGCAGCGCGGCATCGTCTACATCGACGAGATCGACAAGATCTCCCGCAAGTCGGACAATCCCTCGATCACCCGCGACGTGTCGGGCGAGGGCGTGCAGCAGGCGCTCCTGAAGATCATGGAGGGCACCGTGGCCTCCGTGCCTCCGCAGGGCGGCCGCAAGCACCCGCAGCAGGAGTTCCTGCAGGTCGACACCACGAACATCCTGTTCATCTGCGGCGGCGCCTTCGCCGGGCTGGAGCGCATCATCTCCCAGCGCGGCAAGGGCACCTCGATCGGCTTCGGCGCGAGCGTCCAGGCGCCCGATGACCGCCGCACCGGCGAGGTCTTCCGCTCGGTGGAGCCCGAGGATCTGCTGAAGTTCGGCCTCATCCCCGAGTTCGTCGGCCGTCTGCCCGTCCTGGCGACGCTGGAGGATCTCGACGAGGAGGCCCTCAAGAAGATTCTGCAGGAGCCAAAGAACGCGCTGGTCAAGCAGTATCAGCGCCTGTTCGAGATGGAGAACGTCGAGCTGACCTTCCAGGACGAGGCGCTGAGCCTCGTCGCCCGCAAGGCCATCGAGCGCAAGACCGGCGCCCGCGGCCTGCGCTCGATCCTGGAAACCATCCTCCTCGACACGATGTACGACCTGCCCGGCCTCGACTCGGTCGAGCAGGTGGTCATCGGCCCCGAGGTGGTCGAGGGCAAATCGAGGCCGCTCTTCATCCACGGCGACCGCAACAAGGAAGCACCGGCCAGCGTCAGCGCCTGATCGGTCAACCCTGAGGGCCGCCCGGTTTTGAGCCGGCGGCCCTTTTTCGTTCCGGGGGGCGACCGCGCTTGAAAGCGCCCCCCGCAACGACCACTTCAGGCTCAACGCAGGGCCCTACGCTTCATCCCCCAAAAGGTGCGGGCCCGCGCCACCAGCCGCAAACTGTATTCTCCGCTTCCGACCCTTCGCGGCCCGGTCGGCACCTGGCAGGATGCTTGCTCCACGTGAGGAGCGAATGCCCGGCGTCAACACATAAGGGAAGAACCCATGACCCAGTCGAAATCGCGCCAGCCGGTCGTTCCCGGTTCGACGGGCTCCTATGCCGTCCTGCCGCTGCGCGACATCGTCGTTTTCCCGCACATGATCGTGCCCTTGTTCGTGGGCCGCGAGAAGTCGATCCGTGCGCTTGAGGAGGCGGTGCGCTCGGACCGGCACATCCTGCTCGCGACCCAGATCAACGCCAGCGACGACGATCCGGCCACCGATGCCATCTACACGATCGGCACGCTGGCCTCCGTGCTGCAGCTCCTCAAGCTGCCTGACGGCACCGTGAAGGTGCTGGTCGAGGGCGCCGGCCGCGCGCAGATCGAGTCCTTCGTGCGCTCGGACGAGTATTACGAGGCCCAGGCCCTCACGCTCACCGATGATCTCGGCGACCGCGTCGAGGCCGAGGCGCTCGCCCGCTCGGTGATCTCCGAGTTCGAGAACTACGTGAAGCTCAACAAGAAGATCTCGCCCGAGGTCGTCTCCGCCGTCACGCAGATCGACGAGCCCTCCAAGCTCGCCGACACGGTGGGCTCGCACCTCGCGGTCAAGATCGCCGACAAGCAGGCGATCCTCGAGATCCCCACGGTGGCGCAGCGCTTGGAGCGCGTGCTGTCGCTGATGGAGAGCGAGATCTCCGTTCTGCAGGTGGAGAAGCGCATCCGGACCCGCGTCAAGCGGCAGATGGAGAAGACCCAGCGCGAGTACTACCTCAACGAGCAGATGAAGGCGATCCAGAAGGAACTCGGCGACTCCGAGGACGGCCGCGACGAACTGGCCGAACTCGAGGAGAAGATCGAGAAGACCAAGCTGACGAAGGAGGCCCGCGAGAAGGCCACCGCCGAGCTGAAGAAGCTGCGTCAGATGTCGCCGATGTCGGCCGAGGCCACGGTCGTGCGCAACTACCTCGACTGGATGCTCGGTATCCCGTGGGGCAAGCGCTCGAAGATCAAGAAGGACCTCTTGGGCGCCCAGCAGATCCTCGATTCGGATCACTTCGGCCTCGATAAGGTCAAGGACCGGATCGTCGAGTATCTCGCCGTGCAGCAGCGGGCGAACAAGCTCACCGGGCCGATCCTCTGCCTCGTCGGCCCCCCCGGCGTCGGCAAGACTTCGCTCGGCAAGTCGATCGCACGGGCCACGGGCCGCGAGTTCGTCCGGATGTCGCTCGGCGGCGTGCGGGACGAGGCCGAGATCCGTGGTCACCGCCGGACCTATATCGGTTCGATGCCCGGCAAGATCGTCCAGTCGATGCGCAAGGCCAAGACCTCGAACCCGCTCATCCTGCTCGACGAGATCGACAAGATGGGCATGGACTTCCGCGGCGATCCGTCGGCGGCCCTCCTCGAGGTTCTGGATCCGGAGCAGAACGCGACCTTCAACGACCATTACCTCGAGGTCGATTACGATCTGTCGAACGTGATGTTCGTGACGACCGCGAACACGCTCAACATCCCCGGCCCGCTCATGGACCGGATGGAGGTGATCCGCATCGCCGGCTACACCGAGGAGGAGAAGCTCCAGATCGCCCGCCGCCACCTGATCCCCGAGGCGGTCAAGAAGCACGGGCTCACCCCCGACGAGTGGTCGATCACCGACGACGGCCTGATGATGCTCATCCGCCGCTACACGCGGGAGGCGGGCGTCCGCAACCTGGAGCGCGAGATCTCCAACCTGATCCGCAAGGCGGTGAAGGAGATCTTGATCACCAAGGTGAAGCAGGTCGAGGCCAACCCCGAGACGCTGCCGGAATTCCTCGGCCCGCCGAAGTTCCGCTACGGCGAGATCGACGCGGACGATCAGGTCGGCGTGGTGACGGGTCTGGCCTGGACCGAGGTCGGCGGCGAGTTGCTGACGATTGAGGGCGTCATGATGCCCGGCAAGGGCAAGATGACGGTCACGGGCAACCTGCGCGATGTGATGAAGGAGTCGATTTCGGCGGCGGCAAGCTACGTCCGCTCGCGGGCCATCGATTTCGGCATCGAGCCGCCGCTGTTCGAGCGCCGGGACATCCACGTTCACGTTCCCGAAGGGGCGACCCCGAAGGACGGTCCGTCGGCCGGCATCGCCATGGCCACCGCGATCATCTCGACGCTCACCGGCATCCCGGTGCGCCGCGATGTGGCGATGACCGGCGAAGTGACCCTGCGCGGTCGCGTCCTGCCGATCGGCGGCTTGAAGGAGAAGTTGCTCGCGGCGCTGCGCGGCGGCATCAAGACGGTGATGATTCCGGAGGAGAACGCCAAGGACATCGCCGAGGTGCCCGACAGCGTGAAGAACGGTCTGGAGATCATTCCCGTCTCGCGGATGGATCAGGTGCTGCAGCACGCCCTCGTGCGCCAGCCCGAGCCCATCGAGTGGGACGAGCCGCTTCCCTCCAAGACGCCCAAGCGCGACGAGGACGGCGCGGCGGTGATCGCCCACTGAGGACGATCCTCACCGCACTCTGACAGAGCCCCCGGAGCCCCGCTCCGGGGGCTTTTTCACGCCGGGATCGCGCCGGGAGCGCGCCCTGGCCTTGCGCAGCCGCGCGCCGTTCCGTAACGCTGCACGGCACCGGTTCGGGCGGTTAGCTCAGTTGGTAGAGCGTCTCCTTTACACGGAGAGGGTCGGGGGTTCGAGTCCCTCACCGCCCACCATATTTTCCAGTGACTTAACGGCATCATCGAGGCAGCCTGCTTCCCATTTCTCAGCAGTGGGAAGCACATGGGAAGCTTCTGTGTAAGACGTTATCTGCTGCGGGGTTGGAACTTCGGCGACCCTGTCAGGCGAGCGAACCTTTTTTTTCAGTGACGCTGACACAGGCCCCTGGCTTCGCGCTCTTCGATGGTTCTTTCTCTCGCAAATCGGCGAAGGTTACGCCTCGCGATGCAGTGCGGTTTGCTGACGAAGGCTGACGGTGCCGTAGAAGCCGATGAAACGTACATCGGCGGCGCGGCCAGAAACATGCACGCCGCCAAGCGCAAGGCGAAGATCAAGGGCACGGGCGGCGTCGGTAAGGCCATCGTCATGGGCGTGCTGGAACGCAGCGGGTCGGAGGATTAGATTAGCCGCGTCCGCGCGCGCGCCATTGAAAGCACCAAGAAGGCCGTCTCACGGGCAAGCCAATTACGGGCGCCACGTACACCCGGCAGGAGCACGGCCCGTGCCCGCGCACCATCATGCCTGTGCGCGTGGCCCTGCAAGACGAAGGCGCAATCCGCGTCACGCAAGAGGGCAGCCTGACCCGGTTCGTCGCCTTGACTGTGTCCGTGGCAGCGAAGCGAGATGGCGCCGAGGTCCAGCCGGATGCTCCCGGCTGCTGGATGCGTTCGCCACGTCAGGCACCTCAGACGACCGTGGTGATCGCGCCGGGCGGATGTGCCAGGAGTGTCGCGAGGAGGCTCAGCCCGTACCGCAAGGTCTCGGCGTCCGACGCCGCCCCCAGGGAGATACGGATGGCCTCGGGTGCTGGTCCGACGGAGAAGGCATCACTCACGACGACCGACAGCCCGAGCTGACGCGCATGCGCACCGAACTCTCCGCGACGCCATAGCTCCGGAAGCCGGAGCCAGAGATGATGCCCGTAGGGATGTGCCCGGACGTCGAGACCTTGTAGCGTCTCCCGGACAACCGCCTGCCGGAGTCCGTTCTCCTGCCGGATGGCGGCCACGATCGCATCGAGCTCGCCGTCCGCAATCCATCGCGAGGCGAGCGCGGCGGTGAGCGGCGAGGCCATCATGTTGATGGCCCGCAGTTCCGCAGCGAGCCGGACAGCCTCGTTGGTGCCCGGAACCGCGACGTAGGCGATGCGCAGGCCCGGGCTAACGCACTTGGACAGCGTCGCGACGTGCCAGGTGATATCCCCGGCGAGGGACGCGATGGGAGCAGGAGCATCCGGCGGCAACGCGCCGTACGCGTCGTCCTCAATGATCGCGACGCCGTGCGAGCGCGCGACCTCGGCGATCTGCTCACGACGGGCCATCGGCAGCGTCGCGGTTGTCGGATTGTCGAGCGTTGGCACCACATACAGGGCTCTCGGTCGATCGGCCTTGCAGCTTTCGAGGAACGCTTCCGGGTCGAGTCCGTCCTCGTCGCAGGCCACCGGAACGAGGCGAATGCCACGGCGCTCGGCGGCCATGCGCAGACCGGGATAGGTCAGGGCAGGCACGCAGAGTGCATCTCCCGGCTTGAAAATGACGGCGAGCACGGCGGCGAGGACGACCTGGGCACCTCCTCCCACGAGGACGCGGCGCACCGGAAGAGGCCCGAGCCGTCGGCCGAGCCACTGCGCCGCCGCGGCCCGGTCAGCCATGTTCCCGGCGCTATCCTGGTACTGCATCCGGTCGAGAAAGCCCGGCGAACCGGCAAGGCGAGACAGGCCCGTCTCCATACGCTCCGCCAGACGCGCCACGATCGGCTGGGGCGGCATGTTCATGCTGAAGTCGACGCTCCCGGACGGGTCCGGCCTGCGTATTTCCGTGGGGTTGGGCGCGTGTCCACGAACGAAGCTGCCCCTGCCGGTCGTGGCATCGATCAAGCCCGTCCGGCGTGCCTCGTTGAAGGCGCGCGTGACTGTGGTGAGGTCGACATTGAGTTGCTTGGCCAGAGCGCGCTGCGGCGGCAGGCGTGCGCCCGGCGGAAGGCGGCCGGTGCGGATGTCCTCGGCCAGCGCTTTGACGATGGCGCGGTATTTCGGCCCTGTGTCGCCAGAGATTGTCGGGCTCCATGTCTCCATCGTTGACCCCTGTGCTCGCAACGATGTATGCATACATGGTTCCTAAAGACCGTACGAGATCTGATGTCGTAGATCAAATCTCGCACGACCAAATGAGTTGTGCCCGCATTGTATGGCTTTTTGTGCCATACATTTAGGTCGTGCAAGGCGCAACTTTTATGCCGCTCGATATAGCGGGTGGGTCAGGAAAGTGGACGATGCAAAGGACGACCGATCAATCGATGCTGTCCGTCGGGCTGCGTTGCCGCTGTCCACGCTGCGGCGAAGGGCGCTTGTTCGATGGTTTCATCACCCTGAAGCCGCGCTGCGAGGCGTGCGGCCTCGACTACAGCTTCGCTGATCCAGCGGATGGGCCGGCCTTCTTCATCATGATGACGATGGCCTTCCCCGTCACAGCCTTCGGCATTTGGCTGGAATTGGCTTACGATCCGCCGCTCTGGATCCATGCGGTCGTGACACTCCCGCTGCTCCTGCTGGCCTGCGTGCCCGTCATCCGGCCGCTCAAGGGGCTCTTCGTCGCCAGCCAGTACATCAACAAGGCCGGAGAAGGCCGCCTCGCGGCTCCGGCAGCACCCAACGCGGGTCCGACGACCAGAAACTGATCTTATCGCTTCTCCGCGCGGGCCCGAATAGGCTCGCGCCAGCGGCGTGACTGTTTGCACCCCGTGCTGTTCTCAGGCCCTTGGTCCGGCACCCGTGCCACCCCATACCGGGATCGACGATCCGAACGACCGGCCGCTCACGCTCTTCGACTTTCGGATCCGACCTTTCCACGGCTCAATGCTGCCGCCGTGCCGTAGCATCCAATGTGGCCGGTCTTGAACAGGTCGATTCAGTCTTCAGTCCGCCCTGCAGTCACGCCAATTCCGGAAGGACCCGGTTCGGGTAGCCGCACCGTGGCGGCGGCCTGGGCGGCGAGGCCCTCAGCCCGCCCGACGAAGCCGAGCTTCTCCGTGGTCGTCGCCTTGATCGACACCGAGGCGATTGGCACGCCGGCCACCTCGGCGATGCGGGCGCGGATCGCTTCGCGGTGCTGGCCGATGCGCGGCGCCTCCGCCAGCACGGTCACGTCGAGATGGTCGATCTTGCCACCGCGCGCCCGCACCAATTCGCAGGCATGGGCTAGGAACTGGTCGGAGGCCGCCCCGCGCCACTTCTCGTCGGAGGGCGGGAAATGCGTGCCGATATCGCCGTCAGCGATGGCGCCGAGCAGCGCATCGGTGAGCGCGTGGAGGGCCACGTCGCCGTCGGAATGGGCGAGCACGCCGCGATCAGCCGGGATCTTCACGCCGCCGAGCCAGACATGGTCGCCCTCCGTGAAGGCGTGAACGTCGAAGCCGGTGCCGAGGCGGGTCACGAATTTTGTCAAATCAAGTGCCTTCCAAGCGCGACACCGCCGTCTGTCGGCATTCGCAGATGATCTCGTCCGGTGTCGGAACGGATTGAAGAAGTTGCAACGGCTCGCTGGAGCAAGCGCTCTGCCGAGAAGGGTTCCCTTCCATTCTCGGCGCGACCGGCGGTAGGCGACCGGCGAATGCTGTCGGTCCTCCCGCCGGCCGCCAAGCACGCTCTTTCGGCGTCGGTCAGGTGGCGGAACTTGCCCTTCTTCACATCACCGAGACGGAGGCCGCCGACCGCGACGCGCACGAGCCGAAGCACCTCGGCCCCGTTGAGCGCCATCATGCGTCGGATCTGACGGTTCCGGCCTTCGCTCAGGACGACTTCGAGCCAGGCGTTGCGCTCCCCGACACGCAGTGGTGCCACCGATTTAGCGGCAAGCCGCTCCCCATCATGCACCGCGCCTTCTCGCAACCCGGTCAGCAAGGCCTCGTCCGGCGTGCGGTCGATCTGCACATGGTAGACCTTGTCGACGTTGGAGGCTGGATCGAGAAGACGATGCGCCCACCGCGTATCGTTGGTCATGAGCAGCAAGCCCTCACTCGCGCAGTCCAGTCGGCCGACCGGCGCGAGGAACGGCAAGTCGTGTCCCGCGAGACAGTCGTAGACCGTCTTGCGGCCTTGAGGGTCGCCATAGGTCGTGAGCAAGCCGCGCGGCTTGTTCAGCAGCAGGTACACCTTTGCAGCGGAGACGAGCCGGCGGCCATCGACGCAGATCACGGCGCGCTGGGGATCCACGCGCACGCTCGCGCTGCAGACCACACGGCCGTCGACGCGGACCCGCCCGCTCTCGATCAGAACCTCCGCCAAGCGTCGTGAGCAAAAGCCGAATTTCGAGAGAACGCGCGGCAGACTGACGGGAGGGGGGCTCGAGTGAGCTGCGAACCTCCCCCGCGCGCGGTTCTGCGAGCCGGGAGTGGAAAGGGACATATCGAGCGCTTCAGCTTGTGAAGAATGGCTGCGTCCCGTGCGCCTCAATCGCGCTCGCGAGCCGGGCCAGCGCGTGGACGTAGGCTGCGCTTCGGAGAGTCAGGTTGCGCTCTTGCGCCAAGCGCCAGATGGCGTCGCCCTCACGCTCCATCGTCGTCCGCAATCGCGCATGCACGTCGTCGATCGGCCAGTAGTAGCCCTGCCGGTTCTGGACCCACTCGAAGTACGAGACCGTGACCCCGCCTGCATTCGCCAGGATGTCCGGCAGGACCACGATGCCGCGACGGCCGAGGATCGCATCCGCTTCCGGCGTCAGGGGGCCGTTCGCCAGTTCGAGGACGACGCCGGCCTTGACCCGGGCGGCGTTGCCCTCGTGGATCATGTCCTCCAAAGCGGCCGGAACGAGCAGGTCGCAGTCCACGGCGACGAGGTCGTCGCTGGCCAGAGCCGAGACGCCCGCGGAGCCGGCGATTGCCGTCACGCTGCCGCCCCGCTTCGCCCGGACGGCAGCGCGCGGATCGATGCCGTCCGAGCAATAGGCCGCTCCGCGCGAATCGGAGATCGCCACGATCTTGTGCCCGTCCTCGGCAAGGAGGCGGGCGATGTGCTGCCCAGCGTTGCCGAAGCCTTGCACCGCGACGCGCGCCCGAGACGGCAGGCCCAGACGCTCCTTGAGATGCCGGACCAGGTAGTAGCCGCCGCGTGCGGTGGCGTCCTCACGCCCGAGCGAGCCGCCGAGCGCCATCGGCTTGCCGGTAATCACGGCGGGGGCAGGCTCGCCGATGATCGAGGCGTATTCGTCGGCCATCCACCCCATGACCATGGAATTCGTGTAGACATCCGGCGCGGGGATGTCGCGGTCGGGCCCGATGACCTTGGCGAAGGCCTGGATGTAGGCGCGGGAAAGCCGCTCCAGCTCGGTTTTTGACAGAGTGCGAGGGTCGACGCGAACCGCACCTTTTCCACCGCCATAGGGCAGATCCATCACGGCGCATTTGAACGTCATCCAGAACGCGAGCGTCTCCACTTCCTCAGCCGTCGCCTCTGGATGAAAGCGGATGCCCCCCTTCGTCGGTCCGCGCGTGTCGTCGTAGCGGCAGCGCCAAGCCATGAACGATTTCCGTGATCCGTCATCCATGCGGATCATCAGTCGGACTTTGGTCGTCTCACGAGGGTACTTGAGTTTCTCCAACACATCCGCATCGAGATCGAGATGCCGCGCGGCATCGTCCAGGCGTACCAACGCCTGATCGAAGATCTTCGCATCCTGCATTTTCGGGATTCCCTTTTACTTTAGCTTCGCAAGCCTTCCAGGCCGCAAAATGTGCTCGATCAGTCTCGGGCGTTGACCCGATTCGCATTCTCTGGCCGGCCCAGCATCTCTTCGCCGGAAGGTGCTCTAGAGCTGTCGTTGTTCCTGGGCGAAGGCCCAGTCGAGCCAGGGGGTGAGCGCCGCGAGGTCGGAAGCCTCGACGGTGGCCCCGCACCAGATGCGCAGGCCGGCCGGTGCATCGCGGTAGGCGCCGAAGTCGAAGGCGACGCCCTCGCTCTCCAGCCGCGTGACGATGCCGGCGGCAACCTTCTTGACCACGGCGTCGCCCTTGGCGAGCACGTCCGGGTCGGTGATCACGAGGCACACGCCCGTGTTCGAGTAGGTCGCCGGGTCCACCGCGAGGTGGCCGATCCAGGGGGTGCGCGCCACCCAGTCATGGATCACCCGCGCATTGGCCTCCGCCCGCGCATGGAGCGCGTCGAGCCCTCCGATGCTCTCGGCCCATTTCAGGGTGTCGAGGTAATCCTCGACCGCCAGCATCGAGGGCGTGTTGATGGTCTCGCCCTTGAAGATGCCCTCGATCAGCTTGCCGCCCTTGGTCAGGCGGAACACCTTCGGGATCGGCCAGGCCGGCGTGTGACTCTCGAGGCGCGCCACGGCGCGGGGCGAGAGGATCAGCATGCCGTGCGCGGCCTCGCCGCCCATCACCTTCTGCCAGGAATAGGTGACGACATCGAGCTTGTCCCACGGCAGCGGCATCGCGAAGGCAGCCGAGGTCGCGTCGCAGATGGTGACGCCCTCGCGGTCGTCGGCGATCCAGTCGGCGTGCGGGACCTTCACGCCGGCGGTGGTGCCGTTCCAGGTGAAGACGACGTCGTTGTTCTTGGTGTCGATCGCATCGAGCTTGGGCAGGATGCCGTGCTCGCCGACATGCACCTTCGGGTCGATTCGGAGTTCCTTGAGCGCGTCGGTGACCCACTCGGCACCGAAGGAATCCCAGGCCATCACCTCGACGGGCTTCGGGCCGAGCATCGACCACATCGCCATCTCGACGGCGCCGGTATCGGAGCCGGGGACGATGCCGATGCGGTAATCGGCGGGGATGCGCAGAACCTTGCGGGTCAGCTCGATGGCTTCGGCGAGCTTGGCCTTGCCGACAGCCGAGCGGTGCGAGCGGCCGAGCGCGGCACCGGAGAGGGCATCGAGGCTCCAGCCGGGACGCTTGGTCGTGGGGCCGGACGAGAAATAGGGCACGCGCGGGCGCGCGGCGGGGCGATCCGGCATGGCATCCGGCCGGCCGATCCCGGTGAGAACGTTGCCGGCATTGCCGGAGGCTTGGCCCGAAGAGAGGTCACAGCACGAATGCATTAGTTTGCCTCGATTGCGAGACGCGACGCCTCGTTACCGGACCGGATCGCGCCCTCGATGCAGGCTGGCAGGCCTGTGTCGGTCCAGTCACCGGCGATGAAGAGGTTCCGCAACCTCGTTCGACTCTGCGCGCGGCTGCGGGCCCCCGCGGGCGTGGCCGCGAATGTTGCCCGCTTCTCGCGGATGATCCGCCAGGATGGAGGAGTGGCCGCGAAGTCGCTGCGATAGGGACGCGAGACGGCGCCGATTTCGGTCCAGACACGTTGAGCCAGATCGCAGGAGGCTGTGCCAACCAAATCGGTACCGCTGATCGTCACCGAGATGCGATCGGAATAGGTGAAGATCCAATCCGACAATCCGTTCACGACACCCATCATGCGTGGCATTTCGGCCGGACCGCGCGCACGGAAGTGCACATTGACGATCCCTCGATCTTCCGGCGGGACCCTCAATTCGGGCATGACACTGGACGCGGCCTTCGGAGTGACCGCAAGGATCACCCGATCACCTGATTTCAGCCGCGTCGTCTCTTGCTCGAACACAAGACCGGCGACGTCGTTATCGTCGAAGATGAAGCGGCGGAGGCGATTGTTGTAGCGGAATACCGCACCTCGCTCCTTCAAGTACTTCAGCGCCGGATCGATGAAGGCCGTCGAAAGCCCCTTGGTGGCGATGAGAGGTTTGCACGCGCGTCCGCCCGCGCCGACAGTTTCCCGCAGCACCTTCGCTGCGATGACGGCGTCCGCATCCCGCGGATCGATGTTGAGCGCGGCCAGAAGGACTGGGCGCCATAACCGCTCGTAGAGCAGCCCCTCGCAGGCGAGGACATCCGACACCTTCGTGCCAGGTTCAGCCGAAAGGAGACGGAGGATCGACGCGTAGTCGGTGACGTGGCTTTCCGGAACGCGTCGGCGCGAATCCAGCACCCACCACGGAACACGGCTGCGGTTGAGACGCAGCGTCCACCGTAGTCCGGCTGCGAGATCGACGAACGGAAATTCGGCCTTTTCATGTTCGACGACGGCATTGCTGTCGCCGATCCGGCTCAGGAAGGCAACCGTCGCGCGGTTACCGGAAAGGCCGAGATGATTGCCGTTGTCGATCGTCATCCCGAGCTGCGGATCGTGATAGGATCTGCAGCGGCCACCGGCATGGCCGGCAGCCTCGTGGATGATCACCGGATATCCGGCATCGACGAGCTCGACGGCCGCGCAGAGCCCGGACAGGCCGGCGCCCACGATGTGAACGGCGTTCGACAATGCGTCGCTACCGAACGAGCACGTTGCGGAACTGCCAGGGGTCGCTCGGGTCGATGTCCTCCGGGAACAGGCCGGGGCGGTCGGTGAGCGGGGTCCAGTCGGTGTACACGCCCACGACCGGGCCGAGATACGGCGTCTGCACTTCCAGGCAGCGGCGGAAGTCGATCTCGTCGGCTTCGACGATGCCGGCCTCCGGGTTCTCCAGGGCCCAGACCATGCCGGCGAGCACGGCGCTCGTCACCTGAAGGCCGGTCGCGTTCTGGTAGGGGGCGATCCGCCGGGTCTCCTCGATGGAGAGCTGCGAGCCGTACCAGTAGGCGTTCTTCTTATGCCCGTAGAGGAGGACGCCGAGTTCGTCGATGCCGTCGACGATCTCGTTCTCGTCGAGGATGTGCTGGTGCTCCTGCACCTTGCCGGCATTGCCCCACATCTCGTGCAGCGAGAGCACGGCGTCGTTGGCCGGGTGGTAGGCGTAGTGGCAGGTCGGACGGTAGACCGCCTCGTTACCCTCGCGGACCGTGTAGTAGTCCGCGATCGAGATCGCCTCGTTGTGGGTCACGAGGAAGCCGAACTGCGCCTGCGCGGTCGGCGTCCAGGAGCGCACGCGGGTGTCGGCGCCGGGCTGGAGCAGGAAGATCGCGCAGCGCGAGCCCTTGGTCTGCTCCTGGGCATTGGCGGGCTTCCAGGTCTCGTGCGTGCCCCAGCCGAGCTCGGCCGGCTGGTTGCCCTCGGAGACGAAGCCCTCGACCGACCAGGTGTTGACGAACACGCCCTGGGGCTTGGGGTTCTTGGCGCGCTGGGTGTCGCGTTCGGCGATGTGGATGCCCTTGACGCCGAGTTCGCGCATGAGCGCGGCCCATTCCTCGCGGGTCTTCGGCTCAGGGGTCGAGGAGCCGGTGTCCTTGGCGACGTTGAGCAGCGCCTGCTTGACGAACCACGAGACCATGCCGGGGTTTGCACCGCAGCACGACACCGCGGTCGTGCCGCCGGGGCTCGCGGCGCGCGCATCCAGAATGCGGTTTCGTAAAGCGTAGTTCGTCCTCTCCGCCTGGTTGGCTCCGGCGTCGAAGTAGAAGCCGGTCCAGGGCTCGGCGACCGTGTCGATGTAGAGCGCGCCGAGTTCGCGGCAGAGTTCGAGGATGTCGCGCGAGGAGGTGTCGACCGACAGGTTCACGCAGAAGCCCTGGCCGCCGCCCTCGGTGAGGAGCGGGGTGAGGACGTCGCGGTAGTTCTCCTTGGTGAGCGCGACCTTCTCGAAGCGCAGCCCGTGCTTGTCGGCGAGATCCTTATGGGTGTCGACGGGATCGATGACCGTGAAGCGGCTCTTGTCGTACTCGAAATGGCGCTCGATGAGGGGCAGGGTGCCCCGGCCGATCGAGCCGAAGCCGATCATCACGATCGGGCCGGTAATGCGGCCATGCACGGGCCAACGGCTCTCAGTCATCACTCAAAGTCCTGTGGGGGTGAGGTTTTTGCAAAGCTGCAGCCGCGATTATGCGGCCGACATTAGAGCTGATCGGCTACCGGCACCGGCAGCGAAGACCAGCGGAGAAGACGATCGAATGGCCTGGGCGGCACGGCGTCATCCGTGGACCGCGGCGGTCCGACATCTGCGATTTCGACGACATGCTCGCGTCCCGTGGCGTTGTCGCGATACGGCATGCGGTCTCCTCTCCTGAGACCGAGCATCGCCACCCCGAGCGGGCTTGCAGCAGAGATTTCTTCTACCGAGTCGACCGCGCTGCTTGGATGCGCAAGACGACGCGCATGGACCGTCGGCTCATCGTCGAGCCGATAGCTCACTCGACAAGTGACGGCCACGACCCCTCCCAGCGGTGGGGGAGCAGCGAAAGTCACCGCACGGTCGAGTTCCGAGAGAAGAAAGTCAGCATCAGGATCGCCGCGCTGATACGCTGTAAGACCAAAAGCGACGAGACGATCGAAGTCGTAGGTTGGAAGCGTAATCGGAGGAAGTTTCCGAACTGCGCCCATTCTGACACCTCACAGCATGACCGCTCCGCACGGCCAAGCCGCGCAGAGTGGCTGACGGCGCAGCCCGTTCGGGACCTGCGCGTCGAAAAGGACGAAGTGCTGGAGATCTATCCCTGGAGCGGGCCGCGCCTTGTCAGGCCGGCCAGGCGCCAGGGCTTAAGAGCCTGCTTGCAGGCTGCCCGCACGCCCTAGAAGGCGAATGCTTTGGAGACGGTTCGGCATAATCTAACGGAGCATAGGCTAAGCCATGCGGCTGTCAAGTAGGCCAAGAGAGATGTTTCTGCGGTGCCGGATCGCCTCAATTGCCTTGTGCCAGCGAATTGACAAGATCATCAACTTCGCTGATGCTTCGAAAATCATGTGCAACCCTATCACCCTCAACCGTGTCCTGCTTCGGGCAGGTAGCCTGATCGCAGGCGAGTAGCCCCAGGCCGGCGGCGCATCAGCGTACGCAGAGCTTGGGGATTGCGCGAGGGTTTTGCCGAGACGCTGTCGGCTGCAGCGGCAAGAGCGCATGACAACCACCACACCAAATCCTTCGTCCGGCATGTGAAGCGAACGCGTCCTTCGCGTCGACAAACATGCGCTGGCTGCCGGATAGGCAGCTCTGATGCAGTAGCGGAGCGGGATCTATGGATGCCCCTGAGCGCGATCCGGAGCTTCGTCCTACGGGCGACGCAGGTGAGACGGCGACGAAACGAGAACAGTCCACCCCCTTGCACGACGTAGCACCGCGTTCACGCACCGTGCTTCCGTTTTCGCGCAGAAATTACCCGTATTCGCCGAGCTCAGCAAAAAGCGAAAATGATCTCCTGCTTCCTCCAGAAGTCGGGGACGATCCAGGCTTGAGTGCAGCGTAGTACGACAACGACCTAAATAGGATCGAAGAAGTTGACAAAAGTTTCCCTCGCTGCGGCGAAGCCGCGCATCAAGATGACGGCCGACGACCACGAACGTTTGTCGCGACTGGCGGCAAGCGCCATGGATCGCGCGCCGGAAGTCGTTTCATTTCTTTCGTACGAACTTGACCGGGTTCAGATCGTCCGGGGCGGGGCCGCTCAAGGCGATTTCGCACGCATGGGCAGCCGGGTGGACTTCCGCGACAATTCGACGGGCAGGATGCAATCCGTGACGCTAGTCTACCCTGGAGAGGCTGACATCGAGCAGGGCAAGGTTTCCATCCTGACTCCGATTGGCGCAGCCCTGATCGGCTTGAGTGAGGGTCAGTCCATCGATTGGGCCACCCGGACGGGCGAGACCCGACGCCTGACCGTGCTCGCGGTTCGCGAGGCTGCTTTCGCCTGAAACGGCATGCGGATCGGCTCTATCGACGAACGATCCTGCGTGTCCTGTTCCAGCCCGACGAGGTAGCCCTCGGTGGCGAGTGCGTCTGCGTCCGCGATCGGCATGCGAACGCATAGCCCCGCGTGATGGGCTCGGCGGTACGTCAAGACGCGACAGGACTGCGTGAAGTTCTGGGTGAGATCGAGCTGACGGAAAACATCGCGCTGCGGCAGCAGTCGTCCATGCTTACGCCGTTGCGGGAGTTGAAGGAGCGTGGTGTGGGGATCGCTTTTGACGACTTCGGAACGGGTTTCGCCTCGTTGACGGCGCTCAGGGACTTCCCCGTAACCCGCCTGAAGATCGACCGCAGCTTCATCATGAAGCTGGCGCCCGGCAGCAACGACGCCGCCATTGTAGAGGCAGTTCTGACGCTTGCTCGTAGCCTTGGGCTCGAAGTCATCGCCGAAGGCATCGAGACGGAGGCACAGGAGGCCTTCCTCGCCTCGCGCGGCTGTGACGAGGGCCAAGGCTACCGCTACGGCAAACCGATGGATCCCGCCGCCTTCCTCGCAGCTGCGACCGCCTCGCGGAATGCCATCATACGCCGGTCTCAGCCGCGCATGAGGATCATTGAGTCACACCCTGTCTTAGAGTGTGCTGCAACGCACGCAATTGGTAGCAAGCTAACAAACATGTGAGCGTTGTCTGGCATCTCGGCCGCAAACGAGAGGGAGAGGGCCGGTGTTAACCGACCGCCGAAGGAGCAGCCGCCCAGGAAACTCTTAGGCACCCGGACCGCTCGTTCGTTCGCCACTCTGGAAAGTGGAGCTCGCGCTCTCGCCGATGGTGTAAGCCGAAGGCCTTCGAGGCGCAGGCGAAGCTATCAGGACGATGAAAGCCTCGTTCCTGTTCTTCGCCGTCATGCCTTGAGGGGCGTCGAAGAGGCGATGTAGGCAAGCTCACCGGCGGGCGAAGATCGCTACAGCGGTCGCCGCCGCGGCGGCGGCGAGGTAGGCCTCGATCACCGAAGGTGTCCCGAATTGCTCAAGCCATCGCGCCGTGCCCAGCACCAGCAGCATGACGGCGATGGCCATGACCCGAGCGGCGATGATCCTCATCGAGCCTCCTCCGCCGAAGTCTGCTGCTTCGTTCACTGACTGAAACGCGCCGCGACGGAGTTTGCCAAGCCCGCGCATGCGTGCCGCGGAGGCGTGACGAGCGCGGCCACTCAAGCGGTCACGGCCCTAAGGGCCGGACGCTCGACCCGGTCTGCCACGGTATGCGCAGAGGATTCCCACCCAGGGCTGACGCCGGACCGGAGTGGAGGGACGACCAGCACGTCCGCGCCACGGGCGATAAGGACGTCCTCGGTGACGCTTCCCAGAAATGCCTTCCTGATCCCCGTCCGGGCATGCGTGCCCATGACGACGAGGGTCGAAGGCATCCGCGCGGTGAGGCGGACGATGACCTTGTCCGGAGGACCCTCCTCCACCCGCCGCGACCAATCCCGATCCGCTAAACCGTCGGCTCCGAGGAAGGTCTCAACTTCCTCCGCGAACGAGGAGCGCCAGTTTTCGACGTAGCTATCGATGTGCTCGCGCGCGACGCCGAACCCCGATAATTTTGGCTTTCCCAAAGCCTCGAACGCGTGCACGACGGTGACGTGGGTGCCGTTCAAGGGCTTGAGCGATGCCACGGTCTGCAATGCGCGCGCTGATGCGTCCGAGAAATCAACCGGTACTACGACCCGCCTGTACGGTCCCGCGGCGGGTTGCCTGACGACAAGGACTGGGCATGGCGCCTTGCGGATCAAGCTGCGGACGGTTCGTCTAGAATAGCGCGCAGTCGCCCTGAGAGCGGCGCCAACCACGACCAAGTCGGCTTCGTGGGCCGCAGCCGCATCGAGGATTGCATGGGGAGGGCATCCCCCGACGACGAGCGGCTCGCACGATATACCGTGAAGTTCCGGCACGACGGCGATCTGCTCCACGATCATGCGTTGCGCCTCGCGAAGGTCCGGCACGACCTCATGAGGATCGGGACCGTCTATGACATGCATCAGGACGAGCTTTCCCCCGTGCTGACCAGCCAGGATGCCGGCACGCCGCACGGCCCTCTGAGAGCGGAACGTAAAGTCGGTGGCAACGAGAATATTCATGAGCGTTCTCCTAATCAGGTTGGTGTCAGTCCAAGGCGGAGTGAATGTGAGCCGGTGGCGCGTGCGCACGTTCGCGCGCCCGCGCTGTGCGATTTGGGCGCGGCTCAGCCTCTTTGCGGCAGCCTCGCTCAGTGGAGAGGACCTGTCCGGACGAACCGCGGCTCGCATCTTCGATACAGGCCGGCAGGCGGGTACTCGGGCGATTATAAGACCCGCCTCATGCAGGCCGCAGGCGAGCCGTTGAGGCCTAAGTCGTGCGAGGTGTAAGCGGGCCGCGGCTAGGGACCGGCTCGTCGACGAAACGCAAGCCAATACCCTCGACCGTCACCACGTGCTGAGTGCCGAGGCGATCATCGCAGAACGGCATCCGGTCGCCCACGCGCAGCCCGAGCAACGCCGTCCCGAGCGGACTCGCAACTGACAGCCCGTCGGCCAGATTGATAAGGTCATCGGGGTGCGCAAGGAGGTGAACACGCACGCCCGGCTCGTCGTCGAGACGGTAGAGCACCCGGCAATTGACCGAGACGACTTCGCTCGGCAGCGCGCAGGGCGGGCAGAGAGTCGCTCTCTTTAGTTCCCAAAGCAGGAAGTCGGCGTGGCTGTCGCCGCGCAGATGGGCATCGAGACTGAGAGCCACGAGCCGGTCGAAGTCGCGGGTGGTGACGGTAATGGGGGGAAGTTCATGGACCGCGTGCATCCTGGCACCTCACAGCATGACCGCTCCACGCTGTAATCCGAGTGGAGGCGGCCCCGGCGGTCTCCTAGAAGAGACCACACGAAAGAAAGAAAGCGTTGCTGGAGATCGTCCCTGGCCTCGGCCGTGGCCTACGAAAAGGCCGGCAAAGTGCCAGGGCTAGGAGCCTGCTTGCAGGCTGCCCGAGCGTACCAGTAGGCGGATGCTCTGAATGCAGTTCGACATGACGCTCCTAACGTTGGGGTCGCGCCTGGCGGTGTCAAGCCGGGCCGAGGTGCCCGGGTCTGGGGCTGGCAGGGTACGTTTGACACCCGCAGCCGGTTGGCCAATCCTGGTCGGGTCATGCCGTTCCCCGCAATCCTCAACTGTAGTTTGCTCTGGGCAGCTAACCTGATCGCGGGCAAGTAGGCCCGTGCCGACGGTGCAACTGCGTCCGTCCCGCTCGGTGTATCCGGGACAGCTGCCGCGAAGGACCGGAATGTCTGCCGAGAGGCCCGATGGCACCCATCCTAGATCCATGAGACGTAGGCCGGCGGTGGTCGATGCCGCTGGACCGGGGCGCACCCAAAGCTGGTTTCGAGCATCCGGACAAAGTTCTGCTAACCCTTGGGAAGGATGATCCGCCGCGCCGTGGGGAAAACGCACGCCGGCTTCATATTTCGGCAAAACGCCGAGGCCTCGCTGGCTCAGTTCGTCACGAGGTCGCTGTCAGAGCACCCAGATCGGCATGGGGGCCAAACAGGCCCGGGACACCGTTGATGCTGGCTCTCGTCCTCGACGACGCCGAGATGAACAACCTGGTGATGGTCGCCTCCCTGCGGCCTTCGCCGGCTGCGTGATGCACGACTTCACACATCCAGGCAAAAGCCTATTCACACCGACGATAGCGTGCGGCCTGCAAGCCGGGCAGTTCCCGGCCTTCGTCCAGGACCGGTCACGTGCACGGACGCACATTTTAGATCGCAAGCTAACGAATTGTCTGGCTCGCAGCATCGTTTGAGGCTAGAAGGAACGAGACATCGACGCGCGGGAGAGAGCCGGCTTGGACCGGCCGCCGAAGGAGCAACCGCCCCGGAAACTCTCAGGCACCCGGACCGCACGTCGTTCAACACTCTGGAAAGCGGAGCGGCAGCTCCCGCCGATGGTGTAAGGCGTGGCCTCTCCCGAGGCCGTGTCGAAACTCTCAGGCCGATGACAGAGGGGGCTCGCATGCATGCGGCGTGCGAAGCAACCTTGGAGGCCTGCGCGATGACGCTCCCATAGCCCGACACGCCGAGCCCTCGGGCTCGACACAACCTTCCCATTCGCACCGGCCGGCTCACACCGTGGGCCGCGGCGGCGACGCGCACGGCATCGACCATGCGGCGCGTCCGGTCCTGCGCGCCGGCGCCTCCCCCTATCCTGGATGTCATCCGATGTTGGCCACCCGCCGCGCCTTCCTCCTCACTGCCGCCGTCCTTGCCCCGGCACGGGCCCAGGCCTTCTTCTGGGAGAGCGAGTCCGAACCATCGACGGTGCCGCAGCCGGTCGAAGCACCGCGGACCAGGGATGCCTGGTATGTCGGCGAGATCCCGGACGAACCCTTCAACATCCCGAAGGTCGACCTCTCCCTCGTACCACCGGAGTTCCGCCGACAACTCGTGGATTACGATGGGGCGGAGCGTGGTGGCACGGTCGTCATCGACACGCACCAGCGCTTCCTCTTCCTGGTGCGCGAGGACCGCACGGCGATCCGGTACGGCATCGGCGTGGGCCGGGCCGGCTTCACCTGGTCAGGCATCGCGGTGATCAAGCGCAAGGCGAAGTGGCCGGGCTGGCGGCCGACCGCGGCCATGCTGAAGCGCCGGCCCGACATCCCCCGCTACGTCGAGCCGGGGGTCAACAATCCGCTCGGATGCCGCGCCCTCTACCTCTACCAGGGCGACCGGGACACGCTCTACCGCATCCACGGTACTAACGAGCCCTGGACGGTCGGCGGCACCGATTCCTCTGGCTGCATCCGGCTCCTGAACGAGGACATCCTCGACCTCTACGGTCGTGTCCCCCTCGGCACGACCGTCATCGTGAAGACCTCGCAGCCCGAGGTGATGGTGCAGCGCGAGTGGGACGAGCGCCCCCGCTCGGACAACCAAGTCCTGCTCTTCAGGTGAGACGTTGAGACGAGCCGGAGCACCACCGTTCCCACGACGTCGAGCGTGGTCGAAATCCGAGACGAGACACGATGTTCGCGACTGCTACCGCAACCCTGGACTGGATCGGCGTGATCGTCTTCACGGTCACGGGCGCCCTTGCGGCCTCCCGCAAGGAGATGGACTTCGTCGGCTTCGCGGTGCTCGGCACGGCGACCGGCATCGGCGGCGGCACGCTTCGGGACCTGTTGCTCGGGCTGCCGGTGTTCTGGACGGTCCAACCGGCCTACCTGCTGACCTGCCTAACTGTCGCGGGATTGGTGTTCTTCACCGCTCACATCCCGCAGTCCCGCTATCGGTACCTGCTGTGGCTCGACGCCCTGGGTCTGGCCCTGTTCGCCGTGGCCGGGACGGAGAAGGCCCTTGAGGCAGGGGCGAGCCCCGTCGTCGCCATCGTCATGGGTGTGGTCACGGCCACCTTCGGGGGCGTGATCCGCGATCTGCTCGGCGGCGAGAGCCCGGTCATCCTCAGCCGCGAGATCTATGCCTCGGCCGCGGGAGCCGGCGCGGCGGTCTTCGCGGGTCTGACCCTCCTCGACGCCCCCCGCGAGTGCGCGTTGGGCACCGGCTTTGCCATCGCCCTGCTGGTGCGGGCCGCATCGCTCCGCTTCGGTTTGACGCTTCCGCGATATCGCCCTCGCGCCGGCCTCCCCTATCATTGATTTCGGCCGAACCGTCGCGGCTCGCTCACTTCGAGGCACCCTGAAGCGACAGTCTTCAACGACGGGCCGCCCGCGCGGTCCATTCACAAGGGAAAGCCAAGATGCTCATCGGCAAACATCGTCGCAGGCTTGCGCTGGCGGCATTCGTGTCCCTGGCAGCGCTTTCGAGCCATGCGTTCGCTCAAGCCGAGATGAGGGGGTTGCCCGGTCCGACCGAGGAACAGCTCGCGAAGTTGCAGGCCATCTACGAGGACCTGCACGCCAACCCCGAACTCTCGATGCAGGAGAAGCGCACGGCCGGCATCGTCGCGAAGTGGCTCAAGGAGCAGGGCTTCGAGGTCACCGAGGGCGTGGGCGGCACTGGCGTAGTCGGCCTCCTGCGCAACGGCGACGGCCCAACCGTGCTCCTGCGCGCCGACATGGACGGCCTGCCGATGAAGGAGAACACCGGCCTTCCCTATGCCAGCATGAAGAAGGGGACCGATCCCGCCTCCGGTCGGGAGACGGCCATCGCGCATTCCTGCGGACACGACCTGCACGTCACGTGGCTGATGGGCGCGACCCAGATCCTAGCCGCGAACAAGGACAAGTGGCGCGGCACCATCATGGCCGTGTTCCAGCCGGGCGAGGAGATCGGCGAGGGAGCCAAGGCGATGGTCGACGACGGCATGGTCAAGCGCTTCCCGAAGCCGGCCGTCACCCTGGGGCAGCACGTCCTGCCGTTCCCGGCCGGTCTGGTGCGCCTCGCCCCCGGCCCCGTGCTCTCGCGCAGCGACAGCCTCAAGGTGACGCTGTACGGACGCGGCGGTCACGGCTCCGGTCCGGAATCGGCCATCGATCCGGTGGTGATGGCGGCCGCGACGGTGATGCGGCTGCAGACCATCGTCTCGCGCGAGGTCTCGATGTCCGACAGCGCCGTGATTTCGGTCGGGTCGATACAGGCCGGCTCCAGCGCCAACATCATCCCGGACGAGGCGCAGCTCCAGCTCAACGTCCGGACCTACGACGACGCCGTGCGCGACAAGGTGCTGGCCTCGATCAAGCGAGTGGTCGAAGGGGAAGCCGCGATCTCGGGCGCCCCGAAGCCGCCGCTCCTCACCATGCTGGGGCAGTTCCCCCTGACGGTGAACGACGAGGACGCGACCGCCAAGGTGGCCGAGGCGCTGAAGCAGCGGTTCGGCGCGCAGCGGGTCCAGCCGGCCGCTAGCGCGAACGCCAGCGAGGACTTCACCGTCTTCGCCCGTGCCTGGGACGTGCCCTCGGTGTTCTGGTTCGTCGGCGGGACCGACCCGAAGAAGTACGCCGAGGCGGAGCGGACCGGAACGCTGAACGCGCTCCCGTCCAACCACTCGCCCGAATACGCCCCCGTCCTGACGCCGACCCTTCGCACCGGGGTGGACACGATGCTGGCGGCGGCCGGCCCTTGGCTGGCACCTGCGAGCGCGGGTTCGCCGCCGCGCTGAGGCGGCAAGCGCTGTCCCAAAGCGTCATGGGTTCGGGGCGAGCCGCAGGCCCGCCCCCCACGGATCGCGCAGGACGAGCGTCCCGCCGTCCTCGACGAGGGGAAGGCCGGCATCCCGGAAGCGGCGCCGGACCCGTTCCAACGTCTCGCCGTCGGAGAACAGGGCGACCTCCGCGAGACCGGTCGTCCCGTCGGTGCGTACCGGAGCCCCCCGGCTGTTCCAGATGTTGCCCGCAAGCTGGTGGTGGTAGCCGCCTGAGCCGAGGAACAGGGCGCCGGGATAGCGGCACATGACGTCGAAGCCGAGCAGGCCGGCGTAGAAACGTTCCGTCGCGTCGAGGTCGCCGACCTGCAGGTGGACGTGCCCAACGCAAGACTCCGCCGGCATGCCGGCCCAGGGCTGGTTGGCGGCACCAACGATGCCGGCGCGATCCAGCCGCTCGTTGCGCATCACGACGGAGCCGTCCTCCGTCCACTGCCATTCCGGCCCTGGGCGGTCGACATAGATCTCGATGCCGTTTCCCTCCGGGTCGGTGAGGTAGACCGCCTCGCTGACGAGATGGTCGGCCGCGCCCGTGAGCCCGATGCCGGCTGCGTCCGCGTGGCGGAGCCAGCCGCCGAGGTCGGCGCGAGTCGGCAGCAGGAAGGCGGTGTGGAACAGGCCCGCCTCCCGCGGCGACCACGGCCGGGCATCCGGGTCCGCCCGGAGTGAGAGAAGGATGGTCTCCCCGACACCAAGACGAACCGTGCCCGACTCCTGGGAAATGGGCGCGAGGCCGATGACGTCCTGGTAGAACCGCGCGATCTCCGCGAGGTCGTTCGCCACGAGGTTTACCGAGGCGACGCGGTACGGGGCTTTGGCCAGGATACCGTCGCTCCGGCCATCGCTGGGATTCGATGCGGGGTCGTTCATGGGTCGGGCTCCGGTCGGTGGGGCAAGCGTGCCTGGAACGCGGGCTCCGGGGAAAAACGTTCAGCGGGCCTTGGTCTCCCCGGCGGCGGGAGGCGGGGCTCCGCGCCAGGAGCCGAACAGGCTGAAATGCGGGGTCTCGCCATCGGGTTCGACCGCGACCGTGGCGGTGCGGCCCACAAGCAGCCGGGTCTCGTCGGGGACGCCGTCGAGCTTGATCCGCACCGGGATGCGTTGCGCCAGCCGCACCCAGGCGAAGGTCGGGTTCACGCTCGCGAGCAGGTTCGAGCCCGCCGTCCGCTCACGGTCCTCGATGCCACCCGCGAAGCTCTCGACGTAGCCGGTCAACGTCGCTGTCTCGCCCATTAGGCGGATGCTGGCCCGGTCGCCCACATGGATGCGCGGCAGCTTGGTCTCCTCGAAATAGCCCTCGACCCGCACGGTGTCGCTGTCGATCAGGGCCATCACACCGTGGCCGGTCGTCACGTAAGTGCCGGGCCGCAGACCCATATTGGTGATGCGACCGTTGACCGAGGCCTTCACGGCGGAGCGGTCGAGGTTGAGCTTGGCGAGGTCACGGTCGGCCATCGCTTGGCCATAGGCGGCCTTGGCCTCGAGGTCGGCCGCCTGCGCCGCCTCGACCCGCTGCTGCGAGGCCGCGGCGTCGCTCAGCTTGAGGTAGCGGGCGTAATCGGCTGCGGCCTGCACGGCGGTCGCCTTCTTCCCCTCGACCACCGCCTCGGCCTGGCGCAGGGCCAGGGCGAAGCGGTCGGGATCGATGCGGAAGAGGACGTCGCCGCGCTTCACCACTTGGTTGTCCGCGATCAACACCTCGGTGACGAGACCGGAGACGTCGGGGGCCACAGGCACCACGTCGGCGCGCACCCGTCCGTCGCGGGTCCAGGGGGCCTCCATGTAATAGTCCCACAGCGCCAACCCGACGACGATAGCCGCGGCGACCATCCCGAGGGTGACGAGGAGGCGGAACGAGAGGGCGAGGAACCGAGGCATTGGGAATTCCGGAAGGTCTGGGACGTGGTCGGGCGCGCCGGTCGATCAGGAGGTGAGCGGCACCGCGACCGCGACGACGGCGCCCAGCAGCACGACGTAGAAGGCGAGATCGAACAGGGGCCGGTGCCAGACGAGGCGGTAGAAGCCGGCCCAGGCCAGCAGCCGCCGCAGCGGCAGGCTGACCGCGAAGGCGATCAGCATCCAGGCGGCCAGGCTCGGCACGAAGACGCCGTAGAGGTCGAACTCGCCCGTCATGCCGCGCGCTCCGATTGCGGGGTCGAACGATAGGGGGCTGCGCCGGGAAACAGGCCGCGCCGGATGCCGACAAGTCCCATAAGCGCCGCGCGCCCCGGCGCCTGCCGCGCCTCGGCGGAGACGGCGTCGAGCGCCGCGTCGATGGTATCGAGCAGGTCCGGCCCGGCGGTCTCAGGCTTTGCCCGGAAGTGGCGCGACAGAGCGGTGAGCAGCGCCTCGACCGCCTCCCGCGCCGCCTTCGGCAATCGGCGTCGGTCGCGCCTGAGTTCCACCACGTTGATGCCGACGCGGACTTCAGCCAGGAGGTCGGCGGTCCACTCGGCGTCGTCGGACGGCAGGGCGGCGAGCCGCGGCGCGATCAGGCCGACGCGGTCGAGCATGAGGGCGGCGAGTTCGAGTCCGTTCTGCGCGCCCTGGCGCTCGGCGGCGCGGGCGAGTTCGCGGCGGTTGACGCCGCGCAGGCGCCGGGCCGACCAGCCGGCCCCGACCGAGCGGACGAGGCGCGTGACGATGGCGGCCCCCCACATCCCGACGACGACCGCGATGGAGGAATTGGCGAAGGCGGCGAAATCGGCGCTGTAGCTGCCCTGGAGGGCGATCATGGCCGAGCCGTTGACCGCCGCGCCCATGACCAGCGGCGCAGTCTTCGGCTGCGCCATGAACACCCCGCAGACCAGCAGCGCCGGGGCCAGCGCCAGGGCCAGCATCTCGAAGGTGGTGGCCAGCGGCAGGATCGCGAACAGGTAGGCGCCGGCCCCGAGGGCGCCGAGGATGGCCGAGTTGGCGAAGCTGACGATGAACGGCGCGGGGTCGTCCTGCGCCGCGAAGAAGCTGCAGCCGACCGCCGCCATCATCGGAGCGGCTGAGCCGTGCGGCCATCCGGTCGCGATCCAGATCGCGCAAGTCACCAGGATGGTCAGGAACACGCCCACCGCCGACAGCAGCGCCATGCCATGGTCACGGTGGCGGATCGTGCGCGCCGCGGCGGTGTAGCGGAAGGTCATGTCCTCGGTAACCGGCGTCCCGTCGGCGATGTGCCGTTGAAGGATGCGGGCGTCCTGGCGCAGGTCGATGAAGTCGCGCAGGCGCGCCAGCAGGCTCGCCAGCACCAAGGCATCCCAGGATGGTCGCTCGCCGAGGGCGGGTTCGAGCGCGTCGGCGGTGGCTTTCATGCGGTCGGCTTGCGCCTGGTCGGTGGATCCGGATGCAAGCCACGCGGTCATGTTGTCGAGCAGGGAGCGCAGGCTTTGCGGCAGGGGGCCCGCCCGCTCCAGCGTCTCGATGCGGTCCGAGACCGCGGAGGCGATGGGCAGGAACATCAGCATGTGCTGGCGCAACGTCGCCATTGCCTCGGCCGACCGCTCAGCCCCGGTCATGTCGTAGCGCAGGGGTGTCGCCAGGGCGTCGAAGGCAACGGCGTCCGAGGCCAGCTTCAGCCGCGTTGCCTGGGTATCCTTCGCCGTGCGGGTGCGGCCGAGGACGTTGATGACCCAGGCCCGGGCGTCGCGCAGCCACAGGTCAAGCCGGGCGGTGATCACGGGCGCCACCGATTGCGGTAGCACGACCGTGTTCACGAGGCTGGCGCAGAGGATGCCGAGCGTGATCTCTTCGGCGCGGGCCACGGCGGCGTCGAACATCGTTCCGGGATCGCCGACAGCGGGGAAGCCGATCAGGGCCGCCGTGTAGCCGCCAAGCATCATCAGGTAGCTGCGCGGGGTGCGGTCGAGCAGCGAGAAGTACAGGCACGTCGCCACCCAGAGCGCGACGGCCAGGGTGAGAAGCTCCGGAGCGTTCACGAGGTTCGGCACGAGAGCGACGCTCACGGCCGCGCCCAGCAGCGTGCCAAGCACCCGGTATAGCGCCTTAGAGCGCGTGGCGCCGGCGAGCACCTGGCTGGTGATGTAGACCGTGCCGAGCGCCCAGTAGGGGTTCGGCAGGTCAATCCAGAACGCCAGGAACAGGGCCAGGATGGCCGCCGCGAAGGTCTTGAGCGAGAACGCCCAGTCGCGCCAGCCCGGCAGGGTCATTCCGCGGCTTCGCCGTGCGCGACCTTGTTCCGGGACGCATCCGGTTCGGGCGGACCGCCCAGATGGTCCTGGATGGCCTGGAACACCCGCAGGCTCGCCTCCAGGTCGGACGCGCTCACCTTAGAGAACACCGCCTGCCGCAATCGGTCGAGGTCGGACTCGATCCGCGCGACCACGGAGCGTCCGGTGCCGGTGAGGCTCAGGACCTTGGCGCGACGGTCGGTCGGATCCTCCTTGCGCATGACGAGACCGGCAGCTTCGAGTTGGTCCAAGAGCCGCACGAGCGACGGGGCCTCGATGCCGACGGCCTCGGCAAGGGTGGTCTGGCGCGGTTCGCCACCCAGACGTCCGATCAGCACCAGCGGCAACGCCTTCGCCTCGGAGACACCGTGCGCGTCCGTGGTGGCGTTGGCGAGCCGCCTCCACTGGCGGCCAGAGAGGAGAAGCGCGTGGGTATAGGTCAACCACTGTTGGCTCAGGGCCTCACCTGCCATCTGACCTTTTCCCTCCGGACTGAGCCGGGACACTTTCTCAACTTCCGCATATTAATTAGCAGCCTATCGATTTGCGAGTGCCATTTCAATGGTCTCGTCGGTCTAGGGTTGGCTCGGCGCGGCTTAGCCGGTTTAGCCTTGCCGGCTGGCGGCGCCGGACCAGGGCAACGGGACCATCAGAATGTTGCGGCCGCCAGGACTGGCCATTCCATACCAATGGCAGCTCCCCGGGGTCTAACGGCCATTCCAACGGCTCGACTCGAATGACCGCTTGTGGCGCGGTCCTACCGTTCAGCACCCGTCTGCTGAACTACCGCTCGCCACCCCATCCGGACCTTCATCCGCGGGCGCTCGGATGTCCGCTTGGGGTCAGGATGACGTCGATCGTGTCGTAACCGACGCCGAAGTTTGCAACGGTCTCCAGGTGGAGCAGGTGCGCGAACAGCGCCTGTGTGGCCGGCGCCTGCCCGCCGACCACGACCGCTCGGATGTCGCGTCCGACGGCCGCCAAAAAGGCGTCTCGATCCGCTGGCTGATCCAGCCGGTGCGGGGTGAAGCGGACCTCAAGTGCCCGGATCTTATCCGGCAAGATGGCTTTGAGCAGCAGGACGTCCGGCTTCATCGGCGGTGCTCTCCCGGTCCAGATCGGGGATGTACAGTGCTGGCTGATTGAACCGTCCGGTTCCAGGGTGCGGTGACGAGCGGTCCTCGATCGGACCGCCGCGGCCTGCCTCAGGGATGGGGCAACCGCTGCAGCAACTCGATGATGGCGCCGTCTGGACCCTTGATGAAGACCGTGCGCAGACTGGGATTTACGTCATTGATCCCTGAGATGATTTCGATGCCGTGCTGCTGAACATGCGCATAGGCCTGTTCGATGTCTGCGACGCCAAGTCCGATATGCTCGATTCCCAGATGCGGCTGAGCTGACGCGGGCATTGTTCCCTCGGGGGCCTGCTCAATGAAGACGGTCAGGCCGCCAAGGTCGATCGTCACGCGGGTGACAATGGGCGAGCCGTCACGGCGGATTTCACGGGCACCGAAGACATCGATGTAAAAATGTGCGGCAGCGACGGCATTGCGGCTGCGCAGATGGACGTGATCGCAACGGACGTTCATAGGCAAAGATATCCTGTCGGGCCGATAGCTTGTCCGCCTCCACCGTAGGCTGGAGCGGGTGAGACAGCCGATGTGTTCGGCCAGCCCCTGGCGTTCCAGCTCCAGGCAGGCGGCGAGGGCGGCCGTGTTCCGGTCCGTACTGGCTATGCCGGCCCTCACCTTGACCACTGACGTACTCATGAACTCATCGGTCAGGGCGTTCAAAACAGCCTGTACGTCCACGTTGAGCAGGGTCCTGTCGGATTGATCAAGACTGTGCGCGGCGTGTCCCCGCGTCGCCACAGGACCAGCCGGGCGGCGCCCACGGCGCCGCCCGATCCGGATCGCCTTACTCGGCCAGTTCACGCATGACCTTGATCAGGTCCGACTTGCCCTCGAAGCCGATGCCGGGCAGCTCGGGCATGACGATGTGGCCGTTCTCGACCTTCACGCCGTCCGGGAAGCCGCCGTAGGGCTGGAACAGGTCCGGGTAGCTCTCGTTGCCGCCGAGCCCGAGGCCAGCCGCGATGTTGAGCGACATCTGGTGACCGCCGTGCGGGATGCACCGGGAGGGCGACCAGCCGAACTGGTGCAGCACGTCGAGGGTGCGCAGGTACTCGACCAGGCCGTATGACAGGGCGCAGTCGAATTGCAGATAGTCGCGGTCCGGGCGCATGCCACCGTAGCGAAGCAGGTTGCGGGCGTCCTGATGCGAGAACAGGTTCTCGCCGGTGGCCATCGGGCCGGGATAGAACTCCGACAGGGCCGCCTGCAGCGCGTAGTCGAGCGGGTCACCAACCTCCTCGTACCAGAACAGCGGATACTGTCGCAGCATCTTGGCGTAGGCGATGCCTTGTTCGAGGTTGAAGCGGCCGTTGACGTCCACCGCGAGCTGCGCCTGCGAGCCGATCTCCTTCAGTACCGCCTCAATGCGGCGCTGATCCTCTTCGATCGGCGCACCACCGATCTTCATCTTCACCACGTTGTAACCGCGGTCGAGATAGCCCCGCATCTCGGAACGCAACTGGGTGTCGTCCTTGCCCGGGTAGTAGTAGCCGCCGGCCGCGTAGACGAACACCTGCGGGTTGGCTTCGACGCCCTTCTGCTCGGCCAGGAGGCGGAACAGCGGCTTGCCGGCGATCTTGGCGGTCGCGTCCCAGATTGCCATGTCAAGGGTGCCGACCGCCACCGAGCGTTCGCCGTGGCCACCGGGCTTCTCGTTCGTCATCATCACGTCCCACAGCCTGTGCGGGTCGAGGTTGTCGCCGGCCTCGTTGAGGACGCTCTTCGGGTCGGCCTCCAAGATGCGGTTCTTGAAGCGCTCGCGGATCAGGCCGCCCTGGCCGTAGCGGCCGTTCGAGTTGAAGCCGTAGCCGACGACCCTGCGGCCGTCGCGCTCGACATCGGTGACCACAGCCACGAGGCTCGCAGTCATCTTCGAAAAATCGATGTAGGCATTGCGGATGGGGGACGAGATCGGCTTGGTGACCTCGCAGACGTCAACGATACGCATGGGTGTTCTCCTTGAAGTGTGAGCAGGTTGAGCGCGTTAGTAGGTGATCGAGGGGATCGGCAGGCTCAGTAGGCAGTGGCCGCGGGACGGGGCAGGGCGTGCCCAGCTTCCGTTTCAGGGATGACCTCCTCGGCAGCGACGGCAGCCCGGTTGCGGTAAGCGTCCTCGGCCTTGGCATGGTCGAAGGCGCCCTCCCACTTCGCGACGGCGATGGTGGCGACCGCGTTGCCGATCAGGTTCGTCACCGCCCGCGCCTCGTTCATGAAGCGATCGACGCCGAGCAGCAGGACGAGGCCCGCGACCGGGACGGTGTTGATGCTCGACAGGGTGGCGGCGAGGGTAACGAAGCCGGCGCCGGCCACACCGGCTGAGCCCTTTGAGGTCAGCAACAGCACGCCGAGCACGACGAGCTGGTCGCCGAATCCGAGGGGCGTGTTGGTGGCCTGGGCGACGAAGATCGCCGCCATCGTGAGGTAGATACAGGTGCCGTCCGCGTTGAAGGTATAGCCTGTCGGCAGGACGAGGCCGACGACGGACTTCTCGCAGCCCAGCCGCTCCAGCTTGGCCATCATGCGCGGCATGACGGCCTCGGTGGAGCAGGTTCCGAAGGTGATCAGGATCTCGTCCTTGAAGTAGCTCAGAACCTTGATGAGGGAGAACCCGGTCCAGGTGCAGACTGCGCCGAGCACGAGGCCGACGAACAGGATCGAAGTCGCGTAGACGCCGAGCATAAGGTAGGCGAGCGACCAGACCGTGCCGAAGCCGTACTTGCCGATGGTGAAGGCGACGCCGGCGCCAGCACCGATGGGGGCGAGACGCATCACCATGCCGACGATGCGGAACAGCGCGTCGAGCAAGCTGTCGATGACGACCACCACCGGCTTGCCGCGCTCGCCCGCTTGGACCAGCGCAAGGCCGAACAGCAGCGAGATCAGAATGATCTGCAGCATGGCGCCCTTGGCGAAGGCATCCACCATCGTTGAGGGGATGATGTCCATCAGGAAGCCGATGATGCCAGGTTGGGCTTCAGCCCGCTTGGCATAGCCGGCGATGGCGCTGCTATCCATGTGCGTGGCGTCGATGTTCATGCCGGCACCAGGCTGCATGACGTTGACGACCACGAGGCCGATGATGAGGGCGAGCGTCGAGACCACCTCGAAGTAGATCAGCGCCCGCACGCCGATACGTCCGACCTCCTTCATGTTGCCCATCTTGGCGATGCCGACCACGATCGTGCCGAAGATGACCGGCGCTAGCAGCATCTTGATCAGCTTGATGAAGCCGTCGGCCAGCGGCTGCAGCGTGACGCCGATATGGGGCAGAAAATACCCGACCAGACCACCGATAATGATAGCAATGAAAACTTGAACGTAGAGCCGGCTTAGCCAATCTCTCATGGCATTTTACCTCCCGGTGATTGTGCTCAATTTTGCTAGGCACATGGCTCCTCACGCGGGAGCTTGCCGGCAACATAGTTCTGGACTTGCCGGGCTGGCCAATGCCATGTTCGGTTCACGCTATGCGCAAACGGCATCGGCATGGATCTCGACTGGCTCACGGACTTTTTGGCGCTGGCGGAGCTGAAGACGTTCTCCCGGGCGGCCGAGGCCCGGAACGTGACCCAGCCCGCATTCAGCCGCCGCATCCGAGCCCTGGAGGTCTGGGTCGGCACACCACTGTTCGTGCGTGCCCCCCAAGGTGTCAATCGGCGTTGAAAAGGGACCCGGGATCGGCGTCCAAAAAGGACCCACTGGCGGCATGGTTTCCATTGATCGGCGACGCAGCGGGCGACGC
>NZ_QJJJ01000004.1 GCF_003201865.1 Methylobacterium sp. B4 | reverse complement strand
TCGGCCCGCGGCCGCGACATCGGCGCCGGTCCCTACGACGACTTCCTGCAGATCGACGCGCCGATCAACAAGGGCAATTCCGGCGGCCCGACCTTCAACGTCAACGGCGAGGTCGTGGGCGTGAACACGGCGATCGCCTCGCCCTCCGGCGGCTCGGTCGGCCTCGCCTTCGCGATCCCCGCCGAGACCGTGCAGACGGTGGTCGAGCAGCTCCGCACCGACGGCAAGGTGGTGCGCGGCTATCTTGGCGTGCAGGTCCAGCCGGTGACCAAGGACATCGCCGACGGCCTGGGCCTCGACAAGGCCAAGGGTGCCCTCGTCGATCATGCCGAGAGCGGCACGCCGGCCGCCAAGGCGGGTCTCAAATCGGGCGACGTGATCGAATCGGTCAACGGCGCGCCGGTCAACGATGCCCGCGACCTCTCGCGCCGGATCGCCGGCCTCAAGCCCGGCACGGAGGTGAAGCTCGCCTATCTGCGCGGCGGCAAGTCCGACGTGGCCACCGTCGAGCTCGGCACCCTGCCGGGGGACGGCAAGGTGGCGAGCCGCAGCGAGAGCAGCTCGAGCGGTCAGGCCCGGCTCGGCCTGAGCCTCGCCCCGGCCAGCGAGATCGGTCTCGGCGACGAGGGTGTCGCGGTGATGGATGTCGACCCGACCGGGCCGGCGGCCTCCAAGGGCATCTCCCAGGGCGACGTGATCCTGGATGTCGGCGGCACCAGCGTCTCGAAGCCCTCTGAGGTGCAGGCGCAGATCCGCGCCGCCGAATCGAACGGCCGCAAGGCCGTGCTGATGCGGGTGAAGAGCGCCAAGGGTCAGACCCGCTTCGTCGCCGTCTCGCTCAGCAACAAGGAGGGCTGATCTCCTCTCGGGCGGGACCGTGACGGTCCCGCCGCTCTCGCGGCTTCCTCACGACTTCGCGCCCGCTCCCCGGAGCGGGCTTTTTTCTACTGCGGCCCCCGTCAGGTGTGGCGCTGGCGCCACGCTCGGCCAAGCCTTAGTTTAACCTCAGGTTTACAAGGCAGCATTTGTTGACGTTGAGTTAAGTCACGACTTATCTCGCGACCAGAGGTTGGGTCGAGGGCGGTTCCGTGGTGCGGCGTGGGCGTGAGGGCGGGAGAGCGATGCGGGCGGCCCTGGCCGTCCTGCTGTCGGCGCCCGTTTCCGCCGCCGGGCAGGATCGAATCCTGTCCTGGCCCGAAACCGTGCAGATCGAGCACGAGGACCGCCTCACGCGGCTGAGGTCCCTGGCGATGCGGAGCCTCGGCACGGTTCCGCGGATCGACACCTACCGCATCGACCGCTCTGCCCTGCCGCGCTCCATTCCCGTCGACATCCCGATCTCGCGCTGGGTCTTCGACCAGCGGGTGTTCTTCGACACGGATTCCGACGTGCTCCGGCCGGAGGGGCAGGCGGTGATCGAGGTCGTGGCCGAGGTGCTGCGGGGCGAAGCGGCCGACACGGCGGTGTTCGTGGCCGGACATACCGATTCCCGCGCGGATGACGGCTACAATTACGCCCTCTCGGTGCGCCGTGCCCGCAGCGTCGCCCTGGCGCTCCACGCCCGCAGGGTCCGTCAAGCCCAGATCTGGCAGGTCGGCTTCGGCGAGGCGATCCCGCTCGCGCCCAACACCTCCGAGGCCGGCATGGCCCGCAACCGGCGGGTCGAGTTCCTGTTCGGGCGCAGGGCGGAGGCCGTCGGCGTCTGGCTGTCGCGCCAACGCGACCTCGTCTGCGCGGGAGCGAACGAGGCGCAGCGGCAGGTCTGCATCGACGCCTTCGAGCGCCTGCCGGGCGTCGTCGCCACACCGGTCCAGCAGGCCGCCCCGGTCGCGCCGCCCGCGCTGCCGCCCCCCACGATCGCCCGGGCGCCGGTGGTGATCGGGGAACGGACCTTCGTGCCCCTCGAAACCCGCCAGCCGGTGACGATGGAGGCCAAGCGCGCCAGCGAGGTCGAACGGCCGGCCGTGCCGAAGGAGGCGGTCGCAGCACCGCCCAAGGCCCCGCCGGCCGAGGTCGTCATCGCCCGCGACACCCCCGTCCTGATCGACCTGCGCGAGCGGCGCGTCCTCGTCGAGAGCCTTGAGCGATGAGTTCGATTGTCATGAGGCGAGTTCCATGAGTCTGGTCGAGTACCAAGCCCTGGATGTCAGCGCGGAGGGCGCCCTCGCGCGCGATCTCGCGGCCCGGCTCGAGACGGAGTCGGATCAGCCGATCCTCTCTCTGTCGGCGCCCCATGGCGCCAGCGCCGAGAGCCCCGCGCTCCTCACGAGCGCCATGCGTGCCTGGTACCAGCAGCACGTCGCGGCGGCGCGCCAGTCCGCGCTGGGCGAGGTGCGGCGCGGCCTCGCCGACGAGAAGACGGCGGCCGGCAACGAGGGCTTCCTGCTCGAGGCCGAGAAGGACGGCATCGAGCAAGCCAAGCAGAGCAACCTCGCCACCGAGCGGGCGAACTTCTTCCAGCGCAAGGAGATCATCGACCTCAACGCCGAGATCGCGCGCCTCCACACCGAGTACGAGCGCAAGCGCGCCGAGCACGGCCGCGACGCCCAGACCTGGCGGCCGGGGCTGTATTACTTCGGCCTGTTCCTGTTCGTGATGGCCGAGTACCCGATCAACCTCTCGGCCTTTCTCAAGATCGACTTCCTCACGCCCGCCTTCGCGACGATGAGCGTCACGCTGATCGCCTTCGGACTGGCCTTCTCCAGCCACCTGATCGGTCAGTTGATCCGGCAATGGAGCGAGCGCTTCGGCGAGAACGTCACCGGGCGGCTCAAGGCCGAGAGCCTGCGCCTCCTCGGCATCGGCGTGCTGCTTCTGCTGATCGGCGCCGCGGCCATCGTGTTCAGCCGCTCCTACCTCGTCGCGGAGGCGGTCGCGCGCTCCGACGCGCTCGGGGAGGGGGGCGCCAGCACCGTCTCGATCTACGGGCTGGCGCTGATCATGAACGTGTTCGTCTACGCGATCGGGCTGGCTTGGGCGATCGTGTTCCACGATCCGGTGCCGAACTTCATGGAGGAGCGCCACCGGCTGGAGGTGCTGCGGGCGCGGCTGCGCAAGCGCTACCGCACGCTGCTGGAGCCGAAGCAGCGCCAGCGCATCGAGGAGGCGCAGCGTGCCCGCGATCAGGCCGACCGGCGCGAGGCGGACCAAGCCAAGAGCCTGCGCAACCACACGCGCCACCGCGCCCGCTTCGAGGAGGTGCGCAAGCTCGACGCCCGGGTGCTGGCGCTCCTGGAGAACTATCGCAGCCGCCTGCTCGCCGCCGCCCGCCAGCGCGGCCTCCACACCCGCTTCGTCTACGAGGACCTGACCTCGGGCGATGTCGACACCAAGCGCGATCTCGACGGCGAGGCCTACCTGCGCCAGCGCCTCCACCTCGGCTACGTCTGACCCGGGGCTCCCGCCATGCGTGCGACCGCTCTCTCCCTCCTCGTCCTCGCCGCGGCCCTGACCGCTCCGGGCGCAGCCGCCCAGACCGGCTACGAGGCCGTGCGGCAGGAAGGCGCCTGCCCCCGCGACCGGGAGCCGAGGCCCCTGCGCCAGACCGTCATCGTGCTCGAAGAGGCGATGGTGGAAGCCAAGCCCGAGGCCAACGCCCTGTGGAAGCGCATCGTCGTCGAGGCGGCCGATGCCCGCGAGGTCGGGACCGGCACGCTCCGCCCCCGCGAGCGCCTTACCCTGCTGGTCGCCCGCCGCGACGGCAGCGAGATGCTGCCGCTCTTCGTCGGCTGCTCGCCCAACCTTCCGACGGACGAGATCGAGCGGGCGCGGGCGGCCGACACCCAGTGGGACATCTTCACCGGCGGCGACAGCGGCGCGCGCCTCAAGAAGACCCGCGAGGCCTTCTCCAACGGCCTCGCCCGGGCCATGGCGCAGGTCGCCAAGCGCGCAGAGGCGATCGCGGCGGTGCCGCCGCCGCCCGGCGCCCTGCTGCGCGCCTTGCAGAACGTCGGACGCCTCGCCGACCCGAACCACGGTCTGCCGCGCTTCATCCTGGTCAGCCCCTTCGCCGTCGCGGCCAAGGGCGAGGCGGCCGAGGCGGCGAGTGCCCGGGAAAAGGGTTTCGCGCTCGCCGAGCGCAGCGGCCTCGATTTCGGCCGGGCCGAAATCTACCTCGCGGGCGCGCAGCTGGGGGAGGGGGCGAGCCTCAAATTCGCCCGCGCCCTCGTGCTGGGCGCCAATGGCGTGCTGGTCGCGGCCCGCTCCGATGGGCTGCCGCGTCTCCAGCCGGAGCCGGTCTCGCTGCGGACCTACGCCGGCTTCATCGATTACGTCGACCAGCGCGTGCCGCTTCAATTGCGGCTCGCCGCCACCGCTCAGGGCGACCTCGTCAACAGTTGGATCGAGACGACCTTCTCGAAGAGCACGGCGACGCCGGTCGCCGGCAAGATGCTGTGCCGGGGCAGTGCCTGCGAGGTGCGTGGCGACGGACGCTTCGCGCAGGTCTGGTTTTCCGCCCCGCAAGGCGAGCCGAAGAACCGCTCGAAGCTTCCCTTCGGCGGCGCGCGCAATCTCGAATTGACGCTCAAGGGCACGACCGCCTCCGGCCGGATCTCCGACCCGGCCGTCGTCTTCGGCGGCTCCGACGCGACGAAGCGGGACGATCTGCGCTTCGAGATCGAGCGGATCGAGGACGGGCAGTTCTGACGGATCGGAGCGGCACGGGCCGGGCCGCTCCCCACAAGACGAGACGGCCCCGGGGCACTTTTCGATGTTGCGACGTTCCAACAAGGCGGGCGGCACGGCCGTCTGCGCGGGCCTTCTCGCCGGCGGCCTTCTCGGAGGCTGCGTCAGTTCGCGGACTGCCGGGCCCGGCTCCGCCGATCCGGTGGCGGAGGCGATCGGGCGCTGCGCCGCGGCCACCATCGGCGGCGCCGTGGTCGGCACCCTGATCGGCGCGGCGGCGGGCGGTGGAAGGGGAGCGGGAACGGGCGCCCTCATCGGCGGGGCGGTCGGCGGCGTCGGCTGCGCCGTGCTCACCGCCCTCGATGCCCAGGACAAGGAGCGCATCCGCAACGCCCAGATCGCCGCGGCGGCGACCAACCAGCCGCGCTACCTCACCTACCAGGGCAGCGACGGGCGCCCGCGCCAGATCACCGTGCGCCCGCGGGCGGTGCAGACGGCGGAGACCGGGCGCCTCTGCCGGGTGCTCGACACCTCCGCCTCGATCGGCGGGGGCTCGGCCGAGTTGCCGCCGGCCAAGGTCTGCCGCACCGAGAGGGGCGAGTGGCTGCCGGCCTGACCGGACGCCGTCCCGACGGGCGAAGGGTGGGACGGGTCGCCTCCCGGGCGAACCGTTTCGCTCGGACGATGCCGGCGGATCGGCGAGCCGTCCCTCGGCGTCTATCGGAGAGAGTGCGACCTCACCCGGAGAAAGAAAGCCCACCGGGCGCCGTCACCACGGGCCGACTGATCGTCCGCTCAACCAGCCCGTCCTCTACGGTCTCGGACCGGCGACGGTCCTCGGCCTCGAACTCAATTTCCGTCAGGGACTGGCGGCCGACGAGACGACGCGCCTCCTCGCCATCCAACAGCTGCATGTCCGACGATCGCAGGCGGCGAGCCTTCCGGCGGGCCTGGGCGCCGAGTTCCAGACCGGGCGCGCGGCCGGCCTCGAGACGGCCCTGTGCCTGATCCGCGCGTTCCAGGGCGCCGGCTGCGGAATCGGACCCGCCGGCCCGTTCCCGGGTTGGACCAAGACCGGGATACGGTTCGGGAAGGAGACAGGCATGGCGGGCGTCCAGGCATCCGGCACCTTCGCCCTCGGCGGAGACCTCACGGTTCATCGGCTCGGTTTCGGCGCGATGCGCATCACGGGCGCCGGCATCTGGGGCGATCCCCCGGACCGCGCGAAGGCGCTGGCCACGCTGAGGGCCGTTCCCGGCCTCGGTATCGACCTGATCGACACTGCCGACAGCTACGGTCCCTTCGTCAGCGAGGACCTGATCCGTGAGGCGCTCCACCCCTATGACGGCCTCGTCATCGCCACAAAGGGCGGCCTGACACGCCACGGCCCCGACATCTGGCGGCCCGTGGGCAATCCCGACTACCTGCGCCAATGCGTGCTGATGAGCCTGAGGCGTCTGGGTCTCGAGCGCATCGATCTCTGGCAGCTCCACCGGATCGGACCGGACTGCCCCCGCGAGGTTCAGTTCGAGGCCATCGCCCGGATGCGGGACGAGGGGCTGATCCACCATGTCGGCCTTTCCGAAGTGTCGGTCGAGGACATCGAGGTCGCGCAACGCTACTTCCCCGTGGCGAGCGTGCAGAACCGCTACAACCTCGTGGATCGCACGAGCGAGGCGGTGCTGGCCCATTGCGAGCGGCACGGCATCGGCTTCATCCCCTGGGCGCCCCTCGACAAGGGCGCCCTGGCCGGTCCCGGCTCGACGCTGGAGACGGTGGCGAGCCGCCTCGGTGCGAGCGGCGGCGCGGTGGCGCTGGCCTGGCTCCTGAAGCGCTCGTCCGTCATGCTGCCGATCCCCGGGACGGGCGATCCCGACCACCTCGCGCAGAACGCGGCGGGCGCCGACATCACCCTCGGCGACGAGGATTTCGAAGCCCTCGACCGGGCGGGCCGCGAGGCGTGGCGGACGGCATCGACCTGATTCAGATCGCGTGCTCCCGCGCACCCGGCGTCCGGGCGGGGACGGAACCCGGCGCTGGCGCGAGGCTTGCGTTCCCGTTGCGGACCTTCGGTTCGCCGGGCAGGGAGCCACGGACGCGATGACGGCAGCGCACTTCGTTCGTCTCGGCCTAATCGGCGGCCTCGCCGTCGCGGCTCTGGGAGCCGGTCCGGTGCAGGCGCGGCCCGGCTGGGTCTCGGGCACCTACGTCTATGCCGACCTCTGCACGCTGTCCGAGGACGGCGCCCGGGCGGGACGGCGCGTCACGCTCAAGCGGTGGCCGACGGGCGACAACCTCGTCTACGAGGGCGCCGGCCTGTCCGCGCCGATCGAGACGGCCGTCACCGTCGATGACACGACCAAGGACGTGGCGTTCCATCTCCAGACCGGCGCCGGCCTCGTCAGCTTCCGCGGCACCGCCGGTCCCGATGCCTTGGTCGGCACCCTGCACAGCGCCGACGGCTCCGAGCCCGTGCGCCTCAAGCGGATGATGCGAACCCGCGCCCCCGAAGCCTGCGCCGGGGAGACGACGGGCTCGATCAACTGACACCCGCGCCGCATCGCAGCCATTGACGTCGCCGCGCCCCGGCGCGAGGGAAGCGCCGGGGCTTCCAGCGAAGGCGAGCGGCATGGGCGAGGCAAAGCGCAGCTACAGGATCGCGGTCATTCCGGGTGACGGCATCGGCAACGAGGTCGTGCCGGAAGGTGTGCGCGTCCTCGAACGGGCCGCGGCGCGCCACGGCTTCGAGATCAAGCAGGACTGGTTCGATTTCGCGTCGTGCGATTACTACGAGGCGAACGGGCGGATGATGCCCGAGGACTGGAAGGATCGGATCGGCAGCCACGACGCGATCTTCTTCGGCGCCGTCGGCATGCCGGAGCGCGTGCCCGACCACATCTCGCTCTGGGGCTCGCTGATCCAGTTCCGGCGGGAGTTCGATCAGTACGTCAACCTGCGGCCCGTGCGCCTGATGCCGGGCGTGCCCTCGCCGCTCGCCGGCCGCGAGCCCGGCGACATCGACTTCTGGGTGGTCCGCGAGAACACCGAGGGCGAGTATTCCAACGCGGGCGGACGCATGTTTCCGGGCACGGAGCGCGAGTTCGCGGTGCAGGAATCGATCTTCACCCGCCACGGCGTCGACCGGGTGCTCAACTTCGCCTTCGAGCTGGCCCAGAGCCGGCCGAAGCGGCACCTGACATCGGCCACCAAGTCCAACGGCATCTCGATCACGATGCCCTACTGGGACGAGCGGGTGCGCGCGGTGGCCGAGGGCTATCCCGATGTCCGCTGGGACCAATACCATATCGACATCCTGACCGCGCATTTCGTGCTCAATCCGGATCGGTTCGACGTGGTGGTCGCCTCGAACCTGTTCGGCGATATCCTGTCCGATCTCGGACCAGCCTGCACCGGCACGATCGGCATCGCGCCCTCGGGCAACATCAATCCGGAGCGCCGCTTCCCCTCGGTCTTCGAGCCTGTGCACGGCTCGGCCCCCGACATTGCGGGGCAGGGGATCGCCAACCCGATCGGGCAGATCTGGTCGGGCGCGATGATGCTGGAGCATCTCGGCGAGCGGGAGGCCGCGGCGGAAATCGTCGCCGGCATCGAGCGGGTTCTCGTCGAGCCGTCCCAGCGCACGCGCGATCTCGGTGGCAGCGCCGACACGCAGACCTGCGGCCGCGCGGTCGAACAGGCTCTGGGCTAAGGGGAGCCGCCACCATGAGACCCGTCGTCGTCACGGTGGCGATCACCGGCTCGGTCGCCCGCAGGGCCGACAACCCGACCGTGCCGATCACGCCCGCCGAGCAGATCGAATCGACCCACGCCGCCTACGAGGCCGGGGCGGCGCTGGCCCATATCCACGTGCGGGAGGACGACGAAAGCCCTTCCCTCGATCCCGAGCGCTTCGGGCGGGTGCGGGAGGGCATCCGCCGGCATTGCCCGGACATGATCGTCCAGTTCTCGACGAGCGGGGCGGGAAGCGATCCGGCGGAGCGGGGCGCCTGCCTGGTCCACCGGCCGGACATGGCCTCGCTGACGACGGGCTCGGTCAATTTCGGCGAGGGCGTCTACGAGAACCCGGCCGGCCTTCTCACGGCCATGGCCGGGCGGATGCGCGACCACGGCGTGCGGCCCGAACTCGAGATCTTCGATCTCACCCACCTCCACAACGCCCGCCGGCTCGTGGACGAGGGCCTCATCGACCCTCGGGTCCACGTGCAGTTCGTCCTCGGCATCCGCAACGCGCTGCCGCCCGACCCGCACCTCCTCGACCTGCTCCTCGCCGAGACGGGCCGGCTCCTGCCGGGGGCGACTTGGGGCGCCTTCGGCATCGGCCGCTATCAGAGCATCGCCATGGGCTGGGCGCTGGCCCGCGGAGCGGCCGGCGTGCGCACGGGGCTCGAAGACAACGTGCGTCTCTCCAAGGAGCGGCTGGCCGACGGCAACGCGGATCTCGTGCGGCTCGCCGCCGAGATCTGCGCCGAGCACGGCGCCCGGCCGGCCACGCCCGCCGAGGCAAGGACGATCCTGCGCCTCGGCTGAGGCTTCCTCAGGCCGCCGGGCGGAGCTTGCGTCCCAGCGCCTCCTCGACGGTGCCGTCGCCGTCGAGATAGCCGTGGCGCTTCGGGTTCGGCATCACCAGCGAGGCGATGAAGGACACGCCGAGGATCACGGCGACGTACCAGAAGAACGTGCTCTCCATTCCCCAATCCTTGAGCTGGAGCGCCACGTATTCCGCCGTGCCGCCGAACAGCGAGTTGGCGATGGCGTAGGAGAGGCCGACGCCGAGCGCCCGGACCTGGGTCGGGAACAGCTCGGCCTTCACGATGCCGCTGATGCCCGTGTAGAAACTGATGATGGTCAGCCCAACCATGACCAGGGCGAAGGACAGCACGGGGTCGGTCGTGGCGCCGATGGCGGTCATCAGCGGCACGATCGCCACCATGCCGAGGCCGCTGAACAGCAGCATGCTGGTCTTGCGTCCGATCCGGTCTGACATCCAGCCGAAGAAGGGCTGCATCAGCATGTAGACCAGCAGCGCCACCGTCGTGATCCGCGAGGCGGTGACCTTGTCGATATGGGCGGTGTTGAAGAGGTATTTCGGCATGTACGTGGTCAGCGTGTAGAAGGCGAGCGAGCCGCCGGCCGTGTAGGCCAGCACCACCACGAAGGCCCGCCAATGCCGGAGCAGGGCGGCGAGGGTGCCCGATTCCGCGTCGTTCCGGTCGGCTGCGCTGGTCGTCTCCTCGAGGGAGCGGCGCAGGAACAGGGCGACCACGGCGGCCAGCGCCCCGATCACGAACGGAATCCGCCAACCCCAGGCGGTCAGCTGCGCGTCGGTCAGGATGCTCTGCAGCACCACGAGCACCAGCGAGGCGAGCAGTTGCCCGCCGATCAGGGTGACGTACTGGAACGAGGCGTAGAAGCCGCGCTGACCCTTGGCGGCGACCTCGCTCATGTAGGTCGCGCTGGTGCCGTACTCACCGCCGACCGAGAGTCCCTGCACCATCCGGGCGAGGACCAGCAGGATCGGGGCGAGGCCGCCCACGCTGGCATGGGTCGGCAGCATCGCGATGGCCAGGGAGCCGGCGCACATCATCAGCACCGAGATCATCAGCGAGGTCTTGCGGCCGAGCCGGTCGGCGATGCGCCCGAACAGCCAGCCGCCGATCGGCCGCATGAAGAAGCCGACCGCGAACACCGCCGCCGATTGAAGCAGCTGGCTGGTCGCGTCGCCCGTCGGGAAGAAGACCGGGGCGAAGTAGAGCGCGAAGAAAGCGTAGCAGTAGAAGTCGTACCACTCGACGAGATTGCCCGACGACGATCCGACGATCGCCATGATCCGGCGGCGGCGGTCGGCGGCATCGTCCTGGTCGGGTCCCGTCTCGGCGATCTCCGCCATGTCTTCCTCCCGAAAGCGGCCTCCGAGGGCCGTGAAGCATCTCTGGCAGCACCGTAGCTAGGCGCCCGCCGCGCGGCGCCGACCCGGCGGGCGCCCGGAGAATGACAGGCATGGGGCGACCGTCTCCCCCTCGCGCGTCGCTTCATCCGGGCAGGCTCGCGGCCTTCGGAGACGCTCCGGTCGAAGGCGAGCGGAGCGGTGACGCAAGTCATTGACCCACCTCTCTCACATATTTTTCAGACACATAGCGATGTTCCCACTCGCCGCGACAGTCTTCCCGGCAGAGACATATGAATTGCCAAGATAGAGCCGGCGAAGAATCCGGGCTGCCTCCGTGCCGGAACGGTTTTCAGCCTTGCGCCGTTGCGAGCGCAGTTTGGGGGCCACGTTGGCCGCCGGCATCAGGAGGACCTTGAACATGACGAAGTTCTTTCGCAGCACGGCAACGGCGGCGATCCTCGTACTCGGCGCCGCGACGGCCCTGGCTCAGGGCGGCGGCGCGGGTGGCGCCGGTGGTGGCGCAGGCGGCGGAGCCGGTGGTGGCGCGGGCGGCGGTGGCGCCGGAATGGGGGCCGGTGGCGCGGGCGGAGGCGGTGGCCCCGGCGGCGGTGCGGGCGGCGGTGCCGGAAGTGTCGGCGGCGCGGGCGGCGCCCGCGGTGGTGCGGAGACCGGCGGAGCCCGCGGCGGCGAGGCGGGCGGCGGTGCGGCCGGCGGAGCCGGGGGTGCCATGCGCGGTACCGGCGGCAGCGAGACGGGTCCTCGCGGCGACCGCGACGGCGGTCCGGCCCGAGCCGGCGAACAGGGCGGGCGCGCCGGTCAAGGCGAGCGCGGCGACCGCGAACCCGGCAAGGCCGACCGCGGCGGGGCGGGCGACCGCGACGGCCGCGGTGGACGCGATGCGGCCGGCGAGCGCGGCGGTCGCGACGGCGCCGGTGATCGGGCAGGAGACCGGGCGGGCGATCGGGGCAACCGGGGCTCCGCCAGCGAGGCGCGCGGAGCCTCCAAGAGCCTGAGCACCACTCAGCGCACGGAGTTCCGCCAGTCGATCACCCGCACCAATATCCGCCCGGTCACGAACGTGAACTTCGCCGTCCGCGTCGGAACGGCGATTCCGCGCTCCGTGTCGCTGCACCCGCTGCCGCCGGCCATCCTCTCGGTCGTGCCGGCCTATCGCGGCCTCCAGTTCGTGCTGGTCGGGGACGACATCGTCATCATCGATCCCGATACCTACGAGATCGTCGACGTGATCCCCGCCTGATCCGAAGGGCGAAGGGTCGAGAAAAGAGGCGGCGGGGCGAAGGCTCCGCCGCCTTTCGCGTGTCGCGGCGCTCGCTTGCGGAACAGGAGAGGAACGTCTAGGCTGTTCGTGCTTTGTTTTCCACGATTCTGCGGCGCCCCCGGCCCGCGGTCGACAGCAGGTGCCGCATGCTGACCCGCAAGCAACTCGAGCTGCTCCAGTTCATCCAGCAGAGGATGCAGGAGAGCGGCGTGCCGCCGTCCTTCGACGAGATGAAGGACGCCCTCGATCTCAAGTCCAAGTCCGGCATCCACCGCCTGATCATGGCGCTGGAGGAGCGCGGCTTCCTGCGCCGCCTTCCGAATCGGGCGCGGGCCATCGAGATCCTGCGCATGCCCGACGCTCCGGCGGCCAGGCCCGCGGCGGGCGCCGAGCCGCGCCGTTTCACGCCCAGCGTGGTCGAGGGGGGCCTCGCCGGCAAGCCGCCCGCGCCGAAGCCGCCGATGCTGCAGGCCCATGACGGGAACGGGCGTTCGGTGATCGTGCCGGTGATGGGCCGCATCGCCGCCGGTACGCCGATCTCGGCCATCGAGAGCCAGAGCCACACCATCGCGATGTCGCCGGACTTCCTCTCCGGCGGCGAGCACTACGCCCTGGAGGTGCGCGGTGATTCGATGGTCGAGGCCGGCATTCTCGACGGCGATCTGGTGGTCATCCACAAGCAGGACACCGCCAATAACGGCGACATCATCGTCGCCCTGATCGACGACGAGGAGGCGACCCTCAAGCGCTTGCGCCGCCGCGGCTCCTCCATCGCCCTCGAAGCGGCCAACCCCGCCTACGAGACCCGCGTGCTCGGCCCGGATCGCGTGCGCATCCAGGGCAAGCTGGTCAGCCTCGTCCGCCGCTACTGAGGCTCGTCGGGCGGCGGATCGACCGGGTCCGCCGTCTCGAGGCCGGCCGGCGGCGCCTTGTCCGTCGCGGCCGCCGGCATCGGCGGGGCGGCCGGGGGCTGCGGGTGCCAGGGTTTGGCCGAGCCGGCACCGCGGGCCGTGACGATGTCGGGACCGTCCGCGCGCAGGCGGATCGCCGTGGCACCCCGCACCGCCAGGAAGGCGCGATCGACGATCAGGGGCGCGGCGCAGCCCGGCGGCGCGCGCAGGCGGCTGATCAGGATGTCGGCCCGGGCGCAATCCTCCGCAAAGGCGCGCTTGTCGGTCACGAAGGCGACGGCGCGCCCGTCGGCGGTCGTGAGGGTGCAGCCCAGATGGTCGCAGCGCGGGCCGGCTGCAGCCAGGACGGCGTCGGGACGGCGCGGATCGCCGTCGGCCTTCAACCATTGTTCCAGAACGAAGACCGGTGGGCGTCCCAGCACGATCAGCCGGCCGTCCCTGCCACGAACCGCCGCGCCGCCGCCGTCGCGATCGACGTAGAGATCGAAGCGGTCCGGAGCGCCGGCCAGAGCGAGGCCGATCGTGGCCGGCAGCAGGGCCAGAAGGCGCAGCCGCGACACGGCCAGGGTCGCCACGAGAAGCGCGACGGCGAGCAGCGCCAGGGCCGCCGGGCCGAAGGCCGGCAGCACCACCGTGGCCTGCCCGAACCCGGCGATCCAGGACGAGATTTCCAGCATCCCGCGGACGGCGAGGCCCATCAGCCACCAGACCGGGCGGTCGAGGGCGAAGGGATAGGCCAGCATCCCGATGACGGCCGAAGGCATCACCGCGAGCGAGACGAGCGGCAGGGTCAGCGCGTTGCCGACGAGACCGAAGGGCTGCGCCGTCTGGAAGTGATAGGTCGCGAAGGGTGCCGTCGCGATCTGCGCCACGAGGGTCGTGGCGAGCGTGCCGAGAACCGCCGCCGCCACCGAGGCCACGACGCGCCCGAGACGGGAGCGGCCCTCCGCCCGCAGCAGCCGGCCATCGATCAACGGCGCGCAGGCGATCAGGCCGGCCACCGCCCCGAACGACATCTGGAAGCTCGGCCCCAGCAGCGCCTCCGGCTCGCGCGCCAGCGCGACGAGGGCGGCCAGAGCGAGGTTGCGCATGCTCAGCGCCGGACGATCGACGAGGATCGCGCCGAGCATGATCAGCGTCATGATCAGGGCCCGCTCGGCCGCCACGTCCCAGCCGGAGAAGGCGCAATAGGCGGTCACGCCGACCATCGCCGCGCCGGCGGCGATCTTCTTGATGGGCCAGGTCAGCGCGAGCGCCGGCACCAGCGCGAGCCCGGCCCGCACCAGCCAGAACACCACGCCCGCGGCCAGCACCATGTGCAGGCCGGAAATCGAGACGACGTGATAGATCCCGGCCGCCCGGAGCACGTCGTTGGTCCCGGCCGCGATCAGGCCGCGCTTGCCCGTGACGAGCGCCGCCGCGACGGCGCCGGCCTGCCCGCCGATCGCGTCGGTGATCCGCCGGGTCAGGGAGTTGCGGGCGTCGTCGATCGCCGCGGCCAGCCGCAGGGTCAGGGGCGGGGTCTCGGCCGGCGGCCCGACCTCGACCTTGCCGACGAGCGAGCCGACGGCCCCGATCCCGCGGAAATAGGCGTCGCGGGCGAAGTCGTAGCCGCCGGGCCGCACCGCCTCCGGGGGCGGCAGCAGGCGGGCGGTGACGCGGATGGCGTCTCCCGGCCGCACGGCTTGCGCCGCTCGGTAGGAGACGCGGACGCGGCGCGGGCGGGCCGCCGCGTCGAGCGTGCCGAAGCTGTCGACCCGCACGATCAGGCGCGCGCCGCCCTCGCGCTCCTCGAGCCCTTCGACGAGGCCCGCCAGCGGCGCGATCGTCACCCGGGTGAGAACCGGCCCCGACACCGCGGCGACGCGCCGGACACCCGCAGCGAAGCCGAGGAAGATGGCCGCGACGGCCAGTGCGAGCGCGAGCCATCCGGGCCGGGCCCGAAGCAGCGGCGTCACGGCGAGGCTGAAGCCGGCGCCGATCAGGGGCGGGACGAGCGAGGGCTCGCCGTCGGTCGCCGTGAAGAAGAGGAGGATGCCGGCCCCGAAGGCCACGGCGAGCCAGGGGAACAGGCGGCGCTGTTCCGCCTCGCGGGCGAGGCCCTGGCCGAGCCAGTGCCAGCCGCCCTGCCAGACGCCCGCCGGTCCGAGGAATCGGCCGGCCGCGAGGGCTGGGATCGCCCCCCGCACCACCCTGCCGCCGCCCTCCGCCATGGTTCGCGGACCCTCCGGACCGATGCGCTCGACGCACGACCTGCGATGATGACGGATTCTTAACGCATCCGCTTCCTCGTGCTACACGCCCGCCGAGACCGGCCGAGGCCGCCCTCCCGCCATCCCGTACTTTTTCAAAGAAGCCTCCCAGCCGCCGATGTCGTCACCGGTCGTCACGCGCTTTGCGCCTTCGCCCACGGGCTTCCTTCACATCGGGGGGGCGCGCACGGCCCTCTTCAACTGGCTCTATGCCCGCCGCTTCGGCGGACGCATGCTGCTGCGGATCGAGGACACCGACCGGGAGCGCTCGACGCAAGGGGCGATCGACGCGATCCTCGACGGAATGCGCTGGCTCGGCCTCGATTGGGACGGCGACGTGATCTACCAGTTCGCCCGGGCCGACCGGCACCGGGCGGTGGCCGAGAGCCTGCTCGCCTCGGGCCACGCCTATCACTGCTACGCCACGGCGGAAGAACTCACGCAGATGCGCGAGACGGCCCGCGCCGAGGGCCGCGCGCCGCGCTACGACGGGCGCTGGCGCGACCGCGACCCCTCCGAGGCGCCGGAGGGGGTCAAGCCGGTGATCCGCCTGCGCGCGCCCACCGAGGGCGAGACCGTGGTCGAGGATGCGGTGCAGGGCCGCGTCACCTGGGCCAACCGCGACCTCGACGACCTCGTGCTGCTGCGCTCGGACGGCACGCCGACCTACATGCTGGCCGTAGTGGTCGATGACCACGACATGGGCGTGACGCAGGTGATCCGCGGCGACGACCACCTCACCAACGCCGCCCGCCAGAGCCAGATCTACCGGGCGCTCGGCTGGGACGTGCCCGCCATGGCGCATATCCCGCTCATCCACGGCGCGGACGGGGCCAAGCTCTCGAAGCGCCACGGCGCGCTCGGCGTCGAAGAGTACCGCGACCGCGGCTACCTGCCCGCGGCCCTGCGCAACTACCTCGTGCGCCTGGGCTGGAGCCACGGCGATCAGGAGGTCTTCTCCACGGACGAAATGATCGCGGCCTTCGATCTGAAGGCGATCGGCCGCTCGGCGGCGCGGTTCGACTTCACCAAGCTGGAGAGCCTGAACGGCCTCTACATCCGCGGCAGCGCCGATTCGGACCTCGTCGATGCGATTGAGGCGATCCTGCCCGCTCGCGGCGCCGAGCGCGGACTGCCGGAAACGCTGACGCCGGCTTTGCGCGAAAAACTGACGGCGGCGATGCCGGGCCTCAAGGAGCGGGCCAAGACCCTCGTCGAACTCCTCGACAGCGCCTACTACCTCACCGCATCGCGGCCGCTCGCGCTCGACGCGAAGGCCGAAGCGCTGCTGGCGGGCGAGGCGCCGGCCCGGTTGCGGGCGCTTTTTCCCGCGCTCGAAGCCCTGCCGGAGTGGGACGCGGCGAGCACGGAGGCCGCCGTGCGCGGCTTTGCCGAGAGCGAGGGAGTGAAGCTCGGACAGGTCGCCCAGCCCCTGCGCGCGGCGCTGACGGGCCGCGCCACCTCTCCGCCCGTCTTCGATGTGATGGCCGTGCTCGGTCGGGACGAGGCGCTCGGGCGCCTGCGCGACCGGCTCTCCGCCTGAACGCCCGAGCTTCGAAGGCAGCGGGCCGCGAGGCACGCGGCCTATCGGCGCGGCGCCGGTCCGGCTCCAGGCCGTGGCGGCACACCCTTCCACGCGGGCTTTCGCCGGACGCAAAGGGCTTACAGGAGGCGCCCGTCCGAGAAATCGCGGCGCAGGGCGACTTGCGGGCGGGACCGTCTTGAGACCATGATCTGCCGTATGGCCGAACCGGGTCGGGCGGCGTGGGCCAGAGCGGCGTCGATGGCGGCAGGGGAGAGAGATTAATCCTTTCCGTCGGGTGACAGAACCGGCCCGGTTCTCGCATCTGCGAAGACGCCGCGCGTGGTGGACCGTTGTAGGGCGTCGGCCGATCCGCTAACCCGGTGCCTCAGTGGGCGGGCGCAGCCTTTCGCTGCGGCGCCACAACGGAGCGGAAGTCGGCCTCGACTTTCGCTCCGGTGCTGTTCCCGTCGCGAGAAAGGGTCCGCGATCCCATGAGCGCTTCCGCCAGCACCATCATCGTGGGCGACAAAAACGTCGAACTGCCCATCAAGACCGGAACGATCGGCCCGGATGTGGTCGATATCGGCAAGCTCTATGCCCAGACCGGCAAGTTCACCTTCGATCCCGGCTTCACCTCGACCGCCTCCTGCGAGTCGAAAATCACCTATATCGACGGCGACGAGGGCGTGCTGCTCTATCGCGGCTATCCGATCGAGCAGCTCGCCGAGAACGGCGACTTCCTCGAGACCGCCTACCTGATGCTGTTCGGCGAATTGCCGAGCTCGGCCCAGAAGGCCGATTTCGACTACCGGGTCACGCGCCACACCATGGTGCACGACCAGATGAACCGCTTCTTCCAGGGCTTCCGCCGCGACGCCCACCCGATGGCGGTGATGGTAGCCTGCGTCGGCGCGCTCTCGGCCTTCTACCACGACTCGACCGACATCTCGGACGAGCAGCAGCGGATGATCGCCTCCCTTCGCATGATCGCGAAGATGCCGACGCTGGCCGCGATGGCCTACAAGTACACGATCGGCCAGCCATTCGTGTATCCGAAGAACGACCTTGACTACACCTCGAACTTCCTGCGGATGTGCTTCGCGGTGCCGTGCGAGGAGTACGTCGTCAACCCGATCTACGCCCGCGCGCTCGACAAGATCTTCATCCTGCACGCCGATCACGAGCAGAACGCCTCCACCTCGACGGTGCGGCTGGCCGGCTCCTCGGGCGCCAACCCCTTCGCCTGCATCGCCGCCGGCATCGCCTGCCTCTGGGGCCCCGCCCATGGCGGCGCCAACGAGGCGGCACTCAAGATGCTCATGGAGATCGGGCACCCCGAGAACGTGCAGAAATACGTCGCCAAGGCGAAGGACAAGAACGATCCCTTCCGCCTGATGGGCTTCGGCCACCGGGTCTACAAGAACTACGACCCGCGCGCGCGCATCATGCAGAAGACCACCCACGAGGTGCTGAACGAGCTCGGCCTGAAGGACGACCTTCTCGAGGTCGCCATCCAGCTCGAGCAGATCGCCCTCAAGGACGATTACTTCATCGAGAAGAAGCTTTACCCGAATATCGACTTCTACTCGGGCATCACCCTGAAGGCGCTCGGCTTCCCGACCTCGATGTTCACGGTGCTGTTCGCACTGGCCCGCACCGTCGGCTGGATCGCGCAATGGGCGGAGATGATCGAGGACCCGTCCCAGAAGATCGGCCGTCCGCGCCAGCTCTATGTCGGGCCGGATCGCCGCGACTACGTGCCGATCGGCCAGCGCAGCTGACCGCGGCGAGGAAGGGGGCGCTCCGGCGCCCCTTTATGGATGGCCCGCCCCTCACCCGGGCTGCGCTGCTAGGCTTGCAGGGTAGCCGAGATGAGGAAGGGAGCGGGACGATGACGATCGCGGTTCTCGGGATCGACCTGGGCAAGAACAGCTGCAGCCTCGTCGGGCTGGACGCGGCGGGGCGGGTCGTGCTGCGCCGACGCATGCGGCGCGAGGCGGTGATCGCCTTTGGCGCGAAGCTGCCGGGGTGTGTCGTTGCGATGGAGGCCTGCTGCGGCGCCCATCACATGGGCCGCATCCTGGACGAGCAGGGCCACACCGTCCGGCTGATGTCGCCGGAGTACGTGCGCCCCTACGTCAAGGCGCAGAAGAACGACGACCGCGACGCCGAGGCCATCGCCGAGGCGGCCACACGCCCGACGATGCGCTTCGTGGCTCTCAAGTCCGAGGCGCAGCTCGACGTGCAGACCCTGCACCGGGTGCGCGACCAACTCGTAGGCGAGCGCACGGCGCTGACCAACCAGATCCGTTCCGTCCTGCTGGAACGTGGCCACGTCGTAGCGCAGGGGCGCGCCAAGCTCACCGCCTGCTTGGCCGCGTTGCTTGACACGGACGCGGGCGCGTCACTTACGCCGCGCATGCGCACCCTCGTGGCCGAGGTGCGCGAACGCTGGCAGGATCTCGACCGACGCATCGCCGCGCTCGACGCCGAGTTCGCCGAGCAGGCCCGCATCAACGAGGACGCTCGTCGGCTGACCACGATCCCGGGCATCGGCGCACTCAACGCGACCGCGCTGGTGGCAGCTATCGGCGATGTGGCCACCTTCGCCCGCGGACGCGATCTAGCGGCTTGGCTCGGTCTCGTACCGCGGCAGGTGACGACCGGCGGGAAGCCTCGGCTCGTCGGCATCACCAAGCGCGGCAGCAAGTACCTGCGCAAGACGCTGGTCCAGGGTGCCCGCGCCGCGCTGCCCTCGCTGCGCCAGAGCGACACCCATCTCGGGCAGTGGCTGCGCGGGCTGCTGGCGCGGTCGCACGTGAACACGGCGGTGGTCGCCCTGGCGGCCAAGATGGCGCGCATCGTCTGGGCGCTGCTGCGCCACGGGCGGGTCTACGAGCCGGCGGCCGTGGCCGCCTGATCCGAGTTCGGCCGACGCGGACGCGCCGGCCTTCCGATGTCTGCGGGCGGTGAGAGGAAGATGGCCTGACAGTCGACCGGTGTTCTGGAAGCCTCTCCGTAAAAATGGCGCTCGACGCCGCCCCCTTTATGAGGCCCAGGACGCGCGGATCTCCATCTTGGCCAACGGCGCTGTCGGAAGGCCGGATACGTTTATGCAGACTGCACAGACCAGCGGATCCGAGCCACTTGCGGACGGGGCGGGCCATACGTTTTCGTTTCCGGGCCGAGGACACATTGGTCCTCACGATGACGACGTGCGATCCAAGCCGCGGCCTTCATCCGGGACCGGTTCTCTCAACCATGCGGTCGGGGCCCGATCCCGCTTCCGCTCAAAGCCCCAGGTCGCGCTTCAAGCGCACCACGACGCGGTCCAGCGCGCCGAGGAAGGCCGAACGGTCCTTCGGCGAGAAGGGCCTGGGGCCGCCAGTGATCGCGCCGGCCTCGCGCAAATCCTGCATCAGGTTCCGCGTGGCGAGGGCGAGGCCGACGGAGGATTCCGTGAAGGCCTTGCCGTTCGGAGCGAGCGCGACCGCGCCGGCCTTCACGCAGCGGCTCGCGAGCGGAACGTCTGCCGTGATGACGACGCTGCCGCGACCCACCCGCTCGGCGATCCAATCATCGGCCGCGTCGAACTTGTCGCCGACGACGACACGCTCGATCCAGGGCTCCCGCGGCAGGTTCAGGAAGCCGTTCGACACCACGTAGACGTGGAGCCCGTAGCGGGCGGCGACGCAATAAACCTCGTCCTTCACCGGGCAGGCATCGGCGTCGACGTAGATCGCGATCACCGGCGCCGTCGCGTCCTCGCTCATGCCGCCCGCCGCGCCTCGAGCACGATCCGCGCCGCCGCCCGGCTCGGCTCATCGTCCTCCGAGAGCCGCATCCGCCCGTCGATGCGGGCGAGCGCGTCGAGTTGGGCGCGCCGGGCCGGGCCGCCGGCCATGAGGGGCGCGAGCGTTTCGGCGAGGCGCTCCGGGGTGCACTCGGCCTGGACGAATTCGGGCATCGCGTTCTCGGAGAGGATCAGGTTCGGCAGCACGATCGTCGGCACCTGGATCAGGCGGCGGGCGATGACTTCCTCCACCCGCGAGACCTTGTAGGCCACCACCATCGGCACGCCGGCCAGGGCCAATTCGAGCGTCACGGTGCCCGAGGCCGCGAGCGCGGCGCGCGCCCGGCGGAAGGCGGCGTGCTTGGCGGCCTCGCCGTGGACGATGCGCGGCGGGTGCTCCCAGGCGACGGCCAGACGCTCGATCAGGGCGCGATGACGGCTCACCGCCGGCAGCTCGATCTTGAACGGCCCGATCCGCCGGGCCAGATCCGCGACCGTCCGGCCGAAGACCGGCATCAGCCGCTCGATCTCGGAGCGGCGCGAGCCCGGCAGCACCGCGAGGATCGGCGGGCGCCCCTCGCGGATCGCCGCCTCCTCGGGCGAGGGCCGGAGCTCGGCCAGACGCTCGATCAAGGGATGGCCGACATAGGTGCAGGCGGGCCCGCCCAGGCGGCGATGCGCCTCCGGCTCGAAGGGCAGGAGGGCGAGCACGTGGTCGATGAAGGGCACCATGCCCTTGGCGCGCCAGGGCCGCCAGGCCCAGACGCTCGGCGAGACGTAATCGACGATGGGCAGGTCCGGCAGGCGCTTGCGCACGCGCGTCGCCACGGCGTGGGTGAATCCGGGGCTGTCGATGATGACGAGCACGTCCGGCCGCGCCGCGACCACGTCGTCCACGGTCTCGCGGATGCGCCGCAGCAGCGTGCGGGCGCGGGCGAGCACCGGGAGATAGCCCATCACCGCCACGTCATCGATGGGGAAGAGCGAGCGGAAGCCCTCCGCCTCCATGGCCTCGCCGCCGACGCCGCCCAGCGTCAGCGCCTCGGGGGAGAGCGCGCGCAAAGCCCGGATCAGCTTGGCGCCGAGTTGGTCGCCGGAATCCTCGCCCGCGACGAGCCAGATGCGCCGATGGGTCGTGCGGGGCGTCGTGCCGTGCGTCATGGCGCGACCTCCACGCCGATCAGGAACAGGCCGGCGGCATCCGCCGCCGCGACGGTCTGCGGCGCATCGATCACAAGGGTATGGCCGGCACCGATGGCGATGCCGGCGCAGCCCGCATCCGCGGCCCGGCGCACCGTGCGCGGGCCGATGGCGGGCAGGTCGATGCGCAGATCCTGGCCGAGCTTGGGCAGCTTGACGAGCACGGTGCCCTTGGGCGCCGTCCCGCGGCCGAAGGGCTTGCGGCCGAGCGCCCGGGCGCGGGCGAGCATCCGGTCGGTGCCCTCCGGCCCCTCCACCGCGACGATGCGCTCGGCGGCCACCACGGCGGCCTGACCCACGTCGAAGGGGCTCAGCGCGCCGAGCATGGCGCGACCCATCGCGATCGAGAGGGCGGCGGCCGCGTCCGGCTCCAGGCGACCGAGCCGTCCCGGCCGACCGAGCAGATCGGGTGCCACCTCGTGGACGCCGAGCACCCGGTGCCCGTTCTCCTCCAGAAGCGCGAGGACGGCGCGGAGCAGCCGGTCGTCGCCGCCGGCGAGGCTCTTGAGGATGTCGCGGTTGCGCACGGCATGGGCCGCGTTCAGCAGCGCGGCCGGGCTCGGGCGGGTCACGCCGCCGGCCGGGACCACCGCGGCCGGCGCCCATTCCCGCAGGATGCGCAAGGTGCCGGGGATGTCGAGAAGGTCGACTACGGCATCGGCCCGGCGGCGCATGGCCCGCTCGGTGAAGCCGCGCACCGCGAGCACCCGGAAGGGCCGGCCGGCCCGGTCGAGCGAGGCCGCCACGAGTTCCGGCAAGCGGCCCGCACCGGCCACCAGGGCGAGGGGCCGGGCGGGATCGAGCACGCCGATGGCCTCAGGCGGCCGCGGCGACGGCGCGGGGCGTGCAGATCGACCGTTTGCCGCCCTCCCGGATGAAGTCGAGGATCTCGCGGATCGCGGGATGGGTGTCGAACTCGGCGGCCACGTCCTCGACCCGCTCCATCAGCGTGCCCTCCTGCGCGAAGAGCAGCCGGTAGGCCCGGCGCAGGGCATGGATGTCCTCGCGCGAAAAACCGCGGCGCTGCAGGCCGATGATGTTGAGGCCGGACAGATAGGCGCGGTTGCCGAGCGCCATGCCGTAGGGGATGCAGTCGTTCTCCAAGCCGGACAGGCCGCCGACGAAGGCGTGATCGCCGACGCGGGCGAACTGGATCACCGCGGCGCCGCCGCCCAGGATCGCGTAGTTGCCCACCGTGCAATGGCCGGCGAGCATGACGTTGTTCGAGAAGACGACGTGGTCGCCCACCCGGCAATCGTGGCCGACATGGCTGTTGGCGAGGAAGGTGCAGTGACTGCCCACCACCGTCTCCAGGCCGCCGCCCGCGGTGCCGGGATTCATCGTGACGCCCTCGCGGATCAGGCAATCCGCACCGATGGCGAGCGTCGAGGGCTCGCCGCGGTACTTCAGGTCCTGCGGCGGGTGGCCGATGGAGGCGAAGGGATAGATGCGGGTGCGCGGGCCGACGGTGGTCCGGCCGGCGAGCACCACGTGGCTGACGAGTTCGCAGCCCTCGCCCAGCACCACCTCGGGCCCGATATGGCAGAACGGACCGATCTTGACGCCGTCCCCGAGACGGGCGCCGTCCTCGACGACGCTGCTCGGGTGGATTCCCTCGGGCACAGACTTCACTCCGTCACCAGCATGGCACCGATCTCGGCCTGCGCCACGAGCACGCCGTCGACGCGGGCCTCGCCGCGGAACCACCACATCGTCTTGCGCTGGTTCATCTTCGTCATGTGGAAGCGGACTTGGTCGCCGGGCACGACGGGCTTGCGGAACTTGCACTTGTCGATGGTCATGAAGAAGACCTGCTTGGTCCGCAGCTCATCGCTCATGATATGGCGGCAGCAGATCGCCCCGGCCGTCTGGGCCATGCCCTCGATCAGCAGCACGCCGGGGAAGACCGGCAGGCCGGGGAAGTGCCCCGTGAATTGCGGCTCGTTGGCGGTGACGTTCTTGATGCCGATGCAGCTCTCGTCCCGGTCGATCTCGATGATGCGATCGATCATCAAGAAGGGATAGCGGTGGGGCAGCAGTTCCAGCACCTTCTGGATGTCGGCCGAACCCAGCTCCCGCGTCTCGCTCATCGGTCCCAACGCTCCCAGCCCACGCTTGCCCGGCGGCTTCCGCCGCTCGATCCGGTGACCTTTATCCGGTAAAGGCCGCCCTCTTCGGCAGAAAATCGGGCGGATGCAAGACTTTTGCGCTTCCCTCGATCCGAACGGTCCCGCGAAATCCGGCGTCCAGTCAGACGATGCGGCGGTCGAGCCGGATGATCCGGCAGGGATCGCCGGCCCGGGCGGGGGGCGCGTGGGGGGGACGGATCAGCAGGGCCTCGCTGGCGCCCAGCACCGAGAGCATCGAGGAATCCTGCCGCGTCTCCGGGTGGACGACCGGCAGCCGGTCCGGCGCCGTCTCCAGCCGCGCGCGCAGATAGTCCTGGCGCGCGTCGTTCTCCGGCATGTCGCGGCCGAGGAGGGCGGGCTCGCTCCGGTCCTCGCCGGCGCGCGGATCGCCGAGCAGGGCGCGGAGCGCGGGCACCACGAAGAGCAGGCCGCAGACGATCGAGGAGACCGGGTTGCCCGGCAGCCCGATCACGAGCATCGGCCCGAGACGCCCGTGCATCAGGGGCTTTCCGGGGCGCAGAGCCACCCGCCAGAAGCCGAGTTCCATGCCTTCCGCGCCGAGCGCCGCCTGGACGAGATCGTGGTCGCCGACCGAGGCGCCGCCCAGGGTGACGAGGAGATCCGCTCCCGCCGTCCGGGCGCGGCCCACGGCGTCCCGCAGGGCACCGGTGTCGTCGGCGGCGATGCCGAGATCGATCGTCTCGGCGCCGGCCTCCTGACCGAGGGCGGCGAGCGCGAGGCCGTTCGAGGCGACGATCTGATCCCATTCGGGCCGCTCGCCCGGCCGCACCAGTTCGTCGCCGGTCGCGAGCACGGCCAGCCGCGGCCTGCGGCGCACCGGGAGCGCGGCGTGGCCGGCACTGGCGGCGAGCGCGAGCCGGCGCGCATCGAGGGTCTCACCCGCTCTCAGAAGGGTGTCGCCCTCACGGAAGTCGAGTCCGGCCCGGCGCAGGAACCGGCCTTCGGCGACAGGCTCGCGGGCGGTCACGGTCTCGCCGTCGGCCTCGGCGTTTTCCTGAATCAGGATCGCGTCGGCCCCGGCCGGCACGGGCGCGCCGGTGAAGATGCGGACCGCTTCGCCGGGCCCGAGCGTCCCGGAGAAGCCGTGTCCGGCGGCGCTTGTGCCGATCAGGCGCAGGCTTGCCGGAACCGGGGCGATGTCGGCGGCGCGCACGGCGTAGCCGTCCATGGCGGAGGCCGGGAAGGGGGGTTGCGTGCGGGTGGCGGCGAGATCGGCGGCCAGCGTCCGGCCGGCCGCACTCTGCACGGCCACGGTCTCGGCCTCGACCGGACCGGGGATCGCCGCGAGGATCCGGGCCAGCGCGTCGGCGACGGAGAGGAGGCCGCTCAAGCCCCGGCCTCCGCGCTCCAGGCCCCGGACTTGCCGCCCTCCTTCGACAGGAGGCGGATACCCTCGATGCGCATCCCGCGATCGGCCGCCTTGACCATGTCGTAGACCGTCAGGCAGGCGACCGAGACGGCGGTGAGCGCCTCCATCTCCACGCCGGTCTGGCCCTGCACCTTCACCTCCGCGGTGAGCCGCAGGCCCGGCAGGGCGTCGTCGGGCTCGCAGGTCAGGCGCACCTTGGTGATCAGCAGCGGGTGGCAGAGCGGGATCAGCTCGTGGGTGCGCTTGGCCGCCATGATGCCGGCGAGCCGCGCCGTGCCGATCACGTCGCCCTTCTTGGCATCGCCCTCGCGGATCAGCGCCAGCGTCTCGGGCCGCATCACCACCACGCCCTCGGCGAGCGCCGTGCGGGAGGTCGCGGCCTTGTCCGAGACATCGACCATGTTGGCCGCGCCGGTCCGGTCGATATGCGTGAGGGCGCCGCTCACCGCCCGGCCTCGCCGAACAGCAGCGCCTTGGTCGCCGCCGTCACGTCGGGCTGGCGCATCAGGCTCTCGCCGACCAGCACGGTGTTGAGCCCGTGCTCCTTGAGGCGCCGCACGTCGGCGTGGGAGCCGATGCCGCTCTCGGCTACGGCGATACGGTCGGCGGGGATGCCCGGCTTCAGGCCGATCGCCGTCTCGAACGAGACCTCGAAGGTCTTGAGGTTGCGATTGTTGACGCCCACCAGCCGAGTTCCCAGGGGCAGGGCCCGCGCCAACTCCTGCGCATCGTGGACCTCAACCAAGACATCCATGCCGAGATCGTGCGCGGTCTCGGTGATGGCGGCGGCCTCCGCATCGTCGAGGCAGGCCATGATCACGAGCACGCAATCGGCGCCCCAGGCGCGCGCCTCGAAGACCTGATAGGGTTCGAAGAGGAAGTCCTTTCGCAGTATCGGCAGAGTGCAGGCCGCGCGCGCTTCCGTCAGGAACTCGGGCGCACCCTGAAAGGAGGGGGTGTCGGTCAGTACCGAGAGGCAGGTGGCGCCGCCCTCGGCATAGGCCCTCGCCAGCGTCTTCGGGTTGAAATCGGCGCGGATCAGCCCCTTGGAGGGTGAGGCCTTCTTGATCTCGGCGATCAGGGCCGGACGGTCGTCCGCGATGTGGGCGGCGATGGCGTCGGCGAAACCGCGCGGAGCCTCGGCCTTGGCGACCTGCTTCTCGAGCTTGGCGAGCGGAAAGCGCAGCTTCGCCTCGGCGATCTCGCGGCGCTTGTAGGCCTCGATGCGCGCCAGCACGCTCGCCCGTTCCGGCGCCGAAGCGGCGGTCACGTCGGCCACGATGTCGTCCATCGGTTATTCCTCGGAAGCGTTCGGGGCCGTCTATCACGCATTGGAAACGGCGACGAGGCGGGCGAGCGTCGCCCGCGCCGCGCCCGAATCGATCGCGTCCTGCGCTCGCGCGACGCCCTCGGCCAGCGCCCCGGCCGCACCCGCCACCACGAGCCCGGCGCCCGCGTTCAGCACTGCGATGTCGCGATAGGCGTTGCGGGCGCCTTCCAGCACCGCGCTCAGGGCCGCGGCGTTGTGCTCGGGGTCGCCCCCGCGCAGATCCTCCAGGGTCGCGAGCGGCAGGCCGACCTCGCGCGGATCTACGGTGAAGTGCGAGAGTGCGCCGGCTTCGAGCGCGACCACGGCGGTGGGGCCGGTGGTGGTGATCTCGTCGAGCCCGTCCGAGCCGTGCACGGTCCAGACCCGGCGGCTGCCGAGCGTGGCCAGAACCCGCGTCAGCGGCTCGGCCCAGGTGGCCCGCGAGACGCCGAAGACCTGCGCCGTCACGCCGGCCGGGTTCGAGAGCGGCCCCAGCATGTTGAAGATGGTGCGGAACGGCAGTTCGGTGCGGATCGGCGCGACGTGGCGCATGGCGCCGTGATGCGTCTGCGCGAACATGAAGCAGAGCCCTGCCTCGGCGAGGCAGCGGGCGAGCGCGTCCGGGGCCAGGCCGATCTTGACGCCGAGCGCGGCGAGCACGTCGGCGGCACCCGAGCGGGAGGTGGCGGCGCGGTTGCCGTGCTTGGCCACCGGCACGCCGCAGGCGGCGGTGAGGATCGCAGCCAGCGTCGAGACGTTGTAGCTGCCCGAATGGTCCCCGCCCGTGCCGACGATGTCGATGGCGCCGGCCGGCGCCGCGACGGGCAGCATCCGCGCGCGCATCGCCGAGACCGCACCGACGATCTCGTCCTCGCTCTCCCCGCGCACCGCGAGCGCGGTGAGGAAGGCGCCGGCCTGGATCGGCGTCACCTCGCCCGAGAGCAGGTCGTCGAAGGCGGCGCGGGCCTGCTCCCGGCTCAGCGGGGCGCCGGCCGCGATGGCCGCGAGATGAGATTTGAAGGCGTCCATCAGGGTCGTGGCTCGGTTCGAGTCCTCCGCCCGCAGTCGGTCGGGGGAGGGGGTGCGACGCCGTCAATGCACGCGGCGGCCGGCCTTGTCACGCGCGAGCCACGGACTCTTTCCGCCACGCGGCGGCGATGTCGAGGAAGTTGCGCAGGATCTGCGTGCCGTGATTCGAGAGGATGCTCTCGGGGTGGAACTGCACGCCGTGGACCGGCAGCTCGCGGTGCTGCAGCCCCATGATGAGCCCGTCCGCCTCCGCCGTCACCGCGAGATCGTCGGGGCAGCTCGCCCGGTCCACCACCAGCGAATGGTAGCGGGTGGCGGAAAATCCCTCGTTGATGCCGCGGAAGACGCCCTTCGCCTCGTGCCGGATCGTCGAAATCTTGCCGTGCATGGGGGAGGGCGCCCGCACAACATCGCCGCCATAGGCCTGGCCGATGGTCTGGAGGCCGAGGCAGACGCCGAAGATCGGGATCTCGGCGCCCAGTTCCCGCACGGCGTCGAGGCAGATCCCGGCCTCGTTGGGCGTGCAGGGCCCGGGCGAGAGCACGAGCGCGTCCGGCGCCCGCTCGCGGATGCCGGCGACGTCGATCGCGTCGTTGCGCACCACGTCGATGCGTTCGCAGAGCGGTCCGATCAGGTGGACGAGATTCCAGGTGAAGGAATCGTAGTTGTCGATGACGAGGACCTTGGACATCGAAACTCAACCGTAGCGCCCTGCGTCCCGGACACGCCCTCATCCTGAGGTGCCGCGAAGCGGCCTCGAAGGATGAGGGCGGTGTCGGGATAGCCGTGAGCGAGAGGGGTGGGGCTGGGCAGACGGCAAGTCAAGACGGCGTGCCGGCGCGCCTACTGCCCCCGCTTGGCCCGGCTCGCGAAGAGCACCGCATCCTCGGCCGCGCGGAACAAGGCCTTGGCCTTGTTCACGCATTCCTGCTGCTCGGACGCGGGATCGGAATCGTAGACGATGCCGGCCCCCGCCTGCACATGCATGCGGCCGTCCTTCACGATGGCGGTGCGCAGGACGATGCAGGTGTCCATCTCGCCGCGCGCGCCGAAATAGCCGATGCAGCCGCCATAGGGGCCGCGCTTCTCGCGCTCCAACTCGTCGATAATCTCCATCGCCCGCACCTTGGGCGCGCCCGAGACCGTGCCGGCGGGGAATCCGGCGGCGAGCGCCGAGAGGGCGTCGTGGGCCGGATCGAGATCGCCCTCGACGTTCGAGACGATGTGCATGACCTGGGAATAGTATTCCAGGAAGAACGAGTCCGTGACGGTGACGCTGCCGATCTTCGAGACGCGGCCGACATCGTTGCGGCCGAGATCGAGCAGCATCAGGTGCTCGGAGCGCTCCTTCGGGTCGGCCAGCAGCTCCTCCGCCAGGGCCTTGTCCGCGGCGGGCGTCGCGCCCCGCGGCCGGGTCCCGGCGATCGGCCGGATCGTCACCTTGCCCTCGCGCACCCGAACCAGGATCTCCGGCGAGGAGCAGACGACCTGGAACGCCTCGAAGTCGAGGTAGCACAGGAAGGGCGCCGGATTCGTGCGGCGCAAGGAGCGGTAGAGCGCGAAGGCGGGCAGGGTGAAGGGCGCCTCGAAGCGCTGCGACAGCACCACTTGGAAGATGTCGCCGGCGACGATGTACTCCTTCGCCTTCGCCACCATCCCGAGGAAGGCGTCCGGCTCGGTGTTCGAGACGGGGGAGGGCGGGGGCAGGCTCGCCACATCCGCCCGGGCCTCGACCGGCAAGGGGCCTTCGAGGGTCTCCGCCACCCGGTCGAGGCGGGCCTGCGCCGCCTCCAGGGCGGCCGTCGCGCTGACGCCGTCGGCGGGGCGTAACGGCGTGACGACAGTGAGCGCATCGGCCACGGCGTCGAACACCACCATCACGCGCGGGCGCACGAAGATCGCATCCGGCACGCCGAGCGGGTCGGGGTTGGGCTCGGGCAGCCGCTCCATGGCGCGCACCATGTCGTAGCCGAGATAGCCGAACAGGCCCGCCGCCATCGGCGGCAGGGCGGCACCCTGCGCGTCGTCCCCCACCGCGCTCTCGGCGATCAAGGCCCGCAGGGAGTCGAGCGGCGCGCGCGTGTCGGGCGCGAAGTCGGTGAGCGCCGCGTCGCGGGCGATTTCGGGGCGCCCGTCGCGGCAGCGCCAGATCAGGTCGGGGTCGAGTCCGATCATCGAGTAGCGCCCGCGCACGGCGCCGCCCTCGACCGATTCGAGCAGGAAACCGGGGCCGGCATGCCCCGCCTTCAGCTTCAGGAAAGCCGCCACCGGCGTCTCGAGATCGGCCACCAGGGTCAGGCCGAGCAGGCTCGGCCGTCCCGCGGCGTAGGCCCGCGCGACGGCCTCGTGAGCAGCCCCTTGCGCAGGCCCCTGTGCAGACTGGCTCATCGACGCCTCAGTACTCGCCGCCCAGCGCCCGCCGGAAGGCGGTCTGGTTGACCTTCACGCCCGCGCTCTTCTGCACCTCGGAGATGAACTCGCCGAGGACGTCGTCGGCGAGCGCCGTGCGCAGGGAGTTCACGAGCTGACCGTCGGTCGTCGTGCCCGGCACGAAGGCCGGCATGGTCGCGGCCGTGACCCTGAACACGGCGCGCCCGTCGCCGGAGGGCGCGGAGGCCGCCTTGCCGACCGGCGTGGTGAAGATCCGCTCGACGATCTCGGGGGAGAGGTCGTCCTTGCTCTGGCTGCGGCCGATCTCGGTCACCTCCTTCAGGGGGAGGCCGGTTTCCTGAGCGAGGGTCTCGATGGCCTCGCCCTTCTCCAGGCGCTCGGTCAGCTCCTTGGACTTGGCCACGAGGCGACGGTCGGTCTCGGCCTTGGTCCAGCCCTGCACGACGGCGTCGCGCACCTCCGCCAGCGTCTTCTCGCGGGAGGGGTCGATCTTCACGACATCGTACCAGATCGCGCCGCCGCTCTTGGTGCGCAGAGCCTCGGTGTCGTTGCCGACATCGGCGCGGAAGGCGGCCGGGAGCGTGGTCTCCTTGTCGGGAATGCCGGTGACGGACTGGCCGGACGGGTCGTTGCCCTGGGCGTCCACGGCGGGAATCGTCGCGAGCGTCAGCCCGCGCTCTTTGGCGATCTCGGCGAGCGGCTTGGCCGCGGCGCGGGCATCCTCGATGGCATCCTGCGCCTTGTCGAAGCCGCTCTCGCGCACCCGGCGCAGGGCCACCTCCTTGCGGACCTCGTCCTTCACCTCCTCGAAGGGCTTGATCGAGCCGGGCTCGATGGCGGTCACGCGCAGGAGCACCGTGCCGAAGCGGCCCTTGACCGGCTCGCTCACCTTGCCCTGCTCCAGGGCGAAGGCGGCGTTGCCGACCGCCGGATCGAACAGCTCGGACTTGGCCAGCGTGCCGAGGTCGAGCTGCTTGGGATCGAGCCCGCGGGCGGCGGCCACCGCCTCGAACGGCTCCTCGCCGCTCTCGATCCTGGCCCGCGCCTCCTTGGCGGCGGCCTCGTCGGGGAAGCTGATCTGCTGGATCGTGCGCCGTTCCGGCTTGCCGAAGCGGCTCTGGTTGGCCTGATAGGCCGTCCGGGCATCCTCCTCGGTGACCTCCTCGGGCTTGGCCAGCGCCTCGGGCTCCAGAACCAGCAGGTTGAGGCTGCGGTATTCGGGGGCGCGGTAGGAGGCCTTGTTGTTGTCGTAGTAGGCGGTCAGCTCCTCGTCCGTCGGCGCCGGGATCTCGCCCGCGGCGGAGGGCGCCAGGCTCAGCACGGCGGCGGCGCGGCGCTCCGTGGAGTAGCGGTGCACCGCCTCGCGCACCGCCTGGGGCACCGGCAGTTCCGAGACGATGGAGTCGGCGAGCTGCAGCCGGGCGATGACGGAGCGCTGCTCGCGCACGAACATCGGCTCGTTCAGGCCCGCCCGCTGCAGCGTCTGGTAGAACAGCGTGCGGTCGAAGGTGCCGTTCGCGTTCTTGAAGCTCGGCTCGTCCTGGATCGCCCGCAACACCGCCGCGTCGGAGACGGCGAGGCCGAGATCCGTCGTCTTCTGGTCGAGCGCCGCCTCGGTGACGAGCTGGGCCAGAACCTGGCGCTCGAGGCCCATCGCCCGCGCCTGGTCGGGCGTCAGCGTCCGCTTCATCTGGGCCTGATAGCGCTGCAGCTGGTTCTGGTAGGCGGTGCGCACCTCCTCGGCCGAGATCGGGGTCTTGCCGACCGTGACCACGGTGCTGCTCGACCCGCCGCGGAAGAACTCTTCCACACCGAAGATCGCCACGCCCGCGATCAGGAAGGTGAAGATCACCGACAGCACGATCTTGCCGAGCCAGTGCTGGCTGGCGCTGCGAATGGACTGGAGCATCGGACGCCCGGACCTGAACCACGCGAAAAGAGGCCCGAACGCGAGAGCGCGGGGACCGTGTCGAGCCTCGCGATAGACGATCGAGGCGCCCGCGCAAAGGGCATGCCGTCGGCGTCACTCGAACGGCCGTGGACCCGTTTGCGCGCCCAAGCCCGCTCTGCTAGGCCCGCCCGCACAGGGTCGAGCTTCACAATCCAGACAACGGAGAACCGAGAGACCATGGCAAGCGAGGGACGCCGTCCGCTGGTTGCCGGCAACTGGAAGATGAACGGCCTGCGCTCCTCCGTCCCGATCGTCGAGGCGATCCGCGACGGGTTGTCGCCCGCGCTCGTCGAGAAGATCGACGTCCTCATCTGCCCGCCCGCGACGCTGATCTCCTCCTGTGTCGCCGCGGTCTACGGCTCGGCGGTCTCCATCGGCGGCCAGAACCTGCATGCCCGTCCAAACGGCGCCTTCACCGGCTCGATCTCGGCGGAGATGTTCGCCGATCTCGGCGCGACCTACGTCATCGTCGGCCATTCCGAGCGGCGCGCCTACCATTTCGAGACGGATGACGGCGTCCACGCCAAGGCGCTCGGCGCCCGGCGCGCGGGCCTTCGCGGCATCATCTGCGTCGGCGAGACCATGGAGGAGCGTCAGCAGGGCCGTGCGCTGGACATCGTGCGCGCGCAGCTCGCCATCGGCCTGCCGAAGGGTGCCACCAGCGAGGACACGGTGATCGCCTACGAGCCGGTCTGGGCCATCGGCTCCGGCCGCACCCCGACGGCCAAGGAGATCGCCGAGGTCCACGCCTCCCTGCGCGAGATGCTCGACAAGCTGGTCGGCCACGAGGCCCACAAGATCCGCATCCTCTACGGCGGCTCGGTGAAGCCCTCGAACGCCCGCGAGCTGATGGCGGTGGAGAATGTCGACGGTGCGCTGGTCGGCGGCGCCAGCCTCGTGGCGGAAGACTTTCTCGGGATCTGCCGCGCCTACGAGGACTGATGTCGCCCTGGCCGTGCCCTGTCGCCGGCCGCATCCCGGCGGGGGCGCGGCGGTGGGCGCTGTCGGCCGCGATCGCGGCGCTCCTTATTCCGACCGGCGGCACGTCGACGACCGAATCGGCGACCGAGATCAGCGCGGCCGAGACGCCCGAAGGCGGGTGCCGCCTGACGGTCGATATTCCCGACGGCTTCGTCGCGCGGCAGGATCGGAACGGCCTCGTCCTGCAACCGATCGGGCAGGAGGGTCGGCGCGCCCTCTTCGAGATCCGGCTGAGGCCCGGATCCGGCGGTGACGCGTCCACTCTGACGATGGTCCGCCCTCTCGGTCCACACCGTGTCCGCTACCGTCTGGACCGGGACACCGGGGGCTCGGGCGGCCAGGAGAGCACACTGGTGGCCGAGAAGCCCATGACGGACGGCCGCGTGCGGATGGAGGCTTGGCTTCAGCGGGACGACGGGGTCGAGCCCGATTTCGGTCCCGCCTGGCTCGCCCTCGCGGCGGCAAGGTGCAGCGCCTCCGGACCGTCCAGCACGCTCCCGAAATGATGCCGCCACAGGGTGGCTCCGAGGGCGCCCGAGCGGTCGAGGGAGGATCCGACGCTGAGCCATCGCAGCAGGGTCGGGCGCAGTCCGGCATCGAACAGGAGGAAGCCGGCGGCGAGACAGCAGGTCTCGGCCTGCACGCCGCAGACGAGGACGCGCTCCACCCCCAGCGCCCTGAAATGGTCGATCAGCTCGGGCGGCGGCAGGTAGCCGTGCTTGACGAAGACCCGGTCGGCTGGAACCAGCGGCGCCGCGTCCACCGGCGGCGTCCAGCCGAGCTGCCCCGCGAAGGGCGTCACCGCCTCGTCGTGCCGCTCCACCGTCGCGACGGTGTGCAGCCTGCGGCTCAGCGCGGCGATCCCGGCGACGACCGCCTCCGGCACCGGGAAGCCGGGCTGGACATCGACGACGAGCAGGGCCTGCCCGCCGGCCGGAGGTCGTGCGCGCCGGCTGTCCAGGGACGTGTTCAGGTCTCGCGGGCCGGCGACTTGGCGACCGCCTCCTTGGTCCGCTCGATCATCGCGAGCACGGCGACGTAGAAGGCCTGCTGCAGCGGGCTCATCGCGTCCGGGCGGATCTCGTCGGAAAGCGCGGCCTGCAACGCGTCCATGGTCTGCGCCCGGCCCGCCGGATCGGGCCGATCCAGGGCGATGCGCAGGAGTTCCGTCTGGACGGCGGCCATCTCCTCGCGGTCGGCGCGGTCGATGAAGGCGCGCAGGCGCCCGGCTTCGGCTTTGAAATCGGTCATCTCCGCTCTTCGCACGGAGCGCGCCCGCAAGGCCAGTCACGGTCGCGGACCGGAGGCGATTGTCCCGCCTCGGGGCGCGATGCCCGGTTGGCGCGGGTGGGCAAACGGTGTAGGAGCCCCCACTTCGTGCGGCGGAACCCGCGGGCGCGCCGCTTTTGCGCGCGACCAGTGTTTCGCAGGCCGCACCCCGAGAGCGTCCGCGCCGAGCGGGCACTGGAAACGCAATGCAGACCGTCCTCATCGTCGTCCACCTCATCATCGTGCTGTCGCTCATCGCCGTGGTGCTGCTTCAGCGCTCGGAGGGTGGTCTCGGGCTCGGCGGCGGCGGGGGCGGCGGCGTCTCCGGCTTCATGACCGGCCGCGGCCAAGCGAACGCGCTGACCCGTGCCACCGCGATCCTCGCGGCCCTGTTCTTCACCACCAGCATCGCGCTCGCGATCATGGCCCACCGCAGCGCCGCGCCCCGCTCGATCCTCGACGGGACCGAGCAGCAGGGCCAGACGCAGACCGACAAGCCGGTGAACGCCGACAACCTGCTCGACACGCTGCGCCAGGGCGCCCCCGCCCCGGGCGGCGCCGGCCAGCCGAGCTCGGTCCCGACCGACGCGCCGGCCAAGGCGGCAACCCCGGCGACCCCCGCTCCCGCGGCGCCGGCTCCTGCCGCACCGGCGGCGCCTGCGCCGGCCGCGCCCGCCCCCGCGACGCCCGACGCGCCGCAATCGCGCTGAGGATGACCCGTCCGCCGCACCGGCGGGCGGACCCAATGCGCAGAAGACCCTTGCGGCCGGTGCTTCGGCCGCGAGACCTCGAACGAATTTCCTCAACGGCATGAGGGGCGTTGCGCCCATGCCGCCCTCCGCGCGGCCGGCGGGGTGCGGCAACCGTTGCGGTTTGGCGAATCGCTTGAGCCCCTTTATGGACCAGAGCCCATGACGCGGTACGTCTTCATCACCGGCGGCGTGGTTTCCTCCCTGGGCAAGGGTCTCGCCTCCGCCGCCCTCGCGGCCCTGCTCCAGGCGCGCGGCTATCGCGTGCGGCTGCGCAAGCTCGACCCCTATCTCAACGTCGATCCGGGCACGATGAGCCCGACCCAGCACGGCGAGGTCTTCGTCACCGACGACGGCGCCGAGACCGACTTGGATCTGGGCCATTACGAGCGCTTCACCGGCCTGCCGGCCTCGCGCGCCGACAACGTGACCACGGGGCGGATCTACCTCGACATCATCACCAAGGAGCGGCGCGGCGACTATCTCGGCGCCACGATCCAGGTGATCCCGCATGTCACCAACGCCATCAAGGCCTTCGTCCTCGACGGCAACGACGCGTACGACTTCGTGCTCGTCGAGATCGGCGGCACGGTGGGCGACATCGAGGGCCTGCCCTTCTTCGAGGCGATCCGCCAGATCGGCCAGGAGCGCCCGCGCGGCAGCGTCTGCTACCTGCACCTCACGCTACTGCCCTACATCCCCTCGGCCGGCGAGCTGAAGACCAAGCCGACGCAGCACTCCGTGAAGGAACTGCGCTCCATCGGCATCCAGCCCGACATCCTGCTCTGCCGCTGCGACCGGCCGATCCCGGTGGACGAGCGGCGCAAGCTCGGCCTGTTCTGCAACGTGCGGGAGAGCGCGGTCATCGAGGCCCGCGACGTCGACACGATCTACGCCGTGCCGCTCTCCTATCGCGAAGCGGGGCTCGACCGGGAGATCCTGGCCCATTTCCAGATGGAGCCCGAGAGCGAGCCCAAGCTCGACCGCTGGCAGAACATCCTCGAGCGGGTGCGCAACCCCGAGGGCGAGGTCACCATCGCCATCGTCGGCAAGTACACGGGGCTCAAGGACGCCTACAAGTCGCTCACCGAGGCGCTGACCCATGGCGGCATCGCCAACAACGTGCGCGTCAACCTCGAATGGATCGAGGCGGAGGTGTTCGAGCGCGAGGACCCGGCGCCGTTCCTGGAGGGCCTGCACGGCATCCTCGTGCCCGGCGGCTTCGGCCAGCGCGGCGCGGAGGGCAAGATCCGCGCGGCCCGCTACGCGAGAGAGCGCAACATCCCGTATTTCGGCATCTGTTTCGGCATGCAGATGGCCGTGATCGAGGCGGCCCGCTCGCTTGCCGGCATCGAGAGCGCCAATTCCACCGAGTTCGGCGAGACCCGCGAGCCGGTGGTCGGCCTTCTCACCGAGTGGATGCGCGGCAACGAACTGGAGCGGCGCGCGGCCGAGAGCGACCTCGGCGGCACCATGCGGCTCGGCGCCTACAAGGCGACCCTGGCCGAGGGCACCAAGATCGCGCAGATGTACGGCGACACCGAAATTTCGGAGCGCCACCGGCACCGCTACGAGGTCAACATGGCCTATCGCGCGTGCCTGGAGGCCAAGGGCCTGCGCTTCTCCGGCACCTCGCCGGACGGACTCCTGCCGGAGACGGTGGAGCACGAGGGTCACCCCTGGTTCATCGGCGTGCAGTTCCACCCGGAGCTGAAGTCGCGTCCCTTCGAGCCGCACCCGCTGTTCAAGGGCTTCATCGCCGCGGCGATCGAGCAGAGCCGATTGGTCTGAGGCGAGGAGCGACAGGGTGACGACGATCGCGGGCCTGCCGGCCTTCCTGGCCTACTTCGCCGTCTCGCTTGGGCTCGTCGCCCTCTACCTCGTCACCTACCTCACCGCGACCGCGCATCGGGAGATCGCCCTGGTGCGCGAGGGCAATCTCGCCGCCGCGCTCGCTCTCGGGGGAAGCCTGCTCGGCTACGCGATCCCTCTCTCCGCGGCGGTGCGTTATTCCGGCTCGCTCCTCGACTGCATCGTCTGGGGGCTCGTCGCCCTCGTCGTGCAGGTCGCGGTCTATTGGCTGATGCGGCCGCTGCTGCCCGAGCTGTCCCGGCGTATCGACGAAGGGCAGGCGGCGCCAGCCGTGCTGCTCGGGGCCGCCTCCCTGGCGGGCGGCCTCGTGAACGCCGCCTGCATGAGCTACTGACGCCGTGGCGGACGAGCGCGCGCCCTCGAAACGCTTCGGCCGCCGGATATCGGGCGAGCCCGCGCCGGCCGTCACCCCGCCCGACAGGGGCGCGATCAAGCGCTCGCAGACGGTTTCGACCGTGCTCGTGGCGGGCGCCGGCCTCGCCGCGCTCAGCCTCGGCAGCATCACGCGGACCGCTCCCTCCCGGGACGTTCTGGTCTATGCCGACCCATCCGCCTGCGCCGCCGAGGGCATCCGACCGGCAGGCGAATGCCACAACGAGTACCGCATCGCCCGCGCCGCCTATCCGGGCACGGCGCCGCATTACGACAGCCAGGGCGCCTGCGAGCGCCACCACGGCGGATCCCGCTGTCTCGACGACGCGACGGCGGCCGGCTCGCTCCGCTTCGTGCCGCGCATGGCGGGCTACATGATCGGCCGCAGCGCCGCGCAGGGCGTCACCCCCGAACCCGTCTACGATCACGCCAGCGGCCATGGCGGCCACGGCGGAAGCTACTGCACCGGTTCCGGCACGAAGGTTTCGACGGGGTCGGGCGGCTCCGCCTCGTCGGGCAAGGTCCACGGGTCCTCCCTCGGCAGCAAGGTCTCGTTCGGCGGCTTCGGGAGCAGCGGCAAGGGCTTCTCCTCCTTCGGCGGTGGCTGATGCGACGCCTCGCCTGCGGAGAGCGGCCCGGCTGGCGGGCGATCGCGGAAACGGCGGGCTTTGCCTTCCACACCATCGACGGCGCGCCCTACTGGGACGAGAGCCACGCCTACGCGTTCAGCCTGCGCGAGATCGAGGACGACATCGAGGCGCCGGCGGCCGAATTGCACGCCCTCTGCCTCGACTTCACCGCCGCGGCTGTGGAGGACGAGCGCATCCTCGCCTCGCTGCACATTCCCGAGGCGGCCCGGGACGCGGTGCGCACGAGCTGGCGACGGGGCGATCCGAGCCTCTACGGCCGGCTCGATTTCTCCTACGCCGGCACGGGGCCGGCGAAGCTCCTCGAATACAACGCCGATACGCCGACCGCTCTCTACGAGAGCGCCGTCTTCCAGTGGCACTGGCTGGAGCAGGGCCTACGGGACGGGCGCCTGCGGGCGGGCAGCGATCAGTTCAACGCGATCCACGAGCGGCTGATTGCGCGCCTGACCGAGATCTTGCCGTCGGGGCTGACGGCCTTTGCCGCCGATACGAGCGGCCCGGAGGATCTCGGCACGGTGGCCTACCTCCAGGATTGCGCGGTGCAGGCGAGCCGCGAGACTCTGCTGCTCGATCTGGCGCAGATCGGCCTTCGGGCCGACGGCGCCTTCTGCGGGCCGGACGAGCGCCCCTTCGCGACGCTGTTCAAGCTCTATCCCTGGGAATGGGCCTTCCAGGACGCTTTCGGCACGGCGGTCGCCGCCTCGTCCACGCGCTTCCTCGAACCGCCCTGGAAGATGGTGCTCTCCAACAAGGGCCTGCTCGCCCATCTCTGGGCGCGCGAACCGGGCCACCCGAACCTGCTGCCGGCTTATTTCGAGGCGGACCCGGCCTGCGCCAGCTTGAGCGGCGCCCATGTGCGCAAGCCGCTGCTCTCGCGCGAGGGTGCCAATGTCGAGATTTTCTCGGGGGAGGGCGCCCGCATCGCCGGGGAGGAGGGGCCCTACGGCGCCGAGGGCTTCATCCGGCAGGGGCTGGCGGAGCTGCCGTGTTTCGACGGGCGGCGTCCGCTGGTCGGCGCCTGGATCGTCGGCGATGCACCGGCCGGCCTCTGCGTCCGCGAGTCGGACGGCCCGATCACCGGCGACGGCGCCCTGTTCGTGCCGCACCTGATCGAGCCGGCCTGAGAGCGGCCGCGCACGAAAAAAGGGGCCGGATCGGCTCCGGCCCCTTCACCCCGGGGAAATCGGTCCCGCTCAGCGGGCGCCGGTGCCGCCCGAGGTGCCGGCTCCGGTCTTCGCGCCGCTCGTGGCGCCCGGGGCCATGGTGCCCGTCGAGCCGGTGGTGGCGCCGGGGTTGTCGTTGGTCGGCCGCATGCTGTTGCCGGTGTTGTTGCGCACGGGGCTGGCGCTGTCCGTGGTGCCGCCGGTGCCGCCCTTGCCGGTGCTCGACTGGGCGAGGGCCGCCCCCGAGACGGCGAGGGTCAGCGCGGCGGCCAGGGCGAGGGTCTTGGTGAGATTGTTGGTCGGCATGGTTGTTTCCTTCCCTTGAATCGATTGTGAAGGACGAACCCGCCGCCGCAGGCATTGTTTCGGAGCGAGGCCGCCGCGAGGCCCCGCCGGGCCGGAATTCGCGCGACCGCGACGCTGCGTCCGCACTGCCGGCGGACCACCGAACCCTATATGCAGCCAAGCCGTGACCGAGATCCTCTTCTACCACCTCCAGCGCCAGCCCCTCGAGAAGGTGCTGCCCAACCTGCTCGAGAAGTCGCTGGAGCGCGGCTGGCAGTCGGCCATCCAGGCCGTCACCGAGGAGCGGCTGCAGGCGCTCGATGACGGATTGTGGACCTACACCGACGAGAGCTTCCTGCCCCACGGCACCGACCGCGACACCGATGCGGCGACACAGCCCGTCGTGCTGACCTTGAGGGAGATCAATCCCAACGGCGCCTCGATCCGCTTTCTGGTCGAGGGAGCGGAGCTGCCGGAGGATGCCGGCGCCTACCAGCGCATCTGCATCCTGTTCGACGGCACCGACACCGACGCCCTGCTCCATGCCCGCGAGCAGTGGCGCGGCGCCAAGGCCGCCGGGCATGCGGTCGCCTACTGGCAGCAGGACGAGAGCGGGCGCTGGACCAAGAAGGCGTGAGGCAAACGCCCCGCCTCTCATCGAATCCCGACAAGGATCGCAGACGAGCCATGACGCAGCCCCTCACGCCCCCTCGTCCGCCCCGCGCGATCCGGATCGGCCTCGCCGGCCTGCTCTCCGTCGCCGTCGGCCTCGGCCCGCTTCCCGTCCTCGCCCAGCACGGCCAGCCGCCGGCTCAGGGGCAGCGACAGGAGCAGGGCCCCGCCCGCAAGGCGCCGGAGGGGCGGCGCCTGCCGCCGGATTCGACCACCGAGCACAGCATCGACCTGTCGAACGGGCGCAAGCTCGGCTTCACCGCCACCGCCGGCAGCCTCGCGCTGGTCGATGAGGACGGAAAGCTCCAATCCGAGATCGCCTTCATCGCCTATCGGAAGGCCGGCAAGCCCGAGGAGCGCGCCGAGCGGCCCGTGACCTTCGGCGTCAACGGCGGGCCCGGCGCGGCCTCGGCCTATCTCAACATCGGCGCGATCGGCCCCTGGCGCCTGCCGACCGACGGCGCATCGATCAGCCCCTCGCAGTCGATCGCCCTCCAGCCGAACCCGGCCACCTGGCTCGACTTCACCGACCTCGTCTTCATCGATCCCGTCGGCACCGGCTACAGCCGCGCCGCGGACGGGGACGCCAAGAAGTACTGGGGCGTCGATTCCGATGCCTCCGTCCTCGCCGCCGCCATCGCCCGCTACCTGCGCCAGAACGACCGGCTCGCCTCCCCGAAATTCTTCGTCGGCGAGAGCTACGGCGGCTTCCGCGGACCGCTGATCGCGCAGAAACTCCAGCAGGACGTAGGCGTGGGGCTGTCGGGCCTCGTGCTCGTCTCGCCCGTGCTCGATTTCAACTGGCTGCAGACCGCCCGTACGACGCCCTGGGGCTTCGTCACCAAGCTCCCCTCCTTCGCCGCCGCGGCCCTGGAGCGCTCCGGCACGACGCCGAGCCGCGCGCTGATGCGCGACGCGGAGAGCTACGCGGCCGGGGAGTATCTGACCGACCTGCTGAAGGGTCCGAGCGACCGCGAGGCGGTGGCCCGGCTGACGGGCAAGGTCGCGGCGTTGGTCGGTCTCGACCCCGAGACCGTGCGGCTGCAGGCGGGGCGGCCCACGGTCCACAGCTATCAGCGCGAGATCGGGCGGGACATGGGCCGCGTCGCCTCCGCCTACGATACGGGCGTGACCGGCTGGGACCCCGACCCGACCGCGCCCCATTCGGGCTTCGAGGATCCGGTGCTGACCGCGCTCCAGGCGCCGCTCACTACCGCCATGGTGCAGCTTTACACCGGCCGCCTGAACTGGCGCGTCGAGAACATGCGCTACGAATTGCTGAACAGCGCGGTGAATCGCGGTTGGAACTGGGGCTCGGGCCGCTCGGCCCCGGAGGTGATGGGCGCGCTGAAAGACGTTCTCGCCCTCGACGGGACCCTGCGGGTCCTCGTGGTGCACGGCTTCACCGACCTCGTGACCCCCTACTTCGCCTCGAAGCTGCTGATCGACCAAGTGCCCGCCTACGGGACGGGCGACCGGCTGAAGCTCTCGGTTTATCCCGGCGGCCACATGTTCTACACGCGGCCCGATTCCCGCAACGCCTTCCACGACGATGCGGCCGACCTGTTCGCCCGCGCCCTGGAGGCCCGCTCCGACGGAAGCGCCCGCCCCGGGCGGGCCACGGGCGAGACCGGGCCGGAGAAGAGACCGACGCCTTGAGACGATCGACCGCGCTGATCCCCATCCTCCTCCTGGCGGGCTGCACCACGTCCGAGCGCGCGGCGCCGCTTCGGCCGCCGCCCCCGCCGAGCGCCGTGCTTCCTGCCGCTCCGGCCGCGCACGCCGTCTCCGGACCGGTGCTCGACGGAAGCGGCGCCTGCACGGGAACCGCGCCGGGCGGCGCGGCCGCCATCGAGACCGGCATCGGCGAGTGCGAGCTCGTGCGCTTGAAGGGCCGCCCGCCCACCGACGTGCTGATCGGCGAGGGGCGCTCGGGGCGCGAGGTGCAGGTGCTCTACATGGAGCCCGGTGCCAAGGAGCTGTATTTCTTCGTGAACAACCGCCTCGATCGTATCGTACGTTAACGCGGGAGCGGACTGGGCTGGCGCTTGCTTGTCCCTCGGCCGGTTCGGTGGATCGCCGGGCGGAAGGCGAAGGACGCCATGGCTCACGAATATCGGTTCGGGATCGAGGAAGAGCTGTTCCTGGCGGACGGCCGCACCCGCTCGGCGCCGCGCGAATCGGTCTCCGACTTCCATAAGGCGGCGCGCAGCCGCCTCGACGGCGTCGAGCGCGAATTGCTGGAGAGCCAGGCGGAGATCTGCTCCAAGCCCTCGACGAGCTTCGCGGAGACGCACGAGGCTCTGGCCAAGCTGCGCACCGGCCTGTGCGCCATCGGCCGCGAGCACGGCCTGAAGGTCTTCGCCGCCGGCACCCACCCGACCGCGGTCTGGACCGACCAGCGCGAGACCGCCAAGGTCCGCTACCGCAAGATGATCGAGACGCTGCAGATGGTGGGGCGACGCTCCATCGTCAGCGGCCTGCACATCCATGTCGAGGTGCCCGAGCCGGGCCAGCGGATCGCGCTGATCAACCGGCTGATGCCGTTCCTGCCGGTGCTTCTGGCGCTCTCGACCTCCTCGCCCTTCTACGAGCGCCACCGCACCGGGCTGGCGGGCTACCGCCTGCGGGCCTATGCCGAGCTGCCGCGCACCGGATTGCCCGAACTGTTCGCCGACGATGCGGATTTCGAGCGCTACGTGCGGGTGATGACGCGGGCCGGTGCGATCGAGGACGCGACCTTCCTGTGGTGGCACATCCGCCCCTCGGTCCGGTACCCGACCCTGGAATTGCGGGTGGCCGACAGCTGCACGCGCCTCAAGGACACGCTGGCGATCGCCGCCCTCTACCGCTGCCTCGTGCGGCTCTGCGTGCGCCGGCCCGAGCTGAATGCCGGGCCGACCGGCGCCTCGCGGGGCTTCGTGATGGAGAACCTCTGGCGGGTGCAGCGCGAGGGCATCCACGCCGCCCTGATCGACGAGGCGGCGGACGAGGCCGTGCCTCTGCGCCGGCTCGTCGAGCGCCTGCTCGACCTCGTGGCGGAGGATGCGGCGGCGCTGGGCTGCGCGGCCCAGGTCGCCCACGCGCTCACCATCGTCGAGTGCGGCTCCAGTGCGGATGGCCAGATCCGCGCCTACGAGGCGGCAATGGCCGAGGGCGGCAGCGAGCGCAAGGCGCTTTCCCGCGTCATCGACTGGCTCGCCCGCGAGACCGCCGATTGTCCCCTCTGACGGTTCACTCCGACCATTCCTCGGACGGCGCGGTGTAACGCCCCGGACAGGAACCTCGAAGGCGCGCTCCGGTTGCTCCTGCATATCCGCGTTCGCCTTGAGGAGACTTCCATGAGAACGTCAATCACCGCTGCCGCCTGCCTGCTTCTGCTGGGCGCGGCGGGGATGCCGGCCCATGCTCAGTCGGTCGGAGAGAAGACCGGCGTGAACTCGCTGATCGGCGTCGCGCCATCGTCCCAGGACTTCGTGACCCAGGCCGTGATCAGCGACATGTTCGAGACCGAGTCGAGCAAACTCGCGCTTGAGAAGGCCGACGAGAAGACCAAGGCCTACGCTAAGAAGATGATCGAAGACCATAAAAAGGTCTCGGACGAGCTGAAATCCGTCGTGCAGACGGGCGACATGAAACTCAACATCCCGACCGCGCTGGACTCGGCCCATCAGAGCAAGATCGACAAGCTCAAGGGCCTGAGCGGTGACGACTTCACCAAGCAGTATCACGACGATCAGGTCACCGGCCACAAGAACGCCGTCGACCTCTACAAGCGCTACGCCGACAGCGGCGACAACGCGGCGCTCAAGGCCTTCGCCGTCAAGACGAAGCCGCACCTGGACGAGCACCTGAAGATGGCCCAGGAGCTCGACAACAAGAAGTAGATTTTTTGCAACTTGCGGCGGTTCGTCTTCGGGACGGACCGCCCAGGGACTGCCCAGGCATCGGCCCAGCGCAGCGCCCGAAAGCGTTGCGGGTCGGACGTGCTACGGGCGTTGGCCGAACATCGTCGCCTTGGTGCGGATGACCTCCGCCGCCCGCTCGATGCCGGCCCGGTCCACGTCGAGATTGGCGGTGGCCCGGATCTGATGCGTGCCGATGGCGCGCACCCGCACGCCCTCTTCGAGACAGGCGGCGGCGAAGGCGGCAGCCGGAATGCCCAATGCCTCCACGGTGAAACAGAGGATATTCGACTGACCCGCCGTCGGATCGAAGCCGAGCCCGGGCACGTCGGCGATGGCCCGGTGCAAGCGGCCGGCATTGGCGTTGTCTTCGGCGAGCTGGGTCATGTGGTGGTCGAGGGCGTAGAGCCCCGCCGCCGCCAGCACGCCCGACTGGCGCATGGCGCCGCCGAGCCGGTACTTCCACTGCCAAGCTCGCTCCACGAAGTCGGCCGAGCCGCACAGAACGGCCCCGACCGGGCAGCCGAGTCCCTTGCTCAGATCGATCCAGGCGCTGTCGAAGCCGGCCGCGTAATCGGCCGCGGAAATGCCGGTGGCGACGACCGCGTTCAGCAGCCGGGCGCCGTCGATATGGGCCTTGAGCCCGCGCGCCTGGGCGTAGTCGCGGATCAGGCGCATCTCGCCCACGTCCCAGACCGTGCCGCCGGAAAAGCTCGTGGTCTGCTCGATCGACACGAGCCGGGAGCGCGGCGCCGTGCGCTGCGGAACCCGGATCGCCGCCTCGACCTGCGCCAGGGTGAACAGCCCCACCCGCGTCGGCAGGGCCTTGACCGAAACGCCCCCGACCGCCGCCGCACCGGCGGCTTCCGTGTTGTAGATGTGGGACTGGTCGTCGACCACGATCTCTTCGCCGGGTCGGCAATGCACGAGGATCGAGGCGAGGTTGCACATCGTGCCGGACGGCATGAACACGCCCGCCTCCATGCCGAGCAGGGCCGCCACCCGCTCGCACAGGGCATTGGTCGTCGGGTCGGAGCCCGACTGCTCGTCGCCGACTTCCGCCCGCGCCATGGCCTCGCGCATGCCCGTGCTCGGCCGCGTCTGAGTGTCGCTGAACAGATCGATCATCGCGCGTCCGTCCCGTAGCAGGCCTTCACCCGTCGGCTCCGGCGGAGTCGGTGCAAACCGGATGATCGCTCAGCCGGTCATGCATGAAAAATACAAACCGCGGCAAGCGCGAGGCGCCGTGCCTCGGCCCGATCTCGGCGCGACCTCACAAGCATTTTGATGTGTCCCAGGGAGTTGGGTACGCGTCATGATCTCGACAGGCGTTTGCGCCGTGCCTAGAGCTAGTGACGCGATGTATCGCATTAAAAATGATTTGAGTGCTCGATGAATAGAATTGAGCCCAGTATCGGGATCAGCCGCCGCTACCTGCACGATGAGGTAGCGGACCGCATGCGCGAGTTGATCAACGAAGGCGAATTGGAACCACGCGCCCGCGTCAACGAGAGCGAGCTGACCGAACGGTTCGGCATCTCGCGCACGCCCCTGCGGGAAGCGATCAAGATCCTCGCCACGGAAGGGTTGCTCGAACTCCTGCCCAATCGCGGCGCCCGGGTCGCGAGCATCTCGCGCAACGAACTCGAGGAGATGATCGAGATCATCGCCGGGCTGGAGGCGACCGCCTGCGACATCGCCTGTCGCACCATCACCGAGGACGATCTGGCCCAGATCGAGGAGAAGCACCGGGGCATGATGGCCGCGTGGCAGAACCGCGACGAGGCGGTCTACTTCCGGCTCAACCGTGAGATCCACGAGGCCATCATGCTGGCCAGCCGCAACTCGAAATTGTACAGCCTGTATATGGGCTTGACGGGTCGCATCCAGCGCTCCCGCTACATGGCGCACCAGACCGAGGAGCAGTGGGCCCAGGCGGTCGACGAGCACGAGCGGATGATCCCGCTCCTGCGCGCCGGGGACGGGGATGCGCTGGCGGCCCTGATGCGGCGGCACATCCGCTCCAAGAAGCCGGTGATCGCGGCGATGTACGGCGAGGAAGGGGCCGAGCCGGTCTCGGCGGCGCGATGAGGGCGCCGCCCGTCAGCGCCCCTTGAAGTGCGGCGGGCGCTTGGCGAGGAAGGCTTCCATGCCCTCGCGAAAATCCTCGCTCATGTAGGTCATCACGATCAGGTCGTCCCCGGGCCGCTCGCCCTCGGACGCCTCGGGCGCGCCCTCCTGGGCGATACGGCGCAGGCCTTCCTTGGTCGCCTGGAGGGTGAGCGGCGCGTGGCTCGCGAGCAGGGTCGCGAGCGCCACGGCCCGGGCCTGCAAGGCGGCGGCATCCTCCACGACCTCGTTGACGAGCCCGATCGCCAGCGCCTCCGGCGCATCGACCAGGCGGGCGGTGAACAGGATGTCCTTCACCCGCGGGGCGCCGATCAGGCTCACGAGCCGACGGAGCGTGTTCTGCGACAGGCAATTGCCGAGGGTGCGGGCGATCGGGATGCCGAAGCGGGCGTCGCGGCTGGCGATGCGCATGTCGCAGGCCGCCGCAATGGCCGCGCCGCCCCCGGTGCAGGCCCCCGCGACCGCCGCGATGGTCGGCACCCTCAAGGATTCCAGGCTGCCGAGCACCCGGTCCATGAAGCGCTCGTAGCCGAGCGCGTCCTCCGGCTTGTCGAAGGAGCGGAACTGGGAGATGTCGGTGCCGGCGGCGAAGGCCTTGTCGCCCGCGCCCGTGACGATCACCGCCTTGATCGCGCGATCCGCCTCGATCCGCTCGCACAGCTCCACCAGCCCGCGATACATCGCGAAGGTGAGCGCGTTGCGCGCCTTCGGCCGGTTGAGGGTGATGCGGGCGATGCCCGCCTCGTCCACCGCGAACAGGAGTTCGTCGGTCGGTGCGGTCTCGGCGTCAGCGTTCATGGGGCGTCCCTCGCAGCGTGGTCTCAGGCCGTGGTCTCGCCCACGACGCCCCGGGCGATCAAGTCGTCGATCTGCGCCGCATCGTAGCCCGCCTGGCCCAGAATGGCGCGGCTGTGCTCACCCAGAAGCGGCGCCGGCCCGTGCACGCGTCCGGGCGTCCCTGAGAATTTCACGGGCAAGCCGAGCGTGCTCATCGGCCCGGCACGGGCGTGCTCGACCTCGACCACCATCTCCCGCGCACGCGCCTGCGGGTCGGCTTGCATCGCCAGCACGTCGAGGACCGGGCCGGCCGGCACGCCGCCCGCTTCCAGCCGCGCGAGCCAGTCGGCCGAGGGCGCCGTGCGGAAATGCGGAGCCAGCGCCTGCGCCAGCGCCTCGCGATGGGCCATGCGGTCGCGGTTGGCGGCAAAGCGGGGGTCGCCCGCCAGCGCCTCGGCACCGAGCACGGCCAGCAGCCGCAGCCAGTTGGTCTGGTTGGCCGCGCCGATGGTGATCCAGCCGTCGGCCGTCTCGAAGGCCTCGTAGGGCGCGTTGAGCGGATGGGCCGAGCCCATCGGCCCAGGCGCGACGCCGGTCGCCATGGCGATGGCCGATTGCCAGTAGGTGAGGGTGATGCCGGCCTCGAACAGGGAGGTGTCGACCACCTGCCCCTCGCCGGTCTTCAGCTTGTGCACGTGGGCGGCGAGCACGCCCATCGCCGCCAGGATGCCGGCGGTGATGTCGGTCACCGGCGGCCCGCACTTCATCGGCGGGCGGCCCAGCCCCTCGCCGGTGATGCTCATCAATCCGCTCATGCCCTGCGCCACGAGATCGAAGCCCGCCCGCTCGGCATAGGGACCGGAGCGGCCGAAGCCCGAGAGCGAGCAGTAGATCAGCCCCGGAAACTCGGCCTTCAGGACATCGTAACCGAGGCCCAGGCGCTCCATGGTGCCGGCGCGGTAATTCTCGATCAGCACGTCGGCATCGCCCAGCAGGCGGCGCAGCACCGCCTTGCCCTCCGCGCTCTTGAGATCGAGGGCGATGCCGCGCTTGCCGCGGTTCATCATCATGTAGGCGGCGCTCTCGCCCCCGATCGCGGGCGGGACCGAGCGGCGGGTGTCGTCGCCGCCGTCGATCTTCTCGACCTTGATGACCTCGGCCCCCATGTCGCCGAGCATCAACCCGCAGACGGGTCCGGCCATGATGTGGGCGAGTTCGACGACCTTCAGGCCGGCGAGCGGCCCGGATCGGGACGTCTCCTGCATCATCCGCCCTCAGCTCCGATCGGAACGGACTCTGCACGCAGGACGCGAAACGCATATCCGGCAACGGCTCATCGGACGGATCCTCCCGGATTTCGGCCTCCTCCGGGGGAAGCTCGCCGCGCAACGCACTGATCGCGCGCTTTCGTATTATGCATTGAGACTACGGCTCGATGCGGCGGCGAGGCAATCGGTTTATATGCGTTTTGCCGGACGCAGCCGTCTTCCCTCCCGGCGGATTGACCATAAGAGGCAGCGATCCGTGCCCGCAATGGAACGCGCGCGCCGGCTCCCGGTTGATCGGCGAAAGCGTGGCCGGCGGGGAAGGCTCCGTGGCGGCCCTGACGAGCGGAGAGAACGATGCGCGGGTTGAGGTCGGCACTCGGGATGGCGGCGGCCCTCGTCACCCTGGCCGCTGCGGGAACGTCGTCGGCACAGGCCGGCTGCACCCGGCAGATCATCAACAAATCCGGCTACACCGCCCTCGTCAGCCGCGATGGCGGCCCCTGGGTGGCGGTGCGCCCGCACCGTTCGCAGACGATCCGCTACAACCAGTCCGGCCGCATCGACGTGGCGTTGACCTGCGGGCCGGGCGCCCTGCCGGAGCAGGCCGCCTACCGGGCCAATTTCGCCACGGTGGCGGTGATCGATCGCTGCTACATCCGCTTCGGCGACGGCTTCTTCGAGGATCAGCTCGGCGGCGGCTTCTTCGCCCGGAAGGACACCGCGCCGCTGGCGCTCAACAACCCGCGCCAGGGCGACCTCGTCGTCGGCCCGCAGGCGGGCGGCTGCGCGGTCGAGCGCGGGGCGATCAGCGCGCGCTATTAGGCGCGACCGCGCGAAGCGTGCTAACCCGCGCGCCCCGTCGTCCGCGACGACGCGCCGAGACGAGATTCATGCGCTCGATTCTTCCCATAGCCGGAGCCATCGCCCTCGCCATGACCAGTGCCGCTTCCGCCGCCCAGCCCGTCACGCTGCCCTCGGGCCTCAGCTACACCGACGAGGTGGTCGGCACCGGCCCCGAGCCGAAGTCCGGCCAGCAGGTCACCGTCCACTACACCGGCTGGCTCGACGAGGGCGGCGGCAAGCGCGGCAAGAAGTTCGACTCCTCCCGCGACCGCGGTCAGCCCTTCTCCTTCACCATCGGCGCCGGACAGGTGATCCGCGGCTGGGACGAGGGTGTCGCCACGATGAAGGCCGGCGGCCGCCGCATCCTGACGATCCCGCCGGATCTCGGCTACGGCGCCCGCGGCGCGGGCGGCGTGATCCCGCCCAACGCCACGCTGATCTTCGACGTGGAGCTGATCGGCTCGCGCTGATCCGGCCTCAGGCTCCGGCGCCCTTCGCGGGCGCCGGGCTACCGAACGCCGCTCAGATCAGCCGGTGCTCGCGGGCGAGCGCCAGCAGGTCGCGCTGCGGGCGGGCACCGATATGCTCGATCACCTCGGCCGCCGCGAGGGCACCCAGACGGGCGCTCGCCACGTAGTCGATGCCGCGGGTGTAGCCGGCCAGGAAGCCTGCCGCGAACAGATCGCCGGCCCCGGTGCTGTCGACCACCTCTCGGGCGGGGAAGGCTTCGACCGAGCGGACCTCCCCGCCGCGCACCACGAGTGCGCCTTCAGCCGAGCGGGTGACGAGACCGAGCAGGTGCGTGCCCTTGACGCCGCGCTCCTCGCGCAGTGCCGCAATCGCAGCCTCGGGGTCGTCGGTCTGATAGAGGCTCTGCAGCTCGCCGATATTGGCGAACAGGATGTCGATGCTGCCGTTGCGAAGGAGTTCGAGGAATTCCTCGCGGTAGCGGCCGACGCAGAAGGCGTCGGACAGGGTCAGCGCCACGGCGTTGCCGGCGGAATGCGCAATTTTCACCGCCTTGCGGAAGGCGTCCTTGGCGGCCGGCGGATCCCACAGGTAGCCTTCGAGATAGGTGACGCGGGCCGCGCGCACGGTGGCCTCGTCCACGTCGTCGGGCGAGAGCCCCTGGCAGGCGCCGAGATAGGTGTTCATGGTGCGCTCGCCGTCGGGCGTCACCAGGATGAAGCAGCGGGCGGTGGCCGGGCCCTCGGCCGTCGGCGGAACCGTGAAGCGCACGCCCGTCGCCTTCAGATCGTGGCTGAACAGGTGGCCCAGCTCGTCCTCGTGCACCTTGCCGATGAAGCCGGTCTTGGCCCCGAGCAGGGCGGCGCCGACGGCGGTGTTGGCGCCCGAGCCGCCGGACACGACGGTCGCCGGCCCCATCACCTCGAACAGGGCCTCCGCGCGCGGCTCGTCGATGAGCTGCATCGCGCCCTTCGTCACGCCCTGCGCCTTCAGGAAGCTCTCGTCGGAATGCGCGATCAGATCGACGATCGCGTTGCCGAGGACGAGGAGGTCGAGGGTGTCGTCGGACATGGAACCGTCCCGTGTCTGGTCAGCGGTGACGGGCCTGTCGCACCGTGCTCACGGGCCGTCAAGCAAGGGCCGCCTCACGGCTCGGCGAACAGGCCTCCGACGCCGATCGTGAGACCTGGCGGATCGAGGAAGAGTTCGCCCGAGGCGGCGATGCGCGTCTCGATCAGTTCGCCCGCGCCGCGGTGATGGTGGATCACCGTGCGCCGCCCGGTGTCGAGGATGAGGTCATGCTGCACGCTCGGCAGCTGGAAGTAGCCTTGAAATTTAAAGCCGGGATCGACGGGCTTCGTATTCGGCGAGAGGACCTCCACGACAATCAGCGGCTCGGAAACCGTCGTCGCGTCGGGATCGAGACGCGCGCCGCCATGGACGAGCGCGTCCGGCTCGAAGCCCGTCCGATCGTCCACCCGGACGGACAAGCCGTCGGGCGGCATTTCGCAAGGGAGACGACCAGCACGGATCGCGGCGCGCAGAGCCGTCTGCGCGACAAACTTCGTCACCGCGTGCCCGACACGGTCCCGCGTCATTGGAAAAAACTTCGCCGTCGGCGCGTTCGTGCCGTCCCGGACGGCCCTCGGCCCAGGCCAGGAATTCATCGGCCGTCATCCGGACTTCGGGCTGCACGCTCACAGCCCAGAACCTATCACGCCTGCCAGTGACAGCGAGGGCGCGGCGCTATTGCTGCAGCGCCTTCACCTCGCACTGCGCATAGTCCGAACTCGCCTTGACGTAGGCGTTGAGCCGCTGGACGTAAGCCCCTGCGATCGATTGGAAAGCTTGGGCTTGCGCGTTGTAGGCCTTGATCGCATCGTTGTAGCTGTAGGCCTCCCAGCCGGGGCAGCCCTCCTTCTTGTCGAGGCAGGCGGGCTTTTCGGGAAGCTTCGGCTTTTCCGGCCGCGCTTCCGCCGGCGGGGCCGTCGGCGGCGTGCAGGGTGCGGCAAGCGCCGGCCCCGCGAGGCCAGCAAGCGCCAGTGCCGTGATGATGCGTCCTGCCATGGTCCGTCCTCGAGCCGTCGTTTCGAGGGTTCTGACGGTCGAGTTGTGGCGGGAATGGGGTCGTGAAACCGCGAGCGTTAACGCACCGTCGTGCGAGATGCGGTAAATGCGGCTCATGCCGCGCACGCCGATTTCCGCCGCCGTCGAAGCCCTGAGCGAGGATGCCGCCCAGTCGCGCCATGCCGAGCTGTCGAGGGCGATCGAGCGGGCGAACCAGCTCTACTACAACGAGGACGCGCCCGAACTCTCGGACGCCGAGTACGATGCCCTGCGCCAGGAGCTGGAAGCGATCGAGGCGCGCTTTCCCGCGCTGACGGGCACCACCGAGGCGAGCGCGGGCGTCGGCGCCAAGCCTTCGGAAAAATTCGCCAAGGTCCGGCACGCCGTGCCGATGCTCTCGCTGGGCAACGCCTTCGCCGACGAGGATGTGGAGGAGTTCGTCGCGCGCGTGCGCCGCTTCCTCAACCTCTCCGCCGAGGAGTCCGTCGCCTTCACCGCGGAGCCGAAGATCGACGGGCTGTCGCTCTCCCTGCGCTACGAGGCGGGCAAGCTCGTCACCGCCGCCACCCGGGGTGACGGCGAGGTCGGCGAGAACGTCACGGCCAACGCGCTCACCGTCGATGACATCCCGGAGAGACTCTCCGGCGAGGGCTTTCCCGCCGTGCTGGAGGTGCGCGGCGAGGTCTACCTGTCGCACGAGGATTTCGCCGCCATCAACGCGCGGCAGGAGGCGGCGGGCAAGCCGCTCTTCGCCAACCCCCGCAACGCCGCGGCCGGCTCGCTGCGCCAGCTCGATCCGGCGATCACCGCCTCGCGGCCCTTGCGCTTCTTCGCCTACGCCTGGGGCGAGGTCTCGGAGCCCTTCGCCGACACGCAATCGGCGGTGCTGGAACGCTTTCGGGGCTGGGGCCTGCCGGTGAACCCGCGGACCAAGCGGTGCGCCTCGGCCGACGAGATGATCGCGCATTACCGCGCCATCGAGGCGGAGCGGGCGGGTCTCGGCTACGACATCGACGGCGTCGTCTACAAGGTCGACGATCTCGGCTTCCAGCGCCGGCTCGGCTTCGTCAGCCGGGCGCCGCGCTGGGCGCTCGCCCACAAGTTCGCGGCGCAGGAAGCCTTCACCGAGCTTCTGGCCATCGACATCAATGTCGGGCGCACCGGCTCGCTCAACCCGCTGGCACGCCTGAAGCCCGTCACGGTCGGCGGCGTCGTGGTCTCCAACGCGACCTTGCACAACGAGGGCTACGTCCAGGGCGTGGGCGCCGACGGCGAGCCGATCCGCGAGGGCCGCGACATCCGCGTCGGCGACACGGTGATCGTGGTGCGCGCCGGCGACGTGATCCCCAAGGTGCGGGACGTGGTGCTCGACAAGCGCCCGGCCGGTGCCGTGCCCTTCGTCTTCCCCGAGACCTGCCCGGCCTGCGGCAGCAAGGCTGTCCGGGAGTTGAACCCGCGTACGAAAAAGATCGACGCCGTGCGCCGCTGCACCGGGGGACTGATCTGCCCGGCGCAGGGTGTGGAGCGGCTCAAGCACTTCGTCTCGCGCAACGGCTTCGATCTCGAAGGCTTCGGCCAGACCTATATCGAGGTGCTGTTCGAGGCGGGTCTCGTGAAGCAGCCCGCCGACCTGTTCCGCCTCGATTTCGAACCGCTCAAGGCGGCGATCGTCGCGCGGCGCGAGGCGCTCTCGGCGCAGCGCCGGGCCGAGGGCGAGCCCGCCCCGAAGAAGCCGACCAAGAAGAAGGGCGAGGAGGAGGACAAGGCGATCAAGAACCTCCTCGCCTCGCTGGAGGCGCGCCGGTCCATCCCGCTCAACCGGTTCCTGTTCGCCCTCGGCATCCCGCAGATCGGCGAGTCGACCGCCAAGGCGCTGGCCAAGCGGTTTCCCGACATGGCGGCTCTGATGGCCGCCATCGCGGCGGCGGCGAAGGAGCAGGCGGGGCCCGACTGGCTCGAACTCTCGAGCCTTCCCCGCATCGGGCCGGGCACCCGCGACCGGCTCTTCGAGACGCTCGATCCGCTGCCGGGCGAGGCGCTGGCGGAGGCGTCCCTCGGCGCTCGCCTGCGCGGGCGGCTGACGCCGTCCCAGCGCGAGGCGGTGCTCACCCATTACGGCAGCGAGGAGGCCGTCGATGCGGCCCTGGAGCGGGCCGCCTCGCAGCGGCCCGGGGACGCCTACCGGCTGTTTGCCGACGACGGCGAGATCGGCCCGGTGGCGACGGATTCGCTGATCCAGTTCTTCACCGAACCGCACAACGATGCGGCCGTGCGCGCCCTCCTCGACGAGGTGAAAACCGAACCGCTGGCGGCCACGACCTCGGCCGCCGCCTTTGCCGGCAAGACCGTGGTGTTCACGGGCACCCTTGAAAAAATGACCCGGAGCGAGGCTAAGGCCACCGCCGAGCGCCTGGGCGCCAAGGTCTCGGGCTCGGTCTCGGCCAAGACAGACCTCGTCGTCGCCGGCCCCGGCGCGGGCTCGAAACTCAAGGAGGCCGAGCGCCACGGGGTGAAGGTCATCTCGGAGGACGATTGGCTGGCGATGCTGGCGGAGGCGTGAGGCGCATTTGGCTTGACCCCGCGTGCCTCGCGGCGCAAGCCGGCGCCGGATCAGTCGGCCGGGCGGCCGCTCCGTCGTCAGACGGGGAGGAAAGTCCGGGCTCCATGGAGAGACGGTGCCGGATAACCTCCGGCGGGGGCGACCCCAGGGACAGTGCCACAGAGAGCAGACCGCCCTGCGAAGGCTCGTCCGTCGCAGGGTCAGGGTGAAAGGGTGCGGTAAGAGCGCACCGCGGACGCGGCAACGCGGACGGCACGGCAAACCCCACCGGGAGCAAAACCGAATAGGGGCGACACGCTCCTTCCCGCGAGGGGAGGGGCAGGCCCGCTCTCCAGGCTCGTCGCCCGGGTTGGTTGCTCGAGGCGGCCGGCAACGGTCGTCCCAGAGGAATGGCTGCCACGTCCGTGAGTTCGCTCGCGGGCCCTACAGAACCCGGCTTACAGGCCGGCTGATCCACCTCACCCCGCAGCGTCGATGCCGCCGCCCGCCACGAGCCGGGCAAGGGCTCGCCGCGCCTTGCGGCGAGGGGGCGGGCGGAACGGGGCGGACGCATGATCCGAGCCCCGGCGCGGTGTGGCAGAGCTGACGAAAGCCGACGCCGCATTGACGCTCGGTTAACCTTGATACGGTCAGATCGGGTCAGCCTGCATGGTCAAGCTCGTTGACGCGTTTCGAGGGCCCATGTTACCCCGCGCCATCCCGTTGACGCCCTATTCCGGATCGGCCAACACTCGTTCAGGTTGCCCGGCGAGAAGGCGCGCGCGTGGCCGGAGCCGCCCGCGGATCGGCGTCGCCACAACCGTTCGGGCCGCCGCCGCGTGGTCCGCCCATGCAGCAGGCCTCCATGATTCCTCCCTCGCCGGATGGCGCCCGAGCTTTCTTCGGAATCCCCGAGAAGCCAGTGCGGTCCCAGGAGCGCTGCCGATGAGCCGGACACCGCGGCCGGGCAAGCCGGACCGGAGCGAGTCCGACCGGGCCGGGCAGGCGCGCCACGTTCCCGTCATGCTGCCCGAGGTCCTCGCCGCGCTCGCCCTCGACCGGCCGGGGCTCGCCGTGGACGGCACCTTCGGTGCGGGCGGCTACACGCGGGGGCTGCTCGACGCCCAGCCGGAGGTTCAGGTCGTCGCCATCGACCGCGATCCGAGCGCGATCCGCGCGGGCGCCGATCTCGTGGCGGCGTCCGAAGGGCGCCTGCGGCTGGTCCAGGGCCGCTTCGGCGATCTCGACGCGCTGCTCGCCGATCTCGGCGAGGCGCAGGCCGACTGGGTCGTGCTCGATATCGGCGTGTCCTCGATGCAGCTCGACGAGGCGCAGCGCGGCTTCTCGTTCCGGCAGGACGGGCCGCTCGACATGCGCATGGGCGGCGACGGCCCGAGTGCGGCCGACCTCGTGAACGAATCCGACGAGACCACGCTCGCCGACATCCTCTATCATTTCGGCGAGGAGCGCCGCTCGCGGGCGGTGGCCCGCGCCATCGTCGAGGCGCGCCGCCGCGCGCCGATCGCGACCACGGCCGAACTGGCGGACCTCGTGGCCGGCGTGGTGCGGCCCGAGCCGGGCAGCCCGATCCACCCGGCCACCCGCAGCTTCCAGGGCCTGCGCATCGCGGTGAACGACGAACTCGGCGAGCTGGTGCGCGGCCTGCACGCCGCCGAGCGCGTGCTGCGGCCCGGCGGGCGGCTGGCGGTGGTGACCTTCCATTCGCTGGAGGACCGCATCGTCAAGCAGTTCTTCTCCGCCCGCAGCGGTCGGGCCGCGCAGGCCTCGCGGCATGTGCCCGGCGTCGAGCGGCTCGTCCCGAAGAGCTTCAAGCCCGTCACCAAGGGGCCGGTTCTGCCTTCGGATTCAGAGACGATGGTCAATCCACGGGCGCGCTCGGCGAAGCTGCGCGCGGCCGAGCGGACCGAGGCCGCGGCGCCGGACCCGCTCACGGCGATCGAGACGCTGGCGAGCCTGCCCGCCGCGCAGGGACGGGGGACGCGGCGGTGATCCGACTCCTCAACGTCCTGGCGATCGTCGGCCTCATCGGCTCGGCGGTCTACGCCTACTCGACCAAGTACGACACGCTCTACCAAGCGGGTCAGGTCTCGAAGCTCAAGACCGGGCTTCACAAGGAACGTCAGGCAATCGCGGTCCTGCGCGCCGAGTGGCAGCTCCTGACCCGGCCCGACCGGCTGCAGAAGGCGGTGGAGCGCCACCTCGTCCTGGAGCCGATCAGCGACGGGCATCTCGCCCGCCTCTCCGACCTGCCGGAGCGGCCCGAGCGCGGCGACGAGATCGCCCGCCTGCTGGCCTCGACGGCGACGCCGACCGCGACGCCCAAGGACAGGCCTTCAGGCGCCCGCGACGAGCCCCGCACCACGGGCTCGGTCACCACCCGCACCGTCTCCACCCGCCCGCCCGCGGCTTCGAGGTAGCGTTCCGTGTCCCAGGACCCGTCGCACGATCCGTCACGCGATCCGACGCATCACGATCCGGACGAGGCGGCGCAGGCCGCCCCCGAGCCGCTGCCGGCATCCATGCCGGAGCCGATGCCGGAGCGCGTCGTGACGAGCGAGCCGCCGGCCTCGGCGCTGACGCGGCTCACCCGGATGATGTTCCGCCTCGCCATCGAGCGCTCGCACGCTCGCGTGGCGGTGGTCGGCCTTGCCTTCGCGGTGGTGTTCGGCGCGATCTCCATGCGCCTGCTCGTGATGGCGGCGACGCCCGGCACGAACAGCGACGACCACCGCGTGGCTGCCGCCGCCACGACCACGATCCGCCCGGACATCATCGACCGCAACGGCGAGATCCTGGCCACCGACATCCGCACCGTCTCGGTCTTCGCCGAGCCGAGCCGGATGGCGCGCACCTTCGACCGGGACGAGGCTGTCGAGCTCCTGACCGCGGTGCTGCCCGAGCTGAACGCGGCGGAGCTGCGCACCAAGCTTTCGTCCAAGAAGGGCTTCGTCTGGATCAAGCGCGAGATCACCCCGAAGCAGCAGCTCGAAGTCCACCGCCTGGGCATCCCGGGCGTCGGCTTCCTGCCCGACCACAAGCGCGTCTACCCGAACGGGGTGGCCGCCGCCCACGTCATCGGCGCGACGAACCTCGACAACATCGGCATCGCCGGCATCGAGAAGTACATCGACAACCGGGGCAACCGGGCGCTCAACGAGTTCGGCCTCGTCGCCAAGCAGACGGATCTCTCGCCCGTCCAGCTCTCCCTCGACCTGCGCGCCCAGTTCGCGCTGCGCGACGAACTCGTGAAGGGCGTGGAGCACTTCAAGGCCAAGGCCGGCGCCTCCATGATCATGGACGTGAACACCGGCGAGATCCTGGCGCTCGCCTCCTACCCCGACTTCGACCCCAACGAGCCGAAGGACGCGCTCTCCGACGACCGCATCAACCGCATGAATGTCGGCGTCTACGAGATGGGCTCGACCTTCAAGGCGATGACCCTCGCCATGGCGCTCGATTCCGGCAAGTACAACGTGAATTCCACCTTCGATACCCGCGGCGGCGTGCTGCACTGGGGCCGCCAGAAGATCCACGAATATCACGGCACCAACCGCGTCATCACCATGCCGGAGGTGTTCACCCACTCCTCCAACATCGGCTCGGCGAAGATGGCGCTCGGCATCGGCGTGCCGGGGCACAAGGCCTTCCTCAAGCGGATGGGCCTGATGGACCGCATGCGCACGGAGCTGCCGGAATCGGCCGCCCCGATCGTCCCGTCGCGCTGGACCGAGATCAACACCATCACCATCGCCTTCGGCCACGGCCTCGCCGTGGCGCCGCTCCAGGCCGCGGCGGCGGTGGCGGCCATCGTCAACGGCGGCGAGCTGATGACCCCGACCTTCCTCAAGACCGACGAGGAGACGGCGCGGGCCAAGGCCACCCGCGTGGTCAAGCCGGAGACCAGCGAGGCGATGCGCTTCATCATGCGCCTCAACGCCGTCGAGGGCTCGGCCAAGAAGGCCTCGGTGCCGCTCTACTACGTCGGCGGCAAGACCGGCACGGCCGAGAAGGTCATCAACGGGCGCTACGCCAAGAACCGCCTGTTCACGACCTTCATGGCGGCGGCGCCGATGGACAAGCCGAAATACCTCTTCCTCACCATCATGGACGAGCCGCAGGGCCTGCCCGAGAGCGGCGGCTACGCCACCGCCGCCTGGAACTCCGGCGTGGTCACGGGCAAGATCATCGAGCGGGCCGCCCCCATCCTCGGCCTGCCGCCGAGATTCGAGGCGCCGGCCAAGCCGTTCCCGCTCATGGTCAAGCTCGGCGCCTACCACGCCACGCAGGTGGGCGGGCCGTGACGGCGGACCGCCGCCGGCCGGCCTGACCCGCGAGGACGCGTTCCCATGAGCCAGCCGACCAGTCCGTCGACGAACCCATCGATCCTCGGCGACCTGTTTCCGGAAGCGGAGGCCGCGATCGCCGCAAGGCCCGTCGCCGGGCTGACCGCCGACAGCCGCCGGGTGGTGCCCGGCGGCGTGTTCGTGGCCGTGCCCGGCACCACCGCCGACGGCCGGCTGTTCGCCGCCGCCGCCGCGCGGGCCGGCGCCGTCGCCGTGGCCGGGGAGGGGACGCGTCCCGACGACCTGCCCGAGGCGACGGCCTGGATCGCCGTGGCGGATGCCCGCCGCGCCCTGGCGCTCGCCGCCGCCCGCCGTGCCGGCCGCCAGCCGGAGACGGTGGTGGCGGTCACCGGCACCAGCGGCAAGAGTTCGGTGGCCGACTTCGTGCGGCAGATCCTGTCGCGGCTCGGCCGCGACGCGGCGAGCCTCGGCACGGTCGGCATCGTCACCAACCGGGGCGCCGCCTACGGCTCGCTGACGACCCCCGACCCCGTCACCCTGCACGAGACCCTGGCGCGGCTGGCGCAGGAGGGCATCACCGATCTCGCCATGGAGGCTTCCTCCCACGGGATCGAGCAGCGCCGCCTCGACGGCGTCGAGCTGACGGCCGCGGCCTTCACCAATCTCGGTCGCGACCATCTCGACTACCACCCGACGATCGAGGACTACCTCGAGGCCAAGCTGCGCCTGTTCACGACGCTCCTGCCCAGGGGCCGCCCCGCGATCGTCAACGCGGACGGGGCCTATGCCGAGCGGGTGATCGGTGCCGCCGACGCCGCCGGCCACGCCATCCGCACGACCGGGCGCGGCGGCGACTTCATCCGGCTCGTCGAGGCCGGCACGGACGGCTTCTCGCAGGGTCTGACCCTGGCCCACGAAGGCCGGGAATATCGCGTGCGCCTGCCGCTGGTCGGCGGCTTCCAAGTCGAAAACGCCCTCGTCGCGGCGGCGCTGGCCCTCTCGACCCCCGCAGGCGCGGCCGATCCGGCCGGCGTCTTCGCCGCGCTCGAAGGCCTGACCGGCGTGCTGGGCCGGATGGAGCGGATCGGCGAAGCGAATGGCGGGCTCTGCCTCGTCGATTACGCCCACAAGCCGGAGGCGCTGGAGCACGTGCTGGCGGCCCTGCGCCCCTTCGCCAGCGGACGCCTCGTCGTGGTGTTCGGCTGCGGCGGCAACCGCGACGCCGGCAAGCGGCCGATCATGGGCGCCATCGCGCAGCGCCTGGCCGACCGCACCATCGTCACCGACGACAACCCGCGCAACGAGGAGCCCGCCGCGATCCGCGCCGCCATTCTCGCCGCCGCGCCGGGCGCGGAGGAGATCGGCGACCGGGCCGAGGCGATCCGCGCGGGCGTGCAAGGCTTGCGGCCCGGCGACGTGCTGGTGGTCGCCGGCAAGGGACATGAAACCGGCCAGATCGTCGGGCCACGCGTGCTTCCGTTCTCGGATCACGAGACTTTGCGCGCCGCGATCGCGGAGGTGAACGGATGACCGAGGCCCCTCTCTGGACTCAGGCCGCCTTGGAGGCGGCGACCGGCGGCACCCTGCGCGGGGCGCCGCGCGCCGTCACGGGCGCCTCGATCGATACCCGCAGCCTGGAGGCTGGCGACCTGTTCTTCGCGATCCGCGGCGAGGCGCGGGACGGCCACGACTTCGTGCGCGCCGCCCTGGAGAAGGGCGCCGGCGCGGCGGTGGTCGCGGCGGCGCGTGCGGAAGAGTTCGAGGGGATCGGCCCGGTTCTGGCCGTGCCGGGGGAGGGCGAAGACCCGGTGCTGGAGGCGATGCGCCGACTCGGTCTCGCCGCCCGCGCCCGGACGGGGGCGGCTATCGTCGCCGTGACCGGCTCCGTCGGCAAGACCGGCACCAAGGAGGCCCTGCGCCATGTGCTCGCGGCGCAAGGCGCGACGCACGCCTCGGTCGCCTCCTACAACAACCATTGGGGCGTGCCGCTGACCCTCGCGCGGATGCCGGCAGAGACCCGCTTCGGCGTGTTCGAGATCGGCATGAACCACGGCGCCGAGATCCTGCCGCTGACGGCGATGGTCCGGCCGGACGTGGCCCTGATCACCACGGTCGAGCCGGTCCATATCGAGCATTTCCACTCGCTCTCCACCATCGCCGACGCCAAGGGCGAGATCTTCTCCGGGCTAAAACCCGGCGGCGTCGCGGTGATCAACCGCGACAACCCGAATTACGAGCGCCTGCTGGCCCACGCCCACGCCTCGCGGGCGGGCCGCGTCATCACCTTCGGCGAGCATGGGGCGGCGGATGTGCGCGCGAACCGCATCCTGACCCGGCCCGACGTCTCGGTGGTCGATGCCACGGTGATGGGCGTGCCCCTCACCTACCAGCTCGGCACGCCGGGCCGGCATGTGGCGATGAACTCGCTCGGGGTGCTGGCCTGCATCCACGCGCTCGGCGCCGACCTCGCCCGCGCCGCCCTGTCCCTGGCGAGCCTGAAGCCGCCGGTCGGGCGCGGTGAGCGCACGGCCCTGCGGATCGGCGAGGGTGAGGCCTTCCTGGTCGATGAGAGCTACAACGCCAACCCCGCCTCGATCCGCGCGGCACTCGCCACGCTGGCCGGCATCGAGACCGCGGACAAGGGCCGTCGCATCGCCGTGCTCGGCGACATGAAGGAACTCGGCGCGGCGAGCGAGGCCCTCCACCGCGAGCTCGCGGACGCGGTGAGCGCCCACGGCATCGATCTCGTCTTCACCGCCGGCACCCAGATGGTCCACCTGTTCGAGGCGCTGCCGATGGCCTTGCGCGGCGCGGCGGCCCCCAGCGCCGAGAACCTGATCGACGCGGTGCTCGCCACGCTCCGGCCGGGAGATGCGGTGATGGTCAAGGGCTCGAACTCCATGCGCATGGTCCGCATTGTCGAAGCGGCCAAAGCCCGCTACGCGGTCGCGCCGGACCCGCGCGAAGCCTCGCTGAACGCGGTTCGCTGACGATCCGATCATCGGCCGGGCTCACGCGCCCGGTTCATCCTTCCGGCCGCGCGCAACGCCGTGCCGGGCGTGTCGACGAAGAACCTGCCGCGGGCGGACGAACGCATGCTCTATCTGCTGTCGGAACTGAGCGGCACGCTCACGCCCCTCAACGTGTTCCGCTACATCACCTTCCGCACCGGCGGCGCGCTGTTCACGGCGGGCTTCTTCGTATTCTGGTTCGGGCCCTGGATCATCTCGCTGCTGCGCCTGCGCCAGGGCAAGGGCCAGCCGATCCGCGAGGACGGGCCGGCCAGCCACCTGACGAAGCGCGGCACGCCGACCATGGGCGGCCTGATGATCCTGGCCGGCGCCGTGTTCTCGGTGCTGCTCTGGGCCAACCCACGCAACCACTACGTCTGGGTGACGCTCGCGGTCACCCTCGGCTTCGGCGCGATCGGCTTCTACGACGACTACCTCAAGGTGACGAAGCAGTCCCACAAGGGCTTCTCCGGCCGCTTCCGCCTGCTCCTGGAATTCGCGATCGCGGGGGCGGCCTGCCTCCTGATCTCGGTCTACTCGCCGGCCGCCCTGCAGAACCAGCTGGCCTTCCCCGTCTTCAAGGACGCGCTGCTGAACCTGGGCTGGTTCTGGGTGCCGTTCGCCGCCTTCGTGATCGTGGGGGCGGGCAACGCGGTCAACATCACCGACGGCCTCGATGGGCTCGCCATCGTCCCCGTGATGATCGCCTGCGGCACCTTCGGCGTGATCGCCTACCTCGTCGGCAACTCCTTCACCGCCGGCTACCTGCAGGTGAACTACGTGCGCGACACCGGCGAACTCGCCGTGGTCTGCGGCGCGGTGATCGGGGCGGGGCTCGGCTTCCTCTGGTTCAACGCGCCGCCCGCGCAGATCTTCATGGGCGATACCGGTTCGCTGGCGCTGGGCGGCCTGCTCGGCTCCATCGCGGTCGCGGCCAAGCACGAGATCGTCCTCGCCATCGTCGGCGGCCTGTTCGTGCTGGAGATCATGTCGGTGATCATCCAGGTCCTCTCGTTCAAGCTCACGGGCAAACGCGTCTTCCGAATGGCGCCGATCCACCACCATTTCGAGCAGAAGGGCTGGAAGGAGCCGCAGGTCGTGATCCGCTTCTGGATCATCGCCGTGGTCCTGGCGCTCGTCGGCCTCGCCACGCTGAAGCTGCGCTGAGCCCTGGCAGGACGGACGAGAGACGCATCCATGACGCCAGCCACCACCTTCGCCGGCCAGAAACTCGCCCTGTTCGGCCTCGGCGGCTCCGGGCTCGCCACCCTCCGTTCGCTCATCGCGGGCGGAGCCGACGTGCTGGCCTGGGACGACAACGCCGGCAGCCGCGACCGCGCCCGGGACCTCGGCATCACCGTGACGGATCTCGGCGAGGCCGATTGGTCCGGCTTCTCCGCCCTGGTGCTGGCGCCGGGCGTGCCGCTGACCCACCCGGAGCCGCACTGGACCGTGGCGCGCGCCCGCGAGGCCGGCATCGAGATCATCGGCGATATCGAAATCTTCTGCCGGGAGCGGGCGGCGCTCGCGCCGCAGGCGCCCTTCGTGGCGATCACCGGCACCAACGGCAAGTCGACGACGACCGCCCTGACGGCGCATCTGCTGCGCCATGCCGGCCGCGACGTGCAGATGGGCGGCAATATCGGCACCGCGATCCTCTCGCTCGCGCCGCCCGCCGACGCCCGCATCCACGTGATCGAGCTGTCCTCGTTCCAGATCGACCTCACGCCCTCGCTCAAGCCGGGCATCGGCATCCTGCTCAACCTGACGCCGGATCATCTCGACCGCCACGGCACCATGGAGAACTACGCCGCGATCAAGGAGCGGCTGGTCGCGAACGCCGACCTCGCGGTGATCGGCGTGGATGACGCCTCCTGCGCCGCCATCGCCGAGCGGCGTGGACCTGAGCGCATCCGCATCCATGTCGAGGGCCACGGCGCAGCGCAGGGCGATTTCGTCTGTGCCGGCAGCGCGGTGCGCGGTCCGGACGGAGCCGTGATCGCCGAGGTCTCCGGCATCCCGTCCCTGCTCGGCGACCACAACCTCCAGAACACCGCCGCTTCGGTCGCCGCCGCGATCCGGCTCGGCCTCACGCGCGAGGCGATCGCCGCGGGTCTGAGGAGCTTCCCCGGCCTCGCCCACCGCATGGAGCCCCTGCGCCGGATCGGCCGCGTGGCCTTCGTCAACGATTCCAAGGCGACCAACGCCGATTCCACCGAGAAGGCCCTGCTCGCCTTCCGCGACATCCACTGGATCGTCGGCGGCAAGGCCAAGGAGGGCGGCATCGAGCCCCTGGCGCCGCTGTTCGGGCGCGTGGCCCAGGCCTACCTGATCGGCGCGTCGAGCGACGCCTTCGCCGCGACGCTGGAGGGGCGCCTGCCCTTCACCGTCTGCGGGACGCTGGAGGCGGCGACCGCCGCCGCCGCCGCGGCCGCCCGCGCGTCGGGCACCGAGGCGCCGGTGGTGCTGCTCTCGCCGGCCTGCGCCTCCTACGACCAGTTCCCGAACTTCGAGGTGCGCGGCGACCGCTTCCGCGCGCTCGTCGCCGCCCTGCCGGAGGATGCGGACGCCTGAAGGCTGCCGCGTCTTCCGGCACGCAGCCCTGGCCCCGCTCCATGAACCTCTGGCTCCGCCTTTTCTGGCTCATCGCGACGGCGTGGCGGCGCCCGGCGCTCGTCCTGCCCGACGGCGTCTCACGCCTGAGATTTCGCGTCTGGCCGCACGACATCGACACGTCGATGCATCTCAACAACGGCCGCTACTGGACGCTGATGGATCTCGGCCGCACCGATCTGCTGATCAAGTCCGGCCTGTGGCGCCCGGTGCTGCGCCGGGGCTGGACACCGGTGGTGAGCACCGGCCAGATCCGTTTCCGCCGCGAGCTGCGGCCGTTCCAGGCCTTCGATCTGGAGACCCGGCTCATGCATTGGGACGACACACAGGTCGTCATCGAGCATCGCCTGATCATCCGGGAGGCCAATCTCGTCGCGGCGATCGCCCTGGTCCAGGCCGGCCTCTACGATCGCAAGCAGCGACGCTTCGTGCCGGTGCGGCAGTTGCTCGAGACGATCGGGCTGGAGGCGGAGTGTCCGCCGATGAGTCCGCAGGTCGAGGCGTTCCTGTCGGCCGGGAACACCCTGCGGCGGGCGACGACCTCAGCCTGAATGGTTCTACCGCTCAGGCGCTTCAGCGCTCTTGCCCCTCAGGCGCTTTTGCCGACCGGCCGCGCGTCGGCGCCCGGCTCCGCCGGCTTGCCCTCGCTCTCGGCCCGGTTCCCCTTGCCGACGGTGCGGCGGGCGCGGAAGGCGGGACGCGCCTCCGCCTGCTTGCTCTTGAGGATGGTGCGGAACTCGTCCCGGCGCTCGTGGATCGAGGCGATGACGTGGCCCATCGGCACGCCGACATCGACGAGGACCGCCTCGGAGAGCTGGAGCGAGGCCTCGATCGTCTCCGGCACCGCGTCGTCGACGCCCATCTCGTAGAGCTGCGTCGCGTGGCGGGCGTCGCGGGCGCGGGCCACGATGGTCAGGTCCGGCCGCTCGGCCCGGGCGGCCTGCACCACCGCCTCCACGGCGCGGGGATTGTCGAGGGTCACCACCAGGGCCCGGGCGGCGGCGATATCGCAGCGGCGCAGCATCTCCGTGTTGGCCGAATCGCCGAAATAGACCGGGCTGCCGAGCCGCCGCTGCTCGGCGACGCGGACCGGATCGGAATCGAGGGCGATATAGGGGATGGCGTGGCGCTTGAGCATCTCGCCGACGAGCCGGCCGACCCGGCCGTAGCCCGCCAGGATCACCCGGTTCTGCTGCGGGTCCGGCACCGGCTCGGCCCGCGCCCGGCCGAGCTGCTCCTTCGAGACCCGGCGGCCGATCCGGCGGGCGAGCGCCGCCAGACCCGGGATCGCGATCATGGTCACCGTGGTGACGATGAGGGCCGCCCCGCCCACCGGCTCCGGCACCAGCCCCGCCGCCATGGCCCCGCCGATGAGGACGAAGGCGAACTCGCCCCCCGGTCCGATCAGCAGCGCGGTCTCCAGCGCCACCGGGCGGGACAGGCCCATGACACGGGCGCCGGCGAGCACCACGGCACCCTTGATGACGAGGAGCCCCAGCGACAGGCCGAGGATCGCGCCGGGCGCGGCGAGAAGCTGCGCCGGATCGAGGCTCATGCCGACCGAGACGAAGAAGACGCCGAGCAGCAGACCCTTGAACGGATCGATCGTGGCCTCGATGGCCCGGCGATACTCGGTCTCGGCCAGGAGCAGGCCGGCGACGAAGGCGCCCAGCGTCATCGAGAGGCCGCTGGCCGCCGCGACCAGGGCGGTCGCCACGATCACGAGCAGGCAGGCCGCCATGAACAATTCGGTCGAGCGGGTCCGCGCCACGAGGTGGAAGAGCGGGCGCAGGGCCACCCGGCCCGCCACCACGATCAGCACGAGGGCGACCACCGCCTGCCCGAGTGCCAGGGCGAGCGCGCCGCCGAGATCGCCCCCGTCCCGGCGGCCGAGCACGGCGATGGCGAACAGGATCGGCGCCACCGCCAGATCCTGGAACAACAGGATCGCGAAGCTGGTGCGCCCGGCCGGCGTGCCGAGCCGCTTCTGCTCGGCGAGCACCGGCAGCACCACGGCGGTTGAAGAGAGCGCGAGCGCCAGCCCCACCAGCACCGCGCCGGCCACCGGCTGGTTGAGCGCGATGAGGATGACCGCGATCACCGCCGCCGAGGCGGCGACCTGGATCGAACCGAGGCCGAAGACGAGCCGGCGCAGCACCCGCAGCCGCTCCCAGGACAGCTCGATCCCGATCATGAACATGAGGAAGATCACGCCGAACTCGGCCAGATGCGCGATCTCCGAGCGGTTGCCGATGGTGAAGGGGGCGAGCCAGGGATGCGCGTCGGCGAAGCGCCCGAGGCCGAAAGGCCCGAGCAGCACTCCCGCACCGATGAAGCCGAGCACCGGGCTCACCCGGAGGCGGTGGAACAGCGGCACCACGATCCCGGCCGTGACGAGGAAGAGGATCGCCTCCCGGTAGCCGGCACCCGCATGCGCGCCGGCTTCAGCGGCGATCTGGGTTCCGGCCTGCACGGGATCGGTCATCGGGACTTTACGCTGACGCCTGAACGGAAACGGGTGAGGCGAGCCGCACCCCGCCGTCGCGGCGCCGGGAGGGCCGGCGCATCATGGGCGGCGGGAATGCCGCGGTGCAACCTGTTTCGACGCCGGCCCGCGGGTTTCGTGCCGGGTGCGGATCCGGCGCTCGGCGCGGCACCCGTGCCCCTTGAGGGCGCGGTGCAACCATCCACCGCTGATCGCGGCAGCCGGCACAACTTCGGCACAATACGCGCTTACGCTGGAGTAACGCGATGTTAGGGGATGGCGGGTGCCGCCCCCGACGGAGGCCCGCAGCGATCCTTAGGCCCATGAGATTTTTTGCCAGCAAGCTTCCGAATCGGGACGTGCAGCGCGAGCGGCGCGAATGGGTGCTCGACCAGCAGCGCTGGAAGCACCAGCGCGACATCGAGCGCGGCTACCGCATCAAGTGGGGCTACGTCGCCATCGCCTATCTCGTCGAGTTCATGGTCATCGGTGCCTCGCTCTGGGGCGCGTGGCTGTTCGCGGGCTATTACAGCGACGGCGACGAGCGCGCCTTCTACTTCATGCTGCTGGCGCCCCTGGTCTACGCGGCGGTGGAGCTGTGCCGCGTGCCGCTCGGCATCCTGGCACGCACCCAGCGCTCGTGGTTCGTGAAGGGGCTGGCGATCATCGGCATCGTCTTCGCCGCGGGCGTGACCACGAAATCGGTCTCGCAGCTCGGCGAGATGATGTTCCATCCCCGCCTCATGGACGCGGCCAAGGCCAAGACCGCGCTCAAGGACGCCCAGGCCGACCGCGACAGCATCGACACCCGGATCGCAGCCGCCAACGCCCGGGTCGAGCAGTACACGACCGAGCTGGAGCAGATCGAGCGGCGCTCGGCCGAGAACGCCACGCAGCTCGCGGGCCTGCCGGCGCAGCGCTGCGAGCGCGTTTACGGCACCAACAGCCGCGGCGCGCGCTACTCCAACCTCAAATGCGTCACCGACCCGCGCACCGCGACCCTCAACGCCGCGGTGGCCAAGGCGGGCAGCGACCGCAGCGCCATCGTCAAGGAGCTGGAAGAGGCGCGCAAGGCGCGCAGCCTCCTCGACCGCGGCGCGGCCGACCGCAAGGTGGCCGATGCCGAGCAGGCCTACCGCAACTCGGTGAACCGCTCGCAGCTCCACTCCTTCACGGCGATGGTCTACGGCGTCGATCCGATCGACGTGAGCGACGCGCAGGTGCACGCCTTCCTGCGCATCTTCGTGTTCGTTCCCGCGCTCTGCGCCGCCTTCGCCTCGACCATCCTGGCGCTTTCGGCGGTCTCGGTGCGCAAGACCTTCATGGACGAGGACGATCTCGGCGCCGCCGTGAACCCGGAGGCCACGCCCTACCTCTTGGCCTCCATCGCCGAGGGCGTGCGCCAGGAGATGGCGCTCGCCCAACCGAGACCGGCCGCGCGCGAGGCCTCCGTGATCCCGCTGGAGCGGCGCACGGCGCCGGTGGTGCCGCCGCCGCCTCCCCCCGCCAACGCCCCCGCCAATGCGGGCGCGAGCGCGTAAGCCTGCCCGAGTGAGCCCCCGGTCATGAGCATCCACACCGAAGGCACGCACGAGAACATCGTGCTCGCCCAGCATGTCAACGGACGCCTGCGGGCGGAGGCGCGGATGGCCTTCGCCCGCGCCTTCCTGCTGCGGGCGATCGGCACCGGCGCCTTCGTGGCCCTGGCGGGCATCGGCATCGGCGCCGCGAGCTACGGCTACGCGTATCTCAACCAGTTCGACACGGCGGCCGAGAAGATCGCGGCCGCGATGCAGACGGCTCTGTCCGACGTGACCCTCAAGACCAAGGGCGAGGTCACGCTCACCGACAACACCCTGAAGCTCGAAGCCCTGCCGGCCCAGAAGGCCAGCGCCGTGCCGACGCCGACCAAGGCGCAGCTCGGCACCGACGCCGCGCCGAGCTCGCAGGCCCCCGTGCAGACGAGCTTCACGGTCTTCAAGCAGGTGCCCTATCTCGACGGGGCGATCGTCACCGGCTGGAACTACAGGGCCAACGAAGACCGACCGTTCCAGCAGTATTGCTACTTCTCCCGCCCCTCGAACGATCCCAAGATCCAATCGATGATCCAGATCGATCTCGCCCGGGACGGCAAGACCCTGCCGCAGCCGCAGAAGTCGGACGTGAACCTCGGCATCCTGGCCACGAACTGCGTGTGGCACGACGGGAAAACGCTGTAGCGGAGGCGCGCTGGTCTATCAGCCTTTCCCGATGCCCGTTGCCGAGCCGCTTCGCACCGGGTTAGTGCGGGCCGATCCTTTCCCGACGCGAGGCCCCATGCGCTTCACCGGAACCGAGTCCTACGTCGCGCCGCCCGATCTCACCACGGCGGTCAACGCCGCGATCGTGCTGGAACGCCCGCTCTTGGTGAAGGGCGAGCCCGGCACCGGCAAGACGGTGCTCGCCGAGGAGATCGCCCGGGGGCTCGGCGCACCGCTCCTGACCTGGAACATCAAGTCCACGACCAAGGCGCAGCAGGGCCTCTACGAGTACGATGCGGTCTCGCGGCTGCGCGACTCGCAGCTCGGCGACCCGCGGGTCTCGGACATCGCCCACTACATCCGCCGCGGCAAGCTGTGGGAAGCCTTCACCGCGCCGCAACGCCCGGTGCTGCTCATCGACGAGATCGACAAGGCCGATATCGAGTTTCCCAACGACCTGCTGACCGAACTCGATCGGATGGAGTTCCACGTCTACGAGACGGGCGAGACGATCCGCGCCGTCGAGCGCCCGATCGTCATCATCACCTCGAACAACGAGAAGGAGCTGCCGGACGCCTTCCTGCGCCGCTGCTTCTTCCACTACATCAAGTTCCCCGACGCCGAGACGCTGAAAGCCATCGTCGAGGTGCATTATCCGAGCATCAAGCACCGCTTGGTCGAGGAGGCTTTGCGCGTCTTCCTGGAGACGCGCGAGGTGCCGGGCCTCAAGAAGAAGCCTTCGACCTCGGAATTGCTCGACTGGCTCAAGCTCCTCGTCTCCGAGGATGTCTCCCCCGAAACCCTGCGCGAGCGCGACGGCCGCAAGCTGATCCCGCCGCTGCACGGCGCGCTCTTGAAGAACGAGCAGGATGTCGGCCTGTTCGAGAAGCTCGCCTTCATGATGCGCCGGGAGGGCAGGGGCGGCTGAGCCGCCCCTGCCCCCGTGGGCGGTCAATTCGTCCGGCGCGAGAGCGAGACCGCGTAGGCAGGGGAGCGGATCGCGAACATCGGGTCGTCGCTCGGGCCGGCGACGCCCTCCGGCAGTTCCACCACCGGGTCGAACGTCCGCGCATCGCAGGTGGCGTCCGGCTCGATGGCCGTGATCGCCAGGGTGCCCAGCGCCTCGGTCTTCCGCTGCTCTTCCGGCCACTGCACGGTCGGATCGGCGGTCGGGTCGCCGGGCTCCGCCAGGATGGCGACGAGGTCGAAGCGGGCCGGACCCCGGCCCAGGCGCTCCTTCAGCTCGTCGGCGTAGAAGCTGTCGGGCTTGGCCTTCAGCTCGTCGTCGCTGAGACCCGCCTTGTCGGCCGACACGAACTTCAGCTTCGCCGTCTTGGCTTCCCCCTTCGCGTTGGTGAGCGTGTAGGCGTGGACGCCCCAGTAATCGACGCCCGCGAAGCTCGCCGGCACCGGCCGGGCGTTGAGCCAGGCCGCCTGGCGCGTCGTCTCCGGGTTTGCCGCCACGAAGGCCTTGACCTTCTCGGCATCCGGCTTGCCGTCCGGCCCCGGCGCACGGGCCTGGAGAGCGGCGAGGAGCTGCCCCGGCGTGCGCGTCGAGAAGACGGGCGCGGAGACCACTACGAACACCATGTCGCCGGATGGGTCGCTCATCCGCATCGCGAAGCCGCGGGTGACGGGCTTGGCCTTGTCCGAAACCTTCGGGTTGCTGCCGCCCATGGAGAAGCGCGCTGTGACCGGTACCGCTTTCTGGAAATGCGGTGCCTTGGACAGGGCGGCGGCGCCGGGCGCCGGGGTGAATTCGCCCTTGAGGCAGACGCCCTTGGCGCCGCTGGCGCGCACGCCGGCCTGATTGCCGCCGGCCGCGAACATCCCGGCCACGATGGCGGCCGGATCGGCCTCCTCGGCGTGGGCCGCGCCCATGAGGCAGCCGAGCGCTGCCGTACAACCGAGGAGCATGCGGAGACGGACCATGGGACACTCTCTCAGTCTGGAATCACGCCAAGCTGGGCGCTCCCCTTCCATGAGTTGTGCGCAATCTTTTTGCAAGCCGGGTTTGTTCGCGAAGACGGCCGGTTTCACAAATCGTGAACTGCGGGCCGCCGCGGTGACGATCCGCACTGACGCCCCATCTAAGGGCGCGTCGCTCTCACAGCACGATGCTCCGCCATGAAGACCAGAAAGCTCGGCCGCACCGGCCTCGACGTGTCGCCGCTCTGCCTCGGCTGCATGACCTACGGCGTACCGGAGCGCGGCCCACATCCCTGGACGATGGGCGAGGAGGAGAGCCGGCCACTGATCCGCCGGGCGCTCGATCTCGGCATCAACTTCTTCGACACCGCGAATTACTACTCCGACGGCACCTCGGAGGAGATCGTCGGCCGCGCGCTCAAGGACTTCGCGGATCGCGACAGCCTCGTGCTGGCGACCAAGGTCTACTACCCGCTCAAAGGCCAGCCGAACTCCGGTGGCCTGTCGCGAAAAGCGATCTTCTCGGCCATCGACGCCTCGCTGAAGCGGCTCGGGACCGACTACGTCGATCTCTACCAGATCCACCGCTGGGATTACGGCACACCGATCGAGGTGACGCTGGAAGCGCTCCACGACGTGGTGAAGGCGGGCAAGGCCCGATACATCGGCGCTTCCTCCATGTTCGCCTGGCAATTCGCCAAGGCGCTCTACACCGCCGACCGGAACGGCTGGACGCGCTTTTCCACCATGCAGAACCACCTCAACCTGTTGCACCGGGAGGAGGAGCGGGAGATGCTGCCGCTCTGCGCCGACCAGGGCATCCCGCTGCTGCCCTGGAGCCCGCTCGCCCGCGGTCGGCTGACCCGAGACTTCGACGCGGGCAGCGCCCGGCAGGAGAGCGACCTCGTGGGCAAGAATCTCTACGACGCCACCGCCGAAGCCGACCGCCGGGTCGTCGAGACGGTGGCGGCGGTGGCGCGGGAGCGCGGCGTTCCGCGGGCGCAGGTGGCGCTGGCCTGGGTGCTCCAGAAGCCGGGCGTGGCCGCGCCGATCATCGGTGCCTCGAAGCCGCAGCATCTCGACGACGCGGTGGCCGCCCTCGCGCTTCGCCTGACGGAGGACGAGATCGCCCGGCTCGAAGCGCCCTACGTCCCGCACGCCGTGGTGGGCTTCCAGTGATGCGCCGTCTCCTGCTCCTGCGCCACGCCAAGTCGGCCTATCCGGCGGGCGCGGCCGACATCGACCGGCCGCTCGGGGAGCGCGGGCGCAAGGCGGCGCCGCTGATGGGCGCCTACATCGCCCGGGAAGGCCTGAAGCCCGAGCACGCCATGGTCTCGCCGGCGCGGCGCACCCAGGAGACGTGGGAAGCGGTGCGGGCCGAGCTCGACGACACGCCGATGGAGACGGTGCCCTCGATCTACGAGGCGTCCGCCGGGCGCATCCTCGATGCGATCCGCTCCGCCCCGGCGGAGGCGACGAGCCTCCTCGTGATCGGCCATAATCCCGGCCTCGGCGATCTGGCGCTGCGCCTCGTGGGGCAGGGGCCGAAGGATCTCCAGCGCGATCTGCGCGAAAAATTCCCGACAGCGGCCCTGGCCGTTCTGGAGTTCGACGCCGAGGACTGGTCCGGCATCGGCGACGGCACGGGCCGCCTCACGCACTACGTGCGGCCGCGCCAGCTCGCGGCGGAGCTGGACGACGATTGAGGGCGACCCTTCGGCCGGGCCGGCCCGGCGAACCCTTTGGCCGCCGGCACCGTTTCCGGTCGTACGGTCGAGCTGATGCACCGTGACCGGGGACGCGCCGCGTGCTTCTCGAAACGCTCCTTGCCCTGACGGCCCTGATGCCGCGGATCGAGCCCGCGGCAGCGAGCGCGTGGGCGCGTCTTCCGGCGCTGCCCCGGAGCGCCCCGGCGGCGCCGGAGCCCGCGCCGAGCTTCAGCCTCGTGGCGCGGGCGGTCTCCAACTGGCGCGTCCAGGCGGGCGAGAACCTCGCGCCGACCTCGCTGGCCTTCGTCGTGCGGCACGCGGCGGAGGAGCCGCGCTTCGTCGCCCGCTGCGTGCGGCTCAACAATTACTGGTGCATCAAGCAGGCCCGCTGGTCGGGCGAACTCGGCGGCGACGCCGAGGGCCATACCGGCTTCGCCACCGCCGCGGACAGCGCCGACGCGGCGGTCCAGCTCCTGCGCCGCTACCGGCGCGACTATGGCCGCCGCTCGGCCCTGGCCATCGTGCGGCGCTGGGCGCCGGCCGAGTGCGGTTCGGTGCGTCCCGCCGTCTCCGCGGCCGCAGCGGGGCCGGCACGGCGGCCGAGAGGGCCGGCCGTGTCGAGCGCGGTCGCGCCGAAGGGCATCGGCGGCACCCTGCGCGCCCGCTTCCTCGCCCGCCACGGGCGGGGCGGCGTGGCGCGGGCCGCCGCGCCCGCACCGGCGGGAGCGCTGCGGGTGCAGCCCTGGTCCGCCCGCGCCCGGCTGGCCGGGCATCCGGGCCGCGCCGTCCGGACCGCGTCCCTACCGCGTCCGACCGCCGACATCGCGACCGGCCTCGTTCCGACGCCTTCCACGGCGAAGCGGGGGGCCGAGGCTGCGCCTCCTGCGCCCATCCGCTCCGGTGCGGCCGATCCTGCCGCCCTGCTCGCCCCCGATCGGATGATGGCGGAGGCGGCGGCGCTGCCGTCGATCGCGGCCTCCCTGCCGAAGGGCAGCCTGCTCGATCTCAGCCTGCCTGCCCCGGTCTGCGCCAGCGACGAAACGCGCATCCGCAACTACGCCGCGCGCATCGCCGGCAGCGTCGGCCTCAAGCCCGACGACGACCTGCGCCTGTTCCGCGACGACGGCGGCCCGGGAGAGAACCTTCTGCCGGTGATGCTCGCCATGTCGGCGGTCGAACTCGGCACGCTTCACGCCTCGAAGGCCCTGGTGAGCGCGGCCATCGCCCGGGCCGAGGCCCGCGCCACGGCCTCGTCCGAGTCGTCCCGCGAATCCACGCTCTGAGAGGGCGTCAGGCCCGATGCAGGTCAACTTGGCCGGACCTCCATCCTCGCTTGCCGTCAGATCCACGGAATGGTTAATTCAAGCCGGCAAGATTGATAAAGCGGGGTGACCGTCGTGGCGTCGTCGCTGATGATCTATGGAGCTATCGGCGTCGGCCTGCTGAGCTTGGCGTTCATCATCTATGAATTGAAGAATGCGCCCTACTACGACTCCTTCGATCCCGAGCAACGCCTGAACCAGATCGAACGGCAGCGGCCGAGATACCGGACCTGGGATTAGGCCTCCCGTCCAGCGGGGTCGGGCCGGGGGCGCCCTGCGCCGTCCCGTTCCGGCGCCCGTATCGCGCGATCCGCGAGAAAAACGTCAGGCGATGGCGCGCTGCGGAGCCGCACGGGCCGCCAGCGCCCGCCGGTAGAGGGCGATGAGCGCAGCGGTCGTCGCCTCCTCGGTCCAGTCACGCAGGTAGGCCGCCCGCGCCGCTTCGCCCATGCGGCGCGCCTCGTCAGGCCGGGAGGCCAGCCGCTCGATCGCGCGGGCGAGATCGACGGGATCGCCGGGCGTCACGAGCAGACCCGTGACGCCGTCCTCGACGAGACCGGCCAGCGCGCCGATGCGCGAGGCGATCACCGGCGTGCCCGCCGCGAAGGCTTCGGCCACCACCATGGGCAGCCCCTCGTACCAAAGCGAGGGCACGACCAGGGCGGCGGCCCGGCCCATGCGGGCGCGCATCGCCGCCGGGGGCAGGGCGCCGAGCAGGGTGAGTCCGGGCGCGCCCTCCAGCGTGTCGCGCAGCGGGCCGTCCCCGGCGACGTCGATCGGGAGCAACAGCCCCGCGGCCGCCTGCTTCAGCACCGCGACGCCCTTCTCCGGGCTGAGACGGCCGGCGAACAGGATTCCCTCGCGCGGTCCCGCAGGGGGTGGACCGGGATCGGGCAGGCCGTTCGGCTTCACGAAGAGGCGCTGCTCCGGCAACCCCGCCGCGATGAAGCGGCCCCGGGCGAATTCGGTGAGGACGACGAAGGCGTCGACATCCCGCGTCCAGGTTCCCGCCTTGCGGTGGCGGTCGATCATCCGCGCGACCGCAAGCGTGCCCAGCCGCGATCCGCGGTAGCAGGCGTGGCGCACGGCGGCGTAGGGCGAGCCCGTGACGCAGGTCTCGCAGGGTGCGCCGTCCCGCATCAGCAGGGCGCCCGCGCAGGCGATGCGGAAGTTGTGCAGGGTCTGCACCGTCACCGGTCCCAGCGCCCGCACGGCGCCGTGCATGGCGGGCGAGACCAGCGGGAAGGTGTTGTGGGCGTGAACCACGTCCGGCCCGAACCGGCGCACCGCCTCCACCACGCGGGCGACGCCGCGGGGCGCGTGCGGCGCCTCGAAGGCCGTGCGCAGCCGGTCCAGCGGCGTGCGGATCTCGTCATTGTGGAAGGTCAGCGTCTCGACGGTGCAGCCGGCGCGCGCCAGGGCCTCCGCCTCGTGCGCCACCACCGCGTCCTCGCCGCCCCGGATCTGATAGTGATTGTGGACGATGAGGACGCGCATGGCCGGGGCCGTCACGAATTGCGCGGTTCGGGCTGGCGGGCCATCTTCCAGAGGAAGGCCGGGGCCATCACGAGGTAGCGCCGCCACAGGCGCCGCGGCTCGCTCATCAGCCGGTGCAGCCATTCCAGCGCCAGCGCCTGCATGAGTTTCGGCGCGCGCTTGACCGCGCCGGAATGGAAGTCGAAGGCCGCGCCGACCCCGATCAGGACCATGCCCGGCAGGCGGTCGAGGTGGTCGTTCATCCAGATGTCTTGCTTGGGCGTCGACATGCCGACCCAGACGATGTGCGGCTCGGCCCGCCGGATGGCGTCGGTGAGCCCCGCGTCGCGCTCCGGAGACACGGTCCCGAAGGGCGGACATTCGAGGCCGCAGACCTCGCTGCCGGGATATTTACGGGCGAAGTTGGCCGCGACCTGCTCGGCCACGCCCTCCTTGCCGCCGTAGAGGTAGTGGCGGATGCCCGTGCCCTGGGTCGCCGCGAACATCTCCTCCATCAGCGTGGGGCCGGGGACGCGGCCGGTGCCGTGCGCGCGCAGGAGGCGGCTGATGATGGTGAGGGGCGCACCGTCCGGCGTGATCATGCTGGCGCGCTCGTGGGCGGCCCGCAGGTCGGGCTGCTCCTGGGCGCACATGATCCCGTGCACGTCGCGCACGCAGATCATGCTGGTGCGTCGGGTCAGCGCCCAGTCGATGATGGTGCGCACGGCCATCGGCATGTCGATGACGCTCACCGGCACGCCGAGGATGCGGGTCGCGGGCAGGCGATGCCCGGCCCGCCCATCCGAGGCGACGAGGTGGGGATCGTTCCGGTTGATCCTGAGCGCGTAGGGCTCGGACATCGGCATGGCGGCTGCATCACTCATACGCGCGCTCCCATCAGTCTCAGGCATCGGCCACGTTTTCGCGAAACCAAGCATAGGTCTGCGCGATGCCCTCGCGCAGCGGGACCTTCGGCTCCCAGCCGAGACCCCTCAGCCGGTCCGCCGACATCAGCTTGCGCGGGGTGCCGTCGGGCTTGCTCGGATCGCGCACGATCTCACCCTCGAACCCGACCACGTCGCAGACCAAGCGGGTCAGGTCATAGATCGGGATGTCCTCGCCCGAGCCGACATTGACGTGCTCGTCCTGCGAGTAGGTCTTCATCAGGTGGACGCAGGCGTCGGCGCAGTCGTCGACGTGCAGGAACTCGCGGCGCGGCGAGCCGGTGCCCCAGATCACCATCTCCTTCGCCCCGTTCAAGCGCGCCTCGTGCGCCTTGCGGATCAGGGCCGGTAGGACGTGGCTCGAGTTCAGGTCGAAATTGTCGCCCGGCCCGTAGAGGTTGGTCGGCATGGCCGAGATGAAGTCGCGGCCGTGCTGCTTGCGATAGGCCTGGGCCAGCTTGATGCCGGCGATCTTGGCGATCGCGTACCACTCGTTGGTCGGCTCCAGCGACCCGGTCAGGAGGCTTCCCTCGACGATCGGCTGCTCGGCGAATTTCGGATAGATGCAGCTGGAGCCGAGGAACAGCAGCTTGGCCACCTCCGCGCGGAAGGCCGCCTCGATGACGTTGGCCTCGATCATCAGGTTTTCGTAGAGGAAGTCGGCGGGATAGGTCGCGTTGGCGAGGATGCCGCCGACCTTGGCCGCCGCCAGGAAGACGGCGTCCGGCCGGCGGTCCCGCATCCAGGCGCGCACGGCAGCCTGGTCGCACAGGTCCAGCTCCGCCCGGGTGGCGGTGAGGATCTCGCAATCCTCACGTCTGAGACGCCGCACCAGGGCGCTGCCGACGAGGCCGCGATGTCCGGCGACGAAGACGGTCTTGCCCGCCAAGCTGTCCATGGGTCGGCCCTTACAGAAGCGGGTTGGCATCGGTCGGGGCGGGGTTCGCGCGGTACCACGCGACCGTGCGCTCGATGCCCTGAACCAGGGAGACGGAGGGCGCGTAGCCGATCGCCTGCATCTTGCCGATATCGGGGCAGCGGCGCGGCGTCGCCCCGGCAGCGGCCGGACCGGCGATCAGCGCGACGCGGGTGCCCATCGCTTCCGCGGTGATCCGGGCGAGATCGCGGATCGCGACCTCCTCGTTCGAGCCGATATGGTAGACGTTCATCGTCTCGCCCGACCGCCACATGCGGACGATGCCGTCCACGACGTCATCGACGTAGCAGAAGGCCCGCGTCTCGCTGCCGTCGCCCTGGAGCGTGATCGAGCCGCCGTCGCCCGCCGCGACGATCTTCTCGATCAGCTGCGGCACGACGTGCTTCCAGCCCATGTCCGGGCCGTAGACGTTGTGGGGCCGGAAGACCTGGACCTTGCGCAGCTTGTCCCGGCAATAGTTGAAGGCGATCAGTTCCGAGATCAGCTTCGAGCCGCCGTAGGAATAACGCGGATTGAGCGAATCCGGGATCACCATCTCGATGTCCTCGTTCGTCGGCACCACCCGCGGGGTCTGATAGACCTCGGCCGAGGAGGCGACGACGAGATCGGGCACGCCGGCCTCGATGCAGGCCTCCGAGACCGCGAGCGCCCCGCGCACGCCGACATCGAGAACGAGCTGCGGCTGCTTGTAGAAATTCTCCGTCCCGTTGACGGCGGCGAGGTGGAAGACGCACTCGACGCCGGCGAGCGCCTCGACCAGGGCCTCCTTGTCGCGCACGTCGAGCGTCACCCGCCGGATCGCGCCCTGCGCCCCGGCCAGGCGCGATTCCTGGCCGCGGATGTAGTTGTCGATCGCGACGACCGTGTGCCCCTCGGCGAGGAGCGCCCGGGTCAGGTGCGCGCCGATGAAACCGCCCGCGCCGGTAACAGCCACTGTGCTCATTGGAACTTGCCTACGAGGTTGCCGACGGTGACGTAACGATGCTCCAGAACCTCCGCCGGCATCTCGCTGAGGTTGTTCCAGTAATCGTAAACGAAGGCGTCATCCGACATGGTGCCGATGATGGTTTCGAGGTCGAGCTTCGAATATTCCGGGTGATTGTTGGCGATGACGAGCACGTCCGCGCCCTCGCAGGCCGTATGCAGGTCCTCGTAAGGCGAAATTCCGGACGAGATCGCCCGGATGTTCTCCATGGGCACGACGCTGTCGTAGACCCGGATCTCGGAAAACTGCTCGCTGGCCATCATCTCGCGGATGACGTGCAGCGACATCGACCCGCGCAGATCGTCCGTCTCCGGCCGGCCCTTGAAGGCGAGGCCGGCCACGACCGCCCGGTAGGGACCGGCGCGGCGCGCCTTCAACCGCTGCAGGATGTTGCCCACGGTCTCGCAGGGCTGGCGCTCGTTCACCAGCCGGGAGGCGGCGGTGATCTCGAGATTGATGCCCTGGCCGGCGACCGAGGAGAGCAGGATGTGCGGGTCCTTCTCCAGGCAGGGCCCGCCGACGAGGCCGGGTGCGGCGACGTTGGTGCGGGTGTAGCCGAGCTTGCCGTAGCGGATCACGTCGTTGGCGTTGATGCCGAGCGCGTCGCAGGCCCGCGCCACCTCGTTGGCGAAGGCGAAACGGACGTCCCGCGAGGTGTTGTCGACGAGCTTGATCATCTCCGCCGTCTCCGGGCTCGCGACCCGGACGATGGTGTGCGTGAGGCGGCTGAACAGGGTGGCGGCGTTGTCGGTCGCCTCGGGCGTCTCGCCGCCGACGATCTGCGGCAGGTTGATGAGTTCGCGCATGGCGTCGCCCTCGAGCGTCCGCTCCGGGCACATGGCGAGGTGGTAGGACTTGCCGGTGCGCTCGAGGATCGGCTTCACCACGCCGGTGGTCGTGCCGATGCGGACGGTCGAGCGCAGGATCACCGTCGCGCCCTCCGAGAAGTGCTCGGCCACCTCGCGGGTCGCCTCCTCGATCATGTCGAGGCGGGGCTCGTGGGACTGCGGGTGGAGCGGCGTGCCGACGGTGATGATGTAGTACTCCGCGCCCGGCACCTCCGCCGTCGTCGTGCTGGCGACGAAGCGGCCCTTGCGCACCACGTCGGCGAGCGCGGATTGGAGGCCGACCTCGGCGAAGTGCGGCACCCCGGCATTGGTCTTCTCGACGACCTCGGCCCGCTTCTCGACGCCGTAGACCTGGACGCCCCGGCGGGCGAGCGCGACCGACAGGGTCAGGCCGACATAGCCCAGGCCGATGACGACGACGGTGGGCGCTTTTCTCGCTTCCATGGCTGGGCCCCGTACTCGGTGGGCCTGCGAACGAGCGTGTTCGATCGAAGGCCGGGATGCGGCGACCGGCCCTTCGGCACGGTCCCTCGCGATTGATCTCCCGCCCCGTTCAGCAAGGCCCGTGCCCGCCAAAACACGTTCCAGAACGGGATTTCTGGCCCACTGCCGGACAATTGCGGCGGCAAGCCTGGAGATTTCGGGACTTGCCCGTCAATTCCGTTCCGAATTCGGCAAACATCGTTCAGGGCCGATCTGAATTTTCATCCACGCGGCCGATCGCCTCGGCTCCGGCCCCGGCTCGCGCAGGCAACACTTGGCAGGTCTTTCCGTTTGACTGCGGCAACGCCGGAAGCGCGACCGCGCGGACGGCTCGAGAGAGGATGATGCGGATGCCGGTTCGGATGACCCAGGAGAGGCAGGCGGTGAACGAAGGACAGCGTCAGGTCGTGGTGCGGGTGCTGTTCGACCCGACCGATGCCGATCGCGGCTTCGTCGAAGTGGCTGCCACCGTCCGCGTGCCCGACATCGCCTCGGAGGCGCAGAACGAGAGCGCCGCGCGGCAGATGGCGCGGCAGGCGCTCGAACGGGCACTGACAGCCTTCCCCCTTTGAGTTTCCCCCGCCCGCGGCGGCGCTTGCGAAAAGTCCGCCGTGATTGCGGACCGTTCCTGTGGCGCAGCGGTGGCGGCGTGGCCATGGCGGGACCCCTGCGCGAAACCCGAGAGACCGCCGCGTCATGTGCGGTTTCTCACGCGACGCAATCACGGGTATCGATTCCGCTTTCGTGTCCGCCCCCCCGACCGGGTATGCCCTGATCACACTCGCGTGCCATTTGCGTGCCGTCCCGCCCGTCGGGCGGGTCGTCCCGGCATGCCGATCCGAGCCAACCTCCCCGTCGGGCCGGTCCCGAGCCTCCATCTCGCCAGGGTTGATGTCGTCCAACGCTCTTCTCGCCACGGCCTCCGTCCTGCCCTTCGCCGGGGCCGTGCTCGTGGGTGCCTTGCCGAGCCGGGCGCGCAACGCCGCCGCCGCCCTCACCGGGCTCGTCACGCTGATCTGCCTCGGCTGCATCCTGGCGCTGACCTCGCAGCTCTCCGCGGGCGGCCGGGTCGTCCACACCGTCGAGTGGCTGCCGAGTCTCGGCGTCAATCTCGTCCTGCGTCTCGACGGGCTCGCCTGGCTCTTCGCGGTCCTGGTGCTCGCCATCGGCACGCTGGTGGTGCTCTACGCGCGCTACTACATGGCCGCCGCCGATCCCGTGCCGCGGCTGTTCTCCTACTTTCTGGCCTTCGTGGGCGCGATGCTCGGCATCGTTCTGGCCGGCAACCTGATCCAGCTCGTCCTGTTCTGGGAACTGACGAGCATCGTCTCGTTCCTGCTCATCGGCTACTGGTACGACAACGCCGCAGCCCGTGACGGCGCGCGCATGTCGCTCACGATCACGGCGGCCGGCGGCCTCTGCCTCCTGGTCGGCACCATCCTGATCGGGCGCATCGTCGGCAGCTACGACCTCGACACCGTGCTGGCCTCGGGCGACACCATCCGCAACAGCCCGCTCTACCTGCCGACCCTGGTGCTGGTGCTCGCGGGCGCGCTCACCAAGTCGGCGCAGTTCCCGTTCCACATCTGGCTGCCGCGGGCGATGGCCGCGCCGACGCCGATCAGCGCCTACCTGCACTCGGCCACGATGGTGAAGGCCGGCATCTTCCTGATGATCCGGCTCTGGCCGGTGCTGTCGGGCACGGAGAGCTGGTACTGGATCGTCGGCGGGCTCGGCATGGCGACGCTGCTGATCGGCTCGTGGAGCGCGATCTTCCAGCACGACCTGAAGGGCCTGCTCGCCTACTCCACCATCAGCCATCTCGGGCTGATCACCCTGCTGCTCGGGCTCGACTCGCCGCTGGCCGTGGTCGCGGCGATCTTCCACACGGTGAACCACGCGACCTTCAAGGCCTCGCTGTTCATGGCGGTCGGCATCATCGACCACGAGACCGGGACGCGGGACATGCGCCGCCTCTCCGGGTTGTGGCGGGCCATGCCCTATACGGGCACGCTGGCGATGGTCGCGGCGGCCGCGATGGCCGGCGTTCCGCTGCTGAACGGCTTCCTGTCGAAGGAGATGTTCCTGTCGGAGGCCGTCGACAACATCGACGACCACCCGCTCCACTACGCCCTGCCGGTGCTGGCGACCTTGGCCAGCGCCTTCACGATGCTCTACTCGCTGCGCTTCATCCGCCAGACCTTCTTCGGACGCCCGCCCCACGACCTGCCGCACACCCCGCACGAGCCGGTGCGCTGGATGCGCATCCCGATCGAGATGCTGGTGCTGGCCTGCATCGCCATCGGCCTCGTGCCGAACCTGACCATCGGGCCGGCCCTGGAGCGGGCGGTGCAGGCGGTGTTCGGGGCGGCCTCGCCCTCCTACAGCCTCGCGATCTGGCACGGCTTCAACGCGCCGCTGGCGCTCAGCATGATCGCGCTGTTCGGCGGCGTGGCGCTCTACTTCCTGTTCGGGCGGCGCATCAACACCAACCCCCGCGGCGGCCCCTGGCTGATGGACCGGCTCGACGGCGGCTGGCTGTTCGAGCGGACGATGACCGGCCTCACCGTCGGAGCCCGTTGGCTGGAGCGGGTCGCGGGGGCCGAGCGCCTGCAGGCGCAGCTGCGCATCCTGTTTCTCACGGCCCTCGTGGCGTCGCTGGGCGTGGGAGTGATCCGCGGCTTCGCCCTGCCGGTCGCCGTTCACCAGACGGGCTTCGATCCGGCCTTCGCGCTGATGTGGATCGTCGGCGCCGCCTGCGCCGTCGGCGCGGCGGAGCGGGCGAAGTATCACCGCCTGACGGCGACGATCTTCGTCGGCGGCGCCGGCCTCGTCAGCAGCCTGACCTTCCTCTGGCTCTCGGCCCCCGACCTCGCGGTGACGCAGATCCTGGTCGAGATCGTCACCACCGTGCTCCTGCTGCTCGGCCTGCGCTGGCTGCCCAAGCGCGACGCGGACATCCCCGCGCCCGCCTCGGAGCGGGCGCGGGCGCGCCGCCGCCGGCTGATGGATCTCGGCATCGCCGCCGCGGTCGGCCTCGGCATGGCGGGGCTGGCCTACGCGGTGATGACCCGCCCGGCCGGCGACGGCATCGCCCGCTGGTTCGTGGAGGAGGCCTATCCGAAGGCGGGCGGGCGCAACGTCGTCAACGTGCTCCTCGTCGATTTCCGCGCCTTCGACACGCTCGGCGAGATCTCGGTGCTCGGCGTGGTCGGGCTCACGGTGTTCGCGCTGCTGCGCCGGTTCCGCCCGGCGCCCGACAGCCTGGAGCGGCCCAAGCAGCAGCACCACCACGACGCCTACGACCGCGCCCGCGAGGGCCGGAAGCCCGGCGACACAACCGCCGACGCCATGCTGGTGCCGCAGGTGGTGATGACGTGGCTGTTCCCCTTCATCGTGCTGCTGTGCCTGCACCTGTTCCTGCGCGGGCACGACCTGCCGGGCGGCGGCTTCGCGGCGGGCATCGCGCTCACCATCGGCTTCACCCTGCAATACATGGCCCACGGGGCGCAGTGGGTGGAGGAGCGCCTGCGCATCCAGCCGATCTCGTGGATCGGCCTCGGCCTGCTGATCTCGGTCCTGACCGGCGCCGCCTCCTGGCTGTTCGGGCGGCCGTTCCTCACCACCTACTTCGCCTATTGGGAGCTGCCCTTGGTCGGGAAGATTCCGGCCGCGAGCGCCCTGCTGTTCGATCTCGGGATCATGGTGCTCGTGGTGGGCGCGAGCGCGCTGATGCTGGTCGCGCTGGCGCACCAGTCCCTGCGCCGCACCCGCAGCGCGGAGGCCGAGGCGGAGCGGATCGAAGAGAGGGAGACCGCCTGATGGAGATCGTCCTCTCGATCGGCATCGGCCTGTTCGCCGCCTCGGGCGTCTGGCTGATGCTGCGCCCGCGCACCTTCCAGGTCGCGCTCGGGCTGTCGCTCCTGAGCTACTCGGTCAACCTGTTCATCTTCGCCATGGGCCGGCTGACGGTCGGCGCGCCGCCGGTGCTGGGCAAGGGCGCCGAGGTGGTCTCGGTCGACGATCCGGTGCCCCAGGCCCTGGTGCTGACCGCCCTGGTGATCAGCTTCGCGCTCACCGCCCTGTTCCTCGTCGTGCTGCTGGCCGCCCGCGGCGTCACCGGCAACGACCATGTCGACGGCCGCGAGCCGCACGAGGCCGAGCCCCATCCGGGGAATCCGCATCCATGACCGCAGGATCCTTGAACAACGAAACCCTCGGCACCTGGGCCGACCACCTCGTCATCCTGCCGATCGTGCTGCCCATCGCGGTGGCCGGCGTGATGTTCCTGCTCGACGAGCGCCGCCGCCGCCTGAAGGAGGGGCTTGCCACCGCCACGGTGCTGGTGCAGCTCGCGACCGCGATCGCCCTGTTCGTGCGGGTCGGCACCGCCGCGGAGGTCTACCGCCTCGGCAACTGGGCCGCACCCTACGGCATCGTGCTGGTGGCCGACCGGCTCTCGGCCATGATGCTCGTGCTCGCGAGCCTCTTGGGCCTGGCCGCCCTCGTCTTCTCCTTCGCCCGCTGGAGCCGCGCGGGGCCGCGCTTCCACGGCCTGTTCCTGCTGCTGCTGATGGGCGTGAACGGCGCCTTCCTCACCGGCGACCTGTTCAACCTGTTCGTCTTCTTCGAGGTGATGCTGGCGGCCTCCTACGGGCTCGTGCTGCACGGCTCGGGCGAGACGCGCATCCGCACGGGGCTCGGCTACATCGCCGTCAACCTCGTCGCCTCGCTTTTCTTCCTCGTGGGCGTCAGCCTGATCTACGGCACCATGGGCACCCTCAACATGGCCGACCTCGCCCGGCGCCTCGCGGCGCCCTCGGCGGAGACGACCCTGTTCGAGATCGGCTGCGCCGTCCTCGGCATCGCCTTCCTCATCAAGTGCAGCGCCTGGCCGCTCGGCTTCTGGCTGCCGACGACCTATGCCGCCGCCACCGCCCCGGCGGCGGCGATCCTCGCCATCCTCAGCAAGGTCGGCGTCTACGTCGTGGTCCGCCTCAGCCTGCTCCTGTTCGGCGCGGGCAGTTCGGAAGGCTTCGGGCAGACCTGGATCCTCGCCGCGGGGCTGGCCACGATCGCCTACGGCACGGTCGGCATCATGGCCGCCCGCGAACTGACCCGGGCGGCGGGCTATGCCGTGATGATCTCGTCGGGCACCGTGCTCGCGGCGCTCGGCACCGGCCGCGAGGGCACGCTGTCGGGGGCGCTCTACTACCTCGTGGGCTCGACCTTCGCCGCCGGCGCGCTGTTCCTGCTGGCCGAGATCCTCCAGCGCGGGCGCGACCCGGCCGACGCCGCCCAGCCCGTCTTCGCCGACGAGTACCGCGACCCGTTCGACGATGCGGGCGCGACCGAGATCGGCCGGGCGATGCCCGCCGCGGTGGCGATCGTCAGCGGCGGCTTCCTGCTCTGCACGCTGATGCTCGCGGGCATCCCGCCGCTCGCGGGCTTCGTCGGCAAGCTGGCGATGTTCTCCGGGCTCGCGAGCGGGACGATGACGGCCGCGTCCTGGGGGCTGATCGCCGCCCTGACGCTGTCCAGCCTCGGGACACTGGTTCCCCTGGTCCGGCTCGGCATCTTCAGCCTGTGGGTGCCCCACGACGACCCGCCGCCGAGGCTGCGCTCGCCCGAATTTGCGGCGCTCGCCGGCCTTCTCGCGGCCTGCGTGGCGCTCGTTCTGTGGGGCGGGCCCGCGCTGGCCTACGCCGAGGAGACCGTGCGCTGGCTCGCGCAGCCGCAGGACTACATCCGCGCCGTGCTCGACGGGGCCACGGGAGCGGGATCATGAGCCGAGCCCTTTCCCGCCTCGTGCCGTATCCGCGCCTCTCGGCCGGCCTCACGCTGATGTGGCTGCTCCTGAACGCGCCGCTGACCCCGGGCAGCGCGCTCATGGCCCTCGCACTCGGCCTGCTGGTGCCCGGCGTGATGCGGGCCCTGCGGCCGAAGGGCGTGCGGGTGCGCCGTCCCGGCACGATCCTGCGGCTCCTCGCCCTCGTCCTCTACGACATGCTGCGCTCCAACATCGACGTGGCGAAGATCATCCTCGGCCTGCGCCGCGGCGAGCGGCGCACCGGCTTCGTCTCGGTCCCCCTCGACCTGCGCGAGCCGATCGGGCTGTCCGTGCTGTCGATCATCCTCACGGGCACGCCCGGCACGCTCTGGGTTCAGTACGATTCCCATACCGGGCGCCTGCTGATGCACATCCTCGACCATAGCGAGGGCGACGACTGGGTCCGCCGGGTGAAGGACCGCTACGAGCGCCCCCTGATGGAGATCTTCTCGTGAGCGCCGTGACCGTCTCCGTCCTCGATTGGGGCCTCGGCCTCGCCCAGGGGATGCTGGTGCTGGCGATGGCGCTCGCCACGTGGCGGATGCTGCGCGGCCCCCGCGCCCAGGACCGTATCCTCGGCCTCGACACGCTCTACCTCAACGGCATGCTGGCGATCGTCGTCCACGGCATGCGCACCGGCAGCGGGCTCTATTTCGAGGCCGCCCTGATCCTCGGCATGATCGGCTTCACCGCGACCGTGGCGCTCGCCAAGTTCCTGATGCAGGGCGAGGTGGTGCAGTGACCGGCGAGAACCTGCCCGCCTGGGCCGCCTGGATCGTGGTGGCGCTCGCCGTGGCCGGCGCCGGCTTCTCGCTCACGGGCGCGCTCGGCCTCATCCGCCTCAAGACCTTCTACGAGCGCGTCCACGCCCCGACGCTCGGCGCGACCCTCGGCACGGCCCTGATCCTGGCCGGGTCGATGCTGCTGCTCTCGCTGATCGAGGGCCGGTTCGTCCTGCGCGATGCGCTGATCGGCGTGTTCATCAGCGTGACCACGCCGGTCACGATGCTGCTGCTGGCCCGCGCCGCCGCCCACCGCGACCGCACCGAGAAGAACCCGGGCGCGCCGCCCGAGCCGTAAGCGTCGGCCTCGGGCGGGGCGATCCGGCGCTTCGACGTCATGGCCGCCGACCGGCACCCTTTGAAGATCCTCCGGACCGGGTCGTGCGCGCGAGGGGTCGGGCGCCGATCGCTGAGGCGCAAGGCCGGCATCGGCGCGCACCATGTCGACGTGGCCCGTTTCGGCAAAAAAGGGCCTTCCCTGTTCCTGAAGCGACTCGGGGGCCCGGCGGTAATCCGGCTCCCGCGACGCGTTGCGGGCGCGGGTGGTTTGGTCGCGCCGAAGCGCCCGCTCCGGATCGTACAGACGCCCGGAGAAAGGCACCTCGATCAGCATCTCGCCGAGGGCGTCTGCAAGGACGAAGGTGGAGAGGATCGGGCTCATACCCGCGCGTGCGAAATCCGCCAGCACGAGCCCGTAATGGTCGAGATCGAGACCATGCCGGCGTGCGCCGGTGGAAATAGAACGGGGGCAAGGGACCCTGGCAACCGGTTACGATGCGCAGGCGGCGTGTTTCAGTCTAGCGCAAGGCGTCGCGACCTGATCTCACATGCATCGGCGTCGATGTGATCTGCGGCACCGGCCGGCTTGTGCTGCGAGGAAACCTCCATGCTCGATCCCCTTTTGGCGAAGCTCGAGCCGCTCACGCATCTCTCGGATGACGATCGACGCGCCTTGCAGGCCCTGGCGGGCCGGCCGGCGCGCCGCTACGAGCCCGACACGATCATCGTGCGCGAGGGCGAGGACCCGCAGATGGTGCGCCTCCTCCTCTCGGGCTGGGCGCACCACTACAAGGAACTCCCGGACGGGCGCCGCCAGATGGTGGCGCTGTCCCTGCCCGGAGACCTGCGCGGCTTCGACACGGACATGCTCTCCGAGATGGACCACTCGATCGGCGCACTCAGCGCGGTGACGCTGATCGAGATCCGGCTGGCGGCCTTCGAGGAGATGATGTCCGCCCATCCCCGCGTGATGCGCGCGCTGCACCGGCAGGCGCTGGTCGACGCGGCGGTGCAGCGCGAATGGCTGCTGAACCTCGGCCGGCGCACCGCCACCGAGCGTCTGGCCCACCTGTTCTGCGAACTGTTCCACCGGCTGCGGGGGATCGGTCAGACGGAGGGCAACGCCTGCGACATTCCCCTGACGCAGGCCGATCTCGCCGACTTGGTCGGCATCACGCCGGTCCATGTCAGCCGCGTGCTGCAGACGCTGCGGGCGCAGCAGCTGATCGCGCTGAGGGGACGCCGGCTCACCCTTCCGAACCTCCAGGCCCTGGAGCGGGCGGCCCTGTTCAATCCGCGCTATCTCCGGCTCGGTCGGATCGGAGCGCGCGCCGAGGCCTGAGCAAGGCTCGGCGCTCGGACCCGCTTCCGTCACAGCCGCAGGGTGCCGGCCGCGAGTTCCGCGTACAGGGCCGCGTCGATCCGGCGATAGGCGCCGTCGTGATCGAGGTAGAGCGGATCGTCGGTCCGGGCCGGGTCGAAGCCCTCTTCGGCGAGCGCCGCCTTCTTCTGCTTGAAGGTCTCGGTGTGGCCGAGTTCGTCGCTCAGGCGCAGGAAGAGCGGCCGGGCGTAAGGAGGCAGGCGCCGGGCCAGGGCGGCGTGCAGCTGCGCGAGGTCGAAATCCGGCCCGATGGCGAGCGCCGCCATGCCGGCCCGCCCCTCGGCCCCCGGCACAGGCACGCCGTAGACGTTGGCCTCGCGCACGCCCTCGACCCGGTGCAGCGCCTCGGCCACCTCGGTGGTGGCGACGTTCTCGCCCTTCCAGCGGAAGGTGTCGCCGATCCGGTCCACGAAGTAGAAGAAGCCCTGCGCGTCCCGGCGCATCAGATCGCCGGTGCGCATCCAGGCATCGCCCGGCGCGCAGACGTCGCGCAGGATCTTGCGCGCGCTCTCCTGCGTGCTGGTATAGCCCTCGAAGGTGTATTCGGCCCGGTCCGAGAGCCGCCCGAGCAACTCGCCGGCCTCGCCGAACGCGGCGGGGATGCAGCGCCCCGCCGCATCGCGGGCGGGCAGGCCGGTCTGCGCGTCGTGCCGCACGATCAGGGCCGGGGAGCGCCGGGCCATGAAGGGAGGCACGCGCCCCACCGCGCCGACCTTGCCCTCGACGTTGTAGAGCGAGAGCGTGCCCTCCGTGGCGGCATAGAATTCGAGGATGCGCGGCACGGCAAAGCGCGCCTGGAAGGCCTCCCACACCTCGGGCCGCATACCGTTGCCGGTGCAGAGTCTCAGGGAATGGGCGTACTCGGCCGGATCGGGGGGCGCCAGCGTGAGGTAGCGGCACAGCTCGCCGATATATTGAAACAGGGTCGCGCCGCTCGATGCCACGTCGGCCCAGAACCGGCTCGCCGAGAACTTTTCGCGGATCACCACGGAGCCGCCGCCGAGCAGCACCGAGCCCGGTGCCACCACGCCGCCGACGCTGTGGTAGAGCGGCAGGCAATCGTACATCCGATCCTGCGGCGTCGGTTCGATCAGCCCGGCGAACCAGTGCGTCCACATCATCACCCGGTGGTGGCTCACCCGGGCCGCCTTGGGCAGGCCGGTGGTGCCGGAGGTGTAGATCAGGAGCGCCGGGTCGCGCAGCGTCACGGCGGGCGCCTCGTCGGGGCCGAGCGGCGCGTCGCGGAAGGCTGCGGCCGCGGCGGCGAGCGGTGCGGCGGCGTCCCGTCCCTGCCAGACGATCTCCGGCGGCGCGTCGAGATGGGGCAGGGCGCCCTGCCACGCCTCGGCGAGTTCGGTGCCGGCGATCAGCAGGCGCGGTGCGGCGACAGCGATGCAGTGGGCGAGACCGCGCTCGCGCAGGTTGGTGTTGAGCAGAGCCACGCAGATCCCGACCCGGCTCAGGCCGAGCCAGATCGCGAGATAGTCCGGGCCGTTGCGCATCAGCAGGGCGACGGTATCGCCCCTGGTCAGCCCCCGCGCCAGCGCCCAGCGGGCGTAGCGGTTGCGGCGGCTCGCGAAATCCCGGTGGCTCAGGGTCTCCTCGGTGCCGATCAGGGCCGGCGCGTCGCCCTGGGCCTGCGCGACCTCGTCGAGGACGAGCGGGAAGATCCGCTGCGGCTGCGCGTCGATCCGGGCCGTGCGCGCCAGCGCGCCGATCCAGCCGGCGCTGGAGGAGGCGCGCGGCGGGCCGGCGGCTTCGGGTGCGGCATCCTCGATCGTCGCCGCGCGGGGAGTGGCCGACATCGCCATAGCCCCCCTCAAGCCGCGAGCGGTCTGGCGCGCTGCGCCGCCACCAGCCCGAGCCAGTTGCAGAACAGCCCGGCCGCGCCCTCCTGCCAGCCGTTGGGCCGGGGCGGGGTGGAGGCCATGGTCGGAAACTCGGCGTGCAGGGCGGACGAGCGCTGGCTCTGCGCCCAGCCGGCGAAGGTGGCGAGGTGCCGGGCCGCATCTTCGGCGTAGTAGTTCTCGGGCAGGTCCGGGCAGGTCTCGCGCTCGCCCTCCAGGAAGCGGCCCATGTCGCGGCGGTATTCGCGGGCGAGGGTGTCCGTCTCGTATTCCGGGTGGCCCTGCAGGAAGACCATCAGGGCCCCGCTCTTCTCGCGCACGAACAGGTCGGCGCCGACCTCTTCCGAGCGGCGCAGGATCCGGTAGCCGCGGGCGATCAGGTCCGCCTCGGGCAGGTCGTTCCAGCGCGAATGCGGCACCGGCACGCGCGCGGGAAGTCCCGCCAGGAGCGGGTGGGCGGCGGTGGCAGTGCAGTCGTAGACGCCGGAATGCTTCGCGGGCAGCCGGCGGCGCTCGATTCGGTCGAGGTGCAGCACGGCGGCGTGCGCGGCCAGACACGAGAACAGGGTCGGCAGGCCGGTCGCGGCCGCCCAGTCCACCACGCCCGCGAGCGTCGCGAAGTAGGGCTCCTCGTCGAGGCGTGCGGCCTTCGGTTCGGCGCCGGTGATCACGAGGGCGTCGAGGCCCGCCCCGGCGAGGGCGCCTCCGGGCTCGTAGAAGCGGTCGAGATGTGCCCGGGCGAGCGGTCCCCGCTTCACGCTGTCGAGGCTGAACAGGCGCAAGTCCGCCCTGGGGCCGATCAGGCCGCGGAACTGCCGCTCGGTCTGGACGAGGGCGGCGTCCGGCATGTTGTTGAGGAGGCCAACCCGCAGGGACGGCACCGGCTCGGCGTCGGGCTGGCCGAACCCGCTCGACGTGTCCCGGTCCGGCTCCGCCGGATGCGTTCTCGCGATACCAAGATCCAGCATGGCGGGTCTCCTTTCGAACGGGGCGGAAAGGGTCAGGCCGCGAGCGCGGCAGGTCTCGCGGCGGCAAGCGCCTGGTCGAGATCCTCCAGGATGTCGTCGATATGCTCGATGCCGACGCTGAGCCGGATCGTCTCCGGCAGGACGCCCGCGACCCGTTGCTCGTCGCGGGTCATCTGCCGGTGCGTGGTCGAGGCCGGGTGGCAGGCGAGCGATTTGGCGTCGCCGATATTGACGAGGCGCTTGACCAGCTTGAGGGCGTCGTAGAACGCCTTGCCGCCCTCGAACCCGCCCTCGACGCCGAAGGTGAGGAGCGAGGAACCCTCGCCCTTCAGGTACTTGCGGGCCATCGGGTGGTTCGGGCTGTCGGGAAAGCCCGCGTAGTTCACCCAGGCGATCTGCGGGTGTGCCCGGAGGTGCTCGGCGACCTTGCGGGCATTCTCGACATGGCGCTCGACGCGGAGCGCCACGGTCTCGATGCCTTGGAGCAGCAGGAAGGCGGACATCGCCGGCAGCACCGCGCCGGTGGTGCGCTGGTACACGCTGCGGGCGCGGGCCGCGAAGGCGCCGCGGCCGAAATGCTCGGCGTAGATGAGCCCGTGATACGAGACGTCCGGGGTGGTGAACATCGGGAAGCGCTCGGGGTGGGCCGCCCAATCGAAGCGTCCGGAATCGACCACGATGCCGCCGAGCGTGGTGCCGTGGCCGCCCATGAACTTGGTGAGCGAGGCGACGACGATGTCGGCTCCGTAATCGATCGGCCGCATCAGGATCGGGGTGGGCACGGTGTTGTCGACGACGAGGGGCACGCCGTGCGCGTGGGCCACGGCCGCCAGGGCCTCGATGTCGCAGATGTTGCCGGCCGGATTGCCGATCGATTCGCAATAGACCGCGCGGGTGTCGCCATCGATCAGCGCCGCGATGTCCTCGGCCCGGTCGCTCGCGGCGAAGCGGCAGGTGATGCCCTGCCGGGGCAGGACGTGGGCGAGCAGGGTATGGGTCGTGCCGTAGAGTTGCGGCACGGCGACGATGTTGCCGCCGTGATCGGCCAGCGTGGCGATGGCGTAGTGCAGGGCCGCCTGCCCCGAGGCGACGGCGAGCGCGGCGTGGCCGCCCTCCAGCTCCGCCACGCGCCGCTCCAGAACCGCGACGGTGGGATTGGCGATCCGGCTGTAGCGAAAGCCCTCTTCCTCCAGGTTGAACAGGGCCGCGCCGTGATCGGCGCTGTCGAAGGCGTAGGCCACGCTCTGGTAGATCGGCACCGCCACGGCGTGCGTCGTCGGATCTTGGTCGAAGCCGGCGTGAACGGCGATCGTTTCGCTGCGCATGGTGGGATGTCGTCCGAGGAACCGCAGGGTCGGGACGGCAAGCGCAAGGCCGGGACCAGACGGGGCCGTGCCGAAACGGGATGACCGGCCGCGCGCCCTGTCGATCCCTGTCCCGCTCCGCGGCGCCCTGTGCGCGCCTTGCACAAAGGGGAAAGGGGTTGAGCGCGCGGCGCGCGCGGACCGGCCCGGCCGTTTCGTCCAGATGTTCCGACCGCCGGAGCGCGTCCCAAATCGGATCATCCGTTTCAATTCGGATCTCGTCGACGCTCTCGACTGAACAGACGATCCGATCGATTGGACTGATCTCGAACGCGTTCATCATAAAGCGACCTTCGACTTGCCCATCCGGCCCGGTCGTGATCTCCGTGTGCTGGGTTGCTCCGGAACAGGTCCGGATATCCGTCCACCGACAGCGAGGCTGACGTGTCGAACACCGCGATGATTCCGTCCGTGACCTCGGTCGAGCTGCGCGCCGCGCCGATCGTGCCGAGCTGGATCCACGAGGGTCAGCCGACGGCGCGCAACACGATGCTCTCGCGCAGCGCCGACGGCCTGGCCTGGACGCTGGTCTGGGACTGCACCGCCGGCCGGTTCGAGTGGCACTACGACATCGACGAGACGATCCACTTCATCGAGGGCTCGGCCACGATCAGCGACGGGATCTCGCCGGCCAAGACCTTCCGGGCCGGCGACGTGCTGTTCATCCCCCGCGGCGCGGTCTGCCACTGGCACGTCGAGCGCTACGTGCGGAAGGTCGCCTTCTGCCGGAAGACGCAGCCGAAGGTGGTGGCGCTCGCCCTGCGCGCGGCGGGCAAGGCCAAGCGGATGCTGAGCCGCCGCGCCGGCACCGGCGGCGCGCTCGAAGCCGCTTGAGGGGCAGGGAGGCCCGGCCGCGATGACGCCATCCCATCACGACACGTCAAACCAAGACACCTGGACCTTCTTCGAGCGCGCGTGGCACCCCGGGAACGTCCGGATCATGGGGCCGCGCACCCACGGCGCGTGGCTCGGCTCGACGGTGTTCGACGGTGCCCGCGCCTTCGAGGGCGTCACGCCCGACCTCGACCTGCATCTGGCCCGCGTCAACCGCTCGGCCACGGCGCTCGGACTCGAGCCGAAGGTCGGCGTCGAGGAATGGACGCGCCTCGTCGCGGAGGGCCTGACGCGCTTCGCGCCCGAGGCCGAACTCTACATCCGCCCGATGTACTGGGCCGAGAGCGGCTTCGCCGGGGGCGTACGCTTCGATCCCGCCTCCACCAACTGGTGCCTGTCGCTCTACACGGCGCCGATGCCGCTGCCCTCGGGCATCCGGGCGACGCTCTCGCCCTTCCGCCGCCCCTCCATCGAGGTGGCACCCGTCGATGCCAAGGCCGGCTGCCTCTATCCCAACGGAGCCCGGGCGCTGACCGAGGCGCTGTCGCGCGGCTTCGGCAACTGCCTGATGCTCGACGGTCTCGGCAACGTCGCCGAGTTCGCCAACGCCAATGCGTTCTTCGTGAGGGACGGGGTGGTCTATACGCCGGTCCCGAACGGCACGTTCCTCGCCGGCATCACTCGCGCCCGCGTCCTCGCGCTGCTGGGCGGGGCCGGCGTCACGGTGGTGGAGAAGACGCTGCGCTACGAGGATTTCCTCGGTGCCGACGAGGTCTTCACCGCCGGCAACTTCGCCAAGGTCGCCCCGGTCACCGGGCTCGACGACGTGCGCTTCGAGCCGGGGCCGATCTTCCGCATGGCGCGGCAGCTCTATTGGGATTTCGCGCACGGGCGGCTGAGCTGACGGCCCGTTCCGGAACCGTTCGATCCAGCCGAACCTTCGAAGCACTGCGGATCGTATCCGTCAGAAACGGCGTGGCACCGTCCTCGCCGACGAAGCGGCTGCTCGAACCGGATGAGGCGCACGGTCGTCCGATCCGCCCTCGGCGGCAGCAACAACGCAAGACCGCCGGGGTCCAGTATCGAGCAGCCTAGCCACATGCTTGCGCCCTCTGGAAAAGCGGCACGGCATGCGGATCGGGATGTCGTCGCACGCCTCAGCGGGTGGCGGATCTCACGGTCGTGGAGACGATGTTCTTGGTGGACGGTGCGGCGGCGATGACCTTGCTCACCGCTTTCTTCGGCTTCTTCGTCTCACGATTGCCGCGCTTCTTTTCGTTGGCCATGGACGTGGCTCCCTGAACGTTGTCGTTTGCGGGATGAAAACCGGGCCGGTTCAAGTATGGCACCTCAGTGAGGCGGCCATCGGAAGAAGACCGGGCCAGTAGCGCGCGATGAAGCGTGCCCTGTCCCAAAGCTCGACCGGATGATCGTTCAGGAGCGCCAAGGCATGAGCCTTCGCTTCACCATCGGTGGTGGCGCGAATGAAGCGTCCGGGCCCTTTGCGACCGGCGCCTTCGAAATCATAGAGGCGATAGGACGACGAGGTGCCGCCGTTCTCACTGAATTGAATGATATTCGCCATGATCTCCGCCTGTTGATTCCAGGCGGGGACATCATGTGCCCTCAGCCATCGGAGCCTGAGGGTCGCCGTTCCGATGGTCAGATCACCCTGCGCCTTTCAGAACGATAAAGATAGTCCTTTGAAATACGTCGCCGACCCGCGTGAAACACGGTCTCGGCCGGCGCAGGGAAGGGCGGTCATCGGGGTGTCGGGAGGCACGTCTACCCGCCCGCCAGAGCCTTCTCGCGGATGGCCGCGAGGCTCGTTCCCGGCGCGATCGCATCCACGGAGAACTTCACGTGGATGATCGACGGGCGCCCGGCGGCGAGCGCCGCATCGAGCGCGCCCGGAAAATCCTCGGTCCGCTCCACCGTGAAGCCGACGCCGCCGAAGGCGCGGGCATAGGCCGCAAAATCCGGATTCACGAGGTCGGTGGCGCAGACGCGGCCGGGAAAATCCCGCTCTTGATGCATGCGGATCGTGCCGTAACTGGCATTGTCGGCAACGATGCAGACGATGTTGAGGCCGTACTGCACGGCGGTCGCGAATTCCTGGCCGTTCATCAGGAAGTCGCCGTCGCCGTTGATCGAGACCACGATCCGCTCCGGGTGGAGCCGCTTCATGGCGACCGCGGCGGGCACGCCGTAGCCCATCGAGCCGGAGGTCGGCGCCATGTGCGTCGCCAGCCGCCGGAAGCGGTAGAAGCGGTGAATCCAGGCGGCGTAGTTGCCCGCGCCGTTGCACAGGATCGCGTCGGAGGGCAGCGCCTCGCGAAGCGCGATCATCACCGCGCCGAGATTGACCGGGCCGGGCTGGGGCGTCGCCGTCTCGCTCCAGGCGCGATAGTCGGCATGCGCGCCCCGGGCGCTCTCCGACCAGGGCGTGGCGGCCGGCGCCGGCAGGCGCGCGAGTGCGGCGGCCATGCGGGTCGGCGCGGCGTTGATGGCCAGATGCGGGACGTAGACCCGGCCGAGTTCCTCCGGTCCCGGATGGATGTGGACGAGCCGCGTGCGCGGAGCCGGAATGTCGAGGAGCGAATACATCTGGCTCGCCACCTCGCCGAGGCGCCCGCCCAGCACGATCAGCAGGTCGGCGGCCTTGACCCGGGCGACGAGCTTGGGGTTGGCGGCAAGGCCGAGATCGCCCGCGTAGTTCGGGTGGAGCGGGTCGAACAGCGGCAGGCGCCGGTAGCTCGTGGCGACCGGAAGGTCGAAGCTTTCCGCAAAGGCGCGGATGTCGGCGTAGGCCCGCTCGTCCCAGCGGCTGCCGCCGAGCAGAAGGAACGGCGCCTGAGCCTCGCTCAGGAGCGCGGCCAGCCGCTCCAGGTCCTCGACGCCGGGCGCGGCCTCGACCGGCACGAAGGCCGGGGCGGAAGGGCCGGGGACGGCATCCTTCAGCATGTCCTTGGGCAAAGCCATCACCACCGGGCCGGGGCGGCCGCCCGTGGCGGCATGGAAGGCGCGCGAGACGTATTCCGGCATCCGCGCCCCGGTCTCGACCTCGGTGGCCCATTTGCAGATCGGGCCGAAGGCGGCGCGGTAATCGACCTCCTGCCACGCCTCGCGGTCGCGAAGCCCCCGCTCGATCTGGCCGACGAACAGGATCATCGGGGTCGAGTCCTGCTGGGCGATGTGGATTCCGGCCGAGGCGTTGGTCGCGCCGGGACCGCGGGTGACGAAGCAGATGCCCGGGCGCCCCGTCGCCTTGCCGTGCGCCTCGGCCATCATCGCCGCGCCCCCCTCCTGGCGGCAAACGGTGATCGTGATGCCCGATTCGTGGAGCGCGTCGAGCACCGGCAGGTAGCTCTCCCCCGGCACCGCGAAGACATGCTCGACGCCGTTGGCGACGAGCTGATCCACCAGCGCCCGGGCGGCATTCCGGCTGCCTGAACGGGGAAGCGTCTCGGCGGGCTCGGCGTCGGGGGACATCGCGCGCATCTCGGGTCGCCTCTCGTTTCGGCTGCGGCCGGCGTCCCGGATCGGGACCGCCGCCCGGCCCGACCCCCGGATCGTACCGGGACTGAACAGTTTCCGGCCCCTCCGGCCGGGTCCCGGACTTGCAAAGCTCAGCCGCAAGGACAGCAAACGACATAGCGATGAACCGATAACGACCGGTTTCGGCCGGCACGGAACGCACGCTCTTCGGGGCTTGCCGCAAGACCGACCCGACCCGCCGCCCCCGGCGCGGGCCGGCCCCTTCCCGGGATCGACCGACGGACTGCCCCACCATGCGCGCGCACCGGAGATCAGCGAACTCTTCTGCTCCCGCCGGAGGCCTCGCGTGATGGCCGCCGCCGCGATGGCGACCCCGCCGGCCGTCGACGCCCCGCTTCTGAAGCAGGCGATGCGCCGGCTGGCCGGGGGCGTGGTCGTCGTCACCGCCGGAATCGGCGAGGACCGGGCCGGTTTCACCGCCACCTCGGCCCTGTCCCTCTCGGTCGATCCGCCGACCATGCTGGTCTGCGTCGACCGTGCGGGCTCGACCTGGCCGGTCATCGCCCGGCGGCGGCATTTCTGCGTCAACATCCTCGGCGCCGACCAACAGGACGTGGCCGAGCGCTTCGCCGGGCTCGGCGGGTTGAGCGGGGCTGCCCGCTACCGCGGCTGCGACTGGACGATCATGCGATCGGGCGCCTCCGGCCTCGCGGGCGCGCAGGCCGTGGTCGATTGCGCGCTGGAGGAAGTGATCGAGCGGCACAGCCACGCGATCCTGCTCGGGGCGGTGCGCGAGATCCGGCTCAGCCGGGCCGAGGGCGCGACGCTCGTCTACGGCGGCGGACAATTCCTGCTCTTCGTCAGGAGCTGAACGACACGTCGATGCTTCAACGGATGACGTATTGAACCAATAGCTCGCAGTTAACCAATCGATACATTAACCGAAATCATTGACTTTCCCATCACGACCAAAAGAGTATTGATCTTATCAAATCATAGCTCGAAGCAGAAACAGCCGAAATCCGAGCCGATCTACCGAAACTCCAAGGGCTACAGTCGATGTCTCACCTCGTGCCAGCAAGCGTCGCGGAACGGACGATGAATCTCGCCTACGCGATCGCCGCGCGCCACGCGATCACGCCGGCCTTCGCCAAGGGGGACGCGCTGGTCGATGTCGGCCTCTCCTCCCTCGACCTCGTCAACCTGATGATCGCGGTCGAGGCGGAGTTCGACATCATGATCCCGCCCGCCAGCCTGACGCCGAAGAATTTCCACTCGATCGAAACCATCGCCCGGATGGTCGAGAGCGTGCGCGGCGCCGCCCACGCCTGACGCGGACGCCGCTCGCGCGCCGCACGAACCCTTCGCGACTCGCCAGCCCGGCCGGCTTCCCCCTCGAAGCCGAGCCATGGGAGCCGAGCCGCGGGAGCCAAGCCGTGGGAGCCAAGCCATGGAAGCCAAGCTATGACGATCCAACCCATGACCGTGCCGGACGGACGCGTCGAGGACGCGGCGGACCTGACCGCCCGCGCCACCGCCGCCGCAGCCATCGCCGCCACCTACGCGGACGCCGTGGACCGCGACGGGCGCTTTCCCGAGGAGGCCATCGCCGCCCTGCGCTCGCAGCGCCTGCTCGGTGCGGCCGTGCCGATTTCGCTCGGCGGGGAGGGCGCCCCGGTGCGGGCGCTCGCCGAGATCGCCTACCAACTGGGCCGGGCCTGCGCCTCCACGGCGATGATCTTCGCCATGCACCAGACCAAGGTCGCCTGCCTCGTCCGCCACGGGGCCGGCGAGCCCTGGCGCGACGGGCTGCTGCGCCGCATCGCCGATGCGCAGCTCCTGATGGCCTCCTCCACGACCGAGGGCCAGGGCGGCGGCAACGTGCGCGCTTCCGCCGCCGCGATCGAGATGGACGGCGGGGCAGTCACCCTGGAGCGCGCCGCCACCGTGATCTCCTACGGCGCGCAGGCCGACGGGATCGTCACCGTCGCCCGCCGCTCGGCCGAGGCCGGGTCCTCCGATCAGGTGCTCTGCGTCTTCCTGCGGGAGGATTACAGCCTGGAGCGCCTGAGCGGCTGGGAGACGCTGGGCATGCGCGGCACCTGCAGCAGCGGCTTCCACCTCAAGGCCCGCGGCCGCCCGGAACAGGTGCTCGCCGCCCGCTACGGCGACATCCACAACCAAACCATGACCCCGGTTTCGCACCTGCTCTGGTCGAGCGCCTGGGCCGGCATCGCGGCCTCCGCCGTCGAGCGGGCGCAGGCCTTCACCCGCACGGCGATGCGGGGAGCCGGCGGCGTCGCGCCCCCCGGCGCGCTGCACTACACCCGGGCCGTCTCCAGCCTGAAGCAGGCCCGCGCCCTCATCACGCAGGGGCTCGACCGGTTCGAGGCCGCCGAGGGCGATCCGTCCGCGCTCGCCGCGCTCGATTTCCAGACCGCGATCACGATGCTCAAGGTCGAAGTCTCGGATCTCGCGGTGGCGGTCGTGTCGAGCGCGCTGCGCGCCAACGGGCTGGCCGGCTACCGCCAGGACGGCCCCTTCAGCATCGGCCGGGCGCTGCGCGACATCCTCTCCGCGCCGATCATGATCCACAACGACCGGATCGTGGCCAATCTCGCCACCGCGACGCTGATGTCGCCCGTCGCCGCCTCGCTCGGCGCCTGAGGGCGCCCGCTCCCCGCATCGCCTGCCCGAGAGACTGCCCACCATGAACATGCCCGTGATGAATGCGCCGGCCTCCCCGCCCGCGACCGACCCGCTCGACGCCCTGTTCGACGTGATGTTCAAGCCGATGAACGCGCAGGGCGTCTACGCCCGCACGGGCGCCTACGAGTCGGTGGTCGAGGCGCTGGCCGCCTTCGTCTCGGCCCGCCGGGAGGACGGCACGGAGGTGTTCCGCTTTCCCCCCGTGATGAGCCGGGCGCATCTGGAGCGGCACGGCTACCTCAAGAGCTTCCCCAACCTGCTCGGCTGCGTCTCCTGCCTGGAGGGCAGCGAGGCGGAGATCCGCGCCTCGGCCGACCGGCATCTGGAGGGCGGCGACTGGACCACGGGCCTGCAGACCGCCGACCTCGTGCTGACGCCGGCCGCCTGCTACCCGGTCTACCCGATCGCCGCCGCGCGGGGGACGGTGCCGGCGACCGGCTACCGCTTCGACGTGGCCTGCGACTGCTTCCGCCGGGAGCCCTCGCGCCATCTCGACCGGCTGCAATCGTTCCGCATGCGCGAATACGTCCGCATCGGCACGCCGGAGCAGATCGTCGCCTTCCGCGAGAGCTGGATCGCGACCGCCACCGCCATGGCCGACGAACTCGGCCTGCCCTACACGGTCGAGACCGCGAGCGACCCGTTCTTCGGCCGGCTCGGCCAGATCATGGCCTTCAGCCAGCTCGAACAGGCATTGAAGTTCGAGCTGCTGATCCCGCTGCGCGGAGCCGCCGCCGGCACCGCCTGCATGAGCTTCAATTATCACCGCGAGCATTTCGGCACGACCTGGGGCCTGACGCTGGCCGACGGCGAGCCCGCCCATACCGGCTGCGTCGCCTTCGGCATGGACCGGCTCGCCGTGGCGCTGTTCGCCACCCACGGCGCGCGCGTCGCGGACTGGCCGGCCTCCGTCCGCTCCGCCCTGAAGCTCTGAGCGGGCGCCGCCGATGCCCCTCGATCCGCATGTCAGCCGCTTCCTCGACATGATGGCGCTCGGGGCCTCGGGCGGCATCACCCTGGCGGCCCGCCGCGAGGGCCTGCGCGGGCTCACCCGCCTCGCGGGCCTCAGCGGGGAAGGCGTCGCGACCCGCGAACTCAGCCTGCCGGGTCCGGCCGGGGCACTCTCCGCGCGGCTCTACGCGCCGGAAGGAATGCAGGACGGCCCCGGCCTGCTCTACCTGCACGGCGGCGGGCTGGTGACCGGCGACCTCGACAGCCATGACGGGATCTGCCGGGTGCTGGCCGAGGCGGGATCGCTGCGGGTCGTCGCGCTCGATTACCGGCTCGCTCCGGAGCATCCCTTTCCGGCGGCCCTGGACGACGCCCTCGCGGCGACGGCGTGGGTTGCCGCGAACGCGAAGGACCTCGGCATCGATCCGGACCGGCTCGGCATCGGCGGCGATTCCGCGGGTGCCGGGCTCGCCGCTCGGGTCTGCCAGGAGCGGCGCGGCGGCGGAATCGCGGCGCAGCTGCTGATCTGCCCCGTGCTCGACGTGCAGGGGACGAGCGCCTCGCGCCGCGACTTCGCCCGCGGCTATTTCCTCGACGAGGCGACCATCCGGGGCGACCTCGCCGCCTGCGGGCCGGAGGCCGCCGCGCCGTCGGCCCGCCTCTCGCCCCTGCGGGAAGCCGACCTCGCCGGCCTGCCGCCGGCGCAGATCCACACCGCCGAGTACGACCCCGTCCGCGACGAAGGCGGGGCCTATGCCGAGCGACTGACCCGCGCCGGAGGCGAGGCCGCCCACACCTGCCATCCGGGCATGATCCACTTCTTCTACGGCCTCGGGCGCCTCGTGCCGCGCTCCCGTCCGATCCTGTCCGGCATCGCGCGCGACTTCGCCGCGCTGCTGGGTGCCGCTTCCCCATCACCCGTTTCAGAGGAGAGAGCCATGTCCTTGCGCACCACCGTCTTCGCCGAGATCGCCGCCATCGCCGCCGAGCAGGAGAAGCGGATGCCGCCGATCACCGACGACCTCGTGATGCTCGACACCGAGTTCGACTCACTCTGCTTCGCGCTCCTCGTGGCACGGATGGAGGATCTGACCGGCGCCGACCCCTTCGGCGAGATGGATGCCTCGGACCTGCCGGTGACGGTGGGCGACCTCGTCGCCCTCTACGACCGCGCCGCGATCCGGCAGGCGGCCTGAATCCGATGATCCTGCGCGAGAGGCTTCTGGCGGCGGGCGGCCTCGACGGGCTGTTCCTGTCCGACCACCGCACCCAAAGGGATCTCGCCGGGATCGTCGCCGGCGGGCGCGACGCCGCGGTAGCGGAGGCGCTGGCCGGCCGCCGGGTGCTGCTCGCGGTCGGCGGGCAGATGGCGGCGGCCCGCGCCATGATCGCGCTGGACGGTCTGGCCGCCCGCCTCGCCCTCGTTCCCCCGAAGCTGGCGCCGGAGCACGTGGCCCGGATCGCTCAGGATGCGGAGGCCGAGATCTGCGTCTGCGACGCCGAGGGGCTGGCCCCCGACGCGCTGCCGGGGCTGCCTCGCATCGACGTGGAGGATGCCTGCCGCGCGGCGCCGGACTCGGCCCGCGAGACCGAGTGGGCGCTGGCCACGTCCGGCACCACCGGCGCGCCCAAGCTCGTCGCCCACACCCTCGAAGGCCTGGCCGGCGGCATCAACACCGCCGCCGCGCCCGAGCCCGGCACGGTCTGGAGCACCTTCTACGACATCCGCCGCTACGGCGGGCTGCAGGTCTTCCTGCGGGCGATGCTCGGGCCGTCCTCGCTCGTGCTGTCCGAGGCCGGCGAGCCCCTGCGCGACTATCTGATCCGCGTCGGCGAGGCGGGCGTCAGCCACATCCTCGGCACGCCCTCGCACTGGCGGCTCGCCCTGATGAGCGCGGCCCTGGACCGTCTCGCCCCGCGCTACGTGCGGCTGTCGGGCGAGATCGCCGACCAGACCGTGCTCGACGCCCTGCGCGCCGCCTTCCCCGACGCGCGCATCGCCCACGCCTACGCCTCGACCGAGGGCGGCGTCGGCTTCACCGTCGAGGACGGGCGAGAGGGCTTTCCGTCGTCCCTGATCGGGACGCGCGCCGGCATCGAGATCGCGGTCCGCGACGACAGCCTGTTCGTGCGCTCGGGCCGCACCGGACGGCGCTATCTCGGCGCCGCGCCCGAGGCGCTGATCGCCGGGGACGGCTTCATCGACACCGGCGACCTCGTGGAGCGCCGGGGCGAGCGCTACCACTTCCTCGGCCGGCGCAGCGGCGTGATCAATGTCGGCGGCGCCAAGGTGCAGCCGGAAGAGGTCGAGACCGTCATCAACGTCTTCCCGGGCGTGTCGATGTCCCGGGTGCGCGCCCGGGCCAACCCGATCCTCGGCGCGGTGGTCGAGGCGGAGATCGTGCTGCGCGCCGACGCGGAGATCGACCGCGCGGAACTCAAGCGCGCGATTCTCGCCCATTGCCGCCCGCGCCTGGCCGCCCACAAGGTGCCGGCCAGCGTAAAGTTCGTGGACGCGCTGCCGATCACCTCCGGCGGCAAGCTGGTGCGGAGGGGCGCATGAGCGACGCACTCAAGACCGGTCGCCTCGTCGTCGTCAGCGGCGCGAGCCGCGGACTCGGCCTCGCCATGGCCGCGACGCTGGCCGCCGAGGGGTTTCGCGTCGTCGCCCTGGCCCGCCGCCCGAGCGAGGCGCTGGAGGCCGCGCAGGAGGCCGCCGGCCCCGGCCGGATCGCCTTCGTGGCCGCCGATCTCGGCGCGATCGACGGGCTCCAGCCGCTCTGCCAGCGGATCCGGGCGGAGCACGGGCCGGTCTACGGCCTCGTCAACAACGCCGCGCTCGGCACACCCGGCCTGCTCACGACCATGCCCGCGAGCAAGATCGCCGAACTCGTCCACCTCAACACGCTCGCGCCGATGGTGCTGACCAAGTACCTCGCCCGCGGCATGATGACGGCCGGCGCCGGCCGGATCGTCAACGTCAGCTCGATCATCGCCTTCACCGGCTACAACGCGCTCTCCGTCTACGCCGCCACCAAGGCCTCCATGATCGGCTTCACCAAGTCGCTCGCCCGCGAGGTCGGACGGCTCGGCGTCACGGTCAACGCGGTCGCGCCGGGCTTCATCGAGACGGCGCTGACGGAAGACATGGACGCGGCCGAGCGGGGACGCGTGGCCAACCGCAGCGCGCTCAAGCGTCTGGCCGAGCCGCAGGATGTCGCCGACGCCGTCGCCTACCTGATGTCGGACAAGGCCCGCAACGTCACCGGCACGGTGCTGACCATCGACGCCGGCAGCACCGCCTGAGACCGTCGGCGGAAGGCCGGAGAGGGCCTTCGAGCGAGGGGCAAGCGCCGATCTGGCGAGTGCCGATCCGGCACGCGCCGCCCGGCACCGTTCTCGCACTTCTCACGACCGCGTCCCGAATGGGGACGGCACAGGGTCCGCCCGCCGCCGCGATGCTCGTCGCCGGCGGCAGAAGGCGGGGCAGGCCGAAGGGGGCTTCGATGAACGGGTTGCAGGCTGGCGTGGAGGACGGTCCGCCCGTCGCGGTCGTGGAGACCGGAGCGGCCCGGCCGAAGGTCCGCTGCCGGGTGATCGAGGAGGACGACCTCGGCACCGTGGTGCGGCTCCTGCGGATCGGCTTCCCGGACCGCTCGGAGGCCTATTGGCGGACGGGCCTGGAGCGCCACCGCACCCAACCGCTCCCCGACGACGTGCCGCGCTACGGCTACGTGCTGGATCGGGACGGGGTCATCGTCGGCGTGCTGCTCGCCCTCTACCGCGTCGTGACGGACGAGGCCGGCACGCATCTGCGCTGCAACCTGTCGAGCTGGTACGTGCTGCCGGAATTTCGTGCGCTTGGCACCCTGCTCGACGGCTTCGCCATGCGCGACCGGCGGGTGACCTACACCAACGTCTCGCCCGCCCCGCAGACCTGGAAGATGCATCGGGCGCGGGGCTTCAAGCCGGTCTGCTCGGGCCAGATGCTCGTGCTGCCGATGCTGGGCTCCCCCGGTTGGGGCCGCCGGGTGCGCACGGCCGATGCCGAGGGCCTGCGCCTGCTGCCCGAGCCGGAGGCGCGGCTGGTGGCCGACCACGTCGCCTACGGCTGCATCGGGCTCGTCTGCTCGGACGGCAGGAAGGCCGGCGCGCTGGTCTTCCAGCGCCGCGGGCTGAAGCTCCGGGCGGGCTCGGAACGCTGGCCGCGCCTGCCCTGCCTCCAGCTCGTCTACCGCTCGACCGACCTCGACCTGCCCGCCTTCCTCGGCGCGATCGGCCGGCATCTGCTGACGCGCCACGCCATGCCATGGTTCGTGCTCGACGCGGTGGGCCGGCTGCCGGGCCTCGCCGGACACTATTTCGAGGGTCGCGCTCCGAAATACGCCCGCGGCCCCAACCCGCCGCCGACCGGGGACCTCGCCTATACCGAGGTCGTGCTGTTCGGCACCTGATCCCGGTCGCCGGACGAAGAGCCGCCCGCCCGCGGGAGGGTGCGGCATAACAACAGCTCGGGCCGTGCCGGCGGAAAATCCGGTGCAGCGCGGCTCCGGAGCCTGAAAGGCGCCATAAACCAAGATTTCACGGAGTGTTGGACCGCGCGGGATCGGCGCGGTTCCAGATCGGCTCCTTTCCCGTTCAACGAAGGCTGAGGGATCACCTCAAGGAACCCGCCGGAATGCTCAGCCTCCTCGTGGCCGCGGCCGTCGTGATCTGGTTCGTGCTGCTCTACCCGCTGGCGCGCCACAACCTCGCGACGGAGACGGGGCCGCTGAACGCGCCCATCACCGTCCCCATCGTCCTGGTCGCGGCCTTCGCGCTGATGCCGCTCGTCTTCAACGTGCCGCGCGAGGACGGCAACGCCGTGCTGGAGGAGGGGCTGAGCGCCTCCAACATCGTCACCCTCGTCATGACGGGGCTGATGGGACTCTATCTCGCCCTGCGGATCGCGGTGGACCGGCGCATCCTGCTGGTGCCGTTCTCGATGCCCTACCTGCCGTTCACGCTGATGATCGGCGTGAACATCGCCAGCACCGCTTGGTCGATCGTGCCGATGTACACGGCCTACCGCTCGGTCGAGCTGACGATCTTCTACCTCGCGGTGATCCTGATCTTCGACCGGGAGGACATCGAGCGGCGGCTGGCCGGGCTGTTCGCGCTGTTCACGATCGCCTGGCTCGTGGCGGTCGCGCCGATCATGCTGGGGAATTTCGCGAGCGGGATCGTGTTCTCGGCGGCCAAGCACAACATCGTGCCCCATCTCTGCGCCACCTACGCCTTCCTCGTGATCTTCGACGATCGCATCCGGCATCGGCGCGCGCATCTGCTCCTCGCCCTCGTCGGCTTCGTCATCGCGGGCTCGGCCTCCAGCACCGGCTCGCTCGTCGCGGCGGCGCCCGCCCTGATGGTGGCGAGCCGAAACCGCCGGGTGCGCATCCTCGGCTACGTCGCCTTCGCCCTCGTCTACGCGCTGTTCGTTGTGCTGATGCTGGGCCTGTCCGCCTTCCCGGCCCTGCTCGATCTTCTCTCGCTCGTCCTGCAGAAGCCGGCGGAGGAATTGGCCGGCGCCACCGGGCGGGGCACCTTCTGGCCGATCTTCATCGAGGGAACCAAAGACCACATGGTCGGCTCGGGCTTCTCCGCGGCGGACCGGTTCATCCAGCTCCTCGTGCCGCCGGCCTTCTACACCGACACCCTGGGCAAGGACGGCATGGCCATCCAGAGCTCGCACAACATGCTGCTGAGCGCCTGGGCGGGCACGGGCCTGATCGGGCTCGGCTTCGGCGCGCTCGTGCTGGCGAGCGCCGTGCAATGGGGGCTCAAGCTCGACAAGGCCGGGCGCCGCTTCGTCGCGACCTGCGTGTTCTTCATCATCCTCAACGGGATGACGACGCCGGGCATCTTCCAGGACTGGAACCTCCACGTCCTGTCCTTCGTGGCGATGCTGGCCTATGCCCGCATCGGCGCGCTGCGAGCGGAGGCGCCGGGCCGTGAACGGGCGGGCGCGGGTGCTGCGCTGCCGGTCGAGGCCGCGTTGCGCGCGCGCCCGTCCCCGGCTTGGCGCGCGTCTTGAAGCGTGTGGCCCGAACCACCATTCGGCCCGCCGCCGATGTCCCGAAACGGGAAGGATCACGCTCCGGACGCGCCGTTCCGGGACGGCACATCCCTCTCGGATCGATCGCGGCGGACCGGCAGCGCCCGCCGTAACCCTTTGTCGAGAGACCTGCGATGTCGATGGTCGAACGGATGCCTTCGAGGATCTTCGTCGGCACCGGACCGAGCAAGTCCGACGTGACGCCCGAGCCGTGGTTCCTTGATCCGCGGGAAGTGCTGCGGGTCCTGCGCCCGCGCTGGCCGCTCGTGCTCGCCCCGGCCATCCTGCTCGTGGCGGCGGCCGCGGCCTGGCTCGTCCTCGTGCCTCCGCGCTACGCCGCCGTGACGCAGATCCTGATCGACCCGCGCGGCATCCAGGTCGTCAAGGACGGCGTGACGCCCTCCGATCAGGCGAGCGACGCCAGCCTGCTGCTCGTCGACAGCCAGATCCGCGTGCTGATCTCCGATGATGTCCTGCGAAAGGTCGTGGACCGGTTCGGCCTCGACCACGATCCCGAATTCGTGCAGCCCGGCTCCTTCCTCGACACCCTGAAGGGCCGTCTCTCCTCCCTGCTCGGCGCTTCCGGCGGCGGCGCGTCGGACGACAAGCTGACGGCCCTGCGCATGCTGCGCGACCGCGCCGGCGCCCGCCGCCTGGAGCGCAGCTTCGTGGTCGAACTCTCCGTCACCAGCGAGAGCCGCCAGAAGGCCGCCGACCTCTCCCAGGCCATCGCCGAGACCTACCTCGCCACCGTCTCCGAGGCTCAGGCGCAGATCACCCGGAAGGCCGGCGCGGCCCTCTCGGGCCGGCTGGGCGAGTTGCAGGACAACCTGCGTCAGGCGGAGGACAAGGCGCAGCAGTTCCGCGCCGCCAACAACCTCGTCGGCACCCGCGGCCAGCTCGTCAGCGAGCAGGCGCTGACCCAGCTCAACCAGCAGCTCGGCGCCGCGCGGGCCCGGGCCGGCGAACTGCGCGGACGCCTCGCCCAGATCGAGGCGCTGGCGAACGGCCGGGTCGATCTCAACTCGGTGACCGAGGTGGTGCAGTCGGCGACGATCGCGCAGCTCCGCTCGCAGCTCGCGCAAGTGGAATCCGCCCGGGCCGACACGGTGGCCAATCTCGGTCCCCGCCATCCGACCCTGCGCACCAGCGAGCTTCAGGTCCAGAGCCTGCGCAGCCAGATCGAGGCCGAGATCCGGCGGATCGCGGCCGCCGCCCGCAACGACTACAAGTCGGCGCAGGCCAACGAGGCCTCGCTCGCCGCCACCCTGGAGAGTCGCAAGAAGGAAGCGCTCTCCGTCGACAAGAGCTTCGTGCGTCTGCGCGAGCTGGAGCGTCAGGTCGAGGCGAGCCGCGCCGTCTACGAATCCTTCCTGGTGCGCGCCCGCGAGCTTCAGGAGCAGCAGCGCCTCGACACCTCGTCCTCGCGCATCATCTCGCCCGCCTCGCTGCCGGCGCGCCGCCTCGGACCGCCGATTCCGGTAATCTTCGGCGCCGCCCTCGCGGCCGGGCTCGGCCTCGGCGTGATGCTCGCTCTGCTCGCGGTGCCGGCCGCCGGCCGGATCGGCTCGGCCCGGCGGCTCCAGCAGGCCGCGGGTTTGCCGGTGATCGCCGCCCTGCCCGAGCGGGCCAGGGGCAAGGCGGCTGCGGCCGTCGGCGGCGCGCTGCGCGCCGGGAGCGAGGCCGCGCACGACACCGCCTACGACGTGGCCGTGGCCCGCCTCGGCAGCCGCCTCCAGCGCGATTTCGGCTCCACGCGGCCGACCATCGTGCTCATCACCTCGGCCGACGACCGGGCCGGCAAGGCGGAGCTGGCGCGCAGCCTCGCCGCCTCGGCCACCCTGGACGGCCAGCGGGTGCTCCTCGTCGATGCCGATCCCGAAGCCCTTCTCTCGGGCGATCTGCGGGCGAAGGCCAAGCGCGGCGTCGCCGACGTGCTGCGAAGCCAGAGCGGCTTTGCCGACGCGCTGGTGGAAGGGGCGGGCGGCTACAAGGTGCTTCCCTTCGACGGCGCGGCCCTGCGCCTCGGCACCGCAGCCTATGCGGGCGCGATCGTGACGGCCGCCACCGCCTTCGACACGGTCTTCGTCGATATCGGCGTCATCGGCGCCGACATCGCCGCCGAGCGCCTCGCGCAGGACCACCGCTTCCCCGCGCTGCTGCTGACGGCGAGCGCGACCCGCAGCAGCCTCGCGCAGGTGAAGCGCGCGCTCGACGCCATCGGGCGCGAGTCGCGGGTCCACCTCGTCATGACCGACGCCAAGGCCGAAGCGTGAGGTTCCACCGCGCGCGGGCCGGGGCCGCGATCCTCGTCGGCCTGCTCGCCCTCGTCGCGACCCCGGATGTGCGTGCGGAACCACCCGTGCTGCTGCGGGTCGCCCCCACCGGGGCGAATGCGGGCGGCAAGGATCGCTTCGCGGACCTGCCGCAGGCGCTGGCCCGCGTCGCGGCCCTCCGGCGGCAGGGCGAGACCCGGCCCGTCGTGGTGGAACTGGAGCCCGGCACCCACCGGGTCGCGGCCGCCGTGCGGATCGGTCCCGAACATGCGGGTGCCGGTGCGGCGCTGACCCTGCGCGGGGCGCCGGACGGGACGAGCCGCCTCGTCGGCAGCGTGCCGCTCCCGCAGGTGCCGCTGCCCGCGCCGCTGCAGGCGCGCCTGCCCGAGGCGGCCCGCGCGGCGGTGCGCGCCTACCGCCTGCCCGAGAGCCTGCGCCGGGAACCCGCTTTCCGCGAGCCGCGCCGCCTGCGCGACGCGGCCCCCCGGATCACCGAGATCTTCGATCGCCGCGGCGCCCTGCGGCCGGCGCAGTGGCCGAATTCCGGCTACGCCGCGACGGGCAAGGCCGAGCCGGGCGCTCGTCCGCTCTTCACGCTCAAGGACGGGCCCTCCCGCCTGCCGGACCCCAAGGTCGAGACGGAGCTGTGGGCGGAGGGCTTCTGGCGCTGGGACTGGCTCGAGGAGACGATTCCGCTCGCGGGCGTCGAGGCGCGCGGCCGCCGGTTCGAGCTGGCGACGATGCCCTACGAGGGCATCCTGCCGGGCGCCCGGGTCCGGCTGGTCCACCTGCTCGGCGAATTGGACGAACCGGGCGAGTGGTGGCGCGACCGGGACAGCGGGCTGCTGCTGGCTTGGCCCGCGGCCGACGCGCCCGAGTTGGAGGCCGGGCTCGCCGAGACGCTGATCCTCGCCGAAGACGCGCGGAACCTGCGCATCGAGCGGCTGCGGTTCGAGCGCGCCCGCGGCGACCTGATCGTCGTGCGCGGCGGGGCGGATGTCGAGATCCGGAGCAGCGAACTGGCCTGGGCGGCCGGGCGCGCCGCCGTGTTCGAGGGCGTGACCGGGGGCGGTGTCTCGGCCAGCACGATCCACGATATCGGCGCGGCGGGGATCCGCCTCGTCGGCGGCGACCGCGCCACGCTCCGGCGCGGCGACCTCTTCGTGCGCGATTGCCGCTTCACCCGCTTCGCCCGGCTGACCCGCACCCAGAACGCGGCGGTCGATCTCGACGGCGTCGGCGCGGAGGTCAGCGGCAACCTGTTCACCGACGCGATCGGCTACGCGGTGTATCTGCGCGGCAACGACCACGTCTTCCGCCGCAACGAGGTCGCGCGCCTCATCTACGGACTGAGCGATACCGGCGCGATCTATGCCGGGCGCGACTTCACCGCCCGGGGCTCGGTGATCGAGGACAACTACATCCACGACATCCGCCCGGCGCCGGGCATGGAGGTGAAGGGGGTCTATCTCGACGACATGGCGAGCGGCTTCACCATCCGGCGCAACCTGTTCGTCGGCGTGCAGCGCCCGGTCTTCATCGGCGGCGGCAACGACAACAGCGTCACCCGCAACGTCTTCGTCTCGTCGAGCCCGGCCATCCTCCTCGATTCCCGCGGCCTGACCTGGATGAAGCCGTCCCTCACCGAGGCGGATTCGGAGTTCCGTGCCGCCTTCGCCGCCGTCCCGCTCGATTCGGAGCCCTGGCGGATGCGCTATCCCCGGCTCGCCGAGGCGCTCTCCGACGAACCGGGGGTCGCGCGCAACAACCAGATCCTGGACAACCTCGTGATCGACGGCGAGACCCTCGAACTCTACGAGAAGGCCGATCCGGGCCGGCAGATCCTGCTGTTCAACACCCGCCTCGAAGGCCCGGCGCCCGAACCCGGCGACCTCGGCGCGCTCGCCCGCTTCGCCGCCGACCGAGGCGTCCCGCTGGGGCTCGACCCCGCCACACTGCGCCGCGACGGGCTGCCGGAGTCGCCCTTCACGCCCGCCCCGCGCTGAAGGCAGCCCGTCCGCGCGTGGAGAGCGTTCGGCCAAGCCCCGCTCGCGAGGGCCGCTTTTTTTGCAGATTCGCTCGTCGCGACTGAAACTTCCCGGCGCCCAGCCTCCGTAGAGGTTCGCGACGCCCCCCGGTGGGGCGCTTCGCAAGGGAGCCAACATGTCCAAGACGCCTCTCTCCAAGACGCTTGTTCGTTTCGCCGTCGGCCTCGGTCTCGCCGCCGCCGCGGGGCCCGCGCTCGCCAAGAACCCGATGGTGGGCGGCGCGCCGATGTATGCGAGCAAGACCATCGTCGAGAACGCGGTCAACTCGAAGGATCACACCACGCTGGTCGCCGCCGTGAAGGCGGCCGGCCTCGTGGACACCCTGTCCGGTCCCGGCCCCTTCACGGTGTTCGCGCCGACCGACGCCGCCTTCCGCAAGCTGCCGCCGGGCACCGTCGAGACCCTGGTGCAGCCGCAGAACAAGGCCCAGCTCACCGGCATCCTGACCTATCACGTGGTTCCGGGCGTCTACACGGCCAAGCAGCTCATGGCGGCGGTGCGCCAGGGCGGCGGCGAGGCCACGTTGAAGACCGTCCAGGGCGAGCCGCTCACGGTCACGACCAAGGGCAAGGCCGTCATGGTGACGGACACCAAGGGCAACACGGCCAAGGTGACGGTCGCCAACGTGATGCAGTCCAACGGCGTGATCCACGTCGTCAACGGCGTGCTGTTGCCGTAAGGCGCGGCGGGGCGGCCGGCGAGGCCGCCCCACGAGCGGACAAGCCTTCCCGCGCCTCCTTCCGCCCCGCGGAAGGAGGCGTCCGTTTTCCCGGAGGCCGTCTCAGCTCCGGGCTCAGTCCCGGATCAGGCGGCCCGAATAGATCGCCGGTCCGGTCGGCTTGCCCTCGGGGGCCCCCCCCGGCGGCTCGACCGTGACCGCGAAGGTCGTGCTCACGGTCCCCGGGCGCAGGTCCGCCGGGATCGGCAGGCTCGCCGTCTCGGCGGAGACGAGGCCGAGGGATTGCGGAGCCGATCCGGCGTTGATGTACCAGAGTTCGAGGCTTCGATCGGGCGGGGTCTCCGCCGCGAGGCTGCGCACCTGCACGACGCCGGCCTTCAGGTCGACGCGGACGATGAGTGCGGGCAGGGCGCCGCCGCGATCCACGACCGCCAGGTATTGCGGCGGCGCGTCGAGCGAAGGCGGACGGGCGACGGCGATCCAAAGGGCGAGCCCGGCCGCCAGCGCCGTCGCCGCGCCCGTGGCCATCCGCCAGCGGCCGATGCGCCGTTCGAGCCGGATGATCTGGTCGCCGCCGTCGTCCGCTCCGGCGGATGCCGGCACCGCCTCCGCGACCGGCCTGGAATCGCTCGTGGTGTCGATCTTGGCATCGATCTTGGCATCGATCCCGGCCCAGAGGTCGGGCCGCGGGGTCACGGCCGGCATGGCCGCGGCGAGCGGCACGAGCCGCGCCTCCCAGGCCGCCACGGCCCGGCGCAGGTCGGCCTCCCGCTCCAGGGCGCGGGCGAAGGCCGCGCGCTCGTCCGGCGGCAGGGTGCCGAGAACGTACTCGCCCGCGGCTCCGTCGGGATCCTCGTGCCAGAAGGGCGGCGTGCCGGACTCGCTCATGGCGCCTCCAGGCAGGTGCGCAGGCTGAGCAGCCCCCGGCGCAGCCAGGTCTTGATCGTGTTGACGGGGCGATCGTAGCGCGCGGCGAGATCCTCGCGCGACCAGCCCTCGCAATAGGCGAGAACGAGGCAGTGGCGTTGGGGCGGGTCGATCCGGTCCAGACAATGGTCGAGGGCGTCGCGCCGGGCGAGATCCGCCTCGCCGTCCTTCGTGTCGGCCAGGCGCTCCAGCCAGCCGTCCTCGGTCTGCGTCAGGCGTGAGGCTCTGTCCTGGCGCAGGCGGTCGATCGCCCGGTGCCGCGCCACGGCGATCAGCCACGGGAGCGGCGCGCCGGCCCGCGGATCGTAGCTGCCGGCCCGCTGCCAGATCCGCACGAACACCTCCTGCAGCGTGTCTTCCGCCGCATTTCGATCCGGCAGGATACGAAGGATGATCCCGAAAAGTTTCGGGGCGGTCGCCTCGTAGAGGGCGCGGAGCGCGGCCCGCTCGCCGCCGGCCACAGTCTCGATCAGCCGCGCAAGATCCTCTTCGCGCTGCGCGCTCCCCAAAGCACCGTCCCCCCGGTTCACGCGACCCTGCTCATGCGAACGGGCCTCTGCCGAACTCGTACCACGCTTCCATCAATCAAATCTGAACGATACGGGACTCACGCTCCTCAGCGTGCGGCGAGCGTCAGCTTCGGCTCTCGAGGAACGGGCGCAGCGCGTCGATATAGCCCTCGACCGCCGCCTCCGGCGTAAAGCGCGGCATCACCCGCTCGGCGGCCGCGCGCAGATCGCGGCGCTGCCCGGCGTCGTCGAGCAGTGCCAGGGTCGCCTCGACCCAGGCCGCCACGTCCATCGGCCGCACCGCGCCGCAGCCGTGGGGAACCAGCAGGCCGGTGGCGACGCCCGAATGGGGCGAGGCGAGCACCGGCGTCCCGCTCTGGAGCGCCTCCTGCACCACGATGCCCCAGACATCGCCGCGACTCGGGAACAGGAACAGCCGGGCCGAGGCATAGGTCTCGGCCAGGGCGTCCTGTCCCAGGAAGCCGTCGAAGCGGGCGGCGAGGCCGGCTTGCGCCAAGCGCGCCTCCATCTCGCCCCGCAGCGGCCCGTCGCCGGCGACCCGCACGGAGAGGCGCCGTCCGCGGGCGAGGCAGCCGAGCACCACCTCGGTGAAGAAGCGGGCGCCCTTCACCTCCTCGTTCAGCATGCCGCAGAACAGCAGGTCGTAAGGCCTCTCGGAATCCGGCGGGGGCGGGGCGGGCGGCGTCCAGGCCGGGAAGAGGGGGCTCGGGAAGAAGCGCTCGGGCGCGAGCCCGTAGCGCAGGAGCAGGTCGCGGCTGCCCTCGCTCGGCCCGAGGCCGGCCGCCGCACCACCCACGATCGCCCGGCGCAGGAGGCGGTGGGGCACCGAGCCCCGCCCCGGATCGGTCTCGACGATCCCGTCGGTGCGGATCAGGGTGGGGATGCGCCGCAGCCGCGCGGCGCCCGCCGCCATCAGCATGGTCGGCGAGAAGTCGTTGAGGACGAGCGCGGCCGGAGCGAGCGCGGCGAGGCGCGGCACGACCGCCGGATTGAGGTAGAGATTGCGGATCGAGGAACGGTGCCAGCGCAGGCCCGGCAGCACCGCGTGCCGGTAGCGGAGCGGCGGGGCCAGCACCCATTGCCGGGCGCTCTCGCGGGGCGTGCAGGAGAGGACGTGCAGGCGCCGGCCGAAGCCCTCGGCCAATCGCGCGCCGAGGCGCTCGTAGAGGACGTGGGTATAGGGCGCCAGCGCGCCCGTCACGACGACGACCGGACGCCTTCCGCTATCGTCGGAATCCTGTCCCGAGTGCGTCTCGCCACCCTGCATCGCCTGCCGCCTCCCGCCATGCGCGGGCGAGGCCGGCGCTCTCGTACCAAGCTGCACGGGACAGAAGCCATGCTCCTGTCCCGCGCGTCCGGCGAGGGACCGCCGCCCCGCAGTCGCGGGGCCATCGACGATGCGTCATCATCGTCGATGGGGATCTGGTATCGGAGCGGATATCAGGGATGCGTATCCAAGCCGTTGCGCCGCGTCCCCCGCCCGAGGCGGGCGCGGCCGATCAGGGCGTCGAGATCCGTGATCGGCCAGGACGGCTCGAGCACGTGGCGGGGCAGAAGGGGAAAGTCCGCCGGGCCCCGGGCGTGGTCGCGCCGGGTGGTGAAGAAGGTCCGGTAGCCGGCCTCCAGGGCGAGCGCGGGATCCCGGTCGGGCTGGAAATCCGGACCGGCCGCACCCCAGGGGCAGGCGAAGTGGCGGATCTCCCGGCCGGTGAGCGCGGAGAGGTCGCGCCGCGAGCGGGCGAGCTCGTCCGCGACCCGCTCGCGGGGGAGGCGGCTCAGCCGCGGATGCGTGGCGGTGTGGGAGCCGACATTGAGGCCGTCGGCGCACCAGGCCGCGATCTCGGCGCGGGTCATGTAGAGCCGCTCCTGCGGCGGAACCTGGCCTTCGAGGCCCGGTGGATAGTTCGGCGGCGCGTCGATCCAGTCGCTGATCAGGAAGACGATGCCCGGCACGCCCAGGGCCTTGAGCACCGGCCGCGCGACCTCGAAGGTGTCGGTGTAGCCGTCGTCGAAGGTGACGAGGAAGGCGCGCTCGCCCGCCGGCCAGCCCGCGGCGAGACGGTCGGTGGCGGTGTCCGCGTCGATGAAATCGCCGTAACGGCCGAGATGGCGCAGTTGAGCGGCGAGCTGATCTTGCTCGTTCCGCGCCACTTGGTGGTAGCACAAGGTGTAGAGACCGGGCTCGGCGTTGGCGACGGACCTGAGCAAGGCAGCGCTCCGCAACGCAAGCTTGCGCAGCGGGGGCGTATCGCGCAATGCCGTCTTGACCCAATGGTACATCATCACCTCACCGACCGCTCTACGTGTATCCGATCACGAGCGGCGATGAAATCTGGATTATCTAGGCTCCTCGGACGTGCTCCCCTTTCGTGTAAGCTTGGACGACGATTTCGGGCTCCGGCCATACCCTGGCCTACCCCTTGCGGTCGAAGGAGGGGCGGGGCAACGACTGTCCCGCGCCGGGACAGCCGGCAGGGACGAGGGTGTTCAGGGTGGTTCATCTCACGGTCGCCGACCTCACGGACGATCCCGATTGGGACGCGTCGGTCTGGCGGCAGACGGGAGCCAACATCTACGCTTCGCGGCGTTGGGGCGACTACAAGAGCCGCGTCGGCTGGGACGTGAGGCGCGTCGCCATCCGTGCCCGCGACGGGCAGGCGCTCGCCTATGCGCAGTACCAGCGCCGCCGCCGCGGCCTCGGGCACTTCGTCCTGGCGCAGGGCTGCCCGGTCCTGACGCAGCTCGGGGCCGGGCGGGCGGAGGCGGTGTTCGGCGCCCTCCTCAGGCATCTCGATCTCGGCCGCTTCGATCTGCTCGGCGTGAACTACCAGCAGTTCCAGACCAAGCCCGCGGTGCTGGCCCTGCTCGGCCACGGCTTCGCCCCGGTCGTCACCGTGCGCACGCATACGCTGGAACTCGACCTCACCCGCGAGGCCGCGCAGATCCGGGCGAGCATGGAGGGGCGCTGGCGCGACGTGCTGCGCGACGCCGAGCGCAATCCGGATCTTGAGGCCGCCTTCCTCTCCGAGCCGGCCGCGCGGCTGGCCGCCTTCGACACCTTCAGCCGCTTCTACGGCGAGCTGAAGCGGCGCAACGGCTTCGGCAACAGCCTCGAGCCTGAGGCCTTCCGCGATCTGGCCGCCTCCGACCCGAACCTGCTCTTCCTGGAGATGCGGGAGAAGGGCGTGCCCATCCTCGTGCGGATCATCCACCGGACGGCCGAGCGCTGGACGGATTTCTACGTCGCCTCGAACGGGCGCGCCCGGGCCACCGGGGCCGGCCGCCTCGCCCTCTGGCGCCTGATCGAGCGGGCCAAGGCGGAGGGGTGCCGCATCCTCGACCTCGGCGGCATCGATCCGGGCGGCAATCCCGGCGTCTACGAATTCAAGCGGGGCGTCAGCCGCGACGTCGTCCCGGCCGACCCGCTCTGGCTGTTCAGCCGAACACGTCTGATGCGAGACGCCGCGACAGCCTTCCTGGCCTCGCGCTGAATCAGGATGCCCCGATGACCGTCCTGTCCTCCGCCTCGCTTCTGCCTGGACGCTTGCTCCAGCTCGTCCGCCGGCCGCCGGCGGCGCTGGTCTCCCTCGCCGACCAGGGGGTGGTCAGCGGCTTCGGCTTCGTCAGCGGCATCGTGGCCGCCCGCCTGCTCGGCATCGTCGAGTTCGGGCATTTCGCGATGATCATCATCGTGCTCACCTTCGCCCAGTCGCTGCACAACGCGCTCATCACCGCCCCGATGATGACGCTGGTGGGCGCGCGCAGCGGCGTCTCGAAGGCCTACGGCGCCACCATCCTGGCCGGCGCCTTCCTGCTCTCGGCGCCGGGCGCGGCCTTCGTGATGGCGGCGCTCCTGATCGGCGGGATGGGGCCTGAGACCCTCCTGGCCGCCTGCGCCCTGATGCTGGCGCAGAACCTCCAGTTCACCTTGCGCCGCCTGCTCTTCGCCGCGGGCAAGGGCGTGCAGGCCCTGTTCATGGATTTTGCCCGGGCGGCGAGTTTTCCCCTCGTCGCCGTGCTGATCTGGCTGGAGCACGACGTGATCGGCGGCAACGGCTACGTCTGGCTGCTCGCCGCGACCTCGTTCGTCACCAGCCTGCCCTTCGTCGTCGCGGTCGGCCGGCCGATCCTGAGGCGGCCCCGCAGCCTGCGGCTCGGCGCGGTCACCCGGCGCCACATCCCGCTCGGGCGCTGGCTCCTGCCGATCGTATTCGTCACCTTCGTGCAGGAGCAGCTGATCTGGCTCGTGGCGGGCTCGGTGCTGGGCCTCGAAGCGCTCGGCGGCCTGCGGGCGGCGCAATATCTCGTCGGGCTCGTGCTGCTGCTGCTCGCGGCCACCGAGAACGTCCTGCCCGTCGCCGCCTCGCGCGCCTACGCGGAGGGCGGCGAGACGGCGTTGCGCCACTACATGCTGCGGACCGGGGTGAAGCTCGGCATTCCCGTCGTGACGATCCTGGTGGTGCTCGCCGGTCCCGGCGAATTGTGGCTGGGGCTGATCTTCGGGCCGGAATACGCGGCCTACGCCAACTGCCTGCGGGTGCTCGCGGTGGGCGTCGTGGTGGTGATGGTGCGCGACCTCGCCTCCAACTACTTCCGGGCCAAGCGGAACACCCGGGTGATCTTCGAATCCCTCTTCGTGAGCATGCTCGTCTCGCTCGCCGTCGTGATCCCGCTGATGCGCAACGGAGGCGTCAGCGGCGCGGCGGCGGCGGTGATCGCCGGGCACACCGCCTCCCTGATCTACCTCTTGGTGGCGGGGTGGCGGCAGTCGCGCCCGGCCCGGTCCCGGACGGCGCCGGCACCGACCTGACGCGGACGCTCCCGCCGGGCTCAGGCACCGACGGGGTAGGGGCCCTCGTAGACGAAGCGCCGGCCTTCGGGCGCCCGCTCCGTCGGCCGGCCCGCCAGCCGGTCCAGCCCCCGGACCATGTCGCGGCTGCCGGCCTGCCAGCGGTCGCGGATGGAGGAGGGCGAGAAGTCGAAGCTCTTGGCCGCGAGCTGGTCGGCGCCGGCCTGGTGGACGAGGTGCAGGAGCGTGACGCCCGGGCCCGCGGGGTCGAGCCGCTCCCGCAGGGCGTAGGTGCGGGCGAGCCCGGTGATCGCGCGCCGGGCCGCGCTGGCGAAGATGAGGTCGTTGGCCCGCTCCAGCACCGCGTCCAGGGAGCCGGGCGGGTCGGCCTGCAGGCTGAACAGGTCGAGGGCGATGCAGAGCAGGTCGCGCGGGGGCTCGGTCTCGAACAGCGGGTCGAGGGGCAGGTTGTTGGTGTAGCCGATATCGCAGAGCAGCCGGCCGTCCACCTCGACCGGCGGGAAGGCGGGAAGGATCGCGGCACTCGCCAGGATGTGCTCGGGCCGGATCGTGCCGCGGTGGTTGTCGAAATAGACCTCCTCGCCCGTCGCCACGTCCACGCAGGCGACCGTGAGGCGCGTCTCGCCCCGGTTCAGCCGCTCGAAATCGACGAGCCGGCCGATCGTCCCGAGCAGGGGCGCGTGATCGAACAGGGCGACGTCGTTGGGCACCCAGGGCAGGGCCGACCACAGCCCCGGCAGCCGGTGCCGGAAGATGCTGGGCCGTCCCCAGGCGAGCGCCAGCAGGGCGTGCATGGCGTTGTAGTACTGGCGCGGCTTCAGGAGATCGGTTCCGGTTAGGCCGGTCTGCTGCGTCGCCTCCTCCCAGAAGGCGCGCAGCCGTGGCACCCGGTCCTCCGGCGCGTTGCCGGCAATGATGGCGCCCATGATGGCGCCCATCGAGGCGCCGACCACCCAGCCGGGCCGGATGCCGCGGTCCTGGAGGATCTCGAAGGCCCCCGCATGGTAGGCGCCGAGCGCGTTGCCGCCGCCGAGCACCAGGGCGATGTCGCGGGTGGGTAAGGCTGTGTCCATCGGTGGGGTCGGTCTTTCCTCGGTGAGCGGGATCGAAGGGGAAACACGGCCGGCCTCAGGCTGCGGCGGCGGCGCCGTCAGGCAGGCGCAGGCCGGGCGCGATCTCCGCCGAGTCCCAGGCGACATCGATCCCGTTCCAGATCTCGCGCATCGGCGGCTCCCGTCCTGGCTTCCGGCCGTCCCGGGGTCCGGGGCGCCGGCACGAGTCCGGAGACGCGCTCGGCCGATCCGCGCCCCCTCGGCGGCTCCGGGGCAAACCCGAGAGCGGCGCGAAGGGTTCGGACCGATTCCTCAGCGGAAATTCCGCGCCCGCACCGGCAGCGTCCCCCCGCGGGGATCGGGCCGGACGCTCTGGCCGGTCTCGTCGCCGCGCCCGGTGCGCAGGACGAGGCCGTCCTCCTCCTCGCCGATCCGCCGCAGCAGGCCGGAGCGGTCGAACAGCTCTTGCGCCACGAGGTGGATCACCTCGCCCACCCGCTGCACCCGTCCGCGGCAGGCCATCAGCCGGGCACCGAGCACGACCCGGCGCTGGCGCTCGAACAGCTCGGGCCGGACGATCAGGTTGGCGATGCCGGTCTCGTCCTCGAGGGTCATGAACATCGTGCCCTTGGCCGAGCCGGGCCGCTGGCGCATCAGCACGATCCCGGCCACCACGATCCCCGCCCCGTTGCCGGCCCGCTCCAGCGCCGCGCAGGGCCGCGCGCCCAGCCCCGCCAGCGTCCCGCGCAGGAAGGCGAGGGGGTGGGCGCGCAGGCTGAGCCCCTTGGCGCGATAATCGGCGACGACCTCGCCGCCCGCGCTCATCGCCGGCAGCGATACGGCGGGCTCGGCGGCCTGCGCCGGCTCGGCCTGCATCGGTGCGGACAGGGCGGCGAAGAGCGGCAGGGGCTCGGGCCGCAGGGCCTTGACCGCCCAGGCGGCCTCGCGCCGGTTGAGGCCGAGCGAGCGGAACGCGTCGGCCCGCACGAGGCAGGTCAGGCCGGCCACCGGGATGCCGGCCCGGTCCGCCAGTTCGGGCAGGGAGGCGAAGGGGCGCCCTCCTCGCATCTTCGCCAGATGCCGCCCGTCCCGTTCGGCCAGGCCGCCGGCGAGGCGCAGGCCCAGGCGCACCGCGAACAGTTTCCGTTTGTCCCCGAGCGATTCGAGGGTGCAGTCCCACTGCGAACAATTCACGTCGAGCGGGCGGATCTCGACGCCGTGGGCGCGGGCGTCGCGCACGATCTGCGCGGGCGCGTAGAAACCCATCGGCTGCGCGTTCAGCAACGCGGCGCAGAACACATCCGGGTGGTGGCACTTCATCCACGACGAGGCGTAGGCCAGGAGCGCGAAGGAAGCGGCGTGGCTCTCGGGGAAGCCGTAGGACCCGAAACCTTCGAGCTGCTTGAAGGTGCGCTCGGCGAAGTCGCGGGCGTAACCATTCGCGACCATGCCTTCGACGAGGCGGCTCTGGAAGCGGTGGACGCCGCCGGTGAACTTGAAGGTCGCCATGGAGCGGCGCAGCTCGTCGGCCTCCGTAGCCGAGAAGCCGGCGCCGACCATCGCCACCTGCATCGCCTGCTCCTGGAACAGCGGCACGCCCAGCGTCTTCTCCAGCACCTTCTTCAGCTCGGGCGTCGGGTAGGTCACCTCCTCGAGCTTTTCCCGGCGGCGCAGATAGGGGTGGACCATGTCGCCCTGGATCGGACCGGGGCGCACGATCGCCACCTCGATGACGAGGTCGTAGAACTTGTCCGGCTTCATCCGCGGCAGCATCGCCATCTGCGCGCGGCTCTCGATCTGGAACACGCCGAGGGTGTCGGCGCGCCGGATCATCGCGTAGGTCGGTCCGTCATCCGGCGGGATCGAGGCGAGGTCGTGCGGGTCGTTCTTGACCTCGGCCAATAGGTCGAAGGCGCGGCGCAGGCAGCCCAGCATGCCGAGCCCCAGGACGTCGACCTTCATGAACTTGAGGGCGTCGATGTCGTCCTTGTCCCACTCGATGACCTGACGGTCGGCCATGGCCGCGGGCTCCACCGGCACCAGCTCGTCGAGCCGGTCCAGCGTCAAGACGAAGCCGCCGGGATGCTGGGAGAGGTGGCGCGGCGTGCCGATCAGCTCACGGGCGATCTCCAGCGTCAGGCGCAGGCGCCGGTCGTCGGGGTTGAGGTTGAGTTCGCGCAATTCGCGCTCGCCGACGCCCTCGCTGCTCCAGGACCAGGTCATGCGGTTGAGGGCGCCGGTCACGTCCTCGGGCAGGCCCATCACCTTGCCGACCTCGCGCAGGGCGCCCCGCGAGCGGAAGCGGCTGACGATGGCGGTGAGCGCCGAGCGGTGGCGGCCGTAGGTCTGAAAGATCCACTGGATCACCTCTTCGCGGCGCTCGTGCTCGAAATCGACGTCGATGTCGGGCGGCTCGCGGCGCGCCTCCGAGACGAAGCGCTCGAACAGCAGGTTCTGCCGCGTCGGATCGATCGAGGTGATGCCGAGACAGAAGCAGACCGCGGAATTGGCCGCCGAGCCGCGCCCCTGGCACAGGATCTTTTCGCGATTGGCGAAGGCGACGATGGATTCGACCGTGAGGAAGTAGGGGGCGTAGGCCAGCCGCCCGATCAGGTCGAGTTCGTGGCGCAACTGCCGCGTGACATCCTCCGGCACGCCGGCCGGATAGCGCCGTTTCGCGCCGGCCCAGGTCAGGACGTCCAGTCGCTCCTGCGGTGAGAGCCCGTCCTCGCGGGCTTCCGTCGGGTAGGTGTAGGCGAGGTCGTCCAGCGAGAAGCGGCAGGCCGCCGCGATCTCGCCCGCCCGCGCCAGCGCCTCGGGAAAGCGCGCGAACAGGCGCGCGGTCTCCTCAGGGGGTTTGAGGAAGCGGTCGGCGTGACGCTCCTTGGCAAAGCCCGCCCGGTCGATGGTGAGCCCGAGCCGGATGCAGGTCACCACGTCCTGCAGGCGGCGGCGCCCCGCCACGTGGTAGAGGATGTCGCCCGTGGCGACGCACGGCACCCGCGCGGCGCGGGCGGCGGCGGCCAAGGCGTCGAGCCGGTCCGCGTCGTCGGGCCGGAAGCGGCGGGTCAGCGCGCAGGACGCGCGGGCGCCAAATGTTTTTTTGAGTTGGACGAGGTCGCCCGGCAGCGTCGGCTCCGGCCGTTCGGCGAGCAGGATCGCAAAAAACCCCTCCTGCCACGCTTCGAGCTCGCGCCAGGTCAGGCGGCAGCGGCCCTTGCCGCCGCGGGCCTTGCCCAGGCTGAGCAGGCGGCAGAGCCGGCCGTAGGCGGCCCGGTCGGTCGGATAGACGAGCAGCGGCGAAGACAGATCGTCGAGGTCGAGCCGGCAGCCGACGACGAGGCGCACGCCCGTGACCTTCGCCGCTTGATGCGCCCGCACCATCCCCGCGAGCGAGCCGTGATCGGTGACCCCGAGCGCCGGGATGCCGAGCAGGCTTGCTGCGGAAAAAAGCTCCTCCGGGCTCGAGGCGCCGCGCAGGAAGGAGAAGTGGGTCGTGACCTGAAGCTCCGGCGTGCTCACGCCTCGCCGAGCCCGTGCAGCCACCAGCGGCCGTTGGCCTGCATCGGTCCGTCGCGGAACAGCCAGAAGCGCTCGCCCGCCTCCGTCTCGACCCGGTAATAGTCGCGCGTCAGGTCGGCCTCCGCATCCGCCACCCACCACTCGCCGAGGATGCGCTCCGGCCCGTCGGCCCGGGCGATAAGGTGGCGGGTGTTGCGCCAGACAAAGAAGAGCGGCGGCGCGTCGGGGATCTCGGCCATCGCCGTAACCGGCTCGGGGGGCGCCAGGAGGCGGGCCGGGCGCGGCAGATCGGTGGGCCAGACCGCGCCGAGGGGGGCGGCGAGCGCCGGCACGCGGCGCACCGCCCGCTCGGGCAGGTCGCTCTCCACGGGTGCCAGCCGGTAGACGCGGGCGGCGCCGAGGCGCACCAGCAGGGTATCGACCAGGGCGGCGAGGTCGGGCGCCTGCGGGCCGGCGGCGAGATGCGTGTCCTGCCGCTCGGCCAGGGGTTCGACCCGCGAGGCGGAGAGCACAGCCTCCTCGATGCCGAAGCCGGGATCGACAAGCGGAAGGCGCTCGCCGAGCAGCCGGGCAAGGTGGGCGGCGTCGCGGCTCGGCCCCGCCGTGCCGATCCGGATCGCCTGGTCGAGACGATCGACGCGGGCGAAGACGAGGTCGAGGCGTCGTGCCCCGAGGCCGCGCCGCTCCAGGTCCGGCACGAGCCGGGCGCAGAGGTCGGCCACGATTCGCTCCAGGCTCTCGCGGGCGCCGACCGGCTCGGCGAAGCGCAGGGCCACGCGCGGCGTCTCCGGCGCGGCGAGCGCCGTCAGCGGCTCCGGCTCGCGGCCCAGCGCCCGGTCGAGGCGGAACAGCAATTCGGCGCCGAAGCGCAGTCGCAACGACGCCCGAGGCTTGTCGAGGAGGTGGCCCACGCGGGTGATGCCGACGTCCTGCAACGCCCGCACCGCCTCGAAACCGAGCCGCAGGGCCGCCACCGGCAGCCCCGTGGTCGCTTGCCCCGCCCCGCCCCGGGGCACGATCCCGCCCTCGCCGAAGCGGGCCACCCCCCAGGCGCAGCCCGGCGCGTCGGCGATCGCCAGCCGCGCCAGGATCCCCGACCGCTCCAGGCGAGCGGACAGGTCGGCGAGCAGGGGCGCCTCGCCGCCGTGGAGATGGGCGGCGCCGGTGATGTCGATCATCAGGCCGTCGGGCGGGTCGAGGGCGACGATCGGCGCGTAGCGCTGGCACCACAGGCCGAGCCGCGCCAGGGCCGCCGCATCGGCGGCCTCGTCGGCGGGGACGAGGTGCAGCCCGGGAACCAGAGCCCCGGCGTGGGCCGCGCTCATGCCCGGATGCAGGCCGAGGCGGCGGGCGGCGGCGTCCACGCCGGCGAGCCCGCGCCGGGCACCGTCCTGCGCCACGGTGGCGAGAGGCTCATCCGGCGGCGCGGCGCTGGACCCGCTCCGGCGCAGCCGGTCGGTCGGCCAGGACGGCAGGTACAGCGAGACGACCCTGCGCATCGCAAGCCTCCACGATCCAAGCTCCCGGCGCCCCACCGCGGCAGCGCTGCAAGTCGAGCCGCCAGCGAGGCCGGCCCATTCGACGGTTCGTTCCCTCCGAGGGAGCGGGCGCCACCCGCCATCGGGTTCGCGCGGCGGAGGGCTCCGGCTCGGCCGCCTCGCCCGCGCAGAGGCGGTGCACCACCAGCGCGGTGACGCCCGAGCCCTCCGCCGCGAGTTGGAGCCGGCGCGAGGGCGTGAGCGCCATGCGGGTGAGTTCGCCGACGACGCCGGCGAGCCCGCGATGGCGCAGGCCCTCCTCCATGGCCGGCAGCACCTCCGCGTCGCGCCAGGTCTCGCAATAGACCACCCGGTCGGGATGCAGCCCGACCCGGGCCAGCGCGGGCGCGAACAGGTCGCGGCTGTGCAGGCACCACAGCACAGGCCCGTCGAGCCGGGCGAGGATGCCGCCGGCGAACAGCACCGCGGCGGCGGCGTAGCGCCCGCGCGGACCGCTCTCGTGGATCTGGTGGAGCGCCCCGAGCGCCAGCCCGCCCCCGGGCAGGGCCGCGTCGAGCCCCGAAACGCCGAAGGGCAGGGCGCGGGGATCAGGCGCCTCGCGGCCGCCCCCGGCGCGGTCCGTCAGCCGGCGAAGCTCGGCCAGCGTCGGCGCGTCGGAGGAGCGGGGAGGGGGCATGGGCGAGGGTTCAGAGGGGTTCAGGGAAGCGTTGTTCAGAACAAACAGAGAACACACCTGAGCCGTAACCCGTCAACCGCTCCTTCGTTGCGATCCCTGTTGAAAATGCGGATTTTATTCCGCGCCTTCACTTGACTGGTGAGTCGATGGGAATTGCTGGTTGAGCCCTGCACGGAGGGCGGGTGCGGGCCGTCTATCCCCGTCGAAAGCGCATGCGCTCAGGACGGCAATGCAACAAAACTGCCCGCTGTTGCCGTTGAACGACAGACGTTCGGCCCCACCGTTCTATCGTATCTTCTGCCGGGGACTGTGCCGGAGGATGTCGCGCGGGAGCTCCCGTCCGCGTCGTCCTCGCGGGTTCGGAGGTACCGGGGCCATAGGCGGCGGGTCATGAGTGACGGGTCATGAGCGACACACGACCCACGGGCCGCAAGCCCGTCATCCTCGTCGTCGAGGACGAGCCCGACGAGCGCTTCCTCGCGGCCGAGCTGCTGGAGGAGAAGGGCTTCGAGGTGATCGAGGCCGAGACCGCCGAGCGTGCCCTCGACATCCTGCATGAGCGGGGCGACGGGATCGACGTGGTGTTTTCCGACGTGCGCACGCCGGGCACGATCGGCGGCTTCGAACTCGCCCGGATCATCGGCGTGACCTGGCCGCGCATCCGCCTGCTGCTGACCTCGGGCGATGCGGGCGATCAGCCGAGCGACCTGCGCGTCACCGCGACCTTCATGCCCAAACCCTGGCGGGCGCCGGAAATCCTGACTTGGCTCGAAGAGGCCGCGGGGCTCAAGGAGCCGCCGGAGGGTTGAGCCGCGGCGGCTCGTGTCCCTCCTCTGGGAGGCGGGAGCGGGGTTATCGCGGCCCTATACGGTGTCCGGTTGATCGCATCGGCTTCGCGATCTGCTCGCGCTGTGCCGCAGGGGTGACTGGCAGGCCGCGCGGATCACGGGATGGACGCCCGCTTCCGGGCGGTGAGCCGATGGTTGCTTCCGGCCTGAGCGGCCTCCGGCAAGGCTCAGCTACTTTGAATCTGCACTTCAAAGTCCCCGGAAACCGACGGAGGGTCGGCTTCCGGGGGCCGGTCTTACGCCGCGGCGACGGTCGCCTTCACGATCCGATCGGGCTCGCGCACGGGCTCGCCGCGCTTGATCGTGTCGACCACTTCCATGCCCTCGATCACCTTGCCCCACACCGTGTACTGGCGGTCGAGGAAGCGGGCATCGGAAAAGCAGATGAAGAACTGCGAGTTGGCCGAGTGCGGGAAATTGGTGCGCGCCATGGAGCAGGTGCCGCGCACGTGCGGCTCGGCGTTGAACTCGGCGTTGAGATCCGGCAGGTCCGAACCGCCCGAGCCGGTGCCGGTCGGGTCGCCGGTCTGGGCCATGAAGCCGTCGATGACCCGGTGGAACGGCACGCCGTCGTAGAAGCCCTGGTTGGCCAGGGTCTTGATGCGCTCGACGTGGTTGGGCGCGAGGTCGGGACGCAGCGCGATGACGACGCGGCCCTTGGTGGTCTCCAGGACGATGGTCTCGTTGGTCTCTGCCATGGCTTAAATTCCCTGTCCTCTGGGTCCGTCGTAGATGAAGCGCAGCGCCAGGGGGCGCCCCGCAATGGCTCCGCCGAGGCCCGGCTTGAGCCGGACCGGGGTGCAGCGGGCGATCGCGTCGAGCGTCGCCCGCACCAGGATCTCCCGCACCCGCTCGTCGCCGGGCGCCTGGGCGAAGGTGATCCGCGGCGTGCCGATCACCGAGCCGTCCCGGCGCAGCGAGAGGCGCGCCGTGATCTCCGCCCGCTCGAACCGGCCGAGGCCCTCGGGCACCTTCCAGCAGGCGGCGAGCGCCGGGTAGAGCGCCCGCAGGGTGTCGGCCGGCGCCGCCGTCCCGCCCGCGGGCAGCGGCACCCGCTGCGTGCCCCGCAAGGTCTGGGGGAGGGTGCGCCAGGGTTCAATGCCCTCGAACGCATCCGCCCCGCCCGGCCAGAGCAGGGCGGGAAGCGCCGCGAGGGCGAGGGCCCCGCGGCGAAGGGGGGAGCGCCCGGCTATCGGTCCTCTCCCGGACGCGTCATTGGCCGAGCGACATCTTCACGATCTTGTCGGGGTTCTGCACCGAGCCGTTGTCGCTCTTGGAGCCCTTCTTGATCTTGTCGACCACGTCCATGCCCGAGGTGACCACGCCGACCACGGTGTAGTTGTTGTTCAGGAACTCCGCGTCGCCGATGCAGATGAAGAACTGCGAATTGGCCGAGTTCGGGCTGCCCGAGCGGGCCATGCCGACGGTGCCGCGCTTGAACGGGGCCGAGGAGAACTCGGCGGGGATGTTGGGCAGGCTGGAGCCGCCCGTGCCGTTGCCCTTCGGGTCGCCGGTCTGGACCATGAAGCCGTCGATGACGCGGTGGAACTTCAGGCCGTCGTAGAAGCCCTGTGAGACCAGCGTCTTGATCTGCTTGACGTGCTTGGGCGCGATCTCCGGGCGCAGCTCGATGGTGACGCGCCCGTCCTTGGTCTCGAGAATGACGGTGTTCTCGCCCGCCAGCGCGGGCAGCGAGAGGGCGGCCGAGAAGACGGCACCGAGAGCGAGGCCGAGGACGGCGTGGCGGCGGTTCATGCGGGGTTAGGCTCCAGCGTTGGGGTCGGAGGGTTTGGCGAAGCGGGCGGCGAGCCGCGCGGCGACGACCGGGGGCACGAAGGGCGAGACGTCGCCGCCCATGGCCGCGATCTGGCGGACCAGGGTGGCGGTGATCGGCCGCACGCCCGTGGAGGCGGGCAGGAACACGGTCTGGACCTCGGGGGCCATCGCGCCGTTCATGCCGGCCAATTGCATCTCGTAGTCGAGATCGGTGCCGTCGCGCAGGCCCCGGATGAACAGGCGCGCCCCGCAGCGCCGGGCGGCGGAGACGGCGAGGTCGTCGAAGGGGATGACCTCCAGGCTCGCGCCCTCGGCAGCCGCGAGCGGCCCACAGGTCTCGCGAAGCAGTTCGGCGCGCTCGTCCGCCGTGAACAGCGGGGCCTTGCCCGGATGCACGCCGATGGCCAGCACCAGCCGCGGCACGAGCCGGCAGGCCTGCCGCACCACGTCGAGATGGCCGTTGGTGACCGGATCGAAGGAGCCGGCGTAGAGCGCTGTACGGGTCGTCACGGGGAGGGGCGTAGAGCATTTTGGGGCCGAACGGAACCCGACCGGCTCTTCACGCTCCGTCATCCCGGGGCCGCGCAACGGAACCCGGAAGCGACCCGCGACGTGCGGCGATCGAGATCACAGGGCGAGGCGATCGACGGCGCAGATCAAACGACCCTCAATCCGGGTCGCCGTAGGCGAACCCGGCATCCACGATTGGACCCGACACCATGCCTGGGCCGCGCATCGCGGGTGGATCCCGGGTTCCGCGTCGCGGCCCCGGGATGACGGAGCGTGAGGGAAACGAACGCGCTCCCTCACGAGACCGCCGCTCAGACGGCCTCTTCCTCGCCGTTCTCGTCCTCACCCTCGATGTGCTCGACCGAGACCACCTTCTCGGCCTTGTCGGTGTTGAACACCGTCACGCCCTGCGAGGCGCGGCCGACGATGCGGATGTCGTCCACCGGCACGCGGATGAGCTGGCCGGCATTGGTGACCAGCATGATCTGGTCGGACGCCTCCACGGGGAAGGAGGCGACGAGGTTGCCGTTGCGGGCGTTGACCCGCATCGCGGTGATGCCTTTGCCGCCCCGGCCCGAGGTCCGGTACTCGTAGGACGAAGAGCGCTTGCCGAAGCCCCGCTCGGACAGGGTCAGCACGAACTGCTCCGCGGCCCCCATCTCGTTGTAGCGCTCCAGCGAGATCGCCGTGGCCTCCGAAGCCTCCTCGGCCTCGGCCGGCTCCGCCTCCGCCTCGCCCGCGTCGCCGATCACGGCCCGGCGCATCTTGAGGTAGCCGGCCCGCTCCTCGGGGCTCGCGTCGAAGGCGTTGAGGATCGCCATCGAGATGACTTTGTCGTCCTTGGCGAGGTTGATCCCGCGCACGCCGGTCGAGTCGCGGCCCTTGAAGACGCGCACGTCCTCGACGGGGAAGCGGATGCACTGGCCGAGCGCGGTGGTGAGCAGCACGTTCTGCTCCGGCCGGCAGATCTCGACATGGACGATGTGGTCGCCCGGATCGAGCTTCATCGCGATCTTGCCGTTGCGGTTCACGACCGTGAAGTCCGACAGCTTGTTGCGACGGACGTTGCCGGAGGCGGTGGCGAACATCACGTCGAGCGTATCCCAGGAGGTCTCGTCCTCGGGCAGCGGCATGATGGTCGAGATGCGCTCGCCCTCGTTCTGCAGGTGCAGGATGTTGACGAGGGCCTTGCCGCGGGCGTTCGGGGCGGCGATGGGCAGGCGCCAGACCTTCTCCTTGTAGGCCTGACCCTGGTCGGAGAAGAACAGCACCGGGGTGTGGGTCGAGGCCACGAACAGCCGCGTGACGAAATCCTCGTCGCGGGTCGCCATGCCGGAGCGACCCTTGCCGCCGCGCTTCTGCGCCCGGTAGGTCGAGAGCGGCACGCGCTTGACGTAGCCGGCATGGGACACGGTCACGACCATGTCCTCGCGGGCGATCAGATCCTCATCCTCGACGCTGAAGTCGGAATCGATGATCTCGGTCCGGCGCGGGGTGGCGAATTGCTCGCGAACCTCGGCCAGCTCCGCCTTGACGATGGCCTGGACGCGCAGGCGCGAGCGCAGGATGTCGAGGTAGTCGGCAATCTCGTCGGCGAGCTTCTTCAACTCGTCGCCGACCTCGTCACGGCCGAGAGCCGTGAGGCGCTGCAGGCGCAGGTCGAGGATCGCGCGGGCCTGGATCTCCGAGAGCCGGTAGGTGCCGTCCTCGGCCACCCGGTAGCGCGGGTCGTCCACCAGCGCGATCAGCGGGGCGATGTCCTGGGCCGGCCAGTCGCGGGCCATCAGCGCCTCGCGGGCGGTGTTCGGGTCCGGCGAGGTGCGGATCAGGCGGATCACCTCGTCGATGTTGGCGACCGCGATGGCCAGACCGCACAGGACGTGGGCGCGCTCGCGCGCCTTGTTGAGCAGGAACTTGGTGCGCCGGGAGACGACCTCCTCGCGGAAGTCGTTGAAGGCCAGCAGCAGGTCCTTCAGGTTCATCAACTCGGGGCGGCCGCCGTTCAGCGCCACCATGTTGCAGCCGAACGAGGTCTGCAGCGGCGTGTAGCGGTAGAGCTGGTTCAGGACGACGTCGGCCATGGCGTCGCGCTTGATCTCGACCACGATGCGCATGCCGTCGCGGTCGGATTCGTCGCGCAGGTCCGAGATGCCCTCGACGCGCTTCTCCTTGACCAGCTCGGCGATCTTCTCGACCAGCGTCGCCTTGTTCACCTGATACGGGATCTCGGTGAAGATCAGGGCCTCGCGCTCCTTGCGCAGCTCCTCCACGTGGGACTTCGCCCGCATGATGATGGAGCCGCGGCCCGTGGTGTAGGCCTGCCGCGTGCCGGCCCGGCCGAGGATCAGGCCGCCGGTCGGGAAGTCGGGACCGGGCACGATCTCGTTGAGCGCCTCGATGGTCAGGCTCGCATCGTCGATGAGGGCGATGCAGGCGTCGATGAGCTCGCCGAGATTGTGCGGCGGGATGTTGGTGGCCATGCCCACCGCGATGCCGCCCGCACCGTTGACCAGCAGGTTCGGGAAGCGGGCCGGCAGGACGGTCGGCTCCTCGTGCTCCCCGTCGTAGTTGGCCTGGAAATCGACGGTGTTCTTGTCGATGTCCGAGAGGAGCGCGCTGGCGGGCTTGGCCAGGCGCGATTCGGTGTAGCGCATGGCCGCGGCCGGATCGCCGTCGACCGAGCCGAAATTGCCCTGCCCGTCGATGAGCATCAGGCGCATCGAGAAGTCCTGCGCCATGCGGACCAAGGCGTCGTAGATCGATTGGTCGCCGTGCGGATGGTACTTACCGATCACGTCGCCGACGATGCGGGCCGACTTGACGTAGCGCCGCTCGGGCAGGTGCCCGCTCTCGTGGGCCGCGAACAGGATGCGCCGGTGCACCGGCTTGAGGCCGTCGCGCGCATCGGGCAGCGCGCGGCTCACGATCACACTCATCGCGTAATCGAGGTAGGAGCGGCGCATCTCGTCGGTGATGGAGACGGGCTTGATGTCGGTCGCGGGCGGGGGCGTGCCGGCGCCGGGTTGGTCCTTGTCGTCTGCCAACGTCGTTCTCTCGATCTACTGCTCGTTCCGACCGGAATCGGAAACACCGCGGACCCGGTCCCGCGGCCGATCCCGCCCGCGCCCTCATCCTGAGGTGCCCGCGGAAGGCGGGCCTCGAAGGATCCTCCCGTTCGCGGGCGATCCCTGGACGATCCGTCGAGGCCTCCGCTCGCGCTTCGGCACCTCAGGATGAGGGTAGGGGCAGGATGGACCGTGGCCGACCAAAGGCCGTCGTCTCAGTTACTTAAATATGAATTCCGAGGGGCTTGCACAACATCCGCGACCCTGCCGGCGGTGCGCTGTCGCCGCGTCAGGAAAGCCGCGCCAGCAGCGCCTCGGCCGCGGCCAGATCTTCCGGCGCGTTGAGGTTGAGGAAGGGATCGACGGGCTCGACCGGCCAGGAGGCGACGGCCGCCCCGTGCCGCTCGATGAAGCCGCCGACGCGCCGTTCGCCCGAAGCGAGCCAGCCGCGCAGATCCTCGCGCAGCGCCACCGGCCAGAGCGCGCTGGTGAAGTGGCGCCGCTCACCCGAGGCCGCCAGCGCGATCGGCCGATCCTCGGCTTGCGCGGCGGCGACGAGCCGGGCCACGAAGTCCTCGGGCAGGAACGGTGCGTCGCCGGGCACGCTGGCGACGTGGGTGACGCCGGGCAGCGTGGCGGCGGCCTCCAGTCCGGCGAGGATGCCAGCCAGCGGCCCGGGATGATCGGGCATCGTGTCGGGCAGGACGGCCCCGGAAAACACGTCGCGGAAGCGGGCGGGGTCACCGTTGGCGCTCAGCGCGAGGCCGCCCCGGCATTGCGGGGCCAAGCGTTCGGCGACCCGCTCCAGCAGGGTGCGTCCGGCCAGAACCTTCATGGGCTTGTCGCCCCCGCCCATCCGCCGCGACAAGCCGCCGGCCAGGATCAGGCCCACCATGCCCGAGCCGGAGACCGGGGCCGCGGTCACTCGATGACGATCCGGGGCGCCGCGCGGCCCGCGGGCGCGCCGCTGAGGTTGGCCCAGAGTTTCTGAGCGATCTCGCGGTAGATCCTGGCCTGCGGCCCGTCCGGATCGGTGGCGACCACGGGGCGGCCCGCATCAGAGGTCTCGCGGATCGCCATGGTCAGCGGGATCTCGCCGAGGAACGGCACCTCCAGGCGCTCGGCTTCGTGGCGGGCGCCGCCATGGCCGAAGATCGCCGAGGCGGTCCCGCAATTCGGGCAGATGAAGGTCGCCATGTTCTCGATCACGCCGAGGATCGGCACCGAGACCTTGCGGAACATGGTCACGCCGCGCCGCGCATCGATCAGCGCCAGATCCTGCGGCGTCGAGACGATGACGGCGCCCGAGAGCGGCGTCGCCTGCGCCATGGTGAGCTGCGCGTCGCCGGTGCCGGGAGGCATGTCCACGATGAGCACGTCGAGTTCGCCCCAGGCCACGTCGCGCAGCATCTGGGTGATGGCCGACTGCACCATCGGCCCGCGCCAGATCATCGCCGATTCCGGCTCGATCAGCAGCCCGATCGACATGGCCTTCAGCCCGTAGGCCTGCAGCGGCTCCAGGGTCTTGCCCTCGAGCACCCGCGGCTTGCCGGAGAGGCCGAGGAGCTTGGGCACGGACGGGCCGTAGATGTCGGCATCGAGCAACCCGACCTTCAGCCCCTGCGCGCTCAGACCGAGGGCGAGGTTGCAGGCGGTGGTCGACTTGCCGACGCCGCCCTTGCCGGAAGCCACCGCCACGATGTGGCGCACGCCCGGCAGCGCGTTGCCCTGGCGCGGCGGCGCGGGAGCGGCGGACGGGCGCGGGGCCGCGCCGGGGGGAGGAGCGTTCGGCGCCCGCTCCGAGGTCAGGCTCGCCAGCACGCTCGACACGCCGGGGAGCGCCAGCACGCGGCCCTCCGCCTCCCGCCGCACCGGCTCGAAGCGCTCGGCCTCGCTCGGATCGACGAGGATCGAGAACATCACCCGGTTGCCCGCGTCGATCACCACCTGCGAGAGCCGGCCGGAGCCGGGGAGGGTGGTGCCGCCGCGATCCACCGTGACGGTGGAGAGCGCCTTCAGCACGTCGTCGCGGGTGATGGCCAAGGGAGATACTCCACGCGGGATCGCTCGGTGTTTTCCTGCATGTAACCGAGACGACCGAGAACGCCAGACCCGACGGGAGCGCAAAATCTCCCGCAGGCTTCGCGGACGGTGCCGCCCGACGCCGGGGCCGGCAGCCTATCGCCCCGGTCGCCGTCCCGGCGGGATCGCGATCAGGTTGCACTCTTCCATCGGCCCGCGCACGACCGAGCCGTCGCCGCGCCGGTAGACGCCGCGGCGCACGTGCCGGCAGCCGACGGGGCCGCGCAGACGCTTCACCCGCTCGACGTGAACGCTGCGGTAGCGCCGGTTCGAGAAATCATGGCCGCCGATGCGCACGCCGGGGCCGAAGCGCACCTCGGCCGAGGCCGGCCCGAGCCCGACCATCAGCAGCACTGCAAGCAGCGCAACCCTCATCCGCTCCATCCGTCAACAGCTCCCGCATCGCGGCCTGAACCAAGACCGGCCTCGCTCGTTGTCGAGGCAATCGCCGGGTCGCCGAATGCCGACATGGCCTCGGCCGCCCGGCTCACGCCATTGCCGACAATCGGAGAACGTAATCCATGCACCAGGGCAACCATCGCGACCACGAGGGCGCGAAGAAGCTCTTCGAGCTGGTCAAGGACGTCAAGGTCGCGATGCTGACCACCGCCGATCAGGACGGGACGCTCAACAGCCGGCCGATGTGGAACAACGAGATCGACGAGAACGGCGACGTGTGGTTCTTCACCAAGCTGCACAGCCCGAAGACCGCCGAGATCGGCCGCGACAACCAGGTCAACCTCTCCTACTCGGACCCGTCGAGCCAGACCTACGTCTCGATCGCCGGCAAGGCCGAGGTGATCCGCGACCAGAAGCTGATCGACGAGAAGTGGCAGGAGAGCCTCAAGACGTGGTTCCCCAACGGTAAGGACGACCCCGAGGTCGGCCTGATCCGCATCCACCCCGAGCAGGGCGAGTACTGGGACAGCCCGTCTTCCACGATGGTCCACCTCTACGGCTACGTGAAGGCCTCGCTGACCGGGGAGAGCCCCAAGACCGAGACCAAGAAGGTCAACCTCGCCTGATTCCTTCGAGTTGGGCCGCGTGCCCTTCCCCGACGACCGGCGCTCCCGTCCCTGGCGGGGGCGCCTTTTTTGTCACGAGGCCCTGCGCCCGCCGGCGTTGATCCCCGGGGCGATCCGCCCCAAGCTCGGGCGACACTCCCCGAACACGGACGGCCCATGATCGACCTCGCGAAGCGGGTCTACGACCACAATTTCCGCATCGACCCGATCGTGCGCTCGCTGCTCGATACGGATTTCTACAAGCTCCTGATGGCGCAGATGATCTTCCGCCGCCACCGCGAGCTGAACGTCACCTTCGCGATCCAGAACCGCACGAAGAGCGTGCGGGTGGCCGACGAGATCGATCTCGGGGAATTGCGGGCGCAGCTCGACCACGCTCGCACGATCCGCCTGAGCCGGGGCGAATCCACCTGGCTGCGCGGCAACACCTTCTACGGCCGCCGCCAGATCCTCTCCTCCGAGTTCATGGCATGGCTCGAAGAGTTCCGCCTGCCGGACTACGAGCTGGAGGTGCGCGACGGCCAGGTGGCGCTGACCTTCCACGGTCCCTGGGTCGAGACCACGATGTGGGAGGTGCCCGCACTCGCGATCCTCAACGAGATGCGCTCCCGCGCCGTGCTGCGGGGGCTCGGCAAGTTCGAGCTGCAGGTGCTCTACGCCCGCGCCATGACCCGGGTCTGGGAGAAGATCGAGCGCCTGAAGCGCCTGCCCGACCTCTCCATCGCCGATTTCGGCACGCGCCGCCGCCACGGCTTCCTCTGGCAGGACTGGTGCGTCCAGGCGATGAACGAGGGCCTCGGCCAGCGCGCCTTCCTCGGCACCTCGAACTGCCTGATCGCCATGCGCCGCGAGGTCGAGGCGGTGGGCACCAATGCCCATGAGCTGCCGATGGTCTACGCCGCGCTCGCCGGCGACGACGAGGCGGCCCTGGCGGCCTCGCCCTACGCGGTGCTCGCCGACTGGCAGCAGGATTATGCCGGCAACCTGCTGGTGGCCCTGCCCGACACCTACGGCACCACCGGCTTCCTCGCGAGCGCCCCCGACTGGCTCACCGCCTGGACCGGCATCCGCATCGACTCGAAGGAACCGATCGCGGGCGGCGAGGAAGCCCTGGCCTTCTGGGAATCGCGGGGCTGCGACCCGCGGGAGAAGCTGGCGATCTTCTCCGACGGGCTCGACATCGACGACATCGAGGCCATCCACGCCCATTTCCACGGCCGCATGCGCATCGGCTACGGCTGGGGCACGCGGCTGACCAACGATTTTCGCGGCCTCGTGCCGGAGGGGCGGCTCGATCCGATCTCGGTCGTCTGCAAGGTGACGGAGGCCGAAGGCCGCCCGACGGTGAAGATCTCCGACAATCCGAGCAAGGCCCAGGGGCCGGCGGCGGAGGTCGAGCGCTACAAGCGGGTGTTCGGGGTCGAGGAGCAGGCCGCGATGGCGGTGGCGGTCTGAGCCGCTCAGCGGCCGCCGACGGCCTGCGAATGATCAGGTCCTATTCTGAAGAGCAAGCGCCAAGCAGGTCGGGTTCTCTCCAATCCGACGTCGTGCATAATGGAGGCATGACCGAGTTGCTGGAAAGAGCCATCGCACGCGTCCGCGCCCTCCCGCCCGAGACGCAGGATGATATGGCTCGCGTCCTTCTCAGTCTCGCCGGCGACGAGGAGCCGTCCGTTCCGCTCACACCGGACGAGGAAGCCTCGTTCGCCAGTTCCCGTGCTCAGGCCGCTCGTCGCGAATTTGCGACGGACGAGCAGGTGCGGGCGATCTGGGCGAAGCATGGCCTGTGAGACTGCGCTACACTCCGGACGCCGCCGCCGAGCTTGACGCGATTCTGACATACGTCGCGAGCCTGTCACCCCAAGGCGCTCGCCGCGTTCAGCGTCGCATCCAGGCGGCGATCGGCCTGCTCTTGCTGCATCCCTTGAGCGGGCACGCGACCAGCCTTCGGCCCATGCGCCGGATCGTGGCGACACCTTATCCCTACCTGATCTTCTACGAGGCGACCGAGGACGAAGTGGTGATTCTCGGCAACCGGCACGCTGCCCGCGACCCGGCCTCCATGCCCGGCACCTCCTGAGAAGGTCGCAAAAGGCGGCGCCGGGCTCATGCCCCGGCGCCGCCGTCACTACGTTTCCGCTTCGGCGGCCTTCGCCGCGCGCTTCGCCGCCGCCTTGCGCTTCCACGGCGCATCGGCCTCCCAATCGCCGGCCATGATGCAGCCGTAGGGCTCCACCGTGTCGACGACCTCGGCCAGATCGTACTTCGCGATCTGGGCACGTACGCTGCCCGCGTCCTTGTAGGCGCCCGGCAGCTCCGAGAGGTCCGGCCGCCCGCAGAAGAAGCGCACGTCGATGCCCTCGGGCAGGGCGGGCGCGTGCTCCCGCAGATAAGCCGTCCGGCTCATGTTGCGGCCCGCCCCGTGCGGGGCGAAGCCGAGCGAGGCCGCGTGGTCGCGGTGACGGGCGATCAGGATCGGCTCGGCCATGTTGAGCGGGATCAGCGTGCGCCCGTCATCATCGGCCGAGAACCCCTTCCACGACGGGGTCGCCCCCTTGCCGTGGTAGTAGAGCCCGTCCTCGCGGCGGAAGACGAAGTTGTGCTCGTTCCAGAACCGGTCCGCGACGGCGTTGCCGATCGTGCGCGCCACGAGGTCGTGGAGCGCGAAGTGGCTCGCCCTGGTCCAGTCCCGCACGATCTGCAGCGCCTCCCAATAGGCCCGGCCGTCATCGGATTCCGCCTTGATCCAGGCGTTGTGCGCCGGGATCCGCGGGGCGACGATCGCCGTGTGCCGGCGCGCCACCGCCATGCCCTTCTTGTAGAGCTGGGCCCCGAGCCCCCGCGAGCCGTGATGGGTGACGAGCGCCACCTGCCCCGTCGAGGCGAGATGCCCGACATAGGCGAAGTGGTTGCCGTCGCCCTGGCTCGCGAAATGGCCGACCGCCAAGTTCGCGAACTCGGCGAGGAAGCGGTTGCCCGCAACCCCCGCCATCACCGCGTCCGGCGGCGCGACCACGCCCTTGCGGCCGCCCGGACCGAAATGCGTGACCGCCTGCACGGCGTCGAGCACGCGCTTTGGGTCGTCGGCCCGGCGAAACACGGTGATCGCCACCGAGCAGCAGATGTCGGCCGAGTGGAAGCCCGGATGGATCGCGTCCGCGCAGGCGACCGCGCCGCCGACGGGGATCGTCCCCTCCGCGAAGCCCGACGGGCAGGCATCCGGCATCACCGCACCCCGCACGATGGTCGGCACCCGCATGAGCGCGTCCATGTGGCGGATGACAGCGGCCGCGTTCGCCCGCTCGGCCTCCGTCTCGGCGTCGAGGAAGACGCCGAAGTCCAGCGCGTTGGTGCGCATCGGGATCGGGTTCGCCGAGGGCTCGATGTCGCGCAGGTGCGCCAGGATCGCCGCGTCGTCCGCGCCCTCGGCGCGCATGCCGTTGGCGATGGCGACCGCCCGCTTGAACCACGCGCCGGGCTCGAAGCCCCAGGCGATGAGGTCACGTCCGTTGATCGCGGTCATGGTGCCGCTCCGTCTTCTTGAATTTTGGGAGTGGGGCGGGCGGCTCATCCGAGCCGTCCGCCCCTCACGTCATCCGCCGCGCAAAAAGTCCGCGATCAGCGCGGGCGCCGCCGTGTCGAAACCGACGACGTCGAGCATGCCCGCGTCGTCCGGGTCGGCGATGCTGAAGCCGTTGGAGACGAGCCCCACGACCACGAGCTTGGCCGGAATTCCGGTCTTCTCCCGGTATTCCCGCAGCGCCTCGACCGGGTGGACCGGGCCGGCCCAGGTCTCCGAGTCCGTGTAGACCACGAACGCGTCGGCCCGGACGCCCCGCTCCAGGGCCCACCGCATCGGCAGCGAGCAGTCCGTCCCGCCGAAGGGCAGGCCGTCGGTCGCCGCCACCGCCTGGTCGAGCCGCATCGACGGCCCGATCGGCAGCACGGTCAGCGCCGCCCCCTGGCTCCAGGGCTGGCCGGGCTCGGCGGTGAAGCCGAGAACCTGCCAGTGCTCCTCCGTCGCCGCGGTGACGAGCGCCATCGCGGCGGCCGCCTCGCGAGGCGTCAGCGAGGAGCCCGCGACCGCGCCGCAGCCCATCGAGCCCGAGACGTCCAGCGCCAGCACGAGACGCCGGCCCGTGGGCTCGACGTTCCCGAACGCGGTGTAGAACGCCGCGTTCAGTGCCTCGACGATGGCCCCGACCGGCTCCCAGGAGAGCCGGCCGCGCTGGCCGCGCCCGGACGCGTAGGTCTGGAGCGCGATCAGCAGCGCCATCGGGTGCAGGCGCGCCTTCAGCAGGCGCTCCCGGTCCGACAGCACGGACACCACGTGCGCGGTCGCCGCGGTGAAGGGGGCGAGCGCCCCCGAAGCGGTGAGCCGGCCGAGCTGGCGCACGAGGGCACCGACCGGCATGCGCTCGATCAGGGCCTCGTTCACCGCGCGGCTCGTCATCAGCCCGGTCGGCAGCGCCTCCCAGGGCAGACCGTGCGTGCGCACCTGCGCCGCCGCGAAGGCGCCGTCGACGCCCTCCGCCTGCACGCAAGCGAAGGCGTGGACGAGGGCGGGGGTCCCCTCGGTCAGCGTCCCGCGGCAGATCCAGTCGAACAGCGCCTTCCGGGCCGGCTCGTCCGTCTCCGGATGGGCCAGCCGCAGGAGGTCGCGGTGCGACCAGCCCTGGCGGGCGCGGTACTTCACCGCCTGGTAGGCGAGCGCGTCCACCGGACGCGCTCGGTACCAGTCGCCGACCGCGCGCCGGAGCGCCCGGCCCCAGCCGCGCATCGCCTCGACGGCGCCCGCGAACTGGAACAGATGCGTGCCGGTGCGGCAGACCCGGGGCAGGGCGGCCAGCGCCAGCCGGCGGGTGCCTTCCGCCTCCGCGGAGGCCGCGAGCGCGAGCGCGAAGATCGCCGGATTTTGCTTCGGAGCCCGGCCCGCCTCGCTCATCGCGACGATGGTCGCGACCGCCCGTGCCCCGTCCTCGGCAATGCAGCGCATCACCGCGACCGCGTTCTCCCGGGAGAGAGTCCGCTCGCCCGCGTAGTAGGAGCCGCCCTCCGAGCCCAGCATCAGGAAGCGGTCGAGCCGCGCCCAGTCGCTGACCGCGAAGACGTGGCCGCCGGCCGCATTCGGCACGGTGCGGGGAAGGGGCTCCGACTGCGGGGTGCGCCGGAGCGAGAACAGCTTTCCATAGTTCAACATCACTCGCTCCTCTCTCCACGGGGCTCTTTTGGGATTGTCCCCGAGGCTCGTTGCAGTCGCGCGGTCGTGAATCGTGCAAGGGATTCCAGCGCCTCGCGGCGCTCAGGATTCGAACCTCAGGACCAGATCACCCTCGCAATCCGGCCCACGCGACCGAATTCGTTCGTTCCGTCAGCGGCCGTGCGGGCATGGAGGGGAGACAGGAGGTCCGCTCGCGCGGCATGCGTCGCCCGTCCGCCACCCGGGCATCGGACCTCGCGGCCCGTGGGATTCGAACCCGGCCTCTCGGCCGACGATCACCTGTCTCCATCGGCCCGCACGGCCGATTCCTTGGTCAGTTCGCGCCCGCAGGCCGGACGGGTGTCCGGCTCGCGGGCCGCGCGGTCGTGGGGTGAGGAAAGGGGCGCTCTACCCGACTGAGCTACGGACCTTTCGGCCTGGCGGGCTTCGAACCCGCGACCACCTCATGAGGAATGACGACCTTTCCTCTTCGGCCCGCGCGGCGTCTAGAAATTTTTCCTACAACTCGGCCGCGAGCGATCCTGCGGTCATGGAGGTGGGGGACGGGTTTGCTGAGCTACAGGCGCAAGGCCCGGCGAAGATCGAATCCGCGACCTCCGCGGCGTGGGCCGCGGCGCTCTACCGGTAACCGTCCCCGTTCGGCCCGCAGGGGCCGCCGGGATGAGATGTGAGGTGATTCAAAAGACCGAGCCGGAGCGGCGGCCGCGCGGGCATGGGGGTGCGGACGGGAATGTCCTTGCGGACAACCGAGCCCTCCGCCCGAAGGCGTCGGGCGTTCGACTCCCTCAGATAACCGTCCGCTATCGGCCCGCGCGGCCGAATGGCTCCCATGCGGTCGGATTCGACCGCATCGGCCATGGCCGCTCCGACCCTGGACGGGCGAAAGCGGCGACGCGTAGGTCGTCGTGTTTCATGCCTTGCTCCGTCGAGGCGGGGCCAATGGGAGGCGCGGACGTATGAAGAGCGATCGGGGCTTCACGGTGCAGGTGATAACCGATCACGACCGGCCCGCGCCGGTGGTGGTGTTCGAGCCGAAGGCCGGACATGGGTGCGAAGGAGCGAAGCTTTCCCGTACGGGTAAGAGGTAACGCTCGCTTCTCCGGCCCGGCTGAGCCGATGGGCCCGTGCTTACGGTTGTGCCTCTGATGCGTCAACCCGAAACTTGAAAATTCTTTCAGTTTCGCCCATCTCGACCCCATGCTGATCCACCCCATCACCCCTGCCCAGATTCGCGCCGGCCGCGGCCTTCTCAAATGGACGCAAGGGGTTCTGGCGAGCCGCGCCAGCATCTCCGCCGTGACCCTGAACATGATCGAGAGCGATCAGGTCGCGCCGCGCACCAAGACCCTCGATGCGATCCGCACGGTGCTCGAAGGCGAGGGCATCCGCTTCATCGGCGACGCGGCGGACGGCTTCGGCGTGATGATGCGCCCGCGGGCCGACGCGTCGGAGACCCCCTCGGCGAACCCCAGTGGATCGAAACCGCTTCGGGAAAAGACGTCGAGTTCCATGCGGGCGGCCGGGTGAGCGCCCGCATCGATCTCAACGCCGATCTCGGCGAGGGCTTCGGCCCCTGGCGCATGGGCGACGACGCCGCGCTCCTCGACATCGTCACCTCGGCCAACGTCGCCTGCGGCTTCCACGCGGGCGATCCCGACATCATGGTCGAGACGGTGCTCGCGGCGCGGGCGCGGGGCGTGGCTGTCGGCGCGCATCCGGGATTTTCCGACCTGCGCGGCTTCGGCCGGAATAGGATTCAGGAGAGTCCGAAAAAAATAGAGCGGGACATCGCCTACCAGATCGGCGCGCTCCAGGCCTGCGCTGCCCTGGCCGGTGGCCGCGTCACGCACGTCAAGGCGCACGGCGCGCTCGCCAACCTCACCAACGAGGACGAGGCCCTGGCCGGAGCCCTGGCCCGGGCCGTGGCCGGCGTCGATCCAAGCCTCGCCCTGGTGGTGATGCCGGGGTTGGGCGCCGAGCGCGCCGGCGAGCGGGCCGGTCTCACTCTGGTGCGGGAGATCTACGCCGACCGCGCCTATGCCGAGGACGGCACCCTCGCCCCCCGCAGCTCGCCGGGCGCGGTGATCCACGATGCGGGGGAGGCCGCGTCCCGCGTCGCCCGCATGGTCGGGGAGGGCGCGGTCGTCACGCGCGGCGGACGCCGTCTTCCGGTCGCGATCGACACCGTCTGCGTTCACGGCGACAACCCCGAGGCTCTCACGATGGCACGGGCAGTGCGCGCCGGGCTCGAGCAGGCGGGCCTTAGCCTACGCCCCTTCGCCCAATCCTTGGCCGCGTCATAAGGGGTATGCCCCGTTACGGCGACGTTTCTTGGATCGAATCCGGCCTGCTCACGGTTTCTTGAGTTCAGGTGCCTCCGGGCGCAGGCCCGCGACGGCTCCCGCCCGGATCGGGCACCGACCGTCGCGCCGAGCCCGCGCGGCCCTTGAGCGAGACCGATGCCCGCGGCGCTGCGCGGGGCCTCGGATGACGCGTGGCGTGAGAGGGAAGCCCGGCCTGCAATGAAGCGTATCTCCCCCTCCGAAGGCTTCATCGTGCCGCCGCGGCCCACCCGGGTCGCCGCCGCCGAGACGCCCAAGGGCCCTCTGGCCTCCTCCCTCGTCGTGTTTGCGATCATCGTCGCGGGCCTGTTCCTCGCACGCGAGGTGCTGATCCCGATCGCGATCGCGGTGCTTCTGTCCTTCGTGCTGGGTCCGCTCGTGAACTTCCTGCGCCGGCTTCGGCTGGGGAGGGCGGTCGCGGTGCTCGTCTCGGTGCTGTTTGCCGCCGGCCTCATCGCCGCGCTGTCCACCGTCATCGGGGTGCAGGTCGCCGAACTCGCCCAGGACGTGCCGCGCTACCAGCGCACGGTGGAGCGCAAGATCGAAGGGCTGCGGAACGGCAGCCTCGGCCAGACCATGGACTACATCGCCAACATCAACCGCGCGATCCATCAGGGCGGCGAGGAGAACAAGGAGAGCGCCGAGCGGGCCAAGGAGCGGGCCGCACGCGAGCAGGCGGCTCGCGACAGCGCCCGAAAGGCCGAGCCGGAGCCGCCCAAGCCCATCGTGGTGCAGGTGGAGGAGCGCCGCCCGAGCCCGCTCGAACTCGCCACCACCGTGCTCTCGCCGGTGGCGCAGCCGCTGGCCACCGCCGGCATCGTCATCGTGGTTCTTCTCTTCATCCTGATGCAGCGGGAGGATCTGCGCGACCGCCTGATCCGGCTCGCCGGCTCCAGCGACCTCCACCGCACGACCGTGGCGATGGACGACGCGGCCCGGCGGCTCTCGCGCTACTTCCTGGGGCAACTCGCCCTCAACACCGCCTTCGGCATCGTCATCGGCGTCGGGCTCTGGATCATCGGCGTGCCGAGCCCGGTGCTGTGGGGCATCTTCGCGCTGGTCATGCGCTTCGTGCCCTATATCGGCGCCGTGCTCTCGGCCGTGCTGCCCATCGCGCTCGCGGCCGCCGTCGAGCCGGGCTGGAGCATGGTGCTGGCGACCTTCCTGCTCTTCGCCCTCGTCGAGCCCATCGTCGGGCATGTCATCGAGCCGCTGGTCTACGGCCACTCCACCGGCCTCTCGCCCTTCTCGGTGCTGGTCTCCGCCCTGTTCTGGACCTGGCTGTGGGGACCGGTGGGGCTGCTGCTCTCGACGCCGCTGACCGTCTGCCTCGTCGTGCTTGGGCGTCACGTCGACCGGCTCGAATTCCTCGACGTGCTGTTCAGCAACCGCCCGGCCCTGACTCCGGTCGAGAACTTCTACCAGCGCATGCTCGCCGACGACCCGGAGGAGGCGCAGGAGCATGCCGACCTGATCCTGCGGGAATGCTCGCTCTCGGCCTATTACGACGACGTGGTGCTGCGCGGCCTCGAACTCGCTGCCCGCGACGCCGCCCGCGGCGTGCTGACGCCGAGCCAGAAGGACGAGATCCGCGCCTCGATCAACGCCCTGGTCGAGGATCTGGAGACGCGCGAGGATTCGGTGCCCGACCCGGCCACAAAGGCCTCCCGCCTGCTCCCCGGCGGGCCGGCGGAAGGGGAGGGTGCATGCAAGAACGAGCCGATCCCCGATCCCGACCCGGACGACCTGTCGGAGGAGTGGCGCCGGGACGGCGCGATCCTGCTGGTCTCGGGCCGCGGCTTCCTCGACGAGGCGGCGACCGCCATCGCCGAGCAGCTGCTGCGCAAGCGCGGCTTCGGCACCCGGCAGGTGCCGTTCGCCGATCTCGCCCGGGTGAAGATCGGCGCGTGGGACCCGGGCCCGGCCCAGACCGTCTGCGTGATCTCGCTGGCGCTGGCCGGCGAGCCGACCCACCTGCGCCGCCTCGTCTCGCGCATCCGCCAGAAGATCGACAACGTGCCGATCGTCGCCGGCCTGTGGCGCCTCGACGAGCAGATCGTCTCCGATGAGACGGTGCGCGCCAAGATCGGGGCCGACGACCACGTCACCTCGCTGCGCGACCTGATCGAGACGATCCTCGCCATCGCCCGCCACGGTGCTCCGCAGGGCCCGCAGCGCCAGGAGGCGGCGACGCCGCCGCGCCAAGCCCTGCCGGAACCGGCCTGACGGTGAACGGCGGCGAAGGATTCCCGGGCGAGGCTTGACGGCGCCCCTTGCGGCGGCTTCGTCTTGGGCGGTCAACGGAAGGCTGCCCCCGATGAGCGTCGTCGATCTCGCCCGGTTCATGGAAGACCTCGCCACGCAGTCGGGAGCGGCGATCCTGCCCTTCTTCCGGGCGCATTTCGGCCTCGACGACAAGTCCCACGGGACGGGACGGGCCTTCGACCCCGTGACCGAGGCCGACCGCGCCGCGGAGGCCGTGATGCGGCGGATGATCAAGGACCGGCTGCCGAACCACGGCATACTCGGCGAGGAATTCGGGGCCGAGCGGGCGGATGCCGAGTGCGTCTGGGTGCTCGATCCGATCGACGGCACCCGCGCCTTCATCAGCGGCCTGCCGACCTGGGGTACCCTGATCGGCCTCACCCATCACGGCGCGGCGGTGCGCGGCCTGATGCACCAGCCCTATCTCGGCGAGCGCTTCCTCGGCGACGGCAAGACCGCCAGCGTGCGCAGCCCGAAGGGCGAGCGGCCCCTGCACAGCCGCCGCTGCGATGCGCTCTCGAACGCGATCCTCGCCACCACCGATCCGCGCCTGTTCGCGGAGGGCGAGGAGGCCGAACGCTTCCGGGCGATCGAGGCAGAGGTGAAGATGTCCCGCTACGGCGCCGATTGCTACGCCTACTGCATGCTGGCGGCGGGCCAGATCGACCTCGTGGTGGAGGCAGGATTGAAGCCCTACGACATCGTGGCGCTGATCCCCATCGTGGAGGGCGCGGGTGGCGTCGTCACCGCCTGGGACGGCGGACCGGCGATGCAGGGCGGCCGCATCGTCGCGGCGGGCGATCCCCGCCTGCACGAGGCGGCCTTGAAGCGGCTCAACCCGTAGGGCGCGGGCCGCCGCGTCGTCGTCCCGCGCTCTCAGCCGACGGCGGCACGGCGCGGCGCCTCGTCCGCCACCGACTGCACCCCGTGGCCGGGGATGAACGCGTCGAAGGCCGCCCAGAAATCGGTGCGGATCGCGTCGCTCTCCGTCAGGATCTCGTGGCGGGCGCCCGGCAGCACGATGAGGTGACCGGTCTTGAGGCGCGCGGCGAAGCGCTCGGTGGCCGGCGTGCTGCAGACGGGGTCGGCGCCGGCCGCGATGATCAGGCAGGGCGTGCGGATCCGCCGGATCGTGGCGGGCTTCGCGAGCCGGCGCATGGCGCGGTAGGCCGAGGCGAGCCAGGCGATGGTCGGATCGCCCACCGCCCCGGCGCCGACCTCGCGGGCCGCGGCCGCGTTGCGGGCGTAGCGCACGGGATCGGTCGAGAGCCGGTTGCCCGCGAACGGCTTGGTCGCGATCGAGGTCGGCCCGCCGAAGGGGATGTAGCAGCGCCCCAGCCCCAGCCGGTCGAGGGTGCGCGAGAGCAGCGAGGCGCCCGCCGGCCAGCGCACCATGCGGATCGCCAGCATCGGCGCCACCGTGACGAGCCGACGGAACGGCAGCCAGCCCTCCGCCGCGCCGGTCAGCGCCACCGCCCCGCCCATGGAATGGGCGAGCGCGAAATGCGGCTCGGGCATCTGCGGCACGAGCAGCGTCTCGGCGATCGCCTTCAGGTCGAGGCGGTAATCGTCGAAGCGGCGGACGTGACCCTTGTGGGCGTTGCGCACCTGCCGGCCGGAATCACCCTGGCCGCGCCAATCGAAGGCGACGACGCAGAAGCCGCGGGCGCGCAACTCGACGATAGTCTCGTAGTACTTTTCGATGAACTCGGCCCGGCCCTGAAGCAGGCAGACCGTGCCCTTCACGCCGCGCGCCGTCGGTCGCCAGGCAGCGGCCCGCAACAGGACGCCGTCGGAGGTCCGGACCGGCACGATCTGGGCACCGGGCGGGACCGGATTGCCGGGAGTGGGTCGCAGGGTCAGCACGGCCGGATCAGCCCTCAATATTTTTTCTCGAAGAAGCGCATAAATCCCCGCAAGCAGGCTCTTGCACGGTTTTGGCTTCCCACCAATATCTCGGATGCGCCGGCCGAGACGGCGGCGCGACGGTCCGGCCCCCGGGCGGACCCGAATACAGTCGGCATGTTGCTTCTTCTGGAGAATATGTGATGCGTCAGTTCGATCTGGCTCCCCTTTACCGCTCCACCGTCGGTTTCGACCGCCTTTTTGCGGCCCTCGACGGTCTCGTGAGCGCGGAAACCGCCCCGACCTACCCGCCCTACAACATCGAGCGCACGGGTGAGAACGTCTACCGCGTCACCGTCGCGGTGGCCGGCTTCACCGAGGCCGACCTGTCGATCGAGGTGAAGGAGAACGCCCTCACCATCAAGGGTGAGCGCAAGTCCGCCGACGGCAAGCCCGCCGACGTGCTCTACCAAGGCATCGCCGCCCGCGCCTTCGAGCGCCGCTTCCAGCTCGCCGACCACGTCCAGGTGACCGGCGCCGTTCTGGAGAACGGCCTCCTCCACGTCGATCTCGTCCGCGAGGTCCCGGAGGCGAAGAAGCCCCGCCGCATCGAGATCGCCAGCCGCGCCCCGAGCCAGCCGGTGATCGAGGGCTCGGTCCAGCAGGCTGCCTAACGCTTCAGCCGCGAGGCTGACCCCGTAGGATAGCGCCCCGGCCCGCAAGGCCGGGGCGTTTTCGTGCGCGCGCGTCAGAAATCGCCGAAGCGGTCGCCGCGGCCGGGCTCGTAGCAGGTGAAGCCAACGAAGCAGCCCGGCCCCTCGCGGGTCGGCACGAAGGCGCGCTTGCCGATCTCCGTCGCCTCGCAGAACGAGCGGTCGCGCACGAAGCGGTCGAAGGTCGGCCCGCCGGTGCCCAGCACCGCCGCGCCCTGCCGCTGAACCACCGCCCGGGCCTGCCCGCAGGTGAGATCGGTCGTCGAGAGGCGCTGCGCTGCCGCCGGGCCGAGGCAGGCGACGAAACAGGCGAGCGAGGCGAGGGGGCGTCGCATGGGAGGGGTCCGGCGCGAGGAAGGGCTCCTGCTCAACGGCGCGGCTCACGGATGTATCCCGTCGAGATCCGGCAGCAGCACCACGCTCTCCTGCTCGTTCGGATCGGTACGGGCGATGATGGCGGAGCAGGGCTCGTTCTGACTCGGATTGTAGGGTAGGTGCGGCACGCCGGCCGGGATGTAGAGATACTCGCCGGGCCGCAATTCGGCGTGATGCTCCAGCCGCTCGCCCCACCACATGCGGGAGAGGCCGGCGAGCGCGTAGATCGCGGTTTCGTGGCCCTCGTGCTTGTGAGCCTTGGCGCGGGCGCCGGGCGGGAGCGTCACCATCTGCAGGTGGATGGCTCGCGCGCCGGCCGATTCCGCGGAGATACCGGGGGCGTAGGACAGCCCCTGCTTGCCCGTGAAGGCCTCGCCGGGCCGCACGATCCGGCAGACGGCCGCGTCGTCCGGCCCGGACATCGCGCTACAGATCCCCGAAGGCGAGCTGTCCCTGCGGCGCCGGCTTCTTGGCCACGCGCGCGGCCTCCTTGCGGACGGGCGCCCGCGGGCGCGGCTTGGGATCGGCCCGCATGCGCGCCTTCGCCTTGTCCCGGGCGATCGCCTCGGGGGCGTGGGGATCGTCGTCGAGCCACTTGCCGCGCTTGATCACCTCGTTGACCCGGCCCTGGTTCACCCCGACCTTGAAGGCGATCTCCTGCTGGGTCATGCCCGTGGAGGCGTGCAGTTCCAGGATCGAGCGGGCGAGTTCGGGCGTCATCCGCTGGCCGGTCAGGCGCCGGGCCGGGCGTACGGTGCGGGTCCGGCGGTCGCGCTCGCGCAGGCGCTCCAGCAGGGCGAGCGCCATGTGCATCCCGTGCTCGCGCAGAGACTCCTCGAATTCCTTCAGCGTCGCCATGGCCGGCTCCTCGTCCGGGGGGCGGACTTCATGTCGAGAAACGCGTCGCCCCTGCCCCAGGTTGCGGGACAGGAGACGCGCGCGCACAGGGCGGGGCAAGCGGAGGCGAGGCCTCATCCACCGCAAAAGGCGCAATCCGCCCGCGGGCGACACGGGGCCGCGGCGGCGGAGCGTGTTGGCAGGTCCCGAGCGGGTCGGTTAAACCGCGCTCAATCCTATCGCGCGGGAAACAGCCAGCCATGATCAGCCCCGTCCTTCCCGTCTCCCGCACCGAGGCGGCGCCGGGCGTGCCCGGCCTCGTCGAGGCGCTGGAGAGCGGCTCGGTCCTCGTCTTCCGCGATCTCGACTTCCCCTTCGACGCCTTCGAACAGCGCTTCGTCGAGCGTCCCTTCGCCGACGGCAAGGCCAAGAACGTCGCGATCCGCAACGCGACCGCCGAACTGCGCGGCGGGGCCGGCAGCGCGGAGGAGCAGGCCCGCCTGCGCGACCTGCTGGTGCGCTACCGCCGCTTCGCGGAGGATCTGATCGACACCTACCTGCCGGCCTATACCGGCAAGGTCTCGCTGGCGGGCACGTCCTACCGGCCGTTCGACGTCGACAAGCGCAAGCTGAGCTGGCGGCGCGACGACACACGCATGCATGTCGACGCCTTCCCCTCGAACCCGATCGGGGAGAAGCGCATCCTGCGCATCTTCCGCAACATCAACGCGGAGGGGCAGCCGCGGCTGTGGCGGGTCGGCGAGGATTTCGGCTCGATGGCGGAGAAGTTCCTGCCCAAGCTCCCCGGCTATTCCAGTCTCTCGGCGAGCGTGCTGGCCGCGCTCAAGATCACCAAGGCCAAGCGCTCGGAATACGACCACCTGATGCTGCACCTCCACGACGCGCTCAAGCGCGACATGGATTATCAGGCCAGCGCCCCGCAGGCGGACGTGCGCTTCCAGCCCGGCGAGACCTGGGTGACCTTCTCCGACCTGGTGATGCATGGGGCCATGGGCGGGCGCTACATGCTGGAACAGACCGCCTATATCGCGGTCGCCGACCAGGCCGACCCGGAGAAGAGCCCGCAGCGGATCCTGGCGAAGAAGCTCGGCCGGCCGCTGAAGCACTGAGGCGGCCTCCGTTCGAGCGGCTCAGGCTTTCGCCTCGGGCCGTCATCGCGAGCGTGAGCGAAGCGATCCAGCCGCGTGACGTCCCCGGATCGGTCGGAGCGCTGGATGGCTTCGGCTCCGCTGCGCCCTGACGATCCGTGTCGATCAGCCGGAAGCGATCGGGGGCGATCCCGCTCGCCTCATCGCGCAGGAGAGCCGGGGCGATCCGGCGCACCACCCGCTGCAGGAAGATCGCGTCCCTGGACCGCCACGCCGACGTCCTCGGTGACGGGAGGCGACTGGCCCCCCGGATCGCCCACCGCCTCCGCCCCGTCCGTGAACTCCCGCCACAGCAGGATCAGCGCGGCCATCACCGCCGGGCCGACGAACAGGCCGAGCAGCCCGAAGGTCTCGACGCCGCCGAGAATCCCGAGCAGCACCCAGAGGAAGGGCAGCCGCGTGGTGCCGCCGATCAGCGCCGGGCGCACGAAGTGGTCGGCCACGAAGGTGACGACGAAGCCCGCCGCCACCACGATCACCGCGGGCACGACCGCCCCGCCGGCCAGGAGCAGCGCCGCGGCGAGGCCGAAGGCGAGAGGGGCGCCGAAGGGGATCATCGCGGCGACCGCCGTCAGCGCCCCGAACAGCACGGGATGCGGCACGCCGGTCAGCGCGTAGACGATTCCGAGCAGGACGCCTTCGCCGAGGCCGACGAGCACGAGCCCATCCACGGTGCCGTGCACAGAGGCCGCCATCTGGCGCGCCACCCGCTCGCCGCGAGGGCCGAACAGGCGGTGGCTCGCCCGCAGCCCCTGCGCGATCACCGTGTCGCCCTCGCGGAACAGGAAGAACAGGGCGAGCAGGCAGAAGCCGAACAGCACCACCCGGTGCACCAGCCCCGCGCCGAGGCTGCGGGTGAGATCGCGATTGGAAGCGGTGTTGAGCCGCTCGCTCAGCTCGTGCGCGAGCCCGGCATGGGCCAGATGCGCGTTCCACCACGCACTCACGGCCTCCGCCCCGTAAGGCAGGTGCGCGACGAAGGCAGGCACCGGGATGCCGTTGCGCTCGGCCTCGCGGGCATAGGCGAGCAGATCGTGCGCCTCGCGGGCCGCCTCGACGGCGAGCGCCACGACGGGCAGGAGCAGCACCAGCGCGACGAGGCCGGTGAAGACGGCCGGCCAGAGCAGGTTGTGCCGTCCCGGCGGAAGCCGCCGCCTCGCCCGGGCGAAGAGGGGCCACAAAGCGACGGCGAGCACCACGGCCCAGACCAGCGCCCGCAGGAATCCGGCGAGAATGTAGAGGCCGAGCCCGAGCAAGCCGGCGACCAGCAGGACGCGGAAGATCGCCTGGAAGCAGGCGTTGTCCGATGCGGAGTGCCGGATCGGCTCGGCTTCCGTTCGCTCCATGCCAGCCATCGACAGCCTCGCTCAGTCCGCAACCGTCCGCCGCGCAGGCCAATCGCGAGCACCGGGCGATGTTCCCGCGCGTCAGGCCGCGGCCCGGTCGCGCCCCTCCGCCTTGGCGCGGTAGAGCGACCGGTCGGCCCGCTCGATGGCCGCGGCGAAATCGGCCTCTCCGGGCTCGACCCTGGCGATGCCGAGGCTGATCGTCCAAGCCGGGAGGTCGGGCACCCGCTGGGTTGCGAGGCGGATCTCGTCGGCGAGCCAACACGCTTCGGCGGGACTGCGATCCGGCACGATCATCACGAATTCGTCGCCGCCGAGCCGCGCGAGAAAAGCGTCCGGCTCCGGCGCGATGCCGCGGATGCAGCCGGCCAGCGCCGTCAGCACCCGGTCGCCGAGCGCGTGGCCGTGCCGATCGTTGAGATCCTTGAAGTGGTCGATATCGAGCACGATCACCGCCGTGCCCGGCCGCAGCCTCGGCGCCTCGAGGGCGCGCAGGCCGGCGCGGTTCCAGGCTCCGGTGAGCGGATCGCGCAAGGCCGCGTCGCGCAGGGCCGCCTGCGCACGCTCGCCCGGCATGGCGATGAGGCCGAGATTGAGCACGGCGAGCAGCACTTGGTCGGCCAGCAGCGGGACCAGCGCGGCCATGTTGACGCTGCTGCCCCCGACGGCCTCGGCCGCGATCGCCACAAGGAAGCTCGGCACGTAGACGAGGAGCGCCGCCCCGGCGATGCGCCGGCCGCGCGAGGGCTGCGGCGCGCGGCCCAGGGCGAGGCTGAGGCCGACGACCAGCATCGTGACGATGCTGCCGACGGTGCCTCCGATCCGGCTGGCCGGGCTGTCCACCCCGAAGGCGAGGGCGGGCAGCAGGTAGCCGAGGCAGGAGACGAGGATCGGCAGCAGGAGCCAGGGGCGGAACGGGGGCAGGCCGTCGAAGCGGCGCACGCCCGTCAGCACCGCGAGCGTACTTGCCGAGAGCGCGCCGTAGAGCAGGCCGATCACCAGGGACGGGCCGGCGACGGAGGCGAAGGCAAGGAGCGCCACCGCGTAGATCAGCGAGCTGGCCGCCCAATGCAGGAGGTGGCTCTCGTCGCGCCGCCCGACCCAGAGGAAAACGAACACGCCCAGGAAGGCGAGGCTCGCCAGGACACTGCACAAGCCGAGGGTCGGGACGTCCGGCAGGGTGAGCATGGGTCTTGAGCGGAGAGCGGCGCCGAATCGGCTCGGCGGCACCGTATCGTCGAAACTGTTAAGATCCGGATCTGCCGACCCGAGCGCGGCCTCGCCCGCGCACGAGCGCCCGGAACGAACTACGAACAAAGGCTTGACCGACCGGGCGCGCCACCCCATTGTTCATGGAACGTTCCGAACCGATTCGCCACAGCGCACCACCATGTCGCTGCAGCGAAGCAAGGCAGGAGGTTCCCGTGATCGAGATCGGCTTCGACGACGACCTGCTCGACCGTCCGGTCGCGTCCGCTCCGCGGCAGAGCCCGGACCGTGACTGGCGCCTGCTCGACGAGGGGCTGGAGCATTCCGCCAGCGGTTACTTCATCCCGCGCGACGAGATCGCCAGCCGCCGCGGCGACGGCCTCTGGACCTGGCCGATGCAGCTTGCGGAGAAGGCATGGTGTGCCCCCGCGGGCTTCCGGCAGGTCTTCCTGGCCGCGCTTGAGCGCTACGGCATCACCCCCGACGATGGCCTTGCCCGCTCCTTCGCCCTCGGCTTCGGCATCCAGGATGCCGGACAGCGTCACAACGACCGCTTCGTGGCGCTCGGCGAGCTGGTGCGGCCGCGCATGCCGGAGCGCAAGCGCGCGGTTCCCGGCGAGGGCCGCCGCACGGGCCGCGAGCGGCCGCGGCAGGGCGGGGACACGCGCGTCCCGGCGCTCGATCTCACCCGCTCGGCGGGCTGAGCCGGCGCACGGGAGGACGGTCGTGGACGGGGTGCGGCGCCCGAGGTTGCCCGCGCTCCATCGCTTCGTGTAAGGGGTCGCGATCTTTTCAGACGCGCCATCGGGAACCGGCGGCGATGCGGGGCCGCGGACCGGTTCGGGCGCCATGGGGGCGTGCCGCGCGAAAGGTCGGCGACGCCGGACACGAAACCGAGAAAGCGGCCAGCCCTTATGTCGAACGAGACCGCCACCTTCGACCGCGTCGCGGACATCATCGCCGAGACGGCGGACATCCCGCGCGACAAGATCACGCCCGAGAGCCACGCCATCGACGATCTGGGCATCGATTCGCTCGCCTTCCTCGACATCGCCTTCGCGGTCGACAAGGCCTTCGGGATCAAGCTGCCGCTGGAGCGCTGGACCCAGGAAGTCAACGAGGGCAAGGTCCCGGCCGAGCAGTACTTCGTTCTGAAGAATCTCTGCGCGCGCATCGACGGTCTGGTGGCCGAGAAGGCCGCCAAGGCTTGATCGCCCGCTCCTGAAGCAGGCTCGAGGACGCTCACCGCGATGCGGCTCGAATATTTCGAGATGATCGATTCCGTGGTGCGGCTCGACCGCGCCGCCGGCCGCATCGAGGCGCGGGCGCTCGTGCCCGAGGCGAGCCCGGTCTTCGAGGGTCATTTCCCCGGTCACCCGCTGGTGCCCGGCGTGCTGCTCACCGAGACCATGGCGCAGGCCTCCGGCTACCTCGTCCTCGCCCATCTCGATTTTTCGCAGATGCCCTTCCTCATGGCCGTGGACAAGGCGCGCTTCCGCTCCTTCGTCGGCCCCGGTGCCGCCCTCGACATCACGGCGAGCCTGGAGCACGACGGATCGGGCTACGCGGTGACGAAGGCCGCGATCCGCCACGAGGGCAAGGCGCTCTGCGACGCGGAGCTCCGCTTCCGCACCATGCCGTTCCCCGCCTCCATGGAAGCGCTGATCCGCGAGCGCGCCCGCAAGATCGGCCTGCCCGACGGAGCGCAGCCGTGAGCCGGAGGGACCGCGCGGTCGTCGTCACGGGGCTGGGCCTCGTCTCCTGCGCCGGGGAGGGGATCGAGGCGCATCTGGCCGCCTTCGCCGCCGCCGGGCCGCCGCGCACGGATGCCGAGAGCTTCGCGCCCTACCCGGTGCATCCGGTCGCCCCGCTCGCCCTCGACACGCAGATCCCGAAGAAGTCCGACCAGCGGCAGATGGAAGCCTGGCAGCGGCTCGGCGTCTACGCCGCCGGGCTCGCGCTCGATTCGGCCGGGGTCAAGGACGATTCGGGCTTCAAGTCGGCGCTCCAGCTCATCGTGGCGGCGGGCGGTGGCGAGCGCGACTACGCCGTCGACGGGGCCATCCTCACCGGCCTGCGCGGGACCAACGATCCGGGCGCCTACCTCAACGAGCGGCTCCTCAACGACCTGCGGCCGACCCTGTTCCTGGCCCAGCTCTCGAACCTGCTCGCGGGCAATATCAGCATCGTCCACGGCGTGACGGGGGCCTCGCGCACCTTCATGGGCGAGGAATCGAGCGGCGTCGACGCCCTGCGCATCGGGCATGCCCGCATCGCCTCCGGTCAGGTCGAGACCATGATGGTCGGCGGCTCCTACAGCGCCGAGCGGCCCGACGTGATGGTCGTGCACGAGATGGGCGGCTACCTGCTCAAGCCCGATTACCGGCCCGTCTTCGAGCGCGGCGACGGCGGCGGCTTCGTCCTGGGGAGTGCCGCGGCCTTCCTCGTGCTGGAATCGGCCGAGCACGCCGCCGCCCGCGGCGCCCGGGCGCTCGCCCGGCTGATGCCCGTGGCCAACGACCGGGTCGCCCGCGCCCCCGGCAGCGTCTCGGCGAGCCTCACCCGCCTGATCGGCGAGGCCGGGATCGAGCGGCCGGACGTGGTGCTCTCCGGCGCCACGGGCCTGCGAGACCTCGCCGCCGAGGAAGTCGCCGGCATCCGCGCGGCCCTGCCCGAGACGGGCATCCGCGCCACCGGCGATCTCATCGGACATCCCCTGGAAGTGGCGGCCCCCTTCGGCGCCGCGCTCGCGGCAGCTTTCTGCGCCGCGGGCTCGGCCCGTGAAGTCGTGGTCACCTCGGTCGGCCATCGCCGCGGCGAGGGCGTGATCCGGGTCGTGGCGGCCTAGTCTCGACGGCCTGTTTCCGGCGCACGGACGCCGCCGGGCGTCCGGCGGCGATGGATGCGTGACCGGCGAAAGGATGATTGAAGGCGTTCGATGTCCGCACCCCGTTCCTCGTCCACCCACGATGCCCAAGGGCGCCCGCTCGTCGCGGTGACGGGCGTCGGCATCGTGACCTCGCTGGGCCGCGGCGCGGCCGAGAACTGGGACGCCCTGACCGCCGGCCGCTCCGGCATCCGCAGCATCGCCCGCTTCCCCACCGAGGGCCTGCGCACCCGCATCGCCGGCACGGTGGATTTCCTCGACACCGATCCGCTGGTGGCGCCGCTCCTCTCGGAGCGCTTCGCCACGGTGGCCGCCGAGGAGGCGGTCGCGCAGTCGGGCATCGGCGCACGCTTTCCCGGCGGCCTGTTCGTGGCGGTGCCCCCCGTCGAGATGGAATGGCCGCAGCGCCAGGCGTTGGCCGAGGCGGCGGGCGAGCCGGACGAGGTGACCTATGGGGGTCTCCAGCGCGCCGCCGCGAGCCGCCGCTTCGACGCGTGGCACGACCTGTTCATCTTCGGCACCGTGGCCGACCGCATCGCCGACCGCTTCGGCACGAAGGGCTCGCCGATCTCGCTCTCGACCGCCTGCTCCTCGGGGGCGACGGCGATCCAGCTCGGCGTCGAGGCGATCCGCCGGGGCGAGATGGAGGCCGCGCTCTGCATCGGCACGGACGGCTCGGTGAATCCGGAATCGCTGATCCGCTTCTCGCTGCTCTCCGCGCTCTCGACGCAGAACGATCCGCCCGAGGGCGCCTCGAAGCCGTTCTCGAAGAACCGCGACGGCTTCGTCATGGGCGAGGGCGCCGCCGCGCTGGTCCTGGAAAGCGCCGAATCCGCCCGGGCGCGCGGGGCGACGATCCTCGGCTACGTTCTCGGCTGCGGCGAGAAAGGCGACGGCTTCCACCGCACCCGCTCCAGCCCGGACGGCGCGCCGGTCATCGCCGCGATGCGCGCGGCGCTCGACGATGCCGGCCTCGCGCCGGACGCGATCGACCACGTCAACGCCCACGGCACCTCGACGCCGGAGAACGACAAGATGGAGGCGCTCGGCTGCTCGGCGGTGTTCGGCGAGCGGGTGAGCCGGCTGCCGATCTCCTCCAACAAGTCGATGATCGGCCACACCCTGACCGCAGCCGGCGCCATCGAGGCGGTGGTCTCGCTCCTCACCATCCGGCACGGGCGCATCCCGCCCACCATCAACTACGCGGTACCGGACCCGGCCCTGCTCCTCGACGTGGTGGGAACCGCGCGGGACGTGCCGGTGTCGCGGGTCCTGTCGAATTCCTTCGGCTTTGGCGGGCAGAACACCTGCCTCGTCCTGGGAGACGAGCCGGCATGAGCGCTGGAATGAGCGGCGAGAGAAAAGCCGTCCTCGTCGTCGGCGGCGCCTCGGGCCTCGGTGCGGCCACCGTGCGGGCGCTGGCCGCGGCGGGCCACGACGTGACCTTCACCTACCGCTCCTCGCCCGAGCGTGCCGAGGCCCTGGCCGCCGAGCTGGCGCGGGCGCACGGCGAGGGCCGGTTCCAGGCCCGCCGCCTCGACCTGTCGGACCGTGCCGCGGTCGAGGTCTTCTGCGAGACGGCGGAGGGCGAGGGCTATTACGGCTACGTCCACAATGCCGGACAATCGGCGGACGCGCTTGCGGCCATGCTCGACCAGGACCGGGCCGAGGCGGCGATGCAGGTGAACTTCTGGTCGCTGACCCGGATCGCCAAGGCGCTGGTGCGCGGCATGATCCGCGCGCGGGCGGGGCGCATCGTCGCCATCGGCTCGGTGGCCGCGCTCCAGGCCAATGCCGGCAACGCGGCCTACGCGGCGACCAAGGGTGCGCTCATCGCCTATTGCCGCACGCTCGCCATCGAGTCGGCCAAGCGCGGCGTGACCGTCAACGTGATCGCGCCGGGCTTCATCGACACGGAGATGATGGCTCCCTACGCCAGCCACCGCGCCGGCATCGAGCGCCAGATCCCGCTCGGGCGCTTCGCGGCGCCGGAGGAGGTCGCGGCGGTGGCCGCCTTCCTGATGGGGGAGGGCGGCGCCTACGTCACCGGGGCGGTGCTGCCGGTCGATGGCGGGCTGACCGCGATGATGGGCATCCACCGCAGCTGAGCCGCACCGTGCGATGACCCGCCTCCTCACATCGTCCGCCGCGCTGGCCCTGCTTCTGGCAGCGGAGGCCGGCGCGGCGGAGAGCTACCGGGTCGAAGGTCTGGCGCGCGACGACACCCTCACCATCCGGGAGGCGCCGGATGCCGCGGCGCCGGCCCTGGGGCAGGTGCCGGTCGGGCGCCGGGTGCTCGGCTTCGGCTGCACCAGCGACACGCCGAGCGGGCTGACATGGTGCCGGGTGCGGTTCGAGCGAACGCTCGGCTGGGCGCGGCGGCGCTACCTGACGCCGGACTGACGGGGCGCCGGACTGACGGGGCGCCGGACTGATTGGGCGCCGGTGCCCCCGCTCCGGGATTGAGGCTCAGGATGCGCGCAGGGTCTCCGCCAGGAACTTGACCACGCGCCACAGCTCGACCGGCTTCTGCAGGCGCTCCACGTCGGAGAATTCTTGCGGGATCACGCCCTCGTCGTAGCCGGTGACGAAGACGAAGGGCACGTTCCGCTGCCGGAGCAGGTGGGCCAGAATGAAGGACGGCCCCGAGCCCAGGTTGATGTCGATCAGGGCGGCGGTCGGTCCCGCATCCGCCAGCGCCGCGCGGGCCGCCTCCTCGTTCGGGCAGGGGCCGACGACCTGGGCGCCCGCGCCCTGGAGCGCCCGCGCCGTGTCGGTGGCGAGGTAGTAATCGTCCTCCACCACGAGGACGCGGTGGCCGCTCAGGTCTGCCTTGCCGGTCATATCGAGCGATCCTCCGTACACCCTCGCGCGCTGGGGAGCATCCGTGTCCAGGATGCTGGGACCGGAGCGCAGCGGAAATTCCAGGCGGCAGCGGGCGCCGCCCGGGCCGATTTCGAGGCGGGCGCGGCCGGCCAGCTCGTAGGGCAGCCGGCCCTCGATCAGCTCGCGGCCGAAGCCGCGCCGGCCCGGGACCGGATCGGCCCGGGACCGGTCGGCCTCCGGCGCGCCGTCCTCGGACCAGTCGAAGCCGAGCCAGGTTTCCCCGCCCTCGGGGAAGGTCGCCCAGTTCACCCGAACGCACCCGTCGGGCGCCGACAGGGCGCCGTATTTGAGGGCGTTGGTCGCGAGTTCGTGGACGGCCAGCGTCAGGATCTCGGCCGCCTTGGGCGACAGCTCGATCTCCGGGCCGGACAGCGCATACTGCTCCGCGCGCAGGGCCTGCGCGCTCACCTCGTCGTGGACGATGGCCGCCACGGGCACGCCCGCCCCGGCCGCACGGGTGAGCAGGGCCTGGACCCGCGCCAGCGTCAGCACCCGCCCTTCCAGCAGCGCGGCATAATCGGGAACCGTCTCGGCATGATCGCCGGTGCGGGCGACGATCGCGCGCATCATCGCCATGATGTTGCGCACCCGGTGCTGCAATTCGGCCAGCAGCACCGCTTGGTGCTCGACCTGCAGCTTGGCCTCGGTCGTGTCGGCGGACAGTCCGCCGATGCGCCGCACCTGGCCCTGCTCGTCGCGCAGCGGGAAGAGGTTGCTGCGGATCCAGCGGAAGGCGCCGTCGCTCGGGCGCATGACACGGAACTCGTTCACCACGGACTCGCCGCCGCGCACCCTGTACAGGTTCTGGAAGGCGCGCTCGCGATCCTCCGGTACCATGTGGACGCCCCAGTTGCGGATGTCGCGTCCAAGAATGTCCGGGTCGATGCCGTAGACGGTGCGGAGCGCTTGGCTGACGAACTCCATCTCGAGCGTGTCGGCGTTGCGAATCCACAAGACTTCGGAGGAGGCATCCGCGAATTGTCGGAATCGCGCCTCGCTGTCGCGCAGTTGCAGCTCGGACCGCTTGCTGCGCAGCGCGTTCCAGATCGCCGGCGCCAGCGTCTCGGCCGCCTCCAGATCCTCCGGCCGGTAGCCGCCCTCGCGGTTGCCCAGTCCCATCATGCCCCGGACCTGCCCGCCCTGTTTCAGCGGTACGCCGAGGAAGGCGCGCAGCGGCAGGTGGCCCGGCGGCGTGCCGACGCGATCGGGGTCGGCGGCGGGATCGTTGACAATCAGGCCCCGGCCCTCTCGAAGCACGCGTCCGTAGATGCCGTGGATCGCGAGCCCGAGTTCCGCTTGGCCCGGCGGGAGATCGGCCGCGCCCTCCCCACGGCGCGCGGCGTGTTCCACCCGGCTCCGATCGCTGAAGTGGAGGCGGCCCAGGCGCTCGGTCGCCTCGTCGATCTCGCCCAGGAAGCCGATGGTGCTGCCCGTCAGGTTCTCGGCCACGTGCAGGGAGATGCGTGCCAGCTCCTCCTCGGAGGAGGCGCCCAGGGTCTCGCTGAAGACGAGGTTGATCGCCTGGAGGATCGCGTTGTTGCGCCTGAGCCGCTCCTCGGCCCGGCGCCGCTCGGTGATGTCGATCGAGACGCCGACGAAGCGGTCCCGGCCCAGCGGCCGGCCGGACGTGCTCAGCCAGCGGTACTGACCGTCCGCGCGGCGGGCGCGGACTTCGTAGGTGAAGGGGCGGCGGGCCCGGAATGCCTCGTCGAAGGCGGCGTTGTGGGCCTCGGCATCGTCGGGATGCAGCAGCTTTTCCCAACCGCGTCCCGCAATGGTGTCGAGCGTCGCCCCGGCGAAGTGGAGATAATGCTCGTTGGCGAAGACGATGCCGCTCGAATCGAAGTCCCACATCAGGACCGGCGCCGCATCGGCCATGGTGCGCAGACGGGTGTCGGCCTCCCGCGCCGCGCGCTCCGCGCGGGCCCGCTCGATCGCCGCCCAGATGCGCTCGCCGGTCTCGCTCACCAGCGTCACGTCGGCTTCGCTCCAGGCCCGCGGGACGCCGCTCATCACGTTGAGCGCCCCAGCCAGTTCGCCGTGCTTGACCAGCGGCGCGCCGATCCAGGCCAGAAGCCCCCGCGCTTCGATCGCGGGCCGGATCTGGTCCGGCACCCCTTCGAGGCGCGCCACGTCCGGCACGACGATCGGTCGGCCCTGCTTGTAGATCGGGATCGTCCAGGCGATTTCGGACAGCGGGTAGGTCCGGGCGAGTGACGCGCGATCGCCGCGGACGAAATCCTGGTCGATGACGGCGAAGCCGGCCCTCTCGTCGACTTGCACGTAGTAGGCGTAATCGACATCGAGATGCGCGCCGAGCAGTCGGCACGCCTCCCTCTGGATCGCGTAAGGGTCGGAGAGGGGACGCAACGTGTCGGAGAGCTTCAGAAGAAAGGCTTGCTGCCCTTCCCGCACGGCCTGGGCACGCTCGGCCAGGACGCGCTCGGTGGTCTCGAAGCTGGTGACGTAGAAGCCGGTGATCACGCCGTTCTCGTCCCGCAGCGGCGTCCGGCTTCCCGTGAACCAGCCGACGGGCTGCTCGACCCTGGAGGGCACGTCCAGGAACTGATCGGCGAAGTGGGTCGAGCGACCGCTCAGCGTCTCGCCGATCACATCCTCGGGCCCCTGCACGTGCCACACGTCGGTGTAGGTCCGCCCGAGCGCCGTGGGGTGGCGCGTCCCGAACAGGACGGTGCAGGCGTCGTTGTAGAGCAGGGTCAGCGTCGGCCCCCAGGCGAGGGTGGCGAACTGGGGCGAGCCGATCATCAGATCGACGGCGTTCCGCAGGCTCTGCGGCCATTGCCCGATCGGCCCGAGGGGCGTGGCGGACCAGTCGAAGGCAGCGATGCGGGCCGCCATCTCACTGTCGCCACGGGGCCAGCCCGTCGCCTCGTCCCGCACCGGGGACGACGAGGCAGCGGAAGAGTATTCGGACAGGCCGTGACCGCGCGTCATGGCCGCCTTCTTTGCGCCGGAGTGAGCAAGCGCGAACCGCAGGAATGGGACGCAATCATCGAATCAATCTGCACGGCACAATGCGAGACGACCATCGTTCCGAGAATGAAAACGAGCCCTTACTCAATCCAGCGAAGCGGCCGGTTTCAAGATCGATCCTTTGAAATTTACGACACATCCGTACGGACATCTCGTCACGACGGTGGTGATCGCCCGGCCTCGCCCGGCCGAGCGCAGCACCGTTCCTGCGCAGGCGCGGCGCGCGCGGGAAAACCGGCGAGGTGGATTGAGCCGCGTCCGGATTCACCCGATAAGCCGCATCGGCCGCCGCGGCTGCGACGTCGCGGTGCCGGACCTTCGACGCAGACGAGACCGATCCTGATGCAAGCCCTCCAGCTCTTCGGCGACCGCGACCTGCGCCTCACCGAAGTCGAGCCGCCGCCCGCGCCGGGGCCGGGCGAGGTGCAGATCCGCGTGCGCGCGGTCGGGCTGAACTTCATCGACGTGTGGGGCTTTCGCGGCATGGCCTTCGCCAAGCGCCGGCTGCCGCTCACCGTTGGCGCCGAGGCCGCGGGCGAGATCGCGGCCGTGGGGGAGGGCGTCGAGGGCCTGTCCGTCGGCGATCCCGTCGTGCCCTACGGGGCGCTGACCTGCGGGCAGTGCCGCGCCTGCCGGGAGGGCCGCGACAACCTCTGCGAGGACGTGTCGGGGGTCATGGGCTTCCATATCGACGGCTTCGCCCGCGAGCGGGTCAACATGCCGGCCCGGCTCGTGGTGAAGGTGCCCGCCGGGGTCGACCATGTCCAGGCGGCCTGCGCCGGAATCGCCTTCGGTACCGTCCAGCACATGCTGTTCGACAATGCCCGGCTGGAGCCGGGCGAGTCGATCCTCGTCCATGCCGGCGGCTCCGGCATCGGCACGGCGGCGATCAAGATGGCCAAGGCGATCGGCTGCACCGTCTACACGACGGTGGGCGACGACACGAAGGGCGAGAAGGCCCGCGCGCTCGGCGCCGACCACGTCGTCAACTACCGGGAGGAGCGCTTCGAGGGCGAGGTGCGGCGGCTGACCAAGCGCAAGGGCGTGGACGTGGTGTTCGAGCATGTCGGCGCCGAGACCTGGAACGGCTCGCTGCTCTGCCTGAAGCGGGGCGGACGGCTCGTGACCTGCGGCTCGACCTCGGGCGTCTCCGTGCAGATGAACCTGATGCAGCTCTTCCAGCAGCAATACCGCATCACCGGCTCGTTCGGCTGCCGGGTCGCCAACATGCGCGAGAGCCTCGACAAGATGGCCGCCGGCCTGACGCCCGTCGTCGATACGGTGCTGCCGCTCGCCGATTTCGCGCAGGGCCTGGAGCGCCTGGAATCGCGAAAGGTGTTCGGGAAGATCCTCGTCACGCTCTGATGCCAGGCGGCGCGGGACGGGAGCGACGCTCCGGTTCCGCCCGTCCGGCGGACGGCCGCCGTTCCGCCGTCGCGGGGGCCATCGACGATGCGTCAGGCGAAGAGCCGGCTGCCCAGGCCGGGCACGTCGCGGAAGCTCGCGGCCACGTGGCCGGCCAGCGCCCGCGCCGCGGGCCCGGCGCCGTCGCGCAGGCGCATCAGCACGTCGTAGCTGCCGAGCGGCGGCAATGCCGCGATCCGCTGAAAGGGCGGCCGTGCGACGCTCAGGGGGAGCGGCGCGACCGCAAGGTCGGCCTCCACCGCCGCGATCTGTCCCTGACAATGCTCGCTGGTATAGGCGACCCGGTAGGGCAGGCCCGCTTGATCGAGCGCGTCGAGCGCCGCCGCCCGCCAGGTGCAGCCGCTCTGGCAGAGCGCCAGCGGCAGGGGGCGGCGCGTTTCGGCGAGGCCGCGGCGCAGGCCGATCCAGACCAGATCCTCCGAATGGACGACCTGGGCCGCGCGCTGCGAGGACAGGTGGCCGGTGTAGAGAACGAGATCGAGGCCTCCCTCCGCCACGGCGTCCACGAGAAGGCGGCTCGCGTCGAGCCGCACGTCGACCTCGACCTGCGGATGAGTGGCGGCGAAGCGGCGCAGCATGGCCGGCAGGGCGAACAGGCCGGAATCGTTGGGCGCGCCGAAGCGCACCCGTCCCTCCATCGGCGGCGCATCGAAGAAGGCGACCACCTCATCGTTCAGCGCGAGCAGGCGCCGACCGAGGCCGAGCAGCGCCTCGCCGTCCGCCGTCGGCACGACGGCCCGGGGCTGACGCAGGAACAGGGCCCGGCCCAGCCGCTCTTCCAGCCGCTTGACCTGAAGGCTGACCGCCGAGGGCGTGCGCCCGACCCGCTCGGCGGCGCGGGCGAAGGTCCCCGCCTCGCAGATCGTGACGAAGGTGCGCACGAGATCGAGATCGAGGTTCGACGGGTTGAGCGCGCTCACGACTTCGAGAGTTCCGGTTCGAGGGCGGGATGCCAGCGGTGAGTATTTCTCACCGTTTGCGTAAAATCAATTCGCTCGACTCATCGAAGACGCCCGACGCATCCTTCGCGCGGCAAAGGAGGCAGCGATGATCGAGCGGTTAGTAAAAGCGCGTCGGGCCGTGGCCCGCCTCGTCTCCGGGTGGCGCGAGGCGGCCGTGCGCACGGCGCGCGGCGAAGGCGTCGCGGAGGCGCTGACCGGCCTCGACGCGCGCCTACTGGACGACCTCGGTGTGACGCGCTCCGGCGGGGCGGCTCCCGCGGAGGCGCCGCCCCGTCAGCGCAGGCAGACGAGAACGAGACCGCCGATCATCAGCGCGCAGCCGAGGATGCGCCAGGGATCGGCCGTGTGCTGGGCAAAGCCCACCCATCCGAAATGGTCGAGCACGACCGAGGTGACGATGGCCGCCGTGACCGTGATTCCCGTGAAGACGGCTGCGCCCAACCGTTCGGCGAGGAAGATCGTGGCGAGCACGTAGCTCGCACCCATGAGGCCGCCGAGCCAGGCCCACCACGGCACGCCCGCCAAGCGCTGGCTGCCCGGCCAGCCGATCCCGACGAAGGGCGCGGCGGCGAGGTAGACGGCGACATTGGCTGCGGTCACGACGAGCGCGGCCAGGATCGGCTGGCCCAGCGCCTTGTTCAGCGTCGCGTTGGCGCCCGACTGGACCGTGTTGAGAATGCCCGCGACCGCGACGGCGGCGGCGATGAGGATCGGCATGGGTCGGCGTGTCTCCGGCTCCTGTCCCGCGGGAGGGGAAGCGTCCGCGAGCCGGTTCAGGTCCCGCGCAGGGTCATGTCCGGGTTGAGGTCGAGCCAGCGGCGCTCTCGCGCGGCCCGATAGAGGGCCTCGATCAAGCGCATGTCGCGCAGGCCCATCTCGCCCGGCGTGCGCACCGCACCGCCCTCCGCCACGACCTGCGAGAAGTGATCTAGTTCCCCGGTGAACTGGGCCGCGCTCGTCTCCTGCGTCAGCACCTCCTCGGCCTTCTTCGCGTTCGCGACGACGAGGCGGTTGCCCTGGTAGGCGGTGGCCGGGTCGAGCGTCGCCACGAGCCGGTCGCCCCACAGGTCGATGCGCTTCTTGTCCGCGGTGTAGCCCGAGGAGATCGTCGCCCGCCGGCCGGAGGGAAAGGCGAGTTCGGCGGTGAAGACGTTCTCGACCTCGGCAAAGCGCGGATCGCCGGGAGGCGCCTGCATCGTTGCCGCCACCGCGTTCGGGCTCTCGCCGAAGAACCATTGCAGGCCGTTCAGGGCGTAGATGCCGATATCGACGAGCGAGCCGCCGCCGGCCACGGCCCGCTTCACCCGCCACTGGTCGCGGGGCCGCGACGGGTCGAGGGGCCGGTGGTGGTCGGAGGAGGCGAACCAGACCGCGCCCAGGTCGCCCGCATCGAACAGCTGCTTGGCGCGCAGGTTGTGCGGCTCCCAATGCGCCCGGTAGGCGATCATCAGCCGGCGGTCGGCGGCCCGGGCGGCGTCGATCATCCGCTGGCACTCGGCCGCCGAGTTCGCCATCGGCTTCTCGCAGATCACATGCTTGCCGGCCTCGAAGGCATTCACGGTCAATTCCGGGTGCGAGGCGTTCGGGGTGACGATGTAGACGACGGCGACGTCCGGGTTGTCGGCGAGCCGCTCCATCGTGTCGTAGCCGTAGAGCGCCCGCTCGCTCACCCCGTGGCGGGCGGCCACGCCGCGGGCCTTCTCCGGATTGCCCGAGACGAGGGCGACCGTCCGCGATCGGCGGGAACGGGCGAGGGCGGGCAGGACGTAGGCCTGCGCATAATGCCCGAGGCCGACCACGGCCCAGCCGACACGCTGCGCGGGGGCGAGCGGCGGCTCCTCCTCGAGTTGCGGATCCGGCCGTCCCGTCGGTCCGGCCGGGATCTCCTTCGACGGGTCGGCGGCGCTGCGGCCCGCCGTCAGGACAGCGCCGAGGCCGAGGGCGCCCCCGGCGAGGAACAGGCGGCGCGCGTTCGAGTGATCCGGCAATCCATGTCTCCGGCAGTATCCCGCCCCGCGGGTCCGGGGCGACCACGCCCCGTTTCCGCAACGCGAGATCCCGCCCTCGCACCTCTGCGGCATGATGCCGTCCGAACGGTGCGCCCTCAGTTCCGCGGGGTCGGGCGCCAGTCGTCCGGCGCCATCTCGAAGCCCGAGAACTCGAAGCCGGGTGAGACCGTGCAGCCGACGAGCGTCCAGGCGCCGACGCTCGTGGCCGTCTGCCAATGGCCCGCCGGCACCACGATCTGCGGGCGCTGGCCGCGCAGGAGGTCCGGGCCGAGATGGTGGGCCGAGGCGTCGTGGCCGTTGGGACTCATCGTGATCACCATCGGCGCGCCGGCATGCCAATGCCAGATCTCGGCCGCGTCCACCCGGTGCCAGGCCGAGGTCTCGCCCACGCCCAGCAGGTAGTAGATCGCGGTGCCGACCGAGCGCCCCTCGACCGTGCGGGGATCGCGGAAGGTCTCGCGAAAGTGCCCGCCCTCCGGGTGCGGTGCCAGCCCGAGGGCGTCGATCACCTGCGCGGCCGTCAGCCCGTTCGTCATGGTCCCTCTCCCCGTCTCTCGTCGTCGGGCACCAGCCAGCCCCGGTAATGCACGAGCAGGCCGACGAGCGGCAGGAACAGGGCCACATCGAAGCGGAAGCGGCCCTGCGCATCGATCCGCTCGCTCGCCCGCGTCGTCGGCCGCAAAAGCCGCGGCAGGGGCAAGGCCCCGAGCCGCCAGCCCGTCACCGCCATGTCGAGCCCCGCCGCGTGGGCCTCCACCGCGAGATCGATCGAGAACGGGCCGAAGCGCTCGCGCAATAGCCCGCTGCCCTCGGGTCCCGCGAGCCCCATGCGGCTGGAGAAGCATCGGTCCGGGAAGCAGCGCGTCCAGCGCTCCGCGGCCGCGTCGTGGTCGGGCTCGATGGCGACGCGGATCGATCCGTCCGCCATGGCGGGCGGCAATCGGAATAGGAGCGCGACCAGGGCGACCAGGATTCCGCGCCCGCGCAGAACCTCGGCCCGGCCGCGGAAGGCACCGTCGCCCATGGAGGCGTGCAGGCCCCGAACCGCCTCGGGCATCTGCGCGAAGCGAGCGCCGAGCGCCCGCTCGAACAGCGGCGCGGGATGATCCAGGTCGCGGCGGGTGCGGATGGCGAGGCGGCCCATCTCCGCCTCGATCGCGGCCAGCGGCAGCACGCCGACACAGGGGCGGGCGCCGGGGGCGATCGGTGCGGCGGACGGATCGGCGAGCCGGCGGATCGCGGCGAGCGCCGGCAGGGTCGGGACGGACGGCCCGTCGCCGGCCTTCGCGACGAGGCTCCACAGGGCGCGGGCCGGCCGCCCGGAGGCGTCGCGGCCCAGGGCTTCGACGCTCATCCCGCCGCGATCGCTGCCGAAGCGGTCGAACCACCCGGCCATGACCAGAAAGGGCTTGGCGAACGGCACGAGCGAGGGCAGCAGCCGCCAGCGCACCGGCAGGCTCGCGAGGCTGAGGCCCAGATGCAGCGCCGGCAGTTCGAGCCCGGCCCGGAACAGGGCGGTGCGCAAGGCAGGCAAGCGCGCGGGCAGGATGTCGAGGTCGGGCGTCTCGCACAGGCTGGCGAAGCGCCGGCCGAGGCCCGGGACGGCGATCCGGCGCAAGAGCCCCCAGCCCGGCTCGCTCCGCCACGCGCCGGCCCGCAGCACCCGCACGGGGCGCCCGGCATAGGAGAGGATCGCCCGCATCACCGAGAGGCCGCGCGGGGCGCGGTTTCCCGGCACGATGGCGACCCGGACCGTCTCGACCGAGCGCCAGCCCGCGGTGATCGCGTCGAGGGCCGCGTTCGACAGGGCCGGCGTCGAGGAGGCGCCCGTGAGCGCGACGACGCCCGCCGCCCTGGCCGCCCCGTCGAGGGCGGGGAAGGCCGCCACGAAGTCGCGGCCGTCGGCGAGATCGACGTAGTGGAGGCCGGCCGCGATGGCCGCGCGGGCGAGCACCGGGGCGCTGCCCTGGAACGGACCGGCCGCATCCACCACGATCCGCACGCCGAGCGCCCGCAGCTGCGCCGCGTCCACCCGGGTGGCGTCGAGGCGCAGGGCCCGGCCGCGCCCATCCGGCACGGTGCGGGCCACGGCCTCGGCCCGGGCGAGATCGCGGCCGGCGACGAGGACGATCAGGTCGGTGCCGGCGGCGAGCCCGGCGACGAGCCGCGTCCCGAAGGCGCCGGCCCCGCCCACCACGAGGATTGCGGGCGGCTCGCTCAGGGGATCGCCCCCTGCGGCAATTGCAGGCCGGGTGCGCGCGGCGGCGGCAGGCCGGCGGCCGGAGGCGCGATTTGCCCGGCCGGATTCCGGGCCGCAGGCTTGGCGCGGTCGGGCTTCACGGCGGCCCTCGCCGCGGCCTTGGCGGCTTTCTCCGCCTTCTCCGCCTCCGCGGCGACCACCTCCGGCGTGGGGGCCATCCGGCGGGCCTTGGGCGGCGGCAGGAGCTTGGCCGACGGCGCGGTGCCGCATTCGTGGAAGCGCAGCTCCGCCAGGGGCTGGCCGGTCTCGGTGTTGATCGGCAGGCTGTCGGGCAGTGCCAGCAGGGAGGCGTCCCACTGGATCCTGCCGCCGATGGTGCCCTCCAGAGTGGCGGGGGAACCGCCGCGGCGCAGCGACAGCACGTCCGGCCCGTAGGCGGTGGCCACCTTGCTGCCGACGACGACCTGCAGCACGCGGGTCACGTCGGGGGTGAGCGGGCGCAGCGGGTTGTCGATGGTGATCGTGCCGCTGCGCGTCACCCACAGTTCCGCATTCTTGGCGCCCTGATAGTGCACGGCCTGGCCCGGCTCGCAGACGACCGGCGGCGTGGCGAAGTTCATCGCCGACCCCGCCGCGGGGATCGGATTGGCGGGAGGCGTCGGCGCCTCCGGCGCGGGCCGCGATGCGGGAGCCGGGGTTCGGGCCGGGCCGGCGGCGGACGGCTTGGCCTCCGGCGCACCCGCCTCCGCCGGTTTCTCGGCCGGCTTCTCGCCGGGTTTCTCGCCAAGTTTCTCGCTAGGTTTTTCTTGGGGCTTGGCCTGCGGCTTCGGTTTCGGCTTGGGCCGCGGCTTGCGCTTGGGCGCTTCCTGTGCCGCCTCCTCGGGCGCGACCGCGGGAGCCTCCTCCTGCGCGCGAGCGGCAGGGGCGAGCGACATCCAGGCCGCCGCGGCGGCCGCGATCAGGCCGGCCCGCGTCATCGTGCGGTCCGGTCCCGGGCTTCGGGGGAGGGCGGTGGTCCGTCCCGCTCCTCCAGGCGCTTCAATTCGCGGTTCTGCTGGTCGAGAAGTTGATCGAGCATCCGGCTATCGAGTTCTTCGGGATCGAAGGTTCGGGGTTCGGCGGCAGCGCGACCGCCCTCGATCACGTGGCCGTCGATGATCCGGGGATCGGCGCCTCGGCGACCGTGGTCCCCGGCGCCGGCCTCGAAAGCGGAGGTGCGGGCGTCGAGCACCTGCGCCGTCCGGTCGATCGGACTGGCCTGGGTCGGCGTCAGCATCTTCGAGACCGCCTCGGCGTCGTCGTCCCACTCCTCCTCCCGGGGGAGGCGGAGGGGCGGCCGTCCCGGACCCTTGGAAAGCGTCGCCACGAAGAGGCAGGCGAGCAGGGTCGCCGCCGCGGCGGCCAGGATCACCAGGGTTTCCATGATCGGGCCGACCCTAGACCGGTTCGCGCGCCGTTGCACCTGTGCGCAGGGCGGGTCCCCCGTGAGGAACGGTCCTTGCGTTGCGGGCCGAAGGGTGAGAACCGCGTCGTCGTCCGACGGTCACCGGCCGCTCACGCTCAGGAACGTTCGATGCCCCTCGAAGATCGATCCGCCCCCCCGGCGCACGAGCCCGCCGCCCCGCCCCGCCGGACGACGCTGGCCCAGGCCGGACACGCCGCACAGCCCCCCGGCGATCTGGAGGCCGAACTCCTCGACCTCGTGGCCAAGACCCGCGAGCAGGCGAGCGAGGATCCCTTCCGCAATCCCGTCCTCGCCGTGACGCTGGCCATCACCCGCCGGCTCGACCGGGACGAGATCGGCGAATCGGACCTCGATGCCCTGCTCGCCGGCCTGCGGCGGCGGGCGCTCGCGGACCGCGCCGAGCGGCTGCGCGCCTATGTCGGCCTCGACGGGGACGCCGCGGGCGAGGGCTCGACCGTCGCCGACCTCGCCGGCCGGCTCGTCGCCGCTACGGCGCGGGGATCGGGCGACTTCGAGACGTTCCGCGAGCGCGTCGGCCGCACCGCCTTCGCGGCGGTGTTCACCGCCCACCCGACCTTCGGCATGCCGCGGGCCGTGGCCGGCCTGATCGCGCGCGCCGCCTCGGTCGCCGAGCCGGAGACGCGCGCGCCGCTCATCGGCGAGGCCGCCGCCCGCTCGACCCGGCCCGACCCGCAGATCAGCCTCGACGACGAGTTCGAGCAGGCCTGTACCGCCGCCAATCACGGCCGCGCCGCCATCGACGGGCTCAACGCCGCGATCCTCGACGCCGCGCGCGCGCGCTGGCCGGACCGCTGGACCGAGCTGGTCCCGAAGCCGCTCGCCATCGCGAGCTGGGTCGGCTGCGATACCGACGGCCGTACCGATATCGGCTGGTGGGACACGATGCGCTACCGGCTGATTTCGAAGCGCATGCAGTTCGACCGGCTTCTGCGCGACCTGCCCGACATCCCCGCGACCCGGGTCGTGCGGGAGCTGACCGCGGGGGCGCTCGCCGCCGTCGAGCGTCAGCTCGCGGGCGCACCGCTGCTCGGCACCAAGCCCTCGCTGGAGGCGGTCCACCGCTTCGCCCTCGCCCTCATCATCGAGCGCGACCGGGCGCAGACCGATGCCGGGCCGATCCTGGCCGGGCTCGCCGCCGCGATCGGCGCCGCCGAGACCGACGCGGACCGCCGCGCCATCGCGGTGCTGCGCTCCGGGGTCGCCGCCCACGGCCTCTCGAACGCCCTGCCGCATTTCCGGCTCAACGCCAGCCAGATCCACAACGCGGTGCGCCGCGTGATCGACCTGGAGGGAGAGCCGACGGACGCGGCCCAGCGCCGCTCGCATCTCTCGGCGGTCCACACCCTGCTCAACGACGTGCGCCCCGTGCCCGTCGATTTCGGGGCCCTGGCCGCCGAGCGGGCCTCGGCCGCCCGGCTGATGATGACGATCACGCAGATCCTCAAGCATGTCGACGGCACGCACCCGGTGCGCTTCCTCATCGCCGAGACCGAGACCGGTTACACCCTGCTCGCCGCGCTCTGGCTCGCGCGCCATTACGGCATCTCGGACAAGCTGGAGATCACGCCGCTGTTCGAGACGGCGAGCGCGCTCGAACAGGGCATCCGCGTCCTCGACGACGCCCTGCGCAACCCGCACTGGCGCAACCACCTCAAGCGCCTCGGCCGGCTCTCGGTCCAGTTCGGCTACTCGGATTCCGGGCGCTATGTCGGCCAGCTCGCGGCCACCTTCTGGATCGAGCGCCTGCGCCTGCGCATCACCGAGCTGATGACGCAGAACGGGCTGTCCGACATCGAGCTCGTGATCTTCGACACCCACGGCGAGTCGATCGGCCGGGGTGCCCACCCGACCAGCTTGCGCGACCGCCTCGCCTATCTCGCGCCGGAGGATTCCCGCCTGCGCAACGCGAGCGCGGGCATCCGCGAGCGCCTGGAATCGAGCTTCCAGGGCTCGGACGGCTACCTGATGTTCGGCTCGCCCGAACTGGCGGGCGCCTCCGTGGCGCGCATCGCCGAGCACGTCTTCGCCGACACGCTCACCGAGGACGACGCCTTCGCCGATTACGCCCTCAACGACGGCAAGGCCGCCGCGCCCGGCGCCGACCCGATCTACGAGGAGGCCGATTTCGCCGCCGAGTTCTTCCGCGTCGTGCGCCAGGACATGGAAGCCCTGGTGGATGACCGTGGCTACGCGGCTTTGCTCGGCACCTTCGGCCCGAGCCTGATCGACCGCACCGGCTCGCGGCCCGTCGCGCGCCAGTCGGACGGGGGAGGCCCCGCGGCGATCACCCATCCGCGCCAGATGCGGGCGATCCCCAACAACGCGATCCTGCAGCAGCTCGGCTATCTCGCCAACTCGCTGCACGGCGTCGGCCGCGCCGCCCACCGGGCGCCGGAGCTGTTCCGCCACATGCGGGCGAACTCGGTGCGGTTCTCGCGCGCCTTCCGCCTCGTGCAGCACGCCGCCAGCGTCGGCGATCTCGACGTGATGCGCGCCTATATCGACACGCTCGACCCGGCGGTATGGCTGGAGCGCGCCCGCCGCACCCGCCGCGACGCGCGGCGCGACGAACTCCTCACCATCGCCGCCGCCCTGGAGCGGCTGAACCTCGCCCCGGACCTGCGCCGGCTGTTCGGGCGGCTCACCCGGGACGGGCTCTCGCTCCAGACCGCGGCGCCGGATCTGGCCAGCATGTCGAGCCGGCTGACCCTGCTCCACGCGATCCGCCTCTCGCTGATCCACCGGATCTGGTTCCTGGCCGCCCACATTCCCGGCTTCCGGCCCCAGGCGGGCCTGACCCGAGAGGCGCTGCTGGAGCGATTCCTGCGCCTCGACATCGACGGCTGCCTGCAGCTCCTCGACGAGGTCTTCCCGGTCACGCCCGACCCGACGCTCGGCCTCAATTTCGGCGAGCCGCCGGGCCCGCGCGACGTCGGCACCTACGAGACCGAGCACAACACCCTGTTCGGGCCGATCCGGCGGATGTTCGAGCGGGTGCGGGAGATCTCGGGGATCATCCAGCACGAGGTCGGCGCCTTCGGCTGACGGGGCGGGCGGCAGCGCCGCCCGCGACCAACTCAGTGCTTCATCATGCTCTCATGGCTCTCGAAGCTCGCATCCGGCTCGACCTTGCCGGCAAAGCGGGCGAGCCGGCTCAGGCTCGGCTCGGACAGGCCTCCGGCATTGGCGTAGGTCGCGAGTGCGAAGCTCACCAGCAGCTCCGCCTCCTCGTGCGTCATCGCCCGCCCGCTCAGGGTGCTGGCCGCGCCGCGCACCGCGAGGGCGGCTTGGCGGAAGGCGGGGTCGTTCTTCAATTCGTCCAGGCGACTCATCGGGCGTCCTCGGGGCCGTACTGATTGGTGCGTGACCGGACCGACCGCTTCCGCGGCGGCACCGGCCGTGTTCGACACTCACGAAACGCCCGTCGCGCCGCGAAGTGCGAGCGGCGACAGGCGCCGCTTGGCTCAGCCTGAAGGGCGGAGAGGTGAACGCCGCCCGAACGACGCCGGCGGCGTGCCGACAGTGTGAATCCGTCTGCATCGGTTATCGTGCTACCCCTCTCGCCGGAACTGCACGGAGCGGTAGATTCGCGGCAGATGAGCGGGAGGGCGGCCCCATGGACCAAGACGCGGTGAACGAGCCGGCCTATCTCGACGGCCGGCGGGCGGCCGAGCGCAGCGAGGGGCCCGAGCACAATCCCCATCCGACGGGCTCGGACGCGCATCGTCTCTGGCAGGACGGCCACGCCTCGGTGACGGCGCCCGACGCCGTGGCCGACGACATCGGCGATTTCGCCTGACGACCGGGCCGAAGGGAGCGCCGATGCGCGTGCTGGAGACGCCGGACGGGCGCTACATCGTGGTCCACGGCCGGCTGTGGCGCCGCCACCGGCCCGACCTCGAACCGGTGCAGCGCGACCGGCTGGTCCGCGACCTGATGGATGCCCGCCGCGCCGTGCGGGCGGCCAAGCGCTCCGGCGAGGAAGAGGCGCTGCGGCGCGCCCGCGCGGCGGTGGATCTCGCCAAGCACGGTCTGGGCGAGCGCGGCCCGGTCTGGTGGACGGACGGCACCCCCGACCAGAACCGCCGGATGATCCACAACACGCCCTACGCGGAATGGTACGCTGCCCTGCCCGAGGCGGCGAAGGCCGAGCCGAAGCGGCATCGGCTCTGAAGCCGTCGCCCGCGCGGGCGATGTGCGCGCCCGCACAGACCGTTGCCCGTGCCTGCTCGGACCCGGCGCGGAGGGGGCGGATGCCGGTCCGCGGGCTATCATGGTTGATTGCCACAGCATCCCAGTTCTGATTAATTCCAAAATATCGAATGCAAACGGGGCCGGACCGGTCTCGCGTCGTGGCTCCTGCCCGCGGCTTCGATCCTGGGCGCGAGTGTTTTCGCGTTCCTCCGTACCGCCGCGCCGGACCGGTGAACCGCCGTCCCCCGCGACGCCGTGCGAGCACAATCAACGAAGAGCCGGATAGGCGCGTCGCGTCCGTACCGGCCCCTCGGGCCCGAACCACCCGCTCGACGGGCCTTCGGACGGGTCCCGAACAGGCATGATGGGGTTTGGAATCGACGGCCGGCCTGCGGAAGGGCTCCCATCCGCATGTCCGGCATCACCCTGAAACGGTAGATGGCACAATGATAAAACTCACGGTCAACGGAGCCGAGCGCAGCTTCGACGGCGATCCCGAGATGCCGCTGCTGTGGTACCTGCGCGACGAACTCGGCCTCACCGGCACCAAGTTCGGCTGCGGCATCGCCCAGTGCGGCGCCTGCACGGTCCATCTCGGCGGCACCGCGGCGCGGTCCTGCATCACCCCGGTCTCCGCGGCGGAAGGCCAGGAGATCACCACGATCGAGGGGCTCTCGCCGGACGGCAACCACCCGGTCCAGGTGGCGTGGCGCGATCTGAACGTGGCGCAGTGCGGCTACTGCCAGACCGGCCAGATCATGCAGGCGGCCTCGCTCCTCAAGGACGCGCCGAAGCCGACCGATCAGCAGATCGACGAGAACATGAGCGGCAACATCTGCCGCTGCGGCACCTATCCGCGCATCCGCGCCGCGATCCATCAGGCCGCCGGCCAGACGGCGCCCGCCGCCAAGGGAGATCGCCTGTGATTCACGAAGCCAAGCTGATGGCGGAACTCGCCGCCTCCGAGAACGCGGCCGGACCCGTCCGCATCGACAATTTCAGCCGCCGCGGCATCATCGGCGGCATGGGCGCCCTCGTGCTCGCCCTGTCGCTCTCGGACCGTGCCCGGGCCGACGAGGGCCAGACCGAGGAGCAGAAGGCGAAGAAGTTCGGCGCCGACGGCATGCCCAACGGCTGGCGCGACGACCCGAAGATCTTCGTTTCGATCGCCAAGGACGGCACGGTCACCGTCACCAACCACCGCTCCGAGATGGGCCAGGGCGTTCGCACCTCGATCGCCTTCACCGTCGCCGACGAGCTGGAGGCCGATTGGTCGAAGGTGAAGGTGGTCCAGGCCTGGGGCGATGAGACCCGCTTCGGCAACGAGGACACCGACGGCTCGCGCTCGCTGCGCCACTTCTTCCAGCACTTCCGCCATGTCGGTGCCGCCGCCAAGCTGATGCTGGTCCAGGCCGCCGCCAAGCAGTGGGGCGTGCCCGCCTCCGAAGTGAAGGCCGAGAACCATGTGCTGACCCACGCCAAGTCGGGGCGCAAGCTCGGCTACGGCGAGGTGGCCGAGGCCGCAGCCTCCCTGCCGGTCCCGGCCCGCGAGAGCGTGCAGCTCAAGAAGCCGGACGCCTTCCGCTACATCGGCAAGGGCCAGATCGGCCTCATCGACAACCGCGACATCACCACCGGCAAGGCGATCTACGCCCTCGACGTCAAGCTCGACGGCATGCTCTACGCCGTCGTCGCCCGTCCGGCCGTCTACGGCGGCAAGGTCGTCTCCTTCGACGACAGCGAGGCCAAGAAGGTCCCGGGCGTCGTCAAGATCGTCAAGATCGAGGGCGGCGAGATCCCGTCCGAGTTCATGCCGCTGGGCGGCATCGCCGTCATCGCCAAGAATACCTGGGCGGCGATGAAGGGCCGCGAGGCTCTCAAGATCACCTGGGACGACGGCCCGAACGCCGGCTACGACACCACCGCCTTCCGCAAGGAGCTGGAAGCCGCCGCGCGCAAGCCCGGCAAGGTCGTGCGGGTCGCAGGCGACGTCGACGGCGCGATGAAGGGCGCCAAGTCGAAGGTCGAGGCAGAGTACTTCGTGCCCCACCTCGCCCAGGCGCCGATGGAGCCCCCGGCCGCGGTCGCGCGGATCAAGGACGGCGCCTGTGAGGTCTGGGCCTGCACGCAGGGGCCGCAGGCCGCCCATGACCGGGTGATGAAGCGCCTCAACCTCCCCACCGACAAGGTGCGGGTGAACGTGACGCTGCTCGGGGGCGGCTTCGGCCGCAAGTCCAAGCCCGATTACGTGGTCGAGGCGGCGCTCTGCTCCCAGGCGATGGACGGCGCGCCGGTCAAGCTGGTCTGGACCCGCGAGGACGACATCCAGCATAGCTACTACCACACCATCTCGGTGGAGTGGATCGAGGCCGGCCTCGACGACAAGGGCATGCCGGTGGCGTGGCTGCACCGCTCGGTCGCGCCGACGATCGGCTCGATCTTCGCGCCCGATCCCAAGCACGAGCTGCCGTTCGAGCTGGGCATGGGTCTCGTGAACAACCCCTTCGCCCTGAAGAACCTGCGGTTCGAGAACCCGGAAGCCGCCGCCCATACCCGGATCGGCTGGTTCCGCTCGGTCTCGAACATCCCGCACGCCTTCGCGATCCAATCCTTCGTCGCCGAACTCGCGCATGCCGCGGGCCGCGATCCGAAGGATTACCTGCTCGAACTCATCGGCCCGGCCCGGAAGATCGACCCGACCGAGATGGGCGATGTCTGGAATTACGGCGAGGATCCGAAGCGCTACCCCGTCGATACCGGCCGCCTGCGCCGCGTGATCGAGACGGTGGCCGACGGCGCCAAGTGGGGCCGCAAGCTGGAGAAGGGCCGGGGTCTCGGCATCGCCGGCCACTACAGCTTCGTGACCTACACCGCGGTCGCGGCCGAGGTGGAGGTGGACGACAAGGGTGGGGTGAAGGTCCACGCCATCGACATCGCCGTCGATTGCGGGCCGCAGGTCAACCCGGAGCGCGTCCGCTCCCAGATGGAGGGCGCGGTGGTCATGGGGATGGGCCTCGCGCTCACCTCGAAGATCACCTTCAAGAACGGCCGGGCCGAGCAGTCAAACTACGACGGCTACGAGGTCCTGCGCATCGACGCCGCCCCGAAGGCGGTGCGGGTGCACCTCCTGCCCTCGAGCGACTACGACAGCCCGCTCGGCGGCGTCGGCGAGCCGGGCGTGCCCCCGGTCGCGCCGGCCATCGCCAACGCGGTCTTCGCCGCAACCGGCCGGCGCGTGCGCGAGTTGCCGCTGCGCGACCAGCTCAGCACCTGATCCGTCAGCCTCGGTCCCGGCGGCGGAGCCGGGATCGAGAGGCCGGTCGAGGCCGGCCGTCGAGACTATAGGAAGCGCCCTCGGCGGCCCCGTCGCTCCCCAATTGGAGATGCGACGGGACCCGTCGGGGGCGCTTCTGCATCGAAGCCTCGCGGACGGGACCGGGCGGAACGACCGCTTCGATGGCAGGACATCGCAAGAGCGTCTCTCTGGGACAAGCGGCTCTCGGCGTCGGGGGCTCGTCACCCGAACCTGGCTCGGTCCAAATGACAACCACCGCATTTTATCTCGCCGGGGCCATCATATTTTACTTATCTTGCACAATCCGGCGCCAGGATCGGCAATCAGAGCGTGAAATGCCCCGGGGTGCCCTCCATGTTGCCCGTGACGATCAAAAGCCGGCTGATCCTCATGCTGTCGTTCATGGGGCTATTGCTCTTGATCTCGACAGGCGTCGGTAGCCTCGCGCTCACTTGGAGCAACGCCAGCCTCAAGAGCAATTTCGAGGACCGGCTCGTCCCGCTGGGCCGGTTCCTGGCCATGCGCGACAACTATGACCGGATCATCGAATCCTCGCGCAGCGCCGCCGAGGGGCAGAGCGTTCCGAAGGCGGCCGCCGAATCGATCGAGCGCAACGCGCGCGAACTGAGCAAGGCATGGTCCGATTACGTCGCGACGAGCCAGACCGAGGAGGAGTCGGCGCTCATCGCGGTGATGCAGGGTCACATGACGCGCAACGGGACGATGATCGCCGACCTCGTCACGCAGCTGTCGCGCGGAAATTCCGACGCGCATGCCGCCGCGCACGAGACCCTGCTGATGCGGATGCCGCAATTCCAGCAGGCCATGTCGAAGCTGACCGCGCTGCAGATACGCGAGAGCCGCGCCGAGTTCGACCGTTCGCAGGTCGCCGCCAGCTGGTCCGGCGGAGCGATCCTGGCCTGCCTGCTGCTGGCCTGCGGCGGCCTCGCCTACGGTGTCCTGACCGTGCTGGGCGGCGTCGTCCGCCCGATCAACGCCATCACTGGCACGATGAGCCGGCTCGCGGCGGGCGACCTCGCCGTCTCGATCGACGGCGCGGCCCGGCGCGACGAGATCGGCGCGATGGCCCGCGCCGTCCAGGTGTTCAAGGATGCGATGATCGCCCGGCGCGAGGCGGATGTGAGCGGGACGCGCGACGCCGAGACGAAGGCGCGCCGCTCACAGGCCCTCGATCAGGCCACGGCAAGCTTCGAGGCGGAGGTCTCCGGCCTCTCCCGCGCCCTGGCTTCGGCCGCCAGCGAGATGGAGGCGACGGCGCAGGGCATGGCGCGCTCGGCCTCCACGACGACCGAGCAATCGGCGAGCGTGGCGAGCGCGGCCGAGCAGATGTCGGCCAACGTCCAGATGGTGGCCTCGGCCAGCGAGGAGATGGCGTCTTCGATCGGCGAGATCGCCGCGCAGGTCGCCCGCTCCTCCGGCATGTCCGACCGGGCCGCCGCCGATGCGGCGCGCACGGACGCGATCATCCGCAGCCTGTCGGAGGGCGCCGAGAAGATCGGTGCCGTCGTCGGCATGATCTCGGCCATCGCCGGCCAGACCAACCTGCTGGCACTGAACGCCACGATCGAGGCGGCCCGCGCCGGCGAGGCAGGCCACGGCTTTGCCGTGGTGGCGGGCGAGGTGAAGGAACTCGCCGATCAGACGAGCCAAGCGACCCGGACGATCTCGGCGCAGATCGGCCACATCCAGAACGAGACGCGTCAGGCGGTCGCCGCCATCCAGGCCATCGGCCAGACCATCGTCGAGCTTCAGACGATCGCCGGCGGCGTCGCCGCGGCGATGGAGCAGCAGGGCGCCGCCACCCAGGAGATCGTGCGCAACGTCGCCCAGGCGGCCCAGGGCACGCAATCCGTCACCGGCAACATCGTGGCCGTCCGGGACGTGGCGGGTCAGACCGGCGCAGCCTCGGCCCGGGTCCTCGCCTCGGCCTCCGAACTCACGCGCCGCTCCGAGCAGCTCGGCGCCGCGGTGAGCGGCTTCCTCACGACGGTGAAAGCGGCCTGATCCTCGCAGGCGGGGAAGGGGACATCGCCATGTCTCGGGCGCGGGGGTCGGCCTCTTCCGCGCTCGGGATGGCAACCCCGGGCGTTCTCGCGGCTTTCCCCGTCGCATTCGATACGAAGAGGACGCCCCTCCATGACGCAGGCCGCACGCGCCGCACTCTGCCTTTCGCTCCTGACGACCCTCGTCGCGGCGCCCGCCCTGGCCTCACCCTGCTCCGACCGCATCGCCGCCCTCGACGGCCGGGTGAAGTCCCAGGCGAACACCGCGATCTCGGCCTCCACCGGCAGCAAGACCATCGCCGCCCACCGCGAGGGTGAGGGCCAGACCGGCACCGGCGGTCAGACCGACCGGCGCGAGGCCCCCCCGGAGAAGTCCGCCGAGGCGGGCAAGGGCGCCGACCAAGCCCAGCAGGCCAAGGTCGCCCTGGAGGAGGCCCGCACCGCCGACGGCAAGGGCGACGCGAAGGGCTGCGAGGCGGCCCTCGACCGGGCCGAGGCGCTGCTCAACGCCAAACCCTGAGGCCATCCCCTGAGCCAATGCCCCGGAGCCGGCACCCGGCTCCGGTCGCGCCGTCTCCGGCTCGGGGCGGCAGGGCGAAAGCGGCTGCGATGGAAGGACCGGGGCCGACCGGGTCTTTCCATCGAACGTTGAAGGCCCACCTCCCACATTGTGGACATCGTCGTCTGCGAGGGCGGCCCGCGCGCCGACGCGCGCGCGCCCGCATCCTGGGAAAGCCGAGCCGATTCCATGACCGACCTGTCGCCCGAGGCGCTTGACCTCCGGTTGCGCCAGCAGGCGATCCTCTCCGATTTCGGTGTGGAGGCCCTGCGGGCCACCGAACTCCTGCCGCTGCTGCAGCGGGCGACGGAACTCTGCGCACAGGGCATGCAGGCGCAGTTCTGCAAGGCGCTGGAATACCAGCCCGCCCAGGATCTGCTCCTCGTCTGTGCCGGCGTCGGCTGGGAGCAGGAATGCGTCGGGCGGGCCACGGTCGGTGCCGACCTCGCCTCGCCCGCGGGCTACGCCCTGAAAACCGGTCGCCCGGTCATCTCCAACCACCTCGAGAACGAGACGCGCTTCCGCACGCCCGAACTCATGGCCAGCCACGGCATCCGCCGGGCGGTCAACGTGCTCATCACCAACCGCGAGGGCCATTACGGCGTGCTGGAGGTGGACGACACCCGCGAGGGCGTGTTCGGGCCGGCCGACATCGCCTTCATGCAGGGCTTCGCCAACCTCCTGGGCAGCGCCATCGAGCGCCAGCGCTCGGAGGCCCAGCTCAAGGTCGCGATCGAACGGCAGGACCTGCTGAGCCGGGAGATGAGTCACCGGGTCAAGAACAGCCTCGCCGTCGTGGCGGGTCTGCTCGCCCTTCAGGCGCGCGGCACCGAGAACCCGGACGTGAAGAGCGCGCTCGCGGATGCGCGCACCCGCGTCGAGGCGGTGGCGCAGGTTCACGACCAGCTCTGGCGCCAGCCCGACCTGACCCGCATCGACGTGGCGGGCTTCCTCGAAGCCTTGTGCGAGAAGCTCACCGAGACCGCGGGCGCCCACGCGCTGATCTGCCGGGCCGAGGCGGTGACGATGCCGGCCGACCTCGCCATCCCCCTCGGCCTGTTCGTGAACGAACTCGTCACCAACGCGATCAAGTACGCCTACCCGGAAGGGCAGGGCTCGATCCGGGTCACGGCGGCGATGCGCGAGGACGGCGGATTGACCGTTTCCGTCAGCGACGACGGAATCGGCCTACCGCCGGGCTTCGATCCCCTGAAGGCGCGGGCGAGTCTCGGGATGCGCATCATCGGCAACCTCGCCCGCCAGCTCGACGGAACGCTGGCGCTGCTGCCGGGTCCGGGCGCCCATTTCGAATTACGGATGGCGCCGCGCGCCTGACGGCCTCGCCCGAACCGCGCGCCGGGGTCGGGTCGCTCGTCAGGCACGCGAAAAGGGCCCGGCGTTGCGGCCGGGCCCCTCCTTACAACGGCAGGCTTGGTGTGTCTCAGTTGCCGCCGCCGCTGCCGCTCCCGCCGCCACCGCTGCCCTGCGGCACGGCTCGCGAGGGCTGGTTGGCGTTGCCGCCCGCGGCCGAATTGGTCTGCACCGTGTCCGCCCCGGTGCTGCCGCGCGGAATGGTGACGTTGGTGTCGGCCCCGGTGTTGTTCTGGCCGCCGGCCACCGGCGCACCGGATTGCGGCGCCGCCGGCCCCGGTGCCGCGGTCTGGGCGAAGGCGGGGGTGGCGAAGGCCAGGGTCGCGGCCAGGATCAGAGTACGCATCGATCTCCCTCGTCTCGGTGAAGCGGCCGTCGCGCGCATGCGATGCCGGTCCGATCTGCTTCAACAACGATTTCGCGAGGCAATAGGTCCGAGAAAGATGTCGGGGCAGCCTCAGCGTCGATCCATTCGACAGACGTCCTGTCTCGCCCTAACCAAGAGACAAAGAGGGAGGAGAGGGCCGTGACGCGACAGGCAAAGACGTGGGCGATGACGCTTGCCGAGGGTCGGGTTTTACGCCGCCGCGTCGCCGCGCCTCTGGCGTTGCTGATGTCGCTCGCGGCGGCCGGCGCGGGCGAGGGCGCTCGGCCCCTGCAGGATTGGCCGGCCTTCGGGCGGGATGCCACCAACACGCACCACTCGCCGCTGGCGCAGATCGACCGCGGCAACGTTGCTCGCCTGCGCCCGGCCTGGATCTTCCAGACCGGCGTGACCGGCACCTTCCAGGCCGAGCCCGTGGTGGTCGACGGCGTGATGTACCTCTCGACCACGGGCAACCACGTGGCGGCCCTGGAGGCGAAAACCGGGCGTGTGCTCTGGACCTATACCCACAAGGCGCGCACCGAGAAGATCTTCGGGCCGCCCTCGAACCGGGGCGTGGCGGTGTCCGGCGGCCTCGTCTTCGAGGCGACCATGGACGGACGGGTGATCGCCCTCGACGCGAAGAGCGGCCGGCTGGTCTGGGACCGGGAGGCGGTGCGACCGGAGGAGGGCGAGAGCGAGACCGCCTCGGCGCTGGCGGCGTCACTCGGCGACAAGCCGGTCCAGGGCTCGAGCCGGCTCGGCTTCAAGATGCCGCCGCTCGTGGCCGAGGGTCTCGTCATCGTCGGCGTCACGGGGGCGGGCTACGGCCTGCATGTCGAGGACGAGAAGGGCGGCCTCGACGGCGGCGCCGTGGTCGGGATCGAGGGCGGCTACGGCCGGCGCGGCTGGCTCGCCGCCTACGATGCGCGCACGGGCGAGGAGCGCTGGCGCTGGTACGTCACCAAGGCGGAGGGCTGGGAGGGCGGCTTCGTCGAGAAGACCGCCGACGGGCTGCCGCTCAACCGGGACATCGCCGCCGAGAAGGCGGCCGCACCGCGCCATGCCGAGGCCTGGAAGGTCGGCGGCGGCTCGCTCTGGATGACCCCGGCCTACGATCCGGCGCTCGGCCTGATCTATCTCGGCACCGGCAATCCGGCCCCGCAGAATTTCGGCCTGACGCGGCCGGGCGACAACCTCTACACGATGAGCCTCGTGGCGCTCGACGTGCGGACCGGCGCTCTGCGCTGGCATTATCAGCAGGTGCCGCACGAGCAGTGGGGCTACGACGTGGCGAGCCCGCCCTTCCTGCTCGACTTCGCGGCCGGGAGCGGGCCGGTGAAGGCGGTGGCGCAGGCGAGCAAGCTCGGCTGGATCTACGTGCACGACCGGACCGACGGACGCCTCTTGGCCAAATCCGCACCCCTGATCACCCACAAGAACCTGTTCTTGCCCCCGAGCCCGGAGGGCACCGTGGTCAGTCCCGGCCCGCTCGGGGCGGTGTCCTGGCATCCCGTCGCCTACGATGCCGGGGCCGGCCTCGCCTTCGCGCAGGTTCGGCACGGGGCGGCGACCTACACGGTCAAGACCGTCCCGCCGGCCGCCGGGCGCGAGGCCGTCCGCTACACCGAGACCGGCGAGGCGAGGGGAGAACCCAGCTTCTCGACGCTGACGGCCGTCGATCTCGGCAGGGGCGGTGCGGTGGCCTGGTCGCGCAGGTCCGGCAGCCGGCTCTCGGGCGGAACGCTCGCGACCGCGGGCGGCCTCGTCTTCTCCGGCGAGGAGGACGGGCATCTCGACGCCCATGATGCGGCGAGCGGCGACATCCTCTGGCGCTTCCAGTGCGGAGCCGGCATCGGCGGGCCGCCGGTCACCTACGCGGTCGACGGACGCCAATACGTGGCGGTGGCCGCGGGCGGCGCCTCCTTCACCAAGGGCTCGGGCTTCGGCACGGGCGACGCCCTCGTCGTCTTCGCGCTGCCGGACTGAAGGTCCCGGACACCGTCCGCCGCTCCTCCTCGCCGCAGTGAGGACGGGTGGAGACGGCGATCAGACGTCCGTGTCGGCGTCCTCGTCCGCTTCCCCGGTCTCGGCCGCGTCGTCCGGCTCGACCTGGGCCGACGAGGCCGGGGTGCCGGCCGAGTAGAAGTCGCCGCGCCGGACCGCCTCGCCGCTATTGGCCATGACGCTGAGATAGGTGTTCAGGGTGTTGGGGGCGACATCCGGCAGGCGCCGGGCGATCTCGGCATGCGACAGGCCCTGCGGTCCGGCCTCATCGAGAAGGGCCTTCAGCCGCCCCTTGGCCGAATTCGCCCTCGGCCCGCGGCTGCCCCGGCCGCCGCGGCCCGCGCGCGCCGCGCCGTCGCCCGCATCCCCCTTGGACCCGCCGAGCCCGCCCAAGCCCTCCAGCGGAGCGCCCTCGACGATCGCCGCCAGCGAGCGCTCGGCGACCTTGAGCTTGGTCAGCTCGGCCGAGATCCGGTCGTACTCGGTCTGGAGGTCGCCCATCCGGCTCCGGACATCGGCAAGGGCCTTGGACAGCGTATCGCCTTCGGACATGACGGATTTCGATCCCTGCAGGGCGGTGCCTGCCTACAGCCATAGCCCGACAGTGCCGTCAACAGCCTCCAAGTCGCCGACCCCTCGAAGCGCGGCCGGAAAGCCGGCACTCTTCAGCCGCCTTGAATCCGAAGCCGTCTCGGGATCGCGGCGTCGAGAGCCTGCGCGGGCGACGGCTTCGGTGGCGGCCGCAGCGAAAAGGGGTTGCGCGGCCCGAGGCGGAAAGCTAAGAGCGCCGAGCCCTCAGGGGCGTCGGAGTGTAGCGCAGCCCGGTTAGCGCACTAGTCTGGGGGACTAGGGGTCGTGGGTTCGAATCCCGCCACTCCGACCATTCCTTTTCGAGAACGAGTCCAGCCACCGCCTGCCCTGCCGAGGGCGGTTTGCGTGCTGCTCGTCGGCCCGAGTACGGGCAACCGCGCGATCCCCTTCCTCTCCGATCGATCTACGATGGCCGCAGCCGTTTCGCGCCCGTCGCGAGACCGGTCGGCTTCGCTCCGTCACTGATGGAAGAGCCGCGGGCGGCAAGGCGGCCCGGCGCAGCGTGAGCGGTGAGCGACACACATCCTCCCTTGTATCGCGCGCTACCAGCCCGCTTGTCGATAGGACATTACAACCTGAAGGCGTCCATCCCGCGCTATCCCGCTCGTGGCACTCGATGGGCGCAGGGCCGAAGGATACCCGCGGCAATCGCGTGGGGCGAAAGCACGCCCCTTCCGCCGTTTCCGGGAAGACCGGTCCGCGAACCGTTCCGTTCGACGCGACCGGCTCCGCATCGTCACGATCCGCCACGAATAGGTGCTCGGGCGAACGATGATCGTTCGGTCCGGCCCGGGGAACGAGGTGGCGCCCGTTGTTTCCAGGCCAGTGTTCGCCGGTTCACAAGTGACGGAGCCAGTCCCGTCGCGAGGGGCGAGAGAAGTCCCGACACGACGCCGCGATGCAACTTAAAGGAAATTTTTTACAGCACTTCTCAACTGCGTCATTCCGACCTATCGTAATGGGAATGCATCTCTTTCGTGCGCCATGTCCCGAAAATCGCTCGACCTGACGTTGGAAATCCTCAAATCGCTCGATCGAGCGCATTCGCGTGAGGATGTCCTGCGGGCCATCATGCCGCGATTGAGTTCATTCGGGATCGAATACGTCATCTCGTCGATGATCCCCGTCAAGCGTCTTCCGGCGCGGACGCAGAAGAACTACGTCATCGTCGAGAATACACCCGAAGAGTGGAACAGGCTCTACTTTTCCAAAGGCTACATGTACGCGGACCCCGTCGTTCAGGCGACGCTCGGTACGACGACCGGCTTCCAATGGTCGGAGATCGAGGCGGCGTCTCTCACGGAGCGGCGCTCGCAGCAGGTGATGGGCGAGGCCCGCGAGTTCGGCCTCGGCGAGGGCTTCACCGTGCCGCTCGCGACGCTGGAAGAGGAGCGCGGCGGCCTGACCTTCGCGGGGCCCCGCCTCGACATCAGCCCGGCCCAGCGCGGAGTGCTGACGCTTCTGGCCTCCTACGTGGTCGGGCAGATGCTGCTCATCGACAGCGGCCCCAGCGAGCGCCGGATCGGCCTGACAGCCCGCGAGCGCGAGAGCCTGCAATGGGCCGCCGAGGGCAAGACGGACTGGGAAATCGGCGAACTGATGGGCATCTCGCGCCACGGGGCGGATTTCCACCTCCGCTCGGCCCGGGTGAAGCTCGGCTGCGTGACCCGGGCTCAGGCGGTGGCCGAAGGCTTCCGGCGCGGCCTGATCGTCTGACGGGACCGGCGTCTCCACGGCGCCGACGAGGCCGGACGTTGCCTCCGATCTGCAATCCACGATAGAGAGTTTGCGCGCCGATTCCGCGGGCTTTGGCGGCGGCGGAGCCGTGTGCGCCCAGCCGCGAACGTCCGGCCCCGTACAGAACCCTACGGAAATCCGTAGTGATGCGGGGTACCCGGATTTGGGATCACCGATCTTGGATTTTCCAAGAGGTGTTCCGATGATCCATGTCGTGACCGCGGAGAATATGCAGGACTACGCCGGCGCCCTCGATCAGGCTTTCCGCCTGCGGCACCGGGTCTTCGTGGAGGAGCTGGGCTGGAGCGCTCTCGCCCGCCCCGACCGGCGCGAGATCGACGAGTTCGACGACGAGCACGCCGTTCACCTCCTCGCCCTCGACGACGACGAGGCCGTGATCGGCTATTCGCGGCTGCTGCCGACCACCCGGCCCTACCTGTTGCCGATGGTGCTGCCGCAGCTCTGCGAGGGCGCGGCGCCCTCGGGCCCGCACATCTTCGAATGGGGCCGCATCTGTGTGGCCGAGAGTGCCCGCACCTCGGGCCGGCGCCTCAACCCGACCGCGCTCGCCCTCATGACGGCGATCGTCGAGTGGGGTCTGCCCCGCGGCGTGTCGAGCTTCGTCTCCGAGATGCCGACGAGCTGGATCCTGCGCCTCCTGCAGCTGCATCTGCGCGCCATCCCGCTCGGCCTGCCCCACGAGATCGAAGGCGAGGAGATCGTGGCCGTCGAGGCGGCCTTCGACCGTCGCTCCCTGCGCCAGCTCCAGGCCAAGCGCGGCGACATCCGCTCGGTGCTGGCCCCGTCGCGCACGAGCGTCGCCCGCCTCGCCTCCTGAGGATCGGGACCCGGCGGCGGACGCGCGACGCCCGCCGCCAGAAGAGAGCCGCCGCAGCCCGCGCGCCGCGGCGACGTGGACATGATCAGCCTGACGCATCCTGCGCGGGGAGCAAGATTTTGAAACGCAGACGCAGTGACGCCCGGAAGGGCGCAAACCCGGCGCTCGTCGGAACGCTGGCGGAAGCCGGCACCATCAGAGCCTGGGAATGGGATCCGGCCACCGGACACTTCCTTCTGGATGAGGGTGCGGCCGACCTGATGGCGGGCGACGGCGATCTCGCCGGGCGCGCCCTGCGCGGCGAGCGCGCGACCGCCGGTCTCGACCTTCAGGAGGCCGACCGGTTCCTGGCCGAGCTCTTTCGGGCCACCGAGCAGGGGGAGGACGAGGTCTCGGCCGAGTTCCACTTCGCGGCCGTGGCCGGAGGCCTGAGCCGGGTGCTGTGTCGCGGCCGGATCGAGCGGGACGGGCAGGAGCGGCCGGTGCGCGCCGAAGGAACGCTGGTCGACGTCGCCGCGCTCAGCGCCGAGGCCCGCGCCCTGCTGGGTCACGACAGGGATATCGCGGCCGAGGCCATCGACGAGGCGGCGGAACTACTCATCGCCGCCCGTCAGGCAATCGACCTGAGCGGCAGCCGCAAGCTGCGCCGCCTCGTCGATGCCGTTCTGATGGAGCTCGGCCGCGAGATCGCGAGCCGGCCCGGCTCCATCGACCGGCCGCAGCATTAGAGCCACGGACGACCGGCGCGGAACCGGCGTGAGGCGGGAAGGGGGCCGGCGCGGGTCGGCGGTCGCCACGGGCCCCGGAACCGGTCTATTCAGCGCGCCATGCCCGCGACCATCGCCATCGACCTGACCCGCCTCATCACGCGGCTGCGCCATGCCAGCCCCACCGGCATCGACCGGGTCGATCTCGCCTATGCCCGGCACTACCTCGAGGGTGGCCCCGAAGGCACGCGGTTCGGCCTCGTCTCGACCGCGCTCGGGCCGCGCGTCCTCGATCGCGCGAGCGCCCGCGCCATCGTCGAGACCGTCGCGGCGGGCTGGGTGGAAGACGTCACCGCCGAGGCCGATCCCGTCTTCCGGGATCTCGCGGCCTGCCTCGCCTCGGACACCCCTCCGGCCCGGCAGGCAGGCGGGCGCCGGGGAGGGCGAGGGCTGCATCGCCGCCGGCTTCAGGCCGAGACCCTGCTGCGGGTGCTGCGCGCCGACGGGACCGACCGGCTGCCGCAGGGCACGGTCTATCTCCACACCTCCCATCTCCGCCTCGATCTGCCCGCGCGCTTCGACTGGCTCTACACCCGGCGCGACGTGCGGCCGGTCTTCTTCGTGCACGACCTGATCCCGATCTCGCATCCGGAATACGGTCGGCCGGGGGAGGCCGAGCGCCACGCCTCGCGCATGGCGACGGTGGCGCGCCACGCGGCCCACGTCCTCGTCAATTCGGGCGATGTCGGCGAGCGCTTCGCGCGCTACCTGCGGGAGCAGGGCCTGGCCCCGCGGCCGGTGAGCGTGGTCCCGCTCGGCGTCGAGCCGGTCTTCTTAGATCGGGGCGCGGGCCTGCCGGGCCTCGTCCGCCCGACCTTCCTCGTCTGCGGCACCATCGAGGCGCGCAAGAACCACCTGCTTCTGCTCAACGTCTGGCGCAGCCTCGCCGAGCGCCTGGGCGCGGCGACCCCGCGCCTCGTCGTGATCGGCCGGCGCGGCTGGGAGATCGAAAGTGTCGCGGACATGCTCGATCGCTGCCCGGCCCTGCGCCCCCATGTGAGCGAGGTCATCGGCCTGTCCACGCACGGCCTCGCGCGCCTGATGCGCGGCGCAACTGCCCTGCTGATGCCCTCCTTCATCGAGGGATACGGCCTTCCGGTGGTCGAGGCGGCGGCGAGCGGCCTGCCGGTCGTGGCCTCCGACATCCCGGTCCACCGGGAGATCGGCGGACGCTTCGCCCACTTCCTCGATCCCCTCGACGGCCCCGGCTGGGCGCAGGCCGTGACCGCTCTGAGCGAGCCGGCCTCCGCCCTCCGTGCGGAACTGGCCGGCCGGCTGGCCGGCTACGAGCCGCCGAGCTGGGCGGCTCATTTCGAGAGGGCGGACGCCGCGCTGGACCGCCTGCCGGCCGCCGTGGACCTTTGAGCGCGGGCGGGCCTCCCGGCCGCCGGTTGCGCGGCGCAGGCCCGGCGACATAAGAAACCCCGTCGCGCATGGCCCGCCACGACGGTTTCGGCGGTCAGCGCTCCAGCCCGGAAAGGTCGGTTGCGATGAAGGTGGTCGACCTCGACCGTGAGACGGTCAAGCAGGGCCTGTCGGACGGCTCACTCCTGCTCATCGACGTGCGGGAGGATCACGAATTCGCCCGCGGGCGCATTCCGGGTTCCGTCTCCCATCCGCTCTCGACCTTCGATGCCGATGCCCTCAAGGCTTTGATCGAGGCGGACGGGCGAAGGCCCGTCTTCTCCTGCGCCTCCGGCGTGCGCTCCGTCCACGCCATCGCCGCCGCGCAACAGGCCGGGCTCGATCTGAACGAGCATTACGCCGGCGCCTTCAAGGATTGGTACGGGTCGGGCGAACCGATCGAAGGTTAAGAATTGCTGGCACGAAGCGCCGTTCCGCGACGACTTGCGCGCGAATCGGCGGCTATGTGCGCGAGCGCACGCCCCATACGCCGTCGCCGGGACTAGGCCGCGCCATGCAGGGAACCGAATGATGCGCAGCCTCAGGCCTCTTCTCCTCGCCACGCCGCTGGCTGTCGTCGTCCTCCTGGGCGCCGGCTCCGCCCAGGCGCAGATGCCGGGTGCCCCGCCGCCGACCGTGACGGTCGCCAAGCCGGTGGTGCGGGAGATCGTCGAGCAGGACCAGTATACCGGCCGCTTCGACCCGATCGAATTCGTCGAGGTGCGCGCCCGCGTGACGGGCTACCTCGACAAGATCATGTTCCAGGACGGCGCGGACGTGAAGAAGGGCGAGGTGCTCTTCATCATCGACCGGCGCCCCTACAAGGCGGCGCTGGAGCAGGCGCAGGCCGCGCTCACGTCGGCCAAGGCGCGTCTCTCCTTCACGCAGACCGACCTCGAGCGCGCGCAGGTGCTCTCGCGCGGCGGCAACATCTCCGAGCAGGTCACCGACCAGCGCCGTCAGGCCTCGCAGACCGCCCAGGCCGACGTGGACAGCGCGGAAGCCGCCCTGCGCAACGCCCAGCTCAACTACGACTTCACGGAAGTGAAGTCGCCGATCAACGGGCGGATCAGCCAGCGTCTCGTGACCGAGGGTAACATCGTCAGCACCGACCAGACGATCCTGGCCCGGATCGTCTCGCTCGATCCGATCTACTTCGGCTACACCGTCGATGAGCGCTCGTTCCTGAAATACCAGAACACGCTCGGGATCGGCATGGGCCAGATGCAGCGCGGCAAGGGCGCGCCCATAAACATCGCGCTCTCCGGCGAGGAGAAGGCGAGCCGGAAGGGCACGCTCGACTTCGTGGACAACCGGGTCGACACCGCTACCGGCACGATGCTGATGCGCGCCACCGTCGAGAACCCGGACCGGTTCATCAAGCCGGGCCTGTTCGGCATCGTCTCGATGCCGGCGACCAAGCCCTTCCGCGGCATCATGATCCCCGACGAGGCGGTCTCGGCCAACCAGGACAAGCGCATCGTCTACGTCCTCGGCGAGGGGGACAAGGTTTCGGCCGTGCCCGTCAAGCTCGGGCCGATCGTCGACGGCTACCGCGTGATCCAGGACGGCCTGAAGGGCGACGAGCGCGTCGTCGTCAACGGCGTGGCCAAGGTCCGCCCGGGCGCCCAGGTGAAGCCCGAGACGATCGAGCTGCCGCCAACCAAGAAGTGACGCCGCTGCGGCCGCGGGGGCGGGCGCGGAGCGAGCCTTGATCATCGAACGTCGGCGCCTCGGCACCAGCCGGGGCGCCGGCCTGAACGCAGACGGCAAGCTGCGAGGGCCGGCGCGAGGGCGCCTGTTCCGGCGGCGAGAGGTTTGAACGATGCGTTTCGCCCATTTCTTCGTCGACCGGCCGATCTTCGCCTCGGTGACGTCGATCATCTTCCTCATCGTCGGCTTCGTCGCCTACGAGAAGCTGCCGGTCTCGCAATACCCTGAGATCGTGCCGCCGACGGTGACCGTGCGCGCGAGCTTTCCCGGCGCCAACGCCGAGACGGTCGCGGCCACGATCGCGACGCCGCTCGAGCAGGAGATCAACGGCGTCGACAACATGCTCTACATGACCTCGCTGTCGACCAACGACGGCGCGATGCTGCTGACCGTGACCTTCAAGGTCGGCACCAACCTCGATATCGCGAACGTCCTCGTCCAGAACCGGCTCTCGGTGGCCCAGCCCCGCCTGCCGCCGGACGTGCGCAACCTCGGCGTCATCGTGCGCAAGGCCTCGCCCGACCTGATGCTGGTCGTGCACCTGCTCTCGCCCAAGCGCACCTACGACCAGAACTATCTGGCCAACTACATCTACCTCAACATCCGTGACGAGATGCTGCGCCTGGACGGCGTCGGCGACATCACGATCTTCGGCGGCAACGAGTACGCCGAGCGAATCTGGATCGATCCGCAGAAGATGGCCGCCTACGGCCTGACCACGACCGACATCACGAGCGCGCTGCAGGAACAGAACGTCCAAGTCGCCGCCGGCCAGCTCAACGGCCCGCCCGCCGCGCCGGGCGCCGCCTTCCAGCTCGTGGTGCAGTCGCAAGGGCGCTTCCAGACGCCGGAGGAGTTCGCCGACGTCATCGTCAAGGCCAGTGACGGGCGCCTCGTGCGCGTGCGCGACGTGGCCCGCGTCGAGATGGGCCAGAAGGACTACACCACCAATTCCTTCCTCAACGACACGCCCGCGGTCGGCATCGGCGCCTTCCAGCGGCCGGGCACCAACGCGCTCGAGGCCGCGGAATCGGTCAAGGCGACGATGGAGCAGCTGAAGAAGAACTTCCCGCCGGACGTCGAGTACCGCATCGCCTACAACCCGACGGAGTTCATCGAAGAATCGATCCACGAGGTCTACAAGACCCTGTTCGAGGCCGTCCTCCTCGTCGTCATCGTGGTGCTGGTCTTCCTCCAAAGCTGGCGCACCGCGCTGATCCCGGTGATCGCGATCCCCGTGTCGCTGGTCGGCACCTTCGCGGTGATGTCGGCACTCGGCTTCTCGCTCAACAACCTGACCCTGTTCGGGCTCGTGCTCGCCATCGGCATTGTGGTCGACGACGCGATCGTCGTGGTCGAGAACGTCGAGCGCAACATGGCCGAGGGTCTCTCGCCCGGCGAGGCCGCCCACAAGACCATGGACGAGGTGGGCTCGGCGGTCATCGCCATCGCCCTGGTGCTGGCGGCGGTGTTCATCCCGACGGCCTTCATTCCCGGCATCTCGGGCCAGTTCTACAAGCAGTTCGCGCTCACCATCGCGGCCTCGACGATCATCTCGGCCTTCAACTCGCTGACCCTGTCGCCCGCGCTCTGCAAGCTGCTGCTGAAGCCCCACCACGAGCACAAGCCGCCGAAGTTCTTCCTCACCCGGTTCGTCAACTGGCTGGCGCACCTGTTCAACCGCGGCTTCGACTGGCTCTCGAACGGCTACGCCCACTCGATCCGCTTCCTGACCGGCACGGCGATCGGCGTGATCGCCATGCTGATCCTCTATGCGGGCGTGATCGCAGCGACGCTGCATCTTGCCCGGACGACGCCCACGGGCTTCATCCCGGACCAGGATCAGGGCTACCTGATCGGCGTCGTGCAATTGCCCGCCGGCGCCTCCCTCGACCGCACGACGGCGGCGGTGAACCACGCCGCGGCGCTGGCCCGCAAAGTCGACGGCGTCACCAACACCGTCATCATCGCCGGCTTCGACGGCGCCACCTTCACCAACACCACCAACGCGGCGGTGATGTTCCTCACCCTGAAGGGCGCCAAGGAGCGGGCCGCACAGGGGCGCAGCGCGGCGGTGATCACCGGCGACGTGCTCAAGGCGACCGCCGGCATCCAGGAGGCGCGGATCATCGTCATCCCGCCGCCGCCGGTGCGCGGCCTCGGCCAGGGCGGCGGCTTCAAGATGCAGATCGAGAGCCGCCAGTCTTCAGCAATCGGCCCGCTGCTCGCGGCGGCCGGCGAGGTGATCGGGCAGGCCAACCAGAGCAAGGACGTGCAGCGGGTCTTCACGACCTTCGGCAACGATACGCCGCAGCTCTACCTCGACATCGACCGCACCATCGCGCGCATGCTGAACGTGCCGCTCGCCAACGTCTTCAACACCGTCCAGGCGGCGCTCGGCGGCACCTACGTCAACGACTTCAACACTTTGGGCCGCATCTATCAGGTGCGCGTACAGGGTGACGCGATCTACCGCATGTCGCAGCGCGACATCGAGCAGCTCAAGGTGCGCTCCTCCACAGGCGCCCTCGTCCCGATGGGCACCCTGGCCTCGATCCGCGAGATCACCGGTCCGCAGATCGTGCAGCGGTTCAACCTATACTACTCGGTGCCGATCCAGGGCGTGGCGCAGGCCGGCGTCTCGACGGGCCAAGCCCTGGACACGATGGAGGAGATCGCCAAGCGCGCGCTGCCCGAGGGCTACGCCTACGACTGGACCGAGATCGCCTATCAGCAGAAGGCGGCGGGCGGCACGGCCATCTACGTCTTCGCGCTCGGCGTGCTGCTCGTGTTCCTCGTGCTCGCGGCGCAGTACGAATCCTGGGCGCTGCCGCTGGCGATCCTGCTGGTGGTGCCGACGGGCGTGCTCGCCGCCCTGTTCGGGGTGCAGCTGAGGGGACAGGACAACAACATCCTGACCCAGATCGGACTCATCGTGCTCATCGGTCTGGCGGCAAAGAACGCGATCCTGATCGTGGAATTCGCCCACGACATCGAGGAGAGCGAGCACAAGGGGCCGGTGGATGCCGCGGTCCAGGCCTGCCGCCTGCGCCTGCGCCCGATCCTGATGACGGCCTTCGCCTTCATCCTCGGCGTGCTGCCGCTGGTGATCGCCACGGGCCCCGGCGCCGAGATGCGTCAGGCGCTCGGCACGGCGGTGTTCTTCGGCATGATCGGCGCGACCTTCTTCGGCCTGTTCCTGACGCCGGTCTTCTACGTGGTGATCCGCAAGGCGGTGATCTGGATCGGAAGGAAGCGCGGCAAGGATCCGCACGGCAAGGATTCCCACGGCGCGCCGAACGGAGCCCCGGCCCACGGCTGAGCCCGAACCGACTTCCCGAACCTCAGGAAGGCCCGCCGATCCCCGATCGGCGGGCCTTCTCGCATTCGGCCGAGCCTCGGCCCCGCGACGAAGAGGCCGCGCGGCCCACGGCAACTTCCCCGCGGTGGCCCGCATTGTCGCGGCAAGAGAACGGCGGGAGGGGCGTCTTGGTCGCGAGCAACAGGACGGGCGGGCCCCGCGTCGCCGTCGTCACGGGCGGCAGCGCCGGCATCGGCCTCGCGACCGCCCGGCATTTCGCCCGGCACGGCTGGTCGGTGGCGATCCTTGCGCGCGATGCCCGCCGCCTCGACGAGGCCGCGGCGATGCTCGCCCGCGAGGGTGCCGCCGTGCTCGCGATTCCGGCGGATGTCGCCGATGCCGAGGCGATCGAGGCCGCCACCGACCGGATCGAGCGGGAGCTCGGGCCGATCCGGGCCTGGATCAACAACGCCATGACGACGATCGTGAGCCCGGCCGACCGGATCACGCCGGAGGAGTTCCGCCGCGTCACGGAGACGACCTATCTCGGCGCCGTGCACGGCACGCTCGCCGCGCTGCGCCGGATGAAGCCGCGCGACCGCGGCGTGATCGTGCAGGTCTCCTCCGGCCTCGCCATCCGCGCGGCGCCGCTTCAGGCGCCCTATTGCGGGGCCAAGTTCGCGCTCAGCGGCTTCACCGATTCCCTGCGCGCCGAGCTGATCCACGAGAAGAGCGCGGTGGCGCTCAGCGTCGTCTACCTGCCCGCAGTCAATACGCCGCAATTCGGCTGGACCCGGACCCGCACCGGCCACGGGCAGCGCGCCCCGGACCCGGTCTTCGATCCGCGCCTGTGCGCCGAGGCGATCTATCACGCCGCGACGCGGCCGAGCCGCGAGATCTGGGTCGGACGAACCTCGGTGTTGATGGCGGCCGCGCAGGCCCTGTGGCCCTCCTACGCCGACCGCAAGGCGGCCGAGGGCTGGGACGCCATGGTGGAGAAGGAACCGCTTCCGGATCGCCGCGGCAACCTCGACGCGCCGGTCGCGAGCGGGGCGATCATCGACGGCGCCGCGCGGGAGCGGACCAAGGCGACCCGATCGGAGTTCTGGACGAGCCGGGAGCGCGACGCCCTGGTGTTCGGTCTGGCGGGCGCGGCGTTGCTCGGGAGCGCGCTCGCGGTGCGTGCCCTGAGCAAACCCTTGCGCCTGCTCCCACGTCCCTGATGCGGGCGCGCCCGGCTCTTCCGTCGGGCGGTTCGCGCGGCTAGGACCGTTGCCGCTCTCCGGCCCGTGCGCGGGCGCCCCACGAGGACACGCACCTTGCCCGGTTACCTTCCCTTCGCCGGCGCCCTGAAGCTTCCCGCCTACGCTTGCGACAATTGCGGCTTCTGGCAGCGCCACTTCGCGGCGCCGCCGAGCTGCCCGATGTGCCTCGATGCCCGCCACGTGGTGCCGCAGGACGGCTGGCGCTTCCGCACGGAGCCGGAGGCGCAGGCGGCCTTCCCCTGCCATTGGGAGGAACTGGAGCCCGGCGTGTGGCGCTTCTGGAACGAGCCCGTCTCCGGCATCGGCCCGAGCGCCTACCTGATCCAGACCGACAGGGGGAACATGGGTTTCGAGGGCTGCCCCGTCTTCAGCGTGGCGGCGCTCGACCAGATCGAGCGGCTGGGCGGCATGAAAGTGCTCTCCGCCTCCCACCCGCATTCCTACGGGGCGCTGGTGCAGCTGCAGGACCGCTTCGACCCGGAACTCTGCCTGCCGGCCGCCGACTTCACCTGGAGCGCGGCGCTTCAGGTCTCCTGGCCCTACGACGACTTCCTGGAGCCGCTGCCGGGCCTCGAACTGCACCGCACGGCGGGCCATTTCGACGGCCACGCGGTCCTGTTCGACCGTTCGCGAAAAATCTGCTTCTGCGGCGACGCGCTCAAGTTCGAACTCGATCCCGAGAACTTTCGGCGGGCGCGGACGATCTCGGCCCACAAGGCCTTCGTGCGCGGCGTGCCGCTGACCGTGAACGAGCTGCGTCGCTACCGCGACGTGTTCGAACGCCTCGACTTCACCCAGACCTGGACGCCGTTCGAGCCGGCGGCCAATGTCGGACGGACCGAGGTGCTGGCGCTGATCGACGCCATGCTCGGCAGCCGCCCTCACGCAGCGCCGGTCGCGCTCGACGCGCTCGACCGTCGGGGGCGAGACTCCGCCTGAGCGAATGTGTTCGGCGCGGTGCGCTCCTCGACCGAGGAGCCGCGCTTCCGGCTGTCCCGAACCTGTTCGCACGCCTGCTCCGACGTCACCGGTCTCATACGGTTTCCGGTTGGTCGCCTTGGTCTCTTCCGTCGCTCTCGCGAGGCGAAGCCGTGGCAATCCAGGGCTCCGCACTGTCCGGACAGGTCGCGCTCCGGGTCGCTTCGGCTCCGCCATACCATGACGGAGAGGGGCGAAGGCCGAGGCGATCAAACGGAGGCGAGATCATACCACGTCCGGTTGATCCGTTCGGGATGACAGATATGAGCTTTGGAAAGATCGCTTCTCAAGCAAGGCTCGGGCTGAAGACAGCATTTTCGCTTGAATCAAGCAGGAACCATATCGCTCTCGGAAACAGATATTTCCACATCACTGACTTATCATCTTATGTTATAATGCAAGTCGAATGATCCGACGAAAGCTTCCGGCTCGCGGTAAATATTGGCAAAAACGCTCGAATTCTAAGCCGACGATCCTATCGTTAACCTGTAATTAAATCCGACATCAAATATTCAACCTGGGATCGGAGACCGAGAGTCGGATCAAACGCGACCGGGTATCCTTTTTCGATCAATGACTTCGATCGCTCCTCACCACATGGCAGCAGGAGGAGGGTCGGTCACGGGGGTTGCCTGATGTTTCGCAAACCGAGATTCGACGACGCGAAAGCCAAGCTCGATGCGCTCGACCGTTCACTCGCCACCATCGAGTTCGCCATGGACGGCACGGTTCTGGGGGCGAACCAGAACTTCCTCGGCGTACTCGGCTACACGCTCGACGAGATCGTCGGCCGCCATCACCGGATCTTCGTCGAGCCCGACCACGCCGCGAGCGCCGACTATGCCCGGTTCTGGGAGAACCTGCGCAACGGGCAATACGCCTCGGGCGAGTTTGCGCGACTCGACAAGGCGGGTCGGCGCGTATGGCTGGAGGCGACCTACAACGCCGTGCTGGACACGGACGGCCGGCCGATCCGGGTCATGAAGTTCGCGACCGACATCACCGTCAAGAAGAACGAGACCAATCGCCTGATGACGATGATCGACGGCATGCCCATCGCCGTCATGACCGCCGATCCGCGCGACAACTTCAAGATCAACTATCTCAACGCGACCTCGCGGACCACGCTCGGCACGATCGAGCGGCATCTGCCGATCAAGGTCTCGCAGATGTTGGGCCAGTCCTTCGACGTGTTCCACAAGAACCCCCACCACCAGCGGGCCATGCTGGCGGATGCGAGCCGGCTGCCGCACCGGGCCCGGATCAAGGTCGGCCCCGAGACGCTCGACCTGCGCGTCTCTGCGATCAACGGGCCCGACGGCCGCTATCTCGGGCCGATGATGACCTGGGCGGTGGTGACCGCGCAGGTCGAGATGGAGTCGGAAGTCTCGCGGGTGGTGGAGGCGGTGGGCGGCGCCGTCGAGCAGATGCAGCGCTCCGCCGAGGGGCTGGCCGGCGCGGCGGAGGAGGCGCGGCAGCGCGCCGCCTCGGTGGCGGCGGGCTCGCAGCAGATGACGGCCTCGATCCAGGAGATTTCGGGGCAGGTGGGCAGCGTCTCCGAACGGGCCCAGCGCATCGCGGTCCAGGCCGAGACGACCGATGCCACCGTCCGGCTCCTGGCCGAGAACGCCCGCAAGGTCGATGCGGTGGTGGCGATGATCCGCACGATCGCCGACCAGACCAACCTGCTGGCGCTCAACGCCACCATCGAGGCGGCCCGCGCCGGCGCCGCCGGTCGCGGCTTCGCGGTGGTGGCCGCCGAGGTGAAGGCGCTCGCCGAGCAGACCGCCCGGGCCACCGGCGAGATCTCCGGACAGATCGCCGCGATCCAGAGCGCCACCGGCGAGGCGGTCGACGCCATCGGCACCATCACCGCCGCCGTCACCGAACTCTCCGGCCTGACGCTGGCCATGGCGAGCGCGGTGGAGGAGCAGGCCGCCTCGACCCAGGAGATGTCCGGCAACATCGTCGGCGTGTCCTCAGCCGCCAACGCCACCGGCAGTCTCGTCGACTCCGTGCGCCGCATCGCCGACAGCCTCTCGGCCCATTCCGCGAGCCTGGGCGCCAGCGTCGAAACCTTCATCAAGGCGAGCTGAGGGGAGGGCGCTCGGTCGGCCCCGATGGCCAAGTGCCGCGTGGCACGGGCGGCGCGGCGCGATGCAACCGCAGGCCGGCGGGCGGCTTATAACCACTCCCGCCCTTCGGCGGGCAGGCAACCCGGCACCCGCCATGATCGAGACCATCTCCCTCCTTCCGCCCGATTCCGGCCTGCGGGCGAACCCGGTGCTCTTCGGCGTCTCGGAAGCCCTGGCGTACCTGCTGCCGCCGCCAAAAGCTTGCAGCCTTGCCGAAGAGGGGCCGGGACGCGAAGCTGCCGGCACGCCCACTCGCGACCCGGCGGAAGCCGGCGTCGGTCCGGCCGAGGCCGTTCAGCCGGGCTGAGAATTCCGGCGCCCTGTTGCGGCCACGTTCCTGGCCAGACTGCTCCGCGACACGTTTCGCGGAGCTTTTTCATCCATGTCCTTCCTCCAAGGACTGCCGATCGCCGACCTGATCGCCCATTACGGCTACCTCGCCGTCTTCGTCGTCGTGGCGCTGGAGAGCGCGGGCGTGCCGATGCCGGGCGAGACCATCCTGATCTCCTCGGCCGTCTATGCGGGCAGCACCGGCAACCTCAACATCGTCCTGATCGTGGCGGCGGCCGCCGCCGCGGCGATCCTCGGCGACAATGTCGGCTACTGGGTCGGGCGGCGCTGGGGCATGCCCCTGCTGCTGCGCTACGGCCACCTCATCGCCCTCGACCACGGGCGGCTGAAGCTCGGGCAGTACCTGTTCCGTGAGCATGGCGGGAAAATCGTGTTCTTCGGCCGTTTCACGGCGATGCTGCGGGCCTACGCGGCGGTGCTGGCCGGCGTGAACAAGCTCGACGTGCGCCGCTTCATGCTGTTCAACGGCCTCGGCGGCCTCGCCTGGGCGGGCATCATGGGCTTTGGCGCCTATGCCTGCGGGCGCTCGATCGAGCACATCGTCGGCCCCGTCGGCCTCGCTCTGCTGGCCTTCGTGATCTTTGGCGGACTGGCCCTTTGGCTGTTCATGAAGCGCCACGAGGAGCGCCTGCTCGTCGAGGCCGAGGCCGCGATCCCGGGTCCGCTCACCGATTGATGCCCCTGACAGACAAGGTCGGCGGCGCATCCCCTCTCCCCGCACGCGGGAAGAGGGGAGCGCTATCCGGTTGCCGTTGACTCAGCCCGCCGCCTTGATCGCCGCAGCCACGCGCTTCACGCCGCCGGACACGTCGCCGCCCTTGAGGTGGATTCGCAGCGCCCGGCGCTTGCGTTCGGCCAGCACGGCGAAATCGCCCCGGGCCTGCGCCGCGATCACCGTCTTGAAGCCGAGCTTGCGCCCGGGGATAGGCAGGTCGGCGGAGGGATCGGCGGTGATCTGGAGAAACACCCCGGAGGCCGGTCCGCCCTTGTAGGCCTGCCCCGTCGAGTGGAGGAAGCGCGGCCCGAATTCCAGGCAGGTCGCGACCCGGCGCGCGTCGCGCAGGCTCAGACGGGCCTCCTGAAGCACCGCGTGATGCGCCTCGTTGCGCTCCACATAGGCCAGCAGCGCGACGTAATCGCCCGCCTTCACCCGGGCGAGATGGGCGGCGACGATCGCCTCGAAGCCGTCGCCCTGGCGCAGGATCTCGGCATTGGCCGCATCCGCGTAGAGCGCGACCGTCTCGTCCTCGAAGATCGGCGTCTCGGCCGGAAGGGTGCCGGTCTCCTCGGCGCTGGCGAACAGCTTCTTCGTCTCGATCTTGCTCGCCTCGACATCGGGCTGATCGAACGGGTTGATGCCGAGCACCGCGCCCGCCACGGCGGTCGCGATCTCGAAGCGGAAGAATTCCTGCGGCAGCTGCTCGACCTTGTCGAGATCGATGCGCACCACCGGCTGCGCCTCGCTTTCCAGGATCTTCACCGCCTCGTCCTGGCGCGCATCGGCCTGGCTGGTCAGGCGCAAGTACACGAACAGTCGATCCTCGCCGTAGACGGCCGGCACGCCGACCGGCTCGCCCTCGACGGGGATGATGCCGACGCCCTCCTTGCCGGTCGACTCGGCGATGAGCTGCTCGGCCCAGGTGCCGAAGGTGCCGATCCCGGGGGAGGCGATGATCGTGATCTTGTCGCGCCCGAACTCCTTGGCCGCGACACCCATGGCCGCGCCGAGGCGCACGCCGGGGTTGGCGGCGGGCGGCACCGCCGGTCCGCAGGAGCGGACCATCATGCGGGCGCTGTCGAGGAACTCGCGGATCTCGACGCCGGCCGCGGCCGCCGGCACGAGACCGAACGCGGAGAGCACCGAGTAGCGCCCGCCGATCTGCGGCACGCCCAGAAAGATCTTGCGAAAGCCGTCTTCCTTGGCCGCCTTCTCCATGGCGGAACCCGGATCGGTGACGGCGACGAAGTGGCGGCCGGCCTTCTCGGCCCCGACGACCTCCTTCATCCGGCCGAGGAAGTAATCGCGAAACACGTTCGGTTCGAGCGTGGAGCCCGATTTCGAGGCGACGATGAAGAGGGTCTTCTCGAGGTTCACCGCCGCCTCGACGGCGCGGACCTCGTCCGGATCGGTGGAATCGAGGATACGGAGCCGCGGAAAGCCCTCGCGGTGGCCGTAGGTCGCGGAGATCACCTCCGGGCCGAGGCTGGAGCCGCCCATGCCGAGCACGACCGCGTCGGTGAAGCCCTCCGCGCGGACCTCCTCGGCGAAGCTCTCGTAGAGATCGACGCGCTCCAGCTCGTCCTCGACGATGCGCAGCCAGCCGAGCCACCTGTCCTCGTCCCGGCCGGTCCAGACGGTGTTGTCGTGCGCCCAGAGGCGGCGGATGGCGCCGCTCGCGCGCCAGGATTCGACCGCCTTGTCGGTGGCCGCCTGCAGCGCCTCGCCGAGCTTGAAGGTCTGGGCATCGAGCCGGTGTTCGAGCAGCGCCGCCCGCTTGCCCGCGACGGCGCCGAGCAGCGCGTCGGCGGCGTCGACGAAGAGCTGCACGCCCTCCTCCACGAGCTGGCGCGCGACCGCCTCGATGTCGATACCGGCCTGCGCCAGGCGCGCCATCACGGTCTCGGCCTCGCCGATGTTTTCCTCCAGCGTCGCCCGCACCCGCCCATGGTCGCGGAACGCGTCCATGGTGGCCGGCGGCATGGTGTTGACGGTGTTCTTGCCGATCAGCTCCTCGACGTAGAGCACGTCCGAGTAGGCCTTGTTCTTGGTGCCCGTGGAGGCCCAGAGCAGGCGCTGCGCCTTGGCCCCCTTGGCCTCCAGCGCGGCCCACTTCTCACCCGAGAAGATGCGCTTGTAGCGCTGGTAGGCGAGCTTGGCGTTGGCGATCGCCACCTTGCCCTTCAGATCCTCGTAGCCGCCGACCTCGTCGAGTTTCTTGTCCACGAGGCTGTCGATGCGGCTGATGAAGAAGCTCGCCACGGAGGCGACCTTCGAGACGTCGCCGCCGTTCTTTCCGAACTCGGTCAGGCCGTCGATGAAGGCGTTGGCGACCTCCTCGTAGACGTCCTGCGAGAAGAGGAGGGTGATGTTGACCGAGATACCCTCCGCCGTGAGCTGGCGGATCGCCGGGAGGCCGGCGGGGGTGGCCGGCACCTTCACCATGAGATTGTCGCGATCGACCGCCTTGTGGAGGCGGCGGGCCTCGTTCAGCGTCTCCTCGGTATCCAGCGCGAGGTAGGGCGAGACTTCGAGGCTGACATAGCCGTCGGCGCCGTCGCTCGTGTCGTAAACCCGGCGCAGCACGTCGGCCGCGGCCTGGATGTCCGCGATGGCCAGCCCCTCGTAGAGATCGATGACGCGGGCATCGCCCTGGCTCAGAACAGCCTTGAGGCTGTCGTCGTACTCGGCCGAGTGGCCGATCGCCTTCTCGAAGATGGCCGGGTTGGAAGTGATGCCGCGCAGGTCGTCCCGCTCGACCAGCGCCTTGAGTTCACCCTTGGCGATGAAGCCGCGGGCCACGAAGTCGAGCCAGACCGCCTGCTCGTGCTCGGAGAAGAGGGCGTTCAGCGCGTTCATCTCGGTCGTCCTCGCGTGAAGTTTTTCAAGCGTCCTGCACCCGTAGATAGGGCGGCGCGCGTCCCGTAACCCTCCCCTCTCTGCGGGGGAGGGTGCCTGCGGATGCAGGGCGGGAGAGGGGCCGGCCCGCCCCTCCGGGAGCGGCGCTCCCCTTGCCCGACCCCTGCCGAGGCAGGGGCCACCCTCTTCCACAGAGGGGAGAGCCTTTCCTTGCGCCCTACCTCTTGTGCTTGGCCACCTGCGCACGGGCGGCCTCGATCACCTTCTCGGCGGTGAAGCCGAACTTGCCCAGCAGGTCCTTGATCGGGGCCGAGGCGCCGAAGGTGTGCATGCCGACGATCGAACCCGAGGAGCCGGCGTAGCGGTCCCAGCCGATCACGCTGCCCTGTTCCACCGCCACACGCGCCAGAACCTCGGGCGGCAGGACGCTGTTGCGGTAGCTCTCGTCCTGGCGCTCGAACAGCTCCCAGGACGGCATCGAGACGACGCGGGCCTTCACGCCCTCGCCCTTCAGGGTCTCGTAGGCGCCGACGCAGAGCTGCACCTCGGAGCCCGTGCCGATCAGGATCACCTCCGGCGTGCCCTCGCAGTCGGCGAGCACGTAGGCGCCCTTCGCGGTGCCGGAGGCGGGGGCGTATTTCGAGCGGTCGAAGGTCGGCAGGGGCTGGCGCGAGAGGGCCAGCACCGCCGGCTGATCCTTCAGCGAGAAGATCACCCGGTAGGCCTCGGCCACCTCGTTGGCGTCGGCCGGGCGCAGGGTCACGAGGCCGGGGATGCAACGCAGGGAGAGGATCTGCTCCACCGGCTGGTGGGTCGGCCCGTCCTCGCCCACGCCGATCGAGTCGTGGGTGAAGATGTGGAAGACCGGCAGTTCCATGAGCGAGGCGAGCCGGATCGGCGGGCGCATGTAATCGGCGAAGACGAGGAAGGTCGCCCCGTAGGCGCGCAGGCCCACGAGTCCGAGCCCGTTCACGATCGAGCCCATGGCGTGCTCGCGCACGCCGAAATGGATGTTGCGTCCGCCCGGCTCGAACGGGGTCAGCGAGCCCGCGCCCTCGAAGGTGAGATTCGACTTGTTCGACGGCGCCAGATCGGCCGAGCCACCGAGCAGGAAGGGCACGTTTCGGGCGATGGCGTTGAGCACCTTGCCGGAAGATTCGCGCGTCGCGAGCCCCTTGGCGTCGGCTTCGAAGACCGGGATGTCCCGGTCCCAGCCGTCGGGTAGGCGGCCTTCGAGGAAGGCGGACAGATCCTCGGCATGCTCCGCATCCGCCGCCTTGGCGGCCTCGAAGAAGCCCTGCCACTGGGCGTAGAGGGCCGCGCCGCGCTTGCCGATGCCGTCGGCAAAGGTGTCGTAGACGCCGTCCGGCACGAGGAACTCGGAATCCTCCGGCCAGCCATAGGCGCGCTTGGCGCCCTTCACCTCGTCGGGGCCGAGCGCATCGGAATGGGCCTTCGCGGTGTTCTGCTTGGTCGGCGCGCCGTAGCCGATGATCGAGTTGACGATGATCAGCGTCGGGCGGTCGCTCGATTGCAGGAAGGTCTCGAGCGCCGAGGCGATGGCGTGGGTGTCGTTGGCATCGGCCACCCGCAGCACCTGCCAGCCATAGGCGAGGAAGCGCGCGGCGACCTCTTCCGAGAAGGCGAGTTCGGTGTGCCCCTCGATGGTGATGGTGTTGTTGTCGTAGATCCAGCAGAGGTTCGACAGGCGCAGATGCCCTGCGATCGAGGCGGCCTCCTGGCTGACGCCCTCCATCAGGTCGCCGTCCGAGCAGATGGCGTAGACGTTGTAGTCGAACAGCGGCAGGTCGGGCCGGTTCAGGCGCTCGCCCTTGAAGCGGCCGCCCATCGCCATGCCGACGGAGTTCGCCACGCCCTGGCCGAGCGGGCCTGTGGTGGTCTCGACGCCGGTGGTGAAGTGGTATTCCGGATGGCCCGGCGTGCGGCTGTCGAGCTGGCGGAATTTCTTGATGTCGTCCAGCGAGATGGCGGGTGCATTGCCGCCATCGCTCTCCGCGACGCGGGCGAGGTGCAGCAGCCCGTAGAGCAGCATCGAGGCGTGGCCGGCCGAGAGCACGAAGCGGTCCCGGTTCGGCCAGTGCGGATGGGCCGGGTCGTAGCGCAGATACCGGTTCCACAGGGTGTAGGCGACGGGCGCCAGCGCCATCGGCGCGCCGGCATGGCCGGAATTCGCCTTCTGCACCGCGTCAATCGCGAGCGTCCGGATCGTGTCGATCGCGAGCTTGTCGCCCTCGCTCAGGGCCGCCTTCGGGCTCGTGTCTGCACCGCTCATGGAGTACCCGTCTTTCTCGCTTCCATCGCCCGCCCGGGGGACGGGACGCGCCTATTGCGCCGCGATGGATTCGCCTGCCCTCGACTCGGAATGGTCCGCGCCGCTGCCCCGTTCCGTCGCCGGACCGATTGCGCGGCTGTAATTGAGGATCGTGTTGACGAGCGCAACATGCGTGAATGCCTGGGGGAAGTTGCCCACCAGCCGTTTTGCGCGCACGTCGTACTCCTCGGAGACCAGCCCGAGGTCGTTGCACACGCCGATCAGGCGCTCGATCAGGGCATGCGCCTCCTCGCAGCGGCCGAGCCCGATCAAATTGTCGGCATACCAGAAGCTGCAGGGCAGGAAAGCGCCCTCGTCACCGGGCAGGCCGTCGGTCGTCTGCCCCTCCGTCTCGTAGCGCAGCACGAATCCGTCGCGGATCAGGTGGCGTTCCACCGCCGCGACCGTGCCGACCACCCGCGGGTCGTCCTGGGGCAGGAAGCCCATATGCGCGATGAGCAGAAGGCTCGCGTCCAGCGCCTTGCTTCCGTAGGACTGGACGAAGCTGTTCAGCTCGGGGTCGAAACCCTTGGCGCAGACCTCGGCGTGGATCTCGTCCCGCAGGTTCCGCCAATGCTCGAGGGGCGGGTCGGAGGGGCGGGGATCGTCGGCGCCCATCATCTCGACGCTGCGGATCGCCCGGTCGAAGGCAACCCAGGCCATCACCTTGGAATGGACGAAGTGGCGCCGTCCACCGCGCACCTCCCAGATGCCCTCGTCGGGCTCGCGCCACGCGGTCTCCAGGTGCTTGATCAGGGCCTGACCGACCCGCACCCCCTCCTTGTCCTCCGCCATGCCGCGGGAGCGGGCCTGGAACAGGGCGTCGAACAGCTCGCCGTAGACGTCGAGCTGGAACTGCGCGATGGCCGCGTTGCCGACGCGCACGGGCCGGGAATTCTCGTAGCCGGGCAGCCAGTCGAGCTCGATCTCGGGCAGCAGGCGCTCGCCCGCGATGCCGTAGAGGATGTGCGCCTGCTCCGGGTTGCCGGCCACCGCACGGGTCAGCCAGTCGCGCCAGGCGCGCGCCTCGTCGATATAGCCCGAATCCATCAGCGCCAGCAGCGTGAAGGTGGAGTCGCGCAGCCAGCAGAAGCGGTAGTCCCAGTTGCGCACGCCGCCCAGATCCTCGGGCAGCGAGGTGGTGGGCGCCGCCACGATGCCGCCGGTCGGCTCGTAGATCAGCGCCTTCAGCGTCAGCAGCGAGCGGCGCAGGATGTCGTCCCAGGGCGTCTCGAGCGTGCAGCGGTTCGACCAGTCGCGCCAGAACCGGTTGGTGTCGGCGAGGTATCGGCGCGGCTCGATCGGCGCCGGATCGTCCTCGTGCGAGGCGCCGTAGCTCAGGACGAAGCGGACCGCGTCGCCCTTGTAGACCGTGAACTCCGAGATCGTGGTCTGGCGGGCGGAGCCGCGCATCGGCGCGTTGGTGCGCAGGACCACCTTGTGGGGGCCCGAGATCGCCCGCAGGTCGCCGAGTTCGCTGCGCGAGACCCAGGGCACGGCCGAGCCGTAATCGAAGCGAACGGCCAGCTCCATGCGCATCGCCATCCGGCCGCGCACGCCCTCGACGAGGCGGATCACGTGGGAGCCGTCGCCGACCGGCATGAAGTCGGTCACGCGGACCTCGCCCTCGTGGGTCTTATGGGTCGTCTCCAACACCAGGGAGCCGCTGCGATAGCGCCAGGAATGCTGCGCGCCCGCTGCGGCCGGGGCGAGCTTCCAGAAGCCGTGCTCGTCCGTGCCGAGCAGGCCCGCGAACAGAGCGGAGGCGTCGAAGCGCGGCATGCACAGCCAGTCGATGCTGCCGTCCCGCCCGACCAGCGCCGCCGTGCGGCCGTCCCCGATCAGGGCGTAATCCTCGATCCGTCCCGCCATCCGGTACTCCGTCGCCTCGTCCGAGCCGACCGGCGCGGGGCGAAGGCAGGTCTCGGTCTCGCTTGGCGTGCCCACCGGCCGCGCCCGTCACCCGCCAGCGGGCATCCGGACGCGGCGAACCGTTCGCCGGGCACGTCTGTCAGCGCGAAGTGGCGCAGCCGCCGCGCTCAGCAAGGCTTGGGCTTGACGAATATGGAGGCGGCAGGGGTCCCGGCCGGGGCTCAGCGCAGCGCGGAGACGAGGCTGACGACGGAGCCGCCGAGGCTCACCGCGCCGGCTCCGGCGCTGCGGGCGGCGTCCCAGGCCGCATCGACGGCGGCGAAGGGCAGGGCGCCCGCGGGCAGGAAGCGCTGATCCTCCGCCTCCGATGCGGTGGAGCGTTCGAACGGCTCGGCCACGGGCTTCGACGGGGCCGCCGGCGGCGTCTGCGTCGTCGCCACCCGGCTCGCGGGCGGACGGCGGCGCTCGGACTTCGCCATCATCGGCTGGCGCGCCGGGCGGGCCGGGGCCTCACTGGCCACGACCGGAGGCGCGAGGCGAGCGAAGGCCTCGCTCGCCGGCACGGGATCGAGATCGGCGAGCAGGGCCTTGCCGGGATCGAACACCGATAGCCGGTCGGCGCTGGCCATGACGGGCAGCGCCTGAACGGAGACGGGCCTGTTCGGGCTCGGGGCGTCCTTGGCGGGCTCGCGGCAGGTCAGCGACAGCAGGGCGGCGACCAGGGCGAGGCCGAGCGTCGGCAGCAGGGGCGGGACCACGGCGCGATGCGTCGTGGCAACGTCCGGCTTCCGCAGCGGATCGAAGACGCGCATGAACCGGACCCTCCCGATGGATTCGCCAACGGCTTGAGTTTGGCGTCCGGTTTGCGGCAGAAGCGGGGCCGCCGCGTGTCCGGTTCGTAACGCGCGTCACGAGTCGTGCCCGAAGCGGGCCGGAAAGCGCGAGGGCGGGCAGCGCGGTTGCCTGCCGGAACGGCTTCCCGAGCCGCCCGGCTCCCCGTAAGCCTTCCTCGAACGGACCGAATCGTTTTCAGGCCTCGATGACCGAGACCAGCCTCACCGTCGCCGTCATCGATCCGAGCCGGGCCCGCGCGGCGATCCTGGAGGAGGGCCTGCGCGCCTCGGGCGTGGCGAACGTCGTCGTCATCCCCGACGGGCCCGACCTCCAGGCCCGTGTCGCCGGGCTCAAGCCCGACGTGATCGTCGTCCATCTCGAGAGCCCGAGCCGGGACGTGCTGGAGCAGATGTCGGGCCTGTCCCGGCAGGCCGAGCGGCCGGTGGCGATGTTCGTGGACCGCTCGGACCAGACCATGATGCAGGCCGCCGTCGATGCGGGCATCTCGGCCTACGTGGTCGACGGCCTGCGCTCGGAGCGGATCCGGCCGATCCTCGACATCGCGATCCTCCGCTTCAACGCCTTCGCGCGGCTTCAGCGGGAGCTCGACGAGGCGCGCTCGGAGCTGGCCGACCGCAAGCTGATCGAGCGGGCCAAGGGCATCCTGATGACGCGCAAGGGCCTGAGCGAGGAGGAGGCCTACAAGCTCCTGCGGCGGCAGGCGATGAACGAGAAGCGCAAGATCGTGGACATCGCCCGGGCCATCGTCACCGCCGCGGACCTGCTCGGATGAGGCTGACGCTCGGATACGTCCCGCTCACCGACGCCGCCCCGGTCATCGCCGCGGCGGAGAGAGGCTTTGCCCGCGACGAGGGCCTCGAGATCGAACTCTCGCGCGAGCCCTCGTGGGCGACCCTGCGCGACCGGCTCGCCCTCGGTCATCTCGACGCCGCCCACATGCTGGGGCCGCTCGCCATCGCCAGCGCGCTCGGCTTCTCGGGGCCGCAGGCGGATCTCTGCGTGCCGATGGCGCTCAACCTCAACGGCAACGCGTTCACCGTCTCGAACGGGCTGTGGCAGGCCATGGCCCCGGACAGCGAGGCCGTCGAACCCGTCGCCGCGGCCTTCGCGCGGGTCGCCCGCGAGCGGGCGGAGGCCGGAACGCCCCTGACGATCGGCACCGTGCATCCCTTCTCCAGTCACTCCTACCAGCTTCGCCTGTTCGCGCGGGCGGGCGGGCTCGATCTGGATGCGTCCCTACGGCTCGTGGTGGTGCCTCCACCGGACACGGTCGACGCGCTCCGGCGCGGCCAGATCGACGGCTTCTGCGTCGGCGCCCCGTGGAACAGCATCGCCGTCGCGGCAGGCCTCGGCCGCATCGCGGCGTTCGGCTGCGAGATCGCGCCCGACTGCCCGGAAAAGGTGCTCGCCGTGCCCGAGGGCGCGGATTTCACCCTGCCGCTCGTCCGGGCGATCCACCGGGCCGGCCTGTGGTGCGCCGATCCGGCCAACCGCGACGCTCTGAGCCGCTTGCTCGCCGAGCGGGCCGGGCTGGGCGCCGATGCCGCGCTGCTGGCCCGCACGCTGAGCGGTGCCCTGATCGTGGCTCCCGACGGGACCGAGCGCGAGCAGCCGGACTATCTGCGCCTCGACGGCGCCACCCATTCCCCCGATCCGGAGCATGCCCGCTGGATCGTCGCGCAGATGGCCGCCTGCGGGCAGATCGCGGCCGGCGGCAGAGGGCCCGAACGGGCCGCCGCCTTCTACCGGCCGGACCTGTTCGCGGCGGCGACCCGGGCCTGAGGCCCACCGACGGCGCAGAATCCGCCCGGCGAAGGCGCGATCCGGGCGCGGACGTGCGCATCCGATCGCCAGCAGCCTCTTTTTTGTGCACTGCACGCGTTTGCTGCACCGGTCGCTGCGGGGGAGCCGGTGGGCGCCTCCGCCGCTCCCGGGATACCGCCGCGCGGAAGGGTTGGCACGCTTCCTGCGAACTGTTCCAGGCGGGCCTGCCAACGATGACGGGCTCCTCACATCAGCAAGGCCGCTGATCCGGACTGCCGGCACGCGACGAGAGTCGATCGCGCCAGCGATCCCGGATGGCGGCTTTTTTCATGCGCGCTCAGGCAACGGAGACAAAGGGCGGATGAGCATCGATCAGGGCAACACGACCCGCCGCGGCGTCCTCAAGGGCGCGGCCGCCGCGCTCGCACTGGCGGGTGCGGCCCGCGCCGCGCTGCCGGCGGGCGCCTTCGCGCAGGGCGCGGGGCCGGAGGTGAAGGGGGCCAAGCTCGGCTTCATCGCGCTGACCGACGCGGCGCCGCTCTTCGTGGCCAAGGAGAAGGGCATCTTCGCCAAGTACGGCCTGCCCGAGACGGAGGTGTTGAAGCAGGCGAGCTGGGGCACCACCCGCGACAACCTCGTGCTCGGCTCCGAGGGCAACGGCATCGACGGCGCCCACATCCTGACTCCGATGCCCTACCTGATCTCGGCCGGCCGGGTGACGCAGAACAACGTCCCGGTGCCGATGTACATCATGGCCCGGCTCAACCTGAACGGTCAGTGCATCTCGATCGCCAAGGAGCACATCGACCACAAGATCGGGCTCGACACCAAGCCGTTCAAAGCCGTGCTCGACGCCAAGAAGGCATCGGGCAAGGCGGTGAAGGCGGCCATGACCTTCCCGGGCGGCACCCACGACCTCTGGATCCGCTACTGGCTGGCCGCCGGCGGCATCGACCCCGACAAGGACATCGAGACCATCGTCGTGCCCCCGCCCCAGATGGTGGCGAACATGAAGGTCGGCACGATGGACTGCTTCTGCGTCTGCGAGCCGTGGAACGAGCAGCTCATCCACCAGGGCATCGGCTACACCGCCATCACCACCGGCGAACTCTGGAAGGATCACCCGGAGAAGGCCTTCGCCATGCGCGCGGCCTGGGTCGACAAGTACCCCAACGCGGCAAAAGCCCTGCTGATGGCGGTGATGGAGGCTCAGCAGTGGTGCGACAAGCCCGAGAACCGCGACGAGATGGCGGCGATCGTGGCCAAGCGCCAGTGGATCAACGTGCCCGTGGCCGACGTCGTCGACCGGATGAAGGGCAAGTTCGACTACGGCACCGGCCGCGTCGTCGAGAACAGCCCGCACATCATGAAGTTCTGGGCCGACAACGCCTCCTACCCGTACCAGTCGCACGACCTCTGGTTCCTCACCGAGGACATCCGCTGGGGTAAGTTCGACCCGGCCACCGACACCAAGGCGCTGATCGCCAAGGTCAATCGCGAGGATCTCTGGCGCGAGGCCGCCAAGGCGCTCGGCGTGTCGACGATCCCGACATCCACCTCGCGCGGCGTCGAGACGTTGTTCGACGGCAAGGTCTTCGACCCGGAAAACCCCGCCGCCTACCTCGCCAGCCTCGGCATCAAGAAGGTCGCGTGATGGCCACCGGAGCAACCCTCGCAACCACCGCCCGCGCGCGCACCGCCACGGTCCGCGCGCCGCTGGTCACCTTCGCCGGCCTGCGCGGCGTCGCTGCCCGCGTCCTGCCGCCGCTCATCGTGCTGGCCGGCTTCCTGCTGCTGTGGGAGGTGCTGTGCTCCTCCCCCACCGCCGGCCTTCCGCCGCCCTCCCGGGTGGTGACGGAGGCCTGGGACATCATCGTCGACCCGTTCTACGACAACGGCGGCACCGACAAGGGCCTGTTCTGGCATATCTCGGCGAGCCTCCAGCGCGTCGCGCTCGGCTTCTCCCTCGCCGTGGTGGCCGGCGTGATGCTCGGCACCCTGGTCGGCCAGTCCGACTGGGCGATGCGGGGCCTCGACCCGATCTTCCAGGTGTTGCGCACGATCCCGCCGCTGGCTTGGCTCCCGCTCTCGCTCGCCGCCTTCCGCGACGGGCAGCCCTCGGCAATCTTCGTGATCTTCATCACCTCGATCTGGCCGATCATCATCAACACCGCGGTCGGCATCCGCAACATTCCGCAGGATTACCGCAACGTCGCCGCGGTCATCCGGCTGAACCCGATCGAGTTCTTCTACAAGATCATGCTGCCCTCGGCCGCGCCGTACATCTTCACCGGTCTTCGCATCGGCGTCGGCCTGTCCTGGCTCGCCATCGTCGCGGCCGAGATGCTGATCGGCGGCGTCGGCATCGGCTTCTTCATCTGGGATGCGTGGAACTCCTCCCACATCTCCGAGATCATCGTCGCCCTCGTCTATGTCGGGCTCATCGGCTTCGTCCTCGACCGGCTGGTCGCCGGCGTCGGCGTGCTCGTGACCCGCGGCACCTCCGCGGCTTGAGGGAGAACAACCATGGCTCACCTTTCTCTCTCCCAGGTCGGCATCTCCTTCCGCCGCGGCGGCACGACCTCCGAGGTGCTGCGCGACGTGAACCTCGACATCGCCAAGGGCGAGTTCGTCTCGATCATCGGGCACTCGGGCTGCGGCAAGTCGACGGTGCTCAACATCGTCGCCGGCCTGCTCAAGGCCTCGACCGGGGGCGTGCTCCTCGACGGCAAGGAGGTGAACGCCCCGGGCCCCGACCGCGCGGTGGTGTTCCAGAACCAGTCCCTGCTGCCCTGGCTCACCGTGCGCGAGAACGTGGCGCTCGCGGTCGACAAGGTCGCGCGGGGCAAGAAGTCCCGCGCCGAGCGGGCGCAGTGGATCGAGCACAACCTCGCGCTGGTGAACATGATGCATGCCGCCGACAAGCGCCCGGCGGAGATCTCCGGCGGCATGAAGCAGCGCGTCGGCATCGCCCGCGCGCTCGCCATGGAGCCGACGGTGCTGCTGATGGACGAGCCCTTCGGCGCGCTGGACGCGCTGACCCGCGCCCATCTCCAGGACCAGCTCATGGAGATCCAGACGCGGCTCAGGAACACCGTCATCATGATCACCCACGACGTGGACGAGGCGGTGCTGCTCTCCGACCGCATCGTGATGATGACCAACGGGCCCTCCGCCACCATCGGCGAGATCCTGCCCGTGCCGCTCAAGCGCCCGCGCCGCCGGCTCGACCTCGTGGAGGACGCCACCTACGTCCACGCCCGCGCCGCGGTGCTGGAATTCCTCTACGCCCGCCACGCCAAGCCGGCCTTGGCCGCCTGACATCGTGATGGGGGATCACGGCGTCATGGGCGTGAAGGAAAGACTGGTCGTCGTCGGCAACGGCATGGCCTCGCTCCGCTTCCTCGAGCGGCTGACCGAGCGCGCCCCGGGCCGGTTCGACGTGACGGTGGTCGGGGCCGAGCCGGTGGCGGCCTACAACCGGGTGCTGCTCTCCTCGCTGCTCGGCGGGGAGGTGGACGAGGCGGCCTGCGGCTTCCGTCCGCTCTCCTGGTACGAGGAGCACGGCATCCGCCTCGTCACCGGCGCGCCGGTGACCGGGATTGACCGGGCCAACCGCATCGCGCTGGTCGGCTCCGCCCATGTGCTGCCCTACGACAAGTTGGTGCTGGCGGTGGGCTCGCTGCCGATCCGGCTGCCGCTGCCCGGCATCGACCTGCCCGGCGTGCTGACGTTTCGCGACTTCGCCGACGTGGCGGCGATCCGCAAGGCGGCGGTGGAGCATGCCAAGGCGGTGGTCATCGGCGGCGGGCTTCTGGGCCTGGAGGCCGCGGTCGGGCTCGCCCGGCTCGGCGTCGACACCACCCTGATCCACGTCATGGACCGGGTGATGGAGCGCCAACTCGACCACACGGCCGCCCGCCTCGTGCGCGCGGCGATGGAGGCGCGCGGCGTCAAGGTAATGCTGTCGGCCGACACCGCCGCGATCGAGGGCGAGGGCCGGGTCGAGCGCCTGCTGCTGAAGGACGGTACGGTGATCCCGGCCGACCTCGTGGTGATGTCGGTGGGCATCCGCGCCTCGACCGGTCTGGCGCAGGGCTGCGGGCTCGCCTGCGGGCGCGGCATCACCGTCGATGACCGCATGACCACCTCCGACCCGGCGATCTTCGCGCTCGGCGAATGCGCCGAGCATCGCGGGCTGACCTACGGTCTCGTCGAGCCCGCCTACGAGCAGGCCGAGGTGCTGGCCCGCCACCTGCTGGGCGAGGCGGCGGCCTATCCCGGCACGTCGCTGGCCACGAGCCTCAAGGTCTCGGGTCTGCCGGTCTTCTCGGCCGGATGGGTCGATACGCCCGAGGGCGCCGAGGCGGTCGTGATGCACGACGCCGCCGCCGGCCTCTACCGCAAGCTGATCATCGCCGATAACCGCCTCGCCGGGGCGGTCTTCGTCGGCGATATCGCCGAGCAGGCGCGCTGCAAGGAGCTTATCCGCTCCGGCGCGCCGCTCTCTCCAGACGACCGGGACGACCTGATGTTCGGCCCGGCCCCGAAAACCCTCGCAGCGTGAGTGAGGCAGCGATGGCAGATGAATTCAACGCCGAGCAGAAGCGGTATCTCGAAGGCTTCGCCTCCGGCATCGCCGCCGCCCGGATGACCGGCGGCCTCGCCGCGGGCCAAGCCCCGGCGAGCGCGCCGGCCGAGCCCACGGGCCCGGACGCGATCCACATCAAGGCGCAGATCCGCACCGTGAAGGAGGGCGGCAAGCTCTGCGACCAGGAGAAGTGGAAGCGCGCCGAGAACCCGTTCGACGGCCACAACCGCCTGAAGGCGGAGGCCGCCACGGGCAAGGCTCCGAAGCCCGAGGACAATTTCCGCTGGCGCTACCACGGCATGTTCTGGGTCGCGCCGACCCAGACTTCGTACATGTGCCGGATCCGGGTTCCGAACGGCATCCTGCAGCACTGGCAGTTCGCCGGCCTCGCCGACCTCGCCGAGGCCCATGGCGGCGCCTACAGCCACGTCACCACCCGCGCCGGCCTGCAGGTGCGCGAGATCAACCCTGAGCACGCCCAGCCCTTCCTCGACGGGCTGATCGATCTCGGCCTGACCGCGCAGGGCGCGGGCGCCGACAACATCCGCAACGTCACCGGCTCGCCCGCCGCCGGCATCGACGCGCAGGAACTGCTGGACACCCGTCCGCTCACCAAGTCCTGGCACAACTGGATCCTGAACGACCGCTCGCTCTACGGCCTGCCCCGCAAGTTCAACGTCTCCTTCGACGGCGGCGGCGTGATGCCGGCGCTCGAAGAGACGAACGACATCGGCTTCCAGGCGATCGAGGTGCTGGAGGGCGCCGCGGTCGCGCCGGGCGTCTGGATGCGCCTCGTGCTCGGCGGAATCTCGGGCCACAAGGATCTGGCCCGCGACACCGGGATCGTCCTCAGGCCCGAGGATTGCAACCTTGTGGCCGACGCGATCATCCGGGTCTTCATCGAGAACGGCGACCGGACCAACCGCAACAAGGCCCGGATGAAGTACGTCCTCGATGCCTGGGGCTTCGACAAGTACATCGCCGCCGTCGAGGAGCGGCTCGGGCGCAAGCTCGACCGGGTCGACGGCGCCCACGTCGCGCCGCGCCGGCCGACCGACCGCTTCAGCCATGTCGGCGTCCATGCCCAGGTCCAGCCCGGCCTGAACTGGGTCGGCGTGGTGCTGCCCGTCGGCAAGATGACCACCGACGAGATGCGCGGTCTGGCCAGGATCGCGGCGGAATGCGGCGACGGCCAGATCCGCATGACGGTCTGGCAGAACTTCATCTTTTCGGGTGTGCCGGACGCGAAGGTGGCGGAAGTGGAAGCCCGCGTCGCGGCCCTCGGCCTCACCATCAAGGCCGCCGGCATCCGCGCGGGCCTCGTCGCCTGCACCGGCTCGCGCGGCTGCAAGTTCGCCGCCGCCGACACGAAGGGTCACGCGATGATCATCGCCGACCATGTCGAGCGGACCGTGCCGGCGCTGGACGTGCCGGTGAACGTGCACCTCACCGGCTGCCATCATAGCTGCGCCCAGCACTACATCGGCGATATCGGCCTGATCGGCGCCAAGGTCGTCGTCTCGGAGGAGGGCGACACCGTCGAGGGCTACGACGTCGTGGTCGGCGGCGGCTTTGCCGAGAATCCGAAGATCGGCACCGAGATCTGGAAGGCGGTGAAGGCCGACGACGTGCCCTCGCGCGTCGAGGCGCTGCTCAACGCCTATCTCGCCCGCCGCCAGGGCCCGGAGGAGAGCTTCCAAGCCTTCACCGCGCGCACCGGCCCCGAGGCCCTGCGCGACGCCGCCGAAGAACAACCCGCCCTCAAGGCCGCCGCATGACCCAGCACGTCGCGCCCCCGCTCGTTCTCATCCCCGAGAGCGCCCCGTTCAACGCCGACCAGCGCTCCTGGCTGTCGGGCTACTTCGCCGCCCTCCTCGGCCCTGCCGTGGAGGGCGCCACCGCCCTTGCGGCGGGCGAGGCGCCGTCGACGGGCCCGAAGCTCGCCGACAACGACGACGCGCCCTGGCACGACCCGTCGATGCCGATCAACGACCGCATGGCGATCGCCAAGGACCGCTCCGAACCGCAGAAGCTGATGGCCGCCATGGCCCAGCAGGATTGCGGACAATGCGGCTACAACTGCGCCGACTATGCCAACGCGATCTTCCTCAAGAGCGAGGAGCGCCTGAACCTTTGCCAGCCCGGCGGCAAAGAGACGCTTCGGATGCTCAAGAAGCTCGACGAGGAGTTCGGCGCCGCGGGCGGCGCGGCCGCGCCGAAGGCGGAGGCGGGCGACGCTCCGAAGAAGGAGCCGGAACTCGAACCGCTGGGCTTCTGCCGCGAGAACCCGGTGGAGGCGACCTTCCTCTCCCGCACGCGCCTCAACGCGCCGGGCGGCGAGAAGGAGACCTGGCACATCGAGATCGACCTGCGGGACACGCCGATCACCTACGAGGCGGGCGATTCCCTCGGCCTGTTCCCCGCCAACGCCCCGGCGCTGGTGGATGCGGTGATCGCCGAACTCGGCACCCGGCCCGAGCGGATGATCGCCGGCAAGACCCTGCGCAACCGGCTGCTCACCGACTATTCGCTCGGTGCGGCGCCGGACAACCTCTACCAGCTCCTCTCGCTGCTGACCTCCGGCGCCGCTCGGAAGAAGGCGCAGGCGCTCGCGGCCGGCGAGGATCCGGACGGCGACGCGGCCTATCTCGACGTGCTCGGCGCGCTCCACAAGTTCCCCGGCGCGCGCCCCGACGCCGAGGTCTTCCTCGAAGCGCTCGACGAGTTGCAGCCGCGGCTCTACTCGATCTCTTCCTCGCCCAGGATGGATGCCGGCCGCGTCTCGCTCACCGTCGATGCGGTGCGCTACAACCATCGCTCGCGCCTGCGTCTGGGCGTCGCCTCGACCCATCTGGGCGAGCGTCTCGCGGAGCAGACCAAGGTCCGGATCTACCTGCAGAAGGCGCACGGCTTCGGCCTGCCCCAGGACCCGTCCAAGGACGTGATCATGTGCGGCCCCGGCACCGGCGTCGCCCCGTTCCGCTCCTTCCTGCGCGAGCGCGCGGCCACGAAGGCGCCCGGCCGCAACTGGCTGTTCTACGGCCACCAGCGGCAGGCGACCGACTTCTTCTACAAGGAGGAGCTGAACGGCCTGAAGGACGAGAAGGTGCTGACCCGCCTCTCGCTGGCATGGTCGCGCGACGGCACGGAGAAGACCTACGTGCAGGACCGGATGCGCGAGAACGGCGCCGAGTTGTGGAAATGGTTGGAGGGCGGCGCCCACTTCTACGTCTGCGGCGATGCCAAGCGCATGGCCAAGGACGTGGAGCGGGCGATCATCGACGTCGCCGCCCAGTTCGGCGGCAAGAACCCGGACGAGGCCGTGGCCTACCTCGCCGCCCTGAAGAAGACCGGGCGCTACCAGGCGGACGTGTACTGAGGGGAGGGGTCTTTCCTCCATCGTCCGCGCAAGCGAAGGCGAAGCGATCCAGCGGCGCCGCCTTCTCCAGAGAGGGTGGCGCGCGGGATGGCTCCGCGTCACGGCACGGGCGCGGGCGGCGGCCTGTCTCAAGCCGCCGGGTTCACCCGCGGGTCGGCCCGCAGCCGCGCCGCCGCCAGATCGACGAAGGCGCGGGTCTTGGCTGGCGCCCGGCGCCCCTCGGGGCTCACGACATGGATCGGCAGCGGCGCCTCCTCATGCTCGGCGAGGAGGAGGCGCAGGCGGCCCTCCGCCACGGCCGCCGCGACCTGATAGGACAGGAGACGGGCGATCCCCCATCCGTCGAGCACCGCCGCGAGCGCCGCGTCGACCGTGCTGCAAACGAGCCGGGGATGCAGAGTGACGCTCGTGCGCCGCTCGGGGCCGAAGCGCCAGTCCGGCAGCGCCCCGAGGCTCGTCGAGCCGATCACCGCGTGGTCGCGCAGGTCGCCGGGGGCCTCCGGCACGCCGTGCCGCTCCAGATAGGCCGGCGCGGCGCAGACCACACGGCGGACGCTGCCGACCCGCAGCGCGGTGAGGCCGGAATCGGCGAGATGTCCGATCCGCACGCCGACATCCACGCCCTCCTCGACGAGGTTGGCCACGCGGTCGAGGAACAGGGCGCGGGCCGAAACGGCGGGGTGGCGCTCCAGATACTCCGTCAGCACCGGCAGGACGTAGAGGCGGCCGAACTGCACCGGCGCGGTGAGCGTGAGCGTTCCCGTGGGCGTGGCGGTCGAGCCCGCGGCGGCGGCTTCGGCTTCCTCGATATCGGCGAGGATGCGCCGGCAATCCTCGAGGTAGCGCGCGCCCGCCTCCGTCAGCTTCACCGAGCGCGTCGTGCGGATGAACAGCCGCGCCCCGATCGCGTCTTCGAGCGCGGCCACGGCCCGCGTCACCGCCGGCGGGCTCATGGCGAGGCTGCGCGCGGCCCCGGCGAAGCCGCCGCTCTCGGCCACCCGCACGAACACCCGCATTCCCTGACAGCGATCCATCGCCATACCTCCCGAACGGGCTGAGCCTTTCGATTATTCCGCTGTACGCAACAGTCATCTGCCGAGAACCGTGCTTCACACCGCTCCGGATCGGCAGTCTCCTGCCTCCGCGGCCGATCCAGGCCGGAAGGAGACGCATGGTGAAGCTCTACAGTCTCTCGCTCTCGGGCCATGCGCACCGGGCGCGCCTGTTCCTGTCGCTGGTCGGCCAGCCCTACGAGACCGTCGAGGTCGACATGGCGGGCGGCCAGAACCGTTCGGCCGACTTTCTGGCGCTCAACCCGTTCGGGCAGATCCCGGTCCTCGACGATGCCGGGACCGTCGTGCCGGATTCGAACGCGATCTTGGTCTACCTCGCCAAGAAGCTCGGCCGCGGCGACTGGCTGCCCGAGGATGCGGAAGGGGCGGCGCGGGTGCAGCGCTGGCTCTCGGTGGCGGCCGGACCCATCGCCTTCGGCCCGGCGGCCGCCCGCCTCGTCACGCTGTTCGGCGCCTCCTTCGACACCGGCGAGGTGATCGCCCGCGCCCACAGGATCCTGGCGCTGATCGACGCGGAACTGGCCTCGCGCGATTGGATCGCGGCCGATCGCCCGACCATCGCCGACGTGGCGCTCTACAGTTACATTGCCGCCGCGCCGGAGGGGAACGTCGATCTGGCGCCCTACGGCCGCGTCCGCGCTTGGCTCGCCCGGATCGAGGCGCTACCCGGCTTCGTGCCGCTCCCGGCCTCACCCGTCGGCCTGAACGCAGCGTGAGGTCCGGTCATGAGCCCGCAGCCACAGGCCGCCTCCCCCTGGCACCGGGGCGAGGTGGCGATCCAGGAGAGCGTCGGCCTCGCCGCACGCTTGGCCGAACTCGGACCGCGGGTCATCCGCGATCACCTGACCGAGCAGCACCAGAACTTCTATCCGCTGCTCCCCTTCCTCGTCCTCGGGACAGTGGACCGGGCCGGCCGGCCCTGGGCCACCCTGCGAGCCGGCGAGCCGGGCTTCCTGCACGCGCCGGACCCTCGCCATCTGCGGATCGAGGCGGAGCCCGCGCCCGACGATCCGGCCGAGGACGGCCTGGAGGACGGCGCGGGCGTGGGCCTGCTCGGGATCGAACTCGGCACGCGCCGCCGCAACCGCCTCAACGGCACCCTCCGCCGTGACGGCCCCGCGGGCTTCACGGTCGCGGTGGAGCAGAGCTTCGGAAATTGCCCGCAATACATCCGCCCGCGGCGCGAGACGCAAACGGCGGAGGCACGGCCCGAGGCCCCGGCGCCCGTCCCCTCCGACCGGCTCGACGGCCGGGCGCGGGCGCTCGTGGAGGGGGCCGACACCTTCTTCGTCGCGAGCTTCGTCGAGGACGGGGACGGACGACGGCAGGTCGATGCCTCGCACCGCGGCGGGCCGCCCGGCTTCGTGCGGGTCGGAACCGACGGCAGCCTCACGATCCCCGATTACTCCGGCAACCGCTTCTTCAATACGCTGGGCAACCTGCTCGTGAACCCGCGCGCCGGGCTTGTCTTTCCCGATTTTTCCGGCGGCGACCTTCTGCAGATGACGGGCGGCACCGAGGTCCTGCTCGATCCGGCGGCGACCTGCGGGATCGAGGGCGCCGAGCGGCTCTGGCGCTTCACGCCCGAGCGGGTCGTCTTTCGGGCGGGAGCCCTGCCGCTGCGTTTTCAGCCCGATTTGCGCCCGCAGCGGATGTAGTTCGCCTGTCCCTTGCCGCTCGTCCAGGTCAGTCGGTCCTGCTCGACGAGCAGACGCACCTGCGAAGTCCAGCGCCGGCCGCGCTCGCTGCAATCGGCCGCCATGGTCCAGGCATTGCCCTCTCGACGGTTGTTGCGGAAGCGGCAGATGGTGCGCCCGGCCTTGGCGCCCTCTTCGCTGATCGTGGCGGGTATGAAGCCGCGGCGGCGCTGGCGCTGGCCGCAGGCCACGGGGGTCGGCCCCCACACGCCGACGAAGGCCGCGCGCTCCACCTGCGGCGCGACGGGCCGCGGCTCGGCGTCCGGCCTCACCATCTCCAGGGGCGGGGCGGGCGCGGCGACGGTGAGAACCCGCGCGGGTCCGGAATGGCCGGCGGCGGGCGCGGCGACCCGCTCCGGCTCGGGCAGGCGCACCTCCGGCACATCGATACCGCCGCCGTCGCTGGAGACGTGTCGGCTGCTCCCGGCCGTGGCCGCCACGGGACCGTCATCGGTGAGCACGACGACGGTGTAGGCGAACAGCGCCCCCCAGCCCGCGGCCAGGATCATCGGGATCGCCAGCCGGCGCCGCGCGGCCGCCGGGCCGGGCGACTCGCCGTCACCCGCGCCGGGCTTCTCCGCCTCGCGCACTGCCTCCGTCATCGCCGTCCCCCCGGCATGCGCTCCACCCTCGCCGTTCACCGCCCGAAACCACCTTTTGAAAACGGAGCCGTCCGGTTGCGCTCACGCGGCGGCTCGGCCGCATCCTTCATCGAGATCGACCGCACGACGCGACGCTCGCCCTCGAGCGACGCGGGGCCGTGCCGGGAAAGGTCGCAGCGCAGACAAGCGACCATCGTGCCCCTCGTCGGCGGCCCCGCGACGGCGAAGGGCGTGTCGTTCCGGCCCTCGAAGCGGACCCGCCGGCGGCCCGCGGCGGGCGCGTCCCATGCATCATTCATAGAGACGAGCAGCGCCCCGACCTTGGACGGCCCGTCCGCGCGGATCGCACCGTATTCGAGCTGGCTGCGCGTCATGATCGTGGTCAGCCGCGGGCAGGGGACGAGGTCGACGCCGAAAGTATCGCCTAGAATGGGGGAGAACGCGTCGCTTTCCAACTCGTCGATCGGCGTGTCGAGTGTCACCGCGTCCGCGGTGAGGCCACCCGGCCCGGTGATGCCGGCCCCGCCGAGGAGACCGCTGCAGGGCTCGCGCAACGCCGGCGCGGCGCGCACCGCATCGCGATCGAGGATCGACAGGCACGCCATGGCTCGCTTGCCTCCCAGGCGAGAGGCGCACCGACTCTGGCGGGGCAGGGCGCCGACCGGAAGCCCTCCGCGGCCCGGTTCCTGAGGGTAGACGCCGGGATTGCGGCAGAGGCACGGCGAGGAGCGCGGCAAGCTCTTCCCGCCGCTGGCAGAACCTGCCATGGTCAAGCTTGGCGGTCCCCGCTGGCCGTCGACAGTCCCTGCGTGATGAAACCTGTCACCCTCGCCGTCCTCGGCTCGGCGCTGGCGCCCTTCCTGGCGCTGCCCCCGGCCCATGCCCAGACGCGGCCCCCCGCGACGCGCGTGATCTGCGCGGAGGCGATGGCCACGGTGAAGGAGCAGGGCGACGTCGTGCTCAGTCTGGGCGGGCGCCCCCCGGAACGCTTCGTGCGCGACCGCAGCTTCTGCGAACTCACCGAGATCGCCGAACTCCGCTTCGTGCCCACGCGCGACAACCCGCAATGCCCGATCGGTTACCGCTGCCGCGAGCCGGATTACGGCGACTGGAACTGGGACCCGAATTGAGAGCGGGCGCGTCCGCGCCGCGCCAGGAGACGGGTCCACGGTGTCGCACCTCAGCTCCCAGGGCGCTGGCGGCGGACCGGTCCGGCCCTCGACATGACCGAAATTTCACGTGACAGGAGCGGCGCGACGCCACGTTCTCGCCATGACGGCTGGCCACGGGCGCCGTGCCGGGCGCTGCGTTCGGCGACCGACCCCGTGGGCCGGCCCCGTCACCCGACCCGGGTGGACGCGGACCGGCACAGCGAGAAGGAGTACCTGCGTGGCCGCACTGAAGAGCGGGCTCGGCATCCAGGCCGTGCTCACGGCGCTCGTCGCCCTCCTGCTGCTCGCCGCGCCGGGGCTTCCCTCGCCCCCGCTCTACGTCTCGCTGGCGGGCTTCGCCATGGCGGGCATCCTGCTCGCCTCGAACAACCTCTCGGCCTATCTCAAGATTTTCGTCTCGGTCTACGGCGCCGGCTACCTGCTGCTGGCCGTGTCCAAGACGCTGGCCAATGCCGGAGCCCTGCCGGGCTTCGTCGCGGCCCTGCTCCCGCCGGACTTCGCCGCGACGGGCGCCGTCGTCTTCGGGGCCATCGTGCTCGCCGTCTCGCACTGGAAGCCGATCCGGGACATCACCCTCATCGCCGACCCCTACTTCGCGAACCGCGACGCGCCGAGCCGCGAGGTCGGCATGTTCCGCTGGTTCGGCACCACCGAGGGGCGAATCGGCCGCAATCTCGTGGCGCTCTCGATCTTCGTGAACTTCGCCGATGTCGCGCTGACCCTCGGGTTCAACTTCTTCTACCGCGACATGTACAATTCCCTGCAGGCCCTCGACGCGCCCGCCTTCTGGAATCAGGTGCTGTGGGTCTTCATTCCGCTCGCGACCCTCAACGTCGTGCTCGGCATGTTCGACCTCTACGTCGACTCCGCCCTGCAGCTGCGCTGGCGCACTTGGCTCACCCAGAGCCTCTATCAGCGCTGGCTCGGGGACGGCACGCATTACCGCATTCCCTTCACCGACGAGGACGCCGACAACCCGGACCAGCGTATCCAGTCGGACGTCAACAGCTTCATCGCCCAGACCACGACGCTCTCGACCCGCCTGCTCTCGCAGGCCGCGCAGCTCGTCTCGTTCATGGTCATCCTGTGGACGCTCTCGCGCGACTTCGTGCTGCCCTTCACGGACGCGGTGATCCCGGGCTTCCTGGTCTGGCTGGTCATCGCCTACGCGGTGGTCGGCACCTGGCTGACCCACCTGATCGGCAAGCCGCTCATCGGCCTCGACTACCGGCAGGAGCAGGTCGAGGCGGATTTCCGCTTCGCGCTGGCGCGCAACCGCATCTACTCGGAGCAGATCGCCCTGCTGCGGGGCGAGCGGGCCGAGACCTCGCGGCTCAACACCCTGTTCCACGCCATCGTCGACAACTACGTCGGCATCATCTTCCGGCGCATCAAGCTGATCGCCTTCACCTTCAGCTACCGGCAGGCGAGCGCGGTCTTCCCGCTCATCATCGCCGCGCCGTCGTTCTTCGCCAAGAAGATCACCCTGGGCGCCCTGCAGCAGACCTCCAACGCCTTCAGCAACGTCCAGAACTCGCTGAACTTCTTCATCAACTCCTACACCATCCTCGCGGCCTACAAGGCGAACACCATTCGTCTGGGCTCGTTCAAGCGGGCGATGACGAAGGCCGAGGCCCTGGCGAGTGCCGGTTACGGGCTCGCCCAGGACAATGACACCGCGAGCGCCGTGACCGCCCGCGACCTTACCCTCGCCCTGCCCGACGGCCGCGAGATCGTGCGGGCGGACACGCTCAGCCTGCCGAAGGGCAGCGCGACCCTGGTCAGCGGCCCCTCCGGCTCGGGCAAATCGACCCTGTTCCGCGCGATCGCCGGCATCTGGCCCTTCGGCAAGGGCCGGGTCCACGTCCCGGCCGGGCAATCGGCGCTCGTGCTGCCGCAGCGGCCCTACATCCCGCTGGGCTCCCTGCGCGGCGCCGTCGCCTACCCGCACACCATCGACCAGTTCTCCGACGAGGCCATACGCGCGGCGCTGGAGGCCGCCCGGCTTCCGCAGCTCGCCGACCGGCTCGACGAGATCGACAACTGGGACCGGCGCCTCTCCGGCGGCGAGCAGCAGCGCCTCGCCATCGCCCGGGCGATCCTGGCCAAGCCCGACTGGCTGTTCCTCGACGAATCGACCGCCGCGCTCGACGAGGAGACCGAGGCCGAGATCTACCGGATGCTGCGCGAGACGCTGCCCGGCACGACCATCGTCTCGATCGGCCACCGCTCGACCCTGCACAAGCACCACGACCGGCGCGTCGAGATGAAGCCGACGCAGGATGGCCGCTTCGAGCCGCGCGCGCTGGAGGCTCCCGCCCCGGCGGAGTAGGGTCGCGCGCCTCGAGGCGATCGGCACGGCGCGTCCGGGCCGGGCGACGCGGGGAGCCGGCCCCCTCCGGCCACCCGGAGCGACAGCATGAGCGACCTCGCGCGCAACAAGGCGACCGTCATCGCCTTCTACGAACTGATGTTCAACGATGGCCGGCCGCGCGAGGCCATCGAGCGCTACGCCGGCGCGGACTACATCCAGCACAACCCGCACGTGGCCAGCGGCAAGGACGGCTTCATCGCCTATTTCGAGCGCATGGCGCGCGAATGGCCGGGCAAGCGCGTCGAGGTGAAGCGCGCCGTCGCCGAGGGCGATCTCGTCGTGCTGCACTGTCTCCAGCACTGGCCGGGCGACCACGACTACGCCGCCATCGACATCTTCCGCCTCGACGACGACGGCCGCATCGTCGAGCACTGGGACGTGCTGCAGATCCTGCCCGAACACTCCGCCAACGCGAACGGGATGTTCTGATGGGACTTCGGTTCGAGGATCTCGGCTTTCACCTCGGGCCGTCATCGCGAGCCTGAGCGAAGCGATCCAGGGGCGGGGCTTCTCCGGATCATTCGGAGCGCTGGATGGCTTCGGCTCCGCCGCGCCATGACGATCCGGGGCGATCGGCCGGAAACGGTGTCAGACGCCGGCCGCCTGCAGCAGCCCCTCGACCATGCCGCGGTAGCCGGCGCCGAACAGCCGAAGATGCACCAGCGCCGGCCAGAGCTTGTAGATCGGCGCGCGCTCCGCCTCGCCGGGCTCCGCCGGGCCGTAGGCCTCGCGGAAGGCCGGCCCCGGATGGCCGAACAGCGAGAGCATCGCCAGATCGATCTCCGCGTGGCCATGATAGCAGGCCGGGTCGATCAGCCCGACGACGCGCCCGCCCGCGAAGAGGACGTTTCCGCCCCACAGGTCGCCGTGGAGGAGGGCCGGGCGCGGATGCCGGGGCAGGCGGTTCGGCAGATCGCGCGCGAGCGCTTCTACCCGCCGGGCCAGGGGCGCGGGCAGGTGGCCGGCATGGCAGAGCAGGCGCCGCCCGCCCCAGAAGCCCGGCCAGTCGTCGCTCCAGGCGTTCTCGATGACGACGGGACCGAAGGCGTAAGTCTCCGACCAGCCGTAGCGCGGGCCGGAGGCGGCGTGCAGGCGCGCCGCGACGCGGCCGAGATCGGCCTGGGCGCCGGGTCCGGCCCCCGCATCGGGCAGGCGCTCGAGCACGAGGATCGCGTCATCGACCGCGAGGACGGACGGGGCCGGCACGCCGGCCGCCGCGATGGCCTCCAGCATGCGCGCCTCGGTCCGCGGCGCGGGGCCCGTTTTGGCCACCGCCTCGCGCCCGTCCTCCAGGCGCAGGGCCGCGCAGCGCGAGAGACTTCCGCCCGCCATCGACCGTGCCTCGGCGAGCCGGCCGCCGAGGAGATCCGCGGCACGGCGCGCGAGGTCGCTCATCCCGTCCCCGCGATGCGCCGGACCAGCGCCCGCGCGCCCTCGGTCACGTCGGCCCAGGTCGTCTCGAAGCCCTCGTCCGCACCGTAATAGGGATCGGCCACGGGCTCGCCCGCCCGGCCCGGCACGTGGTCGAGGAGCAGGCTCAAGGCCGCCCGCGAGTCGGCCGGGCGCAGGGCGCGCAGCCGGGCGAGATTGGCGTGATCGAGGGCGACCACGTGGTCGAAGCGGTCGAAATCGGCTGCCGTCACCTGCCGCCCGCGGTAGCCGGAGATGTCGACGCCCTTGGCCCGCGCCACCGCGATGGCGCGGGAGTCGGGCGGCTCACCCACGTGCCAGTCGCCGGTGCCGGCGGAATCGACGCTCATCGCGAGCCCGGCCCGCCCGGCTTCGAGCCGGAAGGCCGCCTCGGCCAGGGGCGAGCGACAGATGTTGCCCAGACACACGAACAGGACGGAGGGGTTCGGCCGCCCGCTCACGCGCTTGCCTCGCCGAGCGGCCGGGTCGCCGCCTCCAGCCAGTCGCGCGTCGCCCCGTCGAGATCGGGCGTGAGGCTCCGGCGCAGGCGGGCATGGTAGGCGTCGAGCCAGGACGCGTCGGCGGCGCCGAGCAGCGTCGCATCGATCAGGCGGCGGTCGATGGGGGCCAGCGTCAGCGTCTCGAAGCCGAGCATCGGCCGCTCGGCCCCCGGAACCGTCCGCTCCTCGACCAGGATCAGGTTCTCGATGCGGATGCCGTAGGCGCCCGCACGGTAATAGCCCGGCTCATTCGAGAGGATCATGCCGGGCTTCAGGGCCACCGTGCCGGTCTTGGCGATGCGCTGCGGCCCCTCGTGCACCGAGAGGAAGGCGCCGACGCCGTGGCCGGTGCCGTGATCGTAATCGAGCCCTGCCTCCCACAGGCTCGCCCGGGCGAAGGCATCGATCTGCGCGCCCGTGGTGCCCTCGGGGAAGACGGCGCGGGCGATGGCGATTTGCCCCTTCAGCACGCGGGTGAAGCGCTCGCGCATCCCGTCCGTGGGCGTGCCGATGGCGACCGTGCGGGTGATGTCGGTGGTGCCGTCGGCGTATTGCGCGCCGGAATCGATCAGGAAGAGCTCGCCGGGCCGCGCGGTGCGGTCGGTGGCGCGGGTGACGCGGTAATGCACGATCGCCCCGTTGGGCCCGGAGCCGGAGATGGTCGGGAACGAGACGTCCCGCAATTCGCCGCCCTCGGCCCGGAAATCCTCCAGGGCCTCGACCGCCCGGATCTCGCTCACGCCGTCTTCCGCCGCCCGGTCGAGCCAAGCGAGGAAGCGCGTCACGGCCAGCCCGTCGCGGCGATGGGCGGCGCGGGAGCCGGCGATCTCGGCGGCGTTCTTCACCGCCTTCATCGCGGTGACCGGGTCGGGGCCGGTATCGGCCACGCCGCCGGCCGCCTCGACGAGCCCCTTGAGCGCCGCCGCGCCCGTCGCCGCGTCCAGGCGAACCCGCGCCGCGCCCGCGCTGGCCTGCGCGACAGCCTCGGCGAAGGCGGCGCGGGGACGAAGGTCGGCCAGCGGCTCGAGGGCGGCGCGCAGATCCGCGTCGATCTCGGGCGAGGTGAGATAGAGGGCGGCCCGGCCCTCGCGGGGCAGGACGGCGTAGCCGAGGGCCAGGGGCGTGTGCGCGACGTCGGCCCCGCGCAGGTTGAAGGCCCAGGCGAGGTTGTGCGGATCGGAGATCACCAGCGCGTCGAGCTCGCCCTCGGCCAGCGCGGCGCGGATGCGGTCGAGCTTGGCCTCGCGGCTCTCGCCCGCCAGCGCGTCCGGCTGGGCCGCGACCCGGCCGGCCGGAGGCTTGGGGCGCCCGGCCCAGACCGCGTCCACGAGGTTCGCCTCGACCGGGCGCAGGGAGGCTCCGGCCTTGGCCGCGGCCCGCTCCAGCCGGGCGACGCCGTCGACGGTGTGGAGCCAGGGGTCGTAGGCCAGAACCTGCCCGGCCTTGAGATGGGTGCCGAGCCAGGCTTCCGGCGTCGTCTCGGCCAGCGGCACCACGGTGATCGTGCCGGTATCGACCTGCTCGGGCGCCTGCAGGGTGTAGCGCCCGTCCACGAACAGGGCGGCCGCGTCGGCGAGCACCACGGCCAGACCGGCCGAGCCGGTGAAGCCCGTCAGCCAGGCGAGGCGCTCGGCGTTGGCGGGCACGTATTCGGATTGGTGCTCGTCGGCCCGGGGCACCACGAAGCCGTCGGCGCCGATTTCGCGCAGGGCCGCGCGCAGGGCCTCGATCCGCTCGGCCCCCTTGGCGTGGCTCGGATCGTCGAAGGTCTGAAAGCGGGGGCGAGAGCTTCGGCGCGGGTCGTTGGTCATGGCGGAAGCGTACCGCCTCGCGCCCGCCCGCGTCACCCTCGTTCAGCGCGGGCGCGGTGCGGATCCGCCCCGGCGCAGCACCAGGGTCGCCCAGCCCTCGATCACGCCGGAGCGGGCGAGATGGAAGCCGCGGTGGCGGTAGGTCGAGAGCACGCCGGGCACGTCGCGCTCGATCAGTCCGGAGAGGATCAGCACACCGTGATCGGCCACCACGGCGGTGAGCGAGGGCGCGAGCCGCTTGAGCGGGCGGGCCAGGATGTTGGCGAAGACCACGTCGAAGCCGCGCGGCCGGTTCGCCAGGGCGTGGCGCACGCCGGGCGCGTGGTAGAGGCGCATGAGCGGCCCGAGGCCGTTGAGGCGGGCGTTCTCCCGCGCGGTCGTCACGGCCTCCGGATCGAGGTCGCCGGCCACGACCGGGATGCGCAGCGCGCGCGCGGCGGCAAAGCTTAGGATGCCCGTGCCGGTGCCGACGTCGAGGACGCGCGCGGGGCGGCGCTGCTTCATCTCGGCCACGAGTGCCCGCAGGCAGCCCAGCGTGGTGCCGTGGTGGCCGGTGCCGAAGGCGAGCGCCGCCTCGATCTCGATGGCGAGGTCGTTGGGCCGCACGTGGTGCCGGTCGTGGCCGCCATGCACGAGGAAGCGGCCCGCCCGCACCGGCTTCAGCCCTTCGAGCGAGGCGCGCACCCAATCCTGCTGGTCGATGGTCTCGAAGGCGGCCTCGTCGGCCTGGTCGCCGACCAGGGGGCGGATGAGGTCGCGGATCATCTCCGCGTCCGGCTCCTCCGAGAAATAGGCTTCGAGGCGCCACGCCCCGGTCTCCTCGACCTCGAAGGCGGCCACCGCCGTCTCCATCGGGTCGAACATCTCGCCCAGAAGCTCGGTCATGGCGCGAGCGGAGGGCTCGTCCGTGATCAGGCGCAGGACGTGCGTGGGACGATGCGGCGGCAGACCTTCGAGCATGAGCCGCCCTCTACCATCCGTCCGCCCGCAGGGCCACGGATAACCGCAGCATGCCGGCGCGCCTCCTGCTTTGCGAGCCGGCAGGCCAAAGCCGTGATCCCGGAAGCACAGGCAAGGACTTTAAAGCCTAATCCTGCGGCATTATGTTTAATTTCCGGACGAATTTCATGGAACCGGGGTGAAGAGGGGACGTTCTCACCGGCCAAAGTGTTTCTCGCACAGACGCCCGTCCGAGCCGTCGCGGCCGTTGGGACGGCAAACGGCGAAAGGGTGTCTTGCGAGGGTTAGTTCGTCCCGCTCATCGAGGCGCTTCGAGTACCTGCCGCGTCATGACACCCAGACCCGCCCGTCCCCGCTCACCCATCATCGTCAAGCGCGAGCCGCGCGCCGACCGCCGCCGCACGGCGCGGCCGGACATCCTCGATGCGGCCGCCCTCGAAGCACCGCTGCCCGGCCCGCTGTTGGTGCTGCTGAGCCGCCTCCACCGCGCCGAGGCCAGGCCGGCCGGGGATCCGGACGCCGCCCCCTGAGGCGGGAGCGGAACCCGGGCGCACGCGCAACGCTTGTCACGGCGCTTCTGCCGAGCCGGGATGCGCGGTTCGCAGGTCGAGAAAAGGGTGATCCGATGGCGGTGGTGTCGTACACGATCTTCGAAGAGGGCAAGTCCGCCAAGGCGATGGGCAAGCCCGATTCGGCCAACCCCTACGAGGCCGGCTCGCAGGAAAGCCTGGACTGGCTCGAAGGCTACACGGCCGACGAGCCCGAGGTCTCCGCCGCCGGCCCCGACGAGGAGTGAGCCGGTCTCGGCCGGGGGCTGCGAAAGCCGCCCCTCTCCGCGCGATGTCCGCCTGGATTTAACGGACCAGCTTGCCTGGCAAAGCCCTCGCGCCCGCGCCGTGAATGCGGCATCCGGCCCGCGATCCCGGGATCTGTCATGATCGGCTGCGCGTGAACCCGCCGCACTTGGACAGCCGGGCGGCTCGCCGTTCTTCTCGCCGGCCTGACCAAGGACGCGCGCAATGCAACGGAGCCGCGCTTCCTGACGCTTCCGCGCGTGCGGAGCCCGGAGGCCCGGCCCTCCTTCGACAGGGCTGGTTTCGCCATGATCGAGCCCGGGAAAGGTTCCTGAGACGACGACGGGGAGGAATCGAACCTTCCCGCCATCGCTTCCGCGTGCCTACGCGAGGGCCCGCTCCAGCTCGCCCTTGGTCATCTTCGAACGGCCGGGAATGTCCTGCTTGCGGGCGCGCTCCATCAACTGCGCCTTGGTCGTCCCGCTCTTGCCGCCCTTCGTGGTGGTCTTGCCACCCTTCGCGGCGGTCTTGCCGGTCTTCCCGCCGGTCTTGCGGCTCGAGGCGGCCTTCTCGGCCACGTCGTCGGGCTGCTTCGAGAACTGCTTGCCCTTGGCGCTATCGGACCGCTTCTTGGCGGTCGAGCGCTCGTATTCGGAGTCGGAGAGCTTCTCGCGGGCCTTTTTTGGCAGGTAGCGCTCGCCGGTCTTGCCGCTCTCGCGCCCGGACTTCGTGCCCCACTCCTCGTCGGTCCACTGCTTGAGGTGGTTGTCGCCGGACTTCTTGCCCGCGTAACCGCCGCCCTCCTTCTTGTATTCGCTCGTGGCCATCTGCGCCTTGCGGGCCGACCACTGACCGGGCTTGCCGCCCTTGGAGGATTGCGTCACCTCCTCCTTGACCTTGTCCCAGAGCTTGGGGTCCGTCTTCTTCGCCGTACCAGACATCGATTTCGCCTCCTGAGCGACATTTGGCTGTCAACAGAAGGCGGCATCCTCGGTTCCGGCCGGCCCAGGCAGGACCGGCCGCGACGGGCGTTGACAGGAGGAGGGGAAGCTTCCACCTCCGCGCCATCGATCCCCCATCGACACCCAGTGCCGGACAGATCCGGACGAACGAGGATCCGCGATGTCCGAAGGCGTCACCGCCACCGCTCCGAAGGTGTTCATCGACGGCGAGGCCGGCACGACCGGACTCGGCATCCGCGAGCGCCTCGAACGCGAGGGGCGGGTCCGCGTCGTCAGCATCCCCCACGAGAGCCGCAAGGATGCGGGGGCCAAGCGGGCCATCCTCGAAGAGGTCGATCTCGTCGTGCTCTGCCTTCCCGACGAGGCCTCCCGGGAGACGGCCGCGCTCGCCGACAGCCTGCCCGGCGGCGGCCCGAAGCTGCTCGACGCCTCCACCGCGCACCGGATCGCCCCCGGTTGGGTCTACGGCTTCGCCGAGATGGCTCCGGAGCAGGCCGATGCGATCCGCGCCGCGCGCCGGGTCGCCAATCCCGGCTGCTACCCGACCGGGGCGATCGCGCTGCTGCGCCCGCTGGTCGAGGGCGGGCTGATCCCCTCGGACCACCCCGTCAGCATCAACGCGGTGAGCGGCTACAGCGGCGGCGGCCGCAGCATGATCGAGGCCTACGAGCGGGGGGAGGGGGCGCCGTTCCAGCTCTACGGACTCGGCTTCGGCCACAAGCATCTTCCCGAGATCGAAGCCTATAGTCGCCTGACCCGGCGGCCGATCTTCATCCCCTCAGTCGGCAACTTCCGCCAGGGCATGCTTGTCAGCATTCCGGTCCATCTCTCGGCGCTGCCGGGCCGTCCGACGCCGGGCGATCTCGAGGAAGCCCTGGCCGCGTGGTACGCGGAAAGCCCGCTGGTGCGGGTCGTGCGCGGCGCCGAGGAGGGCGCGCACCGCGAGCGCCTCGAACCGGAAGCCCTCAACGACACCGATCAGCTCGAACTGCGTGTGTTCGGCTCCGACACCTACGGTCAGGCGGTGCTGGTCGGCCGGCTCGACAACCTCGGCAAGGGCGCCTCGGGCGCCGCCGTGCAGAACCTCGGACTGATGCTCGGCCTCGATTGATCCGACCCGCGCTCCGTCGCGCCAAGATGCGGCGGAGCGCAACTCACCCCTCGGCAAGGATAGGGCCGGCCTCGACTCACGTCCCGATCGTCTCGGGAACCGGCCCGCGGACGCTTTCTGTCGCCAAGATTGATCCGCTGGCCGGTCTCGGCCCGCCATCACTGGAAAACGCCGCGCCCACGCCGCGCGCCATCGCGTCAACGCGATTTGCCGTACCTTTCGCTACGGTTTCCGCCGCCGAAATCTGCCTTCAGGACGCGTCACGATCGAAAACCGATTGAATCACGTCGGCGTGATCGATGCGACAAGAGAGTCGGCGAGCTGAAAACATCCCGGTGCATTTCGGGAATCCACAGAAAATACTGAGATCTGCGGCAGGACGCCGCACCCAGAGGCGTGGGCGGGCAAAGCGTGTCTGCCATCCGGTGCCCGGGTCGCTCGGTGAGGCCGATCGCGTCACCGCAGGTCTTCGGGCAAAAAAGGCAAGCTCTTGAGGATGCGTCATTTTTTGTACAATGGATGCTCAAATATCAACATATGTAAGTTTCATTCCATACCAAGGATACCACTGAAAATGTGAGGTTTGTCATTTATCGAACGAAGGCCGGAACGATGATTTCCATGGCCAAGAGCATAGAACTGCCGGCCTCGCTGCATTTTCTTCCAGCTGCAACCCCTCGCATTCAAGCTCTATGTCTTGCTCCTTTGAAAACCTGAGCTTACCGTTGATGCGCTAATCCCCTGTCGAAGAAGATTGCGCCATGGACACCAGCGAACAAGACGCGGAAACAGCCCGCCTCGTGACCCTGACGGCAGATGTCGTCTCCGCCTATGTCAGCAACAACCATGTTCAGAGCGCCGAGCTGCCGAAACTTCTCGGAGAAGTGCACGAGGCGATCCGGGCCGTGAGCACCAGCGGCCGGCCCTCGGCCGAGACGGGGCCGCCCAAGGCGACGCCGCAGGAGATCCGCAAGTCGATCAGCCACGACTTCCTGATCAGCTTCGAGGACGGCAAGCCCTACAAGACGCTGCGACGCCACCTGACCCTGCGCGGCCTCTCGCCGGAGCAGTACCGTGCCAAATGGGGCCTGCCCAACGACTATCCGATGACCTCGGCCAGCTATTCCGAGCAGCGCTCCGAACTCGCGCGGGCGCTCGGCCTGGGCCAGCAGCGGCGCCGGGCCTCCGATCCCGAAGCCGAAGCGGCACCGGAACCCACGGCGGTGGCCGAGCCCGAGGCCGCCCCGGAGAAGAAGCGCCGCGCCCCGCGCCGCAAGAAGGAAGATTAGGCGTCTTCCACGAAACGCCCGCCGCGCCCTCGCCACGAGGTCGAGGGCAGTTCGTGTCCGGGCGTTTCCTCGGGCAGATCAAGGCGGATCGGCCGTCCCGGGTGGACCGGGGCGGCCCGCCACGTTTCGCTCCCGGGCGTCATCCCGGGTCGGGACGCCGCCCGGCGTTGCGTCGGGGGGCGGTTGAACGAAGCGGACTGAGCCGGCAAACGCCCGCCTCGGAGGCGTTCGCCGATGATCTGGTCGCACAAGCGCGTGTCCGAGGACGAGGTCCGCTCGATCACGCTCCTCTTTCGCGAGCAGGCCGTCTCGTTCGATCCGAGCGGCCAGATGCTCCTCGTCGCCGTGGCGGAGGACGGACGGAGCCAGCACCTGTGGGTCCGCGTCCCGGATCTCGATCTGCTCGCGTCCTATTACGGCTTCAGCCTCTGCACCCGCGCCGAGCTTCCCCTGGCGCCCGCTCTGCTGGCCGGCTGTCCCGAGCAGTTCGCACGCCTGTTCCAGTCCTGAGCGGCCTCAGGCCGGACGCCGGGTCGGGGTGAGCCGCACGCCGGGCGCGGGGCGCTCCAGCAGCACTTCGCGGCGGAAGCGCACCAGCCGGGCCGGACGCCCGGCATTGCCGCTGGTCAGCGCCTCGGTCTCCTCGACGAGCCCCTGCTGCGCCACGAGCCGGCGGAAGTTCTGCTTGTGCAGCCGCGTGCCGGAGAGCGCTTCCACGGTGCGCTGCAGCTGAAGCAGGGTGAAGGCGGGCGGCATCAACTCGAACACCACCGGGCGATACTTGATCTTGCCGCGCAGGCGCCCGATCGCGGTAGCCAGCACCCGGCGGTGGTCGTGCGCCATCGGCTGGCCGGTCACGGCGATGTCCTCGGGCACGGTCGCCCCGGCCTGGCCCTTGGCCTCGGGGATCAGCCCGGCCTCGAACAGCAGTTCGTAGCGCTCCAGAACGCGCTCCTCGTTCCAGGCTCCGCCGACCCCGAAATTGAGCCCGACCCTATCCTCGCGCAGGCGCCGGAGCTTTGCATCGGAACCGGAAGCGACCCAGGCCATCAGGCGCGGCTCGATCTCGGTCAGCGCCGCGGGGCGGCCCTCGCGAAAATCCTCCCACGGCAGGTAGCGGTACCAGTTGCGCCACGCCGCCTCGGCCAGACCCGCCGGGCGCAGCTCCCGAACCAGGGCGAGATAGGCCACCGAGAGCAGGTGGACGCCGTGCGGCCCGTCCTCGCGGTCGCGGTCGCCGAAGGTGTAGAGCTGCTCGACATAGCCGAGCCGCTGATGGGTCTGCTGCTCGACCCAGGCCCGAAGGCCGCGCTCCAGGGTGGCGTGCTCGGGCACGAGCGGCCCGGCGGGCAGGGCGGTCTCGCGGCCCTTCGCCTGCCCGGAGACCTGCACGGTCAGCGCGCGCGGCTCGCCGTCCGTCGCCGCGACGATGACGGCGACGAGGCCCACCGACGAGGCGCTGTCGCTGCGGGTCCCCGCTCTCGCCGCCGCGGCGGCGGCTCTATCCGGTTCGGCCGTGCCCATGCGATCGTCGCAGCCTCGAGCCCATCTCCCCGGGGCATCCCACCGATGGCGGGATCGGTTCGGCCTGCCCTCCTCGCTCTTGCCGGATCGGCCCCGGCAGCGTCAACGCGAGGCCGGGCCTCATCCGCAGGCCATTTCGGGTGCGGCCCTTCCACGATCCGCCCGGATCCGCCGCTCGCGGCCTCCCGCCGATGCTGCTAGATCGGAGCGGAACATCGATCGGAGCGGTCAGGGGTGGGTGGCATGGTGGCGGGACGGCGGGGAGAGTGGGCATGAGCGTCGGAACCGGGCTCGGCCTGTCCCGTCCCGCGATGCCGGTGGCGGTGGATCTGCGGCTCTACGGCATCCTCGATGTCGGCGTGCTGGGCGGCGACCCCGCCGCGCTCGCCGAGCTGGCGGCGGAGGCCGTAGCAGGGGGCGCCACCCTGCTGCAGTACCGCGAGAAGGATCTCGACGATGCCCGTGCGGCGCTCACCCGAATTCGGGCGATCCACGCGGCGCTGAAGGGCCGCGCGCCGCTCCTCGTCAACGACCGAGTCGATCTCGCGCTGGCCGCCGGCGTCGAGGGCGTGCATCTCGGCCAGTCCGACCTGCACCCGGAGGAGGCGCGCCGCCTGCTCGGCCCCCGCGCGGTGATCGGGCTGACCGTGAAGAACGGGGCGCAGGCGGACGAACTCTACCGCCTGCCCATCGACTATGCCTGCATCGGCGGCGTGTTCGCCACCACGAGCAAGGACAATCCCGATCCGCCGGTGGGCCTCGACGGACTGCAGCGGATCGTCTTCCGCGCCCGCCTCGCCCGGGGCAGCGGGCTGCCCGTCGGCGCCATCGCCGGGATCGACGCCAGCAACGCGGCCTCCGCGATCCGGGCCGGCGCGGACGGGGTGGCGCTGATCGGCGCGCTGTTCAAGGGCGGGTCGACCGAGGCCAAGGCCCGCGACCTGCGCGCCCGGATCGACGAGGCGCTGGCGGCACGCGCGGGCACGCCGCCGCGTTAGCCCGTGCGTGAGCAGGATCCGGACGCCGTAGACGTGAGGGGAAGGAGCGCCATGACCGCCATCGCCGTGACCATCGCCGGCTCGGATTCGAGCGGGGGCGCCGGTATCCAGGCCGACCTCAAGACTTTCGCGGCCCTGCGCGTCTACGGCGCCAGCGTCCTCACGGCGCTCACGGCCCAGAACACCCTCGGCGTGCAGGCGATCCACGACGTGCCCGCCGACTTCGTGACGGCGCAGATCGACTCGGTCTTCTCCGATCTCGCCGTGCGCGCCGTGAAGATCGGCATGCTCTCGCGGCCCGAGACCATCCGCGCCGTGGCCGACGGCCTGCGGCGGCACGCCTCCGGCATCCCGATCGTGCTCGATCCGGTGATGGTGGCCACGAGCGGCGACCGTCTGATCTCGGGGGAGGCGGTCGAGATCCTCCGCGGCGAGCTGATGCCGCTGGCGACCGTCGTCACCCCCAACCTGCCCGAGGCCGCGACGCTCCTGGGGGAAGCGGAGGCGGGACACGAGAACGAGGCGGTCGGCCAGGGCCGCCGGCTGGTGGAGCGGGGCGCGCGGGCGGTGCTGATCAAGGGCGGGCACGGCGAGGGCCGCGAGAGCGTCGATCATCTCATCGGCGGGGACGGGACGCTGCGCCGCTTCGCGGCCCCGCGCATCGAGACCCGCAACAGCCACGGCACCGGCTGCACCCTCTCGGCGGCGGTCGCGGCGGGTCTCGCCAAGGGGCAGGGTCTCTCCGAGGCGGTCGCCGGCGCCAAGGCCTACGTCACGGCGGCGATCCGTGCGGCGGATTCGGTTCTCGTCGGCCAGGGCCACGGTCCTCTGCACCACTTCCACGCTCTCTGGTCCTGAGCGCCCGGGCTCGCGGAAACGGCTTCCATCCTCGAAATGCGTTTGACAGATCAAACGTTCGTTCGAATAAAGGAACGAAATTCGGTGCCCGACCCGATCCGCTCGAACCGGATGCGCCCCGCGGCGCTCCGAGCGCGCAGCGTTTGGCAGGGCATTCTCAGCGGACCGGCGTGATGGTGGACATAGCGGCAAGCCTCGAGCGGGGTCGACCCAAGGATCTCGTCAGCGGCGCACAGGTGCTCTCGGGCCAGCTCGGCAAGACGATCCAGCGGCTGCGCAAGGCCTACAACCTCTCCCTCTCCGAACTCGCCGAGCAGTCGGGGGTGGCCAAATCGATCATCAGCCAGATCGAGCGCAACGAGACCAACCCGACGCTCGCCACGATCTGGCGCTTGAGCCAGGCGCTCGACGTCTCGATCGAGCGGGTGCTCGCGACCTCGGACGAGGAGCCGTTCATCGAGCGCTTCTCGCGGGCCGACACGCCGCGGCTGGTCTCCGACGACGGCAAGGTGCGCCTCGCCATCATCGGTTGGATCAAGACCGTCGAGTGGCTGCAATGGTACGACGTCACCGCCGATGCCGGCGGCGTGCTCGAATCCGACGCCCACCAGCGCGGTTCGGTCGAGTCGCTCTCGGTGCTCGAGGGCAGCTTCGAGGTCGAGGTGGCGGGGGACGTGCAGCGTGCCAACGCGGGCGAGACCCTGCGCTACCGCTGCGACCGCCCGCACAGCATCCGCTGCCTCGGCGATGAGCCGGGCCGGGCCACGATGGTGGTCATCATGAAGGCCGCGGTGATGGAGTGAGGGGCGCCTAGCGCCCCACATTCACCCAGCGCACGAGGTCGGCGAGCACCTGGCTCAGGGCCGCATCCAGGCCGGTGGCGGCGCTCTGCGGATCGACCTTACCGACCGGCACGCGGGCGGTGAAGACGCGGGCGTTGACCACGCGGCCGCTGCCGTCGGCGATGAGCTTGGCCGAGAGGTCCACCACCGCTTCGCCGGTGCCGGAATTGATGTCGAACTCCCGGATCTCGCTGACGAGCTGGTAGTCGGACGGCACCTTGTCGCCGGGCCGCGAGACCGAGCGCAGGCGGCCGCTATTCTCCAGGCTCTGGATCACCCGTGCCTGAATCAGGCGCGGCAGTCGGTCGGCCCACTGGCCGCCGCCGAGGAAGGACAGGGAGCCGCCGGGCTCGCGCACGATGATGCGGTCGGCCTCCATCGGCTGCAGGCCGACAGGCTCGGACACCACGATGGAGCGCGCGGTGCCCCCGGCCCGGGGCTGGCCCGGCAGGGCGGCGAGGTCGAAGGTCAGGGGCGTGCCGCCGCCGCCGCAGCCGCCGAGCAGGGCGAGAGAGGCCAGGAGCGCCCCCGCGCGCAGGCCGCGGCCGGGCAGGGCAGGCGAGAGAAGGAAAGGCGTCATACGCGCGGGCACCGTCCATTCGCTGAAGAAGCGACGAGCACCTCCTCTAGCAAGCTCGAGCTTACGGCAACGCTCAAGCGGCGCAGTGCGTGCCGGCACATCATCCCCGCCGGAGGCCGCTCAGCGGCCACCGTTGTATTCCGGCAACGATGGCTTGCCGCCGAAGATGACCTGGGAGGGATCGCGCTCAAGGCTCTTGGCGGCCCGGTTGAGGCTGTTGAGCGTGCGCTGGCCGTCGCTCGACAGAGCCTCGACCTCGCGCCGGCTCGATCCCGAGAGGCGGTTGAAGCTCGTGGAGATGTTGGCGGTGCGCTTGTCGAGGTTCTCGGAGAGCGCGCGGAAGGCCCTGCCCGCGTCGCGCACGGAGATCGCCGCCTCGCGGATCTCGGCGAAGGTGCCCGCCCCCTGCTGGCCCGAGGCCGAGCCGAGGAAGCCTTCGGCTCCCTTGAGTACGCCGTCGATCCGGTCGGCGGAGGCGCTGAGCTTGCCCGCAAGCAGACGGGCGTCGTGCAGGCCCGCCTCGATGTCGGGGCCGGACTTGGCGAGCGCGGTCGAGAAGGTGTCGGCGTTCTCGATCACCCGGTTGAGGCGCTGCCCGTCCACGGCCTTGACGAGTCCGGCGATGGAGGGGCCGGCCTCGGCGAGCGTCTTGGAGAAGGACTCGACGTTGGCGAGCGTGCGGTTGATCGCGCCCTCGTTGCCGGCCACCACCTTGTCGAGGCGCTGAAGCACGTCGTCGGCCCGCTGCGCGATCTGCTTGGCGGCCGCCATCATGTCCTGGATGTCGCTGGAATCGGCGAAGATCGTCGGCATCTTGTCGCCCGAGCCCGGGGTCAGCGCGGGCGCGTCGGCGCTGCCGCCGGAGAGCGCGATCTGCGAGACGCCGGTCAGCATCGCGGAATCGAGCCGCGCCCGGGTGTCGGCGCGCAGAGGCGTGGAGGGATCGACCTGCACCACCGCGACGACCCGGCGGGGATCCTGCGGCAGCAGGCGCACGTCGAGCGCCTCGCCGACCTTGATGCCGTTGAACGACACGGTCGACCCCTTGGCGAGCCCCCCGACCGAGCCGGAGAACACGATGCGGAGCGCCTGGGTCGCCTGCCCCCGGGAGCCGCCCTGGAGCCAGAACACGAAGCCGAAGGCGGCCAGCACGACGCCGATGGTGAAGGCGCCAATCAGTACGTAGTTTGCGCGAGTCTCCATCGGCTCAGCTCTAATCCCGATCCGTGGTCCGGGGGCGGTGCGAAACCGCACCCCGGGTCTGCGCGGCCCCGCGGCGTTCAAGCATGGGCGTAACCCGGCTGCGCGGCTTTGGCCGGGGCGGCGAGCGCACGGGCGCGCTTGCCGTGGAAATACGAGCGCAGCCAGGGATGGTCGCTCGCCAGCATCTCCTCGATCGTGCCCTGCGCGATGATCCGGCCGTCACCGAGCGCCGCGATGCGGTCGCAGGCGGTGTAGAGGCTGTCGAGATCGTGCGTCACCATGAAGACGGTGAGCCCAAGCGTCTTCTTCAGGGTCGAGACGAGGTCATCGAACTCGCCCGCGCCGATGGGATCGAGGCCAGAGGTCGGCTCGTCGAGGAACAGGATCTCGGGGTCGAGCGCCAGGGAGCGGGCGAGCGCGGCGCGCTTAATCATGCCGCCCGACAGCTCCGAGGGGTACTTGTCGGCGGCGTCGGGCTTGAGGCCGACCATCTCGATCTTGAGCCGGGCGAACTCGTCGAGCAGGCGTTCGGAGAGCTTCAGATGCTCGCGCATCGGCATCTGGATGTTCTGCTTGACGGTGAGGCCGGAGAACAGAGCCCCCTGCTGGAACAGCACGCCCCAGCGCTGCTCGAGCTGCCGCCGCCGGGTGATGGTAAGCCCGTCCACGTCCTCGCCGAAGATCTCGATGGTGCCGGAGCGCTTCGGCACGAGGCCGAGGATGGTCCGCGTCAGCACCGACTTGCCCTGGCCGGACGGGCCGACGAAGCCCAGGATCTCGCCGCGGCGGATGTCGAGATCGAGCCCCTTCATCACCGTGCGGTGGCCGAAACCGACCACGAGGTCGCGCACGCGGATGATCGCGTCGACCTCCGGCTGGGCCGGGGAAGCATCTGGGAGGCTGATTGCCAAGTCGTCCGTCCGCGCGGCTCTAGAAATTGATCGCGGCGAAGAAGACCGCGAAGAGGCCATCCAGCACGATCACCATGAAGATTGACTTGACGACTGAGGCGGTGACGTGGCGGCCGAGCGACTCCGCCGAGCCCTCGACCGCGAAGCCCTCGATCGTCGCGATGATGCCGATGGTCAGCGCCATGAACGGCGCCTTGATCAGTCCGACGGCGAAGTGGTGGAACGAGACCGCCGCCTGGAGCCGCGCCAGGAAGGCGTCGGTGGTCATGCCGCCGTAGATCGCGGCGGTGAGGCCACCGCCGGCCAGCGCCGCGAGCGAGCCGAGAAAGGCGAGCAGCGGCAGGCCGATCACCAGAGCGAGGATGCGCGGCAGGATCAGGATCTCGATCGGATCGAGCCCCATCACCCGCAGGGCATCGACCTCCTCGCGCATGCGCATGGAGCCGATCTCGGCGGTGAAGGCCGAGCCGGAGCGGCCCGCCACCATGATCGAGGTGAGCAGCACCCCGAGTTCGCGCAGGATGAGCAGGCCGATCAGGTTCACGACGAAGCTCTGCGCGCCGAAGCGCTGGAGCTGGAAGATGCCCTGCTGCGCGACGATACCGCCGACGAGGAACGAGATCAGGACGATGATCGGCACGCCGCGATAGGCGACCTGCTCCAGCTGGTTGACCAGGGCCGCGGTGCGGAAGGTCTGCGGCCGGCGCGCGACGCGGCCCGCCGCGGCGACCACCTCGCCGAGGAAGGCGAGGCCGGCCAGGATCTCGTTGCCGCCGCGCACGACGCGGCGTCCGGTCCCGTCCAGCGCGCGCAGCAGCGGGTTGCGTGCGTCCTTCGGGGCTGGCTCGGGCTCGCGCAGGCCCATCTCGCCGAGCAGGATGCGGTGCTCGGGCCGCGCCCCCGCATAGGCGAGCCGGCCGCCGGCCGCCTCGATCTCGGCCCGGGTCCGCTCCAGCACCCAGGCGCCCAGGGTGTCGAGGCGCGTCAGCCCGCTGAGGTCCACCAGCACGGCGCGGCTGCGGCCGTGGGCGGCGATGCGGGCGGAGGCGCTCTCCACCGCCGGTCCCTGGTCCGCCGTCCAGCGCCCGTGCAGCACGACGCGGCCGCCGTCGCCGTCGAGGTCGGCGCCGGCTTCGTCCATCGCGCTCTGGCCGTCTGCGATCCGCACGAAGCCGCTCCCGCTGCCGCCCGAGGGCGGATCTCTCCTCAAGCGTTTCTATACCGCATCGCGGGAGCCGGCGCCAAACCGCCGGGCCTCACGGTCGCGCTTTGCCAGCACCACGAGGCCGAGGCCGGCGAGCGCCAGCGGCGCCATCATCAGGAAGGTCGCGGGCCCGCCGAGCGAGCGGTAGACGGCACCGCAGGCCAGGGTGGCCAGAGCCGAGACCAGGGCGGTCGAGGCGCCGACCGTCCCCTGCGCCCGGCCGCGGGCTCCCTCCGGGCTGAACCCGGAGACCGCGGCCATGGCGCCGAGATGCGTCGCGCCGAAGGTGAGGCCGTGCAGAAGCTGGAGCGGCAGGAGAAGAGCCAGCTCCCCCTCCGCCCAGTAGAGCCCGACGGCCCGCACCAGGGCCGCGCCCCCGCCCAATGCCAGGAGCCGGAACGGGCTGCGCCAGCGGGCGGGCCAGCGGCCGACCAGGGCGAACAGCGCGATCTCGGCGGCGACGCCCACGGCCCAGAGCGTTCCGATCCAGGGGGTCGAGACGCCGTGCCGGGCCCAGTCGAGACTGCCGAAGGCGTAGACCGCCGCGTGGCTCGCCTGGATCAGCGCCGCCGCGCCGATGCAGAGCCGCAGCACCGCGGGCAGGGGCGGGGCGGCCGCCGAGGCCGGGCGCGGGGCGAGGGCGGGCGCGGGATCGCGTCCGGCCGCGGCGACGAGGGTGGCGACGAGGGCGAGCCCGGTCAGCAGCAGCGGCACCGCCACGCGGTCGCCGAGCAGGCCGAGCAGGGCGCCCCCGGCGAGGTTCGCCGCCAGGAAGCCGACCGAGCCGCACATCCGGATGCGGGCATAGTCGATCCGGCGCGAGCGGCGGGCGGCGGCGAGCGTCAGGTAGTCGATGCTCGGCACCAGGGGCGCCTGAGCTACCGCGTTCAGGACGATCAGGAGGCCCAGCATCGTCACCGCGAGGGCGGCGGCCAGCGGCATCAGGGCGTAGGTCAGGGCCAACACGAGGCTGCCGGCGACGAGCAGGGTGCGCGGGCGCACACCCCGATCGATCAGCCCGGTCAGGGGCCGTGTCGCGAGAACCTTCGTGGCGATCGGCAGGGCCAGCAGCAGTCCGATCAGTCCGGCATCGAGTCCGAGCCCGCCGAGCCAGACCGGCATGAACGGCATGGCGATGCCGATCTCGACGAAGACGACGGTGTAGAGCAGGCCGAGCCGCACGGGATCGGGCTCGGGGGAGGGTGGTGTCGCTGGCGGGGATGTCGCTGGCACGAGGTCGCGGCGAAGTCGGCCGCCCGTCTGATCGTCGACGCTTCGCGAAGCTGCGAGACGCGGCCGAAGCGTAAGCCGCCGTTAAAGCGGTCGTGTCAATCTCGCCCAAACCGTCGATTGTCGCGGCGCTCCCTTGCCGGGCGCCGGGTCTTGCGGGGTGTGATGTCGAGTTCCCGTTCCCTGACGCCGCTGGACGCGTCGCAATACGATGCCATCGAGGACGCCGTCCGCGAAACGGAACGGGGCCGGTGGTTTCTGTCGGAATATGCCCGGCGCAACCGCAACGCGGATACCGAGGTGCTGCTGGACGCGATCCGGCGCATCGAGAATGCCGTGACCACCGAGCGGCCCGACGATGTCGGCCGCTTCCGGGGCGATCTGATGGAGATGGCCGACGCCATCGCCCGCACCCGGGCGGAGGTGGCCGCGCTCTCCACGCCGGACCAGGGCGAGAGCCGCCTCACCGTCGCCTCCGAGACCCTCGACGCCATCGTGCGCGCCACCGAGCGGGCGACCTCCGACATCCTGGGCGCCGCCGAGGCGGTGCAGGAGGCGGCCTGGACCCTGCGCGAGACCGGCGCCGACTCCGCCCTGTGCGACGACCTCGACCGGCACGCCACGCAGATCTACACGGCCTGCTCGTTCCAGGACCTGACGGCGCAGCGCACGAGCCGCGTGGTGCACACCCTGCGCTACCTCGAGAACCGCATCACCTCGATGATCGGGATCTGGGGGACCTCCGACGATGCCGTCGCCGGCCTCGACGAGGGCGGCCGGGTGCGCGCGGAGGCCGGTTCGGTCCTCGACGCCGCCCTCGACCAGAGCGATGTCGACCGCTTCCTCGACATGGAGGGCGCCGCCCCTGCGCCGGCCCCGTCCGCCCGCGCGCCCCTCTCGGCGGTGGCCCTGGACGACGACCTTGCCTTCCTGCCCGAGATGCCGGAAGCGGCCGCGCCGGCTCCCGAGCCGGTGTCGATGTCCGCCGAGCCGGTGGCGGATGCGCCCGTCCTCGTCGACGAGAGCGCGGCCGTCCTCGACGTGCCCGACGAGATCGAGGCGGCGTTCGAGGAGGCCGAGCCGACGCCGGATCTCGACGCGCCGGAGACGGTCGCGGCCGAGCCGGCTCCCGATGTGGTCGCAGATGTGGTCGAAGGGGCAAAGCCCCTGGCGGGCGACGACCTCGCCACCGCCTTCCCCGATCTCGACAGGCTGAGCATCGAGGAGAAGATCGCCCTCTTCGCCTGACGGGGAGGGCAGGGTGGCGCGGGCGCGAAATCGAGCCGCCACTTCGCCCGCCGATGCGCTATAGGGGCCCGCGTCATGGCCCTGCATCTCCTGAAGCTGTGCGTCGGCCCCTCCTCCATCGAGGAGCTGGAGGCGCGCATCGCGCACAACCGGGCGGAGGCGACCCGACTCGGCGCCGACCCGTCGACCGTGCACGTCACCCGCATGTTTCCCAAGCGGTCGAAGGCCATTGCCGGCCAGGGTTCGATCTATTGGGTGATGAAGGGCACGCTGAGCTGCCGCCAGCCGATCCGCGCACTCGAACCCGTCACCGGCAGCGACGGCATCGAGCGCTGCCGCCTCGTCCTCGACCCTCTCGTGACGCCGGTCTCGCCCCGCCCCTGCCGTCCGTTCCAGGGCTGGCGCTACCTAGAGGCCCGCGACGCGCCGGCCGACCTCGACCGGGCCAGCGCCGGCGAGGTCGCCGAGATGCCCGAGAGCCTGCGCCGGGAACTGGTGGCTCTGGGGCTGATCTGAGCGCCGGATGCGCTCACCGGCGCGAGCCATTCGAGACTGCCGCGCCCCTCGATCGTCTCGCCTTCGCCTCGCGGTGACGGAGCGTGCCCCGTCACCGCGTCGGCGTTTCCTCACACCTCGTCGAACCGGCCGCTGGCATGCGCGAGCATGGTGTAGACCTTGCCCGTCTCGGAGGTGAGGTAGGCATCCGCCCGCTTGGTGTCGCGGTCGTTCTTGGTCACCTCGCCCAGCAGCCGCTCGAATTCGCCGACGTAGCGATCGACCGTGCGGCGGAACTCGGCATCCGCCCGGTAGCGGCGCTGGATCTGCTCGAAGGTCCGGCGGCCCTGCGTGGTGTAGAGCCGGTCGTCGAACAGGTTCGGCTCGCCCTGGCGGTAGCGCTGCCAGAACTCGACCGAAGCCTGATGATCCACCATCCGGGCGATGTCGGTCGAGATCGCGTCGAGCGAGATCCGCTCCACGGTCGCCGGGGCCTCGGGCGCGGCGGGGGCCGGCGTCGGAGCGGGCTCGCCGGCCTCGTCGTCGATGGAGGCGCGGGTCAGCAGGTCGGACAGCCAGCCGCGGTTGTCGCGGGTGCCGGGCCGCCCCTGGACCGGAGCCGGATTGGCCGGACGGACCGGGGCCGGATTCGCCGCCCCTTGAGGCCGTGCGGCCTGGGGTTGCGCCGCCTGGGGCCGGGGCGCCGCCGGGGCCGGGCTGCGGGCCGCCTGGGGGGCGGGCTGCGCCGCGGGCGCGGGGGCCGCGCGGCCCGCCTCCGCCGTGCGGCGCTGCTCGACCGTGCGGGCCTGGGCCACCGGCTGGGCCACGTCGACGGAGCGGTTCGAGCGGGCGACCAGGGCGGCCAGCTCGTTGAGCGCGTCGATCTGCTCGGCCACCACCCGGCGCATCTCGCCGGTGGCGTCCTGGGTCTCGCGAGGCAGGTCCAGCACGCCGCGCTGGAGGTCGGCGCGGGTGGCGTCGAGTTCGCGGCGGATCTCGGCCGCCATCTCGTTCAGCCGGGTCGCCGACTCGCCGAAGCGTCCGGAGGCATCCGCGAAGCTCTCCATCATCTTGGCCGAAGCCTCCTCGATGGCGCCGCGCACCGCCCCCGCCGTGCGGGCGCTCTCCGCGTCGGCGCCGCTGCGCAGGCGCTCGAAGTCGCCCGCCACCGCCGCGCCCGCCTCGCGGGCGGCCTGGGCGAGGCTCTCGCCCAGCTCCCGCGCCCGGGCTTCCGCCGCACGCAGGGTCTCCTCGACCACGCTACCGAAGCGGCCGGTCTGCGCCTCGATGACCTGGCTGCGCTCCTCGATGCGGGCCAGGACCGCGTCCACCACGGCCTGCCGGCTGGAGAGGCTCTCGGCGAGGCGGTTCTCCACCGCCTCGAGGTTGCCGGCGGCCTCGGTCAGCGCGCCGACATGGGTGCCGGTGCGCTCGACCAGCGCCTGACCGCTCGCGTCCAAGGTCCGCGCGAGGTCGGAGGCCTGGGCCAGCGCGCCCTGCGAGGCGTCGCGCAGGGCGGCCACCTGCGTGGAGACCCGGTCGGAGGCCTGGGCCGTCTCGGCGGCGATCCGCTCGACGGCCGACTGGATCTCCTCGACGCGGGCGGCGAGTCCCTGCTCGACGGCGCCGAGATGGGTCGAAGCCCCGCCCACGAGCTCCTTCAGGCCCGCATTGGCGCTCTCGATCCGCGCCAGGAACCCGGCCACGTCGCGGCGCACCCGCTCGTGGGCCTCGCCGAGGGTGCCGGCGGAGGCCGCGGCCCCCTCGTCCAGCGCGGCGCGAAGGGCCTGGGCCGCCTCGACGGTGCGGGCGACGATGGCGTCGGTGCGCTCGCGCAGGGCATCGACCAGGGGCGTGCCCTTGTCGCTGAGCAGCCGGTCGAGGGCCTGCTCCTGCTCCGCCAGCGCCCGGGTCAGGTCGGCCGCCGGCCCGTCGATGAGGCGCGACAGCTCGGCGTTGCGCCGGTCCAGCGCCTCGGCGAGCGCGTCGGCATGCTCCTGGACCTGGGCGGCGTGGCGTCGGGCGCGCTCGTCGAGCATGCCGTTCATCCGGGTGATGCCCGCCTCGACCAGGGCCCCGTAGGCGTTCTGGCGCTCGTCGAAGCTCTCGGCGAGCTCCGCCTGCCGCTCGGTGCGCGCGTCGAGGGCGGCGACCATCCGGGCCGTGCCGCCGTCGACCAGGGCCGCGTAGGCCTCCTTCTGACGGTCGAAGGCCTCGGCCAGGACGGCTTGGCGGCGGGCGCGCTCCTCCAGCGCGGCCACCATCCGTGCGGTGCCCTGCTCGATCAGGCTCGTATAGGCCTCCCGCTGCCCCTCGAAGCCCTCGGCCAAGGCGGCCTGATGCCGGGCGCGCTCGTCCAGGGCCGCGACCATGCGGGCCGTACCCTCCTCGATCAGGGCCGCGACCGCCCGCTGGCGCTCCTCGGCCGACTCGATCTGGGCGACGTGGCTGCGGGCGCGCTCCTCCAGGGCAGCACCCATCCGCGCCGTGCCCTGGTCGATCAGGGCCGCGTAGGCGTCCTGGCGTTCGTCGAAGGCCTCGGCGAGGGCGTCGGCGCGGCTGGCGACCACGGTGGCGAAGGCGCGCAGGCGCGCATCGATGCGGCTGGTGAAGGCCTCGCTGCGGGCATCCACCGATTGCGACAGGGTCGCGGCCTGGGTCTCCACGAGGCGGGCGAACTCGCCGCCGCGGCTCTGGACCAGTCCGTCGAGGCTGCGCATACGCTCGTCGAACACCGCCGTCATCGCCTTGGTCTGCGCGTCGAGGCGGCCGGTCAGGGCCGTCGAGCGGTCGTCGACCAGGGTGTCGAGGGTGGCGAGGATCTCGTCGAACAGGGTGCGCAGCTCCTGCGCCCGGGTCTCGACGGTGCGCGCGATCTGCTGGCCGCGGCCGTCCACGAGGTCCCCGAGCACGCCCAGGCGCTCGTCGAACAGGGAGGTCAGAGCCTTCGTGCGGGTCTCCACCTCGCCCGTCGCGCGGCCGATGCCGCCTTCCAGCGTCTCGATGAAGGCGCGGGCACCCTCGCGCAGCGCGTCCTGAAGCGGCTGGACGCGGCCCTGGAAGCTCTCGTCGAGCGCGCCGGCATGGGTCTGGAGCAGCCCGCGGATCTCGCCCGCGCGGCGGTCGAGCACGTCCTGCACCGCACGGGTGCGCTCCTCCAGGGTCGCCCGCATGTCGTCAGTGCGGTGGTCGAGCATCCCGCGGATCTCGTCCGCCCGGTGGTCGAGCACGTCCTGCACCGCGCGGGTGCGCTCCTCCAGGGTCGTCCGCAGGTCGTCGGTGCGATGTTCGAGAAGTCCGCGGATCTCGCCGGTGCGGTGGTCGAGCATCGTGCGGAGCTCGCCGGCACGGCTATCGAGCAGGTCCTGCACCGTGCGGGCCGGCTCCTCGAGCGCCGCGCGCAGGGCGTCGAGCCCGGCATCGAACTCGCCGCGCACATGTCCGGCGCTGCCGTCGACGAGGCCGCGCAGGTCGTCCGTGCGGCTGTCGAGCGTGGCGCGGATCTCGTTCGTGCGGGTGTCGAGCACGTCCCGCACCGTGCGGGCGCGCTCCTCCAGCGCCGCGTCGAGCGCGCCGAGGCCGGCATCGAGTTCGCCGCGCACCCGGCCGGCACCGCCCTCGATCAGGCCGCGCAGGTCGTCCGTGCGGCTGTCGAGCGTGGTCCGGATCTCGTGGGCGTGGCCGTCCAGCGCCTGGCCGAGGCGGCCGGCGCCGTCGCCGAGCAGGGCGTCGAGCTGGCCCATCACGTCGCGCAGGCCGGCGAGTAGGCTGGTGCCGCGGCGATCCAGCAGGGCGGCGAGCGAGGCGCCGCCCTGATCCAGGGCCTGCCCGATCTCCGACAGGCGGGCATCGAGCCCGTCCATGGCCGCGCGGCCGCGCTGGTCGAGATCGGCGGAGAGGGCGCCGCCGCGCTCGTCGAACAGGTGAGCGAGGCTCTCGGCCCGCTCGTCGAACAGGCGGGCGATCGCCTCGACATGGCCGCCGAGCGCCTGGGCGGCCCCGCCGCTGCGGTTCTCCACCAAGGCGACGAGCTCGCGGATGCGGCCGGTCAGCTCGCCGTCGATGCTGCGGGTGCGGCTCTCGATCAGGCGCACGGCCTCCAGGGCCTGGATGCCGAAGGTCTCGTCGAGCTGGCGGGCGCGCTCCTCCAGGGTTCCGGTCAGGCCGTCGAGGCGGGCGACCACGCCGTCGTCCAGGCGCTGCGCGCCCTCGTCGAGGCGGCGGGCGAGATCCTGCGTGCTGCGGTCGAGGCGCTCGGAGATGTCCGCCGCGCGAGCGGCGAGGGCGTCGCCCACCGCACGGCCGCGCTCGGCGATGTCCTGCGCGGCGCCGTCGGCGCGCCGGTCGAGGCTGCCGGCCAGGGTGCGGTTGCCCTCCTCGAGAGTCCGGGCGATCTCGGCCGCGCGCTGCACCAGCGCCTCGTTGAGCGCGGTGGCGCGCGCACCCAGCCGGGTGTCGACATGGCCGAGCAGCGAGGCGAAACGCTCGTCGATCTCTGCGGCGCGCTGGGTCGACAAGGTCTCCATTTCCGCCAGCCGCGCGCCGACGGTCTCGCCGGCGAGGCGGGCGCGCTCGGCGAGGGACTCGGCCAGGGCGTTGCCCTGCACGGCGATGATGCGGTCCACCTCCGCGAGGCGCGATCCCAAGGTGTCGCCGAGCGCCTGCGTGCTGCCGGCGATCCGGTCGGCGAGGATGTCGCCGCGGGCGATGGTCTCCTGCAGCGCGGCCAGGCGGCTGCCCAGCGCATCCTCCACCGCGCGGGCGCGGCTGTCGGCGGTCTCGACGAAGGCGGCGTGGCTGCGGTGGAGCGTGTCGCCGACGCGCGAGACGTGGCCGGCGATGGCGAGCATGACCTCGCGGCCAGTGCCCTCCAACCGGGCCTGGGCCTCGTCGGACTGGTCCGCGATCAGCGCGGCGGCGCCGCGGCCGTGCTGGCCGAAGCCCTCCTCCAGGGCGCCGAGCCGGGCGGACAGGTCGGAGCCGACCCCTTCCGCGGTGCGCGACAGGGTTTCGGTGACGGCTGCGCCCCGGGCGGCGATCTCCTCGCCGAGGCGGCGCAAGGTCTCGCGCAGGGTCGCGAGTGCGTCCTCGGTGCGGCCGCCGACCGTGCCGCCGGCCTCTTCGGCCGCGCGGGCGAGCGCCGCCGTGGCCTCGGTGCTGCGGGTGGCCAGCTCCTCGCCGACCCGGGCGAGCGTGTCGCGCAGGGCGCGCAGCGACTCTTCCGTACGACCGCCGACTTCGCCGCCGACCCGCTGCGCCGTCCGGGCGAGCGCATCCGTCGCCTCGGCGCTGCGGGTGTCGATCTCCTCGGAGACCTGACGCAGGAGGTCGCGCAGGCCCTGCGCCGACTGGTCGGCCCGGCTGCCGATCTCGCCGCCGGCCTGGGCCGCCGCGAGGGAGAGGGCCACGGTCGCCTCGGCGCCGCGGACCGCAATCTCGTCGGCCACCTGCCGCAGGAGGTCCTGAAGCGATTGCATCGACTGGTCGGTGCGTGTGCCGACCTCGCCGCCGGCATGGGCGGCGGCGAGCGCCAGCGCGCCGGTGGCCTCGGCGCTGCGGGCCGAGAGTTCGTCGGCCATGCGCTGGATCGCGGCGTGCAGCGCCTGCGAGGCGGCCTCGGTGCGCCCGTCCAGCTCGCCCCCGACGCGCTCGGCGGCGCTGCGGAAGCGGGTCACCACGTCGTTCGAGCGGGTCTCGACGGCGGCGGCAGCCTCGTCGGCCGCACGGCGCAGGGCGGCGGCGGCATCGGCGAAGCGCGACGCCATGGCGTCGGCCTGCGCCTTGGCGGTGCCGGTGGTGTCCTCGGCGGTTCGCAGCAGCAGCGCGGCGGATTCGGTCGCCCGGTCGGTCAGCGTCCCACCCAGGGTCTCGGAGGCTGCGCGCAGGCGGCGCTCGGCCTCCTCGACGCTGGCGCCGACGGCGGCGGTCGCCGTCTCGGCGTTGCGGCGGATGCCGTCATGGGCCGTGCCGGCCTGGATTTCGAGATCGCGGCCGAGGCGCTCGATCGTCTCGCGCAGGCTCTCGGCGGTGCCGCTCGCGCGGTCGGCAAAGGCGCTTTCGAGGCCGGCCAGCGCCTGCGCGACCGTCGCGGCGGCGCCCGCCGCCCGTCCGCTCATGAGTTCGGCCACGCGCTCGCCCGCGGCGTCGAGCCCCGCGGCGAGGGCGCCGCCCTGGACGGTGATGGTGTCGTCGACGCGCGAGGCCGCAGCCTCGATGCGTCCGGCCAGCTCCAGGCCGCGGCCATCCATGGTGTCGGCGGCGCGGGTGGCGGCGGCCAGGAAGTCGTCGCGGACGCTGTCCAGGCGGGTCGAGAAGCTGTCGGCCACGCTGCCGGCGGCGAGCGCCAGGGCGGCCTGCGCGTCGCGGCCGCGGCCCTCGATCAGCTCGGAGACGCCGGTGCCGGCGGCCTCGATCTCGGTGCGCAGCAGGGCGCCGCGGGCGGCGATGTCGTCGGAGATCGCGGCGCCCGTGGCGGCGAAGTGGCGGCTCAGGCCCTCGCCGGTCTCGGCGAAGCGGGCGGTGATCGTGCCGCCGGTCTGGGCGAAGCGCTCGGTCAGCTCGTTGCCGCGCGAGAGGAAGGCGTCCTCCAGGCCCTTGGTCGAGCGCTCGAAGGTCTCGCGCACGGCGCCGCCGTGGCGGTCGAGGGCCTCGATCAGGCTCGCGCCGGTCTCGGAGAGCGATTTTGCGACGGAGCCGGCATTGTCGGCCAGCGTCCGGGTCAGGGCGCCGCCGGTGCGTTCGAAGGCCTGGGTGACCTCGTCGGCGCGCTGCTGGAGCGTGGCGGTCAGCGTGCCGCCGATCTCTTCGAGGCCGCCGCGCACGCCCTCGCTCGTGGCGTTGAGCTGGCGGATCAGGTCGTCGCCGCGCGTCGAGACGTTGCCGACGACCCGCTCGCCGACCTCGCTCAGCGCCGCGGTGATCTCGGTGCCGCGGGCGTCGAGCGCGCCGGTGACGCGCTCGCCCGCGCCGTTGATGGCCGCGACGATGCGCTCGGCGGCGCCATCGAGTTCGGTCGACAGGTTCTCGTGCGAGCCGGTGATGGCCCCGCGCACCCGGTCGGCATTGGCGACGATGGATTCGCGCTGGGCGATCAGCTCGTCCACGAGGGTGCGGATGCGGATCTCGTTGTCGGAATAGGCCCGCTCCAGGGTCGAGATCTCGCCGCGCACCAGCGTTTCGAGTTCGCCCGCCCGGGCGAGCGCCCGCTCCACGCCGTCGCCGACCGCGGCGACCTCGCGGCGCACCGTCTGCGACATGGTCAGCACGGCGTCGGTCGAGAAGCTTTCCGGCTCGGCCAGACGGATCGCCACCTCGCCGACGGCGCGGGCGACGAGGCGCATCTCGTGGGCGCGCACGGCCAGCATCGCCGTGATGAGGAAGAGCACGATCGGCCCGGCGATGGCCGTGGCCACCACCGCCGCCTGGAGCGCGGTGAGCCCCGTGATGAAGGCTTTCAGGTCGCCGCCGGACTGGTTCCAGGCGAGCGCCACGAGGCCGTTGAGCCAGAGGAAGGAGGCGATCCCGGCCACGAGATAGGGCTTGCGCGAGGGGCGCACCCGCAGCGTCTGCTGCAGGATGCCGATGTTCTGGCGGTCGTCGTTGGCCACCAGCGAGCGGTCCGGCGGCAGGAGCCCGCCCTCGCGGCGCGAGCGCCCGCGCTCCGGCGGCGGCAGATCGGGGGCGCCCGTGTCGATGTCGAGATTCGGGGTGCGGCGGTTCCCGGCCTCGGCGAAGGGATCGGTCAGGGGATCGCCGTCGCCGACATCGGGCAGGCGCGGCTCGACGCGGGCGTTCTCGCCCGGTGCCGGGATGTCCAGATTCAAAGCCTGCTCGATCGCGGAGAGGGCCGCCTCCGCCGGATCTTTCAGCTTCTTCTCGGTGGCCATGCAACGCCTCGTACGCATCGCCGTCCACTGGGGGAGGATGCGCCGTCGCACGCGCCCTCCGCAGTGGAGACGGATTTACCCGAAGTCCTCGGGAACTTTAGACCCTTGGATCACGCCCCCGATACCCGATCGGGCCGGCGCACCCAAGAAACCTTAACGGAATGGTTACCACGCCGGGCTCCGACCGCGGACGCCCGCTTCAAGTTCTGACGCGGGAAGCCTTAAACGGGTACGGGCGCGCCGTGCCTGCCCTGTGGATAGCGTCCGCCGCCCACAGGCCGATCGCGGGAACGGCGCGCGTCGGCGGGCCCGGCACCCTTTCCGGCACCCAGGACCTTTCGGCACTCAGGACTTTCCGCAGATCCTCGCGAGACGAGATGTGAGTGAACAGGACCAGCCCGCCCCCCTGCTCGACCGCGCGCATCTCGACGCGCAGACCTTCGGCGACGCCGATCTCGCCCGGGAGGTGCTGAGCCTGTTCGAGGATCAGTGCCGCCGCCTGCTGCCGCCCCTCCTCGACGAGGGCCGCCCCGTCGGCGAGCGGGCCGATCTCGCCCACACCCTCAAGGGCGCGGCCCTCGGCGTCGGGGCGATGCAGGTGGCGCAGGCGAGCGCGGCGGTCGAAACGGACCTGCGCACCGGCGGACCGGCCTCGCGCAGCGGCGCAAAGGCCGGGCTCGCGAGCCTGCGGATGGCGGTCGCCGAGACGCTGGCGGTGCTCGGCGGCCTCGGGCTCGAAGCATAGGGGCTCGCCGCATTCCGCGCCGACGGGCCGCGAACTCGGCCGGTTTCCAGAGCGTCGCGGAGCCGGCCGCGGCCGAGGAAGGCGACGGGCCGCACGCCGACGGGCGCGACGGAAAAGCGCCGGCTTCCCGCTTGCTTTCTGGCGCCGCCGCCCGCAAGCAGACGCCACGCCGCCCCTGAAGGATCGCTGGCGGACGCCGACACGTCCCGGAGCCAAGTATGCCCAAGATCACCTTCGTCGATCACGCCGGCACGGCCCGCACGATCGACGGTGAGGTCGGCTCGACCGTCATGGAGACGGCGATGCGCAACAACGTCCCGGGGATCGACGCCGAGTGCGGCGGGGCCTGCGCCTGCGCGACCTGCCACGTCTACGTGGACGAGGCCTGGGCCGACAAGGTCGGGCCGGCCGAGCCGATGGAGCAGGACATGCTCGACTTCGCCTCCGACGTGCGCGCGACCTCGCGCCTGTGCTGCCAGATCCGCGTCAAGCCCGAACTCGACGGGCTCGTCGTGACGACCCCGGCCCGCCAGGGCTGAGGAGGCCCCCGGCCGGGCGGCGATCAGGCCTTGCCCCCATCGGCAAGCGCGACGGGCCGACGGGCGTCCTAGCGCAGCAGCGCCCGCATCGCGCCGTCGAGCCCTTCGAGCGTCAGCGGGAACATCCGATCCGAAACGATCCGGCGCACCATGCCGATCGACTGCGTATAGGCCCAGTGCTCGGCCGGGACGGGATTGAGCCAGACGGCCTTCGGGAAGTGATCGAGGACGCGCCCGAGCCAGACCTCGCCGGCTTCCTCGTTCCAGTGCTCCACCGATCCCCCGGGATGGGCGATCTCGTAGGGGCTCATGGAGGCGTCGCCCACGAACACCACGCGGTAATCCGACGGATAGGTGCGGATCACGTCGAGCAGCGGGATGCGCTCGTCGTGGCGGCGATGGTTCTGCGTCCACACCGCCTCGTAGGGGCAGTTGTGGAAGTAGTAATGCGCGAAGTGCTTGAACTCGGAGCGCGCGGCCGAGAACAGTTCCTCTGCCATTTCCACGTGCCAGTCCATCGAGCCGCCGACATCGAGGAAGAGCAGCACCTTCACCGCGTTGCGCCGCTCGGGCCGTAGCCGCACGTCGATGAAGCCCTTGCGGGCGCTCTCGCGGATCGTGCCGTCGAGATCCAGTTCGTCGGCCGCCCCCGTGCGGGCGAAGCGGCGCAGGCGGCGCAGCGCCACCCGCATGGAGCGGGTGCCGAGTTCGCGGGAATCGTCGAGATCCTTGAACTCGCGCCGGTCCCAGACCTTCACCGCGCGGAAGTTGCGGTTGCCGTCCTGGCCGATGCGGATGCCTTCCGGGTTGTAGCCGTAGGCGCCGAAGGGCGAGGTGCCCCCGGTGCCGATCCATTTCGAGCCGCCCTGGTGGCGCTCCTTCTGCTCGGCCAGGCGCTGCTTCAAGGTCTCGAACAGCTTGTCCCAGCCCAGCGCCTTCAGCTCGGCCTTCTCTTCTTCCGTCAGGTATTTCTCGGCGAGCTTGCTCAGCCATTCCTCGGGGATCGGCGCGGGCTCGACCGCCTCCCCCATGACTTCCAGCCCCTTGAACACGGAGGCGAAGACCCGGTCGAAGCGATCGAGATGCGCCTCGTCCTTCACCAGGACGGTGCGGGCGAGGAAGTAGAATTCCTCGACGCGCTTGCCGGCGAGGTCGCGCTCCATCGCCTGCAACAGCGTCAGATACTCGCGCAGGGAGACCGGCACGCGGGCCTCGCGCAGGCCCGTGAAGAAGGGGAGCAGCATGGCCCCTAAACGCCCGAGCCGGGCCGGCGGGTCAAGCCGGGGCCGCGGACGGATCGGCGCGCGGCGGGCGGGGCCGAGCCGGCGCGACTCCTGTGGACGGCGCGGGAATCCGGTGGATATCTGGGCCCGACCTCCTTCGGGGTGGGGCACAACCGTCATCGCAGGACAACTAGAGTCCCCACGTCAACGCAGGATGCGTCCGTGACTTGAAGACTGGATAGCCGCCATGCCCGTGGTCTTGCGGTCCCTGAGCGATTTCAAGAAGTTCCTCCGCAAGCCCGGAGCGACCCTGCAGATCGTCCAGAACACCCTCGTCGACCGGCAGGACGAGGCCTCGCGCGCCGCCTATCGCCGCAAGGGCCTCTACGAGCCGCGCACGCTCCGGGCGATGTCGAAGAAGGCCGCCGTGTTCGACGTGCAGGGCCACGAGACGACGGTGTGGCTCTACTGGGATCGCGGCACCCGCAACTGGCGCTTCTCCGGCGACACCGTGACGATCCCGCTCAACGCCGCCCTCGGTCCGCCGGACGCCGTGGTCTATCGCTGCTCCCTGCCGGACGAACCGAAACGCGCGGCGCGGCGCCGGACGGCGGCGGCGCACGGGAACGGACCGACGCTGCAGCCGTCCCCGTAGCATCACCGTTTTACGCACCCCGAAGGCTTCGCAGCTTAGAGTGACCCGGCGGGACCTTCCAAGGACGCAGGCTAGTCCACGCGCCATTCTCACGATTTGTTGAGGAAGCCGAATCAAGTGGACGCAGCGAGCTGATTGATCAAACCTCAGCTTGTATGAGTCACCTTAAGCAGCGATCTAGCCGGTTCCGACGGCGCCTGATCGGCGGAAATATCGCCCAAACGGGATCTTTTCCTCAGTTTTGCAATCGCTTTCCGGGAAAACGGGCGAAAACGGTCTTGAAACTTTCGTCCATCCTTTTAGTTCAAAAGAACGAGGGGCAAACCAGGATCTTTTGAAATGTCGGATATCAGTCAGGTTCCAGAACTCGACCGGATCGAGTTGGCGGCGGATCTCGTCTCGGCCTATGTCTCGAACAATTCTCTTCCCTCGGCCGAGCTGCCGGCGCTGATCACGCAGGTCCATGCTGCCCTGCTCGGCCTCTCTGCCCCGCAGACGCCGAAGGAAGAAGAAGTCGAGCGCGCCACCCCGGCTCAGGTCAAGAAGTCGATCACGCCGGACGCGCTGATCTCGTTCATCGACGGCAAACCCTACAAGACGCTCAAGCGGCACCTGACGACGCACGGCCTCGACATCGAGGGCTATCGCCGCCGTTACGGCCTGCCGACGGATTACCCGACCGTTGCCTCGAACTACTCGGCCGCCCGCTCGGCGCTGGCCAAGGATCTCGGCCTCGGCCAGCAGCGCCGCAAGCCGTCGACGAAGACGGCCGAGCCGGCCGACGAGGTGGTGTCCGAGACGCCGCCCGAGCCGCGCCGCAAGAGCGCCGGATCCGGTGAGGGCCGCAAGACGGGCGGACGCCGCAAGGCCGCATGAGCGGATATCGGCCCGGCAGGGCTTGTCCTGCCGGCCGGTCCTTCGCGTTCCGAGACGGGGCGTCAGCGTAGAGTTTTCAGCCTGCGCCGACGCGATCCGCACCATCCACGAACGCTTCGGCCTACGGCCGGATTGGTCTCATCGCAGCTTTCCGATGATCGACCTCGGCCCGACGGAAAGTGTCTCGCAGAACGCCCGGCCACCGACCGCCCTCGCACCGACGGCGCGACGGGAGTTTTGTGGGAGACCCGAAAGCCGGATAACGCGGTGATGGGATCGCTGTCCGGAACATCCTCGACGCGGTCGGCCGTGTCGCGCCAGATTTTGCAATGCGCCTGTCGCGAGCGGCGACGACTGGGCGGAAATCGAAGCGTTTCTGGAAAGCGTCGGACGCGTCCCGGAACTCTGCGTGCCGGTACCGCCGATACCATCCCCATCCGATCGCCTCGGATCGTCATGGCAAGGCGGAGCCGTCCCTCCCTTCGAACGATCCGGTGAGGTCGCGCTTCAGGATCGCTCGCGATGGCGGCTCAAGCGACGAGCCAAGGCCATCGAACGGACGCCGTATGGGGTCCTGCGGGCGTCGACGGCCTTTTCGCTGCCGTCTCACGGACGGCGCTTCGAAATCAGCGGCGGGCCGAGCGCTCTCCGCTCGACCGCCCCGCCTTCGGCGGCTGGAATCCCTTGAATCCGCTTTGCCGGCGCGCTTCAGGCGTCCGGCATCGCCGACTGGATGAAGCGGTCGGAGCCAAGATCTTCCTCGTCGTAGCCGAGAAGCTCCGCCAGACGCCCACGGGCGCGGCTGACGCGGCTCTTCACCGTGCCGACCTTGCAGCCCATGATCGTCGCTGCCTCCTCGTAGGAAACGCCCTCGGCACCGACCAGAACGAGCGCTTCGCGCTGATCCGGCGGCAGCTTGGCGAGCGCCGATTGCAGATCCTCGACATCGAGCCGGTCGCCCTGATGCGGGGCGGTGGCGAGGCGGGCGGCGTAGGAGCCGTCCTGATCCTCGACCTCACGCACGCGCTTGCGGTGATCCGAGTAGAAGATGTTGCGCAGGATCGTGAAGAGCCACGCGTTGAGGTTGGTGCCCGGCTGGAAGCGGGCGCGGTGCTGCCAACCCTTGAGCAGGGTATCCTGCACGAGGTCGTCGGAGCGGGCCGGGTTCGAGGTCAGCGACAGGGCGAAGGCGCGCAGGGACGGCACCGCAGCCAGGAGCCCGTTGCGGAATTCCGGGTCGATCCGCTCGCCCTGCGCCTTCAGGGCGCCTTCGAGCTTGGCGATCAGCTCCGCGAAGCGGGCCGGAGTGTCCTCGCCCGCGCCGAGCGTGTCGTAGACGCTGCGCAGGTGATCGCCGAGATGGCTGCGGATCGTATCGGAAAGCTTGGGACGGCCGTCAGTCATCGCGGGACGATCCAGGGTCGCTTCGGTATCGTTACGCATCGGGCTCTTCGCGATCGGGGCGTTTCAGCGTTCATCGGCACCGCACGGCGCTCGGAGCGTGGCATAGCGCGGCATTTAACATAGTTGTAGCGCATCCCCCGCCCCAGCGCACCCGCGCCGCGCGAATTACTGTCACGCTTGCGCACAGGGATATCGGGCCAACCCGCTCTGATCAGATGTTGGCTCGATGCTGGCCCGGAAATGCGGCAAATCCGCAGCACCGTCCCGGCGGGCTCAGGCCGCCCCGCGCAGTTCGGGCGCCCGGCGCCGCCGCGCCTTGAGCAGGCGCACCGCGCCGTCGGTGAGCACCAGGGTGTCGCCGCGCTCCAGTTCGGTCCAGGTCTCGTCCCGGGTCAGCGCGCGGGTCGCGATCATGGTGACGATGTCGGTCTCGGTGGTCTCCTGCGCAAAGTCGACCCGCCAATCCTCGTCGATCAGCGTCGCCGTCCCGAAGGGGGCGCGGCGGGTGAGGTAGCAGAGCCGCTTGCCGCAATGGGCGTAGAGCGCGCGGCTGTCGGTGAGCAGCATGTTGAACACGCCCCGTTCCGACAGGATCTGCGCGTATTCCGCGATCGCCGCCTCGAGGGTGGCGGATCGCGGCGGCTTGGGGAAGCGCTCCTGCAGCTGCGACAGGATCCAGCAGAAGGCGTGCTCGCTGTCGGTGGTGCCGACCGGCTCGAACCGACCCAGCGGCAGGCGCTTCACGCCCTTGAGCTGTCCGTTATGGGCGAAGGTCCAGCGGCGGCCCCACAATTCCCGCGAGAAGGGGTGGGTGTTCTCCAGGCTGACGCGTCCGCGATTGGCCTTGCGCACGTGGGCGACGACGATGCGGCTCTTGATGGGGTAGCGCCGCAGCAGCTTGGCGAGTTCGGAGCGGGCGCTCGGCTCGGGATCGTGGAAGCAGCGGCAGCCGCGCCCCTCGTAGAAGGCGATGCCCCAGCCGTCGGCATGCGGGCCGGTCTCGCCGCCGCGCCGGGCGAGCGCCGCGAAGGAGAACCGGATGTCGGTCGGCACGTTCGCGCTCATTCCGAGCAATTCGCACATGGTCGTCGGAGGATTTTCGCGCGGGATGCACAGGGGAGGGCGAACCTAGGAAGGTTCGGGCGGGCGGACAACCGGTTTGCGCCGCATGTCCCCCGGCGCCGCGTCTTTCCCCGCGCCCTTGCCGCTCTTGGCGCCCTTGCCGCCCCGCTCGCGCCCGGGCCAGGCGGGCGTGACGGCGAGCCCCGGCACGAGGCGCCGCAGGGCGGGCGTCAGGCCGGCCGCGAGCCCGGCGACGCCCGCGAGCGCCAGGACATCCGTGAGCGTGATCCCGAAACCGTCGCGAAAGGCGGGGGTGACGAACCATGCCAGCTCCGCGAGATGGACCGCGACTGCCAGAGCGGCCACGAGCCGGGTCCGGTTCTCGCCGGGGCGCAGCGTCAGGATCGCCGCGAGCGCCGTCACCATGAGACCCGCGAGCGCCAGGGCGCGGCCGGGCAGGCCGGAACGCAGACGGTACCATGCGGCGGCCTGCGGGTCGGCGGCGGCATCGAGCATCAGGAACTGCACCGCGTGCAGCCCGACCCAGACCAGGAGCAGCACGGCGAGCGGGGTGAGCCGGTCGTGGCGCCGCCGGGCGGGTCCGATATCGGGGGGCGCCACGAGGATCGCGGCGGCGAGCGCGAGGCTCGACCACGCGGCCATCACGAGGAGGCCGAAGGCGCTGGCGTGGAAGCGCCCCTCCGCTCCGGCGCCCACCGCCATGACGAGATCCCAGGCGGCCAGGGTCCCGACCACGGTGTGGAGGCCCAGCCCGAGCACCGCCCGGCCGTCGTCGATGCGCCCGGCCTTGGCCCAGGGCTCGCCGCCGCGGCGGGCGAAGAGCAGGGCGAGCCCGGTCCAGAGGGCGAAGTAGAGGCCGAGGCGTCCGGCGAGGAGTGCGTCCGAGAACCAGAGCGCGGTCAGCGCACCGTCCGATTCCGGCGGAGCGGCCGCGGAATAGAGCCGGGCGGCGGCCGGCAGGAGAGGCAGGCTGAGCAGGGCCGCCACGGGCATCAGCACCAGGAACCCCCGCAGGGTCTCCAGCAGGGCGGTCTCGGGCTGCGGGCGCCAGGCATCCGCCCGCTCGATCATGATGACGACGGGCAGGGCGCCCGCGGGCAGCGCCAGCAGGCAGGTCCAGGCGAAGAGATAGGCGGGTGCGAGTTCGGGCAGGCCGGCGAGATGCCAAGCGAGGAGCAGGCAACCCGCGCCCGCCGCGAAGACGGCGGCCGGGCGCCGGGCGGGATCGCGGAAATAGGCCGCAGCGGATTTCGCCCCTGCCGCCTTGCGGGCGGCGCCGCCCTTCTCCTGCACGCTCACCGCCGCGGCCCTGCGGCAGCGATTCCGTCGACGGCGAGGGGCCGCCCGGCGCCCTCGGGCAGGCCGTTCAGCCGGCGCAGCAGGGCGGCCGGGTTGAAGCCATCGGCCGAGGGGACGACGGTCAGGACGAAACGCCCGGCCAGGGCGGAGGAGGGGGCCGCGCCCGCCTCCCTGCGCAGGGCGTAGCAGAGGGCCACGACGAGGCCGAGCGTGCCGCCCGCGGTCGCTGCCGAGAGGACCGGCACCGCCAGCACGGCCCAGGACAGGACGGCGGCGCCGGCACCGTCGAACGCCCGCACGCCCTCCGCCGCCCGAACGGCCAGATAGGCGGCGGCACCGAGGCCGGCGCCGCCGAGAGCGGCCCAGCGCAGCCGCCATCCGACCCGGTGCAGCGCTTCGGCGGCCTCCGGCATCGGCACGGGGCCGAAGGCGTCGAGGCGCGGCGGCCGGTCGAGGACCGTGAGGCTTCGCACCGCCTCCGAAAGCCCGGCCTCCGAGCGGAAGGTGGCGGCCAACCGTCCCCCCTGAGGCTTGGGTTCGCTCCCGGCCGCGTCCGAGGCCGCACCGGAATTGCGGGCCAGGGCGAGCTGCCGCGTCTCCACGATCGAGACCGGCGGCACGAGGCGGAAGACGAGGAACAGGCCGAGAGCGAAGACCCCGATCGCGCACAGGGCGGCGGCGGCCGGGCCGAAGGCCGCCAAGAGGGCCTGCGAGAAGGCAGCGTCGGCGGGTGCAACGGCGGATCGCGCAATCAGCCCATGATCCGCCCCGAGGCCGATGGCGACCAGGGCGCCGATCAGGCCCAGGGCCGTCGCCTTGCGCCGCACGGTGCCGATCCAGAAGAGTTGCGACGGGAGCAGGCCGACGAGCATGAGCATCCAGAAGGCGGGGGCCCCATCGCCGAGGACCCGGCGCGCCAGATGCGTTCGTTCCGCCGCACCGCCATAGAGGAACGCGGCCACGCACTCGGTGACGTGGCAGTAGAGGGCCGCGAGTCCGAGGGCGAGGATCAGGCGGCCGAGGATGTCGAGATGGCGCCCGGTGACGAGGCCGTCGAGGCCTTGAACCCGGCGCAGGGCCACGGCCAGCGCGGCGGTCAGCCCCGCCCCCGACAGCACCGCCTCGACCAGCAGGGCGACCGGCAGGAGCGTGTCGTGCCGGTCCGAGCGCAGGGCGGTGGCGACGGCCAGATCCGTCAGCACGGCCACGGCCGCGAGGATGCCGAGCAGCGCGAGGCCGCGGCAGGCGCCGTCCCAGACGCGCCACTGACCGGCGGAGCCTCGGAAGCCGCAGGCGGCCAGCCGGTAGAACCGGCCGCGGCGGCTCGAGGCCCCGGCAGGGCCGCCTTCGGCGAGGCGGTCGCACAGCAGGGCCAGATCCGGCAACAACGCGGCGCCCCACAGGCCCGCGCTCGCGGCCAGCAGCGCCGCGAGGCTCATCGGATGGACCGAGGCGGGAAACAGGGTGGCGAGGCTGGCGCCGAACAGGGCCGCCGTCTGTGCCAGCCGGCCGATGCCGCAGCGCCACTCGACACCGGCCAGGAGCAGCAGCCCGCAGATCATCAGGCAACCCGAGGCGAGCCCGATCCACCAGCCCGCTCCGCCGGCGCCGAGGGCAGGGACCGGCAGCACGAAGCGCAGAGCGGCACAGGTCGCGGCCAGGGCGAGCGCGCCGGCGGCGGCGAGGCGCCACTCCCGTCGGGCAGGCGTGAGCACGACGCCCGCGAGCGCCGCGCCGATCGAGGCGACGGTCTCGTCCGCGCCGATGACCGGCGCACCGTAGAGGGAATCCGCCTCGCCCGCGGGGGATAGGCCCGTTGCGCTCATCGGGCCGGCGGCCTCGCGGCAGCCGGAATGCTGACGAGGGGAGAGAAAGGGTCGCGCGAGGCCATCCGAGGTCGTCGATCGAGAGAGAAATCCGCAACCCGAGCGGCGCGAGGGGCGGGCGGCAGGGGCCGGCCGCGCCTCCGAACCCTGTCCGGATGACGCGCGAGAGCCCCCCTCGGCCAGCCCCCCGGCACGAGAAGCGCACGCCCCCCGGCGCGCCGTGTGCTCTCCCGCACTAAAGAACGCCGCCGGGCCGGGATTGCAATGCGACGGTCCGGCGCCGCGGGCTTGCGTCGCCCCGTTTCCGTGCGAAGAGAGCGGTCCGTCACGACCTCCGAACGAGCCCGCACCAACACTCCAGGAGCCGGCAGGAGCCGGCAAGAGCCGCACCGTCCTCTCCTCACGCCGCGAACCTTCAGATGCCGCACCCCACCGCAGCGAACCCGTCGCCGGGCGTCCGGACTGCCGATGGAGCGTGATCCCGTCCTGTTCGCCTGGGCCTCGTCGCCGCGGCGCCACGCGGCGGCCCTGGGACTGGCGGTCGGCCTCGGCGGTCCCCTGGCGCTGTTCGTGCTGCTCTGCCTGCGCGACCTCATCGCCGTGCTCACCCGCAGCGGCCCGGATTTCCTGCCCTTCCTGCGGATCGCCCTGCCGCTGCCCGGCCACCACGAGAGCGAGGCGCCGATCCTGTTCCAGGGCTGGAGCCTGCCGCCCTCGGAACTGCCGCTGATCGCGCTCAGCGCGCTCGCCGCAGCGGCCCTGCTGCTCGCCGCCCTCGGCGGCGTGGTTGCCTTCCTCTGCTTCTCCGTCCAGGCCCGGGCCACGGCGCGGCTGCGGGCACGGGCCACGGAGGCGATCCTGGCCTCGCCGCCGGGCGCCCGCGAGGATCTGCGGGCGCTGCCCGGTCTCGTGGGGCAGGCGCTGGCACAGATGGGTCCGCTCACCGCGGTCGGGATCGTGGTGCCCGGTCTCACCCTCGTGGCGATCCTGCTCGCCCTCGTCATGGCGGAACTCGCCGCGCCGCGCCTCGTGCCGGTGATCGCGCTGCTTCTCGCCGCCGTCGGCCTCGCCCGCGCCCTGCTCGCCAGCCGCTCCGCCGCCCGCCGGAGCCTGCGCCGCTCCGACACCGCCGCGACCGAGGCGGGCCTGCGCGACCTGATCCGGCGGATGCCCGCGGTGCGCGCCCACGGGGCCGCGGCGTTCGAGCGACGCCGCCTGGGCCTGCGGGCGCGGGCGGCCCGCTCGGCCCTGGTGCGGGCCGAGGCGCGGCTCGCCTATGCCCGCGCGCCCGCCTTCGCCCTCATCATCCTCCTTCCGGCGCTCCTCGTGGCGACCGCTCTCTGGCAGGGGGAATCCGCGACGGAGGGCGACAACGTCCTGCCCGGCGCATTGGCCGCCGCGGCCGGGGCCTTCACGCTGGCCGCCGTGCTCGTCGGCATCAGCCTGCGCCTGTGGAACCAGCACCGGGCAGTGGCGCCGCTGTTTCGCACCATCGCCGAGACGCTGGGCGCCCTGAGTCCCCGCCTGCCGGGCGACGGGCAGCGCCGGGCGGCGCCCTTCCCCCTGGCCGGCCGCCTCGCGGCTCGGGGTGTCGGCGCCTACGATCCTGGCAGCGGCGAGCGGCTGACCGGCGTCGATCTCGACCTGCCGATGCCGGCCCACGTGGCGATCGTGGGGGCGCGCGGCAGCGGATCGCGGGCGCTCGCCGCCCTGCTCGCCGGACAGATCGAGCCGACTGCCGGCGCCGTCACCTATGGCGGCACGGATCTGCGCGCCTTCGACTCCGCCGAGCGGGCGCGGCGGTTCGCGCTGGCCGGCTCCGAGGCGATCCTGATCGAGGGGACGCTGCGCCAGAACCTGCTCTACGGCGCCCGCAGCGGCGACCGCGAGGCTTCGGGGCTGGCCGAGCGCATCGGCATCCTCAAGCTCACCGGGCTCGACGCCTTCGTCTACGAGCGGGGGCTGGAAGCCTCTGTCGACCCGGAGGACGATCCCGCCACGGCGCAAGCGGTGGTGGCCGCGCGGCAGGCCGTGCGCGAGGCCCTGGCCCGCGAGGGCATGGCCCGGCTCGTCGAGCCGTTCGACCCCGCCCGCTACAACCATCAGGCCGATATCGGCGAGAACATCCTGTTCGGCGAGGCGGTCGGGCCCGCCTTCTCGCAGGCGCGGCTCGCCGCGCACCCCTATCTCCGCGCCGTGCTGGAGGCGGAGGATCTGACCCGCCCGCTGGTCGATGTCGGGCTCCAGGTCGCCCGCTCGACCGTCGAAATCTTTTCCGACCTGCCCGACGACCATCCCCTGTTCGAGACCTTCTCGCTCTTCCCGGCCGCGGAGCGGGGCTATTTCGAGGATCTCGTCGCGCGCCAGCCGGATGCACGCGGCTTCCGGCGCGGCCCCGCCGGGCACCGCGACCGCGAGCGGCTGATCGGGCTGGCTTTGCGCTACAGCGAGACGCGCCACCGCTTCGGCCTGATCGACGCCGCGCTCGAGGAGCGCCTGGTCGCCGCCCGACACTCCTTCGCGGCGATGCTGCCGCCCCGCTACCGCGAGAAGATCGAGTTCTACGATCCCACCCACCTCACCGCCGCGGCGAGCCTGGAGGAGAACCTGCTGTTCGGGCGCATCACCCAGGGCGAGGCGGGCGCCGAGGGGCGGGTGCGCAGCCTGGTGCGCCGGGTGCTGGCCGAGCAGGGCCTGGAGCCGACGGTCTACCGGCTCGGCCTTGCCACGCGCATCGAGGCGGGTGCGGCGGGCGCCGGCCAGGGCCAGCGCGCGGTGCTGGGGGAGGGCGCGATCGGGCCGCGCGAACGCACCGCGATCGAGTTCGTGCGCTGCCTCGTGCGCCGCCCCGACATCCTCGTGGTCGGCCTGACCCTCGACGACCGCAAGCCCGACGAGATCACCGCCCGGGTGGAGCGGCTGCGCGCCCTGCGACGCGGCGCCGGTCTCATCGTCTGCCTGCCCGACGAGGCGACGCTGGCTCGGCAGGCGCCCTTCGACGCCGTGCTGCGGGTGGAGCGCAACACGGTGCTGGACCCGAGCGAGGCGGAGACCACGCTCGTCCCGCTCCCGCACTAGGATCCGGCGCCAGAGTCCGGCGCCTGATGGGGGCGGCTCCTCGGCTCAGGCGAACGTGAGGAGCGGGGCGCGTCCTGACCGCACCGTGCATCGCTCGTGCCGTCGCCCGAAGATCCAGACATGACCGGCCCTTCGGAGCTTGCGATGTGTTCCGCATCCAGCGGCTTCACCGTTGGGCATTTCGATTGACAATCTTCGATTGCAATATTAGATGGTCCAAGTCTTTCATTTGAAGACAACCGGACTTTTCTGAAAGCCTGCGGACCATGACTGCGGATGCGCAAATCCTGCGCGAGGCAGATCCGCAACTCGATCTCCGACCCGAGGCGTACAAGCGTGCCGGACGATGTTGTGGCGTGGCCGGGTTCAGTTCATCCTCGAATGTTTAGAAAGAAGACAGATCGTTTCGTTGTCGAACCTTCGGTCTTGCGAACAGGATTGTTCCACGACGAAGCCGCTGTGCGTCTCGCTTCGACATACCTTCTAGCAGGCGTTCCCTCGGACGTGCCCCTGATCATCACCTGGGCGGCGAAGGCCGGGCAGACAGCCAGGGCTCCAGCTACCGTCGTGATGCGGGCCGTCAACCGTAGGGGCGAGGACGACATCAAGATCGCCCGGACCTTCACGCGCGGCCGATCTCGCACATGGAGCGTCGAGCATACCTACTTCGCCATGGCGGATCGCCACCGCGGCGGAGCGGCACGACGCATGATGCGCGCGAGCGTCGAAATCTACGATCGGCTCGGCATCGGGCGCATCACGGTCCACGCGAACATCGATGTCGGCGGATATGTCTGGGCGAAGCTGGGCTTTGCCGCCACCGATCCCGCCCATATCCGGGCGGAGCTGGCCGAGGCGCTCAAGGACAATCCCGGCTGCGTGATCTTCGCGGAAGCGAACCGCGTGGCGAACGAGAGCAGCGACGACGACCTGATGTACAACCTCGCCCGACTGGAGATCGAAGGCCTCCACTCATGCGGCAAGTCCCTTCTGAGAGGGGCTGACTGGTATGGTCATGCGACCTTGAAGGACCCTCGCCACCGCGCGAGGCTCGCGCGGCATTTCGCGACGGAGCATGATGACGCGCGTTCGAACACGGCAGGAGGCGGCGAAGTTGAGCACGCTTGAGGCATTTCCCGGCCACCTGACCGGCAAGATGCGGGACGTCTCGGACGAGTTCCTGCGACCCGAAGACCGCTTCACGGAGGAGGAGCGGGCACGTCCGCGGCTGAATTGGCTTCGGCCGAGTGACAAGGCAGACGAGCCCGTCGAGCGGGCGCCGGAGCCGTCAGAGCGGTCGCGGCGCCGGGCTTGGCGCTTCCCGGGCGGCCAGGGCAGGGGCCATGCCGGGCACGAGGCGTTGCACCACCATCGTGCCCACGGTTCGGCGCCGGTCGAGCATGGCCACGGCACGTCGCTGCAGGGGCTCACGGTCGACGTCGTCTCGTCCTATGTCTCCAGCCATCCGCTGCCGTCCGTCGATCTGCCGGCCCTCATCCTTCGGGTGCACTCGGCTCTGTCCGACCTGTCGGCGTTACCCGATCCCGAAGCCGAGGATCTGAGAGAAAGGGCGACGCCCTCGCAGATTCGCCGGTCGATCACCCCGGACGCGCTGATCTCCTTCATCGATGGCCGCCCCTACAAGACGCTGAAGCGGCACTTGGCGGCACACGGCCTCGACATCGAGGGGTATCGCCGGCGCTACGGGCTGCCGGCCGACTACCCGACGGTCGCCGCCAACTACTCGGCCGAGCGCGCGGCGCTCGCGAAGTCGATCGGCCTCGGCCGGAACCAGGAACCGGAAGAGGCTCGACCCCCGAGGAAGAAGGTCTTCGCGCGGCCGGGCCGGCGGCGCAAGGAGAAGGCCGCCTGACACGGCCGGGGGGAGGATAACGGGCGAGCGGGAGCCCATCCGGTCTCGGCGCTTTCGTAAAACGGCCCTATTGCTCGGACACTGCTCCACGCCGATGCCTGCAGGCGTCGCCGGCCGCGCGTCGGCCTCACCGGGACGATGCATGCTCCCTTCCTCCGCTTGTCCCGTTCCCAATGGGCCTCCGCTCCGCGTCCTGCCGCTCGTCCTCCTCGGCCTGCTCCTCCTCGCGGGCCTCGCTCCGGCCGCGCGGGCCGACAAGGCGCGGGCGCCGATCCCCGCCGCGACCCTGGCGCTGATGGCCGCGCGCGGCACGAACGCCGCCTCGCCGATCGTATTGCGGGCCTACAAGAAGGAATCGGAGATCGAGCTCTGGAAGCGCAACGCCGCCGGGCGCTACGTGCCGATCAAGACCTACCCGATCTGCCGCTGGTCGGGGCAACTCGGCCCGAAGACCAAGACCGGTGACCGGCAGACGCCGGAAGGGTTCTACACCGTGGCCAAGAGCCAGATGAACCCGAACTCGCGCTACTACCTCTCCTTCGACATCGGCTACCCCAACACCTACGACCGGGCGCACGGCTCGACCGGCTCGGCGGTGATGGTGCACGGCGTTTGCTCTTCCATGGGGTGCTTTGCCATGACGGATGCCGTGGCGGGCGAACTCTTCGCCATCGCCCGCGAGGCCTTTGCCGGCGGACAAGGGGCATTCCAGTTCCAGTCCTTTCCCTTCCGGATGACCGCCGCGAACCTCGCCCGGCACCGCACCGACCCGAACATGCCGTTCTGGCGCCAGCTCAAGGAAGGTTCGGACCGCTTCGAGGCAACGGGCGAGGAGCCGACGGTAAACGTCGCGGGCGGGCGCTACGTGTTCGCGCCGTCAGCCGATCCGGCCAAGGAAGCGGCCTTCGCCTCGCTGCACCGGGACGAAACACAGCGCATCGCCGCCCTCGTGGACGAGGGCGCGGCCGCCGTGCGCACCACCTACTCGGATGGCGGCCAGCACGCCTTCTGGGCGGCGCGGATCGGCCAGGGCGTCCCCGTCGGCGAGATCAGCCGGCCCGAGGCGCTGGCCTATGCCGGCCAGGAGGTCGTCCTGATTCCGGCCCGGCGCAAGGCTCCGCCCCCGCCGCCCGTGCCGGAGGCGGTCTGGGCCGTCTGGATCGGGACGGACAGCCCCTCGCTCGCCGTCCGCACCGCCGACTTCGTGCCGCCCTACGCCGGCGCGCCCCGCATGGCAGAGCCGGTCCGGCGCTACGCACAGACCTGGCCGAACCTCGTCCGGGCCGCGATCGAGGGACCGCTGCCTCCGCCGGACGTCACCGGCGCGCCGGCTCCGGTCGAGCGGGTGGCGCAGCGCTGATCGAGAGTCGTTCGAAACGGCGTGTGCGGGCACGCACACGCACCCGAATGGCGGGCCCCCATCTCAACGCGGTACACTCCGTGCCCGATGAGGGGCCGAAGGACCGCCGCACATGCGCGCGGCGGCGCCGCTGCCACCCGAGAACGCCCGGCGTGAGGCCGGGCATTGGTGCCGATCCATGACCCTGCCACATCCAGCCAAGGACGACTCCCTCGTCCTTCGTTTTTGGGGCGTCCGCGGCTCGACGCCGGTCAGCGGCCCGGAGACGGCCGAGTTCGGCGGGAATACGCCGTGCCTGGAGATCCGTTGCGGGGATCGCCTCTTCGTGATCGATGCGGGCTCGGGCCTCGGCGCCCTCGGGCGCGGCTGCCGCGACAGCCTTCCGCAGGACATCGACCTGCTGTTCAGCCACCTGCATCTCGACCACACGGCGGGCCTGCCGTTCTTCAAGCCCGTGGTGATGGATTGCGCGCGCACGATCCACACCTATTGCGGCAACTTGGACGGGGCGAGCGCCGAGGGCGCCCTCGACCGCCTGTTCTCGCCGCCGCTCTTCCCCGTGACCCTCGACGTCCTGCCCTGCACCTTCAAGCATCACGGCTTCCGCGCCGGCGAGCCGCTGACCTTCGCCGACGGGAGCCGGGTCGACACCATCCTGCTCGACCATCCCCAGGGCTCGACCGGCTACCGCTTCGACCATGCCGGCAAACGGCTCTGCATCATCAGCGACATCGAGCACGGCGCGAACTGGCCCGACCCGGAGCTGTGCCGCTTCGTCGAGGGCGCCGACCTGCTCGTCTACGACGGCATGTTCACCGAAGGCGAGTATCCCTGCTGCAAGGGCTGGGGCCACTCGACCTGGCAGAAGGGCGTGGAACTGGCCAAGGGCGCGGGTGCCAAGGCGCTCGCCATCATCCACCTGCACCCCGCCCATTCGGACGCGCAGCTGCGCAAGGTCGAGGCGGAGATGCAGGCCGAGATGCCGACCGCCTTCATCGCCCGCGAGCGCCAGTCGATCGAGGTGGGCCGCCCGATCGTCCCCCTCGCCGAGCCGCCGGTGCTGGCCCTCGCCCGTCGGGCCTGAGGGCGCCTCGAGAGGAGCGGCAGCGCGCGACCGGCTCCCGTCCCCGCTCCGCATCGCCCGACGGCTCGCAACCACGGTGCGAGCGGTCCTCCCGTCATCGCAAGGCGGAACCGAAGCGAATCCGGGAGGTCCGCGCTTCTCTCAGATAGCCGATGAGGCGGCCACCCGCGGTGGAGCGGGCAGCCGCCATCGTCACCTCACAAAGCCGTCGTCGCGCCCGCGCCCTCCTCGCGGCCGACGCGGCTGTGCTTGCGGCTCCAGGCGAAGTAGATCACGAGGCCGATCGCCAGCCAGATGATGAGACGCAGCCAGGTGTCTCCGTCGAGCGAAAGCATCATTCCGAGGCAGAACAGGGCGCCGAGGATCGGCACGAAGGGCACCAGCGGCGTGCGGTAGGCGCGCGGCGCGTCGGGCTGGGTGCGGCGCAGGATGACCACGCCCGCGCAGACGAGGATGAAGGCGAGCAGCGTGCCGATGCTGGTCATGTGGCCGAGCTGGGAGATCGGCAGGAAGCCGCCGAGCGCGCTCGTGAACACCATGAAGAACAGGTTCGAGCGGTAGGGCGTCTTCCACTTCGGGTGGATCGCCGAGAAGAAGGCCGGCAGCAGGCGGTCCTTCGACATGGAGTAGAACACCCGGCTCTGGCCGAGCAGCAGCACGAGGATCACGGTCGAGAAGCCGCAGATCACGCCGAAGGTGACGAGGCTCTTCAGCCACGGGAAGGGTGTGGCGGCGATCGCTGTGTTCACGGGGGCGGCATCGCCGCGCATGGCGTCGTAGTGGACGAGGCCGGTCAGCACGCCCGCGAACGCGATGTAGAGCACCGTGCAGATCGCCAGCGAGCCGAGAATGCCGATCATCATGTTGCGCTGGGGGTTCTTGGCCTCCTGCGCCGCGGTCGAGACCGCGTCGAAGCCGACATAGGCGAAGAACACCACGCCGGCCGCCCGCATCACGCCGCTCCAGCCGTACTCGCCGAAGGTGCCGGTGTTAGCCGGCAGGAAGGGGTCGTAGTTCTGCGCCTTCACGTAGAACAGGCCGACACCGATCACGGTGGCCACGACGGCGAGCTTGAGGATCACAACCGCGCCGTTGACCCGGGCCGATTCCCGAATGCCGACGATGAGCAGGCTGGAGGCCGCCACGACGATCAGGATCGCCGGCACGTTGACGAGGCCGTGCGCCATCGTGCCGTCGGCGAGCTGGTAGGTCTCGAAGGGCGAGTGGACGAGCGATCCCGGCAGATTGATGCCCAGGGTGTCCCGCATGAAGCGCGTGACGTAGCGCGACCAGCTGACCGAGACGGTGGCCGCGCCGACGGCGTATTCCAGCACCAGATCCCAGCCGATGATCCAGGCGATGAACTCGCCCATCGTGGCGTAGGTGTAGGTGTAGGCCGAACCCGCGACCGGGATCATGCCGGCGAGCTCGCTGTAGCACATGCCCGCGAGCGCGCAGCCGATCGCCGCGATGGCGAAGGAGAGCGTCACCGCCGGGCCCGCATGCTCCGCCGCGGCGATGCCGGTCAGCGAGAACAGGCCGGCCCCGATCACCGCGCCGATGCCGAGGCCGATCAGGCTCCAGGGGCCGAGATGGCGTTCCAGCTTGTTCTCGCCGGACTCGGCGTCGGCGTTGAGCCGTTCGAGCGTCTTGATCCGGAAGAGGTCACTCGCCAAGCCTGACGCCATATCCGCCCCACCCCCCTCTATCGAGCTTGCGCCCTTCACAGGGCGACTGGATTGTTCGCTCGTTCTCGTTCAATCGCCTCACCGTCGCAGGTGCAACGGCCTATCGCAACATCGCCGTGCAAGGACGCGGCCAAGCTGTCACGCGCGTCGCCCGGAATGTCAGATCGGCCAGGCCAGATCCCGGTAGGCGCCGTCCCAGAAGCCGTATTCGAGGCGGGTGGCGTGGGCGTAGGCGGCGTGCATGCGCCCAAGCAGGGCGGGGGAAGCCGAATCCGCCGCCTCGTCGGTGGCCGCGATCATCGCCGCCACCGCCGCGCCGAACTCCTCGCCGGCATAGGTGTCGATCCAGGCGCGGTAGGGGTTGTCCGGCCGCGCACGGGAAAAAATGTCGCGGCCGACCTCGGCATAGATCCAGAAGCAGGGCAGGAGCGCGCCGAGCACGACTTCGTAGGGCTCGGCGTAGGCGCTCGCCATCAACCACGCGACGTAGTGATCGCAGGCCGGCGAGAGCGGCGTGGCCGCGAAGGTCTCGGCATCGATGCCGAAGTCGCGCAGGAAGCCGCCATGCAGCGCCCGCTCGACTACGATCGCGGTCTCGGCGCCGCGGGCGAACTGGACGATCCGGTCGGGATGGGGCGCCTTGGCCGCCGCGAGAGCGAGCGCCCGGCCGAAGCCGATGAGGTAATGCGCGTCCTGCACGATGTAGCGGCGGAAGCGCTCGTGGCTGAGCGTGCCCGCGGCGAGCTCCGCGTTGAAGGGCATCGTGCGGATCGTCTCGTAGGCCGCGAGGTTGCGGGCCCACGCCTCCCGAGAGAAGCGCCCGGCGGAGGGGAAATCGGCCAAGAACAGCGCTCCGTCGTTTGAGGGGAAATCAGCCCTGCCGCTGCGCCTGCGTCACCGCCACGTGGATCAGCTCGGCCAGCGTGCGCACCCTGAGCTTCTGGCGCATCTGCGAGCAGGCGTTGGTCACGGTCTTGTAGCTCACCGAGAGGTCGGCAGCGATGGCGCCGTAGGACTTGCCCTGGGCGAGGCGGGCGAGGATCTGCTGCTCGCGGGGCGTGAGCTGCGTCTCCGGCGTGCGGCGCGGGTCGGCGCGCAGCATCGCGACCTCGGTGGCAAGCCGCCGGTCGAGGAAGACCTCGCCCGCACGCACCCGCTCGAAGGCCTGGAACAGCTCGTTCGAGGCATGGTCCTTGAGCACGTAGCCCAAAGCCCCGGCCTCCAGCGCCCGCGAGACGATGACGGGATCGTTGTGCATCGAGAAGACGAGCACGCGCGTCTCGGGCTCGATCCCGCGCATGCGCCGGATCAGGGCGAGGCCCGCGAGGCCGCTGCCCTGGAAGGTGAGGTCGCAGATCACGACCGGCGGGCGCAGGCGGTGGAAGGCGCGGTAGCCGGAAACGACGCCGGTCGCCTCCACCACGGTCTCGATCCCGGCATCCTCCAGCACGCGGCGGCAGCCCTGCAGGACGATGGGGTGGTCGTCGATGACCAGGACGGGGCCGGCGGCCCCCTTGCTCGCGGCGGCTCGGGACATGGGATTGCTGATCGGCGCGTTCATCGTACACGCATCACTTGAGTTGCGGCGCGGGCGGCGGGGCCGAAGCCTCGTCCTCGTCGCGCTCGGGATCGATCGGTATGCTGATCCGGACAACGGTTCCCGACGGAGCGTTGTCAAGAGAGCCCTTCTCCAGGTTGAACTGACCGCCCAGGGCCTCGACGCGCTCGCGCATCCCGGACAGGCCGAGGCCGATCCGGTGGCCGGGGGTGATGCCCTTGCCGTCGTCGCGGATGCTCACCCGCAGGAGCGTCCCGGCCGCGCCGTCTTCCTCGACCGCCTCGACCCGCACGTGCCGAGCCGCGCCGTGACGCACGGCGTTGGTGCTGCTCTCTTGGATGCAGCGGAACACGGTGAGATCGACGATGTCGCCGTAGCCGCGGGCGAGCTCCTCGAAATGTCCTTCGAAGGCGGTGTCGGGGTGGCGCCGGCCGAAATCGCGCAGGAGCAGGGCGAGGCAATCCCGGAGCGGGACCTCGCCCAGGGCGTGGGGGCGCAGGCGGTTCAACAGGTCGCGGTTGAGGCCCTGGAGCTGGCCGACGATGCCGCCGATGTCGCCGGCCCGCGCGGCGAGACGGTCGCGGTCGACCGGGCCGGAACTGGCGGCGAGCCGCGAGACGGAAGCCGCGTTGGCCTCCAGCGCGAACAGGCAGGGGCCGAACTCGTCGTGAAGTTCGAGGGCGATGCGGGCGCGCTCGTCGTCCTGGGCGGTGAGCAGCTGCCGGTTGAGCCGGCTCTTGGCGGCTCGGGCCTCGGAGAGCGCGCCGGCCACGCGGTTGAAGCGCTCGGCGATCACCGCCAGTTCGCGGGAGGCCGGCGGGTCGAGATGGGCGGTATAGTCGTGGCGCTCCAGCCGGGTCAGCCCGTCGGCGAGGCTTTCCAGAGGCCGCAGGATGCGCCCGAGCGCCAGGAAAAGCGCGGCCAGGACCGCGAGGTTGAGGATCAGGCTCGCGAGAGCCAGGGAGCGGGCATAGCCCCAGACCTCCTCGATCTCGTCGAGCGGCTGGGTCGTGATCGCCGCGGTCCCGATCCGCTCGCCCCGGACCATGATCGGCAGGTCGTGCTGGTGCGGCTCGGGGGCGATCAGGCGGACGAACCAGCGCGGGGCCCGCCGCGCCTCCCGCCCGCTCTCCGACGGGCCGAAGCCGATCCGCCGTCCCTCGGCATCGAGGATGGTCACGCGCACGTGGCGCAGGGCCTGGAAGCGGAGGTCCAGGGTGTGGAGCACGCTGTCGGGGCTGGGGCTGCGCAGGGAGCGGATCGTGTCGGCCACCAGCGGTTCGACCGTGGCGAGGCTCGCCGCCATCTCGACCTGCACGGCGTTGCGCGCGGTGACCACGATGACGCCGCATGAGACCAGAGCCGCGACGATGTCGATGGCGAGCACCGCCAGGATCAGGCGGGTGCGCGTCGGCCAGCCGGCCCAGAACGGCACGGGCGGCCGCGCGGGGGCAGCCGCCTCCTCGGGCGCCGATCCGTGTGCGGGTCGCGTCATCGTGGGGGAAAGCGCGGAATGCGTCGCGGCGGGGTTCGGCACGGGCCCTCGCGATCGGTCAGGCCGCCGCCCGACGGCGGCGTCGCGGGCAGGCCCGATCCGGGACTGTTCGGCAAGCCGACATCGGATAAAACGCTCAGATTTCTACGAATTCGGCACATGATCACCGTGACCGATCCCCGGACGAAAGTCCATGCCGCCACCGCAGCACGGGGTCGCAGGGCACACTGATGTTTTTCTTATGATTGATGTTTTCTTATGATTGCCCGGCCGGGTCGCGGCGTGCCCGCTGCGTCCTCAACGCTCCGTTAAACGCCGGGGGCTTATAGATCGCTGGTCTGATCTGGATCCGCGGGACACTTGGAACCGGGATACCGCGAATCAACGACGCGATGTCGCGACCGGTTTTCAGACAGATGCGCAAGCGTAGCCGACGGCCCAACACTGTGGGGTAACCGTCGGACATCTTGCCGCCGCAATGCCGAGGCCGTGTTGTTGCAGGGGTACAACGTGCAAGAGGCCGACCGCATGTCGGTGGCAATCCACCCGTCAGAGGCCCGCCGAGGCGGGAGCAAGGCTTCCGCTCGACCGCGGATGCGCACCATCGCCGCCATCGGCGGCGGGGGCGTCGCCGTGCTCGCCTTCGCCGCGGGCGCCTTCTCGTTCTTCTCCGATCTGGCCGATCCGCGGGCTCGGCCCGTCCGGAGCGCGCCGGTCGCCCCTGTCGCCTCGCAATGGCCCGACCTGAAGGACGGCGTCCCGGCCCTGGCCACCGCTTCCGCCGAGCCGCCGCCGGAATTGCGCCGGGCGAGCCTGCCCGCGGCCGAGCCGCCGCCCGCAGCGATCGCGGCGCCTGCGCCGGTCCAGGCGGCATCGGTCCAGGCGGCACCCGCCTCCGTCCCGCCCGGCCCGGCGGCTCTGCCGATCGAGCCGGTCCAGACGGTTCCGCCCGCCGCCCGGACGACGGCCTCCGTCTCCCCGGCGAAGGTTGCGGTGCCACTCCCGCCGACCCGGTCGGAGACCGTGCGCGCCAAGGCGGAGCAACCCGCCAAATTCGTCTCCCTGCCGGCGACGAAGCCGGAGACGGCCCGGACCGAGGCGGCGAAGCCGGAGCGCGGGAAGGCCGAAGCGAGCAAGCCCGAAGCCATCAAGTCCGAGGCCATCAAGGCCGAAGCTGCCCGCAAGACCGTGGCGCCGGCCCGCGCCCGCGCGCCCGAGGCGAAGCCGACGCAGACCGCCTCGGCTCAGGCTCCGGCCGCCAGCCCGCCCGCCGCACGCGAGGCGTCGGACGAGCCGGAATTGCTCGGCGTGAAGATTCCCGGCGGCCGTCAGATCCGCGAGGGCTGGGACGCGGCCGTGAGCGGCCTGCTCGGCGACAAGTAGCGGCTCGCGGCGCGTTCCGGTCGATCGCCCTGGGGTTCTTTCCAACCCCACCATGGCTTGCACCTCGCCAGGAAGCGGGGGATGCCGAATTCATCAACCGGAGCGCATGATACCGTTTCCGGATGGTCGCTTCGGGATCTTCCTTCGTCTTTGCGAGGCGAAGCCGAAGCAATCCAGGCCGTAGCCCCTCCGGGGATGTCGCGCCCTGGATCGCTTCGCTGACGCTCGCGATGACGGGGCCTCGCAACATCCGAAGCGTTCGATCGGAGAACGGTATGACAGGCGAAAGCCTCCGGTCCGGCGGGATCGGAGGCTTCGAATGGGTCGCGCTGCCGCGGCGCCGATGCGCCGGGCCTCCTTTGAAACGATCTTCGGATCAGCCGTTCTGCTGCGCCTTGCCGGCCTCGCGGCGATGGCGCTGGGCGCGGGGGCTCTTCTGAACCTTCTGCGCCGGTCCCTCGCCCTGCATCCGCTCGACGCGGACATCGGGCGGACCGCGCCGGGCGAAGGCGGCGGCAAAATCTTCCGCGGCGCTGGTGCGCACCTCGAAGGCCGTCTCCCGGTCGGAGATCCGGATCGCGCCGATATCGCCGCGGCCGATCTGCCCCCGCCGGGTCAGCATCGGCAGCAGGCGGCGCGGCTCGACCCGGTCGCGCCGGCCGAGATTGAGCCGGAACCACGTCGCCGGCTCGTCCTCGCCGACCCGCGGCGCTCCGACCGGCACGCTGCCGCGGGATTCCGGGCGCCGGCTCACGTCGTAGGCCGGATCGGTCACCTCCTCGGGCACGGGGATGCGCGAGCGGTAGAGGCGGGCGAAGGCCGCGGCGAGGCGCTCGGGCGGAAAGCGCTCCATCAGCGCCTCGGCCCAGTCCCGCTCCCACTCGCGCTCCTCCTCCGTCTCCGGTTCGGAGAGCAGGGGATCGGACATCATCCGCTCGCGGTCGAGCACGCGGATCTCGTCGGCGTTGGGCGGCCCGCTCCAATCGGGGCTCACCTTGGCGATGGCGAACATCTGCTCGGCCCGCCGCCGCTTGGAGGCCGGCACCAGCACGACGCTGGTGCCCTTGCGGCCGGCGCGGCCGGTGCGGCCGGAGCGGTGCTGCATCACCTCGGCGTCGTGGGGCAGGTCGGCGTGGATGACGAGATCGAGGCCCGGCAGGTCGATGCCGCGGGCGGCCACGTCCGTGGCGACGCAGACGCGGGCGCGCCCGTCGCGCAGGGCCTGGAGCGCGGCGTTGCGCTCGCCCTGGCCGAGTTCGCCCGAGAGCGCGACCGCCGAGAAGCCGCGCTCGGTCAGCGAGGCCTGGAGATGGCGCACCCCGTCACGGGTGTTGCAGAACACGATCGAGACCGGGGCATCGACGTAGCGCAGCACGTTGACGACGGCGTGCTCGATCTCGCGGGGCATCACCCGCACGGCACGGTAGACGATGTCGGCATGGCCGCGAGTCTCGCCGACCACGGCCAGGCGCAGGGCGTCGCGCTGGTAGCGCTCGGCCAGCATCACGATGGCCTTGGGCAGGGTCGCCGAGAACAGCAGCGTGCGCCGCTCCGCCGGAGTCGCCGCCAGGATGAACTCGAGATCCTCGCGAAACCCCATGTCGAGCATCTCGTCGGCCTCGTCGAGGACGACGGCGCGCAGGCCCTCGGTGACGAGCCGGCCGCGCTCCAGATGGTCGCGCAGGCGCCCCGGCGTGCCGACGACGATGTGCGTGCCGGCCTCCAGCGCCCGGGCCTCGCGGCGCGGGTCCATTCCGCCGACGCAAGGCACGACGCGGGCATTCGTCTGCGCGTAGAGCCAGGTCAGCTCCCGCTGCACCTGCAGCGCCAGCTCGCGGGTCGGCGCGATGACCAGCGCCAGAGGGGCGCCCGGGGGCGGCAGGGTCTCGTCAGGCCCGAGCAGGGTGCCGGCGACGGCCAGACCGAAAGCGACGGTCTTGCCCGAACCGGTCTGGGCCGAGACGAGCAGGTCGCGCTCGGGGGCGGCGTCGAGCACCGCCTGCTGGACGGGGGTCGGCTCGGCATAGTTGCGCTCGGTGAGCGCCCGGGCGAGGGGGGAGGGCAGTGTCGGAAATGGCAAGGGAGGCGCGCCTTCGGACCGGCAAGCGGCCGGATCGGAATCAAGCAGCGCTTCTAGCGCCTGGAAGGCGTCCCGACCACTACCCGCACCGCGCAGCGGCGTTGCGCGAGGCCCGGGGCCCGGAGTCCAGGCCTCGCGCAACGCCGCTCCCTCCATCCTCGCCCTCAATCGTCGTCGTGCGCGCGGGCGCCCTTCTCCGCGACGGCGCCGCTCTGCGGATCGACCGAGACCTTGACGCTGCGGCCGTCGCGGCTGGCCTTGGCCTTCCAGACGCCGTCATCCGCCTCGATGCTGCGCACGTCCGTGTAGCCGGCCTCGGACAGTTTCTGCAGCACTTGGTCGATCGGCATCGCGTCCTTGACAGGTCCGCCCGCCAGGGCCGGTGCGGCGGTGCCGGCGATCAGGGCGCCAGACATCAGGGCGGCGATCAGAGTCTTGTGCGTGTTCATGGAGCGGCTCCCGCTTGCAGGTGGCGACGGGCTCTCGATCCCACCCGGCGGGCTGCGGGCGCCTGACGGCGGCTGTCAGCGAAATGTCAGACGGCGCCCCGGGCGGCTCCTTACGCCGCCCGCTCCTGAACGAGGGCGACGATGTCGTCCCAGCGGGAGAGGAAGGCAGCCACGCAGGCCGGATCGAAATGCCGGCCCGCCTCGGACTCGAGATGGGCGCGGGCCTTCTCCAGGGGCCAGGCCGGCTTGTAGCTGCGCTGTGAGATCAGCGCGTCGAACACGTCGGCCACGGCCACGATCCGGCCGGCGCGGGGGATCTCCTCGCCCTTGAGGCCGCGGGGATAGCCGGTGCCGTCCCAGCGCTCGTGATGGGTCAGGGCGATCTCGGCGGCGATCTGGAGGAGGCGCGAGGGGCTGTCGTGCAGCATGTGGTAGCCGCGCAGGGCGTGCTGGCGCATCTCGTCCCACTCCTCCGGCGTGAGCGGGCCCGCCTTCATCAGGATGTGGTCGGGCACGCCGATCTTGCCGATGTCGTGCATGGTCGAGGCCAAGGCCACGTCGTCGGCCTCCGCCGAGGTCAGGCCGAGCCCCTCGGCCACCGCGATGACGCAGCCGGCCACGCGGGTGAGGTGGTCGCCGGCCTGATCGTCCCGGAATTCCGCCGCGAGCATCAGGCGGCGGATGATCTCGCGCTCGCGGGAGGCGGCATCGGCCACCGCGCGGGCCGCGTCGCGCTGCATGGCGACCGCCTGACGGTCGTTCTCCCGGCGCGCGAGCGACAATTCGGCGAGCACGCCGACCCGTTCGCGCAATTCCAGCGCGTCGAAGGGCTTGGCGAGCACGTCGGTGGCGCCGGCCTCGCGGCCGATCCGGCGCAGGCTCCGGGCCTCGCCCGCGGCGACGAGAAGGATGGGCGTGCGCGCCAGGGTCTCCTGCGCCCGCAGGACGCGGATCAGGGCCGCGGCGTCGAAGCGGCCGGGTTCGGCCTCGACCACGATCACGTCGGGGGCATGCGCGGCGAGTTCGTCGGCGGTCTGCCCCGAAACCGGCACGATGCAGGCGCTGCAGGACAGGCCGTGCAGCGCGAGGACGAGGGGGGCCGGTGTTCGCGCCGCCACGATGGCGACGACCGCGTTCCCGCTTTCCCCGGCCGCACCGTCCGTCATCGCATCATCCAGCGCGACCGTGGCGCGGCCAGCCGCGCGCCGATTCTCGATCGCTGCGGTGAAGCGTGACAGAACATGGTTAATCGAGACTGAAATCACGCCGACGATTCCCCGAACGCGACGGGTGCGATCCCTTGCTTTCGCGCGGTGCCGAAAACCGGACAGCACGTTCCGGGCCGATGCCGGTCCCTTCGCCGCATCGGTCACGCCGCAAACCGGACACCACTTTCCGGGCCGATGCTCTAGATCCCCCGCATGACCGACGCCTTCGCCCTCGATCCGCGGCTCGCCGCCGACACCCATCCGGTCGGCGACCTCGCCCTCAGCTCCGTCCTGCTGATGGACGACGCGCGCTTTCCCTGGCTCATCCTCGTGCCGCGGCGGCCGGCCTTGAGCGAACTCACCGACCTGTCGCCGGAGGACGCGGCGACCGCCTTCGAGGAGATTCGGATAACGGTCAAGGTTGTACAGGCCCTGGCCCGCCCGGACAAGGTGAACGTCGCCGCGCTGGGCAACGTGGTACCGCAGCTCCACGTCCACGTGGTGGCACGCTTCCGCTCCGATCCGGCATGGCCCGGACCGGTCTGGGGCGTCGGCGAGCGGAAGGCCTATCCGGCCCATGCCCGCGCCGCGCTGCTCGAACGGGCCGCGGCCCTGTTCGCGGCCGCCTGAGGATTTCTGCGTGACCGCTTCCTCCCCCGGCCGCGAGGCGCTGGCCTACGCCGCGAGCCGCCTCGTGCGGCACTCCGCGGAACTCGGCCCGGCCCCCTCGCTCGCGGCGGCGGGACCGGAGGCCCGCCTCGTCCTGATGGCGGGCGAGGCGATGATTGTACGCGCCGCGCCGGACGGAGGGACGGCGACCGCCCTGCTCGTGCCGGACGAGGCCGGAAGCGCCGGCGAGCGCGCCCACGAGATCTTCCTCGGCCGGGTCGAGGGCCGGCCGGTCTTCGCGGCCGCCGTCGCCGCCGAGGCGGCCGAGGCGTTCCCCGCGCCCGCCTACCGCGCCCTCGACCTGCGGGCGCTGGCGGCCGAGGGCGCGGTCGAGCGCGAGGAGCAGGGCCTGCTCGCCACCGCCAAGTCCCTGCTGGCGTGGCACGCGCGGAACGGCTTCTGCGCCAATTGCGGCCATCCGACCGTGATCGGGGCAGGGGGTTTTCGCCGCGAATGCGGGTCTTGCGGCCTGCACCACTTTCCCCGCACCGACCCGGTGGCGATCATGCTGGTCCGGCGCGGCGAGAGCTGCCTGCTCGGGCGCGGCCGTCACTTCAAGCCGGGGATGTATTCCTGCCTCGCCGGCTTCATTGAGCCCGGCGAGACGGTCGAGGACGCCGTGCGCCGCGAGACCCGGGAGGAGACCGGGATCACCGTCGGCGCGGTCGCCTATCACGCCTCGCAGCCCTGGCCCTTTCCGGCCTCGCTGATGATCGGCTGCGTGGCCGACGCCCTGTCCGAGGCGATCCGCACCGATCCCGACGAGCTGGAGGATGCGCGTTGGTTCACACGCGCGGAGGTGGCCGCGATGATCGCCGGCGCCCATGCGGAGGGGCTGACCGTGCCGCCTGCCACCGCCATCGCCCACCTGCTGATGCGCGGCTGGGTGGAGGGTGCCCTCGATTCCGCTGCCGCGCCGAACGCCTGAGTCGCATCCCTCGGCGCGCGGCCGGACGGCCCCGCGCTTCACGGATGCGTGCGGATGGTGTAGGCGCGCGCCCTGGCCGGGGAAGCCGGGAGCGGTGCGGCGGCGCCCGATCCCGGACCCCGAGACCGGACGTGCCGCCGGGAGCGAGACCCATGACCGCCCGCATCGATGCCGTGTTCGCCCGCTGCCGTGCGGAAGGGCGCGCCGCCCTCGTCACCTACGTGATGGCGGGCGACCCCGACCCGGAGACCTCGCTGAAGGTGCTGGAGGCGCTGCCGAAGGCGGGCGCCGACATCGTCGAGTTCGGCCTGCCCTTCACCGATCCCATGGCCGACGGCCCGGCGATCCAGGCCGCGGGCCTGCGGGCGCTCGGGGCCGGACAGGATCTGCGCGGTACCCTCGACCTCGTGCGCCGCTTCCGCGCGGGCGATGCGCGGACGCCCGTGGTGCTGATGGGCTACTACAATCCGATCCACACCTACGGCGTGCCCCGCTTCCTGGAGGATGCCCAGGCCGCCGGGATCGACGGCCTGATCGTCGTCGACCTGCCGCCGGAGGAGGACGAGGAGCTCTGTCTTCCGGCCCTGGAGAAGGGGCTCGCCTTCATCCGCCTGGCCACGCCCACCACCGACGCGCAGCGCCTGCCGGCGGTGCTCGCGAACACGGCCGGCTTCGTCTACTACGTCTCGATCACCGGCGTGACCGGCACGGCGACGCCGGATTTCGGCCGGGTCTCGCAGGCGGTGGCCCGCATCCGCGCACATACCGAACTGCCGGTCGTGGTCGGCTTCGGGGTGAAGACCGGCGCGCACGCCGCCGAGATCGCCCGCGGCGCCGACGGCGTGGTGGTCGGCTCGGCGCTGGTCGACGCGCTCGCCCGCAGCCTCGGCGAGGGGGACCGGGCCGGGGACGGCACGGTGGAGGCGGTGGCCTCTCTCGTGCGCGAGCTGGCGCAGGGCGTGCGCAGCGCGGCCCAGGTGCCGACCGAGGCTCCGGCCGGGGCCTGAACGCCCCTCTCATCCCGCCGCCGCCCGGCCGTGGCATGATTCGACTGGAGATCCAGCCGGAGAGGCCCTTGGCATCGAGGCGGCGGCGTTCCGATATCAGCGTGGCAGGACAGGGAATCTGACGCCATGGTCGAGCCGATGAACTGGATCTCGGAGGTCGTGCGGCCCCGGATCAAGACGCTGTTCAAGCGCGAGACCCCGGAGAACCTCTGGGTCAAGTGCCCCGATACGGGCCAGATGGTCTTCCATAAGGAAGTCGAGCAGAACCACTGGGTCATCCCCGGCTCCGAGCACCATCTCAAGATGAGCGCGTCCGCGCGCCTGAAGATGATGTTCGACGAGGGCACCTGGATCGACGTGCCGCTCCCCGAGGTCGCCGCCGATCCGCTCAAGTTCCGCGACGAGAAGCGCTACGTCGACCGCCTGAAGGAGGCTCGCGCCAAGACCGGCATGGCCGACGCCTTCAAGATCGGCTTCGGCCGGGTCGGCGGCCTGCCGACGACGATCGCGGTCCAGGAATTCGCCTTCATGGCCGGCTCGCTCGGCATGGCCGGCGGCGAGGCCTTCGTGCGCGGCGCGGAGACCGCTCTCGAGAAGCGCACCCCCTACGTGCTGTTCGCAGCCTCCGGCGGCGCGCGCATGCAGGAGGGCATCCTTTCGCTGATGCAGATGCCCCGCACCACGGTCGCCGTGCGCCGGCTGCGGGCCGCGCGGCTGCCCTATATCGTGGTGCTGACGAACCCGACCACCGGCGGCGTCACCGCCTCCTACGCCATGCTCGGCGACGTGCATCTGGCCGAGCCGGGAGCCCTGATCTGCTTTGCCGGCCCCCGCGTCATCGAGCAGACGATCCGCGAGAAGCTGCCCGACGGCTTCCAGCGGGCGGAGTATCTGCGCGAGCACGGCATGGTCGATCAGGTCGTGCACCGCCACCAGCTCAAGGAGACGATCAGCCGGCTCTGCGGCCTGCTGATGGACGTGCGCCGCGCCCCCGCCACGCCCGCCGAGCCGCCCGCGCCGACGGCGCCCGAACCGCTGCCGGACGCGGCCTGAGCGTCCCATCAGAAGGTCTTGGTGCGAGATGGAATCCTCCGACGCGCTGATGGCGCGCTTCCTTGCCCTGCATCCGCGCACGATCGACCTGTCGCTCGGGCGCATCGAGCGCCTGCTGGCCGCGCTCAACCATCCCGAGCGGCGCCTGCCGCCGGTGATCCACGTGGCGGGCACCAACGGCAAGGGCTCGACCATCGCCTTCATGCGGGCGATCTTGGAGGCGGCGGGCCTGGCCGCCCACGTCTACACCTCGCCCCATCTGGTGCGCTTCCATGAGCGCATCCGGCTCGGTGCCATCGGCGGCGGCCAGTACGTCGCCGAGGACCGGCTCGCCGATGCCTTCGCCCGCTGCGAGGCGGCCAACCGCTCCGAGCCGATCACCGTCTTCGAGATCACCACCGCCGCGGCGATCCTGCTGTTCTCCGAGGCGCCCGCCGACGTCCTGCTCCTCGAGGTCGGCCTCGGCGGACGGGTGGACGCCACCAACGTCATCACGCACCCGGCCTGCGCCGTCGTCACCCCGATCGGGCGCGACCACGCGGAATATCTCGGCGACACCGTCGAGGCGGTGGCGGTGGAGAAGGCCGGCATCTTCAAGCGCGGCTGCCCGGCGGTGATCGCCGCCCAGGACTATGCCGGAGCCGACGCGGTCCTCTGCCGCGAGGCGGAGCGGATCGGCGTCTCGCCCCTGCGCGTGGGGAACCAGGATTTCTCCGTCCACGAGGAGAGCGGGCGGCTCGTCTATCAGGACGAGACCGACCTGTTCGACCTGCCCCGTCCCCGGCTGGCCGGCCGCCACCAGCTCACCAATGCGGGCACGGCCATCGCGGCGCTGCGCGCGGCGGGCTTCGGCGATATCGGCACGGCGGCCGTCGAGGCAGGCTTGCGCAACGTCGACTGGCCGGGCCGGTTGCAGCGGCTCGTGCGCGGGGCGCTCGCCGAGCGGATGCCCAAGGATGCCGAACTCTGGCTCGACGGCGGCCACAACGCCGATGGTGGGCGCATCCTGGCCGCCGCCATGGCCGATCTGGGCGAACGCAGCGACGTGCCCCTCGTCCTCGTCGTGGGTCTCCTCGGCACCAAGGACGCCGAGGGCTTCCTCAAGAACTTCGTCGGCCTCGCACGCTCGCTGATCGCGGTGCCGATCACCGGACAGATGGCTGCCCGGCCCGCCGAGGAGGTGGCCGGGATCGCCGGGTCCGTCGGCCTCTCGGCCACTGTCGCCCCGAGCGTCGAGGCGGCCCTGGCGAGCCTGTCCGACACGGTATTCGAGCGCCCGCCGCGCGTGCTGATCTGCGGCTCGCTCTATTTGGCCGGCGCGGTGCTCGAGGCCAACGGCACGATCCCGACCTAGATTCGCGGCCGGAAAGCCGGGGCGGGTTTCAGGAAAAAGGAGAGGCGGGAACGCGTGCCGCTCTGAAGGGCAAGTTCCGATCACGGCGCCATCCGAGCGTTCTTCAGCGACACGAGGTCCGGCTCGCTCGAAGAGATCGACCGATTCGAAGGTCGGGATGCATCCGCATCCGTGCGAATCATCGTTCGGCCGAGTCTCGCGGCCCGCAGACGGGCTCGCGAAGATCGACGGGCGCCCTCTCACTTGGCGAAACGACCCGCTTCGGGGCCGGCCCAGCCGCTTCGATGTCCGATCGGTCAATCGAACGCGCCTCTGGATTGGTGTTCCGCTTCCGGCCGACTTGAGGAACCGGCTCCGCTAGCGGCCGGTGACGGCGACAGGGCCGCAAGGTCTACAAGAACACGGTTCACGGAACACGAGATCCAGTGTCGGAGCCGGATGGAACCTCGCATGAAGGGTCGCGAGGTCGATTGCTGCGCCGCCGGTGTGTCCTGGCCGCTACATCGGCAACGGCGGAAATGGTCTAGCTTCTTCTCGATCGGGCTCTCTGCTGGGGATCAAAAAATGAAGAAGCTTCTGACATCGCTCGCCGCGTTCACGGCGATGACCGCCGCGGCCTCCGCCGCCGACCTGCCGCGCCGCGCCGCTCCGCCGGTCTTCACCCCCGTTCCGGTGTTCACCTGGACCGGTTTCTACGCCGGTTTCAACGCCGGTTACGGCTTCGGCGTCGAGGACAACGGCGCCCGTTCGGTCGTCGGCGTCAACTCGCTGACCGGCCTCGTGCGTCCCGGCCAGACCGCCGTCATCGCCTTCGGCGGCAACGACCGCAGCGACGGCTTCGTCGGCGGTGGCCAGATCGGCTACAACTATCAGTTCACCCCGGGCTCCGGCGTCGTCGTCGGTATCGAGGCTGACGCTCAGTACGTCGACTTCGGCCGCAACCGGAACCAGTTCTCGGTCGTGAACAGCAACCCGGCCTTCCCGGGCGTCGCCGCCCAGCAGGTCTTCAACCCGAACGGCGTTTCCAGCCTCGACTTCTTCGGCACCGTCCGCGGCCGTCTCGGCTACGCCTTCGATCGCGTCCTGTTCTACGGCACCGGCGGCTTCGCCTACGGCGCCGGCGGCGGCCGTCAGTTCGGCCTGCCGAACAGCTCCACCGACGACTTCCGCACCGGCTACGCCGCGGGTGGTGGTGTCGAGTACGCTCTCCCGACCGACTCGTTCCTGAACTTCTTCCGCTCCTCGGCCGTGACGCTGAAGGTCGAAGGTCTGTACGTGAACCTCGATCGCGGCGGCGGTGCCCTCAACGGCGCCTTCGCGGTGAACAACGCCGGCACCGTGATCACCACGGCTTCCCCGGGCGTGGTCGTCGTCTCCGGCGCCCAGCGCCGCAACGACACCGAGTTCGCGGTCATCCGCGCCGGTCTGAACTACAAGTTCGGCAGCTACTAAGCCGAACCTTCAATAAGGGTCTCGAAACCAGGGAGCCCGGCCGAAAGGCCGGGCTTCTTGCGTTTAGGCGTGACACGAGAAGAGGGACCGGGCCGGCCTCCGGGCACGAAAAAGCCCGGCCTCTCGGCCGGGCTGTCCGAACGATGCTTCGTCCGGTTCGGGTTCGTCAGGCGCTGGCCTGGATCCAGCGGGAGAGGTCGCCCTTCGGGGCGGCGCCGACCTTCTGGCTGGCGAGCTTGCCGTCCTTGAAGATCATCAGCGTCGGGATCGAGCGGATGCCGTAGGTCGAGGCAATGCCGGGGTTCTCGTCGACATTGACCTTGACGATCTTCACCTTGCCCTGAAGATCGACGGAGATCTCCTCGAGAGCCGGGCCGATCTGACGGCAGGGGCCGCACCACTCCGCCCAGAAATCCACCACGACGGGCTCGGAGGACTGCAGAACGTCCTGCTCGAAGCTCGCATCGGTCACTTTCACGGTCGCCATCATACGTCCTTTCGACACGCGGTCCCCGAAGACACCGGGGAGCGGGTTCGGCGCCTATCGGTCGAGCGAGAATTGGCGACGCCCCGGCGCCCGGTCAAGGCACCTCGTCCGCGCCACGGGTCTGAGGCGCTGGCGCGGTATGGATCATGCCCGAATCCTCCCCGCAATCCTTGTCCGGCCCGGGCGTCCGCGGCGCGGCGCGGCGTCTCGGAGCCGGTGCGACCCTCGCCGTTCGCGCCCAGCGCCCCATTTGGCGGGCAGGATCGGCGACCCGCACAAGGATCAATCGACGTGACGCGCACCCTCTCGCTTCTGCTCGCCACCGTCGCGGCTCTCGGCCTCGATGCATCCGCCTTCGCCCAGCAGCCCGCCGGTCAGGACACGCGGTCTCCCCGGATCGAGGGCGAGTCGTTCCAGGCGCCGGCTGCGCCGAGCGCGGGCACGTCGGTCGCCGAGAAGGATCCGCCGAACACCGAGTACAAGCCGCTCCTGCCCAACCAGACCCGGGCGCCGGAGCCCGCGCAGAAGTCCGAGGTCGAGACCGCGGTCGCGGTGAAGGGGCTCGACAGCCCGTGGGCGATGGAGTTCCTGCCCGACGGGCGGATGATCGTGACCGAGAAGGCGGGCAAGATCCGCCTCGTGGCCAAGGACGGCACGGTGGGCCAGCCGGTGGCGGGCGTGCCGAAGGTCGATGCACGGGGGCAGGGCGGCCTGCTCGACGTCGCGCTCAGCCCGGGCTTCGCCAACGACCGCACGATCTACTTCAGCTTCAGCGAGCCGCGGGACAAGGGCAACGGCACCACCGTGGCCAAGGCCAAACTCGTCGAGAGCGACGGCAAGGCGCGGCTCGACGATCTCAAGATCATCTTCCGCCAGACGCCCGCCTACGACGGCGACAAGCATTTCGGCTCGCGCCTCGTCTTCGCGCCCGACGGGAAGCTGTTCGTCACGGTCGGCGAGCGCTCCGACAAGCAGACCCGCGGACAGGCCCAGGATCTGACGAGCGGGCTCGGCAAGGTCTTCCGGATCGAGACGGACGGCAGCGCGCCGAAGGACAACCCCTTCACCGGCGGCGAGAAGGCGCGGCCGGAGATCTGGTCCTACGGGCACCGCAACGTGCAGGCCGCCGCCCTCGACAGCCAGGGCCGGCTCTGGACGGTGGAGCACGGCCCCCGCGGCGGCGACGAGCTGAACCGCCCGCGTCCCGGCCTCAACTACGGCTGGCCGGTCGTGACCTACGGCATCGAGTATTCGGGCGAGAAGATCGGCGACGGCCAGACCCAGGCCGGCGGCACGGTGCAGCCGGTCTATTACTGGGACCCGGTGATCGGGCCTTCCGGCATGGCGCTCTACAACAAGGATCTCTTCCCGGCCTGGAAGGATCAGTTCCTGATCGGCGGCCTCGTCAGCACCGGTCTCGTCCTGCTCAAGCTCGACGGCGACAAGGTCGTCACCGAGGAGCGCATCCCGCTCGAGCACCGCGTCCGCGACGTGAAGGTCGGGCCGGACGGCGCCGTCTACGCGGTGACCGAGGATGACGGCCAGATCGTCAAGCTGACGCCGAAGAAGAGCAGCTGAGGCCGGGCTCGCCTCGCTTCGGCTCCCCGGCACGTCCTTGCGCGGCTCGGCGCAAGCCATCCAGCGGCGCGACCTCTCCGGAGACGTCGCGCCGCTGGATCGGTCGCAGCCGCGCGCGATGACGGCGAGGGCGCCTAGGAAACGCCCTCCACCCGCCGCACCACCGGCCCCGAGGTCCAGACCAGCAGGGCCGTGATCGCGTGGCCGGGCCAGATCGCGGCGGCGAGGCGCGCGTAGAGCGCGACTTGGGCCGCCTCGCGCTCCGGCAGGGGCGCGCCGTCGGCGGGTGGGCGGCCGGTCTTGAAATCGCACAGCGTGACCCGGCCCTCCTCCACCACGAGGCGGTCGATGCGGCCGGTCACGTCGCGCGCGACGCCGTCCACGCTGATTCGGCCCGAGAGCGCCACCTCGGCGCGGGCTTGCGCAGAGAAGAGCGCGGCGAGGTCGGGCGCCTCGATCAGCTGCAGCACGGAGCGTACGAGGTCCCAGCGCTTGACCTCGTCCAGGGTCGGCGCACGGGCGCGGGCAAAGCGCTCCGCAGCCTCCGAACGGCGGGCGGGCTCGATGCGCGGCAGGTGTTCGAGCAGGGAGTGAACCAGGGCGCCCCGGCGCCTTGCCTCGGCGTCGCCCTGGCGGCGTCGGGGCTGGCGCTGGCCGTCCGCCGCGCCGAGGGCGCCGGAGGGGCTCAGCGGCGGCGCGGCCTCGCTCTCCGGGGCGGCCGGCGCGAACAGCCAGGCCGGCACCGCCTCCGCCTCGGGCGGCGCCGCATCCCGGGCCGCAGCGGCCAGCGAGGCGGCGGAGCCGTCACGCCAGAGGGTGATCGCCCCGTGGTCGGTCTCGAGGGTCTCGCCGGCACTCAGGCCCCGCTCCAGGCCGATACGCACCATCTCGCACCAGGAGGCCGGCGTTTCCCGCGTCGCCCCACGATAGGGCGCGATCACGAGGTGGTCGGCCGCGCGGGTCATGGCGACGTAGAGCAGACGGTTGTGCTCTTCCCGCGCCCGCGCCTGGAGGGTGGACCGGGCCCGGAGCGTGGCCGCGCAATCCTGCGTACGCCCGCCGGTCCAGACCGGCGGCAACAGGCCGTCGGCGGCGTGGTCGAGGCTGAGCAGCGGCGGGTCGTTGCGGCCGAGCGGCTCGCAGCCGTCGATGACGACGACGACCGGGGCCTCCAGGCCCTTGGCGCCGTGAACCGTCATCACCCGCACCTCGTCCCGGCCGGATTCGAGGTCGCGCTTGACCGAGAGGCCGGACCGGCCGCGGCCGGGCTGCACCACGTAATCGGCGAGGAAGGCGTCGAGGCAGGGTGCGTCGGTGCCGGTCTCGGCCTCCGCGGCCTGGGCCAGGAACACGTCGATCGCGTCACCCGCCTCGCCGCCGAGCCGGGCGACCAAGCGGCTGCGCCCCCCGTGCGGCCCGAGCAGGGCGGCGTAGAAGCCGAACGGGCCGTTCTGCGCCGCAAGCCGGATCCAGAGCCGCAGCGCCTCCCGGCCGCGGATCGCGGCGGCGTCGCCGGCCTCGGCGTGACGGGCGAGGGCGTCCTCCAGCGTCTCTTCGAAGGGCCGGCGTGCGGCGATGCGGGTGAGATCGTCGTCGGTCAGCCCGACCAGCGGGGTCTTGAGCGCAGTAGCCAACGTCAGGTCGTCGGCGGGGAGCAGCCCGGCGCGGCCGACCGCCACGAGGTCGAGCACGGCGATGTGGCCCGCCACCTCCAGCCGGTCCTGGCCGGCCACCGGCACGCCGAGACCTTTCAGCGCCCGGATCACCTCCTCGAAGGCGGCCGAGCGCTTGCGCACGAGGATCAGCACGTCGCCGGGCCGCCAGACCCGGCCGCAGGCGTCGCCCGTCGTGGTCCAGGTCTTCACCGCGCGGGCGATGCGGCGGGCGACGACGATGGCCGGGGCGTTGGCCTCGGGCGCGTCGACGGGCGCGGCCCAGGCATCGGGCTCCTCGGCCTCGGCCGGCTCCTCGATGCACCAGAGTTCGACCGCGCCGGGCACGCCGGCCCGGGCGGAGGCGTGGACCGTGCCCGGCGCGCCCGCCTCGAAGGACAGGCCGGCGAAGTGCTCGGGGACCTGGAAGACGGCATCGACCGCCGCCAGCACGTGGGAGGCGGTGCGGAAGGAGAGCCGCAGGCTCACGTCGGCGAAGTCGTCCTCGGCGTCCCGCGCGGCCCGCTCCCAGGCGCGCCGGGTCAGCTCGAATTCCCGTGGGTCGGCGCCCTGGAAGCTGTAGATCGACTGCTTGGGATCGCCGACGGCGAAGCGGGTGCGGCGCAGGCCCCGCGCGCCCTCGCCCGCGGCGAACTCGGCGGTGAGCGTGCGCAGGATCTCCCATTGCTGCGGGTTGGTGTCCTGCGCCTCGTCGACCAGGACGTGATCGACGCCCCGATCGAGCTTGAACAGGACCCAGGAGGCGCCCACCCGCGAGAGGAGGTCGAGGGTTTTATGGATCAGATCGTCGAAATCGAGGGCGCCGAGCCGGGTCTTCTGCGCCTCGACGCGGCGGTGGATCTCTGCGGCGAGCCGGAACAGACCGCGCGTGCGCGCCAGCGCCCGGGCGGCGCGCAGGCTGTCGAAGAGCGGGACGAGCCGCGCCTGCTCGTCGAGCAGCGCCTGCTTGATCTCCTCCGGGACCGCCTTGGTGCCGAAGGACTTCGCCGCGCGGGGCTCGTCCTTGTCGGTGAAGAAGACCGAACGGTAGGGGGCGAGCGCCTTGCCCGTGCCCGCGTCCAGAAGCGCGTGCGCCTCCACGAGCCCGTCGGCGAGCCGCTCGTCGGTGCTCTTGCCGGTGCGCAGCCGGCCGGCGATCTCGAGCCAGTTCCCGAGAATGCTCCCGCCTAGAATCTCGGCCTCGACGGTCTCGACGCCGACGCCGTCGGCGAGCGCCAGCGCGCCGGGCAAGCGGGCCAAGGCCGGTTCGAGGGCGCGGTGATCGGAGAACAGCGCGCGCGTGCGCATGGCGGTGCGGATCGCGTCGCGCAGCGTATCGCCGGAGGCTTCCGCCCCGACCACCGCGAACGCGTCCGACAGCTCTTGGTCGCCACCGAGGAAGGCGTCGGCCAGCACGTTGTCGGTCTCGATCTCGAAGGCCTCGCGCGACTGGTTCTCGTCGAGCACGACGAAGCGGGCCGGCACGTTGGCCTCGAACGGAAACATGTGCAGCAGCCGCTCGCAGAGCGCGTGCAGGGTCTCGATCTTGAGGCCCCCCGGCGTCTCGACGGCGCGGGCGAACAGGCGGCGCGCCAGCCGCAGGGTGTCGCGGGAGGGCCGCTCGCCGGTGAGTTCGGTCAGTTCCGCGGCCAGATCCGCATCCGCCAGGGTCACCCAGCGGCCGAGCCGCTGGAAGACGCGGATCGACATGTTGGCGGCGGCCGCCTTGGTGAAGGTGAGGCAGAGGATGCGGCCGGGCGGCGCCCCGTCGAGGAGCAGGCGCAGCACCCGGTCGGTGAGCACCTTGGTCTTGCCCGCGCCGGCATTGGCCGAGACCCAGGCCGAGAGGCGCGGGTCGGCGGCCCGGCGCTGGGCGGCCTTGGTGAGGTCGTCGACGGTGAAGCCGGCCAGGGGGGCGTTCACGCGAGGTCTCCTTCACCGGCCAGCGACCATTCGAGGACGCGGGCGAGGTGATCGTAATCGCTGTAGGCGCGCACGTACTGGGCGTAGGGCCGCGACAGGTAGGCCGCCTCGCCCGTCATGTAGCGGGCGATCAGGCCGCGCAAGCGCTCCAGATGTTCTGCGACGATGGCCTCGACCGCGCGCGCGTCGCCCGGCGGCGCCTTCACGGGGATCGGCCGGAACGGCTCGCGCCCGCCCGAGGCGTGCACGTAGAGCAGGTCGGGGGGCGTTTGCGCCTTCAGCCCCTCGAAGGCGCCCTGCATCAGCATCGCCGCCTCCAGCGTGAGCTGGGGCGAGAAGCCGGCGAAGACGGTGCGGTTGCTCGGCGGCGCGCCGGTCTTGAAGTCGACGATGCAGAAGCCGCCATCGGCCCGCGCCTCGATGCGGTCCGCCCGGGCCGAGAGCGTGAAGCTGCGCTCGCCCATCGGGATCACCAGCTTGCCCGAGCGCTCCGCGTGGATGGCGCTCACGCCCCGGCGCTGCTCTGCCTCCCATTCGAGGAAGGCGGCGGCCATGCGCTCGTAGCGGGGAAACCACTCGGCGTAGAGTTCGGGATACTGGTCCTGGAGCGGCCCGAAGGCGTCCAGGGCGATGGCGTAGAGCAGCGTTTCCGCATCCGCCGGCAGCGGGCCGGGATGGGCCTGCGAGAAATCGCCGAGGACCTTGTGAATCAGGCTGCCGCGCTCGGCCGCGCCCGGCACCACGGCGATGGGCTCCAGCGCCTCCAACCCCAAAATATGCCGGGCGAAGATCGAGTAGGGGTCGCGCACCAGGGTCTCGATCTCGGTGACGCTGAGCCGGTCCGGGAACAGGGCCGGGTCGGGCTTGGGCGCGGGGCGTTTCAGGCGCGGCGGCGGCGCCTCGAGACCGCGGTCGAGAATCGCCGCGAGCCCGCGCAGGCGCTGGCCGCGGGTGACCGCCTCGGCCCAGATGCCGTCGCCGCCGAAGGCGCGCAGGCGCTGGAGGAAGCGCGAGGGCACGGTGGGCGAGCCCTCGCGCTTGGCCGCGCGGGTCAGCACGGCGTCATGGCACCCTAAGCCCTGCACGAAGTCGTGGGCGGCCTGCCCGATCCGGCGCTCGGGCGGGCTCAGGCCCACCTGGCCCCGCATCGGCCGGTTGAGGAAGGCGTCGGTGGTCTGCCGCACGGGCCACACCGCCTCGTCGAGGCCGCCGAGCACGATCCGGTCGACGGAGAGGAGACGCGCCTCCAGGGGACCGAGGATGCGCAGGCGCGGATGCGCCGCGCCCTGCGCGCAGGCCACGCTGCGGTCGCGGGCGAGGGTAGTGAAGAAGGCGGCGTAGTCGGAGAACCGGCCCGGCAATTCCTCGAGCGCGGCCGATTCCAGATCGTCGAACAGGGCGTCGAGCGCGTCGAGGGAGGGATCGTCGGTCTCCTCGGCGTCCTCCTCCGTCCCGCCCATCATCCGCTCGCAGGCCTCCCGGTGCCCGGCGGCGAGCCTCACGAGGTTGCCGGTGGCGGGGTGGCGATCCGTGCGGAACGGGCCGAGCGCGATCTCCAGCCGGTCGAGGATCTCCTCCGCCAGATCCCAGTCGATCGGCTTCAGGCGCTTCTTGGCACGGGGCACGCGGCCCGTTCCCCCACGCTGAAGGGCGAGCGCCGCGCGCATCCCGTCGAAGCTGTTCTTCGGGATCGGGGCGGGACCGCGCAGGCCGCCGATCTCCAGGGCGGCCGCGGCCCGCACCACGTCGCTGCGGGGCAGCCCCAGCCGCACGTAAGGGTGGGCGAGCAGCGCGATGACCCGGGCCGGCGCCATCTCGGCGGCCAACTCCGCCACGAGGCGGGCGAAGCGCCCCCCCTGCGAGCGGGCGAGGCTCAGGCCCGCCGAATCCTCCGCCGCGATGCCCCAGCGGGCGAGTTCCGCCGAGACGCGCAGCGCGAGCCCCCGGTCGGGCGTCACCAGCGCCGCGGTGGCGCCGGGCGTCTCCAGGGTCTCGCGGAGCGCCAGCGCGGCGACCAGCGCCTCCTCGCGCTCGTCCGCCGCCTCGACCACGGCGAGCCCCGCCATGCCGGCCCGCGCCAGGGCGAGGCGCTCGCCTGCGTCGAGGCGGGCCCAGGCGTCGGTGGTCTCGGCCGGGCGCAGGGCCTGCGACAGCAGCCGCTCCCGGGCCAGCGCGTCCGGCGGCGGTGCGCCCAGCGTCTCGACGGCCTCGCGCGCGACGGCGAGCCCTCTCGGACCGGTCAGCGCCCGCAGAATCGCCTGCGGATGACCGTGGGCGATCTCGTCGCGGTCGCCGCCCGCGCCGTCGATGGCCTCCCAGCCCTCCGCGTCGAGGTGCAGGTCGAGCCCGGGCAGGACCACGGCGCCGCGGGGGAGGCGGGCCACCGCCGCGATCAAACGGGCGGTGGCCGGCACGGAGCCGGTGGAGCCCGCCACGATCACGGGATCGCCCGGCCGCTCGCGGGCGAGCCGCTCGGCCTCGGCGAGCACGAGGCGGCGGGCGCGGGCGGTGGGATCGGCGAGCGAGCGGGCGGCGAGGATGTCGGGCCAGTGCTCGGCGGCGATCTTGAGGAAGTCGAGGGTGAGACGGAAGTAGCGGGAATGCTCGGCCTCGACCGCCGACGCGATCTCGCTCCAGGGCAGGCCCTCGACGGTGAGCGCGTCCATCAGCCCTTCAAGGTCGGCGGCGAGCGCCACCGCGTCGGCCGGGGAGGAGGGCACGAGGAAGGGCACCTCGTCGTCGATGGGAAGCAGCTCGCGGTCCACCGTCTCCGCCCATTTCTGGACGAGGCGGGCCAGGATCAGGCGGCGCTCCAGGGCGGGAATCGAAGGATGCAGCAGCTCTTCCGGCGTCTCCAACAGGGTTTCGGCGGAGAGGTCGAGTTCCGCCTCGTCAGCCTCGCCCAGCGGAATCATCCGCGGCAGCAGGGCCGCCCCGCCCAGGCGCGCCGCCAGCACCGTCGAGAGCGCCCGCACGGCGCGCTGGGTCGGCAGGTAGAGCGTGACGGAGGCCAGCGCGAAGGGATCGCCGCTCTCCTCCGCCACCCCGCCGACGAGCCGGCCCGAAACGAGCGTCTCGGCGAGCGTCGTCAGGAACGGCGCGCCGGGCGGGATCGTGAAGACGCGGGGGGAGGGGATCGCGGGCATTCTCGAAGGAGGAAACCTGACGTTGGCCGTGCCCGACGATCTGAGGGCAAGAGGGTGAAGGTTTTCGAAAGGCCGGCAGGCCCGCTCCGGCGAAGGAGGCGGTCCGGCGGGCGGTCCGTTCGAGCTTTGTTCTAGCACGGACCGTGGAATTGTGGCGAGCCGCCTGTTCGCCGGGGCCGGCTTGGCCTATTGCGCCCTTCGACCCGCCCGGCTCCGGCCGGGCCGGGACAACAGGCGGGGCGGCAGGCGGACCGGTGGAAGAAGCCTTCATCCGATGGCTCGGCTCGACGGGCGCCATTCGCACCGAGATCGTCGCGGCCATCGGCCTCGTGCTCACGCTCGGAGTCAGCGTCCACGTGCTGCTGCGCAAGCGCGTGGTGGGCGCGGCCATCGGCTGGATCGGACTCGCCTGGCTCGCGCCCGTCTTCGGCACGCTGCTCTACCTCACCTTCGGCATCAACCGGGTCGAGCGGCGCGCCCGCCGGCTGAAGCGGCGGCCCTCGCAGCAGCTCGACGACACGCCGCAACCCTCCGCCCACGTGCCCGAGGCCTACCGCCCGCTCGACCGGGCGGTGCAGACGATCACCGGCCTGCCGACGGTGGCGGGCAACCGCATCGCGCGCTACCGCAACGGCGACGAAGCCTACCCGGCGATGCTGGCGGCCATCGGCGCGGCGCGGCGCAGCGTGGCCCTGTCAAGCTACATCTTTCGCGACGACCGGACCGGCCAAGCCTTCTGCGCGGCGCTGAAGGCGGCGCAGGACCGAGGCGCCGAAATCCGCGTGATCGTCGACGGGATCGGCAGCGGCTACTTCTTCCCCGCCGCGTGGCGCCGCCTGCACCGGCTCGGCGTGCCGGCCGGGCTGTTCATGCACTCCGTGCTGCCCTGGCGGATGCCGTTCCTGAACCTGCGCACCCACAAGAAGCTCCTGATCCTCGACGGTCAGGTCGCCTTCACCGGCGGCGTCAACATCTCCGACGACAACCGCGTCGCGGAAGGGCCGGACTTCCCGATCCGCGACACGCATTTTCGGATCGAGGGGCCGGTGGTAGAGCACCTGACCCAGGCCTTCATCGCGGACTGGCTGTTCGTGAGCGGCGAGGAGCTCGAGGGCGAGGCGTGGCTGCCGCCGCTGGCGCCCGCGGGCGACGTCACCGCCCGGGTCGTCACCTCCGGCCCCGATGCCGACATCGAGAAGATCGCCACCGTCGTCCTGCACGCCATCACCCTGGCGAAGGACTCGATCCGGCTGACGACGCCGTACTTCCTGCCCAACGACCTCATCGTGAACGCGCTCTGCCTCGCGGCGACGCGGGGCGTCGAGGTCGACGTGGTGATTCCCCGCAAGAGCGACCACCGCTACGTCGACTGGGCGACGCGCGGGCATATCGATCCGCTCCTCAGGAGCGGCGTGCGGGTCTGGATCGACGAGCCGCCCTTCGACCATTCGAAGGCGATGGTGATCGACGGCCAATGGTGCTTCGTCGGCAGCGCGAACTGGGATTCGCGCAGCTTCCGCCTGAACTTCGAACTGAACGTCGAGATCTACGACGCCGATCTGGCCCGGGCGCTCGAAGCCTTCATTTCGGGGAAGCGGCAGACCCGGCTGACGCTCGCGGATCTCGACGCCCGCTCGCTCCCGATCCGCCTGCGCGACGCAGCCGTCCGACTGCTTCTGCCATACCTTTGAGCCGTCCCACCGAGGCCGCCCCCTCCGGCGCGGGGGAGAGCCGCACCACGATCGGACGATGGTCGGACAGGCCGCGGGGCAGCACGGCCCGCTCGTGGCAGACGAGGCCGCGCACGAGGCAGCGGTCGAGCCGCAGGGGCAGCACGTCGACCATGGCGTGGGTCGGCCGCCGCGGGCCGACGTCGCGGAAGCCGGGCAGCAGGGCGGGGCCGACGATGTTGTAGTCGCCGAGCACCGCCGCGCGGGCCGGCAGGTGGCTCTCGATGCGCCGCAGCTGCCGCCGATTGAGCACCTGACCGTGGGAGAGATGCACGTTGGCGACGCCGAAATCGCCGCAATCGAGCACCTGGCAGACCCGGTCGATCAGGACGCCCGGGGGCAGGGTGACGATCTCCGGCGGGTTCGGCCAGGGCGTCGGGCTCCACATCGCCAACCCGTGGATGCGCCCCGGCAGCTGCGCCCAGGCATAGGCGCCGCCGACCCTGTCCTTCAGGGCCGCGATCTCCTTCGTGGCCTCCTGCATCAGCAGCAGGTCGGGCCGCTCCTGCTCGATCAGCGTGACGAGGCAATCCACCGCCGCGCCCGTGCGGCGCAGCAGGTTCCAGCTCACGATCTTTTTGGCATCGGGACCGGGCGAGGGGAGCGCGGGAGCGTTGCGTCTCAGGAGCATGAGGCTGGTTCGCGCGATCTCGTGTCGGCTTCGGGGCGGCGGGGAGGCAATGCACGGCGCGAGGATCGGTTCGACCGCTCCGGCTCTCAGCGTCCCTTGCGATCGAGGAAGGCGGCGATCCCGTCTTCCGCGACGCGCGCCAGCATGTTCTGCGTCATCACCCGGCCGGCATGGGCGTAGGCCTCGGCCAGCGGCATTTCCAACTGCTCGTAGAAGGCCCGCTTGCCGACCCGGACGGTGTAAGGGCTGCGCGCCGCGATCCCCGCGGCCAGGGCCTGCGCGGCAGCAAGCGCACCGCCGGCCTCCACCACGTCGTTGACGAGGCCCAGGCGCCGGGCCTCCGCCGCATCCGCCATCTCGGCGGTGAGCAGCATCCGCATCGCCGCCTTGCGCGAGAGGTTGCGCGAGAGCGCCACCATCGGCGTCGAGCAGAACAGGCCGATCTGCACGCCCGGCGTGGCGAACCGCGCCTCGGCCCCCGCCACCGCGAGGTCGCACGAGGCCACGAGCTGGCAGCCGGCGGCGGTGGCCACGCCCTCCACCGCGGCGATCACCGGCTGGGGCAGGGCGGGGATCGCCGTCATCACGCCTGAGCAGAGCGCGAACAGCGCTTCGAACTTCTCCGCGCCGCGGTCGCTCTCGGCCCGGTAGCCGGTCATTTCCTTGAGATCGTGGCCGGCGCAGAAGGCGGGGCCCGCCGCCGCCAGAACCACGGCGCGCACGCTGTCGTCCTCCGACAGCGCCGCGAACGCCTCGCGCAGGGCTTCGAGCAGACGGAGCGAGAGCGCGTTGCGCGCCTGCGGCCGGTTGAGCGTCAGGGTGGCGACACCGTCGCAATCCTCGCGCAGCAGGGAAGGGGCCGACCCGGTCTCGCTCATGGGCATCCTCGCGCCGCTTGTGTCATCCACCCCGTTCTCGCGCGCCATGCGGGGTGCGGCAACGCCAACCCCCTAGCCCGCTCTTGTGCAGTGCCATACGTTGCGCCGCACGAAAGCCCTGCCAGCCCGGAGCCCCCGTTGACGACCGAGACCGCTCGCCCGACCACCCGCAGCCCCGACCACGCCATCGATCCGATCTTCGCCGAGCGCTGGTCGCCGCGCGTCTTCACCGGGGAGGCGGTGCCGGAGGCCGAGCTGCTGCGGATGGTCGAGGCGGCGCGCTGGTCGCCCTCTTCCTACAATTCGCAGCCCTGGCGCTTCCTCTACGCGCTGCGCGACACGCCGGACTGGCAGACCTTCCTCGACCTGCTGGTTCCGGGCAACCAGAAATGGGCCAAGGACACGGGCGCCCTCGTCTTCCTCGTCTCCAGCGAGCGGATGAAGGTCGGTGACGAGTTGAAGCCCTCCGCCAGCCACTCCCTCGATGCCGGCGCCGCCTCGCTCGCTTTCGCGCTTCAGGCCAACCGGCAGGGCTGGCACGTCCACGGCATGGGCGGCTTCGACCGGGAGCGGGCGGTGACGGTGCTGAACGTGCCCGAGCATCACCGGGTCGAGGCGGCCTACGGCGTCGGTCGGGCGACGCCATGGGCGGAGCTGACCGAGGAGCAGCAGGCCAAGGAGCGCCCGAACGCCCGGCGCCCGATCACCGACTTCGCCTTCCGCGGCGGCTTTCCGCAGCGCGAAGGCTGAGGGCGGATCGCGTCGATTCCGACGAGGGGCGCTCGCATTCGGCGCGGCTGTGAGGAAGACGCGGGACCGGCTCACCGCCGCCGCAGGTTCGAGGACATTGCCGTGCCGGAGCCGGCCCCCACCGACGAACGTCTCGTCGCGGATTTCCGCTGGGAGATCCCGGAGCGCTACAACATCGCGAGCGATGTCTGCGACCGCTGGGCGCTGACCGAGCCCGACCGCACCGCCCTCCTCGTGCTCGACGCAGACGACCGCCCCGAGCCGGTGAGCTACGGCCGGCTACGCTCGGATTCGCTGCGTCTCGCCGCGGCGCTCGCCGCGCGGGGTGTCGGAGCGGGCGACCGGGTGGCGGTCCTGTTGCCGCAATCGGTCGCGGTGGCGGTGACCCACCTCGCCGCCTACCGGCTCGGGGCGATCGCGCTCCCGCTCGCCGGCCTGTTCGGCGAGTCGGCCCTGCAGCACCGGCTCACCGATTCCGGCACACGAGCCGTCGTCACCGACGCGGCCGGGCTGGCCAAGCTGGAACGGCTGCGGCCCGATCTGCCGGACCTCGCCACGATCCTGTCCGTCGATGGAGCGTCCGGCGCGGCCGAAGACTTCTTATCCGTCCTCGCCTCCGCGGCGGAGGATTTCGAGACGCGGTCGACCGGGCCCGACGACCCGGCCCTGATGATCTACACCTCCGGCACGACCGGACTGGCCAAGGGCGCGCTGCACGGGCACCGGGTCCTGCTCGGCCACCTGCCGGGCTGGACCCTGATGCACGGCTTCCCGCCCGAGGGGACGGGCCTGATGTGGACGCCCTCCGACTGGGCCTGGGCCGGGGGGCTCCTCAACGTGCTGATGCCGTCCTTACGCCTCGGCATGCCGGTGGTGGCCCGGCCCCACGGCCGGTTCGAGCCGGAAGCGGCCTACCGGCTGATGGCGGATCTCGGCGTCACCCACGCCTTCCTGCCGCCCACCGCGCTGCGGATGCTGCGCGGGCTCGCCGATCCGCGCGAAAAATTCGACCTGCCGCGCCTGCGCAACATTGCTTCGGCCGGCGAGGCGCTCGGGGCCGAGACCTTCGAATGGGCGAGAGCCGCGCTCGGGCTCACCATCGGCGAGGCCTACGGCCAGACCGAGTGCAACCTCGTGCTGGCCTCCTGCGCGCGGGTCGGCGTGGCGCGGGCCGGGGCCACGGGCAAACCGGTGCCGGGCCACCGCGTCGCGGTCCTGCGCGAGGACGGGACCGAGGCGGATGCGGACGAGACCGGCGAGATCGCCGTGCGCGCGCCCGATCCCGTCCTGTTCCTCGGCTACTGGCGTCAGCCGGAGGCGACCGCGAAGAAATTCCGCGACGGCTGGTGGATGACCGGCGACCGGGCGCGCCGCGATGCGGACGGATACATCCGCTTCGTCGGCCGCGAGGACGACCTCATCACCTCGGCGGCCTACCGGATCGGCCCGGCGGAGATCGAGGCCTGCCTCTGCGCCCACCCGGCGGTGGCGCTCGCCGCCGCCGTGGGCGCGCCCGACCCGCTGCGCACCGAGGTCGTGCGGGCCTTCGTGACCCTGCGCGAGGGGTTTTCACCCTCCGAGGCGCTCGCCGCCGAGATCCTGGCCTTCGCCAAGGCCCGGCTGTCGGCTCACGAAGTGCCGCGCACGCTCGTCTTTCGAGACAGCCTGCCGATGACGACGAGCGGCAAGATCGTCCGGCGGCAGTTGCGGGACGAGCCGGCGTAGGGCCGGAGGCCCGCATCGCGGGGAGCGCCGCCAGCCTGGAATTAAACGCATAAAGACATCTTTATGTCTTGATTGCTCCCTAGGCCACGCCCTGCTACAGGGATGGCCGACCCGGCCGGGTGAACCGACCGACGCGCCGGAACGACTGGCCGTTTCGCGCCGGCCACGACTGAAAAGGGATACCGAGATGGCAGCTGCCAACGATTACATCGTCCGCGACATCGGGCTGGCCGATTACGGCCGCAAGGAGATCTCGATCGCCGAGACCGAGATGCCGGGCCTGATGGCGACCCGCGCCGAGTACGGCGCCAGCCAGCCGCTCAAGGGCGCCAAGATCGCCGGTTCGCTGCACATGACGATCCAGACGGCGGTGCTGATCGAGACCCTGAAGGCCCTCGGCGCCGACATCCGCTGGGTCTCCTGCAACATCTACTCGACCCAGGACCACGCCGCCGCCGCCATCGCCGCCGCCGGAATCCCGGTCTTCGCCGTCAAGGGCGAGACCCTGACCGAGTACTGGGACTACACCTCCAAGCTGTTCGACTGGCATGACGGCGGCATGCCGAACATGATCCTCGACGACGGCGGCGACGCCACCATGTTCGTCCACCTGGGTCTCCGCGCCGAGAACGGCGACACCGCCTTCCTCGACAAGCCGGAATCCGAGGAGGAGGAGGTCTTCTTCGCGCTCCTGAAGAAGAAGCTCGCCGAGAAGCCGAAGGGCTGGTTCGCGGGCCTGGCCGACGCGATCAAGGGCGTCTCCGAGGAGACCACCACGGGCGTGCACCGCCTCTACAACCTCGCCAAGGAGGGCAAGCTGCTCTTCCCGGCGATCAACGTGAACGACTCGGTCACCAAGTCGAAGTTCGACAACCTCTACGGCTGCAAGGAGTCGCTGGTCGACGGCATCCGCCGCGGCACCGACGTCATGATGGCCGGCAAGGTCGCCATGGTCGCGGGCTTCGGCGACGTGGGCAAGGGCTCGGCCGCTTCGCTCCGCAACGCCGGGTGCCGCGTGCTCGTCTCCGAGATCGACCCGATCTGCGCCCTGCAGGCGGCGATGGAGGGCTACGAGGTCGTCACCATGGAGGAGGCCGCTCCGCGCGCCGACATCTTCGTGACCGCCACGGGCAACAAGGACATCATCACGATCGAGCACATGCGGGCCATGAAGGACCGCGCGATCGTCTGCAACATCGGCCACTTCGACAACGAGATCCAGGTCGCCGGCCTGAAGAACCTCAAGTGGCAGAACATCAAGCCGCAGGTCGACGAGATCGAGTTCGCCGACGGCCACCGCATCATCCTCCTCTCGGAGGGCCGCCTCGTGAACCTCGGCAACGCGACGGGCCACCCGTCCTTCGTGATGTCGGCCTCGTTCACCAATCAGACACTCGCCCAGATCGAGCTCTGGACGAACCCGGGCAAGTACGAGCGTCAGGTCTACACCCTGCCCAAGACCCTCGACGAGAAGGTCGCGGCGCTGCACCTCGAGAAGATCGGCGTGAAGCTCTCGAAGCTCCGCCCCGATCAGGCCGCCTATATCGGCGTGTCCCAGAGCGGCCCGTTCAAGCCCGAGCACTACCGCTACTGAGCGATCCCGGCCTCCGGACACCCGGGCCGCCTCCCCGGCAGCCGGGGCGTCGCCCGGAGCCCGAACGATCACCAGAGCAGATTCGCGAGGAAGCCCGGCCCCAGGCCGGGCTTCTTTCGTTGATGCCGGGCACTATCGACGGCGCGGCGGTCGCAGCATCCTCTGACGAGCGGCAACCCTCGTCGTGCGCTCGTCGCGCGAATTCTGCGACGATTGGCTCACCATTGCGCTGGGCGGCCCGAAAAGATCGTCAAGTCCTCATTCCGGTGGTGTGGCTTTTGTGCGCTGTACGGCGCCGGAATGCGAAGCGAGGGCGTTCAGGGGCAGAAAGGCGCTTCCAGCCGGATTCGACCCCGCGTTACAGTGGCACGAATCCTCGGAGCGGGTGACCCGCGCGTCGGCGCCAAGCCGGACGCGACGGCGATCCTTTGGCCGGTTCGACCCTCGGTTTGGCACCGAGGGCGCGGGCGGCCGGGTTCGGGTTGGTGGGGGACGGGAACATGGGTCTGGAGCGGGCGGCGCGCGCCCTGCCGCGCTTCGGCATCCTCGCCGCCGCGGCACCGGTCGCGGCGCTGGCCGGGGGCCTTCCGTCCATCGAAGCGAGGCCGATGCTGGGACCGATGCAGACGCACAACGTTGCCGGCCTCGCCGTCATCCTCGGCCTCGTCCTGTTCGCGACCATCCTGTCGCTGGTCTATCTGCGCGAGCGCGTGGGCTGGCTGCGCAAGGAACGCGCGCTGCAGGACGAACTCGCCCGCCTCGACGGCGCGCACGATCAGGCCGAGATGCTGCTCCACGCCGAGCGTCAGGTCATCGTCGCCTGGGCCGGGCGCGGCGAGCCGATGATCGTCGGCGATGCGGGCTTCGCTCAGGACCTCCGCAATCAGGATCCGCGGGGCCAGGACGCCGCCTTGCGCGGCCACGAGGGCGGCGTGCGGCGCCTGCTCGCCTTCGGCACCTGGCTCACCGCCCAGGACGCGCAGCTCCTCGATTCCGCCGTCGCCGCCCTGCGCGAGCGCGGCACCGGCTTCCGGATGAACCTGCGCAGTCTCGCCGGCCGCTTCATCGAGGCTCAAGGGCAGGCCGTGAGCGGTCGGGCGCTGCTGCGCCTGCGCGAGACCACGGAGGAGCGGCGCGAGCTGATCGAGCTGCGCCACACGCTGGAGGAGGCCAAGCGCGGCCTCTCGGCGCTCGCCGGATTGCTCGACGCGCTGCCGCAGCCGGTCTGGCACCGGGGCACGGACGGGAGCCTCGCCTTCGTCAACGCCGCCTACGCCGCCGCCGTGGAGGCTCCGAACCGCGAGGCGGCGCTGAGCCAGGGCCTCGAACTGATCGACCGGCCCGCCCGCGAGCAGATCGCCCGCCAGCCGGGACGACCGGGCCTGATCGGTCAGCCCCTGCGCCTCTCCGCGGTGGTGGCCGGCGCCCGCCGCACGCTCGACGTGACCGAGAGCGCCCTCGACAGCGGCCGGGTCGGCATCGCCGTCGACGTCTCGGAGCTGGAGAGCGTGCGCGCCGACCTGCAGCGGCAGATGGACGCCAACGTGCGCACCCTCGACCAGCTGCCGACCGCGGTCGCGATGTTCGACGCGCGCCAGCGCCTGATCTTCCACAACGCCGCCTACCAGCGCCTGTGGGACCTCGACCCCGCCTTCCTCGAAGGCCGCCCGCTCGACGGCGAGATCCTCGATCGCCTGCGCGGCGCCCGCAAGCTGCCGGAACAGGCCGATTTCCGCTCGTGGAAGGCCGACGTGCTGGCCGCCTACCGCGCGGTCGAGCCGACCGACACGCCCTGGTACCTGCCGGACGGGCGCACGCTGCGCGTCGTCGCCGATCCCAATCCGCAGGGCGGCCTGACCTACCTCTACCACGACGTCTCGGAGAGCATGAAGCTCGCCTCGCGCTACGACGCGCTGATGAAGGAGCAGGCCGAGACCCTGGAGGCCCTCAAGGAGCCGGTGGCGGTGTTCGGTGCCGACGGGCGCCTGACGGTGGCCAACCGCGCCTTCGCCGCGACCTGGCGGCTCGACCCCGCGACGCTCGCGGGCAAGCCCCACGTCGATGCCGTGATCGCCGCCTGCCGGGCGCTGACGCCGGACCAGGGCGCCTGGGCCGGCATCCGCCAGTCGATCACCGGCCTTTCCGAGACCCGCAGCAGCCATGCCTGCCGCCTCGACATCAGCGACGGCACCGTGCTCGACTGCTCCTCGCAGCCCCTGCCGCTCGGGGCCACGCTGCTGACCTTCATCGACGTCACCGCCAGCGCCAACGTCGAGCGGGCGCTGACCGAGAAGAACGACGCCCTGGAGCGCGCCTCGCAGCTGCGCGACACCTTCGTCCACCACGTTTCCTACGAGCTGCGCTCGCCGCTCACCAACATCATCGGCTTCACCCAGTTGCTGGGCGACGAGACCGTCGGCGCGCTCAACGAGCGCCAGCGCGAGTATTCCGAGCACATCATGCGCTCCTCGGCGGCGCTGCTCGTCATCATCAACGACATCCTCGACCTCGCCTCGATCGATGCCGGCTCGCTCGAACTCCAGCGCGAGACCATCGATGTGCGCGCCACCGTGGAGGCGGCCGTGCGCGGCATCGAGGACCGGCTGGCGGAATCCGACATCCGCCTCGATCTCGACGTGCCGGAGGGCGTCGGCAGCGTCTTCGCCGACGGCAAGCGCGTGCGCCAGATCCTGTTCAACCTGCTCTCCAACGCGGTCGGCTTCTCCGAGCCCGGCCAGCAGGTCCGCGTCGAGGCGCGGCGCGAGGGGGCGGAGCTGAAGCTCACCGTGACCGATCGCGGCCGGGGCATCCCGCCCGAGGTGATCGACCGGGTGTTCGACCGCTTCGAGAGCAACACGCTGGGAACCAAGCATCGCGGCGTGGGCCTCGGCCTCTCCATCGTGCGCTCCTTCGTCGAGCTGCATGGCGGCCGCGTCGAGATCCGCTCCGTTCCCGGCAGCGGCACCCGGGTGGCCTGTCTCTTCCCCGTTGAGCCGGCCCCGGGTAGCGGGCGGCTTGCCGATCTCGACCATGTGGATGACGGGGCGCGGGGTGCGCCCGGAGCCGGGGCGAAGCTGGTCGCCCGTTCCGCGGCCGCCAATCTCGACGCCGCCGAATAGGCTGCGCCGCGCGTCGGCCGGGCGCCGGGGTCTCACGCCGGGCGCCGGAAACGGTTAAACATCCCCTGCTACGATCGGCCCGGTTTGGGGGACCGCATCAGGCTCCCGTTCATCGGGAAACCCGCCGCCGGGTGCGGCGGGTCGGGCGTGAGGGACGCCGCGTGCCGGTCCGAGGGACCGGATCGCGGCTTGGCGGAGGGTTGAGGCGGTGAGCGACGATCGGGACGGCACGGCGGAGAACCCGCAGCCCGGCCAATCGCCGAATGAGGCTCAGCCGCAGCCCGCGCCGCGGCGGACGGCCTGGGAGGTGCTGCTGCCGGAGGAGGGGGCCACGGAGGACATGGCCGCCTTCCTCGCGGGCTTCCTGCGCCCCGGGGACATCGTCGCCCTGTCAGGCGGCCTGGGGGCCGGCAAGACCACGCTCGCCCGCGCCATGATCCGCGAACTCGCGGGCGATCCCGCGCTCGAAGTGCCGAGCCCGACCTTCACCCTGATGCAGCCCTACGAGACGCGCTCCGGCCGCACCGTGCTCCATGCCGACCTCTACCGGCTGCGCGGGCCGGACGAGCTGGTGGAACTCGGCTTCGACGAACTCTCCGAGACGGCGATCACCCTGGTCGAGTGGCCTGAGCGTCTGGGCGTGCGCGACGCGCCGACGCTGACCGTCGAACTCTCGCTGCGGGCGGAGTACGGCGAGCAAGCCCGACTCGTGCGGATCGACGGCAGCCCGGACATGCGCGAGCGCCTCGCCCGCGCCCGCGCCATCCGCAGCCTGCTGGCCCGCAGCGGCTGGGACGAGGCGGACCGCCTGCACATGCAGGGCGACGCCTCGTCGCGCGCCTACGAGCGGCTGGTGAAGCCGAGCGGCGAGAAGGCCGTGCTGATGATCGCGCCGCCCCGTCCCGACGGGCCCCCGGTCAAGGACGGCAAGCCCTACAGCGCGATCGTCAAGCTCGCCGAGAGCGTCCACGCCTTCGTCGGCATGGACCGGGCGCTGCGGGCGATCGGCCTTTCGGCCCCCAAGATCCTGGGCGAGAACCTCGATGCGGGCCTGCTCATCCTCGAGGATCTCGGCGCCGAGCCGGTCACCGAGAACGGCGCGCCGCGGCCCGAGCGCTACGCCGAGGCCGTTCGGCTGCTGGCCAAGCTGCACGCCACCGATTTGCCCGCCGCCGTGCCGGTGAGCGAGGGGATCGACCACGTCATCCCGCCCTACGACCTCGAAGCCCTGCTCTTCGAGGCCGAGCTGATGCCGGAATGGTACGCGCCCGCCATCCGCGGAACGACCCTCCCGCCAGAGGCGCGCGGCGCCTTCCTCGATCTCTGGGCCGAGGCGCTGCGCGAACTCCTGGCCGAGCCGCCGACCTGGACCCTGCGCGACTACCACTCGCCCAACCTGATCTGGCTGCCCGAGCGGACGGGCCTGGAGCGGGTCGGCGTGATCGACTTCCAGGACGCGGTGATGGGCCACCCGGCCTACGACGTGGCCTCGCTGCTTCAGGACGCGCGCGTCGATGCCAGCGCCGATTTCGAGCTGCGCCTGCTCGGCCTCTACATCCGCGAGCGCCGCTCCCGCGACATCGGCTTCGACATGCAGGCCTTCGCCCGCGCCTACGCGGTGCTGGCGGCCCAGCGCGCCACCAAGATCCTCGGCATCTTCGCCCGGCTCGATCGGCGCGACGGCAAGCCGGGCTACCTCGCCCACCTGCCGCGGATCGAGGGCTATCTCGCCCGCAACCTCGCCCATCCGGCGCTGGCGCCCCTGCGCGCGTGGCACGAGACCCATCTCCCGAGCCTCGTGGCACAGCGGCCGGACGCCGCGCCCGCCGCGCCTTGAGCCCCACCTCCCAACCGGATTCCTCGACGCGGCATGAGCGCTGAACCGAACTCCAGGACGATCACCCGCGCCTTCGTGCTCGCCGCGGGCTTGGGCAAGCGCATGCGCCCGGTCACGGCGACGCTGCCCAAGCCCCTGGTCGAGGTCGCCGGCAAGGCGCTGATCGACCACGCCCTCGACCGGGCGGCGGAGGGCGGCATCGAGACGGCGGTGGTCAACGTCCACTGGCTCGCCGACCTGATGGAGGGCCATCTCGCCCGCCGCACCGCTGCGCCGCGCATCGTCCTCTCCGACGAGCGCGCGGCGTTGCTGGAGACCGGCGGCGGGGTGAAGAAGGCGCTGGCCCATTTCGAGGGCGAGCCCTTCGTGGTGTTCAACTCGGACTCGTTTTGGCTGGAGGGGCCGCGGCCCAACCTCAACCGGCTGATCGAGGCCTGGAACCCGGACACGACGGACATCCTGCTCTTGGTCGCCCCCACCGCTACGAGCCTCGGCTACGACGGCGCCGGCGATTTCGACATGGATTCCGACGGCCGTCTCGCTTGGCGGGGGGAGCGCGAGGTCGCGCCCTTCATCTACGCAGGCGTTGCGATCCTGAAGCCGGAGCTGTTCGCCGACACGCCGGACGGCTCCTTCTCCCTGACCCTTCTGTTCGACCGGGCGGCGCGGGCCGGCCGCCTCCAGGGCCTGCGCCTCGACGGGCAGTGGCTCCATGTCGGCACGCCGGAGGCGATCGACGCGGCCGAGGCGCGGGTACGCGAAAGCGCGCGGATCGTTTGAGCGGCGCATCCGTTGTCGGTGCCGACGCCAGGATTTTCGAGACGATGGGCTTTCTCAACGACACGGTCGAGCGGTTCCGCACGACGCTCAAGGCCTATGCCGGCGACGAGACGCTGATGCAGGCGGCGGTCTCGGCCTGCGCCAACGTCGCGGTCGCCGACGGCGAGCTGATGACCGAGGAATTCGAGACGGCGCTCGAGGGGATGCGGGCCAACCCGATCCTGGAGAAGGGCTACGACGCCCTGATGCTGGAGCACGCCTTCTACGAGGGGCTCGGCCGCGCCCGCACCCGCGCCGGCCGCGCGGAGAACCTCGTGCGGATCGCCGCCATCGCCGGGCGGCCCGAGGAGCAGCGCCGCAGCGTCTTCCTCCTCGCCGCGGACGTCGCCGACCACGAGGGCATCGGCCGCGAGGAGGATGCGGCGCTGGCCGAGGTGGCCGGCGCCCTCTCGCTCGACAAGGCCGGGCTGCTCGCGCGCTTCCCGGAGCTGTGAACCGGCGTCCGGTCGATCGCCTCGGGTTCCGCCTCTTTCCGTCCTCGCCAGCGTCAGCGACGCAATCCAGCGGCTTCGCCGCGCAATGACGGGAAGAGGCCGAACGGATCCTCCGGAGGTCGTTCGAGTCCGCGCTTTTCGGGGATTCCGGTCATCCGCCCTTAAGGCTCTTTCTCAAGCGCCGCTTCACGCGCCCCTGTCACTCTGCGCGTTCGAGACGCCGGATGCCCGGCGGGCGGAGTGCGTGATGCAGCCGATGACCCTGGCGGTGACCGTGATGGGCCTGAGCGTGGCGGTGGCCATGCTGGCGCTGATCCTGGTCTCACTCCGCCGCCACGAACCCGTCGTCCAGGATTCGGACATGACGGAAGCGCTCCAGGACCGGCTCTGGCAGATCGCCGAGAGCGAGGAGCGCTACCGGGTGCTGGTGGAGGCCACCACCCAGGCGGTGGTGCAGCGGGACGGGCAGGGGCGCATCACCTTCGCGAGCGAGGGCTTCGCCGCCCTGCTCGGCCTCCGGCCCCTCGACCTGATCGGCTCGACGCTGACTCCGCAGGTGGTCGAGCGCGGCGCGGTCGAGCAGCGGCCCGACGGGGTGCGGGTGGTCGAGGAGCGGCTGGTGCCGGTGGACGGCGTGCCGCGCTGGTTCTCCTTCGTCGAGATGCCGGCGGCGGGCAGCGAGGGCAGCCCGAACTGGCTGCGGGCGGGCAAGGACGTGACCGAGCGCGTCGAGGCGGTGCGCTCCCTCGACGAGGCGAAGAGCCGGGCCGAAGCCGCCAACGTCGCCAAGTCCCGCTTCCTCGCCACCGTCAGCCACGAGTTGCGCACGCCGCTCAACGGCATCCTCGGCATGGCCGACCTCCTGCTCGACACCCGCCTCGACCCGGAGCAGCGCACCTACGTCGAGTCCCTGCGCACCAGCGGCAAGGCGCTGCTCGGCCTCGTGGACGGCATCCTCGACTTCTCCCGCATCGAGGCGGGCCGCCTCGACCTCGCCGCCGAACCCTTCGACGTCGCCGCCCTGGTCGAGGGCGTGGTCGAACTGTTGGCACCGCGCGCGCAGGACAAGGGCCTGGAGATCGCCCTCGACATCGCCGACGACCTCGTGGCCCTGCGCGTCGGCGACGCCGACCGGGTCCGGCAGATCCTGCTCAACCTCGCGGGCAACGCCATCAAGTTCACGCAGAGCGGCGGCGTCGGCGTGAGCCTCGCCCGTGCGGGGGAGGGCTTCAGCCTCACCATCGAGGATACCGGGCCGGGCATGGCGGAGGAGCGCATCCCGATCCTGTTCGAGGAATTCGAGCAGGGCGACGACAGCGCCAGCCGCCGCCACGAGGGAACCGGGCTCGGGCTCGCCATCACCCGCCGCCTCGTGGAGCGCATGAACGGCACGATCGAGGCGCGCTCGACGCTGGGACGCGGCTCGACCTTCCGGGTCGTGCTGCCGCTGACCGCCTCCGACGGGGCGGAGGCGCCCCAGCCCGCGCCGCATCTCGCGTCGCGAAAGATCCTGATCGTGGCGGCGTCGCCCTTCCAGGCCACCTTCCTGGCCCGGCGGCTGGCGCGCTGCCGCGCGGCGGCCGTCGTCGTCGACAGCGCGGAGGCCGGCCTCGACGCCCTGGCGGGCGCCTCCTTCGACGCCTTGATCGCCGACCGCAGCCTCGGCGACGGCGCCGTGCGGGCGCTCGCGGCGGAGGGCAAGCGCTGCGGCGTGCGCTGCAGCCTGATCCTGCTCTCGCCCTTCGACCGGCGCGAGTTCGGAGCGCCCAACGCGGCGGGCTTCGACAGCTACCTGATCAAGCCGGTGCGCGCCCGCTCCCTGTTCGACCGCCTGCTGGAGCCGCGGCCCGCCGCCGCGGCCGGCTCGGCCGCGCCGTCGAGCGAGCCGGCGCCGGCGCGGGTCGAGGTCGCGGTACCCGGCCGGCGCGTGCTCCTGGCCGAGGACAATCCGATCAACGCGCTCTTGGCCACCAAGGCGCTGGAGCGGCTCGGCGCGCAGGTCACGCTCGCTCGCGACGGGCTGGAGGCGCTGGCGCTGATCGCGGACGCGCCGCGCTTCGACCTCGCCCTGATCGACATCCGCATGCCGGGCCTCGATGGCCTGGAGACCGCCCGCCGCATCCGCGCCCGCGAGGCCGAAGCCGGTGCCGCCGCCCTGCATCTCGTGGCGCTGACCGCCAATACCGGGCGCGAGGACGTGGCCGCCGCCCATGCGGCGGGCTTCGACGGATTTCTCGCCAAGCCCCTCAATCTGCGTGCTCTGCCGGGACTTCTGGGGCGCCGCGCCGAGGCTGCGTGAACACGAAAAGCGGCCCTCATCCCTCGCCCTGGCGCGGATTCTGCCTCATGGTCCGCCCGTCGAGCTGACGGGACGCGCATGACGGGACTGAACGAACGATCCATCGGGCAACGGCCGGGGAGGGTCCGGCCATGAAGCAGCTTCGATGGCTCGCGGCCCTGCCCGCCCTCGGCATGCTGGTGGGACCGTTCGTGTTCAACCGGGTCGAGCCAATGGTGCTCGGCATGCCCCTGCTGCTGGCGTGGCTCGTCGCCTGCACGGTGGCGACCTCAGGTATCATGGGGCTGATTTACCTCACCGATCCGGCCAACCGCGAGCCGGAGGAAGACGCATGAACGCGGCGCTTCCGATCATCGCGCTCGCCGTCGTGGTGGCGCTCGGCCTCGGCCTTTGGGCCCGGGCCGGGCATACCATGGACATGGAGCAGTGGAGCGTGGGCAAGCGCGGCTTCGGCACGCTGCTCGTCTTCCTGCTGATGGCGGGCGAGATCTACACCACCTTCACCTTCCTCGGCGGCTCGGGCTGGGCCTACGGCAAGGGCGGGCCGACCTACTACATCCTCTGCTACCTCACCCTGATCTACGTCATCTCCTACTGGATCCTGCCGCCCGCCTGGCGCTTCGCCAAGGAGCGCGGGCTGTTCTCGCAGCCGGACTACTTCGCCGCGCGCTACGACAGCAGAAGCCTCGGCATCCTCGTGGCCCTGGTCGGGCTGGTGGCGCTCGTCCCCTACATGGTGCTCCAGCTCAAGGGCCTCGGCATCATCGTCGCCACCGCCTCCTACGGCGTGATCTCGCCGACTCTGGCCGTCTGGATCGGGGCGGGCACGCTCACCGTCTACGTCATGGTCTCGGGCGTGCGCGGCTCGGCCTGGACCGCGGTGCTCAAGGACTTCATGATCCTGTTCGTGGTGATCTTCCTAGGGATCTATCTCCCGTATCACTATTACGGCGGCATCGGCCCGATGTTCGAGGCCATCGACACGGCCAAGCCCGGCTTCCTGGCCCTGCCGGACCGGGGCCAGAGCGCGACGTGGTTCGCCTCGACCACGCTGCTCACGGCACTCGGCGGCTGGATGTTCCCGCACATCTTCGCCTCGATCTACACCGCGAGCGACGAACGCACCTTCCGGCGCAACGCGGTGTTCCTGCCGCTCTACCAGCTCATGCTGCTGTTCGTGTTCTTCGCGGGCTTCGCCGCCGTGCTGCAGGTGCCCGGCCTGACGGGGCCGGACGTCGATCTCTCGCTGTTCAAGATCGCGCTCCAGACCTTCCCGCCGTGGTTCGTCGGCATCGTCGGCGCGACCGGTGTGCTGACCGCCCTGGTGCCGGGCTCGATGATCCTGATCGCGGGGGCGACGCTGATCGCGCAGAACCTCTACCGACCGCTGGCGAAGAATGCGACCGACGCCTCGACGGGCCGGCTCGCCAAGGGGATCGCACCGCTGCTCGCGCTCGCCTGCGTCGGCTTCACCCTCTACGGGGGCGAGACCATCGTGCAGCTCCTGCTGATCGGCTACGCGGTGGTCACGCAGCTCTTCCCGGCCTTCTTCTTCAGCCTGTGGCCGAACAACCCGCTCACCCGTGCGGGGGCGATGGCGGGCATCCTGGCCGGCGTGGCCGCGGTGGCGGTCACGGTGGTCGGCGGCTACACGCTGGCCAAGCTGTTCCCCGGGCTGCCGGGACCGGTCCAGGATCTCAACATCGGCGTGGTGGCGCTCGCCCTCAACCTCGCGGTCGCCTTCGCCGTCAGCCTCGCCGGCGGCGGGGCGCGGCGGACGGTCCGGACCTGAGGCACCGGCCGGGCGGCGCTCAGGCGGCGCCCGGCTCCGCCACGCCCGCCTCGGCCTCCGAGCGGGCATCCTCGAAGGCCTTGCCGGTCCAGATCCGCACGGTGACGGTGGCGCGGCCGTCCTCGATCACGATGCGGTTATAGGCGTTGGGCTCGTTGCCGCGCAGCCGCGTCGAGGTGGCCGAGCCGGCCTGCACGGCCAGCAGCCGCTTTCCGCTTCCCTGCATCGAGCCGCGATCGACCGCGACCGTATCGGGCTCGGCACCGGTCTCGGGCGCCTCGGCGAAGCGGGCGTAGTGCCGATGGAGGTGGCCCGCCAGCGTCAGGCCGACGCCGTGGCGGCGGAAGGCGTCGAGCGCTTCGTCGGCGCGGCCGACGAGGCGGGCCTCCGCGTCCCAGGGCGGCGGCATGAAGGGGTGGTGGCCCACCACGATGCGGAAGACGTGGCCCGGCAACGCCGCCAGCCGCTCCTCGGTGCGGGCGATCTGCGCCCGGGTGATCTTGCCCTGCGACCAGTCCGTCTCCGGCGCCCAGGTCCGCACGGTGTTGAGGCAGACCACTGCGACCTCGTCGTCGAGGAAGGTCGGCTCGGTGTCCCGCGCGATGAAGCGCCGGTAGCGTCCGAACGGGTGGAAGAAGCGCGTCAGCAGCTTGAAATAGGCGATGTCGTGATTGCCCGGCACCGCGATCCAGGGCGCGGTGAGCCGGTCGAGGAAGGCGCGCGCCTCCGCATATTCCTTCCGCCGCGCCCGCATGGTGAAGTCGCCCGAGGCGATGATCAGGTCGGGTGCATCGCGATTCAGCTCGGCGACGAGACCTTCGACCACCTCCGGATCGGTGCGCCCGAAATGCAGGTCGGAGATGTGGGCGAGCCGCCTCACCGGCCGGGCTCCCGCGCGGCCGGAACGATCACGGTGAGGGCGCGCGGCTCGAGCCGGTAGCGCAGGGGCGAGGCGATCAAGCGGATCTCTCCATCGTTCATCACCCGCAGCGCGCGCCGCCCCGCCGAAAGGGCGAAGCGGGTCGCGCCGCGGCGTTCCAGCCCGGGCAGATCGCGCCAGCGGCCCAGGCCGAAGCCGAGGGCCAGGCGGGCGAGGCGCCAGGGCGGGAGCCGGCGGGCGATGTAGAGCGTCAACCCGCCGCCATCGACCCGGGTCCGCTCCAGAATCTGTCCCGGGCCCTCGGCGTAGTCGTTGTTGATCACCGCAAGAAGGCGAAGCCGCATCCGCGTCCGCCGCCCGCCCACCGAAAGGACCGCCGACAGCCGCGGATAGGGGCCGAGATGGCGCAGGGTGGCGAGCGCGAGGCGCAGGAGCCCCGGCAGGCCGATGCGCCGCCCGCGAAAGCCCTCCCGGTGGCGGACCATGCGGGCGGGCATGCCGAGCACGGAATTGATGAGGAAGACGTGCCCGTTGACGCGGCCGACATCGACGGCGCGGGGCCGCCCCGTGCGCAGCGTGTCCACGGCCCCGTCGAGATCGAGCGGGATACCGAGATCCTTGGCCAGCAGGTTCATGGTGCCCAGCGGCAGGATGCCGAGCGCCACGCGCCCGCCCGCGAGCACGGAGGCCGCGCAGTTGAGCGTGCCGTCCCCGCCCGCCACCGCCACCGCTTCGACGTCCTGCATGCCCGCGGCTTGCCGCAGCCGCTCGGCGAGCGGCAGGCTCTCCTCCGGCTCGGGCGCGAGGTCGAAGCCCGCCGCCGCGAGCCGCGCGCGGATCTCGGCCGGGGAGGGACCGGCCGCGAAGGCGCCCGACGCGCCGTTGGCGACGAGGACGATCCGCATGTTCGGAAGTGCCGTGTGACCCGCCCGTGATCGGGCGGACATGGCAGGCGCGGGCGTCGAGCGTGTGACGGCGGCCCGGTTCCGCCGGATCAGCTCCGCGGGGGGCGCCGCTCGGCGATGCGTGCCTGGAACCAGTCCCGCAGCAACTCGCGCTCGTAGTAGAAGGATTGCCCGGAGGAGGAGCGGGCGTAGCGCAGCAGGAAGTTGAGGTCGGTGACGGTCTCCTCGGCGGAGAGCAGGGTGCGGCCGCGCTCCTTCAGGGTGTAGCGCAGGCGGAAGCGCGGCGGGGTCACGTCGCTCACCACCCGCACGCCCTGGCTCGGACCGAAGCTCGGCTGGTCGAACCCGGCGAGGTCGATGTCGAGGACCGCGATGTCCAGCGTCTGACCCGGGGCCAGCGCCCGGTCGCCGAGCATCTCGAACAGGCGGCGCATCTCCGCCAGCACGACCCGCTTGGACAGACCGGAGCCGTAGCGGTTCTCGGCATCGGTGTAGCGCTCGGGCGCGACGAAGCTGACCCGCACCTGCGCCGCCGCCGGAGCGGCGAGGGCGATCGGGGCGGCCAGGGAGGCCAGCAGCGCGAGCGCCGATGCCCTCACTGCTGCGAGCGCTTGATGATCGCCTGCAGGGCGCGGGCGACCGGCTCGGTGATCGTGCGCCGGTACTTGCGGTGAACGAGCTGCCCGTTGTGGTAGATGTCCTGCTCGACGTAGAGCCGCTCGCCGTCCCAGCGGACGATGTTGTCGGACTCGGTCGTCTCCTCGACGCCCAGATCCTGGCGGAGGATCGGTGCGCCGGATGTCGTTTGCATGGAGCGGCCTCGGCCTTCGTTGAGGGAACGTGACCTCCTGTTTAAGGCCTGTGTGCCCGCTGTGCCAGCGCCCTGCGCGCGCGCCGGGCGGTCTCGCACCCGTTTCCCCGTTTCGCTTCCGCCCGGTTGTCGCCGACGGACTTCCGCCGGGCCGCGGCGCCCCGTCAGCGGACGGTCACCTGATCCTTGATGCGCTGGTAGGTGGCGCGGTTGAGCACGCGCTTCGACAGCAACTGGTCGACAGACGCGTAGGGACGGTGCTGGATGACCGTGCGGCCGATGGCGCCGCCGCCCTTCAGCCCATTCAATTCGGCGAGCGTGCCGGTGTTGAGATCGACCAGGGCGATGGCCGGAGCGGGCGCGTTCTCCTCCGCCTCGGCGACCGGATCCGGCGCGGGCGGGGCGGGCGCAGGTGCCGGCACGGCCGACGGCTGCGGGAGAGGGGGCGCGGCCGGCGGCGTCGGCGCGGGAGCCGGTTGCGGCGCCGCTTGAGGTGCGGATTGGGTCGCGGTCTGGGGCGCCTGGGAGCGCGGCGGCTCGGCCGGCGTCACGACCCGCACAGGCCCGGTCTGCGGTGGGGCCGCCGGTGCCTTGGCCCGTGCGGTCTCCGCGGAGCCGGCCGCGGGTGGAGCGGGATTCGAGGCCGGCCCGCCCAGCCAGACATGCTGGATGATCCCGGCGATGCCCGCCGCCGCCACGATCAGGAGGAGAACCCGCAGGATCGCCGATCCGCTCAGCATATGCGCCCTTTGTTGAAGTTCGGCCGGCGGCCGGATTCGGGTTCGTCTGCCCGGCCTCGGAGAGCCGCCCATGCGTCGGCGGCGTACCCGAGGCCGTGCTCCTTCGGCGTCGTCCCGTTCACATCTTAGTGCGCGTAAGCGCCTCGTACATCTGACAAGTCCGAGAGATCGGGCACGGTCCCGCTTCTCCCGCAGCCGATTCGCGGGACGGCCGGACTTTCGCGGAACGGTCGGTTCGGCCATGAGAAGCCAGCCCACGGTTGTGGCCGCACCGCATCAGGTGGTGCCGGACGACGGGCTCCCCGCGGGAACGCAATACGGCCAAGCTCGTTTGGTGTATGCTCAAGCCTCGCGTCCGGGCTTTCTAGGTCATGTCGATGTCACACGGTTTCCGCTGGTCGCGCCTGCTCCTCGCCGCGGCGGTCGCCGGGCAGGCCGCCGCCTGCTCCTCGCTCCCGCGGGCGAACTACACCAAGGCCGAGGCGGACGCCGCCACGGTCCCGGGCATGGTCGGCGTGCGGGCCTATGCCGACGCCAGCGCCGAGGACTTCCTGTCGATGACGGTCGGCCCGCAGAAGAAGCGGCAGGCCTTCAGCTACCTCGCCCTCTCGGGCGGCGGCGGGGACGGGGCCTACGGCGCGGGCGTGCTCAACGGCTGGACCGCCTCCGGCAAGCGGCCGGACTTCACCATCGTCTCCGGCGTCTCGACGGGCGCGCTGATCGCGCCCTTCGCCTTCCTCGGGCCGGCCTATGACAGCTACCTCAGCGATATCTACACCAGCGGCATCGCCGAATCGCTCGTGCAGAGCCCGAGCCTGTCCAACGTGCTGTTCGGCTCCGGCCTGTTCGGCGACGGGCGCCTGCGCAGCCTGATCGCCCGCTACGTGACGCCCGATCTGCTCCAGGCCGTCGCCGAGGAGCATGCCAAGGGCCGCCGCCTCCTCGTGGTGACCACGAACCTCGACACGCAGCGCGCGGTGATCTGGAACATGGGCGCCATCGCCGCCAGCGGCGCGCCCAATTCGGTGGCGCTGTTCACGGACGTGCTGACCGCCTCGGCGAGCATCCCGGCGGTGTTCCCGCCGCAATTCCTCGACGTGCAGGCGGAGGGCCGCGCCTTCCAGGAGATGCACGTGGACGGCTCGGTGGTGACGCCGGTCTTCACCCTGCCGCAGAGCTTCCTCGTGCGGGACGGACGCTTCCGCAACGCCGGCAAGGCCGACATCTACGTCGTCATCAACGGCCGGCTCGAGCCGGAATTCGAGGTGACCAAGAACAACACGCTCTCGATCGTGGAGAAGTCCTTCACCACGGCCAGCCGCGCCCGCTCGCGGGCCACGCTGGTGGCGACCGACGCCTTCGCCCGCCGCAACGGGCTCGGCTTCAACCTGACCTATATCGACGAGAGCGCGCCGCAGACCACGACGGCGCGGGGCTTCGACACGGCCTACATGCGCAGCCTCTATCAGTACGGCTACGAGGCCGGCCGCTCCGGCAACTTCTGGCAGCCCAGCGTGCCGGCCGCCCCGCTGATCAAGAGCGTGGTGCGCGAGGCGGTAGCAGGACGCTGAGCGGACGCCCCGTCACCGGGGCGCCCGAAAATCCTTGTGCCCCCAACTCAAGCCGTCGCCGGGACGCACCTTCGCCTCGGGCTCCGCACGGCTCTGCCACGCATCGATCGAAAGCCGTTCGGCAGGCGAGAGCGCGTCCGCCGCATCGGCCGTCAGCTGGCTCGGCGTCCGGACGCCCGGCGACTGACCGAGAGCCGCGATCGACCGGGCATCCCCCTCCGCGACGAAGACGCGTTCGGAGAATTCCTGACTCTTCCGAACGCTGCGGAGAGCCCGCCGCGTGCGCTCGTCGGATCGGTCGTCCTCGACGATGAACAGCTGTTCCATCGGGAGCCTCCTTCAGACACCTGTCATTGTATATCCGAGGTGGTAGGGTGTCTCGTCGCACATTGCCCAAGTGTTGCGCTTCATGATGCAATCGACGCTGTTATCCGCACAACTCTCGCAATTCAGGTTCGGCCGGCGGTGGAATCCCCAGGCGCCGCCGCAATCGCACCCACTCTCGGCATACTCGTCCGGCGCGCCGAAGATATGACCGGTCTCGTGAGCGAAGATCCGATCGAGATTTTCCGGCCCCCAACCATCGTTTGAATACTGCATTGTGAGGTACGACCCGCTACAATAGGCGAAGTGGTGAAGCGTGTAATGCGTGAAAAACGCACAGTAAGCGGCCTGCGCACTCTTCTGCGCCTTGATCGAGCGAATGTAGCTGCGGATGCCGCTGCCGCCGGGAGCCTGACCGATCGCCGCCAGCGCCGCATCTCGCCAGGGGCGCTCGTAGTATTCGTAGAGATCGTCCAGCTTGGTCCCGGCGGGCGGAGCTGATTGCGTGTCGGGAACGTCGATCTGGGCGACTTGGATGTCGTAGACGAAGGTCACGTCTCGCGCCGGGGCCTGGCCCCCGAGATAACTCAATCCGTTCTGGACCTCGGCGACGATCTTGCGGGTCTGCGCATCCGTCATGGCAAGCGAGCCGGGTCCCGACACGATGACGAGGCCGACAGCCACGCGGCCCGCCAGCCGCTTCGCCTCCGGCGCCCCGGCCGGGGCAGCGCTCGGATCCTGCGCCACGGGTGCGCCGCGGATGACGGCCTGGCGGTCGCGGTGCAGTTGCGGAACGGCGGTCGAACTGCCCCAGGGGACGTCCGCATAGGGCCGGCTCGCCTTCCTGGCCCGATACGGCTCCGAGAGCCGCAGGCGGAAGGCCTGCAACCCGCTCTTCTCGGCGTCGGACAAGGCCTCTTCGTTGAGGGCCGCCAAGGGACGACCGCCTCCCCCGATGCCGATCCTCACCGACGAACCGTACTCGTGAAGGACAGGGCCAGACGCGGCCATAAGGCTTCCGTGCGCCGAGACCAGCGGCAGAAGGGTTTCATCGAGCGCCACATCACCGGCCATGCCGTCCCACTCCTGAATCGCGACGGCAGGAGGATTGAAGACATTACCTGCGGTTGTAAAGCGCCCAATTGGGAGTGGCCGCCCGATGGTCAGACTCTAACGTGTCGTTCGCGCGTCGAACGGACTACCCCAGCTCAGGAAATCAAATATTCGCATTCAAAATTGCATACCGAGAAAATTTTTCTCCAGAAAATATTCGAGTTTTTGATAAAAATTTCGTCGTTATATAAATTACGTAGTATTTGGCTCTAGTGCGAATATGTTTTATCGATATTAAAATTCAGGCCATGTCATATTGAATGAATTGCACTGCGTCTATACGGACGGCCCTCACGTACAAAATATCCAGCCCATCGAGGCCTCGCCGTTCAGGGTGAGGGCCGGCTTGGCACGTTATGCCGATCGGCCATGCCGGTCGCGCGTCATCCTGTGCGGTCGTGTGAGCATAGCTCCAACGGAGTGAGGCCGGCATCGATGGATATCGAAGCGCCGGCCTCTTCTTCGGTCAACAGGGGGGATCGTCGCTCGACCGCACGGACAATCCGGCCTGCTTCGGCTCGAAGAGTCCGTGACGTGGGGCTGCTACTTGCGCAGGATCTTCGTGACGAGGCGGCCGATCGGGCTGCTCGATCCGGCGTTGCGGTCGTCGCGCGCGACCATGCGGTCGTCGGTGCCGAGGATCTTGGTGACGAGGCGTCCGATGAGGCTCATGAGACCTGGCTCCTTGAGGGTGGGCGGGAGGGAACGGTGCAGCTTCTCCGATAACGGGCAGCCCCGCCGTGCCGTTCCGTTTCCCGCGCCGGCCCGTCAGCCCGGGCGTCCTCGGGCGAGGCTGCGCAGCACCGGCACGAGGTAGGCCGCGAACAGCAGCGCGAGGGCGAGGGCGAAGCCCTGCGGCGCGAACAGGTCCATGCTGCCGCCGATGAGCGGCGGACCGAGCATCAGCCCGGCATTGTAGAGCATCACGAAGGCGGCGTTGGCGCCGGCGAGATCCGGGCCGCGCAGGGTCGCGCCGAGATGGGCGAGGCCCACGGTGTAGAGCGTGCCGGCGATGCCGCCCCAGACGAAGAGAAGGGCGCTCAGCAGCGGCAGCGAGCCGGAGGCGGCGGGGATCAGGGCCGCGCCGAGCGCCCCCGCGAGGCTCGCGCCGAGCAGGACGAGGCGGCGGTCGATCCGGTCGGCCAGGAGCCCGACGGGGATCTGGAACAGCACGTTGCCGAGCGCCACCGCGCTCACCAGGGCGGCGGAGACCTGCGCGTCGAGGCCGATGCGCAGGCCGTAGAGCGGCAGGATGGCGAAGGCGCCCGCCTCCACCGCGCCGTAGAGGGCAGCGGCCAGCACCGCCAGCGGCGCGAGGCGCAGATAGGTCATCATGCCGTCGCCCTTCGCGTGCCCGAGGGAGGGCGAGAGGTTGCGGGCGAGGATCAGCGGCGTCAGCGCGACGAAGAACAGGGCCGAGCCGGCGAGGTAGGGCGCGTATCCTTCCGTGCCCAGGATCGTCAGCAGCGTCGGCCCGATGGCGAAGCCGATGGCCAGCACCGTCGCGTAGACGCCCATCACCAGCCCGCGCCGCTCGTTGGGCGCCGCGTCGTTGATCCAGTACTCGGAGAGCACGAACAGCACCCCCATCGTCGTCGAGAAGACGAAGCGCAGGGGGAACCACAGGACGATGTCGGGGAAGACCTTGAAGGCGGTGAGGCAGAGACCGCCGAGTGCGATCGCCAGGATCAGAAGGCGCACCACGCCGACCGACGCGGCAAGCCGCGGCACGAAGGGCACCGTGAGGATCGCGGCCAAGCCCGCCACCGCCGTGTTGAGGCCGATGACGACGCTGGAGGCTCCCATCCGCTCCATCTCCAGCGACAGGAGCGGGATCGACAGGCCGAGCCCCGTACCCACCACCGCGACGCAGGCGATCGCGGCGGCCATCGCGCCGAGACGCTCGCGGTCGGACAGGGGCTGGGAGAGCGCGGACATGACCTTCGGAGGGGCGGAAGAGCGGGCAGGGGCGCCTGCCTGAGCCCGCCCGCCGCCTCCGCGCAACCCGCTCGCGTCAGGCGGCGTGCCGATCCGCACCCGCGCCGAAATGGCCGATATAGCGGGCGGCGATGGCCGAGACCGGCAGCACCACGAGCACGTCGGTGGTGCCGAACTGGCGGTCCACCACGGCGCCGTCGCCGAAGGTCGCCCCGACCCGCAGGTAGCCCTTCACCAGCGGCGGCAGCGCCATCAGCGCCGCCTTCGGATCGACCGCCTCCTTCGCGAGCCGGTCCATCGCCACGTAGCGCTCGGGGAGGGCACGGGCGCGCCACGCTTCGGGCGCGCGGGCGTGGTGGTGGAGGAAGCTCAAGGGCAAGGCGAGGCGATCCGGATCGGTCCCCTCCAGGCTGGCGCAGCCCAGCATCGCGTCGATGCGGTGGTGCAGCACGTAGGTCCAGATGCCGTGCCAGAGCAGCTCGACCGTCCGCTTGGTGCGGTAGGGCTTCAGCACGCAGGAGCGGCCGAGTTCGAGGAAGCGCTTGCCGGGATGGCGATCCAGCAGGGGCGCCAGATCGTACTCGCTAGCCGAGTAGAAGCCGAAATGCGCCTCCGCCCGATCCTGGCGCAGCAGCCGGTAGGTGCCGACGACCTTCGGACGGGCTTGCCGGAACGGTTTGGCCTCCGTGGCCGCGTGGTCGATCACCAGCAGGTGGTCGCAGACGGCGTCGTAGGCGTCGATGTCCCGGCGCTTGAGCGCGGCCAGGCCCGAGGGGATGGCCGACATCTCCTCGTAGAACACGCCGAAGCGCAGGCGCTGGGCCCGGCGGATCTCGGACTTGGTGGTCGCGAGCCGCACTTCGAGCGAGCCGATGCGGCCGAGGCAGGGGTCGAGACCGGGATCGAGCAAGGGGCGCTTGACGCGGGTTTTGAGCAGGATCGGCGCGCCGCCGGGAAGCGCGAGGTCGGCGCCCTCGAAGGTCTGGCGGAAGCGGGCGAACGGCGCCTGCACCTTGCTTTCCCAGCCGGCCTTCCACGCCGCCGTCGCGTCGCGCGGGGAAAAATTCGGCAGCATGGTCGATCCGTCCCGTCGCGGCCGAGAGGCTGCGGCGCCCCTCGTGTGCGGCGACATCATCACGAAGGCCGCACGCTTTTATGACGGAGAAATCCATTTCGGGACAGAGGCTTGCGCGGGGTGGCTGATCCACCTCGCGCAAGCGCTTCGCCGTAGCCGACGAACGAAATTGGCTAAGGATCCGAGGGACTTGGCGAACGGCGCTCCCGGCTCAGACGAACTGGTTCAGGCCCGGGATCGAGGCGACGATCGGCCCCATCGTATCCTCGCCCGCCTTCTCACGGCCGTAGGCGAACAGCTCCTGGCCGAGCGGCTGCATCTGGTTCATCGGCACGCCCGCCGAGATCAGCTTCTGGCCGAGCGCCATCACGCCCCCGCCCATCATGCCTCCCAGCATGCCCATCAGGCCGCCGCCGCCCTCCGCGGCGTTCGACTCCGCGATCGCGGTCTCGGAGCCCGGCAGCGCGGCCATCAGCTGGCTCACCTCGGTCGCCGGCCCCTCCTTCTGCAGGAAGGCCAGGATGTGGCCGATCGCGGTCTTGGCGGTCGCCGCGTCGATCCCCGTGCGGTTGGTGACGCGGGCAATCAGCTCTTCCATAAAACGCTTCCTCCTCAGCAGATCTCGTCTGTCCGATGCGGCGGCGGCGAAATCAAGGGTCGCCCGTGAGCCAAACCCCTGGATCGGGCGGTCCGGGCGCCATACCCTGACGCGCGACACGGTCACGGTTCGGGCGAGGACGGCGAGATGGCGGGCGAGGGGACCATCCTGGTGGGACGGAGCACGGGGCCGCATCCCAAGCCCGAGGTGCTGAGCCTGCGGCTGGCCAACCGCCACGGCCTCGTGGCGGGCGCCACAGGCACCGGCAAGACCGTGACGCTGCAGGTGCTGGCCGAGGGGTTCTCGAACGCCGGCGTGCCGGTCTTCGCCGCCGACATCAAGGGCGACCTGTCCGGCCTGGCCGCCGCGGGCGAGGCCAAGCCGCATTTCGTCAAGCGCGCCGAGGAACTCGGGATCGCTTACGAGCCCGACCGCTTCCCCACCCTGTTCTGGGACGTGTTCGGCGAACAGGGCCACCCGATCCGCTGCACCGTGACGGAGATGGGCCCGCTGCTGCTGGCCCGCCTGCTCGACCTCAACGACACGCAGGAGGGCGTGCTCAACATCGCCTTCCGCGTCGCCGACGAGAACCAGTGGCCGCTCATCGACCTGAAGGACCTGCGCGCGCTCCTCACCTTCCTGTCCGAGAATGCCAAGGAACTCTCGGCCAGCTACGGCAACGTCTCGGGCGCCTCGATCGGGGCGATCCAGCGTTCGCTCTTGGTGCTCGAGAACCAGGGCGCGGACAAATTCCTGGGCGAGCCGGCGCTGGAGCTGACCGACTTCATGCGCACGGACCGCGAGGGGCGGGGCTTCGTCAACATCCTCGCCGCCGACAAGCTGATGCAGCGGCCGCGCCTCTACGCCTCGTTCCTGCTCTGGATGCTCTCCGAGCTGTTCGAGCAGCTTCCCGAAGTGGGCGACCTCGACAAGCCCAAGCTCGTCTTCTTCTTCGACGAAGCGCACCTGCTGTTCAACGACGCCCCCAAGGCGCTCCTCGACGCGGTGGAGCAGGTCGTGCGGCTGATCCGCTCGAAGGGCGTCGGCGTCTACTTCGTGACGCAGAACCCGCTCGACGTGCCCGAGACCGTGCTCGGTCAGCTCGGCAACCGGGTGCAGCACGCGCTGCGCGCCTTCACCCCCCGCGACCAGCGGGCGGTGCGCGCCGCCGCCGAGACCTTCCGCCAGAATCCGGGCTTCGATGTCGGCAAGGCCATCACCGAACTCGCGGTGGGCGAGGCGCTGGTGAGTTTCCTCGAGGCCAAGGGCACGCCCTCCATGGTCGAGCGGGCCTTGATCGCCCCGCCGCAGGGCCGCGTCGGGCCACTGACGCCGGCCGAGCGCGCCGAGATCGTCCGGCAGAGCCCCCTGCGCGGAAAATACGACGAGGCGGTCGACAACGAGAGCGCCTACGAGATGCTGGCCAAACGCAAGCATTTGGATTCTGCCCCGGCGGAAGCCGCGGGCCAGAGCGAGGGCGGGTTGTCCGGCATGCTGGGCGGGCTGCTCGGCGGCCTGTTCGGCGGCGGCGAGGAGCCGGCCCAGAAGGGCAAAGGGGCAGGCAGGGGAACCGGCCGCACCCGGCGCCCGCCGCAGAGTCTGGCCGAGCAGGTCATCGGCAACGCCGCCCGCTCGATGGCCCGCAAGGTCGGCACCGAGGTGGGCGACGCGATTCTTCGTAATGTGCTGGGCGGGCTGACGAAGCGGTAGAGCGCGATCTCGGTCTTCTTGACAGAATCCCCGCACCCGACTATCCGGCCGGCACCGCGCGGCTTCCTCGACGAAGTCCGCGCGTTTCGCGTTCGTGCACTCACGGCCAAGTCCCACCGACCCGGCCCGACCCGCGCGGATGACCTGAACAAGAAGACGGCCCAGGCCCCTTGCGGTGCCGGAGGCCGGCAGAGAACACGAGAGACAACGATGTTCGCAGTCATCAAGACAGGCGGCAAGCAGTATCGCGTCGCCGCCAACGACGTCATCACCGTGGCCACGCTCGAGGGCGAGGCCGGCGCCGCCGTCACCTTCGGCGACGTGCTGCTGTTCACCGACGGCGATGCCACCCAGGTCGGCACCCCGCTCCTGTCGGGCATCGGCGTCACCGGCGAGATCGTCCAGCACGGCCGCACCCGCAAGGTCATCGCCTTCAAGAAGCGCCGCCGCCAGAACTCGCGTCGCCGCCGCGGTCACCGCCAGGACTTCACGGTCGTGCGCATCACCGAGATCAGCGCCGGCGGCAAGACCTCGAAGGCCGAGCCGCGCAAGACCCGGAAGGCCGAGCCGGCCGCTGCCGAGTAATCGGCCGCCCGTCCGAACGCAGATCCAGCAGAATTCCGGAGCAATCCCATGGCACACAAAAAAGCAGGCGGCTCGTCCCGCAACGGCCGCGACTCCGCCGGCCAGCGCCTCGGCGTGAAGAAGTTCGGCTCCGAGGCCGTGATCCCGGGCAACATCATCGTGCGCCAGCGCGGCACGAAGTGGCATCCCGGCACCAATGTCGGCATGGGCAAGGATCACACCCTGTTCGCGCTCGTCGAGGGCAAGGTCCGCTTCGAGACGAAGCGCGGCCGTGCTTTCGTAGCGGTCGTACCGCTGGCCCAGGCCGCGGAATAACGGCGGACGTTTGTCGCTGACGACGAAGCGAGCGTCCCGCCGGTGTCCTACACCGAACCGGCGGACGAGCGCTGAAGGCTTCCCGAGGAAAGCCCGGCGGATCGGATCACGGGGGAGGATGGGGCACCATCCTCCCCCTTCGTCGTCCCGGACGGCGCCGCAAAGCGCCCTCACATGACCGGTTCACGATGTTTCCCGATCTCACCCGCGACGACGTCTTCCGCATCGAGACGCGACGGCTCTGGCTGCGCTGGCCCACGGCCCGCGACGCCGAGGCCGTGCTCCGGCTCGCCGGCGATCCGGCGGTCGCCGGGATGACGGCGCGGATCCCGACGCCGCTGCCCCCGCACGAGGCCGAAGGCTTCGTGATCCGGGCGCGCGCCACCAACGCCTCCGGGGCGGGGCTGGTCACGGCGATCACCCGCCGGGCGAGCCCCGCCAGCCTGATCGGAATCGTCTCGATCGAGGATCGGCCCGAGGCGCCCGAGCCGCATCTGGGCTACTGGCTCGGACGGCCGTTCTGGGGCGAGGGACTGATGCGGGAGGCGGCGGACGCCATCATCGACGCCTACTTCGCCTATGCGGGCGGGCGGGCGCTGGCCTCGGCGGCGATGGTCGCGAACCCGGCCTCGCGGCGCGTCCTGGAAGCGTGCGGCTTCCGCTGCACGGGGGAAGCGGCGCCGGTCTTCGCGGCGCGGGGCGGCGCGGTGCCGAGCCACAGCTTCCGCCTCGACCGGGAAACGTGGCTCGGCCGGCGCGCGGAGGCGGCGGAATCCGTGGCGGCAGGGGGCCTGCGATGAGGACACGGACGCTCGCCGGCCTCGGCGCCGCCCTCACGGCGGCCGCGCTCGTGTCGTTGATCGTCGCGATCACCCGCGACGAGGCCGTGCCGCCGATCCGCTCCGCGGCGCCCGCGCCGCGGCCGCCGGGAGAAAGCCGCCTCTACTGCGAGTTCTACAATTTCTCGGGCCGCACGCCCCGGGTCGGATTCTACTTCGCCGGCCCGCGGGAGGGCGGCGGCACCTACGGCCAGCTCTTCCAGCGGGAGGCGGACGGGACCCAGACCCTGTTCGAGCAGCGGCCGGCCTGGAACTACGAACGCGGCGGCGAGGCGCCGACCCTGCGCTCGCCGGACGGCGCGATCCAGATCAACCTCTACGGCGACGGCGGCGCCAACGGGCGCCAGCCGGATGCCGGCGGGTGGTTCGAGGCCGGCCTGCGCAGCGTCCAGTACCTCAATCTCGACGGCCAGTGCCGTCGCACCGAGACCTGACCGGACCCTCCGGTCCCCAATTCAAGGCGAAGCACCGTGAAATTCCTCGACGAAGCCAAGGTCTACGTCCGCTCCGGCGACGGCGGTCCCGGCTGCGTCTCGTTCCGGCGGGAAAAGTTCATCGAGTTCGGCGGCCCGAACGGCGGTGACGGCGGGCGGGGCGGCGATGTCTGGATCGAGTGCGTCCAGGGCCTCAACACCCTGATCGACTACCGCTACCGCCAGCACTTCAAGGCGAAGAAGGGCGAGCACGGCATGGGCTCGAACTGCCACGGCGCCAAGGGCGACGACGCGGTGCTCCAGGTGCCCGCCGGGACGCAGGTCTTCGCCGAGGACGGCGAGACGCTGATCGCCGACATGACCGAGGTCGGCCAGCGGGTGCGGCTCGCCAAGGGCGGCAACGGCGGCTTCGGCAACGCCTATTTCACCACCTCCACCAACCGCGCCCCGCGCCACGCCAATCCCGGCCTGGAGGGCCAGGAGATGTGGGTGGTGCTGCGCCTCAAGCTCATCGCCGATGCCGGCCTCGTCGGCCTGCCGAACGCCGGCAAGTCGACCTTCCTGGCGACCGTCACCGCCGCCAAGCCGAAGATCGCGGACTACCCCTTCACCACACTTCATCCGGGCCTCGGCGTGGTGCGCTCGGATGCCCGCGAGTTCGTGCTCGCCGACATTCCCGGCCTGATCGAGGGCGCGCACGAGGGCGTGGGCCTGGGCGACCGGTTCCTCGCCCATGTCGAGCGCTGCCGGGTGCTGCTCCACCTCGTGGAGGGCACCACCGAACACGCGGGCAAGGCCTACAAGCTCGTGCGGCGCGAACTCGAAGCCTATGGCGGCGGCCTCGTCGACAAGCCGGAGATCGTGGCGCTCTCCAAGGCGGACGCCCTCGACGCGGAGACGCTCAAGCAGCAGGTCGCCCGGCTGAAGCGGGCCGCGGGCGCTAAGCCGCTCGTGCTTTCGGCGGCCTCGGGGCAGGGGGTGCAGGAGGCGCTGCGCGCGATCCAGGCCCAGCTCGACGGACAGGACGCCACGGAAGAGGCGCAGGCACCGGTCGAGCCCTGGCATCCGTGAGATCCCGACACCCGTGAGATCCCGACACCCGTGAGATCCCGACACCCTTGGGCGGAGCGGCGCTACGCCTCAGCCCGCTCCCGGCGACGGACCTTGCCGCCTTGTCCTAACATCGGGCCATGCGCCGCGCCCTCCTCCTTCTCCTCCTCCTCGCCGCCTCTCCCGCGTCGGCGGAGGAATCCTGCACCGACCTGATCGAGCGGGTGCGGGCCGCGACCAAGGCGGAGGTCGCCGAGCGCAGCGCCGACTTCGCCCGCTTCGATGCGGGCCCGCAGACGGCGCTGACGCTTTCCTGCGCGGGCGAGCAATCCTCCGTCGGCGCGCAGTACCGGGGCGAGACCGTGCCGGCGGATTACGACACGCTGTTCGGGCAGGCCGGCCACGCCGTCACGGGGATCGCCCCGGACCGCCTGAGCGAAGCCGCCCGGCAGGCCCGAGAGGGCGCGCAGGCCAAGCGCCACAGCACCATCGACGTGGGCGGCGCCCGCGTCACCTGCGCCTTCATGCGCCGGGAGCAGGGCCCGCTCACCCAATGCGCGGTTCTTCAGCGCCCCGGCGCCTGATCCGTCCGCTCGGCCGTCATCGCGCCCGTCGGCAAAGCGATCCGGCACCGCGACGTCTCCGCATCAGGCGCCCCCCCGGGCCGCTTCGGCATCGCCTCGCCAGGATGGAAGCGGCACTGCCGAACGCGATGCGAGCGGCCGATTTCGATCCTATCCGTTCCCCGCGCCGTGCAGGCCCGCCGGCACCGGATCGTCCGCGTCGAGGGTTCGGGCCACGGTGCGGGCGACGTTGACGAGGGCGGTCACCATCGGCGTCGCCGGATCGCGGCGCGGGGCGACGAGGCCGATGGCGTGGCGCAGGTCCGGCTCGACGATCGGGATCGCCCGCAGGCCCTCGGTCGGTCCCAGCGCGTCGGCGAGGATGGCCGGCATCACGCTCGCCCATTGCAGCGTCCGCACATGGGTCATCAGCACGACCATGGAATTGGATTCCAGCGTCGGGGCCGGCTCGCCGCCGGCGGCGCGGAGCTGCTGGTCGATGATGCGCCGGTTCTGCATGTTCGGCGTCAGCAGGCAGAGCGGAATCGTCGCCAGTTCCGCCCAGGTGACGCTGGCCCGGTCGTCGTAGGGGCCGCCGGCGGCGGTGAGGAGCTGATAGTGCTCGGTGTAGAGCGGCACGGCGATGACGCGGCCGAGAGGCTCGTTGTCGAGATAGGTCAGCCCCGCATCCGCCTCGAGATTGTCGATCAGCGAGAAAATCTCCTCCGAAGTCGTGGAGAGGACGCTGAAGCGGACGTTCGGATAGCGCGCCCGGTAGGGCGTGGTCAGCGCGGCCACCATCGGCAGGGCGGTCGGCACCGCGGCGATGCGCAGGTGGCCGGTCAGGCCACGGCGCAGGGCGGCTACGTCGTCCTGCATGGCCCGTGCATCGCCGACGATGCGCCGGCCCCAGGCCAGCACCCGGTCGCCTTCGGGCGTGAAGCCCTGGAAGCGGGAGCCCCGCTGGACGAGGCGCACGCCGAAGCGGTCCTCCAGGCTCTTCACCCCCGCCGACAGGGTCTGCTGGGTGACGCCGCAGGCTTCCGCCGCCCGCCCGAAATGCTGCTCGCGAGCGAGTGCCAGAAGGAATTCGAGCTTGTCGATCACGTGAGCGCCGTCCCGACGCCCGCGAGGAGGGCGGGCTCCCGTCGTGGTAGGCCGATTGCGGGAGGCGGCTCAAGCCGCCGGCCGGACGACGGGGGTTCAGCCCGCGTCGCTGGCGCTCTCGCCCGCGAGCTGCGGGTTGCGGGTGGCCGGACGCACGGGGCTGTCCGTCGTCGGCTCGCCTTCGAGCGCCTTGCGCACCAGGGCGTCGAGCCGCTCACCGGCCTCGTCGGCGTAGCCTTCGAGGTCGCGGCGCATCTTCGGCGTCCAGAACGCCACGATGTGGTTGTGGATGCCCGCCACCGCCTCGTCTTCCGGATAGGAGCGGAAGAACAGGGCGATCTGGTTGGCCATCCGCACCAGTCGATCGTTGGTGGTCGTTGCGCTCATTGCCTGCTCGGGGTGTCCATGTGCCGAACTGATACCGCTCCGACCGGACCGGCTCTGCGCTCCGTCCCTGCGAGGCGGAGCCGAAGCAATCCAGGACGCCGCCCGATCCGGAGAGGTGGCGCCGCTGGATTGCTTCGCATTCGCTCGCAATGACGGTGGAGGTCTCCGGCCCGAACCGGCGGGCCGGTGTGGGAGCGGGCCGTGGCCCGCTCCCCAAGTCTCAGAAGATCACTCCGCGGCTTCCGCGATGCGGGTCAGCGAGAAGTCCTCTTCGTAGAACTTCGCCTGCCAGTCGGAGGGCCGGTTCGTGCGCCGCACCTGCACCGCCGTCACCTTGTACTCGGGGCAGTTGGTGGCCCAGTCCGAGTAGTCCGTGGTGATGACGTTGGCACCGGTCTTGGCGTGGTGGAAGGTCGTGTAGACGATCCCCGGCTGCATCCGCTCCGTGACCTTGGCCTTGAGCGCGATGTCGCCCGAGCGGCTCTCCAGCGCGACGAGGTCGCCGTCGACGATGCCGCGCATCTCCGCGTCGAAGGGGTGGATCTCCAGCACGTCCTCCTCGTGCCAGCGGGAGTTCTCGGTGCGCCGCGTCTGCGCGCCGACATTGTACTGCGAGAGGATACGGCCCGTGGTGAGGATCAGCGGGAACTTGCCCGTGGTCCGCTCGTCGGTGGGCACGTATTCCGTGATCATGAAGCGGCCCTTGCCGCGCACGAACCGGTCGACGTGCATCATCGGCGTGCCGAGCGGCGCCTTCTCGTTGCAGGGCCACTGGATCGAGCCCAGCTCCTCCAGCTTGTCGTAGGAGACGCCGGCGAAGCTCGGGGTGAGCGCCGCGATCTCGTCCATGATTTCGGACGGGTGGGTGTACTCCATCTTGTAGCCCAGCGCGTTGGCGAGCAGCACCGTGCCCTCCCAGTCGCCGTAGCCGCCCATCGGGGACATCACCTTGCGCACGCGGGAGATGCGGCGCTCGGCGTTGGTGAAGGTGCCGTCCTTCTCGAGGAAGGAGGCGCCCGGCAGGAAGACGTGGGCGTACTTGGCGGTCTCGTTCAGGAACAGGTCCTGGATCACGATGCACTCCATGGCCTTGAGGCCGGAGGTGACGTGATGGGTGTCGGGGTCGGACTGCGCGATGTCCTCGCCCTGGATGTACATGCCCTTGAAGGTGCCGCCGACGGCCTCGTCCAGCATGTTGGTGATGCGCAGGCCCGGCGCGTTGTCGAGCTTGGCCCCCCAGATCGCCTCGAAGCTCTCGCGGGTGGCGTCGTCCGAGACGTGGCGGTAGCCCGGCAGCTCGTGCGGGAACGAGCCCATGTCGCAGGAGCCCTGCACGTTGTTCTGGCCGCGCAGCGGGTTCACGCCGGCGCCCACCATGCCGATATTGCCGGTGGCCATGGCGATGTTGGCCATGCCCATCACCATGGTCGAGCCCTGGCTGTGCTCGGTCACGCCCAACCCGTAGTAGATCGCGGCCTTGCCTCCCGTGGCGTAGAGCCGGGCGGCGGCACGGATCTCCTGCGGATCGACGCCGGTGATCGCCTGCGCGGCCTCGGGCGAGTTGCGCTCCTCGGCGATGAACCGGGCCCAGGACTCGAACTCGGCCAGATCGCAGCGCTCGCGGACGTAATCCTCGGCGATCAGCCCTTCCGTGACGATGACGTGGGCGAACGCGTTGATGAAAGCGACGTTGGAGCCGGGCTTGAGCGGCAGGTGATGGTCGGCCCGGATGTGGGGCGACTTCACGAGGTCGATCTTGCGCGGGTCGGCGACGATGAGGCGGGCGCCTTCACGCAGCCGCTTCTTCATCCGCGAGCCGAAGACGGGGTGACCGTCGGTCGGGTTGGCGCCGATGACGAGGATCACGTCGGATTCCTCGACCGACTTGAAGTCCTGCGTGCCGGCGGAGGTGCCGAGCGTGGACATCAGGCCGTAGCCGGTCGGCGAGTGGCAGACGCGGGCGCAGGTATCGACGTTATTGTTGCCGAAGGCGGCGCGAACCAGCTTCTGGACGAGGTAGGCTTCCTCGTTGGTGCAGCGCGACGAGGTGATGCCACCAACCGAATCGCGGCCGTACTTGGCCTGGATGCGCTTGAACTCGGAGGCGGCGTGATTGATCGCCTCCTCCCAGGAGACCTCGCGCCACGGATCCGTGATCTTGGCGCGGATCATCGGCTTGGTGATGCGGTCCTTGTGGGTGGCGTAGCCGTAGGCGAAGCGGCCCTTGACGCAGGAATGGCCCTCGTTCGCCTTGCCGCCCTTGTAGGGCACCATGCGCACGACCTTGTCGCCCTGCATCTCGGCCTTGAAGGCGCAGCCGACGCCGCAATAGGCGCAGGTCGTCACCGCCGCATGGTCGGGCTGGCCGAACTCGTGGATCGTCTTCTCCTGCAGCGTCGCGGTCGGGCAGGCCTGGACGCAGGCGCCGCAGGACACGCATTCGGACTGCATGAAGTTGGTCGGGCCGGCCGCCACGCGGCTGTCGAAGCCGCGGCCCTCGATGGTCAGCGCGAAGGTGCCCTGCGTCTCCTCGCAGGCGCGGACGCAGCGATTGCAAACGATGCACTTCGACGGGTCGTAGGTGAAGTAGGGGTTCGACTCGTCCTTGGGCAGGTAGCGCTCGGAGGTCGGCTTGACGTGGTTGTCGCCGTCATAGCCGTAACGCACGTCGCGCAGGCCGACCTGACCTGCAGTATCCTGCAGCTCACAATCGCCGTTGGCCGCGCAGGTCAGGCAGTCGAGCGGGTGGTCGGAGATGTAGAGCTCCATCACGCCCTTGCGGAGGCGATGCAGCTTTTCGTTCTGGGTATGCACGACCATGCCGTTCTCGGCCGGCGTGGTGCAGGAGGCCGGCGTGCCGCGGCGGCCCTCGATCTCCACGAGGCACATGCGGCAGGAGCCGAACGGCTCCAGCGAATCCGTGGCGCAGAGCTTCGGGATCTTGGTGCCCATATGCATCGCGGCGGCCATGACCGAGGTGCCCGCGGGCACCGTCACGCTCTCTCCGTCGATGGTCAGCGTCACCGTCTGCTCGTTGAGCCGGATCGGCGTGCCGTAGTCGATTTCCTTGATGAGGGTCATGCGAGCGCCTCCTCACTCGGCCGCGACGGGCAGATCGCCCGCGCGCCGAAAATCCTCGGGGAAGTTGGTGATGGCGCTCATCACGGGCATGGGCGTCAGGCCGCCCATGGCGCAGAGCGAGCCGTCGGTCATGACCTCGCAGAGGTCCGCGACGAGCTTGAGATTCGCCTCCGGGCGGATGCCGGAGATGACCTTGTCCATGGTCTCGACGCCGCGGGTGGCGCCGACGCGGCAGGGGGTGCACTTGCCGCAGGATTCGGTGGCGCAGAACTCGAAGGCGAAACGCGCCTGCTTGGCCATGTCCACCGTGTCGTCGAACACGACGATGCCGCCGTGGCCGACGAGGCCCTTCTTGGCCGCCATCGCCTCGTAATCGAGCGGCGTGTCGAGCAGCTCGTCGGGGAAGTAGGCCCCGAGCGGGCCGCCGACCTGCACCGCGCGCACCGGCCGGCCCGAGGCCGTGCCGCCGCCGAACTCCTCGATCACCTGACGGATGGTGATGCCGAAGGCGTACTCGATCAGGCCGCCCTGGGCGATGTTGCCGGCGAGCTGAATCGGCAGGGTGCCGAGCGAGCGGCCCATACCGTACTCGGCGTAAGACTTGGCGCCGTGCTCCAGGATGTACGGTACGGCCGTGAAGGTCATGACGTTGTTGACCAGCGTCGGCTTGCCGAGAAAGCCCTTCAGCGCCGGGATCGGCGGCTTGGCCCGGACGATGCCGCGCTTGCCCTCGAGGCTTTCCAGCAGCGAGGTCTCTTCGCCGCAGATATAGGCGCCGGCACCCAGCCGCACTTCCAGGTGGAAGCTCTTGCCGCTTCCCAGGATGTTGTCGCCGAGCACGCCGGCCCGCACGCCGTTGGCGATGGCGTCACGCAGGGTCTTGAAGCTCTGCGGGTATTCCGAGCGGCAGTAGATGTAGCCCCGGGTCGCACCGGTGGCGACGGCGGCGATGGTCATGCCCTCGATCAGGTTGAAGGGGTCGCCCTCCATCATGATCCGGTCGGCGAAGGTGCCGGAATCGCCCTCGTCGGCATTGCAGACCACGTATTTCTGGTCCGCCTTGGCCAGCATCACCGTGTTCCACTTGATGCCCGCCGGGAAGCCGGCGCCGCCGCGCCCGCGCAGTCCCGAATCGCGCACCTGGGCAACAATGCCCTCGGCGTCGAGCTTCAGCGCGGCTTCGAGGCCGCGATAGCCGCCATGGGCCCGGTAATCCTCGACCGAGACCGGATCGACCACGCCGCAGCGGTGGAAGGTCAGGCGATGCTGCTTGGCCAGGAACGGAATTTCTTCCGGCTTTCCGAGGCGGAGTGCGTGCTCGCCGCCCTCGACGAAGTTCGCGTCGAGCAGGCCCTCGACGTCGGCCGGGGTCACCGGGCCGTAGGCGATGCGGCCCTCCGGCGTGCCGACCTCGACCATCGGCTCGAGCCAGAGCATGCCGCGGGTGCCGGTGCGGACGATGCGCACGTCGAGACCGCGCCGTTCGGCGCCGGCAAAGATCGCGCGGGCGACGCGATTGGCGCCGAGACCCAGGGCGACCGCGTCCTGCGGGACGTAGAGGGTGATGCTCACGCGCGGGCCTCCTTGAGGGCGGCGTCGAGGGATTCGGCCGTCAGGCGGGCCAGCGGCTCGTCATTGACCAGGGCGGCGGGGGCGTTGGCGCAGAGGCCAAGGCAGTAGACCGGCTCTACGGTAACGCCGTCGGCGCTGGTTCCGTGCCAGTCGCAACCCATCCGCGAGAGGATTTCGCCGTGCAGCCGGTCGGAACCCATCGCCTGACAGGCCTCGGCCCGGCACAGCTTCACGTGGTGATGCCCGGCCGGCGGTTCGCGCCGGAAGTCGTGGTAGAAGGTCAGGCAGCCGTGCACCTCGGCGCGCGATAAGTTCAGCGCATCGGCGATCATCGGCACCGCCTGCGCGTCGACGTAGCCGAACGTCTCCTGCAGAGCATGCAATATAGGGAGAGTCGCGCCCTCCAGGGATTGCAGCTCGGCCACGATCCCCGCGGCGCGCGAGGCGTTCCAAGGCTCGGAACCAGCCATGTTTTCCTGCCCAACTTGGTTTTGTTCTAAGGCTGGATCCAAACAGGGATGGCACTAAAGTTCAATCAAGCTGTCTCGTGGTTTGACAAAAATTCTCGATCAAAACGGGCTGTTTGCACTGCATCAACCGCTCGAACTGCGCTCAAAATTATTTTTGATGGCGTTCCAAATTTTCTTTCGTCTCAACGAGATACCACCTCTGCGGGTTGGTCCGGATCCGGTCGGAGAGGCGCGGACAAGGGCTTGCACGCCGCCGGGCACGGGACGGCCCGGCGGATGAATCCACCGCTCGTTGCGAGCAGATCCGGCAGGCGACGCCGGCCGGTCGGCGATCCCTACGCGGCGCCCCTCACAGCCCGGAACTGTGCGTAGCGCTTCAGGAGATCGTCGATCACACGGTCGCGGCTGTAGCCGGTGACGTCGTGCGCGCGGTCTCCCTCCGAAGTCTGCACGAGGGCGCGGTAATGGCGCTCGTCCGACGATTTCGACGGGTTCTCCGCCCAGGCGAAGCTCGGATTGCGCAGGCCGCGCACGCGGATGCCGTATCGGAAGGCGCCGCGGTCGCCGTAGGGCACGATGAGATCGACGCGCTCGACCGATCGCCTGATCTCGGGAGAGAGGCCGCCCTCGCGCATCTGCTCCGCCACCGCTTCGAGCGCGGGCGCGGCGGTCCCGTCGAGGAAGGCCTGCAGGTCTTCCTTGCCGTAGGAATGGGTGATCGCCGCCAGCCTCTGCTGCCAGGACAGGCCGCCCGGCGATCCGGCGTTGCGGGACAGGTCGAGACCGCCGCTGCGCCCCTCCGATTGCAGCGCCCGCAGCAGGCCGTAGCAGATGAAGATCATGATCAGGGCGAAGGGCAGGGCGCTGACGATGGCGGCGGTCTGAAGCGCCTCCAGCCCGCCCGCCATCAGCAGCACGGCGGCGATGGCGCCTCCGGCGAGGACCCAGAACACCCGCTGCCAGACCGGCGGGTCCTCGGCCGCCCCCGAGGTGATCATGTCGATCACCAGCGCGCCCGAATCCGCCGAGGTGACGAAAAAGAAGATCACCAGCAGCGTCGCCAGCCCGGAGGCGATCGTGCCGAAGGGCAGGTGCCCGAGCATGGCGAACAGGGCGACGGGCATGTCGTCCTTCACGATGGCCGAGAGCGCCACGGTGCCGGCCCGGTCCATCTCGATGGCCGTGTTGCCGAACACCGTCATCCAGAAGAAGGTGAACAGCACCGGCACCAGCAGCACGCCGGTCACGAACTCGCGAATGGTGCGCCCGCGGGAGATGCGGGCGATGAACATGCCGACGAAGGGCGACCACGCGATCCACCAGCCCCAGTAGAACAGGGTCCAGGTGCCAAGCCATTCGTTGGGCCGGTAGGCGTAGGTCTGGAGCGTGCGCTCGACCACGGCGCCGAGATAGGCGCCGAGGTTCTGCACGAAGGCCTGGAGCAGGAACACCGTCGAGCCGGTGGCCAGCACGAAGGCGAGGAGCAGCACGGCGAGGACGATGTTCAGCTCGGACAGGATCTTGATCCCCCGGTCGAGCCCGGAGACCACCGACAGCGTGGCGCAAGCGGTGATGAGCGTGATCAGGAGGATCTGGACCGGCGTGCTGGTCGGGATGCCGAACAGGTGGCTGAAGCCGGCATTGACCTGAAGCACGCCGAGGCCCAGCGAGGTGGCGACGCCGAAGATCGTGCCGAGCACCGCGAAGATGTCGATGGCGTGCCCGATGGGCCCGTTGATCCTGTCGCCGATGAGCGGGTGCAGGGCCGAGCGGACGGTGAGCGGCAGCCCGCGGCGGAAGGCGAAATAGGCGAGCGCCAGCCCGACCACGATGTAGATCGCCCAGGCGTGCACGCCCCAGTGGAAGAAGGTCAGCACCATCGCGCGCTGCGCGGCCTCGATGGTCTTGCCCTCGCCGACGGGGGGCGTGGCGTAGTGCTGGAGCGGTTCGGCCACGCCGAAGAAGATCAGGCCGATGCCCATGCCGGCGCTGAACAGCATGGCGAACCACGACAGGTAGCTGTAGTCGGGCTCGCTGTCGTCCGGCCCCAGCCGCACGTCGCCGTAGCGGCTCAGCATCAGGAAGATCGCGAAGCCCAGAAAGCTCGCGACGGAGGCGATGTAGAACCAGCCGAACTCGCGCACGATCTCCGCCTGGACGGTGTCGAAGATCGACTTGGCCTGCACCGGAAACAGGGCGGCGAGGCCGGCGAAGGCGAGCGTCAGCCCGGCCGAGGTGAAGAAGACGGGTGGGTTGACCTGCATCCTCGGGCGTCTGTGGCCCCGGCCTTCGGGTTTGGTGAGATCGTTCATGCCGGCCCGGCTTTCCTTCCAGTGTTCGAACGATCCGGTTGCGGCGGATGCAGGCGTGCCGCGGCCCCGAAGCGGAGAGCCGCCTCGGGGCCGGTCGGGCACCCTTCACTATGTTAAAAGCCGCGCTTCGGTTCCCGAGCCCGCGGCGGGACCGTCGCCGGCTCAGGCTTCGAGCGCGGCGTAGGTGAGCACCCGCAGCTCGCGGCGCAGCGGCAGCGCGGAGGAGGGCACGAGCTGGGCGAGCAGAAGCACCGCCATGTCCTCGTCCGGGTCGATCCAGAACGAAGTGCTCGCCACCCCGCCCCAGGAAACCTCGCCCGGCGTGCCGAGGATCTGGGCGCGGGCCGGGTCGAGCATGACCGAGAAGCCGAGGCCGAAGCCGATTCCGGCATAGGAGGATTCGGCGAAGCGCGGCTGGCCCATCGACGCGAGGTCGCCGGGCAGGTGGTTCATGAGCATCAGCTCGACGCTCTTGCGGCCCAGGAGCCGCACCCCGTCGAGTTCGCCGAGATTCAGGATCAGCCGGCAGAAGCGCAGGTAGTCGCCCGCCGTCGAGACGAGGCCGCCGCCGCCCGAGGCCAGGGGCGGGGGTTCGAGGAAGCGGCTGCCGACGCTGTCGTCGTAGAGGCGCAGGCTTCCCGCCCGGTCGAAGGCGTAGTTGGCGGCGAAGCGCTCGCGCTTGTCCGGCGCCACGAAGAAGTCGGTGTCGTGCAGGCCGAGCGGGCGCAGGATGCGCTTCCGTAGGAAATCCGCGAAGTCGAGGCCGGAGACGACCGCCACGAGATGGCCGAGCACGTCGGTGGCCACCGAGTAGTTCCACTCGGCGCCCGGCTGGGCCAGCAGCGGCTGCTGCGCGAGTCGCGCCACGAGCTCGCCGAGCGGCAGGGTCGAGGTCTGGAAGTCGATCTCGTTCTGCCGGTAGAGGGCATCGACGAGGGTCGCCTCCATGAAGCCGTAGGTGAGGCCGCTCGTGTGGGTCAGCAGGTCGTGGATCGTGATGAGCCGGCGGGCCGGCTCGGTCTCGAGCCGCGCCCGGTTGCCGCCGGTGGCCACGCGCATCTGCCCGAATTCGGGCAGGAAGCGCGCCACCGGGTCGTCGAGCTGGAAGCGCCCCTCCTCGTAGAGCATCATCACCGCGAGCGAGGTCAGCGGCTTCGTCATCGAGTAGATGCGGGTCAGGGTGTCGGCGGCGAACGGCCTCTCCCGCGCGAGGTCGGCATGACCGTGGGCGCGGAAGAAGGCGGTCTTGTCCCCCCGCAGCACGCTGACCGAGAGGCCCGCGAGCCGTCCGGATTCCACGTAACCCCGCATCCAGGCATCGATCCGCTCCAGGCGGTCGGGGCAGAGGCCGACGTCTCGGGGATCGGTCTCAACCTGCATACGCGGCTCCTCGCGTTCGTGTCCGAGGCCCGTGTAGCGGCCTCGGACGGCGTGGCGCCAGCCCGAAAGCGGTCACCAGCCCATCGTGCCGGGGCCGCCCTTGAACGGGCCGACGAGCCCCGGCGTGATCCAGCCGCCGTAGAAGCCGCCGGGCTGCGGCTCGGCCCGCACCTCGCCGACGAGACAGGAATCCATCGGGCCGGCATAGAAGGCGACGTAGCCGGCGATGGGCCGGAAGCCCGGCGTCGGGTCGGGATAGGCCCAGGCCGCCCCCGGCGCCCGTGCCCCGCCGCCCGTCACGTCGAACAGCACGGCGCTGCCTTTCCACTCGCAGATCCCGGCCCGGCGCGGCGGCCCGAGCACGCCCTCGGCGATATCCTGGGGCGGGAAGTAGTAGGTCGGCGGGTGGCTCGTCTCCAGCACGCGGAAGCCGGCCGTGGTCGCGGCGATGGTCCGGCCGCCGAGGACGACCGTCAGCCGCTCCGGCACCGGCTCCAGCCGGGGCGGGCGGGGATAGTCCCAGACGCTTTCCTGCCCCGGATCGGGGCGGACGGGGATGGGCCGCACGGGCTCCTCCGTTGGTGTCACATCACGGGTTTGTCGCAACCGCCCCTCATGCTAGCGCAGGGAAAGCCCGAGAGAAGGACGATGCCGTGAGCCAAGAGGCACGCCAGACCGCCGACTATGCGCTGTTCCTCGATTTCGACGGCACCCTGGTCGAGATCGCCCCGCGCCCCGACGCGGTGCAGGTCGATCCCGCCCTGGTGCCCGCCCTGGAGCGCCTGCGCGAGCGGCTCGGCGGGGCGCTGGCGATCGTGACCGGCCGGCCCGTCTCCGTCATCGACGACTTTCTGGAGCCGGCCCGCTTCGACGTGGCGGGCCTGCACGGGGTCGAGCGCCGGGTCGACGGCCGCTTGGGCGGCGGACGCGCCGAGGATCATCCGGCCCTGCGCGCGGGCGTCGAGCGGTTGCACGCGGAGACGGCCCGCTACGAGGCGGTGCTGATCGAGGACAAGGGCGCCTCGGTCGCCGTGCACTGGCGGCTCGCCGCACCCGGCGATGCGCAGGCGGCGGAGGACATCGTCAAGGCGGTCGCCCGCGATCTCGGCGCTGCCTACCGGCTCCAGCTCGGCAAGGCGGTGGGCGAGATCGTGCCCGCCGACGCCACCAAGGGCCACGCGATCCGCGCCTTCCTCGAAGCCGCGCCCTATGCCGGCCGGCGGGCGATCTTCCTGGGCGACGACCGCACCGACGAGATCGCCTTCGCCTCGGTCAACGAGGATGGCGGCGTCAGCGTGCGCATCGGCGACGGCGAGACGGTCGCCGACCGCCGCCTCGCCGACCCGGCCGCGGTGCGCGCCCTGATCGCCGCCTGGGCCGAGGGCGCGCCGATCGACCCCGACGCGATCCCCGCCGCCTGAACGGGCGGCGCTTGCCGTACGGCCATCGGACCCTCTGTTAAGGTCGCGGCAAAGGACGACGAAGGGCGAGGCGGATGTTCGAATTCCCGGTGCTGGTCGGCGATATCGGCGGGACGAACGCCCGCTTCGGCCTGATCGAGGCGAAGGGCGAGCAGGCCCGCCTCCTCGCCCGCGAATCGACCGGCGGCTATCCCGATCCGAGCGCGGCGATCCGCGCCTCCCTGGAGGAGAGCGGCGCGCCGGCCCCCCGCTCGGCGATCCTGGCGATCGCAGGACGGGTCGATGCGCCCGCCGTCCAGCTCACCAACGCGGACTGGCTGGTGGACGCCGCCGCGATCGGGCGGGATTTCGGGCTCGCCCGGGTCGCCCTCGTCAACGATTACGTCCCGGTCGCGGCGGGCGCGGCCAGCATCGATCCGGACGAACTCACCCCGATCGGCCCGCAGATCGCCGAGGCCCGCGGCCCCCGCCTCGTGCTCGGACCCGGCACCGGGTTCGGCGCCGCCGCCCTGATCCCCTACGAGGACCGCCTCGCCATCGTCTCGACCGAGGCCGGGCACACCGATCTCGGCCCGATCGACGCGGAGGAGGCCGCTTTCTGGTCCGCCGTGGAGCGCGTGGAGGGGCGGGTGACGGTGGAGACGCTGCTCTCCGGCTCGGGGCTCGCGCGGCTGCACGCGGCGATCCGGCGGGGAGCGGGCGGCGACGGCGCGTTGCACGACCCGGCCGAGATCACCGGCAACGGGCTGTCCGGCGCCGATCCGCACGCGCGGACGGCGCTGACCCTGTTCGGCAAGCTGCTCGGCCGCGTCTGCGGGGATCTGGCGCTGACGTTTCTGGCCACCGGCGGCGTCTATATCGGCGGCGGCATCGCCCCGCGCATCGTGCCGGTGCTGCGGGAGGGCACGTTCCGCGAGGCCTTCGAACGCAAGGCCCCCTTCGCCGCGCAGATGCGCGACATCCCCACCAGCATCATCACCGTGAAGGACCCGGCCTTCGGCGGCCTCGCGGCGCTGGCGAGCGAGGGCGTGCGCTTCGTCTATCACGGGCAGACCTGGACGCCGTGAGGGCCGGACCGAGGCGACGCCCCCCCCTGGCGCGGGCCGAACGGTCTGTTAACCATGGCAGGCGCTAAGCTTCCCCGTCCCGTCCGCCTCGTCCCGAGCGGCGCGGGAGCGTGGAGCCTCCCAGAGTCCAGACCATGCGCGCCAAGCCCCTTCTTCGCGCCCGCCCCCTCCTCGCCGGAACCGCCGCCGGCACCCTGGCCGGCCTCCTGGCTCTGACAGCCGCTCAGGCCGGGCCGCGGGCCCACAGGGCCAAGGCGGCGCCTGCGGGCGTGGCGGTCGATTACAGCGTCAATCTCGCCGGCATCCCGATCGGCACCGCCCAGCTCACCGGCGCCTTCGAGGGTGCGCGCTACCGCATGGACGTCTCGGCGGTGCTGACCGGCCTCGTCGGCGCGGTGACCGGCGGACAGGGTTCGGCCCGCTCCTCGGGCAACCTCGCCGCGAGCCCGGTGCCGAGCGCCTTCGCCATCGCGACCCGCACCAGCAATTCCGGCATCGCCGTGCGCATGGCGCTCGCGGGCGGCAACGTCACCCAATCCGAAGTCACCCCGCCGCTCCTCGACACCGGCGACCGGGTGCCGGTCACGGCCGCGGCCAAGCGCGGCGTGATCGATCCGGCCAGCGCCCTGATGATGCCGGCCCGCGGCCGGGCCGATCTCACCGACCCGGAGAACTGCAACCGCACGCTCCCCGTCTTCGACGGCGCGACCCGCTTCAACGTGGTCCTGAGCTACGGCGAGACCCGGCAGGTGGAGAAGCCCGGCTATAGCGGCCCGGTTCTGGTCTGCAACGCCCGCTACGTCGCCATCGCCGGCCACCGGCCCGACCGGCCCGGGGTGAAGTTCATGGAAGACAACCGCGACATGTCGGTCTGGCTCGCGCCCGTCGAGGGCACGCGGGTTCTGGTGCCGATGCGGATCGCCGTGCGCACGACCTTGGGCACCAACATCATCGAGGCGACCCGCTGGACCCGGACCGGCACCGCGACCGCCACGAGCGGCGAAGCGCAGCCGGGTGCCACCGCGACGGTCGCCGAGGCGAGCCTGTCGCAGCGGTAGTTCTCTCCGACCAAGGACCCGCTCGGCTCGCAAACCCTGGTCGCGACCTCATCCCGAGGTGACGCAGCGAAGCGCAGGCCTCGAAGGATCGGCCAGGGATCGCGCGCGATCTGGAACATCCTTCGAGGCCCGCCGAGGCGGGCACCTCCGGATGGGGAAGCGGCTGGGATACGCGATCACACTGTCGCCACGGCGACCCGGAGGTTGGCCTTGTCCCCGTTCTCAACCTCTTCGCGTTCGAGACTTCATCCGCGGATCCTCGGCCTTGCCCTTGCCCTTGCCCTTGCCCTCCTCGTCCCCGCCGGAGCGCGGGCCGACGGAACCCTCAAGACGGGCCCGGATTGCGGCGGGGACGCGTTTTCCTCCGCGCAGGTGATCGAGCGCCGCCCGCCCCGGCGCGGACCGCTGACGGCGATGCCCGACACCCTCTGCACCGATCTCGTGCCGCAGCAGCCCCAGCCCCGGATCGACATCTACGCCTATCCGAGCGTGGGCGCGCCCGCTGGCACAGCGCTTACCGACAACCCATATGGGGGAAGGCCGCCGCGGATCGCCCCGTCCCGCTAGCGGCTCTCCCCGATGCAGGGCCTGCAGGCCCGGCTGCCTTTTCCCCTCCGACGGCCCGCAGCGCCGAAGGGATCGCCGCCCCCGCATGACGCTCCGCACCCTTCACCGCGAGGCCCGCGCGCGCGGGGTCATGGCGGTGCTCGGCCCGACCAACACGGGCAAGACGCATCTGGCCATCGAGCGGATGCTCCTGCACCCGACCGGTATGATCGGCCTGCCCCTGCGGCTCCTCGCCCGCGAGGTGTATCTGCGCGTCGTCGCCAAGGTCGGCTCCGAGAACGTCGCCCTCGTCACGGGCGAGGAGAAGATCAAGCCGGACCGGCCGCGCTACTGGATCTGCACCATCGAGGCGATGCCGCGAGACCTCGAGGTGGCTTTCGTGGCGATCGACGAGATCCAGCTCGCCGCCGACATGGATCGCGGCCACGTCTTCACCGACCGCCTGCTCTACCGGCGCGGGCGCGAGGAGACGCTGCTGATCGGCTCCGCCACCATGATGCCGCTGGTGCAGGCGCTGATCCCCGGCGTCCAGACGACGACGCGCCCGCGCCTGTCGCAGCTCAGCTTCGCGGGCGAGAAGAAGATCTCGCGCCTGCCGCACCGCACGGCCATCGTCGCCTTCTCGGCGGAGGAGGTCTACGCCATCGCCGAGTTGATCCGGCGCCAGCGCGGTGGGGCGGCGGTGGTGCTCGGCGCGCTCTCGCCCCGCACCCGCAACGCCCAGGTCGAACTCTACCAGTCCGGCGAGGTCGATTACCTGGTGGCCACCGATGCGGTCGGCATGGGGCTCAACCTCGACGTCGATCACGTGGCCTTCGCCGCCAACTGGAAATACGACGGCACCCGCTTCCGCAAGCTGACGCCCGCCGAGATGGGCCAGATCGCGGGACGCGCCGGGCGCCACACCTCCGACGGCACCTTCGGCTCCACGGGGCGCTGCCCGCCCTTCGAGGCGGAGATGGTCGAGGCGCTTGAGACGCACGATTTCGAGCCCGTGCGCATGCTGCAATGGCGCAATCCCGATCTCGATTTCGCCTCCCTGGAAAAGCTGCAGGCCAGCCTCGACGAGCACCCGCACGAGCAGGGGCTCACCCGCGCGCCGATGGGCGAGGACCAGCAGGCGCTGGAAATCCTGATGCGCGAGGAGGACATCCGCGACATGGCCAAGGGCCCGGCGGCGGTGCGGCGCCTCTGGGACACCTGCGGCGTGCCGGACTACCGCAAGGTCCATCCCCAGACCCATGCCGACCTCGTGGCCCAGCTCTACCGTTTCCTGATGCGCGGCATGGCGGGGCGCATCCCCAACGACTGGTTCGCCCGCCACGTGGCGATGATCGACCGCACCGACGGCGACATCGACGCCCTGTCCCAGCGCATCGCGCAGGGAAGGACCTGGACCTTCGTGGCGAACAGGCCGGACTGGTTGCTCGATCCTCTGCATTGGCAGGGCGAGACGCGTCGGGTAGAGGACAGACTGTCCGACGCCCTGCACGAGCGCCTCGCGAGCCGCTTCGTCGACAGGCGCACCAGCGTCCTGATGCGGCGCCTGAGAGAGAAGACGATGCTGGAAGCCGAAATCACCCCCGGCGGTGACGTCACCGTCGAGGGTCAACATGTGGGCCGACTTCACGGCTTCCAATTCGTGCCCGACCCGCAAGCCGAGGGCCACGAAGCCAAGACCCTGCGCTCGGCGGCCGAGAAGGCGCTGGCCGGCGAGATCGAGGCGCGGGCCGACCGCTTCGCCTCGGCCGCCGACGCCGCTTTGGTGCTCTCGCATGACGGCATCATCCGCTGGACCGGCGACCCGGTCGCCAAGCTGACGCCGGGCGACAAGCTGTTCGAGCCCGGCATCCGCCTCATCGCCGACGACAGCCTCGCCGGCCCCTCGCGCGAGAAGGTCGAGACGCGGCTGGCCGCGTGGCTGCGCGCCCACGTGGTGCGCCTGCTCGGGCCGCTGATGGAGATCGAGTCGGCGGCCGACCTCACCGGTCTCGCCCGGGGCATCGGCTACCAGGTGGTCGAGGCGCTCGGCGTGCTGGAGCGGGCCAAGGTGGCGCACGAGATGCGCAGCCTCGATCAGGACGGCCGGGCGAATCTCCGCCGTCACGGCGTCCGCTTCGGTGCCTACCACATCTTCCTGCCGGCCCTCCTGAAGCCGGCGCCGCGCACCCTCGCCGCCCAACTCTGGGCGCTCAAGAGCGGCGGCCTCGACCAGCCGGGCCTCGACGAGATCGCGCATCTGGCCGGCTCCGGCCGCACCTCGATCAAGGTCGATCCGGCCATCGCCAAGGGCCTCTACCGGGCAGCGGGTTTCCGCGTCTGCGGCGAGCGGGCGGTGCGCGTCGACATCCTGGAGCGGCTCGCCGACCTGATCCGCCCGGCCATCGCCTACCGCCCCGGCACCACGCCGGGCGAGCCCCCGGCCGGCAGCGCCGACGGCGACGGCTTCGTGGCCACCGTCAACATGACCTCGCTGGTCGGCTGCTCGGGCGAGGATTTCGCCTCGATCCTGAAGTCGCTCGGCTACGTGGCGCAGACCCGCTCCGGCCCGGCCATCACCGTGCCGCTGGTCGCGGCCGCCCCGACCGTGCCCGCCGCCCGACCCACCGAGGCCACGCCGCAGGACACGGTTCAGGACGCGACGCCTTCGGACGGCGCGACCGACGAAGCGGCGCAGGAGACCGCGCCGGAATCGGCCGAGGCCGAGCCGATCGCCGAGGACGCGGGTCCCGCCGAGGCGACGCCGGACGGCAATGCGGATGCGCCGGCCGAAGCGACGGCTTCGGAGGCCGAGCCCGCCGCGGTGGAAACCGCCGAGCCGGTCGCCGACGTCTCCGCCGAAGCCGCAGAGCCGGCCGAGGCTGCGACGGAAGATGCGGCTCCCGAAGCCGCCGCCCCGATGCCGACGGAGACGGCGGAGGCCGCGCAGGCGGCTGCGGCGACCGGAGAGGTCGAGGCCGTGGACGCCGCCGATTCGGCCGTTGCCGCCGATGAGCCCGCCCCCGAGACGGCTTCCGAGGAAGCCGGCGCCGAGCCGGCCGAGCCGGCGGCTCCCGAGACCGTCGAGGTCTGGCACCTGCACCGGCCTCAGCGCCACACCGGACCGCGGCAGGGCCGCGGCCAGGGACGGCAGGACGGGCGGCAGGACGGCGGCCGGCAAGAGGGTCGGCAGGAAGGCCGCCAGGATGGTCGTCCCGGCGAGCGGCGGAACGACGGCCCGCGCCGTCCCCGCGGGGATCGCCCGGAGGGCGGTCGTCCGCCGCGCCCCGAGGCGCGGGGCGAGGGACGCGGGGAGGGACCCGGAGACGGGGGTCCGCGCCGCGACCATCCGGGCAACCGCAACCGGCCCGACCGCCGCGACGAGAACCGCCGCCCGAACACCGAGCAGCGCCCGCCGCGCCGCGAGCGCCAGCCCGATCCCGACTCGCCCTTCGCCGCGCTCGCCGCGCTGAAGGCGAAGCTCGAATCCGACGGGGGCAAGCGATGAGGGCGCCACCCCCGAGAGCGGAATGAGCGCGGGGCGCCAGCGCCTCGACAAGTGGCTGTGGTTCGCGCGCTTCGCCCGGACCCGGTCGATGGCGGCCCGGCTCGTGACCGACGGGCATGTCCGCATCAACGGCACCCGCGCCGACGCACCGGCCAAGGCGATCCATTGCGGCGACGTTCTCACCGTCGCCGCCCCCCACGGGACCATGCTGGTGCGGGTGCTCGATCTCGGCGAGCGGCGCGGCGGCGCTCCCGAGGCGCAGAGGCTCTACGAGGCGGTCGGCGAGGACCCTTCGTGAGGCGCAAGGGGAGCGGGCAGGGCATTCGAAGGCGGAGCGCGACGCCGGCCGACGGCAGGCTTCGCCTCCCGCCGGTCCGCTGCCGCGGGCGGCAATCTTCCTTCCCGGCAAACCTGCCGCTTGATCATCGCCGCGCGACCCTCTAAGCGGTCCGCGCCTTTACGTCCGGCATCGGCCGACGTGTCCGCGATAGGAATGCACGATGGGCAAGGAAAAGTTCTCCCGTACCAAGCCGCACTGCAACATCGGCACGATCGGGCACGTCGATCACGGCAAGACCTCGCTGACGGCGGCGATCACCAA
>NZ_QJJJ01000003.1 GCF_003201865.1 Methylobacterium sp. B4 | reverse complement strand
TGACACCCACCGAGTTCATCCTGAATGCCTGGACGAAAGAGCCCAATCGCTTCAGGATCAACCCGTCACACCTCATCCCGGGACCATACACCTAGACCGCTCGCCGCGCCGCCCGGCCCGAGCCCGACACCTTCCCTCGACATCGGAGAACACCCCCATGACCGTCGCTGAGATCCAGCGCGCTCTCCTCGCGCGCGGGTACGACCTCGGGCCCTCGGGAGCGGACGGCGATGCCGGGCCGCGCACCATCGCCGCCGTGACCGCGTTCCAGCGCTCGGCGGGGCTGGTGGCCGATGGCATCGCCGGGCCGAAGACGCAGGCCGCCCTGCAGAAGGCCGACATCAGCGAGCGGCGCGAGGCGCCCGAGAAGCCGGGCTGGCTGGTGCTGGCCGAGGGTGAGGTCGGAGTGCGCGAGGGCGCAGGCTCCGCCAACAACCCCCGCGTCGTGCAGCTCTTCGCCGATGCAGGCTTCTCCGGGATCAAGCAGGACTCGGTCGCGTGGTGCGCGGCCGCGGTCGGCGCCATGCTGAAGCGGGCCGGCCACAAGCCCTCGGGCAGCCTCGCGGCGCGGTCCTACGAGTCCTGGGGCGTCGGGCTCAAGGAGCCGGCGCTGGGCGCCATCGCCACGAAGAAGCGGGGCAACTCGTCCTGGCAGGGCCATGTCGGCTTCGTCGTCGGTGCCAGTCCGACGCAGATCTTCCTGCTCGGCGGCAACCAGGGCGATGCGTGGTCCATCGCCGCCTTCTCGCGCAAGGAGTTCACCGCGTTCCGCTGGCCGGCCGACATGCCGCTGCCGGCGCCACACACGCTGCCGACGACGATCGCCGGGGCGCGCTCGGGCGTGAGCGAGGCGTGAGAGTAGCGGGTCGGTGAATAGGGGGCGTCCACCGACCCGCTGACCGATTGCCGCTAGGTGGAGGGCCTTCGGCACGACGGCAAGCCAGCATCATCTGGCGTCTGCGCACGCTCAAGCTGCCAGATCTGAAGAGTGTTTCCCGAGCCGGCCGGGCCCGCCGCGCATCCCCACCATCAGGACCATCACCATGACCCGTGTGCTTCTGCTCGCGGCGCTGGCGCTCGCCTGCGTCGTGCTCTTCGTCCTCCATCAGCGCCGCGCCGACCGCCGCGCCTGGGACGACTGGCGGCTCTACCTGCACCACCCGCGGGCATGGTTCGCCTGCGTCGCGGCCGGCGGCCTCGCAATCGCGCTTCCGTCCGCCGGGCCCGCCCTCGCCGCCGAGGTCGCCACCATCGGCGACAAGGCCGTGATCCTGCCCTGGGGCGACTGGCTCGTGGCGTTCGCCGTGTCCCTGCGCGAGCCCATCCTGACCATCCTCCTGCCGATCGTGGCCGCCTACATCATCCAAGCCATCCGCAAGGTCTATCCGATGGCGGCGCTGTTCCTGACGCAGCGGCGGGTCGAGATGATGCTGGAGGCGGGCGTCGGCTACGGCCTCAACGCGGTCCAGGGCGCGGCCAAGGGCAAGACGCTGTCCGTCAACGTCGCGGTGCCGGTGATCGCCAAGGGCACGCAGTACCTCGTCGACACGGCCCCGCCCGCGGTCATCAGGGCAGCCGGCGGCGCGGACGGCGTCGCGGCGCGCATATTCCGCAAGCTCGATCTCGACGACGCCGCCAGCGAAGCGAACGTGCTGGTGCCGGCGGTGGAGCGGATCGAGGCCGGCGTGGTGAGCGCCGAGGAGTTGCGCGACGCGGACCGGATGAGCCGCGGCTGATCCCGTGCTCGTGACCGAGGCCCTGGCGCAGACGCCGAACCCGCAGGCGGTCATCGACCAGACCGCCACGTTCTACCTTAACCAGGGCGTCCTCGGCGCGACGTGCCTCGTCTTCATCGGCCTGTTCGTCGGCGCCTGCCTCGTCATCCGGGCGCTCTACAAGGATCTGAAGGCGAGCCACGCCGCGGCGCTGGCCGCCCAGATCGCGGACCGCGAGAAGGTGGTGCTCGCCCTCAATGCGGCGGCCTCGGCCGCTGAGAAGGCCGCGACTGCGCAGAGCAGCCTCGCCGCCGCCCTGGAGACCAACAAGGACGCCAGCGAAGACCTCACGAAGCAGGTCGAACTTGCGGCGCAGGAGACCCGGCACGCCGTCGGTAACATCCTGGCCGCCATCAACGGCCTTGCCACTCAGGCCGCGCGGGGGCGCGCATGATCTGGAGGCGCGTCATGTCGTGGTTCTCTCCGAGGCCGCCAGCCCCGCCAGACCCGGCGCCGCTCGACGCCCTGTTCGCCCAGAACATCGAGGCGCAGCAGCGCGCAGCCGAAGCCGCCGAGGATGTCGTCCAAGCCGCCGACGAGAGCCGCGAGAGCGTCGAGGCCGCGGTCGGCGCCTTCAAATGCCGGACAGCCGAGCGCCTGCGCGACCGCCGCCGCGGCCACCTCTCAAGCGACGTACGAGCGGTGGTCGAGGCCACCATTCGACAGATGGACGAGCGAGCCCACCGGGCCGAGGAGCAGTCGCGGTGATTTACAACGAGGGACCGAGCGGCATCCGACAGATCCTCTACCTCACGGCGCTGACGCTCTTCGTGGGCTACCAGACCGTCAACGTGTTCGTGCCCAACGCCGACATGATCGTGGCGACCCGCATCCTGGCCGCCGCCTTCTACAGCGTGGTGGTCTACGCCTACGCGGGCGACGCTTGGGCGGCGATCCGCCGACCGGTGCCGAGCAAGGCCGACTTCCTCATCGTAGGGATCTGGCTGTCGTTCCTCTCGCACCTCGCGCAGACGGTCTATGCCGCGATCTACCGTCTGGCCGACGCGCCGCAGTGGCTCCTGAACGCCGAGATCGTGCCGCTCATCGTGCTGTTCTCAATGATGGCGGCGGTGCTGCACGTCGCCGCTACAGGCTCGATCGATGGCGAGGTGCCGCGGCGCAGCCGGATTGCGCTCGGCGTCTGCGTCGGCGCGGCGGTGCTGATGGTCGGCGCCGTCGTCGCGACCCGGCCGGACATCGGCCCAGCGATCGAGCGCACGCGGCCCTACATCGGCGATTGGTGGCGGACCGGAGAGCTTCCGTTCGGCGGGCCGGCGCCGAGCTGAGGGAAGTCTCGGCTACTTCGAAAGATCTGTGCTTGCGCCGGATGGCCGGATGGGACCGACCGGAAAGCAGCCGTAACGATCTAACCTCCGTCCCCCCACGACGGTTCTACCTTGCCCCGCCTGGCTCAGCCGCGGCGGGATTTTCGTTTCGATCTGGCAGCGTTAGGCCGCATGCACTCAATGTTGCTGGTTAAACTGCTCCTGGATTTTCGCCTGCTCGCGTCGGGCCGCATTCCGTCCATCCGCCTGCCAAGCGGCGACAAAGAATGGGATACTGCCGACAAGCAAGTAGGCTACGGCGCGCCACGTCCTATCGTTTCGAGCAGAACGAATTGCTGCAACAAAAAGGCAGATAATCGCAGTTATGATCGCAGACAATGAGAGCATCTGATAGGATGACATCGCCAGGCTCTTTGCGCGCTACTGTTGTGCACGAACGATAAAGCGCTCCATCAGCAGGCCGATTGTAAGGCTGCCGAAGATCCAGCCGAACACGTACAGATAGTCAATCTGAGCAGGTAGACTTGGCTCATAGCCCAAGCGAACCCACTCGATCAACTGCGTGATTGGGTTCCATTTCATGTAGTAGTAAATTTGCTCCGGCATGAAACAGGCAAGGAAATATACTCCACTCGTCAGGTAAAGTGTAAGAGTGACCAATATGTATCCTAGTGCCCATCCGGGAAACACAGAGCATATTCCCACGTTGACAAATCCAACGCCAATGCCAAGCCCAATTGCTGCTAAATATCCCGTTATCGCAGTAAACATATCGACGGGTCTAGGGTCGACTTCAAAGCACGCTAGGACTAAGCAGACAAGCATTAATCCCATAAAAGCGCTGACAATCTCGACAAGACAACGCGCGACGACCGTGTCGAATTTTTTTACCTGAGGAAAATAAGTCAGCGGCTTATGTACCAAGTATCCTTTCATGACCTCGCGGGAAACGTACTGAAATGCTAGAGCCGGCACTGCGCCGGTGGCGATGAAGAGCATTGCACTGTCGGTGATTGGCGCTTTTACGCCCCGAAATGCCATAACTCCGACGAGGATGCCGAGGTGAGCGCAGGGCCAAAGCACCTGCACCAAGTATCCCCAGTAGTTCCCTCCGAAACGACTACGCATATCCCGCAACATCAGCGCAGAGAGGACGCGCAGGTACACGTCGAGGTGGCTCGGGGCGCCCCTCGGGCTCTCGGGAGGCTGCGCTTTGGCGGGCATAGAAATCCGTTGAATTAGGTGACCCGCGTCGCCCGTCGCCCAAAAAGGCGGCGAAGTCGAGGTGCCGCCCACCTTCTTGCTTGTCCTGCCCGGACCCCGCCGCGCTGGGCTTTTGCGTTTCAACTTTATCGAACCGCGACCTCACGCTCGCCGATGATCACCTTCGCCGCCTCGGTCGGATGCCGCTCCACGATGCGCTTGATCCCGTAGGGCCGCAGCTTGTCCCAGGCCGCGTCGCTGCCTGTCATCAGCGCACGGGCCAGGAGCAGCGGCAGATCCTTCTCACCGTCGCGAATGGCCGTGGCACTGCCGTTGTAGATCTCGACGATGGTTCGCATGGGGCTCAGATCTCCGTGCGAGTCGGGGTGTGGTCGCTACAGCATCAGGTACAGCACGAAAGATCCAGCACAGCATTTTCGTAGGGAGAAAAGCTTTGCGTCGGTCCAATCCATCATCGGCGCGACGCTGAAGCGCCAAGCCTCGGCGGTGATGGGATCTCTGTCGTTGACCGTCACGTTTGACCGGAGCGTTGCCGTGCGGGGCCGCAAGGCCCGGCGAACCCGGGACGCCTAGATCATTTCGGGACCGCTCGGCAACATCGCCGCCGCGCCCGCATGCCCGGCCGTCGCGTCAGATGAACGGGTTCGGACCGACTTGGCCGCGCTGGCCCTCACGCTGATCGGCGGCCACCACCGCATCGACCGCCTGTTCGGCGAGGGCACGGGCAACGTCGTAGGGGAGACGCGTGTTTCCGTGGATGAGGCGATTGCCCAGGGCTTGCTGGGAGATGGTCGCCGTGACCGCTCTAATGCGGTCTTCCCGGCTGGCTTGAGCCTGCATGTCGCCTCCCTGTGCAGCGCGTCGTCTGCCTTTCGATGCCGACGCCTGCTCTTCATCGACCGCGCCGGAACCCCTGAAAGGCTCGCCATTCCAGCACAGTCGTATTTTCGTCATGATCTACAGCGGATCGGCCCTATGAGAAACACCTTTTCTCTTTCGGCGGGTGACAGCGGCTTGGGTAAGTGAAGGCGACGCGCGTCCGCCTCGGCCGCCGGGTCGGTCTCGGGCGGCGACATGCAGCGCTCGAAGGGCGCGAACAGCCGTCGGGGCTGTCCTCCCGATCATCTCGGCGTTCGCCGACGGGACATGCCGCGAGCCGGCTTCCGCGGGCTTCATCCGCCTCGTTGCCGACGCATATGCCGGGGGAGGGGAGGCGATGCAGTCCGGGGTGATCGAACCGACCGCTCAGGCGGGACGCGGGGTCTACCGCTCCTGAAGCCGGCGATAGGCCGCCGCGAAGGCTTCCGCGCTCTCGCGCGTCAGGCCGGTGACCACGAGGTTCGGAGCGGCCACGGCCCACAGGCCGTCCTCGTTCTGAAGGAGATGAATCGTGGGCACGGCGGTCGTCCCCGTTGGCTTGCCTGCGGCAACGGGGACGACCCGAGGCATGTTCCGCCCGCGCTTGGGGCCACGATTGGCGCGGGTGGTTCAGCGATCCCTCTCGATCCAAGTCGCTTCGCTGCTGGTCTCGGTGCTGATCTCAGTGCTCGTGGCGATGGTCGTGCCCGCAGCCGCCGTGAGCGTGATCATGGCCGTGATCGTGCTTGTGATCATGGCCGTGATCGTGCTTGTGATCATGGGCGTGCTGCTGATGGCCGTGGTCGTCGTGGCCGGCGTGATCGTGCCCGGCAGGCTGATGCGCGTGGTCGTGGTGGTGGTCGTGACCGTGATGATCGTGGCCGCACTGGCTGTGGTCGTGGGCCGCCTTCTCCGGCTTGAAGGGGCGCTGCACCGGCGTGGCGGTGCAGCCGGCGCCGCGCACCAGCTCGGCCGCGCGGGCGGGCACGTAGAGCGCATCCGGGCCGACTTCGGCGGGAACGTGCTCGCCGCCGAGCTGCCAGGCGAGGCGCAGCAGCCGGGCCGGGCTGCCGGCGCGGACCTCGAGCAGCGCCTCCTCCGCCGCGCGCACCCCGACGAGGCGCCCATCCTCGAGCTTGAGCGCATCGCCGTCCTCCAGCCCCAGCGCCCGCTCCAGGGCGAGGTCGACGGACAATCCGCCCGCCGTGGTCAGGTGGGCATGCGCCTGCGCCCGGGCAGCGTGGTCGAGGATCACCGTATCGACGACGAGATCGGGCCGGACGGCGGCCTTGCGCACGATAAGGCGGGCCTTGGACGGGGTGACTTCGGACATGGGATCCTCGAGGGGCGTCGGGGCCGGCCGGGGCCGACGTTTTTGCAACAGGCGTGCCTCAGATGGCAGGCGCGGCGTCGATTGTCATGCCCCCCGGGGCAACCCGCCCCAATCTTGGCCGTTTCATGTGCCGACGATGACCGCCGGTGACAGACCAAGGCTGTTTCAAGGCCTTCCGGCGTCTCGCCGGCAACAATGGCACGATCGCCGATGCACAAGGGAGATCTGACCACCATGAAGAAGCTCATTGCCGCCGCCCTCGCGGGCAGCCTCGCGCTCTCGCTCGGCGCCTGCAACACGCCGCAGGACCGGGCGCTGGGCGGTGCAGCCCTCGGCGCCGGCCTCGGCGCGGCGGTCGGCGGCCTCGCCACCGGCCGGGCGGGCGGCGCGCTCGCCGGTGCCGCGATCGGCGGTGCGGGCGGCGCCATCGCCGGCGCCGCGACGGCGCCCCGCTGCCCCTACGGCACCTTCCGCGACGAGTACGGCAACGTCTACTGCCGCTGATCCCGACGCGCGGATGGCGAGGAAGGGCCGGGGCGGCAGCGCCCCGGCCCTTTCGTTTTGGACGGGCCCGCAGGACGGGTTTGCAGGACGGGTTTGCAGGACGACTTGCATGGTCGGACTCCACGGTCGGACTTGCGCCGCGCGACGCTTTGCGGCGTTAGAGTGCCGCGCGAAACGCCCGGTCACGGACCGCCTCGGCCCGCATGCCGACGGCGCAGCGGACGCGTCGTGAGAGACACCAAGCCCCTGCGCGCGCGCCGTTGCGCCCGCGGATCATCGGAAGAGCCCTTGTCCCTGCCCGAATCCTCACGTCACCGCACTCCCTCCGTCGGCGTCTCCCGATGAGCGCCGGCCTGTGGGGAAAGATCGGCGGCGCCGGGCTCGGCGTGTTGGTCGGCGGACCGATCGGCGCGCTGGTCGGGAGCGTGGCCGGGCACTTCCTCGTCGATCGCGAGGGCGCGCCGTTCGGGCCGACGCCGCGGGACGTGGTGTTCACCACGGGCCTCGTGGCGCTGGCGGCCAAGATGGCGAAGTCCGACGGCGTCGTCACCGAATCCGAGGTCGAGGCCTTCGGGCGGGTGGTGCAGGTCGAGCCCGAGGCGCGCGCGGGCGTGCAGCGCCTGTTCGATCTCGCCAAGGCGACCACCGACGGCTTCGAGGCCTATGCCGGGCAGCTCGCCACGACCTTCGGCGAGGAGCCGGCCCTGCTCGAGGACGTGCTGGACGGCCTGTTCCACATCGCCACCGCCGACGGTGCCATCCACGAGGGGGAGGAGCGCTACCTGCGCGCGGTGGCCGGAATCTTCGGCCTCGACGAGACGGCCTTCCGCCGGATCGCGGCCCGGCACCTGCGGCTGTCCGACGATCCCTACCTCGTGCTCGGCGCGGACGCCTCCGCCGACGCGGCGGCGCTGAAAGCGCATTACCGGCGGCTCGTGGCCGAGAACCATCCGGATCGTGCGCTCGCCCGCGGCCTGCCACCGGAGGCCGTGGCCATCGCCACGCGGCGGCTCGCCGCGATCAACGCCGCCTGGGACAGGATCGCGGCCGAGCGGGGCTTGACGTGAGCTTCGCCGCCGATAGCCCGCTCGTGGAGGCCGTCCTCGCCTCGCCCAATCGCGGCGTGCGGGCCGCGGGCGGCCTCGACATGCTGATCCTGCACTACACCGGAATGCCGACGGCGCAGGGCGCCCTGGACCGCCTGCGCGATCCGGCGGCGGAGGTCTCGGCCCACTACTTCGTCTTCGAGGACGGGCGCATCGTGCAGATGGTGCCCGAGGCCGACCGCGCCTGGCACGCCGGTGCGGGCGCCTGGGCGGGCTCGCGCGACATCAACTCCCGCTCCATCGGCATCGAGATCGCCCATCCGGGCCATGCCGGCGGCCTGCCGCCCTATCCCGAGGCGCAGATCGCGGCGGTGATCGCGCTCGCCGCCGACATCGTCCGGCGGTGGGCGATCCCCGGGCCCCGCGTGCTGGCCCATTCCGACGTGGCGCCGTCGCGCAAGGAGGATCCGGGCGAGCTCTTCCCCTGGGAGCGGCTGGCGCTCGCGGGCGTCGGGCACTGGGTTCCCCCGGCCCCGATCCGCGACGGGCGCTTCTTCGCCGCGGGCGATGCCGGCGAGCCGGTCGAGGCGCTGCAGGCGATGTTCGCCCTCTACGGCTACGAGCAGCCGATCACCGGCCGCTTCGACGAGGGGATGCGCGCGGTCGTGACCGCCTTCCAGCGCCATTTCCGCCCGACCCGCATCGACGGGGTGGCGGATTCCTCCACGATCACCACCCTGCGCGACCTGATCGCCGCACGGCCGGCCTGACGACCCCGCGCCCCGGGATCGCGATCGGATCTCGGGCAGGGCGCATCTTGGAACATCATCCCGGACGGACCTGCGTTCTTTCGCCACTGTCGCCCGATCCGTCGGCACGTTCGCCCATTTCCCTTGCATGTTCGTCTTTCACTGGATCGTCGGCGTCCTGATCGGGGCGGTGCTCTTGGCTGCCCTGGCACGGCGCCTGGGCGCGCCCTATCCCGCCTTCCTCGCCCTCGGGGGCGTCGGCCTCGCCTTCCTGCCCGGCGTGCCGAACCTCTCGCTCGATCCCGAACTGGCGCTCGCCCTGTTCCTGGCGCCCGTCCTGATGGATGCGGGCTACGACACCTCCCTGCGCGATCTCGTGCGCAACTGGCGCCCCATCGCCGGCCTCGCCATCGGGGCCGTGGCCGCCACCACGGCGGCGGTGGCCGCCGTCGCGATATGGCTGGTGCCGGACATGCCGCTCTCCGCCGCGATCGTGCTCGGCGCGGTCGTCGCGCCGCCCGATGCGGTGGCCGCGCTCTCGGTGCTGAGCCACGTCTCCCTGCCGCACCGCCTCGCCACGATCCTGCGCGGCGAGAGCCTCCTGAACGACGCCGGGTCGCTCCTGATCTACCGGCTCGGCGTGGCGGCGGCGGTGACCGGGCACTTCTCGGTCGGGGAGGTGGCGCCGGCCTTCCTGATCGGCGTCGTCGGCAGCCTCGTGGCGGGGCCGCTCGCGGCCTTCGTCTACCTGCGCATCCTGCGCCGGGTCGAGGATGCGGCCAGCGCCATCGTGCTCCAGTTCTCCGCTGCCTTCGGACTCTGGATCGCGGCGGAAGCGGTGGAGCTGTCCGGCGTGCTCACCGTGGTGAGTTTCGCGATCGCCGTCGCCCGCCGCGCCCCGGGCCAGACCCCGCCGCGGGTGCGGGTGATCTCGAACGCCGTCTGGGAGACCGCGATCTTCGTTCTCAACGTGCTCGCCTTCGTGCTCATCGGCAACCAGATCGGCCCGATCCTGGAGCGGCTGAGCCCCGAGCAGGAACTTTCCTACGCCCTCGTCGCGGGGGCGGTGGTCGCCACCGTGGTCCTCGTGCGCATCGCCTGGGTGCTGCCGGCGAGCATCATTCGCCATGTCGGATTCTCCGGTGCCGGGCCGTCCGGCGGGGACGGGCCGGACCGCGATCTCGGCCTCGGCGCGGGCGCCGCCGTCGCGTGGTCGGGCATGCGCGGCCTCGTTACGGTCGCCGCGGCCCTGGCCCTGCCGGAGGGCGGCCCCGGCGGTGCGGGCTTTCCCTATCGCGACCTCATCGTGCTCACGGCGTTTTGCGTGGTGATCGGCACCCTGGTCGTGCAGGGCCTGACCCTGCGCCCGCTCCTGGCCCGGCTCGGGCTGGAGGATGCCGATCCGGTCGGCCTCGAGGTCGGCTGGGCACGGGCCGAGGCCTACGGCGCCGCGGTCGAGGCCCTGAAGGCCGACCGCTCGGAGGCCGCAGAAGCCCTGCGGGAGGAATTCCACTCCGTTCTGGCCCAGGCCGAAGCCCATGAGAAGGGGCTCGCACCGGAGGGCTTGCCGACCGACGAGCCACGCCGCCATGCGATCCGCGCGGCCCGCGACCGGCTCCTGGCGCTACGCTACGAAGGCCGGATCGGCGACGACGCCTACTTCGTGCTGGAAGAGGAACTCGACTGGGCCGAACTCAACGCAACGCCGAGAGCGGAGGCGTGACGCCCGCAGGCGGCGAGTGGACGGCGCGATAAGCACCAATGTGATGTGACGAATTGCAACTTTAAATACAGCATAATGCTCATGGATCACAATTTATTGTGAGATTTTTCGACTTCTGCTCAGTGTTCTCGGTATCAGTAGGATTAAAACTGCTGTCGGTAATTGATTTTGGAATCTGCGGCGTGATAGGCCCGGGCCGATGATCGAACACGGCCCCTTCTTTCGGTGTCACTCGCGCGGTCTCTGCAAGACGCCGCGAAGACATTCGTGCGATACAACCTTCACGACGACGCTTGTCGGCAGAAAAAATTTCGTCGAAATGTGTGGATGGAGCAGCCGGCATTGCGTCAATGGCGCCGCGTATCGGCGGAGCCGTTGGTGATGGTCGTCGCCAGCGTTGCTTGTCTTGCCGGCGGTGTCGCTCTGGCGGCCCGGGCGGGCCGGTTCGGACAGCGTGCCGCCGGGGCCGAAACCCTGGCTGGCGTCCTGCTGATCCTCGGCCTCGTGCTGATCGGTCTCGGCCTGCCGGTCTTCCGCTGACACCGCGTTCCGGGCCAGCCGATCTGGCCCCAAGGCGTCGGCGCGCGGAACGGAGTCGGTCCGTAGCCGGGTGTTGCGGACGTCGCTAGGCGGCGGAGTCGGCGCCGCGGCGGGCGGCGACTCGCGCCTCGATCGCATCCCAGACCGCGACCGAGAGATCGGGCCCGCCGAGCCGCTTGATGGTGCGGATGCCGGTGGGCGAGGTCACGTTGATCTCAGTGAGATGCCCGTCGATCACGTCGATCCCGACGAGGATCAGGCCGCGCCGCTTCAGCTCCGGGCCGATCGTCGCGCAGATTTCGCGCTCGCGCTCGGTCAGCTCGGAGGCGCCCGCCGCGCCGCCGCGCACCATGTTGGAGCGAATGTCGCCCCTGGCCGGCACGCGGTTGATCGCGCCCATGGCCTCGCCGTCCACGAGGATGATGCGCTTGTCGCCCTCGGTGATCTTCTCGAGGAAGCGCTGGACCACCCACTGCTCGCGAAAGGTCGCTGCGAACAGGTCGAACATGGAGCCGAAATTCGGGTCATCCTCCGAGACCCGGAACACCGCCGCGCCGCCATGCCCGTGCAGCGGCTTCATCACGACGGTGCCGTGCTCGGCCCGGAAGGCCTCGATCTCCGCCCGGTCGCGGGAGATCAGGGTCGGCGGCATCAGTTCGGGGAAGTCGAGGACGAAGAGCTTCTCGGGCGCGTTGCGCACCTCGGCCGGATCGTTGACGACCAGGGCGCGTCCGGCCACCTTTTCCAACATGTGGGTCGCCGTAACATAGGCCATGTCGAAAGGCGGATCCTGGCGCATCAGCACCACGTCCACCTGGCCCAGATCGATGCGCTCGGGCGCCTGCAGGGTCGCATGCGCCCCCTCGACATCCTGCACCGTCACCGGGGCGGCGTAGGCGGTGACGAGCCGTCCCTGCATCGAGAGGCGGTCGGGCGTGTAGGTATAGAGGCGGTGCCCTCGCGCCTGCGCTTCCAGCATGAGGCCGAAGGTGGTGTCGCCCGCGATGCGGATCGACTGGATCGGGTCCATCTGAACCGCGACGGTCAACGCCATGCTCGTCCCCGATCTGTCGATACGCGCCTCGGGGCCGGCGGAGCCTGTCGCCCGGCCGGCCTTTCGGCGTTCAAAGAGGCTCTAGTCGGCGCTGCCACCTCAGCGCTGGCCGCGGGGCTGCGAACCGCCGGTGCGACGATCGTAATCGCCGATGGCGGCCCGGCATTCCGGCGAGAGGCGCGCACGGTTGCGGTTCATGCAATTCTCGGCATCCGCCTCCCGGCTGGGATCGACGCCGGCGCAGAGCCTGAAGAAGTCGTTGGCGCAACCGAGTTGCAGGCCCTGATCCTCTCGCTGAGCCTGGGCCGGAACGGCCAGGAGGAGCAGAGCGAGGGGGGCGAGTTTCAGGGCCGCGATCCGTCCGCGCATCGGGCTGCCAAGTCGTGAGAAGTCCGGACGCATCCTGCCTTGTCCTTCGCTCGATCCAAGTTGGGCTGGCCCCGCATATCGGGCATCCCCCCGCGTTAGCAAGCGCAGCACGGCCGCATCGCGGTTGCGAGGACGGGCCGGGACGCCGCGCCGGATGGCGGCGGCAGCGTGCGACCGGCATGCTGAAAAAAGGCCCCGCGGCGACGTGCGCGCGGGGCTTTGAAGTCAAGGGAGGAAACGCCCGCCATGGGCCCGTGCGGCTTCGCAAGGACTATGCCACAGCCCCCGCCGAACTCTTTTCCGCGGCGCTCCGGTGTGGCCGCCATGCCGCGCCGGTTTGATCGGGACGGCAGCGGAAGGCTCCTCGAAATATTCCGTTAACCACGTTGTGCTGAGCTTGGCCTCAATCGCTCGGCCGGGTGGGCTCGTCCCGCCCCGAGGTCGAGACCCGCTTCGGACCTTCGTCGGGACATGCGGCGGGTCGGGGGGCGGCCGCCAGAAGCATCGACGGAACAGCGCCATGACGCCTTCGCACACGAACCCGACGCCGCCGATCAAACGACCCGCGCCGGCCCAGCGGGACCGTCAGGCCGCAGGCTCGGTCGTGCCCTTCGTCGGAAGCGGTGCACGCCGCTTCCGCCGGGACGAGGACGACGCCCCGCGCGGCCAAGTGCTGCTCTTCACCGGGGTGCGCTACGAGAGGCTGCCGGACGCGGACGCCGCGCCGGTTCCGCAGCGCCGCCGCTCGTGACGCGCCGCGCCGGGTCGGCCTTCGCGCCGCTTCGCCGGTTCGGTCCCCTGCTCGCTCCGCTGCTGCTGCCCTCCTGCGCGCAGGAGGGCGATTTCGGCCGCCCGGCCCGCAGCGCCTGGAACGGCCTGATCGAGACCACGGGCACGCTGGCCGCCCGCAACCGCGAGACCCCGGCCTCGTTCTCCCCGCTCACGGACGACGAGGCGACCCTGCGCGACCGCGCGTGGCGCTTCCTGATGCCGGCCGACGGCCGTGCCGCCTTCCAGGATGCGCTCGCCAACCTCACCCGCGCCCGGGTGCTGCCCCCGCGCTGGCGCACCGACGACATCCCGGCCTATCACGCAGGATTGATGTCCGAGCCGTTCCGCTCGCCCGTCTCGCGCTACCGCCGGCTCTCGGACGACGCGACCGCCGACGGCCGCCTGATCCCGCCCTTCGCCGCGCTGGCGCAGCGGGTGTTCGAGGCGGACGGCGTGCGCCTGCGCGCGCTGCCCTTCGCCAGGAGCCTCGACGACTGGGACGTGCGGCAGGCGGCGATGCGGGTGGCGGAGAACCGTTGCCTCGTCGCCTGGGTGCGGCTGGAGGCGGGCCTGCGCATCGCCCGCTACCGCTACGCCCTCGAACATTTCCTGGTCGAGATGCCCGGCCGCGAGGCCGCCCCCGCCGAGCAGGCGATCACCTTCCTCGAAGGTCGGAAGGTTCTGCTCGACCCGCTGCTGGCGGCGGACGCCGCCGCGCGCTGCGGATTGACGGAGCCGCCGGCCCAAGCGGTGCTGGCCGGACCGGTCGTGGTCAAGTACTAGAGCGTTTTCCGACGAAGTGGCCACCGGTTCGTCGAAAGAAAGCGCGGCACAGCAAAGGCTTAGAGACGCCTCCCGACCCAACGTGGCCGGGCGCAGCTCCAGGCACGCCCCGTTCGGCGCGACCCAAGTTCGAGAGCAGACAGAAGCGATGCGAACCATCGTCTACGCGGATGGCGGATGCGATCCCAATCCCGGCCCCGGCGGCTGGGGCGCGGTGATCCAAGACCCGGCCGGCACGATCGAGCTGCACGGCGGCGAGCGCGCCACCACCAACAACCGCATGGAGCTGACAGCCGCGATCCGCGCCCTGGAGCACTTCCCGGAAGGCGCGCAGATCGAGATGCGCTGCGACAGCCAGTACGTGGTCAAGTCCGTCACGGAGTGGATGCGCGGCTGGAAGGCGCGCGGCTGGCGCACCGCCACGGGGCCGGTGAAGAACATCGACCTGATGCAGCGGCTCGACGCGCTCGCCAGCGCCCGCGACGTGCGCTGGACCTGGGTGCGGGGCCATGCGGGCGAGGCCGGCAATGAGCGGGCCGACCGGCTCGCGACGCTGGGCCGCCGGGAGGCCTTGGGCCTGCCGGTGCCGCCGCCCGATCGCCTGCCCGCGCCGGTTGCGGCCCCCGCGCCGGCTCAGACGCCCGAAACCGTGCAGGTGGCTCTGCGTGCCGATCTCGCCACGGCGCTCGCCCGGGCGGCGGGCCGGGCCGGGATGTCGCCTCAGGCCTATCTGGAGGACGCGGTGCGGCTCGCCCTCGAACTGAAGCCACCCGGCATCGCCCGCGTCCGCGCCGACCTGCAGCGCAAGGCGTCCTGACGCAAGGGGAGGGAGCGGCCCGTGGACCCGGCCTTCTTCGATCGCCCCGCCGCGACGGTCGCGGCCGAGCTGATCGGCCGCAGGCTGCTCGTGGCCGGCATCGGCGGCACCATCGTCGAGACCGAGGCCTACGACCGCACCGACCCGGCCTCCCACAGCTTCAACGGGCCGACCCGGCGCAATGCCAGCATGTTCGGGCCGCCGGGACGCGCCTACGTCTACCGCTCCTACGGCCTGCACTGGTGCGTCAACCTCGTCTGCGAGACGGGCAGCGCCGTGCTCCTGCGCGCGCTCGCCCCGACCGCGGGGCTGGAGACGATGCGCGTCCGCCGCGGCCTCGACGCACCGCGCCTCCTCTGCGCCGGACCGGGTCGGCTCGCCCAGGCTCTGGGCGTCGACCTCTCGCATGACGGCCTCCCCTTGGACCGGCTGCCCTTCGCCTGGGCCGAGCCGGAGGGGCCGGTGACCGTGGCCGCCACGACCCGCATCGGCATCAGCCGCGGGGTCGAGGCGCCCTGGCGCTTCCTCGTGCCCGGCTCGCCCTATCTCAGCCGGCCGTTGCCGCGGCGGACGCGGTAGGGCCCGTCAGGTCTCCGCCAGCCCTTCGCTCGATTCCGAGGCGGCCCTGCCGTGGGGCGTGCCGAGATATTCCTCCGAACGCATCTCGATCAGGCGGGAGGCGGTGCGCTCGAACTCGAAGGCCTCGCGGCCCTGCTCCGCCCGGTAGAGGCCGGTCGGCTCGGCTTCCGCCGAGGCGACGAGCTTGACGTGCGCGTCGTAGAGCGTGTCGATCAGCGTGATGAAGCGCTTGGCCTCGTTGCGCTCCGCCTCGCCCATCACCGGAATGCCGGAGACGATCAGCGTGTGGTAGGCGTTGGCGAGCGCCATGTAGTCGCCCGCACCGAGCGGCTGGCGGCAGAGGTCGTCGAAGCGGAAGCGGGCGACCCCGCCCGCCTCCTCCGGCACGGGCACCGCGCGCCCCTTCACCCGCACCGTCGTCGGCGTGCCCTTCGCCTTGCCCGTGAGCGCCTTGAAGGCGGCATCCAGCGCGCCCTCGGCGGCCGCGTCCGCCGGCACGTGGTAGACGGAGCTGCCGCCGAGCTTCTCCAGGCGGAAATCCGTGCGGGAATCGAGGCGCAGCACCTCGACCCGCTCCTTCAGCTCCGCCACGAAGGGCAGGAACAGGGCGCGGTTGAGACCGCCTTCGTAGAGCCGGTCGGGCTCGACGTTCGAGGTCGCCACCACGGTCACGCCGCGCTGGAACAGGGCTCCGAACAGGCGCCCGAGGATCATCGCGTCGGCGATGTCGGTCACCGTGAACTCGTCGAAGCACAGCAGCGTGGCCTCCGCCGCCAGCGCGTCCGCAATCGGCGGGATCGGATCGTCGCCCTTCACCTCGCCGCGCTTGAGCGCCTGCCGGTGGGCGTGGATGCGCTCGTGCGCGTCGGCGAGGAAACCGTGGAAGTGGACGCGGCGCTTCGGGCCGGGCGCGGCCTCGTGGAACAGGTCCATCAGCATGGTCTTGCCGCGGCCCACCGACCCCCAGAGGTAGAGCCCCTTGGGCGGACCGGCATCGTCGTCCTTGCGGCCGAACAGCCAGCCCAGCGCGCTGCCCTTCTTCGCCCGGCGGCGGCGCTCCAGGTTCTGCACCAGCCGGTCGAGGGCCTGGACGAGGCGGATCTGCGCCGGATCCCGTTCGATCGCGCCCGAGGCCACCAGGGCGTCGTAGCGCTCGCGCACCGGGCCGGGGGAGACCGCGCCGGCGCGGGCATGGTCGGAGGGGGCTTGGCTGTCGGGCATCCGGCCGATCGTTCGCGGGAGGAGGCGCCTCTTGCGGCGAGCGAGCCTGCGGAGAGACGACGCGGTGGCGCGCCTTCCGCTCTGCCGCGCCGCGGCACGCCGATCAAGCCGGCACAGGGCCAACCGCGCAAACATCCGCGTCGATCCGAAGCGGGGGCGCCGAGCAGATCGAAGCTGCGCCGTGATAGTCGGGCGCGAAAACTCCTCAATTCGTGATGCGGGCGACTCTCAGCGCTTGATCGAACATCGCGCCAAGGGAGGCGGTGATGTCCGCCGGCGTGTTGGCCGTATAGAAGAATCCGTCCGTGGCACATTTCCGCAAGGGATCGGACAGGGTCGGGCTAAATCCGTTGACCCGATTGTTCTCCCAGACGATATAGCTGTGATTGGTGTAGGATTTGACGAAATTATATGGAATGTAGAGGACGGAGATGGTTGCGCCCGCGTTCTTCAATTCTGTGCATTTGGTTGGATCGATCTGCGCAGGCTGTGATCCGTTCCACCAGGCATCGGGGTAGCCTCGGAATTTCGAGGGATTGCCGGAATACGTCTTCCCGTCCGTCCATGCGGAGTAGGACTGGCCGTTCTGCATGCCATCCGTGATAAGGAACACGAACGGCTTGGCATTCGCCACGGTGGAGCCGTTGCCGTAGGTCCGGATCGTCGACTTCATCTGCGGTAGGGCGATTTCGAAATGGGTTCCGCCGCTGCCGGTGCCGGTCGTCGGATCGTTGTTGGTGAAGAGTTGCGTGGTGCCGGTATCGAGCAGGTTGGTGAAGGCCAGAGGCCAGGACTTGTCGCACTGGGCAGCCGTTTTCAGGGCCGCCAGGGAGGTGGTGGTGTCGCTCAGAGACGCGAGCGTCGCCAGCCGGTTGATGAACGGGTAGAGGCCGATCCGGTACTGGTTCGGCACCACCGGAGTCGACGCCCGCTTGAGCAACTCGCAGACGGCGTTGTTCACGGCGTCGGAGCGCAACGGGATTTTTCCCGCTGCCAGATTCCAGCCCACCTTCCCGGGGAAGTGGCAAGCGAACTGACAGTTCCCCTCGTCTTCGACGCTCTTGCTGGCGAGGTCCTTCTGACCGTCATCGCTCGTGGGAAGTCCCATGGAGCCCGAGACGTCGACCATCAGGTAGAAGTCGAGATAGCTCGCGATATCGGCCGAGGCGGTGACGGTGTTGCTGAACGTCGTCGAGGGCGAGAGGAAGAGCCTTCCGAAGGTGTTGCGCACCGTCGCGGTGTAGGTCACCGTCGAGGTGAGCGACTGCCCATTCCGCTCCACCGTTGGCGGCGAGAGCGAAACCTCCGTGAGCGGGATCGAGCCGGCATTGACGGTGAAGGCTCGGCTCGCTTGGCTGCGACCGGCGCTCAGGGCGGCATCAACCACATTGCTCTGCCCCGCATGGTCGGCGATGTAGGTCTTCGCCGTGACGATGCCCGCCATCGCGGCCGCATCCGCCGCCCGGTCGAGCCGCGTCTTTCCGGCGACGGCCATGCCGTAATCGATACCGAGGCCGCTCAGTCCGACGATCGGGACGATGGCGAGGGTGAGCAGCACGTTGATGGCGCCGCCCTGGTCGCGCCCGAAGTCGTTTGCCCGGCTCCCGAGCCGGCTTGCGCGGGTCAATAGCCGGAGCATTTCGTCGCGATCCCAGTGTTGTTGGCCGTGTCGTAGTTGATGAGCGAGGCGTATCGCGGCTGTACGTAGGCCGAGCGTGCGATCCGCACCGGCGAGACGAGCCCGCTGCCGAAGGTAGGCTTGAAGGTGAACACCACGTCGATCACCAGCAGCGACGAGGGGCCGTAGACCGAACGCGGAAGGGTGGCGCGGCTGGGCGCGGCGGCGTCGTCGGCTGGCTGCTGCTCGACGCCGCAGGGCCGGAAGTTGGGACCTCCCTGCGGCTGGGCGGTCCCCGTGCTCGTCCACACGACGTTGGCCGTGTAGCACGCGCTCATATCGAGGCTGTCGGCGCAGGAGGCGGATTTCGGCTTGAATGCGATGCTCGCGTAGTTGATCGAGATGTCCTCCCACCACGCGACGCCCTGGCGCGCGGAGTCCCGCAGGAGATAGGGAAACAGCACGAGGGCCGAGTCGAAGCTGAAGTGTATGTCGCTCGCATCGACCAGGGCGACGGACTTGTTGTCCGGCGGCATCGACTGCGAGATCATCTGGCTGATCGACTGGGCGATGAGGTCGACCTTGCGGGTCGCATCGACGTAGAGCGTCAACTGGGTGCCCGCGAGCAGAATGAGCAGCAGAACGGGCAGGGCGACCGCGAACTCGACCGCGGCCAGTCCTTCCTCCGCGGCGCGAAAACGCGGCACGTGTGCGACGAGGCCGGACCTCGGGGAGCGGTGCGCGGTCTCGCGGTGAGATGCGCGGCGGTTGCTACGGCTGGCGCCGGCCTGTGCACCGAGAAGGAATCGGCGAAAGGGACCGTTCATCGTCAGTACCGTTCGTTGCGGAAGGCCGCACCCGAGACCGCGAGAAAGGCCGGCTTGCCGTTGTAGGTCGTGCCACTGCTCATCCAGGACGCGACGATGGAAGGCAGGAAGGTGATCGGATAGATCACCTGCAGGTACTGGTACTCGCCTCGACCGCCGAGTTTGAACTGGCCCGATGCGGCCTCGATTTTTGGCAGGGCCAGACCGCTCCTGTCGGCGTTGACGAAGGCGTAGTAGCCTCCGGGCTGCACCCCCTTCGGAACGACGTAGAGGTTGATGATGACGTCGCTGCAGGACAATGCCGCCGGAAGGTTGGCGCACAGGCTCTGCCGGAACGCTGCGGCGGTCATCGGCGTCGATTGCGATTGCGCCTTGCCGGTCATGATCTGACGCGTTGCCCGGGCCGTGGCATTGTCGAGGACTTGATTGAGATACAACACCGCCGCGACGCCCATCACGAAGAGCATCGTCGCGATGAAGGCGAGGCCGACAAGGGCGAACTCGACTGTCGTCGCTCCCCGTTCGTCTCGGATATATTTGGACGTGCACCGCATGAGACCAGTCTATCGGCGGGGAGTTTAAGAATGTTATAATTTGATAGGTGGAAGCACGTTAACGCACCGCAACCATCGCAGCCCGCGGAGGCACGCCGCCGGCACGGTTCCCGCTCAATAGTTTACGGCTCGCACGGGGCCGCGAAGGTCCGGCCGGACAATTTGTTGCATTGCAACAGGATCGGGGTCCGACCAGATGCATCCGGTCCGCGTTCGAGGAGGGAGGCAGCGCGGGCGGTTGCGTTCACGAACAAGCGAGAGCGTTCGCGTGTCGATGCCCCCTTCGGACTCCCCTCCGCCCTCTTCCTTCCACGCGGCGCCGCGGGCGGTGAGCTGCCGCCGGCTCTGGCCGAGCGACGGGGCGGCCGTGAGGGCCTTCTTCCTGCGACTCGATGCCGAGACCCGCGCGCGCCGCTTCCGGTCGGCGGTCAGCGATCGAATGGCGGAATCCTATGCCGAGCGCGCCATGGTCGCGCGCGGCACGATGTTCGGCGTCTACGTCGACGGCAGCCTGCGGGCGCTCGGCGAAATGCGTCCCCTCGGCGCGAAGGAGAGCGGGACTGAGCGGAGCGCGGAGGTCGCCCTCGTGGTCGAGCGAGGTTTCCGCCGGGCTGGGTTCGGGTCCTTGCTGCTGCGGCGCCTGAGCGAGGCGGCCCGCAACCGCGGCATCGCCGCGCTCCGGCTTCACTGCCTTCCCTACAACGCGCCGATGCGGCGGCTCGCGGCGCGCCTCGGGGCGGATCTGCGCGTGAAGGGCGGCGAGAGCGAGGGGGCGATCCACCTCGCGCGGGCGACGCCGCTCTCGCTCTGGCGGGAGGGGATCGAGGACTGCCTCGATTTCGGCCTCGCGGCGGCGGCCTGTTCCCCGCCGCCGTTTCAGCGGGCGGCCTGACGCGCCAGCCCGCTCAGGCGGCCTCGTCGGGCCACGCCACGATCCGGTCGATCAGCTCCTCGTCGGAGAACTCCTCCTCGTTGCCGGCCACCCGCCCGCGCACCGAGATCCCCGCCTCGTGGACGCTGGCCCGGCGCCCGGTCTTCAGCGGGTGCCAGTCGGGCAGGTCGCGGCCCTCGCGCACGAGGCGGTAGGCGCAGGTGGGCGGCAGCCAGGGGATCGTGCGTACCGCCTCCGGGGTCAGGCGCACGCAGTCCGGCACCCGCTTGGCGCGGTTGCGGTAGTCGCGGCAGCGGCAGGCATGGGTGTCGAGCAGGGTGCAGCCGACATCGGTGTGGTGGATCGCGCCGGTGTCGTCGTCCTCGAGCTTGAGCAGGCAGCAGCGCCCGCAGCCGTCGCACAGGCTCTCCCACTCGGTTGGGGTCATCGCCTCCAGGCTCTTGGCACGCCAGAACGGCCATGGGCTGCGATCGGCCGTGTCGTCGGCCATGTCAGGCGCCTCGCTCTCTTCGATTCCACCGGGGAGGGTCCGGCCGGCGACGGGCGCGCGGCGGATCGTGCCGTTTCGGGACGGACCGCCCCTCCTGACGCATGACGATTCCGGAGGCAAGCGCGGCCATCCGCCATCCACGCGCCCAGATCGTCCGGCAATGCCGCCGCCTTAAGGTTAACGTGTAATCGGGCCGGCTCGGCCGGGACGGCGGCCCGCTCCTCGCGTTCCTTAACGGAAGCGAAAGCTCGCGGGCCGGCGCGTGTCCTGATACAGAACGTATCGGGACGCCGCGTCAGGGTCCCGGCCTGAAGCCGACCCGGACGACGTGAAGAGAAACCGGAAAAAGCCGTGCGCCTGCCCAGCCTCAAGTCGCTGACGACACGGATCAGCCGCGCGGCTCTGGCCTTCGACGCCTGGGTGAACGCGAGCCTCTACGAGGGCGGCCACTCCACCACGGAAGCCTACGAGCGCTTCCAGGCGCGGATGCAGGTCTTCTCCGTCCGCGGCTGGAAGCGCTTCGCGCTCGATCTCACCAGCGAGGGCGTCACCCTCGGCACCGCCGGGGCGATGGTGCTGCTCTTCCTGGCCCAGCCCGCCTTCAACCTCACCAGCGACAACTGGCTCAAGGCCCAGGATCTCGCCGTCACCTTCCTCGATCGCTACGGCACCGAGGTCGGGCGGCGCGGCATCAAGCACGACGACTCGCTCAAGTTCGACGACTTCCCCGAACTCATGATCAAGGCGCTGCTCTCGACCGAGGACCGGCGCTTCTACGAGCACTGGGGCATCGACCCGATCGGCACCGCCCGCGCCCTGGTCTCGAACTCGTCGGGCAAGGGCAACATGCAGGGCGGCTCGACCATCACCCAGCAGCTCGCCAAGAACCTGTTCCTGACGAACGAGCGCTCGCTCGAGCGCAAGGTCAACGAGGCGTTCCTCTCGTTCTGGCTCGAGACCCATCTCACCAAGAACCAGATCCTCAAGCTCTATCTCGATCGCGCCTATATGGGCGGCGGCACCTTCGGCGCAGTGGCGGCGGCGGACTATTATTTCGGCAAGCGGCTGCAGGACATCACCCTGGCGGAAGCCGCGATGCTGGCGGGCCTGTTCAAGGCGCCGACCAAGTACTCGCCCAACGTCAACCTGCCCGCCGCCCGCGGCCGGGCCGTGGACGTGCTGCACAACATGGTCGAGGCGGGCTTCGTCACGGAAGGCCAGATCCAGACGGCCCTGCGCAACCCGGCGACCCCGGTCACCCGCACCAAGGACATCACCGCCGACTACTACCTCGACTGGGCCTTCGGCGAGGTGAAGCGGATGGCCGACGCGGGCAAGCTGCGCAGCGACCGTGTGCTCACCGTCAAGACGCCGCTCGACCTCTCGATCCAGAGATCGGCCGATCAGGCGGTCGAGAACATGCTGCGGCGCCTGGGCGACCAGTACGACGTGGACGAGGCGGGTGTGGTCATCCTCGATCCCGACGGCGCGCTGCGCGCCATGGTCGGCGGCGCGGATTACGGCGAGAGCCAGTTCAACCGTGCCACCGACGCCCTGCGTCAGCCGGGCTCGTCGTTCAAGCCCTACGTCTACGCCGCGGCGCTCGCCTCGGGCCTCTACAAGCCGGACACCGCGGTGGTGGATTCGCCGGTCTGCGTCGGCAACTGGTGCCCGCAGAATTACGGCCGCTCCTATTCCGGCCGCCAGCCGCTCTGGCTCGCGGTGGCCAAATCGGTCAACACGATCCCGATCAAGATCACCACCGCCATCGGCAAGGGGCTGGGGATCACCCACGAGTGGAACGCGGCCAAGGCGGGCCGGGCCAAGGTGATCCAGCTCGCCAAGGCCATGGGCGTGACGACGCCGCTGACCGACACGCCGTCGCTGCCCATCGGCGCCACCGAGGTGACGGTGATGGATCAGGCGGCGGGCTTTGCCGTGTTCGCCAACGGCGGAAAGGTCGCCAAGCCCTACGCCGCCACCGAGGTGCGCAATTCCAGCGGCGAGGTGATCTACCGCCACGCCGACGAGAAGCCGGTGCAGGTGCTCTCGTCCCAGGTGACGGCGGACATGAACTACATGCTGAACAAGGTCGTCGAGGAGGGCACCGCGCGCAAAGCCCAGATCGAGGGCGTGAAGGTCGCGGGCAAGACCGGCACCACCAACGGCTACCGCGATGCGTGGTTCGTCGGTTACACCGGCAATTATGTCGGCGCCGTCTGGTACGGCAACGACGACCACAGCCCGACCAACAAGATGACCGGCGGTTCGCTCCCCGCGATGACGTGGCACGAGATCATGGCGCCCGCCCACCAGGGCATCGAGCTGAAGCCGATGCCCGGCCTCAACGAGCGCAACCGCGGTGCGCAGGTCGTCCAGGCCCAGGCCGACAACGCGGCGGCGAGCACGGCGGGCAAGCTCTCGCGCCGCTCCTTCGAGGTGCTGTCGAGCCTCAACGGCCTGTTCCGCACGGTCGAGCCGAGCCGCTCGGCCGCCAAGAACGAGCCCGGCAAGACCGAGCCCGGCAAGCCGGAGCCCGCCCGATCCGGCGCGCTCGCCCCGGACAGGATGCGGGCTCCCGGCATCGCCCCCGTCGACGTCGCCGAGGGCGCGCGCGCCTCCGGCGGCTTCGGGACGCCCTGAGGCAGCGTCCATGGCGTTCTCGAGCGAGATCGGCCCGGCGGCCGGCACGTCCCCGCGCGGCCCGTCCACGGGGGGGCGGAACGGTGCGGCGCGGCTGCGGCGCTTCGCCCAGGGGGCCGCGCGGCGCACCTCGCGGGTGGGATTGTTCGTCTACGCACTGAGCCTCGGCGGCCTGCTCGGTCTGGCCACCGCCGATTACGCCACCAGCGGCGGCTACCCCTTCGGCGGCACGGGCATCGGAAGCTGGACCGCGTGGCCGCGTGCCGGCTCGCTCGATTCCAATCCCTATGCCCGCGCCGTCAACGCCCGGCGCGGCGACGTCCCGCTCGCGGTCGGCGAGGGCATGCTGCTGACGGCGGCGAGCGACGATGCCGGCCGGACGCTCGACGCCCGCTGCACCTATCGGCTCGCGGGGGTCACGCCGCCGGCCCGCGCCTGGACGCTGACCGTCACCGGCCGCGGCCGGCCGGAGCCGGGGCAGGAGCCGGTGCGGACCGGATACACCTCGACCGAGATCCTGCGCGAGACGGATGGGCGCTTCGCCATCGGCCTCAGCCCGGAGGTCCAGCCGGGCAACTGGCTGCCGATGCCGCGTCCGCGCGGGCCCGTGCGGTTGGCGCTGCGCCTCTACGACACGCCGGTGGCGGCGAGCGTCGGCTCGCTTGACCGGGACAGCCTGCCCGCGATCGAGCGCGTGGAGTGCCGCTCGTGAGCCGCAGCGCCTTCCTTCTTGCCACCGCCTGCGGCCTCGTCATCGCGGGTGCCGTCCACATCGCCACGGTGCTGGCGATTCCCCGCTTCGCGGAAGGGGACGCCTTCACTCGCGCGCGGGCGAGCGAGACGCTCGACCACCCCCTGCGCATCCACGGGCTCGCTCCCGGCGAGGCTGCCGCGGGCGGCGATTGGCTGCCCAATCCCGACCCGTCGGTCTCGGTCGGCGTCTGCTCCTACGATCTCGACGACGGCCCGATGCGGGTCTCGGCCCAGACCGGATCGCTGATGCTCTCGGTCTCCATGCATACCCGCCGCGGCGCCTTCTACGCGGTGACCGATCAGGCGGCGGTGCGCGGCGGACTCGATCTCGTGGTGATGACCCGCGCCCAGTTCGACGAGGCGCTCGCCAACGACGTGGCCGGCGAGGTGACCCGCGACGTGCGCATCATCGCTCCCGCCCGTCGGGGTTTCGCCGTGGTCCGCGTGATCGCCGCGCTGCCGAGCGAGCGCGCCATGGCGGATGCGGCCGTGCAGGCGGTCTCCTGCACCATCGACAGCCCGGCGGAGCCGACCGGCGAGGGCGACGGCAAGAGCTGACCGAGGCATCGTATGGACCCGGGAGGCCGGGCGCCGCATCATGGCAAGAGCCCCGCTCGACCCGGCGTCCCGAGATCGTCCCGACCGTCCATGGAATTCACCGAACTCTGGCTCGCGGCGGGCATCGTCCTGATCTCGCTGGTGCTGTCCGCCTTCTTCGCCGGGGCGGAGACCGCCTTCACCGCCGCCTCGCGGGCGCGGATGCTCTCCCTGGAAACCGGCGGCAGCCGCCGGGCGGCGATCGTCAACCGCATCCTCGGCGACCGGGAGCGCTTCATCGGCGCCATGCTGATCGGCTACAACGTCGTGGCCATCGGCGCCTCCGCCTTCACCGCGGCCGTGCTCACCAGCCTGTTCGGCCGGGAGGGCGTGCTCTACGCCACCCTCGCGACCTCGGTGCTCGTCATCGTCTTCGCGCAGGTGCTGCCCAAGACGCTGTCCATCAACAATCCCGATCGCATCGCCCTGGCCTCCGCCCGGCCGGTCGCCTTCGCCGTGGGGCTGCTGGGGCGCCCGGCGCTCGCGGTGGAGGCGCTGGTGCGTGCCGTGCTACGCCCGCTCGGGTTGTCGATCGATGCGGGCCGCTCGATCCTGACGCCCCGGGAGGAAATCCGTGGGCAGGTCGCCCTGCTGCACCGGGAGGGCGGGGTCGAGAAATCCGACCGCGACATGCTGGGCGGCTTGCTCGATCTCAACGAACTCACGGTCTCGGCGGTGATGGTCCACCGCACCAAGATGCGCACCATCGACGCGCGCCTGCCGTCGGAGGAGATCGTGCGCGAGGTGCTGGCTTCGCCCTATACCCGCATGCCGCTCTGGCGCGACGGCCAGGAGAACATCGTCGGCGTGCTCCACGCCAAGGATCTCCTGCGGGCGCTCGCCGCCGCCGGGGGCGATGCCGGTTCGCTCCAGGTCGAATCCCTGGCGCTGGAGACGTGGTTCGTGCCCGGCACCACGACCCTGCGCGACCAGCTCAAGGCCTTCCTGGCGCGCAAGACCCACTTCGCCCTCGTCGTCGACGAGTACGGCGAGGTGATGGGCCTCGTGACCCTGGAGGACATCCTGGAGGAGATCGTCGGCGACATCGCCGACGAGCACGACGTCACCGTCTCCGGCGTGCGCCCGCAGGCCGACGGCTCGGTCCACGCGGACGGGAGCGTGCCGATCCGCGACCTCAACCGGGCGATGGACTGGAGCCTGCCCGACGCCGAGGCGACGACGGTGGCCGGACTCGTCATCCATGAGGCCCGGGCCATCCCCGATGCGGGCACGGCCTTCAACTTCCACGGCTTCCGCTTCCAGGTGCTGCGCAAGGCCAAGAACCGGATCACGACGCTGCGCATCACGCCGCTGGCGCCACCGCCGGCCGCGCGTCACGAGGACGCGTAGCGTACGGCCTCCGGGGAATCGGCCATCATTTGCCGTTGATCGCCCGGACGGCCGCGCCGCCGCTTTCGAGGGCCCGCCAATCGCTGCGCGAGGCGCCCAGCGCAAAAATTAACGCTGTTCATGCGGATGAAGGCGAAAGCCATGCGCGTGGTTCGATTGTACGCGCCACGATTTTTCTTTACGGTCCGCGTCTTAGGTCCGCCGCAAGGTTTCCGCCGCGCGGCCGCCGCCGATTGTGACACCTGTCACGAGAAGACGGAGAGCTGCACGGACCGGTTGCTTTGCCGTGCAGGGTCTTCTTCGAGAGGGTGCAGTGGGCGCGCGGGCGTCCGAACGATTCGTGAAGGCGGCTTGCCGCCTCCTGTCCGAAGGGTCCGGGTTCGTGCGCCGGGCCGCAAACGCCAGTGCGCCGTGTGCGCACCGAGGAAGAGTGCCATGAGTCGACCGGGCCGCGATGACCCGCAATCCCTGGACAACCAGCTCTGCTTTGCCGTCTACGCTGCGGCGCATGCCTTCGGCCGCGCCTATCGCAGTCTGCTGGCCCATCACGAGCTGACCTACCCGCAATATCTCGTGCTGCTTGTGCTGTGGGAAGAGGAGGGCCTCTCGGTCAAGGAGATCGGCAGCCGGCTCTTCCTCGATTCGGGGACGCTCACGCCGCTGCTCAAGCGCCTGGAAGCGTCGGGCCATGTCCGCCGCGCCCGCGACCGGCCGGACGAGCGGCAGGTCAGCATCTTCCTCACGGACAAGGGGCGCGGGCTCAAGGGCAAGATGGATTGCCTGCCGCTGACGGTGGGCGGCATGACCGGTATGACGATGGAAGAGCGGCGCGGGCTGCTCGAGAATCTCGCCTCGATGCGCGACGAGCTGCATGCCCGCGCGGGCAGCGCCGGGGTGCCGGCCGAGCCGCCCTGCTGACGGCGCCCCGTCCCGAAGCGAGGGCCCGAGACGAGAAAAGCCGCCCCGAGGGGCGGCTTTCCTATTTCCGACGGAAGGGCGCGATGCCTCAGGACTTGGTCTTGAGGTAGGCGATGATGTCGTTGACCTTCTTCTCGTCCTTGATGCCCGGGAAGACCATCTTGGTGCCGGGCACCTTCTTCTTCGGGTCGATGAGCCACTCCTTGAGGTTCGCCTCGTCCCAGGTGATGCCGGACTTCTTCAGCGCGTCGGAGAAAGCGTAGCCGTCTGCACCCTCACCGGCCTTCATGCCGACCACACCCTTCAGGGTCGGGCCGACGCCGTTCTTCTCGAAATTGTGACAGGCCTTGCAGGGCGCGAAGGCCTTCTCGCCGGCGGCGGCATCGCCCTCGGCGTGGGCGGCGACAGGCAGCAGCAGCGCAAACGCGGCGCCGAGGATGAGGTGACGCATGTTGTTTTCCTCCTTGGGTCGGCCGTAGCCGCCTTGCTTATGGCAAAGCTTTTTGCCTTAGAACAGATATAGACTTCGCTCGCCCGCCGTCCAGTCGAGGTTGCTCCGTCCAAGACGCTGCGGCTCCTTTCGGTGGCTGCATGGCTCGGTGGGAACGACCGTGCGTCCCCGAACGCTTTCGGCTAGAGTCGTGGCTTGCATCGTCCGGACGAGCCTTCGGCACGGCGGCTGAAGCGGGGCTGAAGGCTCCGCCTCCATGGCCGGGACGGCGCCGCCCGGCACGGGCGACAAGGTTGCGAAGCCGCCCCCGGGGCGGCTCCTCTGGAGGAGATGCCGGCCATGTCGATAGCCTTCCCCGCCCCGAATGCCGGCGTCGTCGCCCGCCGCGAAGCGATCATCGAGGGGTTGTCCGCGCTGGTGGCGCCGGAGGCGCTCGTGACGACGGAGGACGAGCGCCGCGCCTTCGAGACCGACGGGCTGACGGCCTACCGCAAGATGCCGCTCGCCGTGGTGCTGCCCTCCACGACGCAGGAGGTCTCGGCGGTGATGGCCTTCTGCCACGCCAACGGCGTGCCGGTGGTGGCGCGCGGTGCGGGCACCTCGCTCGCCGGCGGTGCCATCGCTCAGGAGGATGCGATCATCCTCGGGGTGGGCAAGATGACGCGCATCCTCGATCTCGATTTTTCCAACCGCACGGCCCGGGTCGAGGCCGGCATCACCAATCTCGCGATCTCGGGCGCGGTGGCCCACGAGGGCTTCTTCTACGCCCCCGACCCGTCGAGCCAGCTCGCCTGCACCATCGCCGGCAACATCGCCATGAACTCGGGCGGGGCGCATTGCCTGAAATACGGCGTGACGACGAACAACCTCATGGGCGTCACGCTCGTGACCAACGACGGCACCGTGGTCGAGCTCGGCGGCGCGCATCTCGATTCCGGCGGCTACGACCTGCTCGGGCTGATCTGCGGCTCGGAGGGGCAACTCGGCATCGTCACCGAGGCCACCGTGCGCATTCTTCGCGCGGCCGAGGGTGCGCGGCCGGCGCTCGTCGGCTTCTCCTCGGTGGAGGATGCCGGCGCCTGCACCGCGGCGATCATCGCGGCGGGCATCATCCCGGTCGCCATCGAGTACATGGACCGCGAGGCGATCCTCATCACCGACGACTTCGCCAAGGCCGGCTACCCCCGCGACGCCGCCGCGATGCTAATCATCGAGGTCGAGGGTTCGGACGAGGAATGCGCGGACATGCTGGCCCGCATCGAGGCCATCGCCGCCCGTTTCAACCCGACCAGCATCCGCGTCTCGAAGTCCGAAGCCGAATCCGCCGCGATCTGGAAGGGCCGCAAATCCGCCTTCGGCGCCACGGGGCGCATCTCCGACTACATCTGCATGGACGGCACGATCCCGACGGGCCAGCTCGGCCACGTTCTGGAGCGCATCGAGGCGATCTGCGCCGAGCAGGGCCTGCGCGTCGCCAACGTGTTCCATGCCGGCGACGGCAACCTGCACCCGCTGATCCTGTTCGACATCAACACGCCCGGCGAGTTGCAGAAGGCCGAGGCCGCGGGCGATGCGATCCTCAAGCTCTGCGTCGAGGTCGGCGGTTGTCTCACGGGCGAGCACGGCGTCGGCATCGAGAAGCGCGAGCTGATGCGCTTTCAGTACGCGCAGGAGGATCTCGAGCAGCAGATGCGGGTGCGCAACGTGTTCGACCCCGCCTGGCTCATGAACCCGGCCAAGGTGTTTCCCCTCGAAGGCCGGGTGGCCGCGTAGTCAGATGCCGCGCTACTTCTTCCACACCCAGATCGGCGACGACATCCTCACCGACGAGGAGGGCGCGGAGCTGCGCGACCCCGACCATGCGTGGCGGGTGGCGCAGGCGACCATCCGCGCGAGCCTGGAGGAGGAGGGCAGCGATCCACGCCTGATCCGCGCGATCCTCGTCGTCACCGATGCGGCGGGCGAGGTGGTGCTGGAATTTCCCTTCGCAGAGACCATCACCGGGACCGAGCCTGAGGCGGGGACGCTGCACTGAGGCGTGACCCGTCCTATCCTTCCGGCCCGAGCCTCTCGCAGCGGAAGGCGCCGTAGCCGGTGCGGGCCAGCCGCTCCGCGAGGGCGGGCAGAAACTGCTCCGCCTCCGCCGCCAGGGTCCAGGGCGGGTTGACGACGATGAGGCCGGTGCCGGACAGGCGCGTCGGGTCGTCCGGCCGCTCGATCATCAGGTCGAGGCGTAGGGCCGGACGCTCCAGGCCCGCATCGAGCGTGGCGGCCATCCGATCGACCGCCGACAGGTCCTTGATCGGATACCAGCCGAGATAGATCCCGGTCGGCCATTTCCGGGCGGCCTTGAGCAGGCTCTGGCCCAGCCGGTCGATCTCACCGCGCTCCTCGTAGGGCGGGTCGATCAGCACGAGGCCGCGGCGCTCCGGCGGCGGAATCAGGGCGTTGAGCGCGGTCCAGCCGTCGAGATGCATTACCTTGGTGCGGGAATCGCTGGCGTAGCGGTGCGCGAGCGTCTCCGCATCGATCGGATGGAGTTCCACGAAGACGCCCTTGTCCCCGGCGCGCAGATGCTCGCGGATGATCGCGGGCGAGCCGGGATAGGTCGTGGCGCCGTGCCGCGCCCGCACGCCCTCCACCGCCGCCCGGTAGGGCGCGAGCAGCGCCTCGACCTCGGCCGCGAAGGGCGTCTCGAGCCGGCCGAATCCGTCGTGCCACTCGCCCGTGCGCCCAGCTTCCTCGGCCTCGAGATCGTAGACGCCGAGCCCCGCATGAGTGTCGATGGCGCGGAACGGTTTGTCCTTGGCGCAGAGATGCACGAGCACGCGGGTCAGTACGACGTGCTTGAGCACGTCCGCGAAATTGCCGGCGTGGAAGGCGTGGCGGTAGTTCATGCCGTTTCCGTTCGATCACTGCATCGCGCTTCCGCACTCCGTCATCCCGAGCGTCAGCGAAGCGATCCAGCAGCGCGACTTACCCAGAGATGGCGGCGCGCTGGATTGCTTCGGCTTCGCCTCGCAATGACGGGAAAAGATCGGAGCCGGCGGGCGGCTGCCGTCTTAGGGGGGCAAGTCCGGATCTGGAAGGGGCGCAGGTTCGAGCCGGCAAAGGCCGGCGCCGTCATCGTGGGCGGGGCGCATTACGACCCGTCCTGCCCGGCGGTGTCAGGCGTGACCGTTCCCGATTGCGGTGAGCAACACCCTGACGAAACGCGAGATGGTTGGCGCCTAGCCATCCACCTCGCGCTGATCCGATCAGGATCGTCCGATAGAAGGCCGGTGGGCGGCCGCGCGGCCGTCACGGCCCGCAACATTCGCTGCCGAATTGGCGCTGACGCAGCGTCAGCGCGCCGCCTCGATCGAGACTTCGCCCGCGCGGCAGTTCTGGCGGGCCACCTCGGGGCAGGGGGTGAAGCCGCGCAGGTCCTTGGAGAAGCAGATCCGCACCTCCTGCAACTGTCCGCGGCGGCAGGTCACCGACATCATGTCCGGACGCAGGCCCTTGTTGGCCGCCACGAACTGCCGGGCGATGTCGATGGGGGCGGCACGCAAGCCCGCCTCCGGCTTGGTGAAGGCCTCGGGGATCGTCACCGCTTCACGGGCGGTCTTCACGGCCTTGAAATAGGCGAGCGGATCGAGGCCGGAGCAGGTGCCGTGGGTGCGCCACTCGTGCCGGGCCAGCCCCTCGCTCGGCATGATCTCGCCTGCGGCCTCGACCGCGTTGCGGGTAAGAGGGCGCTCCACCGCGGAGCAGTTCGAGGGGAAGCCGCGCTCGTATTGCGGCCAGAGCCCGTGCACCACGAAGCCGAGGCCCCGGCCCGGCGCGCACTGGCCGTTGCGGTCGCGGCGCGCGCCCTCGCCGTCGCAATAGGTCGGCGACCAGGACAGCGCCAGCACGTAGAAGTCGAAGCTGCCGGGCTCGCCGCCGCGTCGAAAACCGCCGAAATCCTGCGCTCCCGCCCCGGTGGCGAGCGTCAGGCCGAGGGCCAGGGCAGCGAAGCGGCGACGGATCATGGGGCGGTCTCGGGCAGGCACGGCTGCGACGATGCCGCGCCGGAAATACAAGTCAAGCGTGCATCGTCCGCAGGCCCCGCCTTTTCCTCACCGGGATCAGGGCCGGGCCATCCGGCAGGCGGTGGCGTAGGCGTAGGCGAGGTTGCGGTCGAGCCCGTGGACGCAGAATTCGACGCCCCAAGTCGAGCCGATGATGCCGAGGCTCTCGCGCACGGAGTAATCGACCTTGCGGCGCACCCCGTCCGAGGTGGTGGCGACCGCCGAGCAGTAGCGGCGCGGGATGAAGTCGACGCCGTAGGGCCGCCAGGCGGTGCGCTCGATCTTGTCGTAGGCGACGATCGTCAGCGACGAGTTCCAGAACTTCGCCTCCTTCTCGGCGAACTGGGTCGAGACCTTCTCGAGCACGTCCGCATCCTGACAGCCGGGGATGTCGGCGTCGTAGGGGAAGGTCTGCTCCTCGGCGGGCGAGATTTCCTCGCGGCCCGAGCGGGCGAAGGCGGGAAGTACGGAGGAGGCCGCGACGAGGCCGAGAGCCAGGACGGCGAGAGGAAGGTTCGGGCGCATGCCGCTCAGATCCGCCTGTTGAAGGTGCCCCGCATCGAAAACCCCTTGCCAGAGAAGGGGCACGGCGGGCACCGGATGGGCGAAAGACGATGCTCCGTGCCGGTTCCAAGTCAAGCTTGGACCGGGCATGGGCGCCGCTTTTAGGCCGGGCTGGGGTGTGCCGGGCACACCTCGGGAGGGATCAGTAGATCGGCTCGTCCGGGGCGTGGTCGGCGGCATGGGGTGCGGCCAGCGACAGCGGCGCGTAGGCCGCATCGTGGGCCGGGACCGGAGGACGCGGGCGGCTCGGGGGCGGGGCGGCGGCGTAGGCCGTGGGAGCCGCCGGCGAGCGGGCGACCCGCGTCCCGGTCGTGCGGGAGGAGGTCGGGGCGACGCCGTAGGGATCGTCCTCCTCCACGTCGATCGGGGCCTGCGACGGCAGGGTCTGGCGCGCGGGCGGACGGGGCGAGGCGAGCGGCCGGGCCGCGCCGTTGGCGGCATTCAGCTGCGACTCGAACTTGAGGAGCGGCTTGCAGACGCGCCGCAGCCCGCGCGGGTCGTGCATCGCCAGATCCACGTGGATGTGATCGTAGTGGAACACGTTGGAGCCCGGCGCCAGCACCGTCGAGAAGCGGGCGCAGGCCCCGACGAACACCTCGCGCAGGAAGGCCTGCTCCGCCTCGGTGCCGCGCCAGCCGCCCTTCACCGTGATGACGTGCCCGTCGGCTAGGGTGAAGGACATGATGTCCAGCGCGTTGCCGAAGGAATGCTCCGAGAGCTTGGCGCCCGCTTGGTTGTTGCGGCCGCGGCAGGAATAGGAGCCCGCGTTGATCTCGGCCACCGGCACGCCGAAATACAGGTTGGCGGCGGGCTGGATCGTGTCGGCGAGCCATGCCTCGGCCTCGGCGAGCGCCGGGCAGGCCAGCGTCATGCGCTGCTTGAGCGCGACGCTTCCGCCGCCGAGCTTCGTCACCCGGAAGGGCTGCTGCATGCCGCAGGGGCCGGGGCCGTCGATCTCCTTGGCGAGGGAGACGTAGGCCGTCGGCTGCACGAGCTTGCGGGAAATGCACATCTGCTCGGCTTGGTCGCGCCAAGCCTCCCGGCGCTCGAACCGGTTGATCGCACAGCCCGTGAGCCCCGCGCCGAACAGCACCAGGGCCGAGAACGCTAACGCTTTACGCCACATGGCCCGACGATGCGCAGCGTTGCGTAAACGCGCCGCTAACGATGCGGTGTCGTGTCGGTCCCGGTCCGGCGCCCTGTGGAACGGTGTTGACAGATCCGGCGGCTTGCGACGACTCGGGGTGCATGATTTCGCTCCTCGACACGCGTGCCCGCGTCGCGAACGGCACCCTCACGGCGGCGGAGGCGATCCGCGCCGCCCGCGAACGCATCGCCGAGCGCGATCCCGCGCTCCGGGCCGTCCTGCGCACGGCGCCGCCCGAGACGGCGGTACCGGAGAGCGGGCCGCTCGCCGGTATCGCGGTCGGGGTGAAGGACATCATCGACACCGCCGACATGGCGACCGAGTTCGGCTCGGGCATCTATGCCGGCTGGCGGCCGAGGGCCGACGCGGCCATCGTCTCGCGGCTGCGGGCGCTCGGCGCCGTGCCGCTCGCCAAGACGGCGACCACGGCGTTTGCCGGCCTCGACCCCGCGGCGACGCGCAACCCGCACGATCCCGGCCATACACCGGGCGGCTCCTCCTCCGGCTCGGCCGCCGCGGTGGCCGCCGGGCTGCTGCCGCTCGCGCTCGGCACGCAGACCGGCGGCTCGGTGATCCGCCCGGCGGCCTTTTGCGGGGTCGCGGCGATCAAGCCGTCGTTCCGGCTCCTTCCGACGGTCGGGGTGAAGACCTTCTCCTGGGCGCTCGATACGCTCGGCCTGTTCGGGGCCTCGGTGGCCGACATTACCCGGGCGCTGGCGCTGATCGCCGACCGGACGGAGATCGAGGCGCGCGAGCCTGACCGCCCCCGCCTCGCCCTCTGCCTCCAGGATTTCGCCGGCGCGCCGGATGCGGACGCGCTGGCGGCCCTGACCGTCGCGGCGCGGGCAGCGGAGCGGGCGGGAGCGAGCCTGCGCGATCTCGTCTTACCGGAGCCCTTCGCCCGGGCCTGGGCCGCGCATCCGACCGTGCAGGATGTCGAGGCGCGCCAGGCGCTCGCCTGGGAATATGCCGGGCATCGGGAGGCGCTGCCGCCGGTGCTGCGCGGACAGCTCGACCGGGCGCAGGCGCTGAGCACGGCCGATTACGACGCCGCCCGCCGGGATGCGCACCGGGCGCGCCGCCTCCTCAAGGAGATGTTTTCGGAGTTCGATGCGATCCTGACGCTGTCGAGCGTGGGCCGCGCCCCGCGGGGCTTGAGCTCGACGGGGGATGCGCGCTTCAACCGGCTATGGACCCTGATGGGCGTGCCCTGCGTCAACGTCCCGGTGCCCGGCGACGGCCTGCCGCTCGGCGTGCAGGTGATCGCCCGCTTCGGCGATGACGGGCGTGCGCTGGCCGTCGCGCGGATGATCGAAGGCGCGCTGGCACGCGCGTAGAGCCGGCGCTCCCGCCCGCGGTCCGGCTCGGCTTCCGCGCCGCGAAGGCGCCGGCATCAGGGATTGCCGGTCGTGCGCTCGCTGCCGCGCCGGTCCGTCAGCGGCAGGTCGATGGAGCAGTGCAGGGCGTGCTCGCCCAGCGCGTAATGCGTGCGCGCGTCGAGGGCGTAGGGCAGCGCCTTCTCGATCAGTTCGCGCCCGTAGCCGTACCGGGCGGGGGGAGCCGTCGCGGACGGCCCCTCGATTCCCTCCTCGGTCCATTGCAGGGCGAGCCGCGTCCGGCCGTCCTCGTCATAGGTCCGCCACGTCACCTGCAGGCGCCCCGAGGGCACGGCGAGGGCGCCGTACTTGCGGGCGTTGGTGGCGAGTTCGTGCAGGGCGAGCGCGAAGGTCTGCACCGTCGCCTTGCGCAGGCGCACGGAGGGGCCTTCGAGCAGGATGCGCTCGGCCGCCTCCCAGGCGCCCAGGGCATCGAGTTCCGCGGTGATGAGGGTGTCGAGCAGGATCGGCTCGACGTTCGAGCGCGAGAGCAGTCCCTGGACCCGCGAGAGCACGGCGAGCCGGTCGTAGAAGCGCCTGCGGAACACGTCGAGCGAGGCGCTGCTGACCACGGTCTGCTCGGCGATGGAGCGCACCACGGTGATCAGGTTGCGGGTGCGGTGCTGCAGCTCGGCCACCATCACGTCCTGCTGCTCCTGGAGGCGGCGCAGGTCGTCGATGTCGGTCGAGGTGCCGAGCCATTCCGAGTTCTCGCTCTCTCGGAGAAGCGGCAGCGCCCGCGACTGGAACCAGCGGTAGCGATCCTCCGCGTCCGACCGGATGCGGAAATTCAGGGTGAGCCCGCTGGCGGCCTCGGCTTCGGTCCAGGCCGTCCGCACCCGCTCGCGGTCGTCGGGATGAAGCGCGTCGAGCCAGCCGAAGCCCAGGGGGGCTGCCTCGCTCTGGCCGGTGTAGCGGCACCATTGCGGACTGGCCCAGGTCCAGCCTCCGCCCATCGCCGAGCGCCAGACCAATTGGGGAATGCCCTCGATTAGGGCGCGCTGCCGTGCCTCGCTCGCGCGCAGCTCCGTCTCGGCCTGCGCCCGCTCCGCCGCCTCCCAGGTCCGCGCCGCGACATCCTCGAACAGCGCCACCTCGCCCGGCGACCATGCCCGGGGCCGGTCATGGGTGGCGTAGAACGCCGCGCGCAGCCGGCCGTTGCGCACCAGCGGAACCGCCAGGAGGCTGTGGATCTCCACACTCCTCCAGAAGGCGGGATTGGCGACGCCGTCGAGGTCTTCCACGGCGACCGTCTCGCCCCGGTGCAGCCGGCCGCGGACGCCCTCGCCGAAATCCCGCAGGCGCAGCGGCCCCAGCGGCGCCTCCTCCCGCGCGGTGAAGCGCACCTGCCGCTCGATGATCTCGCCGCCGGCATAGGCGCGCACGTAGCCGACCCGGCTGACGGCCAGGTGCCGCCCCAGCGCCGCGACGGCGATGTGCAGGGTCTCCTGCGGATCGTTCTGGCCCTGCAGTCTGTCGGCGAGATCGAGCAGGAAGGTTTGACGGGCCTCCTCCAGCTGCAGCTTCTCGGCGGCGAGGTGCTGGTCGTGGATGTCGGTGGCCGCGCCGAACCAGCGCAGGACCCGGCCCTCCGCGTCGCGGGCCGGCGCGTGGCGGACGAGGAACCAGCGATAGACGCCGTCCCGGCGGCGGATCCGGTGCTGCCGCTCCAGGCCATGGCCGGTGGCGTAGGCGTCGGCGAAGACGCGGGCGGTCTCCTGCGCGTCGTCGGGGTGGATCACGGCCAGCCAACCGCCGTTCTGCACCTCGGCGAGGGTCTGCCCGGTATATTCGGTCCACCGCCGGTTCACGAGGGCGGTCCGCCCCTGCGTATCGGCGTCCCAGAGCAGGCTCGGCACCAGTTCGGTCAGGGTGCGGAAGCGCTCCTCGCTCTCGCCCAGGGTGTCGGCGGTCCGCTTCCTCAGGAGGGCCTGGAGGATCGCCGGAGCGAGCGCCTCGGCGGCCTCCAGATCCTCGGGCCGGTAGCCGCCCGCACGGTTGCCGTAGCCGATCATGCCGATGGTCCGGCCGTCCCGCTTCAGCGGCACGCCGAGGAAGGCCTTGAGCGGCGGGTGACCCGGCGGCGTGCCGATCCGATCGGGATGCGCGTGCGGCGCGTTGGCGATGAGGCCGCTGCCGTCGCGCAGCACCCGTCCGTAGAGGCCGTGGAGCGGAAGGCCCGTCGGCGCCTTTCCCGCGGGGAAGGCGGGGTTCTCCATGGCGAAGTGCCGCCAGCCCCGATCGCTGATGGAGAGTTCGTCGAACCGATCCGTCTCGAGGTTGACCTCGCCCATGAAGCTGAAGGCGCTGCCCGTCACCTCCTCGGCGATGGCGAGGCAGGCGCGGCCGAGTTCCTCCTCCGTGGAGGCGCCGAGCGCCTCGCGGAAGATGCGGTTGATTCCTTCCAGCACCGCGTTCTTGTGGCGGATGTCCACCTCGGCCCGGCCGCGCTCCACCGCGGCCCAGATGCGTTCGGCGACGTCGCGCAGCAGCTCGACCTCGTCGCCGGTCCATTCCCGTGGGCGGGATTGGGTGACGCAGAGCACGCCGACCAGTCGTCCGTCCTTCACGAGCGGCGCGCCCATGCAGGCGACGATCCGAAGCGCGGCGAGGTGAGGCCGCTCGGTCTCCGGCACGTCCGGCGAGGTCTGCGCGTCGGCCACGACGCGGCACTCGCCGCGGCGAAGGATCTCGGCCGACCACGCGAAATCCGCGAGCCGGTGCTCGCCGGCCAGGGAGGGCGCGTCGCCGCGGACGTGATCGTGCGCGATCCGGGCGAGCCCGACCGCCTCGTCCACCGCGGCGTAATAGGCCCGCTCCACCCCCAGCCGCTCGGCCAGGAGCCGGCAGATCTCGCCCTCGATGGCCGCCGGATCGGTCAGCCGACGCACGGCGTCGCTCATCGCCAGGAGGAAGGCCTGCCGCTCCTCGCGCTCCCGCAGGGCCGCCTCGGCCGTCTTGCGCTGGGTCACGTCGTCGTAGAGGACGAGCAGCCGGTCGCCCGCTTGCGGGTAGACAGAGACCTCGTACCAGCGTCCCTTGGGCGTCTCCCTGTGCTCCAGCCGCCTCGGCACGCCCGTTTCGACGATGCGCTCGTAGGTCTCGAACCACCAGGGGTCGATCTCCGGCACGAAATCACGCCCGCGCCGCCCGCGGGCCAGAGCCGCCGGCGGGCCGACCAGCCGCTCGAAGGCGGGGTTCACCTCGATGTAGCGCCAATCGACCGCCCGGCCCGCCGCGTCCCGCACCAGTTCGAGTTCGCAGAAGCCCTGGCCCATGGTCTGGAACAGGGTGCTGTACTTCTCCTCGCTGACGCGCAGCGCCGCCTCGGCCCGGGATTCCCGCGCTTGAGGTTCCTGCGCCGGACGCTCCGTGCCGGTCGCAGGCGTATCCGTGACGATGGCGAGCAGGCCCGCCACCGTTCCGTCGGCCCGGCGCAGCGGCGTGAGCGAGAGCGTGACGCGCGCGCTGTCAGCACCGTCCGGCCCGACGCCGAGCGCGAGGTCTGCGGCGGGGACGGCCTCGCCGCAGCGGACGCGTTCGACGAGTGCGGCGAGCGCCTCGCCTCCGAACTCGCCGCCGAGAGCTGCGAAGGACTGTCCGAGCGGGTCCGTCCCCCTGTCGAGGAGAGCGGCGAAGGCGTCGTTGCACAGGAGGGTCGAGGCTTCGCCCCAGCCGAGGGCGGCGGGCAGGGCCATGTCGAGCACGAGCCTCGCCGCGGAGCGCAGCGTCTCGGGCCAGTCGGCGGCGGGGCCGAGCGGCGTCGCGGACCAATCGTGCGCGCGGACCCGCGCCTCCATCGCGCCCTCGCCCGATCGCCACGCAGTCGGGTTCGTCCGCTCGCCCATCCTGCGTCCCGCGTTGGCTCGACGGGGCTGAACCTAAGCGATGGTTGGGCCACGTTGTAAAGCCGGCCGGCGCCATCGCGCCGGCCGGCCTTCTCACAGGCGGGCCGAAGGCCTCAGGCCCCGCGCAGGCTCGACAGGTCGAGGGGCAGCGAGCGCAGGCGCTGGCCGGTGGCGGCGAAGACCGCGTTGGCGATGGCCGGGGCCAGCACCGGAACGCCGGGTTCGCCGATGCCGGTGGGCGCAACCTCGGAGGGCGTGATGTGCACCTCGACCCGCGGCATCTCGGTCAGGCGCGTCGGCTGGTAGCTGTCGAAGTTCGTCTCCTGCACCACGCCGTCCTTGAGGGTGATGCGGTTGCGCAGCACCGCCGAGAGGGCGAAGCCCACCGCGCCCTCGACCTGAGCGCGCACGACGTCCGGGTTCACGGCGATGCCGACATCGACCGCCGCGACGATCCGGTTGACCTTCACGCTCGAATCGCCCGCCGTCACGTCGGCCACCATGGCGACGTAGGAGCCGAAGGATTCGTGGACGGCCACGCCCAGGCCGCGGCCCTTCTCGGACGGCTTCCGGCTCCAGCCGGCCTTCTCGGCGGCCAGACGCAGGACGCCCGACAGGCGCGGCGCGCGGGTCAGCAGCGACAGGCGGTAGGCGACCGGGTCGGCGCCCGCGGCATGCGCCAGCTCGTCGATGAACACCTCCATGACGTGGGCGGTGTGGGTGTGGCCGACCGAGCGCCACCACAGCACCGGCACGCCCTCGCGGGCATTGTGCACCTCGAAGCGATAGGCGGGCAGGGCGTAGGGCGTGTCGGAGGCGCCCTCCACGGTTGTGGAATCGATGCCGTTCTTGACCAGCATCGCCTCGAAGGGCGAGCCGATCATGATCGACTTGCCGACCATGGCGTGGCGCCAGCCGGTGACTTGCCCCTTGGCGTCGATCCCGGCCTTGACCGTGTGGTAGACCTGCGGGCGGTAATAGCCGCCGGCCATGTCGTCCTCGCGGGTCCAGACGAGGTGGACCGGGGCCTTGCCGTCCCAGGCCTTCACGATCGCGGCCGCCTCGGCGAAATAGTCCGCGCCCGGCGTCGCCCGCCGGCCGAAGGAGCCGCCGGCCCACTGGGTGTGCAGCCGGACCTTGTCGGTCGTGACGCCGAGGGTCGCGGCCAGCACCGCCTGCTCGACGGTCTGGATCTGGAAGCCGGCATAGACGTCGTAGCTGCCGTCGGCCGCCCGCTCGATCGTGGCGTTCAGGGGCTCCATGGCGGCGTGCGCGAGGTAGGGGAAGGAGAATTCCGCCTCCAGCACCTTGGCCGAGCCCTTGATGGCGCCGTCGGCGTCGCCCGCCTGCGAGGCGACGAGGCCGCTCTTCTTGGCCGTCTCGCGGTACTCGGCCAGGATCGCGTCGGAGGAGCGTGTCTCGGCGGCCGAATCGTCCCAGGTGACCTTGAGGGCCTCGCGGGCCTTCATCGCGCTCCAGGTGTCGCGGGCGATGACCGCCACGCCCGTCGGGATCGTGACGACAGCGACCACGCCGGGCATGCCCTGCGCGGCCTCCGCATCCACCGACTTCACCGCGGCGCCGAAGCGCGGCGGGTGGGCGACGAGCGCCGTGACCTGACCGGGGCGGCGGATGTCGAGGGAGTAGATCGCGCTGCCGTCGGTCTTGGGCGCGGAATCGATGCGCGGCACGCGCTTTCCGATCAGCGTCCACTCGGCGGGCGTCTTGAGGCGGGGCTCCTGCGGCACCGGCTTGGCGGCCGCAGCCTCCGCGAACGCGCCGAACCGGCCCTGCTTGCCGGATGTGTGGCTGATCACGCCCTTCGAGACGCTGACCTCGCCCGCGGGCACGCCCCAGCTCTCGGCCGCGGCGGCCACCAGCATGGCGCGGGCGGCCGCACCCGCCTTGCGCAACTGGAACCAGGAATTGGCGATCGCCGTCGAGCCGCCGGTGCCCTGCACGGGGCCCATCAGAAGGTTGGCGTAGAGTTTCGCGTCGGCCGGCGCGAAGGCGACCCGCATCTGGCCCCAATCGGCGTCGAGCTCGTCGGCGACGATGGTGGTGAGCCCCGTCGTGTTGCCCTGGCCCATGTCGAGATGCTTGATCATCACCGTCACGGTGTCGTCGGCACCGATCCGCACGAAGGCGTTGGGCTGGGCCGGCGCCTTGGACAGCGCGTCGTTGCCGCCCGCGGCGCGGGCGCCCCGCAGGTCGAGGCGGAAGGCGAGCAGCACGGCGCCCGCCGCGGCGGCGCCGAGGAAGGCGCGCCGCGAGGGAACGGGCGCATCGGTCAAATCGAGCTTGAGCATGCCGGGCTCCAAATCGTGAAAGGCTGCGGGGCGGCTCAGGCGAGCGTGCGGGCGGCTTCGTGGATGGCGGCGCGGATGCGCTGGTAGGTGCCGCAGCGGCAGACATTGCCGTCCATGGCGCCGTCGATATCGGCGTCGGTGGGCTTGGGGTTGTCGCTGAGCAGGCCGATGGCCGACATGATCTGTCCGGACTGGCAGTAGCCGCACTGCACGACTTCGAGGCCGCGCCAGGCCGCCTTCACCGCGTCGGCGACCTTGCCCTGCACGCCCTCGATCGTGGTGATCTTGGCCTCGCCGACATCGCCGATGCGGGTCTGGCAGGAGCGCACGGGCTGGCCGTCCATGTGCACGGTGCAGGCGCCGCACTGGGCGATGCCGCAGCCGTACTTGGTGCCGGTCATGTCGAGCCGGTCGCGGATCACCCAGAGCAGCGGCATGTCGGGATCGGCGTCGACCTCCCGGGACACGCCGTTCAGGTTGAGGGTCAGCATGGCGGTCGGCTCCGGGATTTGGAATCGTTCCGATTCTGATCCCTCGCGTCCGCCTCCGATGTGCGCGGGCGCACCTGCATTAAGAACGCGTATGCCGCGTCCGGGATCGGCGCAATTCGCCCGATCGGGGAAGCCGCTTCTTAACGGTTCCCGAGGCACCCTGACGGCTCCCCGACCCGCCCCGGGCGCCGCACCTCACGACCGGGCTTCCCCTCGCGTTCCGATCCCGATCGATGCCCGACCTGACAGCGGAGATGGTTCAGCGTGGACGCGGTCCCTCCTCGCAGGAGGTGGCCAAGCGTCGCGGCATCGCGCGCGACATGCGCTCGGCCCGGGAGCGGCTGACCTCGACAAGCGGCCTGGAACGAGCCTTCGATTACGAGTTGCTGCGTCTCTACGCCCAGTACCGGGTGGGGGCCGGCATCCCGCTGCTGCTGCTGGCGCTGGTGGTGGCCGGCGCCTCCACGATCTGGGTGCCCGCCGTCACGGCCGCGGCGGTCTCGGCCGGGGCGCTCGCCGCCGGCGCGATCATGACGCTGCTGTGCCGCCGCTTCCTGCGGCAGGCGCCGGGCTGCCTGCCGCTGGCCCGCTGGCGGCGGATCTTCATCGCCGCGGAATTCGGTCAGAGCCTCGCTTGGGCGATGCTGCTGCTGGTCGGCATCCCGGAGGCACGCACCTTCGCGCTGTTCGGGCTCGTCATCGTCGCGGCGGTAACGACGATGCTGGCCGCGACCGTGCCGGTCGCCGCGCTCTCCGGGCTGCTGCCGCTGATGCTGGCGGCCCTCTCCCTGCTGCTGTCCTCGCGCGACATGGACACGATGCTCCTCGTGGCGATGACGGTGGCGAGCCAGCTCTTCTTCGCGGGGCTGGCGCGCCGGCTCTACGCCTCGGCGGTCGGCACGCTGCAATCGCGGGCGGAGAAGGACGCGATCTTCGCCGAACTCGAACAGGCCAAGGCCAATTCCGACGAGGCCCGGCGGCGGGCAGAAGAGGCGAACCTCGCCAAGTCCCGCTTCCTCGCCACCATGAGCCACGAGCTGCGCACGCCCTTGAACGCCATCCTCGGCTTCTCGGAGGTGATGAAGAACGAGGTGTTCGGCGCCCACACCGCCCCGGCCTACCGGGAATACGCCACCGACATCCACGACAGCGGGATGCACCTGCTCAATCTCATCAACGAGATCCTCGACCTCTCCCGCATCGAGGCGGGGCGCTACGACCTGAGCGAGGAGGCGGTGCAGCTCGCCCACGCGGTCGAGGAGTGCCGCCACATGATGACCCTGCGCGCCCGCAGCAAGGGGCAGACCTTCGCGAGCCTCATCGACGATTCCCTGCCGCGCCTCTGGGCGGACGAGCGGGCCCTGCGCCAGATCGTGCTCAACCTGCTCTCGAATGCGGTGAAGTTCACGCCGCCGGGCGGCGAGATCACGATCAAGGTCGGCTGGACCTCCTCGGGTGGGCAATATGTCAGCGTCAAGGATTCCGGCCCCGGCATCCCCGAGGACGAACTCGGCACGGTGATGTCCTCGTTCGGGCGCGGCTCGCTCGCCATCAAGACCGCCGAGCAGGGCTCCGGCCTCGGCCTTCCGATCGTGAAGGGGCTGGTCGATCTCCACGGCGGCGGCTTCCAGCTCAAGTCGAAGCCGCGCGAGGGCACGGAGGTGATCATCACCTTCCCCGCGAGCCGCGGCATGGACACGCTGCCCGCCGTCGATCTGGCCGCCGCGCCGGCTCCGGCCGAGACGGCGCCGCCCCGGCGCGCACGGGCGGCTTGATCCGCGCGCACGATTGACGGAGGGAACGCTCCTCGCCCAAGGGGAGGGTTCGCGCGGCGCAAGACGATCCATCGAAACGTGGTGAAGAGCGAAGCCCATCACGGCGTCACCCTGGGCGAGGCCACCCGTGTCTGGGCGCGCATCGCCCTGCTGAGCTTCGGCGGTCCGGCCGGGCAGATCGCGGTGATGCACCGCATCCTCGTGGACGAGCGGCGCTGGATCGGCGAGGCGCGCTTCCTGCACGCCCTGTCCTACTGCACCCTGCTGCCGGGACCGGAAGCGCAGCAACTCGCCACCTATATCGGCTGGCTGATGCACCGCACGCCCGGTGGGCTGATCGCGGGCGGCCTGTTCATCCTGCCGGGTGCCGTCTCGATCATGGCGCTGAGCGTGATCTACGCGGCCTATGGCGGCGTCGGGATCGTCGGCGGCCTGTTCTTCGGCCTCAAATGCGCGGTGCTCGCCATCGTGGTCCAGGCCGTGGTGCGTCTCGGCGGCCGGGCTTTGCGCAACGCCGCGATGCGCCTGATCGCGGCGGGCGCCTTCGCGGCGATTTTCCTGTTCGACCTGCCCTTCCCGCTGATCGTGCTCGCCGCGGGCCTGATCGGCTACGGCTTCGGGCGTGTGGGCGCCAAAAGCTTCCGCGCCGGCGGCCACGGACCGGCGGGGCCCGGGCTCGCCGAGGCCGACAGCCTGCTCGGGGCCGAGGTGCCGGCCCATGCCCGGCCCGATCCGCGCTGGTCGCTGCGGATCGCCGCCGTGTTCCTGGCGCTCTGGCTGGTGCCGGTGCTGGCCCTCGTCGTCGGTCTCGGCCCGGGCCACGCGCTCGCCGACATCGCCGTCTTCTTCTCCAAGATGGCGGTGGTCACCTTCGGCGGCGCCTACGCCGTGCTGGCCTACGTCGCGCAGGCGGCGGTCGAGACCTATGGCTGGCTCAAGCCCGGCGAGATGCTGGACGGGCTGGGGCTGGCCGAGACCACGCCCGGCCCGCTCATCATGGTCACGCAGTTCGTGGGGTTCCTCGGGGCGTTCCGGGCGCCGAACGGGCTCGACCCCTACCTCGCGGGGGTGCTCGGGGGGCTCGTCACCACCTGGGTGACCTTCGTGCCCTGCTTCCTCTGGATCTTCGCGGGTGCGCCCTACGTCGAGGGCCTGCGGGAGAACCGTGCGCTCTCGGGCGCGCTCGCGGCGATCACCGCGGCGGTGGTGGGCGTGATCCTCAACCTCGCGGTCTGGTTCGCGCTCCACCTGCTGTTCGCCGAACGCGTCGCCCTTCGCCCCGGCCTCGGCCTGCGGCTCGAATGGCCGGTCTGGACGAGCCTGAACGGGCCGGCCCTGCTGCTGGCCTCCGCCGCGATGCTGGCGGTGCTGCGCTTCCGCCTCGGCGTGATCCCGACGCTGCTCGCCTGCGCGGTCGCAGGCCTCGGGCTGCACGCGGCGGGCTTCGCCTGAGGGCGCGTCAGTCGGAGGATTTCCCCGCGACGCCGGCCTGCTCGAAGGTCGCCATGTCGCGGTGGCAGGCAAGAGCGCCCTTCAGAACACCGAGGGCCAGCGCCGCCCCGGACGCCTCGCCCAGCCGCATTCCGAGCGAGAGCACGGGCGTGAGCCCGAGGCGCGCCAACACTTCCCCGTGGGCGCCCTCCGCGGAGAGGTGGCCGGCGATGCAATGGTCGAGGGCGCGGGCGTCGAGGGCGTGCAGCACCGCCGCCGCGGCGGTGGTGACGTAGCCGTCGAGCACCACCGGCACCCGCTGGAGCCGCGCGGCGAGGATCGCGCCAGCCATGGCCGCGATTTCCCGGCCGCCGAGCCGGGCGAGGATCGCCAGCGGATCGGTGAGATGCCCCGCATGGGTTTGAAGCGCCAGCCGCACGGCCTCGGCCTTGCGCGACAGGCCGGCATCGTCGAGCCCGGTGCCGCGCCCGACCCAGTGCTCGGCCTCGCCGCCGTAGAGCGCGGCGTAGATCGCTGCCGCCACCGTGGTGTTGCCGATGCCCATCTCGCCGACCGCGAGGCAATCGGTGCCCGCCGCGACCGCCTCCATGCCGAAGGCCATGGTGGCCACGCAGCCCTTCTCGTCGAGGGCGGGCCCCGCGCAGATGTCGCCGGTCGGCAGATCGACCGCGAGGTCGAACACGCGGAAGCCGAGGCCGTAGGCGGCGCAGAGCTGATTGATCGCCGCGCCCCCGGCGGCGAAGTTCTCCAGCATCTGCCGGTTCACCGCCGCCGGAAACGCCGAGACGCCGCGCGCCACCACGCCGTGGCTGCCCGCGAAGACGCAGACCATCGGCCGGTCGAGGCTCGGCATCGCCTTGCCCTGCCAAGTGCCGAGCCATTCCACGAGCCCTTCGAGCCGGCCGAGCGCGCCCGGCGGCTTGGTCAGGCGCGCGTCCCGGGCGCGGATCGCGGCGGCCGCCTCTTCATCGGGGCCGGGCATCTCGGTGAGCAGGCGGCGGATGTCGGCGAAGGGCGCGGCGTCGGAGGTCATCGGGGTCTCGTTCGCGTCGGGTGCGGGGCGCCGAACGGATCGCTCGATCGGCGGGGACAATCGACCGGTTCGCCGGCAGGTCCGCGTAGCAGGCAAGGGGCTTCCGGCGCTATAGAAGGGGGCGGGCCCGCGGTACAGGCGGCCGGGCCGCGAGGGGAGCGGAATGATCGGGCGCAGCGGCAGCGATCTGGGACCGCCCTTTCCCGGGGCGGAGCTGGTCTACGACCTCGCCGCCTGCCTGCGCTTCTTCACCCGCCTGCCGATTCCGCCCCTGCCCGACGAGCCGGATCCGTTCGGCGTGCCGGACTTCCGCACCGTTCCGCGCATGCTGCCCGTGGCGGGGCTGCTGCTGGCGCTCCCCGCGGCCCTGGTGCTGGTGCTGGCCTGGGAGATCCGACTCGGTCCGTTCGTCGCCGCCGCGCTCGCCCTCGTCGCGACCGCGCTGATCACCGGTGCCATGCACGAGGACGGGCTGGCCGACGTGGCGGACGGCTTCGGCGGCGGGCAGAGCCGTGAGCGCAGCCTGGAGATCATGCGCGACAGCCGCATCGGCGCCTATGGCGGCACCGCCCTGTTCCTCGGGCTGGCCCTGCGGGCGGCGACGCTCGCCACCCTGCTCGACCGCAGCGGTGCCCTCGCGGCCATCGCCCTGCTCTTCGCCGCCGCGCTCTCGCGCACCGCCGCCCTGATCCCGATCGCGCGGCTCGAACCGGCCCGGCCCGGCGGCGCGGGCGCCGCGGTGGGCCGTCCGACCCGGGCGACGCTCGGGATCGCGGCTTTGCTCTGCCTAATGCTGGCCGGGCTCGGCGCGGCACTCGGCCTGCCGCCGCTCGGATTGCTGCTCGCGCTCGTCCTCGCCCCGCTGGCGGCCCTGGCCCTGAGCGCGCTGGCCCGGCGAAAAATCGGCGGCCAGACCGGCGACGTGGTCGGCGCCTGCCAGCAGGTGGGCGAGGTAGTAGTCCTGCTCGCGCTGGTGGCGGCGACGGCGTAGCGCACAGGGAGTCGCGCACAGGGATCGGGATCGCGCATGCGGGAATTCTTTCGCCGGCTCTTCGGCGGCCAACCGATCGCGATGCCCCGAGAGGCAGCCTCCGGCGCATCCGTGGAACCGGTCGATCGCGCCGATACGGTCGAGCGGATCGAGGTCCTGACCTGGGGTGGGTTCGAGACGCCCGCATCGACCCTCGAGGCGATCCTGGAAGAGTATCTGATGCCCGAGTCGATCGGCCCCGACGACCGGGGCTGGATCGAGGCGGAGGTCGCCCGGGCCTTCGCGCGCAAGCGGGACGAGGAGGCGACCTGGCCGGCGCAGACGGATGTCGACCGGCTCGCCGTCGCCTTCGAGGCTCTGGACGCGGCCGGGATCATCGCGCTCCACCGTGCGGGCTACACGCGCTCGGACGGTATCTCGGATGCGGCGGAGGTTTACCACGCGCGTCGGGAGCAGGGGCGGGAATCCCGCGGCTTCGTTTTCTACCACGGGCAGGATGTCGAGGCGGTCCTGGTCGATCGCGGGCTCTACCTCGCCTTCGGCGCCTATGACGACCGGGACGAGACCGCGGCCGGCATCGCCGCCGAGATCGTGGCGGCGGTGGAGGCGCAAGGGTTGCGCACGACTTGGGAGGGCGATGTGGGCAAGCGCATTCTCGTCCACCCCATCCGCTGGCTGAACCGCAGCCCGTCCGACGCGTGAGCGGACCGCCCGCGCAACGCCTGGGACGAAAGGAGCCGTCGGCAAAGCCCTTGATTCACGGCCCCGCTCCGCCCCATCTGCGCAGGCGATGACGGCGATCCCTTCCCAAAAACCTTCCAGCCCCTGCACCAAGGTCTGTGTGCTCGATGCCGCAAGCGGCCTGTGCGAGGGCTGCGGACGCACCCGCGACGAGATCGGCCTGTGGGGCTCGTTGCCCGAATCGCGGCGGCTGGCGATCATGGCGCTCCTGCCCGAGCGGCTGCGCCGGGCCTATCCGGGGCGAGGGGCACTCACGCGATGATGTGGCTCGGGCTCGCCATCCTCGGGATCGGCCTCGTCGTCCTGGTCGCCAACCACGACGGCGGCCCCGTGATGGGGCTCGATTCGGATCAGCTCGCCGGCCTCGTCTCGATGGGCGCGCTGCTGATCCTGCTCACCGCCGGCCGCTGGCGTCAGGCGCTGGCGATGCCGGGCGCGACCCTGCGCTCGATCCTGATCTGGCTCGCCATCGGCGCGGTGCTCGTGGCGGGCTACGCCTATCGCGACGACGCGCAGCGGGTCGGCGCAGGTCTGGTCGGGGCCCTGCGCCCCGGCACTGCCGTGGTCGGCCCCGGCGGCGAAGTGACGATCACGCGCCGTTCGGACGGCGATTTCGCGGTCCTGGCCGAGGTGAATGGCGGCCGGGAGCAGCGCTTCGTCTTCGATACGGGGGCGAGCAGCGTCGTGCTCACCGCCGAGAGCGCCGCGGCGCTCGGCATCCGCCCGCCGGAGAGCGCCTTCACCCAGCGGGTCTCGACCGCCAACGGCACCGCGCTCACCGCCCCGATCCGGCTCGACTCGATCACCGTCGGGCCGATCACCGAGCGCAACGTCGACGCCATGGTGAGCCGGCCCGGCGTGCTGACCGTCAACCTGCTCGGGCAGAGCTTCCTCACGCGGCTGCCCTCCTACGAGGTCCGGGGCGACCGGCTGATCCTGCGCAGCCGCTGACCCGCTGCCCGAGCCGTACGAGAGCCCCGCCGGCTCAGCGCGGGCCGCCCCCGCCCGGCCCACCTCCGCCCGGACCACCACCGAACCCGCCCGGTCCCCCGCCCCCGCCGAACCCGCCCGGGCCAGCGCCCGGCCGGCCGAAGCCGCCGCCGAGGCCGCCTCCGGGGCTTCCCCCGGGTCCGCCGAACGCGCCGCCGAAGCCGCCAGGCCCGGAGCCCGCCGATCCGGGGGCCGGCCGGGTGTCGATCGGATAGCCGCCGGGCATCGAGGAGCCGCCGCGAACGGGGCCGAAGCCGCCGGCATCGCCGCCCGGGCGGGGGGAGGGGGCTCCGCCGCCCGCACCGCCGCGTCCCGAGCCGGCAGGATTCTGCGCACCGCCGGAGCCGGCGGGGCCGCTGCCACGGGGACTGCGATCGCCCCTGCCTTGTCCGGCCGGCCCCTGTCCGCTCGGGCCTTGCCCACCGATACCTTGCCCGCCCGTTCCCGGCCCACCCGATCCCGGCCCGCCCCGTCCCGGTCCGTCGCCGCGCACCGCTTCCACCCGCATGCGGCCGTCGCGGCCGATGTCGGTCTCGATCACGGCGGGGCGTCCGCCCCGGGGAAGCGCCGCGGGATCGATCCGGCCCGAGACCGAGAGGCCCGAGCCGAGCCGTAGCCCGCCGTCGGCCCGTGCGACGTAGGCCTCGATGGAGGCGCGGGTGAGCCCCGCCGGGAAGGGCCGGCTGAGATCGCGGACCGCGACGACTCTCAGGCCGGCTGCACCCGCCTCGCCCTCCACGAGGGTGCGCCGGCCGACGAGGGCCGGCGCCAGCCCGTCGAGCCGCAGGCCGCCGATGCGCAGGCTGCCGTCCCGGCCGCGCCGCACCGGGCCGGCGAGGCGGGCGGGGGCCTCGGGGCGGGGCTCGATCAGGCTCGCGACGATGGTGCCGTCGGGGCGCCGCAGCCCACTCACCGCGACGCGCTCGCCCAGGGCGAAGGTTTTCGCCTTCGCGATCCCCGCGGTGGCGACGCTCTGCCCGAGCACCGTGAGCCGGCCGCGGGCGACGGCCTCGACCGGGCCGATCACCTCGCTCGTCACGTCGATGGCGCGGGTCGAGAGGCCGCCCTCGGCGTCGCGGGCCACCACGCGCACGACGTGACCGACCTTCAGATCGGCGGCGCGGGCCGGCACGCCGTCGATGCGCACCCGGACGTCGGCCGGGTAGGCGATGCGCAGGTCGTTGACGACGATGGAGCCGAAGCGGCGGATCGTGCCGATCACGCCCGTGCCGCCGATGCCGCGGTCGCCGCCCGGATTCTCCTCCTCGCTGGGGCGCGCCCCCGTGCCGCCGATGCCGCGGTCGGACGGCATGTCGTCCGCCTGCGGCCAAGCGGGTTGGGGCCGCCACAGGGCGGTGCCGGCCAGCAGCGCCAGCAGACCCCGGCGGGTCGGGTTCGGGCGGCTCAAGGCGTGCGGCCCCGCTCGGCCTCGGCAGCGGGTTCCGCCTCGCGTGCCGGCACGTCCTCGCGGTAGATGTAGATGCCGAAGTTCCAGCGATGGCGCCCGCCCGCGTCGTCGGCGCAGGCGGCGTGCGCCTCGGCGTTGGCCTGCTTCAGCGCCCCCATGGCGATCTCCCGCGAGCGCGCCTCCAGCTGTGCGGCCAGCGTCTCGGACAGGCCGTCGTAATGCACCGCCCGTTCGAAGAAGCGGGGCGAGGGGGCGGCGATGTTCTCCGCCGCCGCCGCGAGATGGTCGTGGAGGTTGCGCCCGAAATAGTAGAGCTGCGGCTCCGCGCCGCCGCGGGGCAGGTAGGCCGCCTCGAGCAGGTGCACGCGGCCTCTCTCGTCGAGCACGGCCACGCCGCGATCGAGCCATTCGTCGAGCACGGCGCGGGGGCGCACGTCCTTGGTCACGCCCTCCACCAAGCTCTCGAAGGAGGGCGCGTCTCCTTCGGCGGAGCGCGGCAGCGGCAGCGGCCGGCCCTCGCCGTCGGTGAATTCGGGTGCCGCGACCCAGCGCGCGATGATCCGGCCGGTGCGGGACACGGTGGCGGGGACTCGGCTCACCGGGGCACCCGCTCCGCGCAGGCGGCGCACCTCCTTGCGGTGGATGCCGGTGAGCAGGCTGACCCGGCTGTCGGTCTGCTCCTTGCCGGGCAGGGCGAAATCGTACTCGGCCACGTTCACGTAGAGTTCGCGCAGCAGGTTCGTCAGCGCCGGGAAGGTGATGCCTCGCTGGACCAGGAGGCGCACGAGCGGACGCAGCAAGCGCGCCACGGGCCCGTGCAGGGCGCCACCGTCCAGCGGCGCGGATTCGGTCTCCTGAGACATGCCCCGAGTGTAAGCGCGCTGCCGTGGGACGCAATCCCACAACGTGCGCCGACGCACCTCGGCCGCTCGATATTCCGTTGACGTGGGATTTTTGCACACGGTAAAGCTTCGTGGTAAATTTTCCCACGCAAGTGCCGAGGCATCGATGGACGCCATCACGATCGAATTGAGGCCTTCCCTGGGAGCGGGCGATGCGCCGTTGCGGCTTACGGCGTGCTCCGCACCGGTCTTGGACGCCTCCGCCCGTCCCTTGATCCGTGCCGCCACGCTCGCCGCGATTCTCGCCGCCGCCCTCGCCCTGCCGGCCTTCTCGGAGCTCGTCGTCGGGCCCGGTCCGGCGCGTGGCGCTTCGGCAGGGGCCGCGAGCCCGGCTGCCCCATCGGATCCCGCCGCCTCCCTGCGTCTCGCCGGGCTTCGGGGGAACGCGCGATGAGGACCGCGTTCCCGACGAGCTTTCCAACCGCCGGTCTCGCCGCGAGCCGAATCCGGCCGCGCCCGTATCCCGCTCGGCCGCCGCGGGGCCGCCCAGGCATCCGCGGCGCAGGTGAGGCCTGCGGCGGCGAGACGGTGATCGACTTCGCACTCTGCCTGCTGCTGGCCGTCCTCGTGGTCGGCCTGCTGCTGCTCGCGCTCTGAACCAGTCCCACCCGCAAGAGAGATGACCATGATCCGACGCTCGCTGCTGCCGGCCCTGACCGGCTTCCTCGTCGCGACCGGGGCCGGCGCCGCCGACCTTCCGCGCCGCGCGGCACCCCCGCTCCCGCCGGCCCCACCCGTCTTCACCTGGACCGGCTTCTATGTCGGCGCCAATGCCGGCTACGGCTTCCGCGGCGGGTCATCGAGCTTCACGGACGCCACCTACGGCACGGTGACCGGCAGCGGCGGCAGCGGCGGCTTCGTCGGCGGCGGTCAGATCGGCTACAATTATCAGATCACGCCCGGCTCGGGCTGGGTGCTGGGCGCCGAGGCGGATTTCCAGGGCACCACGTTCGGCCGCCGGGGCGACGGCACCATCGGTACCACGCCCTATTACGGCGTCGCGCCGAGCCTCGACTGGTTCGGCACCGTGCGCGGGCGCCTCGGCTACGCCTTCGACCGTTGGCTCGTCTACGGCACGGGGGGCTTCGCCTATGGCGGTGGAAGCGCCTCCCCCTACGCCTCCGCCTATGCCGCCACGTTGCCCGACACGGCGCGGCTCGGTTTCGCGGCCGGCGGCGGCGTCGAATATGCCCTGACCGACCACATCTCGGTGAAGGTCGAAGGGCTCTACGTCGATCTGGGTAAGCGCAGCTCCGGCGTGACCGTCTACGACGCAACCGTCCCCGCCTATTACGGCACCGGCCGCTCGGAATCGGGATTCGGCCTCGTGCGCGGCGGCCTGAACTATCGGTTCTGATCGTCCGCCGGGACGGCCGATGGTGCAGTGCGAGTGAACTTAAGCCGGAAGAAACCGTTTGAACGGCGCAGCCTTTTTCGATCGCGGGATGGGATCCCGCCGGCGGCTGTGAGGGGAGCATTTCGAACGGAGCGTTTAACCTTGGCCTTTTCTTCGCACCGCACCAACCGGCGCCTCCCTCTGATCCTCGGTCTCTCCGCCGCCCTCGTCGGCTTCGCGCCGCTGACGGTTTCGGCCCAGACCATCGCCGTTCCCGAGGAGGAGGCGGCGGCCATCGAGGCTCCGGCCGCCCCCGCTCTCGGCAAGGGGCTGCCCAAGGGTGCCCTGGTGTTCCACGGCAATTACTGCGGCCCGGGCAGCCGCGGCGCCGGCCTTGCCCCGGTCGACGCCCTCGACCGGGCCTGCATGCATCACGATGCCTGCTCGCCCCCGGTGGGGCAGGGTCTGCCGACCTGCTCCTGCAACGATCAGCTGGAACGGGAGGCCTCCCTCGTCGCGCATTCGCCGCGGGTCCGCGAGGATCTGCGCTCGACGGCGGAATTCGTCGCCATGGGCGCGAAGGTGCTGGCCTGCGAGCCCTGAGCACCGACCATTGACGTCAGGAACCGGCCCGGAACGCCTTGCGTCCGGGCCGTTCTCGTTTCCGGAGCCGCCGGCTCAGGTCGCGTCCGACACGTCGAGGCTGATGCCGAGCGCGTCGAGGCCCTCGTCGAGCAGCGATCCGGCATCCGGCGAGCCGAGCAGCTCGCGCATCACCGTGTCGCCCGCAGCCTCGCGCTCCTTGGCGAAGCGGACCGCCTCGCCCCATTCTGCCGCCTCGTAATCGCCGCGGCCGATATAGAGCAGCGCTCCGAGATCGGCCCGCTCGTCCTCGTTGAGCCCGGCGATCATGCTGCGGAGTTCCTGCTCGGTGGCGTCGTCGGTTCCGCTCACCAGCACGTCGGTCGCACCGTCATCGGTCGGGTTCGATCCCGAATCCGGATCGGTCGGGCCCTCCTTCGCCTCGATCGCCCGCAGCCGCAGGATGATCTCGGAGACCTTGTCGAGGGCGATGTCCATGCTTCACTCCAAACTTCGGCGCCCCCGCCGGGGACGGGCAGGGGCGCCCTGTGCGAACGAAACGCGCGGGATCGCCGGGGCGCTCCGGACAAGCCGGTTCGTCGGGCCGCGGCGGGGCGCAGAGCCTCGACAACCCGTGGCGTGGGCGTTGGTTCGCCGCGGTGCGGACGGCCGGACCGCCGACGCCGCGAAGGATGGGGGAGGGGGGAAGGACGCTATGCCCGGGGCGGGTATCCGCCCGGCTCGGCGCTCACGGCCTGGACGGGGCGCTCCTCTTCGCGCCGGTGCCACATCAGGAGCAGGAAGGAGACCACGAGCCAGGGGCCGGCAATCCCGATGAAGAACGACATGGGCGCATCTCCCGCGCGGCGGAGCCATTTTTCGGATCGCGCTCCGATCCGCTCGACGCATGATGATAGACCGACCCCGCCCGCCCGCAAGCCGGGCGTCGGCCCGCGCCGGCTTCAGGCGAAAAGGTCGGGCCGGCGCAGGCGCAGGCCGAGAATCAGCACCAGCGTCTTCATGTCGGTGATCGCGCCGGTCTCGCTCATCGCAGCGAGCTCGGCGAGCGGCATCTCGACCACGGTGATCGCCTCGTTCTCCTCGGCCAGTCCGCCGCCGGGTCCCTCGCGGTCGGCCTCCGTGTAGGGGGCGAGATAGAGGTGCATCCGCTCGGTGGAGATGCCGGGCATGCTCCAGACCGTGGAGAGGGATTCCAGGCGCGACAGGCGCAGGCCCGTCTCCTCGTAGGCCTCCCGGCGCACGCCGGCCTCCGGGTCGGCCTCGTCGAGCAGGCCGGCGGGAGCCTCCAGCAGGTCCGGCACGCCGGCCGTGAAGAAGGGAGGAGCGCGGAACTGGCGGATCAGCACGGCGACCCGGCGCTCGGGATCGTAGGGCAGCACGCAGACGGCCTCGCCGTGATCCTCGATCTCGCGGGAGACCTCGGCGCCGTCCGGCGTCGTCACTTCGGCGACGAGGAAACTCGCCCAGCCATCGTGGACGGTGCGGGTGCCGCGAATCTCGGGGGGCATGGCGTCTCCGGGATGATGCGCGCGCCCGGATCGAGGCCCGGGGCGCGGCGGAATGGCGTCGAGGCCAGCCCTAGCTAGGGCTGTGATCCGTCCGGGCGATGGGACGGATCAGGAAGCGCGAGACGGGGCCGTGCCGCTCCTGCGCTTCCAGCGCGGCGCCTTCCTCGCGGACGACGTTGGGAATGTCGATCCCGGCGAGCGGATCCGTGCAGGTCACGGCAAGCCGGGCGCCGGGCGCGAGCCCGCGCAGGGCCTTGCGGGTGCGCAGGGCCGGCAGGGGACATTTCAGGCCGCTGAGGTCGAGTTCGACCGTGCCGGCATCCGGGATCTCGCGCATCACGCGGCCGCCATAGCACGAAAAAGCCCCGTCGGCCGGGCGGCAGCGACGGGGCTTTCGAATGGGACGGCGCCATTACCAGCCGTAGGGATAGTACCCGCCGTAATAGCCGCCATAGGCCGGATAGCCGTAGCCGTAATAGCCGACCGGGCGGGCGTAGCCGTAATCGTAGTAGCCGTAGCCGCCGTAGTACCGCGGGGCGGCGCTGGCCGCGATGGCACCGCCGATCAGGCCCAGCGCCGCGCCTGCGAACAGGGCGCCCGCGGCATTGCGGCGGCGATAGCCGTATCCGTAGCGGGGGCCGTGATAGCCACCATAATAGCCGCGGCGCCAGCCCACGGTGTCGACGGTGGTGGTCGCGCCCCCGACCTGGGCGGCGCTCAGGGCCGGCAGGGGCACGGCCTCGGCGGAGGGAACGGCCGCGATGGTCAGACCGGTCGCGGCGAGGCCGGCGAGCGCCAGGGTCGTGATTTGGGACATGGCTGCGGACTCCTCAACATCATCAAGGAATACACGCAGGAACAACGAGGCGCCGAACGCGTTCCACCGGCCCCGCTTGCCCGGCGGAAGAATCTGCTCCGGCTGTCGTGAAGGATCAGAAGGTGCAGGCCTTGAAGGCCGGCTCGACGGACTTCTCCCACGGCCCCTCGTAATCGGCCAGCCGCTCCTCGGCCTGGCTGCGGCCGGCGGCGATGATCGCCTCCAGCGGCTGAAGGTAGACCGCCTCGTCGCGTCCGCTCCCGTCGCGGCGGGCCCGTGCCTGGAGGCCGGACCGGGCGATGGAGAGAGCTTCCGCCGCCACCGCGCCGAGGCAGCGCCCGCCGATGCTGGTGTGGAGCCCGAGACGGGGCACGGCGGCGCGGATCGATTCCCGCTCACTGGCGGACCAGCCGCGCACGAGGTCCCAGGCGGCCGACAGGGCGGTCTCGTCGTAGAGCAGCCCGACCCAGAAGGCCGATTGCGCCGCGATCATCGCCCGCCCGCCCACATCGGCGCCGCGCATTTCCAGGAAGCGCTTGAGCCGCACCTCGGGGAAGACGGTCGAGGCGTGGTTGGCCCAATCGGAGACGGTGGCCCGCTCGCCCGGCAGCTGCGCGAGGCGACCGTCCATCAGGTCGCGGAAGGAGGCGCCGGAAACGTCGTGATAGGTCTCGCCGCGCTTGACGAAGTACATCGGCACGTCGAGCAGCCAGTCGACATAGGCCTCGTAGCCGAAGCCCTCCTCGAAGGCGAAGGCCAGCATGCCGGTGCGGTCGGGATCGGTGTCGCGCCAGATCTCGGAGCGGCGCGACAGGAAGCCGTTGGGGCGCCCGTCGGTGAAGGGGGAGTTGGCGAAGAGCGCGGTCGCGATGGGCTGGAGCGCGAGGCTGACGCGCATCTTGCGCACCATGTCGGCCTCCGAGGCGAAATCGACGTTCACCTGCACGGTCGCCGTGCGCAGCATCATGTCGAGGCCGAGCTTGCCCACCTTCGGCATGTAGCCGCGCATGATGCGGTAGCGGCTCTTGGGCATCTGCGGCGTGGCCTCGCGGGTCCATTTCGGACTCATGCCGAGGTCGAGGAAGCCGATGCCGAGCGGCGCCGCGGCGCGTTTGGAGGCGGCGAGGTGCTCGTCGAGTTCGGCCACGGTGGCGTGGATGTCGGCCAGCGGCGCCCCGGAGAGCTCGAACTGCCCGCCGGGCTCGATCGAGATGGCGCCGCCCTCATGGCCCGCGAGCCCGATGATGTTGCCCGCGTCGAGGATCGGCTCCCAGCCGGTCTCGCGCGCGAGGTTCTCCAGCAGCGCCCGGATGCCGCGCTCGCCCTCGTAGGGCACGGGCGCGTGGTCGGCCGTGTAGAACGGAATCTTCTCGTGCTCGGTGCCGATGGCGAAGCGCTCGCGCGGCTTCTCCCCCGCGGCGAACCACGCGATCAATTCGTCGCGCGTGGTGAGCGGGGTCGTGTCGGACGTATCGCGCGCCATGCGCTGCCTCGAAGGTGACGTCGGTCGAAGAAGTCAGCGGGCGCGCCGGTCGTCCGCCACCGGACGGACCGGTGGCGGCCTCACCGGATGTCGTGTCCTTAGAGGACGCCGCAAGGGTGAACAACGCGCCCGCACCGCGCATGGCTGACATGAACCCGCCTTGTGCACGATCATCGCGCGGGCCTTACGGCTCCGCGAAGAAGGCGCCGTACGCGCTTGGCGCGAGGCCCGCGCGCAGCAGAAGCTGGAGCAGCAGCCGCGCTTTCAGGCCCGACAGCGACCCGGCCGAAAGGGCGCCGCGGCGCAGGAGGTCGATCTCCCCGCCGGGATACCCGTATGTGCGGCAGAACACAGGCCCGCTCTGGGCGCGGGTGGCGAGCACCACCGGCATCAGCTCGACCAGCCCTGAGACGGTCTCCGCAAGCGCCTCCGGGACGTGGCCCGCGCCCATGCCCTCGATCACCGCGCCGGCAAAACCGAGTTCGGGCAAGGCGGCGAGCAGACGCCCGTCGTCGCCGAGCCCGATCTTCACGAGCGCCACGGGGGGCGGCTCCGCCGCCAGCGGCCCTACGACGGGGAGGCTGCGGCCGACGCGGACATGAATGCGGGCCTCGCCCTCGATCACGAGGCCGAGCGGGCCGGCCAGCGGCGAGCGGAAGGCGGAGGGCAGGGCGGTGTGCGCCTTCTGGACGAGGCGGGCGGCGTGGATCTCGTCGTTGAGGACGGCGAGCGTGCCGAGGCCCCGCGCCGCCCGGCTGCCTGCGACGATGGCGGCGGCCAGAAGGTTGGCGGGACCGTCGGCCCCGGCGCTCTCCGGGCCGCGCATCGCCCCCGTGACGACGACCGGCTTGTCGCTCGTCACGAGGCGATCGAGCACGAAGGCGGTCTCCTCGATCGTGTCGGTGCCCTGGATCACCACCGCACCGTCGAGATCGCCCGCGAGGCGTTCGATCAGCGTGCGCGCCACCCCGATCAGATCGTCGAGGCTCAGCCCCGCGCTCGGACGGCGCAAGGGAGACAGCGTCTCGATGGCCGCCACCGCATCGAGCCCCGGCACCGTGGCCGCGAGGTCGGACGCCGTGAGCGTCGGCACGATGCCGCCCCCGCTGCTGCGGGTCATCGTGATCGTCCCGCCGAGGGACAGGAGCAGGAGGCGGGGGAGGCTCATATCTTCAGAAATCCTTCGGACCCGCGCTCACCGCCCGTCACCCAGCACTGCCTGCACCAGCGCCAGCACGGCCACCGCGGCCGTATCCGCTCGCAGGATGCGCGGTCCCAGCGAGAGCGCGACCGTGTTGGGGCGGGCGGCGATCAGCGCGCGCTCCTCCTCGTGGAACCCACCCTCGGGGCCGACCAGAACCGCCAGCGGCGGCAGTCGATCCGGGTCGGCGGCCCCGCGCAGGGCCGCCACGGGATCGCGCACGGCGGCGTCCTCGTCGCAGAAGACGAGGAGGCGGTCGGCTTCGAGCGCGTCGAGGCAGGCGGGAAGCCGGGCCGGCTCGCCGATCTCGGGCACGGCGAGAATCCCGCACTGCTCGGCCGCCTCAATCGTGTTGGCCTGCAGCCGGTCGAGCTTGATCCGCTCCCCTTGCGTGAAGCGGGTGAAGACCGGCTGGAGCCGGCCCGCGCCCATCTCCACCGCCTTCTGAGCCATGTAGTCGAGCCGGCCGGTCTTCAGGGGTGCGAACAGGTAGTGCAGGTCTGGCGGAACCGGCTGCGGGCGGGTTTGCGCGACCACGCGCAGATCGGCGCTCTTGCGCCCCTGCGGCACGATCTCGGCCCGCCACTCGCCATCGCGGCCGTTGAAGAGCAGCACGGGCTCGCCCTCCGCGCGGCGCAGCACGGTGAGCAGGTAGTTCGCCTGCGCCCGCTCCAGCGGCAGGACGCGCCCCTCCACCAGATCCGCTTCGACGAAGAGGCGCGGGGCGGTGAAGTCGTAGGCAGCCATGATCTCTCGCAACGAAGGCCGGTCTCGTCGCGTGGCCGCCCCGGCCTGTCAATCGGCGCCGAACGCGGCGGAATGTGATGCGGAAATGTCACCCTGCCCGCGTTTCGAACGATTTCCCACCGTCGTGGCCGGCGGAAGCCGCGCGGCACCATTGGCGCCACATTCCCATGCGCAACAAGCTTCCGCATCGAAACACGTTCAAGCCCCTCGCCGGGGCCCACGGCGCAGCAGCGTCCGGGCCGAGGCCGGGCGGGCGCTGCGGGATCGGGGGCTACACCCGTCGCGGCACGCGGGGAGAAGGACCGGCCGAATGTCTGCCTGGATGTCTGCATCGTCGAAGACCGTCGCCGCCGCTTTCGCCGGCCTCGCCCTTCTGGCCGGGCCCGCGCTCGGCCAGGGAATGAGCGGCATGCCGCTGCCGTCGATGGATACGCCGGCCGAGCCCGCCCCCTCGGCGGGCGCGCCGATGAGCATTCCCGCCCCCATGGCGCCGGCGGCTCCCGCCCAGTCCGTGCCGCAGCAGGCGGGCACCGATTGCGGCTCGATCCAGAAGACGCTGATCGAGCGCAAGAACCTCGTGGCCAAGGCGAACTCGGCCTCGAACTCCAAGAAGAAGATGACGCCGCAGGAGGCCTGCTCCCTGTTCGGCCAGCTCCAGGCCAACGGCGCGACCGGCATAAAATGGATCACCGCCAACAAGGAATGGTGCTCGATCCCTGATTCGTTCGCGGAAGGCTTCAAGGCCGACCACAACAAGGTCGGGGCGATCCGCACCAAGGTCTGCGGCATCGCCGCCCAGGCTTCGAAGATGGAAGCCCAGGCCAAGGCCCAGGCGCAGAACGGCGGCGGGGGCGGCGGTCTGCTCGGCGGCCCCGGCCTGTCCGGCGCCTTCCGCATGCCGCAGGGCGCGCTCTAAACGGCGCGTTCCGACCCGCCGAAGCCGCAGCCCCATTGCCTTCTCCGTCCGAGCCCGGCTCCGGCCGCGTCGCCGACGCGGTTGCCGGCCACTGGGCCGACCGGCTCGCGCCGGCCGCGGCACGGCCCTATCTGAGGCTCGCCCGGATCGAGCGGCCGGTCGGCTGGTGGCTTCTGCTGCTGCCGTGCTGGTGGTCGGCGGCCCTCGCCGCGACCGCCGCCGGGCGCCCGGGTCCCGATCCCATCCACCTCGCCCTGTTCCTCGTCGGCGCGGTGGCGATGCGGGGCGCCGGCTCGACCTACAACGACATCGCCGACCGCCGGCTCGACGCGCAGGTCGAGCGCACCCGCTCGCGCCCGCTGCCCTCGGGGCAGGTGACGACGAAGGGGGCCGCCGCCTTCCTCGTGGCGCAGGCGCTCGTCGGCCTCGCGGTGCTGCTTCAGTTCAACACGACCGCGATCCTCGTCGGCATGCTCTCGCTGGCGCCGGTGGCGATCTACCCGTTCATGAAGCGGGTGATGCCGATGCCCCAGGCGGTGCTCGGCCTCGCCTTCGCCTGGGGCGCGCTGATGGGCTGGGTCGCCGTGTTCGGCCGCCTCGACCCGCCGGCCCTGTGGCTCTACGCGGGCACGATCTGCTGGATCGTCGGCTACGACACGATCTACGCGGTGCAGGACATCGAGGATGACGAGATCGTCGGCATCCATTCCTCGGCCCGGCTGTTCGGCGCGCGCCTGCGTCTCGCGGTGGGGCTCTGCTACGCAGGCACCGTCGCCCTGTTCGTGCCGGCGCTGATCGGGGCCGGCGCCGGCCCCCTCGGTTGGCTCGGCCTCGCGCTGTTCGCCGCCCACCTCGCCCGGCAGGTGGCGATGCTCTCCGAGCGCGATGGCGCGCGCGCCCTGACGCTGTTCCGCTCGAACCGCGATGCCGGGCTGATCCTGTTCGCGGGTCTGGCTGCCGACGCGCTCTGGCAGGGTTGGCGCTAGGGCCAGCCGTGGCCGGACCGGCCACCCGCGCCATATTCGGCGGCATGAGCGAGAACGATCCGCACCGACAACCGGAAGACACTATCGCCGAGGGCGCCCGCGCCCGAGCTCAGGGGCGTCCGCGCGACGCCTGCCCCTATCCGCGGGACACGCCCGAGCGCACGGGCTGGCTCGAGGGCTACGACGGCTCTCCGGCCGACCGCGCGCCGGATCAGCGGCTGGACGCCGGCTGAGGCTGTCGCGTCTCAGCCCCGGGAGATGATCTCGCTCTCGCCCCGGTGGATGCAGGGCCGGGCCGGGAGCCGGGCAGTCTTGCGCCGCACGAGGAAGCGTGGGCGGCGGCCGCTGAGGGCGGCGTGGCGGCGGCGCTGGCGGCCCTTGCCGAGCACGACCGGCCCGAGCTGCTGCGAGACCGGGACGATGGAGCCGTCCTCGCGCAGCAGCATCCGGGCGAGACCGCCCTTGGCCGAGACATCGCGCCACACGGCCACGACATCCTCCTCCGCGAACGGCCCGAGCCGCATCGCCACCTCGCCCTCGGCATCGACGAGCAGCAGCGCGAAGCGGTCCTCTCCGCAGGCATCGGCGGCCTCGTCGGCGAAGGCGAGAGCGACGCCGACAGCGGCGCCGAGCACGGGCAGCGGCGTGGCGGGCACCTGAAGCGTGCTCGCGAGGGTGCCGTCTTCGGAGCCGGGGCGAAAGTTCTGATTCAGGATCTCGAAAGTCATCATCGGTGCGACGCCCTATCCCTGGCCGCGGTCTCTGTCGGACGCGCTGATCTGACAAGCACAGTGCCGTTCGTCCTCCCCAAGCTGCCTTAAAAGTGACAGTTAAGCGTTCGTGGATCGAGCCGAAGCCTGCGGAATGCTCAACGGACCCTTGCCGCGATCGGCGCAAATGCGCGCAAGCGGGGCCGGAGCAGGAGCCCGTGCCGCGGGCGCATGAGGGCATGGCGGCACGGCCTGCATCGCACGGTCCCGAAAACCGGTGGCCACATTTTCCAGGGATGCTTTAGAACGGAACCGCGCCGATGCCGTTGAAGCGGAACGTGGTCGGCTTCGCACGGCGGCTCCAAGCGGCTCTCATGACTCAGACGACACCCTCTCTCGAGGCGCTGCGGCCGGATCTGCGCGAGGCGATGCAGGAGGCTGCGGCCCTGGCGCTGCCCTACTTCCAGGAGGGCGGACATACGAGCGCGAAGGTCTGGTCGAAGGCGGGCGGGTCGCCGGTGACGGAGGCCGACGTCACCGTGGACGCCTTCCTCAAGGTCCGCCTGTCGCAGATCGAACCGCGGGCGGCCTGGCTCTCGGAGGAGACCAGCGACGATCCCGTGCGGCTCGGTCACGACCTCGTCTGGATCGTCGACCCCATCGACGGCACCCGCGCCTTCCTGTCCGGGCATCCGGACTGGTCCATCGCGGTGGCGCTCCTGTCGGGTGGCGAGCCGGTGCTCGGCTCGGTCTTCGCCCCGGCGCTCGGGCATTTCTACGAGGCTGCGGCGGGGGCGGGCGCCACACTCAACGGCGCGCCGATCCGCGTCTCGACGCAGACCGGGCTGGAGGGCGTGCGGGTCACCGGCCCCAAGCCGCTTCAGGACCGTCTGCTCGACGGCGCGGCGCACGGGGCCGGAGGCGCGCGGCCCTCGGTCACGGTGGTCGAGCGGATTCCCTCGCTCGCCCTGCGGCTCGCGCGGGTGGCCGAGGGTCGGATCGACCTCGGCCTCGTCTCGAAGGATTCGCGGGACTGGGACCTCGCCGGCGCCGACCTGATCGTGCGCGAGGCGGGGGGCATCGTCTGCAATCTCGATGGGACTCCGGTGGCCTACAACCGACCGGAGCCGCGTCACGGCGAACTCATCGTTGCGCCGCTCGCCCTGCGCGAGGCCGCCTTAGCGGCCCTGGCCGGGCGGTAGACCCCGCTCCCGAAGGCGCGGGGCTCAGGCTTTCAGGCCGCTTCCTTCAGCCGAACCGCGGCGGGGGCGAGGCCCAGCCGATCGGCGAGGTGCCAGCGCAACTCGCGCGGCGAGTGGTACTCGTAGGAAGGGTCGATGAGGTGGCTGAGGTCGGCGGACGCGTTGCGCGTCGGCGTTTCGACCAAGCGGTCCACCCGGAAGGTCACCGCATTTGTGACGGGTGAAATGGCGCCGACATGGCGCCGGAACTCGAAATGCATTGTCTTTTCTTCTCTCTTCACCGGATCCCGCGCCATCCGTGGCGTGGCCGGCGTCGTTTCTGGTTGTTGTGATGCTCGATCGGCGGCGGCGCCCGCCGCCGGATCCGGGATGGATCCTGGGTCGGTGGGTGCCGCTTGATGTGTCAGGCTACGCGGTTGGGCCGGTCGGTTACCGGCCCCTGGGCGGGATCAGACCGCCTGGAGGTTTCCGGCGGCATCCTTGCCGCTGCGCTTGTCCGTCAGAACCTCGTAGGAGATCTTCTGGCCCTCGACGAGGTTGCGCAGGCCGGCCCGCTCGACGGCGGAGATGTGGACGAAAACGTCCTTGCCGCCGTCATCCGGCTGGATGAAGCCGTAGCCCTTGGTCTCGTTGAACCACTTAACAGTCCCAGTATCCACGAATAGTTCCTTCGTATCTCACGAGCCAAGCGCAAGCATCTGCTCGAAGCGAGCACATGGTCTCGTCCGCCGATTTTGCGGGATGACGGGTCACATGAGGATGGCAGCGGAATCGACCGCCTTGCCGTGCCCGTCAGAACTACATGTAGGCCGGCCGTGCGGCCTTAACAAGGCGGGACGAGCCGGCGGAGGCGGGCGGGAAAGCCGCAGGGGCGGCGCGGCCGGCTGCGCCCGGCGCTTCGGCCACCCTGTGACAAAGCCTCGGGCCGGTGCATATATGACCGTCAATCCAGGCGGTTACGCACCGCCCTCAGGCAGTGCAGTCAGGCAGTTCATGGCGGGCATCTCGGTTTCCCTCGAAGGCGCGAACATCCAGCTCTCCTTCCAGAAGGACGACCAATCGACGGCGGTGGTCATGGACGCCCGCGCCGCCCGCGCCCTGGTGCGCGCCGTGGGCCAGCTCCTCACCGCCATCGACGACGACGGCGAGGCCGACCTGCCCGACGAGACGGGCGACGAGGAGATCGCCATGCTCGACGTGACCTCCTCGGCGATCGAGGTGGGCACCGATGAGCAGGGGCAGGCCGTGGTGGCCCTGCAGGCCGGCGCGCTGCCGCCGTTCCAGCTGCGCCTCACCGACGAGGAGGCTCGCCACGTGGCCACCAGCCTCAGCGAGATCCTGGCCGCGCCGCGGGACGTCCGCGCCTCCCACGGCGGGCATTGAGGCTGCGACCCGGGTGCTGCCCCGCTCGGGCTCTGAGACCTCCGGCTTGCCGCGGCGGCGCTCGGGCACGGCGCACTGAAATGTAATGTCGATCAATTCTACCGGCCCGGCGAGTGCAAGGTCTTCCGGGCCGGCAGGAAGGCGTCGGCCTCCGGCGCCTGAGCTGAAGGCGCCGGAGGCCGGTCCTCGCAACGAGGGCTAGAGCCGGATGCCGGGATCCGTTGGGCCGCCGGGCAGATAATCGGGCTCGGAGCCGGGACCCTTGGGTTCGTCGATCCCGGGATCGTCCACGGGATAGGGCGTGCGCGGACCGGTCGGGCCGATATCCGGCATGTCGTCCGGCTGCGGCGGTGGGGGAAGGTCGCCGGGGATGTTGCCGCCGGGGGTCGGATCGGGTGTCGGGACGCCGGGATTGGCCATGGGCCGCCTCCATTCTGGTGTCGGGGATGGGCGTCCAACACATGCCTGCCGGTGCGGTTCCGTTCTCTCTTCGTCTCGCCCCGTCCCGGGTGCGGCCGCGTGTCCGGCGCAGGAACCGCCTGCGGGGCGACCTGTTGGCCCGGCAAATCCCTCATTCGATCCGGAGAGATACCATGCCCGACATTCGCGACGCCAAGATCCTCATCCTGGCCACCGACGGCTTCGAGGAAAGCGAACTGACCGTGCCGCAGGCCAAACTCGCGCAAGCCGGCGCGACCGTGACGGTCGCGAGCCCGCAATCGCGCCAGTCCAAGGGCACGATCCGCGGTTGGGACAAGACCGATTGGGGCAAGGAGGTCTCGGTCGACCTCGATGTCGAGAGCGTGAACCCGGACGCCTACGACGCGCTGGTGCTGCCGGGCGGGCAGATCAACCCGGACAAGCTGCGGGGCGAGCCCAAGGCGCTGGAGGTGATCCGCAGCTTCCTCACCTCCGGCAAGGTGGTGGCCGCGATCTGCCACGCGCCCTGGCTGCTGATCGAGGCGGGCGCGGTCAAGGGCCGGACGCTGACCTCGTTCTCCTCGATCAAGACCGACGTGATCAACGCGGGCGGCAACTGGCAGGACAAGGAGGTCGTCACCGACGGCGGCATCGTCACGAGCCGAAACCCCGGCGATCTCGACGCCTTCTGCGCCAAGATCGTCGAGGAGATCCGCGAGGGCCGCCACGAGCCGCGCCGGCTGGCCGCCTGATCGACCGTCCGAGGCCGTCGGGCTGCCGCCCGGCGGCCGTTTCGTCGGTTCAGCGCTTGGCCACGGCCTTCTGGACTTTCGGCCGGTCCGTGGACGCGCCCGCCATCAGCTTGGCGAGGTGCTGCTGATCGAGGCCGGCCCCGAGGCTCGCGGGCATGACCGACGCGTCGGCCGCGCGCTCGACCTTGCGCGGGGTGATCGAGCCGGTCGTCACCGGATCGGGCAGGGCGGCCACCGGCATGGCGGACGCCGCCGGCTCCCGCTGAAGGCGCATCGCCCAGTGGGCGGCGGTGGACAGAGCGGCGACCGCCAGGATCGCCTTGATGCCGCTGGTCAGGAAACGCCGCATGATCGGCCCCGGGAAACGCAAGGAACGCGGCTGGTTCCCCAGCCTGTCCCCAGGATTGCCCAAGATCGTGAACGAAGCGCTCTCGCCCTGTCCGGGCGCAGCGTGCCGGATCGGGATGTCGGCCCGATCCGGATCGGCTCAGCCGCGCTGGGCGGCCTCCCGGTGCGGCTTCTCGGGCGCCGCCTCCACCGCGCCGCGAGTGCGCCACAGGCTGTAGACGACGCCGATCGTGAGCAGCACGAGGGTAACGAGCAGGGACACCCACGGCGGCAGGTGGACCAGCTCCAACGTGTCGGCCACGACGATCTTGCCGCCGATGAAGAGCAGGATGAAGGCGAGCGCCGTCTTGAGGTAGGCGAACCGGTCCACCATCGCGGCGAGCGCGAAGTAGAGCGCGCGCAAGCCCAGGATCGCGAAGATGTTGGACGTGTAGACGATGAACGGATCGGTGGTGATGGCGAAGATCGCCGGCACGCTGTCGACGGCGAAGATCACGTCCGCGATGTTGACGAGCACCAGCGCCACGGCGAGCGGCGTCAGCCACCGCACCATCCGGCCGGTCTCCGGATCGGGCCTGCGCACGATGAAGGCTTGGCCCTCGGGCTTGTCGGTGACGCGCACGAACCGCTTGAGGAAGCGCATCGACGCGCTCTCGCGGATGTCGTGCTGGTCCTCCTCCTTCGAGACCAGCATCTTGATGCCGGCATAGATCAGGAAGACGGCGAAGATCGACAGCACCCAGTGGGCCTGCTGCACGAGGATCGAGCCGAGCCCGATCATCACGCCGCGCAGGATCACCGCTGCGAGGATGCCCCAGACCAGCACCCGGTGCTGGGCCGCCCGCGGCACCCCGAGGGAGGTGAGGATGACCGCGATGACGAAGACGTTGTCCATCGACAGCGACTTCTCGATCACGAGGCCGGTCACGTATTCCTGGGCCGGATTGGCCCCGAGCATCCACCAGATCCAGCCGCCGTAGAGCAGGCCGAGGGTGAAGTAGAAGGCGGTGAGGAGAAGGCTCTCCTTCACGCCGATCTCGTGGTTCTTGTCGCGGTGGAGCAGGCCGAGATCGAAGGCGAGCAGGCCTGCCACGAGCGCGTGGAAGCCCAGCCACATCCAGACGGGTTTGCCGAGCCACTCGTAGGTGAGAAGTTCCATCATGCGGGACCCCGATGCTTCACTCAAGGAGAGCATCGGCTCCGACATCACGGACGCGTCTTCCGCGCCTCTCACGGTCGGGCCGCCGCGGCAGCGCGGACGGGGAATGGCTCCCGTATGCGGGCAGCCTCGTGAGACGCACGGTGCGCGTTCCGCCAGAGGGGCCCGCAGCCGATCCGGGGCAGTTAGAGAGGCGGCCGCGTCGATTCAAGGGCCGCACGGGTTTCATCTCGCGCGGTCTATCCCGCTTGACAGCGGGGCCCTCTCGGGGCCTCCCCGGGGCATGAGCAGGGATCGGGAGAGTGCGGTCGCCGTCGTCGGCGGCGGGCCGGCAGGGTTGGCCGCGGCGGAGGTGCTGGCCGGGGCGGGGCTTCCCGTCACGGTGTACGAGCGGATGCCCTCGGTCGCGCGAAAGCTCCTCATCGCCGGCCGGGGCGGCCTCAATCTCACCCATTCCGAGCCGCTGCCGGATTTCCTGCGCCGCTATCATCCGGCCGAGCCGCGCCTCACGGCCTCCGTCGAGGCTTTCCCGCCCGCGGCGTTGCGGGACTGGAGCGCGGATCTGGGCCAGGCCACCTTCGTCGGCTCGAGCGGGCGGGTCTTTCCCGAGAGCTTCAAGGCCTCGCCCCTGCTGCGGGCCTGGCTCGCCCGGCTCGACGGGCTCGGCGTGACGATCCGGACCCGGCACCGCCTCGTCGGCTTCGGCGACGGAAGCCTCCGCTTCGAGACGCCGGAGGGGCCGCTCGCCGTCCGGCCACGGGCGAGCCTGCTGGCGCTGGGCGGCGCGAGCTGGCCGCGCCTGGGATCGGATGGGGCCTGGGTGCCGCTGCTGACGGCCGAGGGCGTTGCGGTCGCGCCGCTGAAGCCCGCCAATGTCGGCTTCACCGTGGCGTGGTCGGACCATTTCTCGGAACGCTTCGCCGGCGAGCCCCTCAAGCGCGTCGCCGCGCGGATCGGCGAGCACCGCGCCCGCGGCGAGGCAATCGCGACGAAGGACGGCATCGAGGGCGGCCTGATCTACGCGCTCTCGCGGCCGATCCGCGAGGCGATCGAGCGCGACGGGGCGGCGAGCCTCGTCCTCGACCTGCGCCCCGATCTCGACGTGCCCGCGCTCGCCGCCCGGCTCGCCCGCAGCCGCTCCGGAGAGAGCCTGTCGACGCGCCTGCGCAAGGCCGCCGCCCTGAGCCCCGCCGCGGCGGGACTGCTGCGCGAGGCGCATGCCAACACGCTGCCGAGCGAGCCGGCGGCCCTGGCCGCGGCGATCAAGGCGGCGCCCTTACGGCTGCTGTCGCCGGCCCCGATCGCGCGGGCGATCTCCTCGGCGGGCGGGGTCGCCTTCGATGCGATCGACGCGCGCTTCATGCTGCGGGCGCGGCCCGGCACCTTCGTCGCCGGCGAGATGCTCGATTGGGAGGCCCCGACCGGCGGCTACCTGCTCCAGGCGGCCTTCGCCGGCGGCCGCGCGGCAGCCGCCGGCCTGATGGCATGGCTGTCCGAGCGCTAGGGACGGGCGCAGATTCCGACCATGCCGCCGCTGTCGGCGGGGCAGGTGCCCTCCCGCTCCGAGCTCAGGCTCGCCCCGGCGCCCTTGAGGCAGGTGGCCGAGGCCAGCACCTCGCCCGTCTCGCAGGCCAGCGTGCAGCCGCTCTCCCCGCAGGATTGCGCCCGCACGACGCGGAACGGCGCGGCGCTCGCCCGAGCGGCCTCGCCCTTCGGTCCCGGCGCACCCGGCGCACCGGCCTCACCCTTGAGGCCCGGCTCACCCTTGGGGCCGCCGGGCCCGGGCGGTCCGGCCATGCCCGCCTCGCCCTTGGCCCCCGGCTCACCCTTCGGTCCCGGCTCACCCTTCGGCCCATGGTCACCCTTCGGCCCCTGATCACCCTTGGGCCCCGGCTCCCCTTTCGGTCCAGCCGAGCCGGGCGGCCCCTGCAATCCCGCCGTGCCGGCCGGTCCAGGCTCGCCCGCCTTGCCGGCCGGGCCTTCCGGCGCGCAATTGGCGACCACCGCCTCCCGCTCGTCCTCGCCCGCCTTGATGACCGCGACGCAGGTCGCCGGGCGGTAGGGCAGCCGGAACTCGAAGCGTCCCCGCCGGTCGGACAGGACCGAGATGTCCTCATCGAGGATCACGGTCACCCCGCTCTTGCGCACGCTGCCGCTGATGCGCAGGTCCCCACCCTCGATGCGTGCATCCCAGATCTGGATCGGCTGGGCCGGCTGGCTCGGCGCCTTACGGGCGGCGCGCTGAGGGGCTGCGCGTTGCGGGGCGGCCGAGGGCTCGCCCGGGCCGGGCTGCTGGGCCGCGGCCGGCGCGGCGAACGCGAGGCTCATCGCGATCAGGATCGGCCACGGCCGTCGTCCCAGGCTGCGCGTCGTCGGCATTCCCGTTCCTTCCGATCGTCTCGTCCCAGGCCCGCGCGTCTCGCGGCGCGGCGGCGGGCAGGTTTCCGCCGCCCACTTGCCGGGGTCAAGCCCGGCGCTTCGTCCACATCCGTCCACAGGGGGTATCCACAGGCCAAGGGGCTGTGACGCCTCGTCTTTGCCGGCGCGCTCCACAGGTGCCGCAGGTCTCCGCGGTGTCCCCTAGCCATGCCCGTTCCGTCCGCGACCGAAATCGGGAAGCCAGGAACGGGACGATGATCTAAACGGGATCCACGAAGCTCCCGGACGATCGGCCCGTCCTCGGCCGGGAGCGGAAGGAGTTCGATCCGCCGCCATGCTCGTCCCGCTTCTCGCCGCCCTGCTCTTGCTCTCGACCGCCGCCCGGGCCGACGAGTGCGACACGCTCGCCGCCCAGGTCGCCGCGGCCACGGGGGCGAAGAAGCTCGGGCGGCGGGTCGGTCCGAGCATCGAGGTGCGGGCGGCGAGCGGGGTCAAGCTCGACCTCACCTGCCGCGCCCAGCCCATCGTGCAGGCCGCCTCCGGCGATCCGTCTCCGTCCGAGGCCTATTTTCGCGAGCTGACGGTCGCCGCCGAGATCGTGGTCGGCGAGCCCGCATCGACCGTGCAGCCGATCCTCGGGCGCGCCTACGAGACGGCCCTGCGCGAGGGGCGCAAATCCTTCATCCAGCAGAACGGCTGGTCGGCAAGCTGCTACACCGACAGCGCGGGCGCCCTGCGCACGCTCTGCTCGGTCGGGCGCATCCCGAAGGATTGAGCGGTCCTGGAACGGAACGCCAGCCCTGCCGCCGGGCGGCTCGTCGAGACACGTCGGACGCGCTTTGAAAGCGATCCTCCCGGCGCGCAACGCGGTTCGCGCTTGAACCGAGCGCCCGCCCGCGCCAATGCGGGACCCAAGAACTCCCAGGGAGGAACGCGAGATGGCCCGCCCGTCCGTCAATCACCTGTTCGACCTCGTGCGGACCCACCTCCCGGCGGATCCTGCCGCGAAGGCCTTCATCGAGACGCCGGACGGCGCCCGCTACAGCTACGCCGACCTGATCGCCCGCTCCGGCGCCTATGCCGCCGCCCTGCGCGCTCTCGGGGTGAAGCCCGGCGACCGGGTCGCGGTGCAGGTCGAGAAGAGCGCGGAGGTGATCTTCCTCTATCTCGGCGCGGTGCGGGCCGGCGCGGTCTTCCTGCCGCTCAACACCGCCTATACCGGACCCGAGATCGCCTACTTCCTCGGCGATGCCGAGCCCGCCCTGTTCGTCTGCGATCCCGCCCGCGAGACCGCTCTCGCGGCGGTCGCCCGCCAGGCCGGCGTGCCGGAGCTGCGCACCCTCGACGCCGCCGGGCGCGGGAGCATGGCCCAGGCCGCCGACGCGGGCGATCCCGATTTCGCCGACGTGCCCCGCGGGCCCGACGACCTGGCCGCGATCCTCTACACCTCGGGCACGACCGGGCGCTCCAAGGGCGCCATGCTGAGCCACGACAACCTCGCCTCGAACGCCCTGACGCTGGCCCAGTACTGGCACTTCACCGAGGGGGACGTGCTGATCCACGCCCTGCCGGTGTTCCACACCCACGGCCTGTTCGTGGCCACCAACATCGTGCTGGCGACGGGCGGGACGATGCTGTTCCTGCCCAAGCTCGACCCGAAGAAGATCCTCGAAGTGATGCCGCGGGCGACCGCGATGATGGGCGTGCCCACCTTCTACACGCGTCTGCTCAAGGAGCCGGGCCTGACCCGCGCGGCCGCGGCCCATATGCGCCTGTTCGTGTCGGGCTCGGCGCCGCTGCTGGCCGAGACGCATCGGGAATGGTCGGAGCGCACCGGCCACGCCATCCTCGAACGCTACGGCATGACCGAGACCAACATGAACACCTCGAACCCCTACGAGGGCGCGCGGCGGGCCGGCACGGTCGGCTTTCCGCTGCCGGGGGTGACGCTGCGCGTGGTCGAGCCCGAGACCGGGGCGCCGCTCGGCCCGGAGGAGGTCGGGATGATCGAGGTGAAGGGTCCCAACGTCTTCGTGGGCTATTGGCGCATGCCGGAGAAGACCGCCGCCGAGCTGAAGGTGGACGGGTTCTTCATCACCGGCGATCTCGGCAAGATCGACCGTGACGGCTACGTGCACATCGTCGGCCGCGGCAAGGACCTCATCATCACCGGGGGCTACAACGTCTACCCGAAGGAGATCGAGGCCGAGATCGATGCGCTGCCGGGGGTGATCGAATCCGCGGTGATCGGCCTGCCGCACGCCGATTTCGGCGAGGGGGTCACGGCGGTGGTGGTGCCCAGCGCCAATCCGCCGGACGAGGCGGCCGTGATCGCCGCCCTCGAAGGACGTCTCGCCAAGTACAAATGTCCCAAGCGCGTGCTGTTCGCCCCGGAATTGCCGCGCAACACCATGGGAAAGGTGCAGAAAAATCTTCTGCGCGAGACGCATGCGGGTCTCTATCGCAGCTGAGATTGCCCGCGCAGCGTCGGAGGATCGGCCGGCTTCCCAATTCGAGGGATGGCCTGCTCTGATCTTCGAGGATTGCCTGCCCGGCAGCATAGGGAATACCTGGGTCGCTCCCCGTGCCTGTGCTCTCAAGCCTGTGATGTGCCGCCCGGCGACGGACGGTGATAAGAGCCGTGCCGTGTTTTCGGGGCGCCCCCCTCCTGCCGACGCGGATGCCGCCGCGGCCCGCGCCGCGTATGCTTTTTCGAACCGCGGAGATTCGTCCGACCGTGACCAGCAGTGCCGAGCATGACCGGATCGAGGCCGAGCTGGTCAGTGTCTCCAAGAGTTCCGACCCTTTCGCCGCGGCCGTCAAGGCGACCCGGATGCCGATGCTCGTCACCGATCCGCATCGGCCCGACAACCCGATCGTCTTCGCCAACGACGCCTTCACCCGGCTGACCGGCTACACGCGCCCGGAGATCCTGGGGCGCAATTGCCGCTTCCTGCAGGGGCCGGAGACGGACCCGCGCGACATCGCCCGCATCCGCGACGCGGTCGAGCGGCGGGTGCCGATCGAGATCGACCTGCTCAACCACAAGAAGGACGGCGAGGTCTTCTGGAATCGCCTGCTGATCTCCCCGGTCTTCGACGCCGAGGGGCATCTCACCTACTTCTTCGCCTCGCAGTTCGACGTGACGCTGGAGCGCGACCGGCTGGTGCGGCTCCAGCGCGATCACGATGCGCTGGAGCAGGAGGTCGAGCGCCGCAACGACGACCTGACCCGCAGCGAGCACCGCCTCGAATTCATGCTCGCCGCCGGACGGCTTGGCGCCTGGAGTCTCGACCTCGCCGAGCGCCGGCTCGTCGCCTCGGATCTGTGCAAGCAGAATTTCGGGCGGCCGCTGGGCGAGCCCTTCACCTATGACGACCTCGTGGCCGCCGTGGTGCCGGAGGACCGCGAGCGCATGCAGGCGGCCATGCAGGCGGCCATCGAGCGGCGCTCCGACTACGACGTGGAGCACCGGGTGACGGCGCCCGGCGACGAGGTGCGCTGGGTGCAGTTGCGCGGCCGGGCCTACTACCGGGCGGACGGGGCGCCGCTCTCCATGGCGGGCATCTCGCTCGACGTGACGGAGCGCAAGCGCGCCGACGAGCAGCGCGCCCTGCTCGCCGCGGAGATGAAGCACCGGGTCAAGAACTCCATCGCCACCGTCCAGTCCATCGCCCACCAGACCCTGCGCAACGCCGCCTCCCTGGAGGATGCGCGGAAGACCCTCGACGCGCGCCTGAACTCCCTGGCCAACGCCCACGATATCCTCACCTCGGAATCCACCGCCGGCGTCACCCTCGCCGAGGCGGTCGAGAGCGCGCTCCAGCCCTTCCGCGTCAGCCCGCGCAACCGCATCCGCTGCGGCGGGCCGGAAGTGCGCCTCACCTCCCGCCTGACGGTGGCCGTCGTGATGGCCCTGCACGAACTGGCCACCAACGCCGTCAAGTACGGAGGCCTCTCGAACGAGTCGGGCCGGGTGATCCTGAACTGGGAGGTCGAGGCCGGGCGGCCCAGCCAGCTGCTGATCCGTTGGGAGGAGCTCGACGGGCCGCCGGTCGAGAGGCCGTCGCGTATCGGCTTCGGCACGCGCATGATCGAGCGGGTGCTGGCCGCCGAGTTCGGCGGCACGGCGCAGATCGACTACAGGCCCCGCGGCCTCGTCCTCACCGTCGAGGCGCCGCTGCCCGAGCGCGAGTGCGGCTGATCCGTTCCGGCATCGCTTCCCTGCATCGCCTCGGTTTCGCCGCGCGATGAAGGCGCGGCGCCAGATCCTTGTCCGGTCTCGGCTTTTCCGGGGACGGCAGCCTGTTCGAGGGAACGGCCAAGCCTGGCTGGCGTTTGATCGGCGTCCGCCCCAGGCGCCTGCGCCCGACCTCAGCGAACGATGCCCTCCTCGCCCCCTTCCCCGTCGCGCATTCCCGCGGAGGGCACGGCCTCCGTGCTCTGGACCCTGATGATGGGGGCGGCCCTGGTCGCGCTCGCCGCCGCGCATCGCCGTAGGGCCGATGAGGAAGTGCTCGAGCCGGCTCGCGCCGTGAAGAAGGAGACCAACGGCGGCGCGCATTCGCACGAGGGCCGTGCCGCCCGCTGGGTAGCGGCGACGCAGCCCGAGCGGGGGCGCGACGCCGACCATCCCGGGGAGATCCCGGCGCCCGGCTGGTGGGACATCGTCGTGCGGGTCTACCAGGAGTTCAACAAGGACCGGGTGCTCTCGGTGGCGGCCGGCGTCACCTTCTATTCCCTGCTCTCGCTGTTCCCGGCAATCGCCGCGCTCGTGACCTGCTACGGGCTGGTCGCCGACGTGAACACCATCAACGTCCACCTCGCCACCCTGCACGGCGTTCTGCCGAGCGGGGCCATCGAGATCATCGGCGAGCAGGTGAAGCGCATCGCCGCCAAGGGTAGCGGCACGCTGGGCGTCACCTTCTTCACGAGCCTCACGCTCTCGCTGTGGAGCGCCAATGCCGCCATGAAGGCGATGTTCGATGCGCTCAACGTGGTCTACGAGGAGGAGGAGAAGCGCAACTTCTTCTGGCTGAACGTGCGCTCGTTGACCTTCACCGCGGGCGCGCTGCTCTTCATCATCCTGGCGCTCACCGCCATCGTGGTGCTGCCGGTGGTGTTCAACTTCCTCGGCCTCGGCGACGGGGCGCGGCTCATCGCCATGGCCCGCTGGCCGGCCCTCTTCCTCGTCCTGCTCGGGGGGCTCGCCGTGCTCTACCGCTACGGCCCGAGCCGCGAGCGGGCGCGCTGGCGCTGGGTCGGCGCGGGCTCCGTCGTGGCCGGCCTCCTCTGGCTCGTCACCTCGATCCTGTTCTCCTGGTACGTCGGCAGCTTCGGCAATTACAACGAGACCTACGGCTCGCTCGGCGCCGTCATCGGTTTCATGACCTGGATCTGGATCTCGGCCACGATCGTGCTGCTGGGCGGCGAGATCAACGCCGAGATCGAGCACCAGACCGCCCGCGACTCCACCACCAGCCCGCAGCAGCCCCTGGGCCGGCGCGGCGCGCGCATGGCCGACACGGTGGGCGCGGCGGCCTGACGGCCGATATCGGCCGGCGACCTATCATCGGTTCTTGCGCGGCCGGGTCGCACTCGCGACAAGCGGTGCCCGGCACCATCTCGGACAACGAGAGAGGCACGGGAGGAACGCGACATGGCTGGATCGAACGTCGTCGAAGGCGATCCCGACACCCGGACCGACGCGGAGTGGCGCGCGGCGCTGACGCCGGAGCAGTACCGCGTGCTGCGGGAGCACGGCACCGAGCGGGCCGGGACGAGCTGCCTCAACGCCGAGAAGCGCCCGGGCACCTTCTTCTGCGCGGGCTGCGGCGCGCCGCTGTTCGAGACCGGGACGAAGTACGAATCGGGCAGCGGCTGGCCGAGCTTCTTCGCTCCCCTCGAGGGCGCGGTGGAGACGCAGGTGGACCGCAGCCACTGGATGACCCGCACCGAAGTGCATTGCGCCCGCTGCAAGGGCCATCTCGGCCACGTCTTCGAGGACGGACCGGCGCCCACGGGCCTGCGCTACTGCATGAACGGCGTTTCCCTCGCCTTCGAACCGGAGGGATGAGCCCCTACCCACTTCGGGCCATTCTCCCGGGAATTCCACGCCTTTTCGGGCTTCCGGGTTGCTGCCCGGTTGTTTCGAGGCCTTCACTTCGTCATGAAGGACCGAGTGAAGAACAGGTTAACGCCCCGGTCTTCGCAATCCGACCGTCTGCGAAGACGGTCTGCGCTCGTCGGTCCTTCGGGATCGACCTCGCGTGCGAAGGCCGAGCATCCGGTGGAAATCCCGGGCTCAGGGGCATGCCGACCCGCGGAGGGAAGTGAATGAGTGTCGTTCGCCGGTTTCTCGTGGCGCCCTCTCTGGTCCGCCTCCTGCGCAAGGAGCGCGGCGGTTCCCGCGTGACCGAAGGCTACTTCGCGCCGCAGGCCGGGCGGACTTCCTTCGTGCGGCTGCAGGGCACCAATTGCTACCTCGTGCTGATGACCGGCGCCGAGGGTGCGATGGCCGAGGAGCGCACGGAGGTGCCGCGCGCCCACGGCGACGCGCTCCTCGACGTCTGCGCCGGCCGCGCCGTCTACGAGCGCACCACGGTCTCGCTCGGGGGCGGCGGCGAGGCGCTGGTCGACCGCTACGTGCGTCCGGCCGGGCTCGACGTCGTCAGCCTCGTCTTCCCCGATACGGGTGCCGCCCAGGCCTTCACGCCGCCGGTCTGGTTCGGTGCCGAGGTGACGACGGACAAGGCCTATGACGGCCAGTCCATCGCGCTGACCGGCATTCCGACGCCGGGCGACATCCCGCTGAACAACGCCGCCCTCGACGCGGTGCTGGACCTGATCGAGCCGCGCTTCGGCTCCGGCCGTCCCCCGCTGGCCTCGCCGAAATCGCTGTCGCCGCGGGACACGGGCTTCCCCCCGCGCGCCTCCGAGCCGCCGAAGCCGGCCCCCGTGCCGGAGGCGCTGCTGGCCGGGGCCGCCGCGGAATCCGCCGCACCGGCCGAGCCGAAGGCGGAGGAGCAGCCGCAATCCAGCGAAGAACCTCTCCCGGCCGCGTCCGGACAGGCCGAGCCGAGCGCGGAGGCCGCGCCCGAGGCTCACTTGGTCGAGGCGCATGCGCCCGCCGAACCGGTCGTCGAGGAGACGCCCGTGCCCGCCGAGGAGCCGCAGCCGGCGGAAGCCGTCCAAGTCGAGGAGCCGCAGCCGCCGGCGCACGCTCCCGAGGCCGAGGGCCGCCCCGCGGCTCCGGCCGAGTCGCAAGAGCGTCTGCCGCCGGATGCGCGCATCGATGACGTGATCGAGAGCCTGTCCAAGGCCCTCGGCGCGGCGATCCGCAACCCGCAGGAGCCCGGCCGCGACGAGGAGGTCACCGAGGCCTTCGAGCGCTGGCAGGTTCGCCCCCGCCGCACGCAGCAGACCTGAGCGGGGCCGGGCCTCAAAGCCCTCTCTCCGCGCTCGCGCATCGCTTGCAGGATCGGGCGCCGACTCTACCGAGGGTCGGCGCCCTTCTCGTTTTTACCATGCCGTGAGCCCGCCACGGCGGGCCGGAACCGGCGAGGATCATCCTTCGTTGGCAGGCACCGGTCGCGGCTCATGATCGAGAGAGCGGCCGGGACGCTTTCGCTCCCAACGAGGAACGCCGCCATGAAACGCTTCGCTGCCGTCGCCGCAGGGCTGATGCTCTGCCTCCTGCCCCTCGCCGGTGAGGCCCAGGCCCAGGGTATCCCCGGCGGCATGCGCCGCGGTGCGGCCGAGGGCGACCGGGTCGCGGGTCCGATCGGCGGTATCGTGGGTGGCGCCGTCGGCGGCGCGGTGGGCGGCGTCAACGGCGTGCTCGGCATCGATCCCGGCCGGCGCGCCTACCGCACCCGGATGCGCTCGAACCGCCACGATCACCATCGCCGCCATCATCACCACAACCGCCGCCATTACCGCTGAGCGGTAGCCACTACCGCTGAGCGGTGAGCGCGTACGGCGGGGTCTCAGCCCCGCCGCACGCGCCGGCGCCGGAGGGAATCCTCGGCCAGCAGCGCGAGGCCCGAGGCGACGATGACGCCCGTGCCCACCACGGTCCAGAGGCCCGGCACGTCGCCGAAGACGAGGTATCCGAGCAGGACCGACCACAGGATCTGCGTGTAGATGAAGGGCGCGAGCAGGCTCGCCGGAGCGCGGGCATGGGCCAGCGTCAGGAGCCAATGCCCGGTCGTGCCGAACAGCCCCACGGCGGCCAGCATCGCCCAGACGCGGGGGGAGGCCGGGGCCGACCAGATCCAGGGCAGGAGCGGGCTCATCACCGCGAGACCGCCGAGCCCGGTGAAGAACACTGTCGTGGCCGTGGAATCGTAGGCGGCGAGCTTGCGGGTCACGATCACGTAGACGGCGTAGCAGAGCATGGCGCCGAGGCTGAACAGCATGGCGGGCTTGGCCGCCAGCGCCTCCGGCCGCACGATGATGAGGACGCCGAGAAAGCCCGCCGCCACCGCCGCGAGCCGCGCCCGAGACGACCACTCGCCGAGCAGGGGCCCCGCGAGCAGGGCCACGGTGAGCGGGGCCGCGAACTGAATCGAAACCGTCTCGGCCAGCTGGAGCGAGCCCAGCGCCAGGAAGTTGAAGGCGGTGGAGCCGAACAGCAGCAACGAGCGGACGATCTGCAGCGGCAGGCGCCGCGAGCGCGCCACGCCGGGCCGCGTCACCGGATTGAGGAAGGCGGTCACCAGCGCGACGTTGACCGCGTAGCGCATGAAGGTGGTCATCAGCGGATCGACGCCCGCCGCCGCCAGCAGCTTGCCCGTGGTGTCGAGGCTCGCGAAGAAGACCGGCGCGACGCACATCAGCAGGATGCCGGCCAGATGCCGCGGGTCGCGGCCCGTCATCCGCCCCGCCTCGGCGGCCTGTTTCGCGGACACGCTGCTCTCCCGGTCTCCGGCCCGTCTGAGGCTCTGGCCGTAGACCAAGCCGGGGCGCATGGCATCCCGGCCCCGCGCGGGTCTCCTCTGTGGGAGGGAAGGGCGATCCGAGGCTCCGCATCGCCGTCCCCGCCATGCCGCGCGTCGACGATCGTCGCGCGTCAGCCGCCCTTCGAGGCCGTTCCGCCCGGCTCGCGGATCGGGCAGCCGTTATGCTCCGCCCGGAATCCGGCTGACGCGGGATAGGCCGCCCGGCGCGCCCGCATGATCGAGCCGAGGGGGCGATGCGCGGCCAGCGCGTGCCAGGGATTGAAGGCGGATCCGTCGTCGATCCGCTTCACGTTGGCCTCGCTCCACGCGTCCTGCCGCGGCACGGTGAGGCGGGCCACCGCGAGGTAGGGGCTCGTCTCCTCCGGCCAGGGCTTCGAAGCGTCCTCCACCGGCATCGTTTCCGCGTCGGTGCGCAACTGTGCCCGCAGCTCCCACACGCCCTCGTGCTCGGCGAAGAAGGCGGTGACCGCCTCGCGCAGGCCGTTCGGCCGGCCGTTGACGTTCAGGGCCGCCCCCGTGAGTGCGGTCAGCGCGGGCGAGACCGGGGCGACGGCGACCTTGGCGACGTAGTCGCCCCAGCGCAGGGGCACTTGGCTGTAGAAGGTCTCGCCGAGGATGTGCGTCTCCGGGTGGCCGCCCATCGCGATCAGGGTCGGGCTCTGGGTGCCGAGGCTCTCCAGCACGGTCTCGGCCCCGCGCAGCATGGCGGAGAACGCCTTCTTGAAGATCTGCGGCGTGTCGGTGGTGGCCGCGAGCAATTTCAGGCTTTTCAGGAAGGCCGCGTCGTCCGGCGCCGTGAAGGCGGGAGCATTGGCCATCACGAAGTCCTGCGTCGTGCCCTCGGCGCCGTCCAGGCGCTCCCCCGGAACGCCGACGATCTTGAGCGCGAGGCCGCGCGGGGTCGAGACGCTGTCGTCGAGGATGTCGCCCGGGTTGGTGGAGAAGCGCAAAACCGCCTCGTAGGAGCCCGGCCGGGCGAACAGGCCCTGCGCCAGGGCCGACGGCAGAGCGTCCAGCACCTCCAGACGGCCGGTGAGCAGGCCGTGCGCCTTGGCGTGGACGCCTCGCACCGCCCGGCCGTAATCCTCGAAGGTGGTGCACTGGATCTTGGCGAAGGTCGCCAGCATCTGCGCGTGCACGTCCTCCTCGTCGTCGCTCGGCTGCTCCACCGACGGATGGTAGGGAATCGGGCTCGCAGCGTTCACGTCCGACCTCGTCTCGCTGGCTCTCGGACCGCGTCGGAGCGGCCGCTTCGGAGCCAACCGAGGTCGAGGCGCGGCCGTTCACCGGCTCGAGGCTCACGCCTGCGCGATCGGTCCGTCGAGGGGCGCGAGCCGGGGCTCGGGGGCGAGCGCGCCCGGAAGGAGCGGGCGCCGCGGCTGCCCGAGCCTGCGGGCGAGACCGGGAAGGTCGGGCCGGGCGTCCCCGGCGGGAGCCCGGCCGAAGACCTGCCGGTCGAGGGCGGCGAGATCCCGCGCGAGATCCGGCTCCGCCCGCCAGAGGGCGGCCAGCTCCGGTTGGGCCTGCTCGGCGCGGGCCAGCGCCGCGCGGAAGGCCGCCGCATCGCCCGCGGCTGCGGCCCCGTGCAGGGCGCGGGCCCCGGCGCGTTCGAGGCGCAGGCGCCCCGGACCCGTCCGGAAGCCGATCAGCGCCAGCCCGAGGCCGAAGGCAGCCAGGGCCGCGGCGCCGAGGACGCCCCAGGAGGCGGGGGTGGCGGGCTTCAGGTCGTCCTCGCGCTCGGCGAAGCCGCCGCCGATCTGGCGGGCGGGGATCTCGGCCTCCCGCATGGTGCGCGTGAGCGTGTCGAACCAGGGGATCTTGATGGCGTCGAGCGGGATCACCTCGGCTACGCCCTTCTTGATGTCCCACTGATAGGTCGCCCGGGCCACGGGGCCGGTGGGGGTGATGATCGTCTCGCGCTTTACCGGCCCGGCGAAGGTGATGATGCCGCGGGTGCGCATCACCGGCCGCGGCGGCAGCCCCTCGGCCAGCATCCCTTGCGCTTCGAGCGTGACGATCCGCCGGGCGGTCTCGCCCTGGTTGATCGTCTCCGGGTCGGGGTCCCAGGAATCGGTGATCGCCACGTCGCGCGCCGGGAGCCACCAGGGCTCCGCCGCGTCGGGGCCGCCGCCCTCGCCCTTCCAAGGGGCCACGGGGAAGGGAACGGGCTCCGAGCGCACGTCGATCTGCTTACGCTCGCCCCCGTCGTTGATGGTGAGCCGATGCACGAACGGGTCGATGGTGAAGCTGCCCGTGTGCTGCGGGAAGATCGCGATGGTGCGCTCGAATTCCAGCGCCATCTGTCCGTCGGGCAGCCGCGTGCGGCCCCAGGTATCGCGGCCGAGCTGCGTCCAGGAGAAGTTGACGAGCGCCGGCTGGCGCACCTCCTCCAGCAGGATCTGCGTGCGGTAGACCCCGCGCAGGCGCAGGAGCACCATCTCACGGGCATAGGGCGGCGCACCGCCGGAGAGATCGGGCGTGACCGTAAGGGTGAGGTCGCCGGGCTCGATGGCCCGGGCGGGCGCGGAAAGACAGATGAGAAGGGTAAGAAGGAGCGCCAGCACCCCCCTCTCTCCCACAGAGGGGGAAGGGCGCTTCGCGCCACGCCCGAGAAAGCCGAAAAACGTCACCACGGGTTGCTGCCTCCCGGGATCGCGGTGCCGGCCTCGACGCGGCGGGCCTGCTCGGCCTTGAGGCGCAGCTTCAGGTAGCGGCCCGGCTCGTCCGGCAGGGTCTGGAGCCAGAGCCGGTCGGGGTGGATCTCGTGCGCCTCGAAGCTCTTGGTGACCCGCCGCGCCTCCCGCTCGGGGGCTGCGGCGACCATGGCCGAGCCGGCGCCCTGGCGCCCGCGGCCCGCCGCGTCGCTGGCCGAGCCGCGAGCCTGGCCCTTGCCGGAATCGATCGCCTGCTGCTCCGCCTTGCCGCGGCGCGCCACGGGGCTGGTGCCGGGCAGGGAAGCGGAGGAACCCGCCTCCTTGTTGCCGGCCAGTCCTTCACCGCTGGACGTGGCGCGGATGTCGTCGTTCTGATCCTGGTTGGCGGTGTTGTTGTAGCGGGCGCCGTACTGGGCCGCGGCATTGGCGATGCCGCCGCCCTTGCCGCGGTCGAACTCCTCCTCCAACGCCCGCGCGATCAACGAGCGGTTGGCCTGCGCGTCGGCGTCGCGCGGGTTGTAGAGGAGCGCCTCGTCGTAGGCGTCGAGCGCGCCCTTGAGGTCGCCCGAGCGGGCGAGCGCGTTGCCGAGATTGTAGGCACCGCGCTTCCCTTGCGCCCGAAACAGCGGGATCGCCTCGTTGGTGCGTCCGGCCTCGTAGAGGGCGGCCGCTCGCCAAGCGGTCTGATCGAACACCGAGACCGCCGCACCCGGAAACCCACTCGCCATCAGCAGTCGCCCGAGGCTGGTGCGCGGCTCGGACAGCAGCATCAAGCCGAGGATACCAGCCCCCGCGAGCGCCAGCCCGGCGATGCGGGCGAGCCGGCGCCAGTGCCGGGGGAAGGCCCGGGGCATGCCCCGCAGCAGAGGCGTCGCGGATGCGAAGGCGCGGGGAGGCAGCGGCGCCAGCATCACGCGCTCCGTCGGAACAGGAAGAGGGCGGGCACGAGGGCGAGCAACAGGAGCCAGCGGCCGAGATCGGCGAAGGCGAGCACGCCGTAGCCGCCCGCGGCGAGATGCTGCGCGGTCGAGGCGCCGACCCGGTCGAGCACCGGCCCGGCGGCCTCGATGTCGGCGGCCCGTCCCCCGCCCGCGGCGGCGAGCCGGTCGAGGGCGGCGCGGTCGGTCTGCGGCGCGCCCGGCGGCAGGGCCCTGGCGGCGGGAACGAACAGGCCGTGGAGCTGCCAGCCCCGGTCGCGGATCGCGGCGGCCTCGCGCTCGGCGGCCTGCCCGATGCCGTCGCCGTCCGAGATCAGCACCACGTCGGCGGAGACGACGTTCGATTCCGCGAGCGTGCGGCGGGCCAGCGCCAGGCCGCGCTCGGGATGGGTGCCGCGATCGGGCACGGTGTCGGCGTCGAGGGCGAACAGAGTGGTGGCGATACTGTCCCGGTCGGTCGTGGGCGAGACGGCGGTATAGGCGTCGCCCGCGTAGACGATCAGCGCCGCCGAGCGGGTGCCGGCGGCTTCCGCCACGGCCTGCGCCGCCTGCCGCGCCTCCTTGAAGCGACCGCCCTCGGTAACCGAGCGGGAGAGGTCGAGCACGATCACGGTGGCATCGAGGTTGCGGAAGGTGGCCGCCTCCGGCCGCTCCACGGCCGGGCCGGTCAGCGCCAGGGCGAGGAGGCCGGCCGCGAGCGCCGCGGCGAGGTTGGCCTGCCGCCGTCCGCCCAGCACGGCGCCGCGGCGGGCGAGCAGCGCCATCAGGTGGGGATCGACCGCCTTGCCCCAGTCGCCGAGCGGGGCCGAGCGCCACGCGGCGCGCAGGGCCAGAGCCGCCACGAGGGGGATCGCCAGGAACCAGAGGGGGCGCAGGAGTGCGAAGGTGTCGATCACAGCCGGCGCCTCGTCGCGAGCAAGCCGCAGGCGCAGAGGAAGGCGAGGGCCGCCGGCCAGGGCCAGAGGTCCCGGCGCAGCGGCAGCGGCGGCGCCTTGGCGCGACCGCCCTCCAGCTCGTCGATGGCGGCAGCCACGTTCTCCAGATCGTCGGTGGTCTTCACCCGGAAGGCGCGACCGCCGCTCGCCTCGGCCATGGCGCGCAGGGTCTCGACATCGACGACATCCTGCTCGTTGTTGGGGTTGTCGGCCATGTCGATCGGCCCGAGGGCGATGGTGTAGACGCGCACGCCCAGATCCTTTGCCAGTTCCGCGACCTCCTTGGGAGCGGTCTGGCCGGCATTGTTGGCCCCGTCCGAGAGCAGCACCACGACCTTGTCGCGGGACGGGGGAGGACCACCGCCCTCCGCATCGGCGACCTGCGCGGGCGCGAGGCGCTTGAGGGCGAGGCCGAGCCCGTCGCCGATGCCGGTGGAGCGCCCGACGAGGCCGATGGTCGCCTCTTCCAGCGTGCGGGCGACGGAGGCCGTGTCGAAGCTCGGCGCGGCGGCGACGTAGGCCTGATCGGCGAAGGCGACGAGGCCGATCCGGTCGCCGGCCCGGCGGCGGATGAACTCGGCGCCGACGCGCTTGACTGCGGCCAGCCGGCTCACCGTCTCGCCGTCGAGGGAGAAATCCTTGCGCTCCATGCTGCCGGAGAGGTCGAGCGTCAGCACGATCTCGCGGGCGGAAGCCGGCAGCGCCGTGGCGGGCAGGACGAGGCGGGGGCCGGCCAGCGCCGTGACCAGCGCCGCCCAGAGCGTGCCCGTGAGCCAGAGCCGGCGACGTCCGCGCGCGACCACGCTCTCGGCCCGCTCCGCCGCGCCGACGAGGGAGGGCGGCACCCGCAGGGCGCCGCTGCCGCCCTCCCGTTCCGCTGGGATCAGCCGGGCCGCGAGCAGGGGCAGGGGCAGGAGCAGCAGCGCGAGGGGGCTCGCGAAGTCGAAGGCGGAGGCGAGCGCCGTGAGCCAGACGGGAAAGAGATCGGCGGGCATGGCAGCTCAGGCCCGGATCTTGGCGACGAGGCGGCTCAGGCCGGCATCGATCCCGGCAGGGTCGCCGCTGCCGGGCCGCCGGTAGAGGTCGTCGGCGAAGGCGCGGCCGGCCCCGTTGCGGAAGAAGTCGGTGCCGAAGGTCGCGTCCAGCGTTTCGGCCCAGGCCGGGCCGCGGGTGCGGGCCGCTTCCTCGCCCTTGAGCGTGCGCACCACGCGGCGCAGGAGCCGGGCCTGGGCCACGCGCCGCGCCTCCGGCTCGAGTCGGCTCGCCAGCGCGAGTTCCTGCAGGGCCGCCCGGCGCACGGATGCACCGCGCCGCGCCCGAAGAAGGCGGAGCCCGCCGACGAGGAGCGCGAGGGTGAAGCCGAGCGCGATCGCGGCCACCATCTCGGGGTTGACCGCGCCGCCGCCTCCGGTGGGCAGGTGCAGGCCGCGCAGGGCGGAGAGGTCGGGCGCCGTCATCGCGATTCCGCCACCGAACTACCCTCCCCCCTCGGCGTGCAGGGGTCGAGGGAGGGGGGCGAGGCTTCCGGACGGTGCGGAGCCGGCCTCTCACCCGCCTGCCCCGCAGGCATCCTCTCCCGCAGTGAGGAGAGGGGCCTCGTGTCACAGCACCGCATCGAGCCGCTCCATCAGCGGGGCGTAGCTCTCGGGGCCGCCCTCGACATCGATGCGCAGGCTCTCGACGCCGCAGGCATGGAGGCGGGCGAGGCGCGGATCGTCCGCGCCGCCGGTCTCCACCGCCGGAGCGCCGGGGCGGGCTTCCACCGTGCCGCGGCGGCCGTCGGGCAGGGCGTAGGGATAGAAGCCCGGCCGGCGCTGGCGCTCGAAGGCGTCGCTGACGAGGAGCAGGCGGATCGAGAGCCGCTCGGCCAGGGCGGTGAGCAGGCTCTCCCAGTCCGGGCCCGGGGCGTCGAGGGCGCTCGCCAGCACGAGATGGCCGCCGGAGGGTAGCAGGGAACGGGCCAGCGCCAGGGTGTCGGTGAGCGGCGGGTCGTCCTTGGCGGTGGCAGCGAGGGCCGCCGCGTGGGCATGGGCGAGCGCCCCGGTCACCGCGGTCATCGCCCGCTCGCCGCCGGCCGGGCGCACCACGGCGGGCTCGCCCGCGCTCGCGACGATGAGGCCGATGCGCCCGCCGTCGCCGACGATGCGCCAGCCGAGCAGGGCGAGCGCTTCGGCCGCCGCGACCGAGCGCAGAGCCCGGCGGGTGCCGAACAGCATGGAGGGCCGGAAATCGGCGAGCAGCACCACGGCGCGGTCGCGCTCGTCGTGGTGGGTGCGCACGTGGAGTTCGCCGGTGCGCGCGGTGGCGTTGCGGTCGATGAAGCGGCGGTCGTCGCCCTCCGACCACGGCCGCACGTCGTCCGGCTCAGAGCCGCGCCCGCGTTTGCGCGTGACGATGCCGCCGGGCAGGCCGGCGATGGTGCGGGTCGAGGGTGAGACGCCGCGCCGGGCGAGGTGGCGCAGGCTCATCAGGCCGGCCCCGGAGAGATGGATGCCGGGGGCGTCGTGCGGGTCGGTGGCGGGTGCCGCGCTGGCGGTCATGGGAGCTACAGCGCCCGCGTCCGCGCGACGAGCCCGCCGACGATGCCACGGGTGGTGCGCCCCTCGGCCGCCGCCCGCCAAGTCAGGCCGATGCGGTGGGAGAGGGCATCGGCGGCCAGTTCGGAGATATCCTCGGGCACCACGTGGTCGCGCCCGTGCAGATAGGCCCGTGCCTTGCCGGCCACCATCAGGGCCAGCGTGCCGCGCGGCGAGGCCGGGTGCTCGATGGAGGCGCGCAGGTCCGGCGCCACGGCGTCGGTGCGCGTCCCCGAGACGAGCCGCACGAGGTAGTCTTTCAGGGCAGGCGAGACGTAGGTGGCGAGCGCGGCCTCGCGGGCGGCGATCACTTCGGCCACCGAGAGCTTCACCGGCATCGCCTCGGCGTGATGGTTCAACTCGCCCTCCACGAGGTCGAGGATGCGGCGCTCGGAGGCCTCGTCGGGCATCTCGACGACGACGTGGAGCAGGAAGCGGTCGAGCTGCGCCTCCGGCAGCGGGAAGGTGCCCGCGTGCTCGATGGGGTTCTGCGTCGCCACCACCATGAACGGATCGGGCAGGCGGTGGGTATGGCCCGAGACCGTGATCTGGCTCTCGGCCATGGCCTCGAGCAGGGCCGACTGCACCTTGGGCGGCGCGCGGTTCACCTCGTCCACGAGGATCAGCGAGTGGAACAGGGGCCCGGGCAGGAACTCGAACGTGCCCGCATCCTGGCGCCAGACTGTGGTTCCGGTGAGGTCGGCAGGCATCAGGTCGGGCGTGCACTGCACGCGGGCGAAGGAGCCGTCGAGCCCGTCCGAGAGGCGCTTGACCGCGCGGGTCTTGGCGAGCCCCGGGGCGCCTTCGATCAGCAGGTGGCCACCGGTCAGCAGCCCGATCAGCAGGCGCTCGACGAGCTTCTCGGCGCCGATCAGCCCGTGGCTGAGGCCGTCGCGCAGCTGGAGGATGCGGTCGCGGATGCCGGCATCGGCTTTGCGGGCGGGAGCTTCGGCCAGGGGGGCGACCGGGGGGGCGGCGAGGGCCTGACCGCTCATGCGCGGAGGCTCCCGGCGTCCGCCGGACGGACTTCCGGACTCGTCGCAGGGGAAAGATCCTGCCGCATCGGCATCTCCTCGCCGTGGGTTCTTCTTATGGCTCCCACAATCTTGCCGGTTTGCCCGCTGCCCAGGCGCCCCGTCAATCCCGCGGCGTCTCCGGTCCCTCGGGCAAATTGACCGCCCGGTCTCCGTGGCCGAAGAGGCGAGCCGCGCCCGTCTCGCTTCACGAATACGCGGGCCGCGGCGCAACGCGGCGCACGTCACGCAACCGTCACGCTCCTGCGACAGCGGGGAGTCTCTCCCTCGGATACTTCGCCAGACACCAGGACACCATGGCCGGCCCTTTTCCCGTTCCGACTCCGGAAGCGCTCAATTCCGGCATCAGCCTCGTCGTCGCCTTCGGCCTCGGCACCCTGATCGGGGCCGAGCGGCAGTACCGGCAGCGCACGGCGGGCCTGCGCACCGCCGTGCTGGTGGCCTTGGGCGCCGCCGCCTTCGTCGACCTCGGCATGCGGCTGACCGGCGGCGAGGGGGCGACGCGCACCGTGGCCTACGTGATTTCGGGCATCGGCTTCCTGGGCGCGGGCGTGATCATGAAGGAGGGCATGAACGTGCGCGGCCTCAACACCGCCGCGACGCTCTGGTGCTCGGCCGCGGTCGGCGCCTTCGCCGGCGCCGACCTGCCGCTGGAGGCCTGCTTCGTCACCGCCGCGGTGCTGGCCGGCAACACCCTGCTGCGCCCGCTCGTCAACCTGATCGACCGCATCCCCATCGACGAGAGCGCGACGGAAGCGACCTACGAGGTGCAGGTGAGCGTCGCACCCGAGGCGGCCGGTCCCGCCCGCGACCTGCTGGTCGAGCGGCTGGAGGCGGCGGATTATCCTGTCGGCAGCACGGAGGTGGAGGAGCGCGGCGAGACCAGCGTCGACGTCATCGCCACGCTCACCGCGACGGCGGTGGAGGCCAAGGATCTCGACGCCGTGGTGGCCGATCTCGCGAAGCGGCCGGAGGTGCGCCACGCGACGTGGTCGGTGCAGACGGGCGATTGAGGCCGCTCGCCCGCCTGTCGGAGCTGTGCTACATAAGTAGCACAGAAGGAGTGGTGATGACGACGATCGTGAAGGTGCGCCGTCAGGGCGGCGCCCGCATCGTGACGCTTCCCGCCGCCCTGCTCGCCCGTATCGGGGTGGATGCGGGAAGCTCGCTCGCGCTCGACGTGAAGGGCGGGGCAATCGTGGCCAAGCCGGTAGCGGACGCACCGCCCGCGCAGCGACGCCGCTACACGCTCTCGGAACTTCTCGTCGGCGCCGACCAGCTTCCGGACCTCTATCGCGGCGTCGAGGGCGCACTCGACGGCGATCCGGTTGGGGACGAGATCGGCTGATGGGGCCGCGACCAGGCGTTCCGAGACGCGGCGAGATCTACTCGATCAATCCGAACCCGGTCGCCGGACGAGAAACGCGCGATCGCCATTACTGGCTGGTCCTGAGCCCGGAGGCGGTCAACCGGCACGGGGTCGCCATCGCGGTGGTGATCTCAACGGTTGCCGCGGGTGCCCGCGCGGCCGGTCTGACCGTTCCGATCAGCGGCGACGGCGTGACGGGGGTGGCGATCTGCACGCAGGTGCGAAGCTTCGATCTGCGCGCGCGTCTCGCCGATGGGACGGCGTCCCTGGCCGGCACGGCCGATCCCGGATCCGTCGAGGAGGCCGCCGCCCGCGTCGCGGCTCTCCTCGATCCGGCGCCCGAAGGCTGAACCCCTTCGAACCGTTCGACGCATTCTCGCGCAAGGAAGACCGAACGACCATGCCCGACCGCAAGAAATCCGCGCTGATCGTCGGAGCCTCCCGTGGGCTCGGGCTCGGGCTCGCCGAAATCTTCCTCGATCGCGGCTGGCGGGTGACGGCGACGCGTCGCGGGGCCTCGCCCGGCCTCGAGGTGCTGGCGACGCGCGGCCTGCGGGTCGAGACGGTGGAGATCGACGACGACGGGTCGGTCGCCGCCCTACGGGAGCGGCTGGCGGGCGAGACCTTCGATCTGATCTTCGTCGTCGCGGGCGTCCTGATCGAAGCGGAGAAGCCGCTCCACGCGGTGCCGCGGGCGGTCCATGCGCAGGTCTACCTCACCAATGCGGTGAGCCCGATCCTATTCGCGGAACGCTTCGCCGACACCCTGGCGCCCGGCGCCACGCTCGCCTTCATGTCCTCGGTCCTCGGCAGCGTCGCCCTCAACGCGGAGGGCGGCTGGGAGAACTACCGAGCGAGCAAGGCGGCGCTCAACACCAACGCCCGCAGCTTCGCCGCGCGCCACGCGGCGCGCGATTTCGGCGTGCTGCTGCTGCATCCGGGCTGGGTCGCCACCGACATGGGCGGCGAGGGCGCCGACCTCGACGTGGCGACGAGCGCCGCCGGTTTGGCGGATGTGATCGAGGCGCGGGCCGGCCGGGTCGATCCGGCCTTCCTCGATTACCGGGGCGAGACGCTGCCCTGGTGACTCAGCGGCGCGGGTCGAGAGGGCGCCCGCGGCGCTCGATCACCACCGTCGGCCGGCTGCGCCGCTCCACCACCACCGTCCGCGGGGGCGCGCGGTTGGGGCTGGAGGGCGCCAGGATGCGGTGCTCCTGCGGGCGATGGGCCGGCCGGGCCGCCGCGGCCTTGGCGGCCGCGACCACGTGCGGGCGCACCTCGTCCGGGCTCAGGCCGATCAGCCCGGCGGCGATCTCGACCTGCTGCTCGACATCGTCGGCGAGATCCTGCGCGGCGGTCACCGCCTCGGTCACCGTGGGCGGCTCGCGCCGCACCCGGATCGGCGGCAGATCCTGGAAGCTCTTCTGGGTCTTTTTCACGGCACGACTCGCGGTCTTCATGCACCGATCTTAGGACGGCCCGTCCGGTTTGTGCAGTGCACACAGATCGGACGTGACGGACCGTCAGCCGCATGGCTTGACCGACGGACGTTCCCGCTCGTCTCCCATGCAGGATGCGCGCCGGTTGTCCTGATGCGCCAGTACATTCGATGACGATGCGAGCCGGCCGGTCCGTGTGATTCGAGGCAAAGTGTCGCGGCTATGCGGCAAGGCGTGGCATCGAGCGCAAGATCTCCTCCGCCTCCACGCAATTCCGTCGGCACGGGCCGGCGATCCCCAATCCCGCCCCGATCCTGAGCGAGGCAGGCTCCATCATGTCCGATATGCGCGATCCCCGCCTCACCCTGGCCCGGCCCGACCTCGCCGACATCCGCCTGCGCGGGATCGTCGAGGCGCAGCGATACGTCGCCGGGGAGCCTGCACGGGTCGTCGTCCCCGCCGCGCCCCTGCGCCGAGCGCCGCGCCCGGAGGCCGGGCTCGACACGGAGGCGGTGCTGGGCGACGCCGTGACGGTGTTCGATCGCGGCGACGGTTTCGCCTGGGTCCAGATCGCCCGGGACGGTTATGTCGGCTACCTGCCCGAGGCCGCGCTCGGCCCCGCCGATCCGGCGCCGACCCACCGGGTCGCGGCCCTGCGTACCTTCGTCTACCCGGCGCCCGACCTGAAGCGGCCGCACGTCGCGCATCTGAGCCTCGGCGCCGCCCTCGCGCTGGAAGGGGACGAGGGCGAGTACCGGCGGCTCGCGCAGGGCGGCTACGTCTTCGCCGGCCACGTCGCGCCCCTGGGCTCAGCCGAACCCGATTTCGCGGCCACCGCCGAGCGGCTGGTCGGCACGCCCTATCTCTGGGGCGGTCGCACCAGCCTCGGCCTCGATTGCTCAGGCTTGGTCCAAATCTGCCTGGAGACGGCGGGGCGCGCCTGCCCCCGCGATGCGGACCAGCAGGAGCGGGCGCTCGGCGAGCCGCTGCCGCCGGGGCTCGACGGCTTGGCGCGCGGCGATCTCGTGTTCTGGAAGGGCCATGTCGGGCTGATGCTCGATGCCGACCGGCTCATCCACGCCAACGGCCACCACATGGCGGTGGCGGTCGAGCCGCTGCGCGAGGCGGCCGAGCGCATCGCCGCCAAAAGCTTCGGCGCGCTCACCTCGATCCGCCGGCTCGCTCCGCACTCCGCCTGACCCGTCAGGCGGCGCGCACGCTCTCCGGAGCGAGTGCGGCCAACGCCTCGGCCAGGGCATCCACCTGCGCCTCGCCGTGGGCAGCCGAGAAGGCGACCCGCAGGCGGGCCGTGCCGGGAGCCACCGTCGGCGGGCGGATCGCGACGACGAGGAAGCCGCGCGCCTCCAAGGCTGCCGAGAGGGCGAGCGCCGCCTCCGCTTCCCCGACCAGCACCGGTACGATCGGGCTCGTCGCATCGGGCAGGCCGAGCCGGGCGGTGAAGCGGCGGGCGAGCGCCAGCGGCCGGGCCGCGCGGGCCGGTTCGGCCTCGACGATGTCCAGGGCGGCGAGCGCCGCGGCGGCGGAGGCCGGGGGCAGGCCGGTGGTGTAGACGAGGCTGCGCGCCCGGCTCGTCAGCAGGTCGATCACGGCCTGCGAGGCGCAGAGATAGCCGCCGTAGGAGCCCAGCGTCTTCGAGAGCGTGCCCATCTCCAGCGGCGCCCGGGTGCCGGGCTCGACCACGCCGAGGCCGTGGGCGTCGTCCACCAGCGTCCAGGCGTCGTATTCCCCTGCGAGCGCCAGGATCTCGGGCAGCGGCGCCCGGTCGCCGTCCATGCTGAACACCCGCTCGGTCAGGATCAGCGCCCGCCGCGCCGTGCCGCGATGCTCGGCGAGGAGGCCGCGCAACTGCGCCAGTTCGTTGTGGGCGAAGCGCACGACCTGCGCGCCCGACATCTTCGCGCCCGCGAACAGGCAGGAATGGCCGAGTTCGTCGATCAGGATCAGGTCGCCTTCGCCGACGAGGGCCGGGGCGATGCCGAGATTGGCCAGATAGCCGGAGCCGAAGAGGAGGGCCGCCTCCTTGCCCTTGTGGCGGGCGAGCCGCTCCTCCAGCGCGACGAGCGGGGGCGAATTGCCCGTCACCAGCCGCGAGGCGCCGGCGCCCGCGCCGTAGCGCGTGAGGGCTTCGGCGGCCGCCGCGATCACCCGCGGCTCGTGGGCGAGGCCGAGATAGTCGTTGCAGGAGAACGAGACGAGGGCGCGGCCCCCCCGCTCGGCCGCCGCATCGGGGCCGCGGGCGGTGGCTACGAGCCGGCGGCGCAGGGCGGCCGCATCCAGCCCGGCGAGTTTCTCGCGGGCGAACGCGTCGAGGCTCCGGGTCGGGTCTTGCGACGAAGAGGTCTGGGACATCGCGCCTGAAGGCGGCGGTCGTCGAGGGATGTCAAGCACGGGCCGCGGCAGGGCCCGTCACGGTCGGGTCGAACCCGGCTCGGGTCCGCGCGTTGCCGGAGGCTTTCGAGGAAACCGTCTCATGCCCCGTCCCATTTTCGCCGCCCTGCTGCTCGCCGCCGCCTGGGCCGTCGGCGGCCCTGCCCCGGCGCTCGCCGGCCCGGCCCAATCCTACCTGTTCGGGGAGCAGAACTTCCGCAAAGCCTGCCGGCCGCCGCTCAAATACGCGGCCGGGGCTTGCGTCCGCCGCTGCCCGGCGGGCTTCGAGAGCTTCCGCGGCTATTGCCGCCAGCGCAACATGATGCGCTGATCGTCACCGGGGTCGGCTTGCGCGCCCTCGGGCAAAGTGCGAGCCTTGCGGCGTCCGATACAGACGATACGGGAGAGCCCAGGCCGCTCGCGAGAGAGGTTATGGCGCCGACGGAGCAACCACCCCCGGAAACTCTCAGGCACAATCACCGTATCGTTGGACAATCTGGAGAGAGGCGCCGTCCGGCGTCCACCGAAGGAGAAACCTCGCTCAAGATTCGAGTGAGGGAAGCTCTCAGGTAAGCGCGACAGATGGGGGCAACTTGCCAGCCGGCCGGCGGGCAAGATCCGTCTGTCGTGGAGTGCCCGATGAGCCTGCAAGCTGCCGGGGCCTTGAGCCCCGCCGCCCCCGTTTTCGCTGATCCGCTGGCGCAGACGCCGCTGCACGCGCTCCATCTGCGCCTTGGCGCCAAGATGGTGCCGTTCGCGGGCTACGCGATGCCGCTGCACTACCCCGGCGGGCTGCTCAAGGAACACCTGCACACGCGGGCGGCGGCCGGTCTCTTCGACGTGTCGCATATGGGCCAGATCGCGCTGACGCCCCGCTCCGGCGACCTCGCGGAGGCGGCCCGCGCCCTCGAAGCGCTGATCCCCATCGACGTCCTCGGCCTGTCCGAGGGCCGCCAGCGCTACGGCTTCCTCACGGACGCAGCCGGGGGCATCCTCGACGATCTCATGGTCGCGCGCCTGCCCGACCGGCTCCACGTCGTCGTCAACGCGGCCAACAAGGCCGCCGGTTTCGCGCATCTCAGGGCGCACCTGCCGGACGAAATCGACATGGCGCTCGTGCCGGATGCGCTGATCGCGCTTCAGGGCCCGAAGGCGGCCGAGGTGCTGGCGCGGTTGGCACCCGAGACCGAGGCGATGCGCTTCATGGACGTGCGCGCGGTCGCGATGATCGGCGCGTCCTGCCTCGTCAGCCGCTCCGGCTATACCGGCGAGGACGGGTTCGAGATCGCGGTGCCCGCCGAGCGGGCCGAGGCTGTGGCCGAGGCCCTGCTCGCGGAGGCCGAGGTGCTGCCGGTCGGCCTCGGCGCTCGCGATTCCCTGCGCCTCGAAGCCGGCCTGCCGCTGCACGGGGCGGACATCGACCCCGGTACCAACCCGGTCGAGGCCAGCCTCGCCTGGGCGATCTCGCCCGCCCGCCGCCGGGGCGGCGCCCGCGAGGGCGGGTTTCCGGGCGCGGACACCATCCTCCCCGCGATGGAGGGCGGGCCGTCCCGGCGGCGTGTCGGCCTCCGCCCCGAGGGCAGGGCGCCCGTGCGGGCGGAAGCTCCGCTCTTCGCCGCCGAGGCCGGCGGCGAGCCGGTCGGCCGCGTCACCTCCGGCGGATTCGGCCCGAGCGTCGGGGCGCCCGTCGCCATGGGTTTCCTGCCGGCCGCGCTGACCGCGCCCGGCACCCGCGTCTTCGCCGAGGTCCGCGGCCAGCGTCTCCCCCTCGTCGTCTCCCCGCTTCCCTTCGTCCCGGCCGGCTTCAAGCGCGGCTGATCTCTCTCGTGTCAGGAGTTCGAACCATGCTGCGTTTCACCGACGAGCACGAATGGCTGCGCCTCGACGGCGACATCGCCACGGTCGGCATCACGGCGCATGCCGCCGAACAACTCGGCGACCTCGTCTTCGTGGAGCTTCCCAAGGTCGGAGCCAAGCTCACCAAGGGCGAGGCGGCGGCCGTCGTCGAGTCCGTCAAGGCGGCCTCCGACGTCTACGCGCCGCTCTCCGGCGAGGTCACCGAGGTCAACGAGGCGGCGGTCGCCGACCCGGCCTCGGTCGGCGCCGACCCGCAGGGCGCGGGCTGGCTCTACCGGCTCAAGCTCGACGATGCCTCCGCCATGGACGCGCTGATGGACGAGGCGGCCTACGCGGAGTTCGCCAACTAGCGCAGACGGTCAGCCCTCTCCCCTCCGCGGGAGAGGGATGCTCAGCCCATTCGCCCAAGAGGCACCCCATGAAATACGACCGCCACGACCCCTTCGATTTCGCAGCCCGCCGCCATATCGGCCCGAAGCTCTCCGAGATCGACCAGATGCTGGAGACGGTCGGCGCCAAGTCGCTGCACGCGCTGATCGACGAGACGCTGCCCCCCGACATCCGTCAGGCGGAGTACATCGATTTCGGGATCTCGCTCACCGAGCGGCGCTCGCTGGAGAAGCTGCGCGCCACCGCCAACAGGAACCGGCTGCTCGTCTCGCTGATCGGCCAGGGCTACCACGGCACGACGATGCCGCCGGCGATCCAGCGCAACATCTTCGAGAACCCGGCCTGGTACACCGCCTACTCGCCCTACCAGCCCGAGATCAGCCAGGGCCGGCTGGAAGCTTTGCTCAATTTCCAGACCCTGGTCTGCGACCTCACCGCCCTCGACATGGCCAACGCCTCGCTGCTCGACGAGGCCACCGCCGCGGCCGAAGCCATGGGCATGGCGCGCCGCGTGGCGAAGTCGGACCGCAACGCCTTCTTCGTCGATCGCGATTGCCTGCCCCAGACCATCGCCGTGCTGCGGACCCGCGCGGCACCGCTCGGCTGGGAGATCGTCGTCGGCGATCCCTTTTCGGATTTGGACCCGTCCACGGTCTTCGGAGCGCTGTTCCAGTATCCCGGCGTGAACGGCGCGGTTCACGACTTTACCCATCTCATCGCCGCGCTTCATGAGGCTGGTGCGCTCGCCGTGGTCGCCGCCGATCCGTTGGCGCTGACGCTGCTCAAGGCGCCCGGCGAGATGGGCGCCGACATCGCGGTGGGCTCGATGCAGCGCTACGGCGTGCCGATGGGCTATGGCGGACCGCACGCCGCCTACCTCGCGACCCGCGACGCCCACAAGCGGGCACTGCCCGGGCGCATCGTCGGCGTCTCGGTGGATGCCCGCGGCAACCGCTCCTACCGCCTCGCGCTCCAGACCCGCGAGCAGCATATCCGCCGCGAGAAGGCGACCTCGAACATCTGCACCAGCCAGGTGCTGCTCGCGGTCATCGCCTCGATGTTCGCGGTCTATCACGGGCCGGCCGGCCTCAAGGCCATCGCGCTGCGCGTCCACCGCGACGCCGTGCGCCTGGCCGCCGGTCTGGAACGGCTCGGCTTCACCGTCGAGCCCGCGCACTTCTTCGACACGATCACCGTGCGGGTCGGCGCGTTCCAGGGCGTGATCCTGAAAAGCGCGGTCGAGAACGGGGTGAACCTGCGCCGGATCGGCACGGACCGCATCGGCATCAGCGTCGATCAGCGCACCCGGCCCGACATCATCCAGGCGGTCTGGCGCGCCTTCGGCGGCACCGAGCTGACCTACGACGAGGCCTATCCCGAGCCGCGCCTGCCGGCGGCCCTGGAGCGGACCTCGGACTACCTGACCCACCCGATTTTCCACATGAACCGGGCCGAGAGCGAGATGACGCGCTACATGCGCCGGCTCAGTGACCGCGACCTCGCGCTCGACCGAGCGATGATTCCGCTCGGCTCCTGCACGATGAAGCTCAACGCCACCGCCGAGATGCTGCCGATCTCCTGGCCGGAATTCTCGGAACTGCACCCCTTCGTGCCGGAGGATCAGGCGCTGGGCTACCGCGAGCTGATCGATGACCTGTCACAAAAACTCTGCGCCATCACCGGCTACGACGCGATCTCGATGCAGCCGAACTCGGGCGCCCAGGGCGAGTATGCGGGCCTGCTGGCCATCCGCCGCTACCACCTCTCGCGCGGGGAGGGGCACCGCACGGTCTGCCTGATCCCGTCCTCGGCCCACGGCACCAACCCGGCCTCGGCGCAGATGTGCGGCATGAGCGTCGTCGTGGTCGGGGCGGATGCCCACGGCAACATCGATGTCGAGGACTTCCGGAAGAAGGCCGAGCAGCATTCCGAAAAGCTCGCGGCCTGCATGATCACCTACCCGTCCACGCACGGCGTGTTCGAGGCGCGGGTGCGCGAACTCTGCGACATCGTCCACGCCCATGGCGGGCAGGTCTATCTCGACGGGGCCAACCTCAACGCCATGGTGGGGCTGGCGCGGCCCGGCGACATCGGCGCGGATGTCAGCCATCTCAACCTGCACAAGACCTTCTGCATCCCGCATGGCGGCGGCGGGCCGGGCATGGGGCCGATTGGCGTGAAGACGCACCTGATCCCGTTCCTGCCCTCCGATCCGCGCTCCGGAGAGGAGGGCGCGGTCTCGGCCGCCGCCTTCGGCTCGGCATCGATCCTGCCGATCTCGTGGAGCTACTGCCTGATGATGGGCGGGCGCGGCCTGACCCAGGCGACGCGGGTGGCGATCCTCAACGCCAACTACATCGCCCGGCGGCTCGATGGGGCCTATTCCATCCTCTATGCCGGCCGGAACGGACGGGTCGCGCACGAGTGCATCGTCGATGTGCGGCCCTTCCAGAAGAGCGCGGGCGTGACGGTCGAGGACATCGCCAAGCGCCTGATCGATTGCGGCTTCCACCCGCCGACGATGAGCTGGCCGGTGGCGGGCACGCTGATGATCGAGCCGACCGAGTCCGAGACCAAGGCCGAGATCGACCGCTTCTGCGACGCCATGCTGGCGATCCGCGAGGAGATCCGGGCGATCGAGGAGGGGGGGATGGATAAGGCGAACAACCCGCTCAAGAACGCGCCGCACACGGTGCAGGACCTGATCGGCGCCTGGGAGCGGCCCTATTCGCGGGAAGCCGCCTGCTTCCCGTCGGGCAGCCTGCGCATGGACAAGTACTGGCCACCGGTGAACCGCGTCGACAACGCCTACGGCGACCGCAACCTCGTCTGCTCCTGCCCGCCGCCGGAAGCCTACGGCGAGGCGGCGGAGTAGGGACGGCTTTTTGAACCCTCCCCCCTCTGCGGGGGAGGGTGCCTGCGGAGCAGGCGGGAGAGGGGAGCGACGCTTCCGGAAAGACCTGAGCCGACCCCTCACCCGACCCCTTCGGGGCCACCCTCTCCCGCAGAGGGGAGAGGGAAGGGCTGACGCGTTTGACTCCATCAGCGCCACCCCTCAATCCCCCGCGCATGACAGCGCTCGCCTCTCAAAAACTCTGGCGCCCCTACACCCAGATGAAATCCGCCGCGCCGCCGCTGGAGGCGATCGCGACGCGGGGCTCGCGCATCACGCTCAAGGGCGGGCGCGAGCTGATCGACGGCATCGCCTCGTGGTGGACGGCGGTGCACGGCTACAATCACCCGCACATCGCGGCGGCCATGGCCGAGCAGCTGATGCGCATGCCCCACGTGATGTTCGGCGGGCTCACCCACGCGCCGGCCGAGCGGCTGGGCGCGCGGCTCGCCGCGCTGCTGCCGGGGGATCTCAACCACGTCTTCTTCACCGATTCCGGCTCGGTCGCCGTCGAGGTGGCCCTGAAGATGGCGGTGCAGCTCTGGCTCAACCGCGGCGAGACCGGCCGCACCCGGGTGCTCGCCTTTCGCGGCGGCTATCACGGCGACACGCTCGGCGCGATGTCGGCCTGCGACCCCGAAGAAGGGATGCATCGCCGCTTCGGCGCCTACCTGCCGACCCAGGTCTTTTGCGATCTGCCGCGCACGGCCGAGGCGGAGGCCGCGCTCGATGCGGCGCTTGCCCGCCACCGCCACGAACTCGCGGCGGTGATCGTCGAGCCGCTGGTCCAGGGCGCGGGCGGGATGCTGACCCATCCGCCGGAGGTGCTGGCGACCGTCGCGCGGCTCGCCCGCCGCCACGGCCTGCCGCTCATCGCCGACGAGATCTTCACGGGGTTTGCCCGCACGGGAACGATGTTCGCCTGCGAGCAGGCGGAGGTCGTGCCCGACATCCTCTGCCTCTCGAAGGCGCTGACCGGCGGCACCATGGCGCTCGCCGCGACGGTCGCGACCAGCGAGATCTTTTCTGCGTTCTGGTCGGACGATCCGGCCGCGGCACTCATGCATGGCCCCACCTTCATGGCCAACCCGCTTGCCTGCGCGGCGGCCAATGCCAGCCTCGACCTGTTCGAGACCGAGCCGCGCCTGGATCAGGCGCGCGCCATCGCCGCGCGCCTGGAGGAGGGTCTCGCCCCCCTGGGCGAGCTTCCCGGTGTGCGGGAGGTCCGCGTGCTCGGCGCCATCGGTGCGGTGCAGTTCGCGGGCCCGCCGGACCTCGCCGACCTCAAGCGGCGCTTCCTCGAGCGTGGCGTCTGGGTGCGCCCGTTCGGCGACATCGTCTACCTCACGCCCGCGCTCAGCATCGATGCGGACGATCTTGATCGCCTGATCGAGGCGGTGACGGTGGTCGTCTCACGGACCGCGAGGGGTTGACCCATCACGGTCCCCAAGGGACCCTGCAACCGGGAGCAGGGTTTCTCGTTGGATCATCGCGGCGGCACACCGGGTTCCGATAGGGGAAACGGTCAAGTCCGCGAACCAGTTGGGTCGTTGGGGCAATCGGGGAGAGCTTAAGGTGGCGAGCGAGACCGAGACGACGAATCCGGAAGCCGACCGTCCCGTCATCCTCATCGTCGAGGACGAGGCGCTGACCATCATGGATCTCGGCGACGTGCTGGAGGAGGGCGGCTACGACACCGTGCAATGCGCTTCCGCCGAGCGGGCACTCTCCATTTTACAAGCGCGGCCCGACATTTGCGGCCTCGTGACCGATGTGGAGCTGTCCGGCCGCGTCAACGGCTTCGAACTGGCCACCTCGGTGGCGCAGGCGCGGCCCGAACTGCCGATCCTGATCGTGTCCGGCCGCGCCGCGCCCGATCCCGACCGTATGCCGAACGGCGCCCAGTTCATCGCCCGGCCCTGCGCGGGCGAGGACATCCTGGCCCGTCTCAAGGGGCTGATGCCGCATTGCTGAGCGCGGCGCGCCAACCCTCGACCGTCTCGACCAAGCCGGCCTCCAGGCCGTAGGCCGGGCGAAAGCCGACCTCGTCGGTAAGCCGGCGGATGTCGGCCTCGATGCAGGCCGGCTCCGTGGCGCCGAGCGGGCGCGCGCCGAAATCGATCAGGTCGGGGCGCCCCGTCAGTGCGCCGACGCTTTCCAGGATGGCCCGGACCGGTACGGCTTCGCCCGAGCCGATATTGACCGCGCCTCCGACGCCCGAGGCGAGCAGGGCCGCGAAGGCGGCGCCGGCATCGGCGACGTGCAGGAAATCGCGGCGCTGGCGTCCCTCGCTGGTGGCGAGGCGCTGCCCCGAGATCAGGGCGCGGGCCGCGTCGCCCACGAGCCGGCCCGGCGTCTCGCCAGGACCGTAGAGGTAGAACAGTCGGCCCCAGGCGAGGGAAAGGCCGGCTGTCGCGGCATAGGCGTGCAGGATGCGGCGCAGGCCGTCCTTGGCGCTGCCGTAGAGGGTGGCCGGGCGGCAGGGGGCGGATTCAGGGAGGCGGCCGCCCTGGACGCCCGGCAAGTCGGCCCAGTCGTACTCCGCGCAGGTCCCCGCCACGACGGCACGGCTGCCGCCCGCCTCGCGGAAGGTCCGCACGAGGTCGAGGCTCGCCGCCGTCCAGTCGAGGTTGTCCGGCGCCTGCCAGTAGCGGCCGGGCGTGGTGACCCAGGCCAGATGCAGGAGGTGGCTCGCACCGGCCGCCCGCACGGCGGCGCGGCGCTGGACTTCGTCGAGCAGGTCGGCGGCGTGGAAGGCCTGCACGCCCGGCGGTGCGGTCCGACCGACGGCGTGCACCTCGAATCCGTGGTCCGTGAGCGCGGCCACCGCGTGGCGGCCGACGAAGCCGGCCCCGCCGGTGACGAGGACCCGCCTCACCGAACCGCCCAGTCGGGGAAGGCGAGATCGCGGGCTGCGATGACCGTCACCGGCTCGGGCCAGGTGAGGTCGAAGGCGGGATCGTCCCAGCGCACCCCGTCGGCGGCGCAGGCCACGAAGGGCCGGTCGATCATGTAGAGAATTTCGCTGTCGTCGCAGAGCGTCTGGAAGCCGTGAGCAAGGCCGGCCGGGATGTAGAGCGCGTGGCGGTTCGCGGCCGAGAGCGTCACGCCCACGCTGCGCCGATAGGTCGGCGAGTCGGGCCGTAGGTCGATCACCGCGTCGTGGATCGCGCCGGCCGTGCAGCGCACGAGCTTGGTCTCGGCATGGGGCTCCCGTGAAAAGTGCATGCCGCGCACCGTGCCGCGGCGATGGTTGAACGAGATGCTCGACTGGGCGAAGCGGCCGACAAGCCCGCGCGCGACGAACGTCTCCTCGCACTGGGTGCGGGCGAAGAAGCCGCGCTCGTCCGCGTGCGGCTCGGGCGCGACGCGGAACAGGCCGGGGAGGGCAAGCTCCTCGAAGATCATGAGGCGTGTTGACCGATGCGGCTCGGAAGGGCGTCGTGCGATCCACTCCCGGCCGTCATCGCGAGCGTGAGCGAGGCGATCCAGGGGCTCGCCGTTTCCGGATAGAACGGTGCAGCGGGATTGCTTCGGCTCCGCCTCGCAAGGACGGAGAGCGCGGGACCTCTGGCATCCCCCATCAGAACACCGTCAATGCGGGGATCGCCACCGCGAAGCGCCCGCCCCATTCGCGGATGGCCGCCATCTCCCCGGCGATCTCGTCCTTGAGGTTCCAGGGCAGGATCAGCACCGTGTCGGGGCGCATGGCCAGGAGTTCGTCGGGCGAGACCACCGGAATGCGGCTGCCGGGGAGCGAAGTGCCCTGCTTGTGCGGCGAGCGGTCGGCGACCGCGCCGACCAGCTCAGGGCCGATGCCGCAATAGTTGAGGAAGGTGTTGCCCTTGGCCGCCGCGCCGTAGGCGCAGACCGTGCGGCCCGCCGCCCGCTCCTCGATCAGGAAGCGGAGGGCGTCGCATTTGATGTCGGCCACCGCCTGCCCGAAGCCGGCGTAGCCGGACGCGTCGAACAGGTTGGCGCCCCACTCGCTGAGCACCACCCGCTCCAGGGCCGGGGTCGACTGGTGCGCGGCATGGGCGTGGCAGGCGAAGACGCGCAGCGAGCCGCCATGGGTCGGCCATTCCTCCACATCGAACACCCGCAGGCCCTGTTGGCGCAGGATGCCGATCACCACGCCGAGCGAGAGGTAGGAGAAGTGCTCGTGGTAGATCGTGTCGAACTGCCGGCTCTCGATCATCCGCAGCAGGTGCGGAAATTCGAACGTCGCCACGCCCTCCGGCTTCAGGATCTCGGCAAAGCCCGCCGCGAAGTCGAGGATGTCGGGCACGTGGGCGAGCACGTTGTTGGCCGCCGTCAGGTCGGCCCGGTGGCCTGCCGCGGCCAGCCGCCGGGCGGTGTCGCGGCCGAAGAAGGCGACCTCCGTCGGCACCCCGCGCTCGATTGCGACGCGGGCGACGTTGGCCGCCGGCTCGACGCCGAGCACCGGCACGCCGCGGGCGACGAAGTATTGCAGCAGGTAGCCGTCGTTGCTCGCGACCTCGACGACCTTGCTCTCCGGCCCGAGGCCGAAGCGCTCGATCATCGCGGCGACGTAGGCCTCCGCGTGCCGCAGCCAGCCGGCGGAGAAGCCGGAGAAGTAGGCGTAATCCGAAAAGATCGCCTCGGGGCTCTCGAAGGCTTCGAGCTGCACCAGCCAGCAGGCGTCACAGACATAGGCGTGGAGCGGGTGGAAGACCTCGCCCCGGTGGCGCCGCTCCGGCGTGACATAGGAATTGGCGAGCGGCGAGAGGCCGAGATCGCAGAAGGTTCGGGTCAGGGCGGCGCCGCAGGCGCGGCAGGTCGGTGCGGTCACGCGCGGGCTCCGGGCGTCTGGCCGAGGGCCTCGTAGCGCGCGATCTCGGCCTCGACCAGGGCCCGCGGATCGCTGCCGGCGGCGGCCGCGCGGTACCACGCGGCGGTCCAGTCCAAAGCCGTGTCGAGGCCGAGGCGCCGGTCCCAGCTCAGCCGGGCGCGGGCCTTGGAGGCATCGACCTTGAGATAGGTCGCCTCGTGCGGATGCGTCTGCTGCGAGAGGTGCCAGCCGGCGCCCGCGCCCCAGCCTTGAGCAAGCCGCTCGACGAGATGGGCGACCGGGCGGCAATCCTCGTCCGCCGGGCCGAAATTCCAGGCTTCCGCGAAGGCCGCGCCGCCCTCGCCCGCGAGACATTCGGCGAGGCGCAGGTAACCGGCCAGCGGCTCCAGCACGTGCTGCCAGGGGCGGATCGCGTGGGGCGCGCGGATCTCGACCGAATGCCCCGCTTGAAACGCGCGCACGATGTCGGGAATCAGCCGGTCGGCCGACCAGTCGCCGCCGCCGATGACGTTGCCCGCCCGCGCGCTGGCGATCCGAGCCGGGTGGCCGTCCGCGCCGAAGAACGAGGCGCGGTAGGCGCTCGTGACGAGTTCGGCGCAGCCCTTCGAGGCGCTGTAGGGATCGCGCCCCCCCATGGCCTCGGGTTCGCGGTAGGCGTAGGCCCATTCGCGGTTCTCGTAGGCCTTGTCGCTCGTCACCACGACGACGGCGCGCACGCTCGCCACCGCCCGCACCGCCTCCAAAAGGTGGACGGTCCCCATGGTGTTGCTTGCGAAGGTCCCGACCGGGTCCGCGTAGGAGGGCCGCACCAGGGCCTGCGCCGCCATATGGATCACGATCTCGGGCTCGGCCTCCCTCACGGCCGCCGCGAGTGCGGAGTGGTCGCGGATGTCGCCGATCCGCGAGGCCTCCGCCGGAAAGCCGATCGCCTCGAACAGGCTGGGCCGGGTCTGAGGCTGCAGGGCGAAGCCGGAAACGCGGGCGCCGAGGCGCGCCAGCCACAGGCTCAGCCACGCTCCCTTGAAGCCGGTATGCCCGGTGAGCAGCACGCGCCGTTCGGCCCAGAAGGCGGGATCGGGGTTGAGCGCACCCATCACCAGACCTTCCAGGGGGCGTCGCCTTTCGCCCAGAGTTCTTCGAGGTGCTTCTTGTCGCGCAGCGTGTCCATCGCCTGCCAGAAGCCATGATGGTGGTAGGCGTGGAGCTGGCCATCGCGGGCGAGGCTCTCCAGGGGGCCGCTCTCCCAAACCGTGGCGTCGCCCTCGATCCGGTCGAGCACGCGCGGCGAGAGCACGAAGAAACCGCCGTTGATGGTGGCTCCGTCGCCTGCCGGCTTTTCGCGGAAGGAGCGCACGGCGTCGCCCGCGAGGTCGAGGGCACCGAAGCGGCCCGGCGGGACCACCGCGGTCAGCGTCGCGAGGCGCCCATGCGCCCGGTGGAAGGCGGCGAGCGCGGTGAGGTCGATGTCGGCGACGCCGTCGCCGTAGGTCATGAAGAAGTCGTCCTCGCCCAGGTACTTGCCCACCCGCTTGAGGCGCCCGCCGGTCATGGTGGCGTCGCCGGTCTCGATCAGCGAGACCTTCCAGTCCTCGGCCGCCGAGCGGTGGAACTGCACGTCACCGCGGCCGAGATCGAGCGTGACGTCGCTCAAGTGCAGGCGGTAATTGAGGAAAAACTCCTTGATGACGTAGCCCTTGTAGCCGAGGCAGATCACGAACTCGCTCACGCCGTGGGCGGCGAAGATCTGCATGATGTGCCAGAGGATCGGCCGTCCGCCGATTTCCAGCATCGGCTTGGGGCGCACCACGGTCTCCTCCGAGAGCCGCGTGCCGAGCCCGCCGGCGAGGATCACCGCCTTCACGCACGGCCTCCGGATCGTTGCGTCGTCGCCATCATCGCCACGCCTCTACCATGCGCCGCGCGGCTTGCGGAAACCGCTCGGCATCGAGCTCGAAAGCGGGCGGGCGGATGCCGAAGGCGTCCCCGTAATACGGGTCGCGGGCCAGCCGCGCGCCCCAGCGCTTGCGGAAGCGGGCCTGCTCGGCGGGATCGACGGTCGGCACCCGGTTGCGGCTCTCGTAATGGTGGAGGCTTGCCTCGGCGCAATAGACCGTGCGCAGGCCGCGCTCGCCCAGCCGCAGGCAGAGGTCGATGTCGTTGTAGTTGATGGCGTAGCCCTCGTCGAAGCCGTCGATCGCCTCGAATTCGGCGCGCCGCACCATCACGCAGGCACCCGTCACCGCGAGGTAGTTGCGGTTGGTCAGGCTCGAACCGTGATCGCCGGGATCGTCGCCGGGGTAGCCGCGGCGGACATGGTCGGGCAGGCCCTCGCCGAAGACCACGCCGGCATGCTGGAGCGAGCCATCCTCGAACAGGAGCTTCGGGCCGACCGCGCCGACGCCGGGGTTTTGCGCCAGCCCTAGCATCGCTTCGATCCAATCGGGCGTGATGACGCTGATGTCATCGTTGAGGAAGACCAGCACATCACCGCGCGCCGCCCGCGCCCCGAGGTTCATCTTGGCCGCGACGTTGAAGACCGGCTGCTCCCAGGTCGCGGAGCGCGCCCCGAACTGTTCCAGAGCCGCGCGGGTCAACGGCCGCAGGTCGCCGTTGTCGACGGCGACGATCTCGATGCTCTCGTAGCTGCTGGTCCCGCGGATGCTGGCGAGGCAGGCGGCGAGCAGATCGACGGTCCGGCCGCCGATGAGGCTGTCGCGCCCGGCGGTGGGGATCACGATCGAGACGAGCGGGCGCGTCGGCAGGCTTCGCCTCAGGGCGTAGAGGCCGGGGGCGACGATGCGCACGGAATCGAGCCCGCCGGTGCGCCGTGCCCGCTCCGCGAGCGCCCCGGCCGCGGCCTCGTCCGCTTCGGCCGTCTCGCGGCGGTGGCAGAGGATCTGGGCGACGTGCCCAACGCGCTTCGTGCGCTCGGTCAGGCGCAGCGCGAGGTCGTAATCCGGCGCAGCCTCGCTTCCCGCGCGGAAGCCGCCGACGGCGCGCACCAGGGACGTGCGGTAAAGGGCGAGCGCCCCGGTATAGAAGCCAGCCTCAAGCGTTTCGGGCGACCAGTCCGGCTTGAAGTGCGGGTCGCGCCGCTCGCCGTCGGGACCGAGCCGGTCTTCGTCGGAATAGAGCATGTCGAGGTCGGGCTCGGCGCCGAGCCGCCGGACCATGGCGAGCAGGGCGTGGGGCGCGAGCCGGGCGTCGGGCGCCAGCGGAGCGAGGTAGGGCCCTCGCGCGCCGTTCAGCGCCGCATCGAGGGCCGCGAGCGGGCTGCCGGAGGGTGCGGGCAGCCGGCGGATGCGGGCGTCCTCGGCGGCAAGCGCGTCGAGGGCGGGAGCGGGCGGGACCGCGAGGCACAATTCCCACTCGGGATAGCTCTGCGCCCTCAGGCTGGCGACGGCCTCGGCGAGATGCGCGGGATCGGCCGTGCCCGGCGCCATGACAACCGAGACGAGCGGGCGCTCCGGCAGCGCCGCGAGGATCGCCGGTACCGCCGAGGGAGCGGGCAGGGCCGAACTCTCCACCGCCGCGATCCAGGCGGCGTAGCTCGCGGGCGGGCGGCGGGTCTGCGCGGCGCGGGTCAGGCGCCGCCGGATCTCGCCCGGCGGCACGCTGCGCAGGAGGCCCCAGGCTCGGCGCAACAGGCGGAGCGGGCGGCGCTCCTGCGGCGGCAGCCGTTCGAGGACGGCGCGCGCGGCGTGAAACCCCGCCGTGATCCGGCCCACGGGCTCGATCCGCACGGCGTCGAGGCGGAAGGAGGGGCCTGCCTCGACAGCCTCGATGCGCAGCGCGCGGGTCCCGGCGGGCAGGCGGATCACGTCGTCGGTGCCCTCCGGCCGCGGGGTCAGCCGGTAGCGGCGCGGCTCCGACTCGCCCTCCGCCTCGACCGCGAGCACGGGCCGCACGTCTTCCGGCCGGCATCGGACGCGGATGCGGCTGCCCGAGAAAGCCGCCAAAGCCGTGGCGGGGCCGAGGGCGAAGACCGGGTCGGAGCCGGTCGCTCTCCAGGCGCCGTCCGGGGCTCGGCGCAGGTCGCGCAGGGGATAGAGGCCGAGCGATTCCCGGCCCCTCGGCACGCCCCGTTCTCCCGATGTCGCGTCGATGGTCATGCGGCGCGGGAAACCACGGAATCGGCGGTCGGGTGAAGCGATTTTTCGCACGAGCGGTGTATTGTCGGCTCGGTTCGCGTGATCGGACCGGCTCTGTCATCGAAGTTTCATCGCGAGGCGGCAGATGCTGTCCCGCGGGAAGCCATAGGACGACATCCTATGTCAGCGTCGAAGCCCGCGCGTCCGCGAAGGGAACCCGGGATCATGTCGGCGACAAACGAAGCGGTCGCCGTGTCGACGCACGGCGAGATCTCCGGCAAGGCGTCCGGGCGCGGCGCGAAGGACGGCAAGACCGTCAAGCGCCTGCGTCCGCCAGCGGCCAAGAGCGTCGGTTGGGCGCTCGTCCAGGCGGCGCGCCTTCACCGCGCCCGGGTCGGCGACCGCCTCGCTGCCCTCGATCTATTCGCGGGCCAGGAACAGGTGGTGCAGGCGCTGGCCGCGGCCGGCAGCATGACCATGGGCGACCTCGCCGCCACCCTGCGGGTGCGTCCCCCCACCGCCTCGAAGACGATCTCCCGGCTCGCCGCGCTCGGCTTCGTCGAGCGTCGGGCCGAGGCCGGCGACGGCCGCATCGTGCGGGTCCGCCTGACCGAGATGGGGATGGCCAAGGCCGCCGCGATCGAGCGAATCTGGGACGAGGTCGAGGCCGAGCTCCTCGAAGGCTTCGACAACAAGGAGCGCCGCCGCCTGCGCAAGCTCCTGCGCAAGGTCGCCCGCAGCCTCGCGGAAGCCGCGGGCGTCACGGGCCACGAGGAGGCCGACCACGAGATGGACGGCGAGGCCGACGAGGAGGAGGAGATCCTGCTCGGCCCCGGCGCCTCGGATGCGGTCGCCCGCAGCTGAACCCGGGGCGCGGCGCGGGCCGAATGAGGCGCGCTCCAGCCGGATCGACCCGTCAAGCGTGTCGCGCTGCCCCGCGACGACCGACCCGGGATCAGGCCCGGCCGGCCGGCGCCATGTCGGCGAGATCCGTGTGGCCGGGGCGGGAGAGGGCGGCGGCCAGCATCGCTTCCAGCACGATGAGGTCGCAATCCGGATCCGGCTCCCAGCCGCAGCAGCAGGAGCCGTTGGGGCCGTGCACGGCGGCGGCCTGCCGGTAGAGCGCCCCCACGGTGCGCGCCGCAGCCTCCAGGGCTGCCATGACGTGCATCGGCTCCCGCTGCAGCGCCTGCCAGAAGGCGGCCGTCAGAGCCCGCTCGAGCGTGCCCTGCGCGTGACGCTCCGCGGCGTCCGGCAAGGTGGTGATCAGACCCGCGCTCATGCCCGCACCGTCACGCGTGCCGCCACGAGGCCGCGGCGCGGGGGCGTCGCGTCGCCGGGCTCCAGGCCGACGAGCGATTCCAGCCCGCCCCGGCTCAGGCGCAGGGAGGATCCGTCCCACCACGCCAGCCGCAGGGCATCGAACAGGCCGTCGAGGAAGGCGTCGACCGTTGCAGCGGGGCCGCCAAGCGGTCGGCCGGCGGGCGTCGCGGCGGCCGGTGACGGCCAGGGGCTGCCCTGGGGAGTGTCCGGAAGGTGAATGATGTGTGCCATGGGTTCATCATGGCGCACTTGCTGTTTACTGCGCAAGTTCCTGAGAAAAAATTGGAAATACTTTAAGTCGCTGTTTTTATGCTGCGGTCCAGTCTCGATTTGGAAGAATTCAAGCGGGCCGAAAAAGACGCGCTGGCGTCTCGGCTTGTCCCTCTCGCCCCGGCCGGCTCAGCGCACGGGCCGGTCGAAGGCGGTGTCGGGATAGGGCTCGTCCCGGAGCGTGAAGTGCCACCATTCCTGGGCGTAGGGGGCAAAGCCGGCGCGAATCATCGCGTCCCGCAGCCGGCGCCGGTTGCGAATCGGCGTCGCGCCGATCCCGGGCGCATCGGTGGCCGAGGCCTCGTCGAAGAGGTCGAACGGGGTGCCCATGTCGCGTTCCGCTCCGTCGGCGAGGCGGACGAGCGTCAGGTCCACGGTCGAGCCGCGGGAATGGGCGGAGCGCTCGGCGATGTAGCCGAGGCGGAACAGGTCCGCCTTGTCGACCCGCGGATAATAGGCGGTCTTCATGCGGGTGTCGGCGGGGGCGCGGGCCCAGGCCGCGAAATCGGCGACCGCGCGGCGCGGCCGGTAGCAGTCGAATACCTTCAAGCCGAGGCCCTCCGGCGCCAGTGCCGCCTGAGCTCGGCCGAGGGCCCGCGCCGCCTGCGGCGTCAGCAGGCAGCGGGGCGCCTCGTAGCCAACGATCGGCCGGCCGACGAAGTTGTCGGAACCGGCGTAGCGCATGTCGAGGCGAAGCCCCGGTACCACCCCGGCGGCATCGACGAAGGGGTTCGCCTGCGCCGCGGCCGCTGCCGGCGCGGCCGCGAGCGCCGCCGCGAGCAGTAATCCGCATCGGCAGGAGTGCGGAGGCAGGCTCACGGGCCAACCTCGATCGAAGCGGACGCCGTCACAGGACTTGCCGCATCACCAGGAGCGCGAGGGCGAGCCCGCCGATGCCGGCGAGCACCGAGACCAGCACGTAGGCCAGGGCGGCCGGCCACTCGCCCCGCTCCAGCAGGGTGACGGCTTCGAGAGAGAAGGTCGAGAAGGTGGTGAAACCGCCGAGAAGGCCCGTGGCCACGAACAGCCGGGTCTGGGGCAGACCGCCGCGCAGGGCCAGCCAGCCGGTGACGAGCCCCATCAGCACGGAGCCGACGACGTTGATGCCGAGCGTGCCCCAGGGAAAGCCCGAGCCCAGCCGCAGGGCGAAGAGGTTGACCCCGTGGCGCAGCACGCCGCCGAGGCCGGCGCCGAGGAAGACGAGGAGCGTGTTCAAGGCGTGAACCCAGGAGGCGGCAGGCGGCAATCGTGCGGGTGCAAGCCTTGTTCCCGGAACGGGCCGGCGTGCCAAGAGGTGGCGCGCGGCGGCGCGACCGGGATTTCCGGCAGACGGGGCCGCTTCGATCCCTCGGTGCCGCGCCGCAGCGGCCTCAGAGCGTGCGAATCGTCTCCTCGATCCGCTGGGCCTCTTCCTCGTCCACCTGAACGGGCCGGCCGCTGTCGTCGGGGATGCCCTCGCCGGTCTGGGCGATGGTGTCGTTGCGCGGGCGCGCATTGGGTCCCGTCGAGTCGGGGCGCTCGTCGCGCTGGTTCGGGCCGTCGCGGATCATGGGCGTGATCCTTGAATGTGATCCTGGCGGGCATTCTTGCTCGGGAAACGCCCGCGGCCGCGCCGGTTTCCCCGGCTCAGCCGGCGGACCAGTCCTCGCCCTTGGCGAGCCTGCGCGCGGAAAACGAGCCGCCGGGAAACACCGCGGCGACGCCCGGCCGCTTGAGGCGAAGGTCCCACACCCGCGCCTCGGCGTAGCGCAGGGTCAGCGTCCGGCCACCGGCCGCGCGGGAGAGGAAGCAGCGCTCGAAGGCGAGGAGCTGCGTCGGCATCGGCGGATGGGGGCCCGCGCCGGTGTCGATTGCCAGGGCGATCGCCGCCTGCGCGCCCGTCTCGAAGGCGCGGAAGGCGTCGAGCAGGGCGTCGTACTCGACCCCGTCGACGCAGAGCTGGAGACAGACGCGCGGGGCGAACTCCGCCTGCGGGTCGAGAGGCGCGTGCCGCAGCAGCGTCAGGGCAAAGCGCCCGCCCTCCGCATCCGGAAGCGTGAGGATGTGATCCTCCGCCACGCCGTCGAGCGCGCGCAGCCGGTCCGGCTCGATCGGGGAGGGGGCGGCCTCGCGCCCCTCCGCGCGGCCGTCGTTGCGGAAATGCAGGAGCGGGTTGCTCCCGGCGCTCACCACGTCGGGGTAGCGGGCGAGGTACAGGCTGGTGCTGAAGGCCGGGCTCGGGTCGAGGCCTGCCGCCGCGCCGATCCGCTGGTAATGGCGCACCGGATCGAGCCGGGTCCGCCCGCTCTGGCGGCGGTAGAAGGCGGTGTCGAAATCCGCGTTCGGGTTGCGGTCCTGTCGCGCGCCGAACCAGACATAGTGCAGGAAGGGGTCGAGGCCGCTCCGCGCCACGCCCGGGTTGCGCTCCCGGTAATAGGCCGCATCGAACAGCTTCGGCACGCGGCCGATCACGGCGCGGCGCAGGAGACCGGAGGCGAGGCCGACGAGGCGGGCGAGGGGAGAGGGCGCGCTCATGCCACCACCTGCGCCTCGCACAGGCCCCGGATCGTGGCGGCGAAGGCGTCCGCGTCGCAATCCTCGGCGATGCGCGCGAGGCCCTCGGCGCGGACCGCCTGCCAAAGGGCGCCATCCTGGTGCAGGCGGATCAGCGCCTCGGCGAAGCCGGCCGGGTCGCGCCAATCGCGCACGAGGAAGCCGGCGCCGTCCTTCCAGCCGACCTGATCGGCGAGGATCGGCGTCACGGTGCAGGGCAGCCCCCGGGCCAGCGCCTCGTGGACCTTGTGCGGGATGCCCGCGGCGAAGCGCGTCGGAGCGAGGAAGACGCGGGCGGCATCGAGATAGGGCTCGGTCTCCGGTACCCGGCCGGTGACGCGCACGCCGGGCTGGCGGGCAAAGCGCTCGCGGATCTCCGGGGCAATCCCGCCGACGACCGTGAGGCTCGCCTCCGGCAGCCGCGACCGCACCCGCGGCCAGACGCTCTCGAAGAACCAGTCGAGGGAATCGACATTGGGCTGGCCCTCGCGGGCGAGCGCGCCGACGAAGACGAAGCCGGTGCGCGCGGCGAAATCCGGCGTCGGTGTCTCCGGGAGCGTCAGGGCGTGGCCGAGCACCGCGACGTTGCAGGGGCTGTAGCGGGCGAGCACCCGCGCCTCGGCGGGCGAGACGCAGACCACGGCGTCGGCGAGGCCAAACAGGCGGGTCTCCCGCGCCGCCTGCCAAGCGAGGTCCGCGGCGACTGCGCTGCCGTCGGTGGCCGCGCCCGTCACGAAGTCGCGCAGGGCGAACAGGGCCTCCGAATCGAAGATCACCCGCGAGCGCACGAAGCCGCGCGGGTCGAGGCCGGCGGCCTGGAGCGCCTGCGTCACGAACAGGATGTTGTGCGGCCGGCTCACCCAGAGCACGTCATAGCGGTCGCGCCGCTCGGCGATCAGGCGTGCGAAGCCGGCGTCGCCGCTGGCATGGAGGATCTCGATCCGCTCGTCGAGGTCGCGGTAGCGCTGCGACTCCTCTGCATCCGCCTCGTAGTTCGGGAAGAAGGTGACGGCGTAGCCGAGGCCCGCCATGGCGTTGAGGATGACGTTGGCCCGCGGCAGGCCGGCGCCGAGGTCGAGATGGGGCACGCGGTCGTCGACGTAGAGCACGCGCAGGCGCCACGGGTCGTGGTCGAGCGTGGTCCCGCCCCGCGGCTGCGGACCCTGCTCGAACAGGCTCGCCCGGTGGCGGTCGAGGAAGCGGGCGCGATTGCGGTCGAGCAAGGCCTCCACGTCCTCGCGGCGGGCGCTGGTGGCGTTCTCGTAGTGGATCGCGGTGGCCCGCGGCTGCACCAGCACCCGCCGCCCGGCCTGATGGCAGCGCAGGCAGAGGTCGGTGTCCTCGAAATAGGCGGGCGCGAAGAGCGGATCGAAGCCGCCGAGCTCTTCGAAGAAGACCCGCTCGATCATCAGCACCGCACCGGAGACGTAGCCGACCTCGCGGGTCGCGGCGTGTTCGGGCGCGAGGGGGTCGGCGTCGCCGCGCCCGTACGGGTGGGTGAGCTGCGGATCGTCGCGAAAGCCCGCGCCTGATTCCTGGAGATAGCCGCCGGGGAAGACGAGGCGCGCGCCGACGATGCCGGTGCCCGCGTGATCACGGAAGGTGCCGACCATCGCGTCCAGCGCGCCGGGCAGGAGGTCCACGTCGGGATTGAGGAACAGGATGAACCGGCCCCGCGCCGCCGCCGCTCCGGCGTTGCAGGCCGGGCCGAAGCCGGTGTTGGTCGCGTTCTCGATGAGCCGCACGCCGTCGAGCCGCCCGTAGAGGGCACGGGTCTCCGGCGCGGAGGCGTTGTCGACCAGCACGACCTCGAAGCTCGCCCCGGCGAGCTTTTGGCCGGCGCAGAGGCGGTAGAGCGTCAGCGCCAGGAGATGGCGGGCGTCGCGGGCGACGATGACGATGGAAACGTCCGGCTCGGGCTCCGGCGCGAAGGTGAGGCGGACGCCGTTGCGGAACAGCGACTCCCACAGCAGCGCGGCCTCCGCCAGGGCGGCCCGGCGGCCGGTGCCGGGATCGACGGTGTCGAGCAGGGCGATGGCGGGCGTCTCGCTCATGCGGCGTCCTCGGCGAGAGCGATCCGGCCGATCCCGTCATCGGTGAGGAAGACGAGGCGCGCCGGCGCGGCCGGCAGCGGCTCGGCGGCGCGCAGCCCCAGGCTCACCGGCAGCGGCGCGGGCAGGCGCCCGGTTCGGTCGGCATAGGCCTCGGCGCCGCGCAACTGGAGCGGCGTGACCCGCTCCAGGCGCAGTTCGACGGCGCCGTCTCCGGCGATCAGGAAGCAGGCGGCCGGATGACTCCCGCCGACCAGAACGCCGGGCAGCAGCGTCGCGATCTCGATGCGCTCGGCCGTGCGGCCGACGATCCGCCCCTCGCTCTCCCAATCCGCCCGCATGCCGGCGAAGGCGCGGGCCAGAGCCGCCCTTGCCGGTGCGGGCAGGATCTTGTCGCGCACCCATTCCGGCGAGAGCGCGACGTCGAGCGCGCCGAGATCCGGCATCGGTCCGGTCGCGGCGGCATCCGGGCGGGCGAACCAGCGCCGACGCTCCGGCCGGTAGACCTCCGCCCTGCCGCTGCCGGAACGCCGCTCGGTGGCGACGAGCACGCCGTATTCGGGCTCGCTCGCAGGCAGGGAGCGGGTCGAGGTCTCGTAGGTCAGGACGAGGCCGGCGCCGCGGGTGGCGCTCGTCGCGCCGATGCCGCGGTCGTCGCGATCCTCTTCCCGCGGGCGGGGAGAGGGGGGGACGCGGCCGGAATGGTGGGCGTCGAGAAGCCCGATCAACTCCGCTTCGGCCGCCAGCGCCGTCTGCGCGTAGCGCTCGTAGAGTGCCGCGCTCGCCTGCGTCACCCGCGCCAGCGCCTCCGCGTCACGCGCCACCGCCAGCACGGCCGCCTTGACGGCCTCCGCGTCCCGGCAGCGATGGGCCGCTTCGGTCGGCTCGAAGCCTTCGAGGCCGATCTCCGTGCCGATCACCGGACGGCCGAAGGAGAGCGCCTCGCCGACCTTCATCTTGAGGCCGGAGCCCATCAGCATCGGCGCCACGATGAGGTCGGCTTGGTCGTAGAAATCCTCGAGCCGGTCGAGATAGCCGAGCAGTCGCACGCCCGGCCCCTCGACGCCGCGCAGGCTGCGGCAGATCTCGCCCGCGATGACGAGTTCCGGCCGGCCCGGCGTCCAGTCCTGCGCCCAGGTGCGGACGAAGCGTCCGATCGAGAACAGGTTCGGATCGTTGCCGTGGCCGAGGAAGCCGATGCGCGTCACCCGCTCCGCCACGGTGAAGGGCCGCCGCGTGGGGAAATGCGGCGGCAGCAGCAGGACGCGGCGGTCGGTGAGAGCCGCGAAGCCCCGCGCCTCCGCCGCCTGGATCGCCAGCACGAGGTCGGCGCGCGACAGCCCCGCCGCCTCGCCCGCCTCGTCGGTGTAGAAGAAGTTCGGCTCGGCCCGGAACGGCCGGTACTGCTCCTGCCGGCCGGCGAAGCGGTCGTGGGTGTCGATGAGCGTCAGCACGCCCGGCGGCACCCGCTCCAGCGCGCGGGAGAGGAAGACGTAGTTCACCAGCACGGCGCCGGTCTCGGGATATTGAGAGAAGTACCACGTCACGAAGTCACCGACCTCGTCGGGGCACCATTCGTCGATGCCGAAGGCGTTCGAGCGCGTCTTGAGCGGGATGACGGTGCGGGCCTCGATCAGGAAGACGTTCCGGAACGATCGCTCCATTCCCGAAAAATTGGTCGGCGGATGCTGGCCGAAGCGGCGATAGACCTGATCCTCGTGGGCGTAATAGGCGAGGTCGACGGTGAAGCCGCCGCGAGCCAGCGCCTCGCAGGTGGCGACCAGCCGGCGCCGGTTGCCGGCGCTGACGGGCGCCGCCGGCATCGGGGCGAGCACGAGGATCGCGGGCTTGTCCGTCCCTGCGGCCGGCATCAGGAGGCCCATGTCGTCAGCGCGGTGAAGCCGTGGGCATGGAGCGCGAAGGAGCGCTCGGGCAAGCCCTCCGGCGCCGCGCCCCAGACCGGGTCGAGGGTCAGCCGCTGGCGCGGATGAGACTTGAACCCGAGAGCGGCGCGCGCGACCCGGGCACAGCCCCAGCCGGCGCGGGTGCGAAACAGCAGGCCGTGCGGAATGGCCGTGCCGCCGAGCGTCCAACCGCCGGCCTCTTCGGCAAGGTCCGGCGCATCCTCGGCGACCGGCAAGGCCGTGACCGCCGCCTCGACGAGCGTGAACAGGCGTCCGAGCAGCGGGAGGCCCGCCGCGCCGGAGGAGAGCAACGCCCGCGCGAGGAGGGTACGCTCCGCGGCGCTCAGGGCGTCGGCCGAGGCCGGTTCGGAGAGCACCGTGATGTCGCGGAAATGCGTGGCGAGCGTCAGGGTCTCGCCGACGGCCATACCCGCCGCGTCGAGCGCCAGCAGGCAGACGGGCCCCCCGCTCGCGCCCGCTTCCAGCCCGGCGAAGGCCCAGGTGACCAGCGCGACGCCCTCGGGCGCCGCGACGTGCAGGGGGATCGGCAGCGAGGGCGGCAGAGGGAAGCGCAGCACGAGGGCGCCGGGTGCGGCCGCGATGAGGCGGCCCGCGACGGGCGCAGGCTCACCGTTCGCCGATCGAGGAAGCGGAGCGGCGCTCATGCAGGGGAGCGACCCGCCGAGAGAGGCTCGAAAATAGTCATCCGCATCCAGGCAAACCGCGAAGAGGCCTCGTAGATCGTTCCCTCACGCGGCCGCGAGCGCCGAGAGAATCCGCGCCCAGGAGCGCGTGCCCTTGTGGAAGCTCGTCAGCTCGTACTTCTCGTTGGGTGAGTGAATGCGGTCGTCGTCGAGGCCGAAGCCGATCAGCAGGGTATCGAGCCCGAGGATGCGCTTGAAGTCGCCGATGATCGGGATCGAGCCGCCGGCCCCCACCGCCACCGCCTCGCGGCCCCACTCGGCCGAGAGCGCGGCCTGGGCCGCGGCGAGTTGCGGCATGTCGTAGGGCAGAGCCACCGCGCGCGACCCCTTGTAGCAGACCACCTCGACCGAGCAGTCGGCGGGGATGCGCGCACGCACGAAGGCCTCGAAGGTCTTCGAGAGCGCTTCGGGGTCCTGGTCGTCCACGAGGCGGAACGAGACCTTGGCCGAGGCTTGGCTGGCAATGACCGTCTTCGTGCCCTCGCCGGTATAGCCGCCGATGATGCCGTTCACGTCGCAGGCCGGGCGCGACTGGATCAACTCGATCGGCAGGCGTCCGCGCTCGCCGGCCGGCTGCTTCAGGCCGATCGGTCCCAGGAACTTTTCAGGCGTGAGATCGAGCGAGCGCCACTGCTCCAGCAGGTCGGCCGGCGGCTCGCGCACGCCGTCGTAGAAGCCCGGCAGGGTCACGCGGCCATCCGCATCGTGCAGGTCGGCGATGACCCGCGACAGGACGTGAATCGGGTTCGCGGCCGCGCCGCCGAAGAAGCCGGAATGAAGGTCGCGGTCGGCGCACGTCACCTTCACCTCGTAATAGGCGAGGCCTCGGAGCGAGGTGGTGATCTGCGGGGTCTGGCGGTCCCACATGCCGGTGTCGCAGACGAGCACGACATCCGCCTTCAGGCGCTTGCGGTTGGCCGCGACCCATTCGGGCAAGCCTTGCGAGCCGTTCTCCTCGGCCCCCTCGACCAGGATGGTGACGCCCACCGGCAGGTCGCCGTTCATGGCCAGATGCGCCCGGCAGGCCTCGACGAAGGTCATCACCTGGCCCTTGTCGTCGGAGGCGCCGCGGGCGACGATTTTCTTGGAATCTCCCGCCTCGTCGATGCGCGGCTCGAAGGGCGGGGTCTGCCAGAGATTTAGCGGATCGACCGGCTGCACGTCGTAATGGCCGTAGAACAGCACGTGCGGCGCGCCCGGTTTGGGTCGATGCGCCAGCACGACGGGATGCAGCGAGGTCTCCTCGACGCTGGTCGCGAAGCCGAGCGCGTTCAGGTTGCCTTCGAGCCACCGTGCCGCCTCGCGGCAATGGCCGGCATAGGCCGGATCGGTCGAGATCGAGGGGATGCGCAGCCACGCGAAAAGCCGCTCCAGGCTGTTGTCCAGGTCGCGGTCGATGTCGTTGAGGACGGGGTCGAGTGCGTCGGACATGGCGGCTCCTCGAAGGCGGCGGGCGGGGCAAGCGTTAGCCGAGCTTCCCTCTCGGCGTAACCCCAATCGAACGCGCCGCCTTGGGGGCGGCCTCCGCGCTTCCCGCGCTCCCGTGACCGTGGGCCGCCGCCATGGCGCGGGGCCGCCGCGGAACAGGGCCACCTTGGAACCGTTATGGGAACGACCCGGTGCGAGCCCCGAGCCCGCGCCCTTCCAAGACGCGCAACCTCGCCCGGACCATCGCGGAACCGACTGGTTTCCGTTCGTCCATGCGGGGCGCCGCCCATCACGGACACAACCATGCTCATCGACAGCGGTTCGCCCGGCGCGGTCGGGACAATCGGCATCACGCTGACCATCAACGGCGAGCGGCGTGAGCTTCAGGTCGCCCCCTGGACGACGCTGCTCGACCTTCTGCGCGAGCGTCTCGACCTCACCGGCACCAAGAAGGGCTGCGACCACGGCCAGTGCGGCGCCTGCACCGTGCTCGTGAACGGCACCCGCATCAATTCCTGCCTCACGCTCGCCGTGATGAAGGACGGCGCCGAGATCACCACCGTCGAGGGTCTGGCCGGGCTCACGCAGCGCGAGGGCAAGAACAGCCTCCACCCGATCCAGGAAGCCTTCGTCGAGCACGACGCCTTCCAGTGCGGCTACTGCACCCCGGGCCAGCTCTGCTCCTCGGTCGGCCTGATGAACGAGGGGTACGCCAAGACGCGCGACGAGATCCGCGAGGCGATGAGCGGCAACATCTGCCGCTGCGGCGCCTACACCAACATCGTCGATGCCATCGAAGAGGTGATGCACCAGGGAGACGCCCGATGAACCGCTTCGATTACGTTCGCCCCAGCACGGTGGCGGAGGCGGTGCAGGCGCTGGGCAGCGACCCGGCGGCCCGCTTCATCGCCGGCGGCACCAATCTCATCGACCTGATGAAGTACGATGTCGAGCGGCCGGGTAAGCTCATCGACATCACCCGCCTGCCGCTGGCCGAGATCGAGGAGCGCGACGGGGGCCTTCGTATCGGCGCCCTCGTGACCAACGCCACGCTGGCCTACGATGCTCGCATCCGCGAGCGCTACCCGCTGCTGGCCGACGCGATCCTGGCCGGGGCCTCGGCGCAGCTTCGCAACGCGGCCTCCACCGGCGGCAATCTGTTGCAGCGCACCCGCTGCTACTACTTCTACGATACGGCCACGCCCTGCAACAAGCGCGAGCCAGGCTCCGGCTGCTCGGCGATCGGCGGCGTGAACCGCATCCACGCGATTCTGGGGACGAGCGGACACTGCATCGCTACGCATCCCTCCGACATGTGCGTGGCGCTGGCGGCGCTGGAGGCGGTCGTGCAGGTCAGCGGGCCGCAAGGCGACCGGGCGATCCCGTTCGCCGAGTTCCACCGCTTGCCCGGCGACGAGCCCTCGCGGGATACGAATCTGGCGGCCGGCGAGATCATCGTCGCCATCGACCTTCCGGCCAAGGGCTTTGCCGGGCACCACACCTACCTCAAGCTGCGCGACCGGCTCTCCTATGCCTTCGCGCTGGTCTCGGTCGCCGCCGCGCTCGAACTCGACGGGCAGACCATCCGCACGGCGCGCCTCGCGCTGGGCGGCGTCGCCCACAAGCCCTGGCGCAACACGCAGGCCGAGGCGCTGCTGCAAGGCAAGCCGGCCACCCGCGAGACCTTCAAGGCCGCCGCCGACCTCATCCTGCGCGAGGCCAAGCCGCAATCCACCAACGGCTTCAAGATCGAGCTGGCGCGCCGCGCCATCGTCCGCGGACTGGAGCAGGCCGCCGCCGGCACGCCCCAGTCCCAGTCCGACAAGCGTATCCAGTAAGGAGCCGTCCATGACCGTCCAGTTCAGCCCGGCGGCCGGCCGCGACCGGTTCGTCGGCAGCGCCATCAGCCGCGTCGATGGCCCGGCCAAGGTCACCGGCCTTGCCAAATATGCCGGCGAGTTCGCCGCCCCCGACCTCGCCTACGGCGTGGTCGTGTCGAGCGCCGTCGCCAAGGGCAGCATCCGGGGCATCGACGCCTCCGCCGCGGAGGCGGTGCCCGGGGTCATCAAGGTCATCACCCACGAGAACCGCCCGGCCACCTCCGACAAGCCGGAGGATTACCAGGACGCGGTGGCGCCTCCCGGCGCGCCGTTCCAGGCGCTGGCGACGAACCGCATCGTGTTTTCCGGCCAGCCGGTGGCCCTCGTCGTTGCCGAGGATTTCGAGACGGCGCGCTACGCCGCCTCCCTGGTGCGGGTCGATTACGGGGTGGTCGCCCCGCGCACCGAACTCTCGGCGCAGGTGCCGGAGGCCTACGATCCGCCGATGAAGCGGGCTGGCATCAAGCCGCCGCCGGAGCCGTGGGGAGACGCCGAAACGGCCTTCGACGCGGCCGAGATCCGCGTCAACGGCCAGTACCGGATGGCCGACGAGCACCACAACCCGATGGAGCCGCACGCCTCCACCGTGGTGGTCGAGAAGGACGGCACCTACACGGTCTACGACAAGATCCAGGGCGTCTCGAACACCCACGACTACATCGCCAGCGCCTTCGACCTGAAGCCGGAGCAGGTGCGGGTGCTGAACCCCTATCTCGGCGGCGGCTTCGGCTCGGGGCTGCGACCGCAGTACCAGCTCTTCCTGGCGATGCTGGCGGCGCGTGATCTCGGCCGTTCGGTGCGGGTGACGCTGACCCGTGATCAGATGTGGTCCTTCACCTACCGTTCGGAGGCGCTCCAGACCGTGTCGCTCGGCGCCGACCGCTCGGGCAAGCTCACCGCGCTCAAGCACGATGCGGTGCAGGGCACCTCGGCCTACGAGGATTATCAGGAGGTCGTCGTCAACTGGTCGGGCGTGCTCTACGACTGCGACAACGTCAAACTCACCTACAGCCTCGCCAAGCTCGACACCCCGACGCCCGGCGACATGCGCGCGCCCGGCGCCGTGACCGGCGTCTACGCCATCGAAACGGCGATGGACGAACTGGCCTACGCCACCGGCCAGGACCCGATTCAGCTTCGCCTGACGAACTACACCGAGAGCGACCCGACCGAGGAGAAGCCGTTCGGCTCCAAGGCGCTCAAGGCGTGCTTCCAGGAGGGCGCCGAGCGCTTCGGCTGGAGCCGGCGCAATCCGCAGCCCCGCTCCATGCGCGAGGGCCGCGAACTCGTCGGCTGGGGCATGGCGACCGGCATCTGGGAATCGATGATGATGCAATCGAGCGCGCATGCCGTGCTCACCGCGGACGGCCGGCTCGAGGTCGGCAACCAGACGGGCGACATCGGCACCGGTACCTACACGATCCTGACCCAGATCGCCGCCGACACGCTGGGCCTGCCGCTCGACCACGTCACGACCAAGCTCGGCGACACGAACCTCGCCCAGGCGCCGGTGGCGGGCGGCTCGTGGACGGCGGCCTCGTCTGGCACCGCCGTGATGAAGGCGTGCCGCGACATCGCCGAGCAGGCCTTCAAGCTGGCCCGCGGCATGGACAACTCACCGCTCGCCAACGTCGATTTCGAGCGCGTGGTGTTCACGGGCGGTCGCATCGAGGTTGCGGGCGATCCCGCCAAGAGCGTCGCGCTCAGTGAAATCCTGAAGGCCACGGGCACGGAGAAGTTGGGGGCGACAGGGGAGGCGGCTCCCGACAAGGACTTCGCCAAACAATACGAGGCCTACACCCATTCGGCGATCTTCGTGGAGGTGAAGATCGACGAGGAACTCGGAGTCGTGCGCTGCACCCGCGTGGTCTCGGCCATCGCGGCGGGCAAGATCCTCAACCCGAAGACCGCCCGCAGCCAGATCCTCGGCGGCGTCGTCATGGGCATCGGCTCGGCCCTGCACGAGGAATCGATGCTCGACCACCGCATCGGCCGGTTCATGAACCACAATCTGGGCGAGTATCACGTGCCGGTCCACGCCGACATCCACGACATCGACGTGATCTTCGTGGACGAGGAGGACAAGGCGAACCCGCTCGGCGTGAAGGGTCTGGGCGAGATCGGCATCGTCGGCGTGGCCGCCGCGATCTCGAATGCGGTCTTCCACGCGACCGGCAAGCGCATCCGCCACCTGCCGATCACCCCCGACAAGATCGTGACCGAGGGCTGACGCTCACGCGCCCCTGAAAGCCCCGCCCGCCCTCGGCGGGCGGGGCTTTTTCATGATGTTCTTTCGAGAGCCGCCGTCCTCGCGCCTCAGCGACGCGATCCCGACCGCGACTTTTCCGAAAAAGGACAGGCATTGGATTGCGTGCGCTTCGCCTCGCAACGACGGATCACACGGGGCGCTCCGCAAAGATCGACTTCTTCACGATGGCGTGGACGCCCCAATTGCCGTCGACGACCTGGGTGATGCCGAAATCGACGGCGACCGACATCAGCGAGATCGCCTCGTCCTCGGTCAGCCCCTGGGTGTGCATCAGGAACTGGCGCATCTTGCGGAAGGCGTCGCGCATGGCGAGGTCGATCGACGACTTCTGAAAGATCGCGTTCTGCGCGTCCGCGCCGAGATCCTTGAGGTAGTTCGGGTAGCTGAAGCCCGAGAGCACCCAATCCTCGCTCGTCTCGATCATCGGGAAATCGAGCGCTTCGAGCGAGGTGCCTGCAAGGTCCGCCCGCTTGTGCAGGATGAACTGGAAGGTGCCGGTGAGCGAGCACTCGATGGCCGTGCCGCACAACTCCGAATCGCCCTGGCTCGCATGGGGATCGCCCACGGAGAACAGGGCGCCGGGCACGGCGACGGGGTAGTACATCGTAGCGCCCTTGCCGATGCGCCAATTGTCGATGTTGCCGCCGGTATAGCTCGGCGGGATCGAGTTCACCATTTCGGCTTCCGCCGGCGCCACGCCCATCGTGCCGAAATGCGGGCGGATCGGCACGCGGATGCCCTTCAGGACATCGTAGGTGCGCGTCGTCTTCGTGTGATCGACGGGCAGGCCCGGATAGTCGATCGTCGGATGCGCGCGCCCGTCCGGATCGGTCACGCCCGGCCAGGGGAAGCTGTAGACCGCCCGAGCCCAATCGCGGCCGCCGCCGGCATCGACCTCGTAGATCGTGACGACCTCGCGCTTCTTGCCTTCCAGCATGTCGTTGTAGTGATAGCCCCACCACGCGGCGGCGTTGCTGCCGAAGGTCAGGCCCTTGAACTTCGGGTTGGCGGATGGGCGCGGCGCGACGTCGAGGATGCGCACCTCCAGCACGTCGCCGGGCTCCGCCCCGCGGATCGCCACCGGGCCGGTGCAGATATGCACGCCGAGCCCACCGCCGGGACCGAGCTTGGAATCCTCCGGCCCGGCGCCGCGGCGGGCGACGCCCTTGCGCTCCTTCGTCCAGAGGAAGACGCTCTCGGCACCAGGATCGCCCGTGACCATGCGCTCGGCGTCGTCGTTGGCGTGGTGGGTCAGCGTCTCGATGGTGACGAAGTCGCCCGAGGCGATCTCGACCTGCGGCTTGAGACTCTTCGAAAAGTAGCCCCAATGCACCGTCTCGGCATTGGCCGGCAGGTGGTAATGCGCCTTCTGCTTAAGCCGGCTGGTGCTGGTCTGCGCCAAAGCCGGGCTCACCAGCGACAGGCCGCCCGAGACCAGGGCCGCGCCGCCGCTCGCAACGAAGCCGCTCTTCAGAAAAGCGCGCCGCTCCGGCTCCATCTCGCGCCGGTAGCGTAGCCGGTGCTCGGCGAAGGCGGCGCAAGTCGGATCGTCACCACGGCACATTGCAGACTCCACGAGCGTTCAACGCGTGGAGCCGAATGCAAAATTATCGCCAAGCTCGGAGCCGATCCCGCCCGTGGGCCGGGCCGGGATCGGCTCCAAGGTCGTCCTTTGCGCGCTACTCCGAGAGCGGTCCCGCGCCGGGCTCCGCCTCGGGGACGAGGGCCGTCTCCGATCCGGCCTGCGCCTCGACCACCGCGGCGGCGGTGACGTTGACGATGCCGCGAGCGGTGACCGAGGGCGTCAGGATATGGGCCGGCTTGGCCGGGCCGATCAGCAGCGGGCCGACCGGGAGCGCGTCGGCCAGCACCTTGGCGAACTGGAAGGCGATGTTGGCCGCATCCAGGTTCGGGAAGACGAGGATGTTGGCCGCGCCCTTCCAGTTGGAGCCCGGCAGCACCCGGTCGCGCACCAGTTCGGACAGGGCCGAATCCGCCTGCATCTCGCCGTCGGCCTGAAGGTCGGGCGCGCGCGCCTGGATCAGCTCCAGCGCGCGGCGCATCTTCTTGGCCGAGTCCGAGTCCGATTGACCGAAATCGGAGTGGCTCAGAAGCGCGATCTTCGGCGTGAGGCCGAAGCGGCCGACATGGCTCGCACAGGCGATGGCGACGTCGGCGATCTCCTCCGCGCTCGGATTCTGGCGGACATGGGTGTCGGCGAGGAAGTAGGCGCCCTTCTTCGTGACGATGAGGCTCATTCCGGCGAAGTCGCGGAGTTCCGGCGAGAGCCCGATGATGTCGCGAATGACCCGCAGCCGGGTCTCGAAACGGCCTTCCAGGCCGCAGATCAGCGCGTCCGCTTCGCCGCGGCGCACGGCGAGCGCGCCGATCACCGTGGTGTTGGTGCGCACCAGCGTGCGGGCGAGGTCGGGGGTGATACCGCGCCGCCCGGCGACCTCCAGATAGGTCGAGACGTAATCCCGGTAGCGGGGATCGTCCTCGGGATCGATCAGGTCGAAATGCTCGCCGTGCTTCAGGTCGAGGCCGAAGCGCTTGATGCGGGTCTCGATCACCCGCGGGCGCCCCACCAGGATCGGCCGGGCCACCCGGTCCTCGACCACGGCCTGGGCGGCGCGCAGCACCCGCTCGTCCTCGCCCTCGGCGTAGATGACGCGCTTGGGGTTGTTCTTCGCCTTCGAGAAGATCGGCTTCATGATGAAGCCGGAGCGGTGCACGAAGCGGTCGAGCGACTCGGCGTAGGCCTGGATGTTCTCGACGGGCCGCCCGGCTACGCCGGAATCCATCGCGGCTTTGGCCACGGCGGGGGCGATGCGCAGGATCAGGCGCGGGTCGAAGGGGCTCGGGATCAGCGAGTGGGGCCCGAACGGCCGGGCCTCGCCGCCATAGGCGCGGGCCACCACGTCCGAGGGCGCCTCGCGGGCGAGCGCCGCGATCGCCTTCACCGCGGCCTTCTTCATCTCCTCGTTGATCGCGTGCGCGCCGACATCGAGGGCACCGCGGAAGATGTAGGGGAAGCAGAGGACGTTGTTGACCTGGTTGGGGAAATCCGAGCGTCCGGTGCAGATCATCGCGTCGGGCCGCCGCTCCTGGGCCAGATCCGGCATGATCTCGGGGTAGGGGTTGGCCAGCGCCATGATCAGCGGCTTCTCGGCCATCTTCTCCAGATATTCGGGCTTGAGCACCCCGCCCGCGGAGAGCCCGATGAACACGTCGGCGCCGGGGATCACCTCGGCCAGCGTGCGCGCCTCCGTCTCCTGCGCGTAGATGTCCTTCCAGCGGTCCATCAGTTCGGGTCGGCCCTTGTAGACCACGCCCTTGATGTCGGTGACCGTGATGTTTTCCCGCGTCGCGCCGAGAGAGACGAGCAGGTTGAGGCAGGCCAGAGCCGCCGCGCCCGCGCCCGAGGTGACGATCTTGGCGTCCGAGAGGTTCTTGCCGGCCAGTTCCAGGGCGTTGAGGACGGCCGCCGCGACGATGATCGCCGTGCCGTGCTGGTCGTCGTGGAAGACCGGGATGTTCATCCGCTCCCGGCAGCGCTCCTCGACCTCGAAGCACTCGGGGGCCTTGATGTCCTCGAGGTTGATGCCGCCGAAGGTCGGCTCCAGGGAGCAGACCACGTCGACGAGCTTGTCGACGTCCTTCTCGTTGACCTCGACGTCGAACACATCGATGCCGGCGAACTTCTTGAAGAGAACCGCCTTGCCCTCCATCACCGGCTTCGAGGCCAGCGGGCCGATATCGCCGAGGCCGAGCACGGCGGTGCCGTTCGTGAGCACCGCGACGAGGTTCTGGCGGATGGTGAGGGTGGCGGCCTCCTGCGGATCGTCGTGGATCGCCATGCAGGCGGCGGCGACGCCGGGGGAGTAGGCGAGGGCGAGGTCGCGCTGGTTGCCGAGCGGCTTGGTCGCCTGGATCTCGAGCTTTCCGGGTTTCGGCAATCGGTGGTAGACGAGCGCCCCGGACTTCAGATCCTCGGACATGTTGTCGGCCATGGCGATGCCGTCCTCTCTCGCTCGTTTATGCGCGCCCGCACCCTCGCTTCGCGGGGGACGCTGTTGAGGCATCTGTTGCAACGGCTGAAGCGGGGGCGCAACCCGCACAACGAGACCCGACTGCATCTCGAAAAGCTGGCCCGCCGCTGGAATTTCTCAATCGGCGCATACTCTTACGGAAGGCCGAAGGTGCGCTTCCCCGAATCGGGGCGGCGGCTGACGATCGGCCGGTATTGTTCCATCGCCGACAAGGTCGAGATCCTGCTCGGCGGCGATCACCGGCTCGACTGGGTTTCGACCTACCCCTTCGCCGCGATGCCCGGCCTCTGGCCGGGAGCGGACGCGCCGCAGGACTATCACGCCGCGCGCGGGGACGTGGTCATCGGGCACGATGTCTGGCTCGGATCGGGCTGCCTGATTCTGTCGGGCGTCACGCTGGGCCACGGCGCGGTGGTCGCCGCCCACGCCGTCGTCACCCGCGACGTGCCCCCCTACGCGGTCGTCGCCGGCAACCCGGCGCGGATCGTGCGCCGCCGCTTCGACGAGGCGACCGCCGCCGCGCTGGTGGAGGCCGCATGGTGGGACTTCCCCCACGAGACGGTGGCGCGCTGGATTCCACTGCTCCAGAGCGGACGGGTGGCGGAACTGATCGCTGCCGCCCGGGCGGAGGCCGCCATTGCTCCTCCAGCCCGATTGCCGTAACCGGCCGGCACACTTGGCAGGAACGCACGAGTCATGTCCGACACGCCCCCCGACCGCCTCTCGGTGAACCCGAACAGCCCCTTCTACGACGAGGCTGCCCTCGCCCGCGGCGTGGGCGTGCGCTTCAAGGGGGCCGAGAAGACGAATGTCGAGGAATACTGCGTCAGCGAGGGCTGGGTGCGGCTCTCCGCCGGCAAGGCCCTCGACCGGGCCGGCAACCCAATGACGGTGAAGCTGAAGGGCGCGGTCGAGCCGTATTTCCGCGAGGAGCCGGCCGAGGCCTGATCCGGCGACCGGCATTCGAGCGACGCGAAGGAAGGTTCTGCATGCGAAGACTCGCCCTCGCCCTCCTCCTCGGCCTTGCACCTCTGTCGGCCCTCGCCGAAGGGTTCGCCGCCCGCGATCTCACCACGGTCGCCTCCGAGGCGAAGGCAGCCTTGGGGGGGCGCTACGCGGCGCGCGCCGAGGCGGCCCGGCTGACGCTTGTCTGCACCGAGTGTGAGGGCAGCCCGATGATCGACGTGCTGCTCGGCCGTCAGGCCGACGGCACGGAAGAGCGCGTGCGCTCGGGACAGACGCCGATCGCCCGCCTGGAAGCGCGCTGCCGGCAGCGCAATCCGGACTGCCGCGTGACCGGCCTGTCCGTGGCGCCGGCGGTCGGATGGATCAGCCGCTACCGCATGGGCGCGATGTCGGGCGCGACGGCGATCGTCCTGCGCGACGGCGACCTCCTCACGATCCGCTCGCTGGCCGGCGACGAGGCCACCGCCTCCCACAACGCCCGGACCCTGGTCGAGGCACTCAGCCCCCGGATCGTCGGACCCTGAAACGAAAGAACCCCGCTGGAGCGGGGTTCTTGGGTCATTCACGACAGGGCGGATCAGACCGCCATGCGGTCCTCGCCCTCGACCGGCTCGCGGAGCACGTAGCCGCGGCCCCAGACGGTCTCGATGTAGTTCTTGCCCTCGGACGCGTTCGCCAGCTTCTTGCGCAGCTTGCAGATGAACACGTCGATGATCTTCAGCTCGGGCTCGTCCATGCCGCCGTAGAGATGGTTGAGGAACATCTCCTTGGTCAGCGTCGTGCCCTTCCGCAGGCTGAGGAGTTCCAGCATCTGGTACTCCTTGCCGGTGAGATGGACGCGCGAGCCGGACACCTCGACGGTCTTCTGATCGAGGTTCACGATCAGGTCGCCGGTGGTGATGATCGACTGGGCGTGGCCCTTCGAGCGGCGCACGATGGCGTGGATGCGCGCCACCAGCTCGTCCTTGTGGAAGGGCTTGGTGAGGTAGTCGTCGGCGCCGAAGCCGAGACCCTTCACCTTGTCCTCGATGCCGGCCATTCCCGAGAGGATCAGGATCGGCGTCTTCACCTTCGCCACGCGGAGCGAGCGCAGCACCTCGTAGCCCGACATGTCGGGCAGGTTCAGGTCCAGAAGGATGATGTCGTAATCGTAGAGCTTGCCGAGATCGACGCCCTCTTCGCCGAGGTCGGTCGTGTAGGTGTTGAAGTTCTCGGATTTGAGCATCAACTCGATGCTCTGCGCCGTCGCGCTGTCGTCCTCGATCAGAAGTACGCGCATCGTGATCCCCACCGGACAGGCCGTTTCGGGGCGCTTGAGACAAGCCGCCGCCGGTCGCCCGCCGACGGCCTCGGCGGACGCTCCCTCATTCCCACTTTCGAAACGCTATTCCTTAACCGTTAACAAAAGCCGAATCCCGCTTGCAAGCACTGTCTCTTTCGAGTCCGGCGCCGATTCTCCCGCCTGTTGGCCGTCCGTTCTCCCCTGGCGGCCACTCCGCGCCGACGGTCGATAATCCGCTTGCGCTAACCCCTTCTGTTACCTCGCATTGGCGGGAATGTTGCCGAAAGGAGACGGCGGTCATTCGTCGCCGAACTCTTTTTTCCGGCTGCGGCGCCGGAGCCGCCGGATCGACGGGGATGCCTTGGCGCCGGGGTCTTCGGTGTTAAGACATCGGCCGGTTCGATGGCTGTGATGGGTTAAGATCGACTCACGAGAAGCCGGCCACGGACCGCCACGCTTTCCGCGCCGGCCGCGCGGCGGGCGTTCCGTGAGTGGCACGAGCGGGGTCGAGGGCGGATGGTGCAGGAGCGCGGCTCCGGGAGGCTGGCGGCGGCGCTCGCCGCGCTCTCGACCGTCGAGACCCTGGAGACCTTCGGGCGGGTCACGGCGATCCGCGGCCTGCTGGTCGAGGTCGCCGGGCCGGTGGCCGCCATGCGGCTGGGCGGTCGTATCGACATCGTGGTGGAGGCGCGCGGCGGACCCGGCGAGGCGCCCGCGACGGTGCCGTGCGAGGTCATCGGCTTTGCCGGCGACCGGGCGCTCGCCATGCCGTTCGGCTCACTGGAGGGTGTGCGCCGCGGCTGCCCGGCGCTGGTGCGCGACGAGGCTGCCGGAGCGATCCGGCCCAGCGCGGCCTGGCTCGGGCGCACGGTCGACGCCCTCGGGCGACCCATCGACGGGCTCGGCCCCCTGGCGCAGGGACCGGCGATCTATCCCCTGCGGGCCGATCCGCCGCCCGCGCACGGTCGCAGGCGCGTCGGGCCCCCGCTCGATCTCGGGGTTCGCTGTATCAACACCTTTCTCACCATGTGCCGCGGGCAGCGCATGGGCATCTTCGCCGGCTCCGGCGTCGGCAAGTCGGTCCTGCTCTCCATGCTCGCCCGCTACACCGCCGCCGACGTGGCGGTGATCGGCCTCGTGGGCGAGCGCGGTCGCGAGGTGCAGGAGTTCCTGCAGGACGACCTCGGTGCGGCGGGCCTTGCTCGCTCGGTGGTGGTGGTGGCGACCTCGGACGAGCCGGTGCTGATGCGCCGCAACGCCGCCTACGTGACCCTGGCGGTGGCCGAGTATTTTCGCGATCAGGGCGCGCAGGTGTTGTGCATGATCGACTCGATCACCCGCTTCGCCATGGCCCAGCGCGACATCGGGCTGGCCGGCGGCGAGCCGCCCACCGCCAAGGGCTATACGCCCACCGTCTTCTCCGAATTGCCGCGCCTGCTCGAACGGGCCGGGCCGGGGACGGGGGAGGGGGCGATTTCCGGCCTGTTCACGGTGCTGGTGGAGGGCGACGACCATAACGAGCCCGTGGCGGATGCCGTGCGCGGCATCCTCGACGGCCATATCGTGATGGAGCGGCGCATCGCCGAGCAGGGCCGCTACCCGGCGATCAACGTGCTGCGCTCGGTCTCGCGGACCATGCCGCGTGCCTGCGACCCGACCCACCTTCCGACCGTCCGGCGTGCGCGAAAGGTGCTCGCGACCTACGCGGACATGGAGGAACTGATCCGGCTCGGCGCCTACCGGGCCGGCTCGTCGCCGGAAGTGGACGAGGCGGTGGCTTTGATGCCGGATCTGACGGCTTTTCTGGGGCAGGGTAAGGAAGAAGCAACCTCCATCGGCGAGTGTTACGCACGGTTGGCCGCCATCGTGGGCGGTGGGTGAGGCGGTTTTCAGATCGCGTCGGGTGAAGGTCCGCAAGGGTCTCCGCGCCTCTCGAGCCCTTCGCCGGCGTAGCGTGGAGTGGATGGCCCGACATGAAATCGCGTGACACGCTGATCCGGCTGCGTCGGTTCCAGGTGGATGAGAAGCGCCGCCGGGTCGCCCAGATCGAGATGATGATGGCCGACTTCAACCGCATGGCGGCCGAGCTCGACCGCGAGGTCGCGCAGGAAGAATCCCGCGCCGGCATCTCCGATCCGGCCCATTTCGCCTACCCGACCTATGCCCGCGCCGCGACCTCGCGCCGGGACAACATGCGCCAGTCCGCTGCCGCCCTCGAAGGGCAGCTCGCCGAGGCCAAGGCGGAGCTGGGCGAGGCCTTCGAGGAACTGAAGAAGGTCGAGATCCTCGAGGATCGCGAGCGCTCCGCCGAGCGCGCGGCCGAAGCCGCCCGCGAGCAGGCCGAGATGGACGCGATCGGCCTGCGCGCCCGGGCGTGACGGCATCTCGGGAGGAGCGGGACCGGCGTATGCGCGGGCTCCCGTTCGTCGGCGGGTTTCGGCATGAAACCGTCATGATCGGCGGGCAAGAGCCCGCCTCATCGGGACGACCCATCCGGTTCCGCTTGCGAAGCGCGCAACGGTGACGCAGGACGGACCGGTTCCGAGAGAGGCGGCCGGTGCTCATGAAGAAGATCAGTGAAATCGTCTGGGGCCTCGTCGGCCTCGCCGCCGTGGCGGTGTCCTGCTACCTCCTCTGGGGTGAGCTGAAGACGCTGTCCTGGGCGAGCATCGAGGCGGCCTTCGCCGCCATTCCGCTCCATCACTTCCTGTTCGCGGCCCTCTCGACGCTGGTGGCCTACGCCGCGCTCGCTTGGTACGACCGCATCGCGCTGCTGCATCTGGGCGTTCGCCACATCTCGTGGACGTTCGTGTCGCTGTGCTCGTTCACGACATACGCGCTCTCCCACAATATCGGCGCCTCGGTCTTCTCCGGCGCCCTCGTGCGCTACAGGGCCTACACCTCGAAGGGGCTCTCGGCGGCGCAGGTCGCGGTGCTGGTGGCGCTCTGCTCCTTCACCTTCGGCCTCGGCACGATCCTGCTCGGCGGCTTCGTCCTGGTCTACGACCCGAATCTGCTCGCGCGGCTCGACAACCTGCTGCCGGCGGCGCTGACCAACCCGGCCACCTCCCGTCTGGTCGGCTTCGGCCTGCTCGCCTTCGCCGCGCTCTACGTGATCGGCTCGGTCCTGCGCTTCCGCCCGCTGACGATCCGCAACTTCAAGGTCGAGTATCCGCGGCCCGGCATCATGGTGCGCCAGCTCATCGCGGCGCCGCTGGAACTCCTGGGCGCGGCCGGCATCATCTACTTCGCCCTGCCCGACAGCCTGAATCCCGGCTTCATCCCGGTGCTCGGCATCTTCCTCGCCTCGTTCTCCGTGGCGCTCGCCTCGCACGCCCCCGGGGGCCTGGGCGTGTTCGAACTCGTCTTCTTCACCGCCATGCAGTTGCAGACCGATGCCGAGAAGGCGCCGGTCCTGGCCGCGGTGCTGATCTTCCGCCTGTTCTACCTGTTGATCCCCTTCGCCGTGGCGATCGTCGTGGTTCTGCTGTTCGAGCGCTCACGCCTTTCGCAGGCGCTTCATAAGAGCGGCGAACCGACGCCGCCCGAACCGCCGCTCGTCGCGCCCGGTCTCGACAACCACGTGATCGAGAACCGCCTGGAGAAGAAGGCGGTCTGATTGCCGCGACCCGCGCTGTCAGCCGGCGGTCGCTCCGGACGGAGCGGCCGCCGGCTTGCGTTCGGGGAGGGCGTTCCCGCACCGTTTCGTCGCAGTGACGCGGGGCGAGCGGATCCCCACGTCACGCCGCTCCCGTGGACGGAGGACCTGCCGGGGTTGCGGGCTCTTCAGGAACGGTTAAGCTTCGACGGGATGGGGAGCCGCCTCGGCTCCCGGATGGATATCATGGCTTCGATCAAGGTACGGGTCGCCGAGGACGGCACCTGCTCGATCTGCCGCAACGGCACGATCATCAGTTCGGGACTCACGCGTTCACAGGCCGATCAGCTCGTCGCCGTCCTGCGCGCCATCGAGGGTCACGCCTGACCGGGGAGGCGCTGACCCCCTCTCACCAGAGTTAAACCGACCCGACCGTCCGTAGCCGTGCCCGCGGATGGATCTCCGCTTGGCTCATCACGGGCGTCTCGCGGCGGAAGCGCTCGATGATCGAGCGCACGAAGGGCCGGGCCTGGACCGAGGTGACGAGCACCGGCATCTCGCCCATGCGGGCGGCCTGCTCGAAGCGGTCGCGCACGGTGTTGACGAACTCGGTGAGCTTCGACGGCTGCATGGCGAGGTAGCGCTCCTCGCGCTCGCCGACGATCGCTTCGAGGAAGGCCTGCTCCCAGGCGGGTGACAGGGTGATGATCGGTAGCGTTCCGTCCGGTCCCTGGTACTGCGCGCAGATCTGGCGGCCGAGCCGGGCGCGGACATGCTCGACGATGTCGCGCGGGTTCTTCACGTGGCCCGCCACCTCGGCGATGCCCTCGACGATGGAGCCGAGATCGCGCACCGAGACGCGCTCGGCGAGCAGCAATTGCAGCACGCGCTGGATGCCCGTGGTGGCGATCTGCGAGGGCACCACCTCCTTGAGGAGTTCGGTGTGCTCCTTGGGCAGTTCGCGCAGCAGCTTCTGCACCTCGACGTGGTTCAAAAGCTCGGAGACGTGCGCCTTGATGAGCTCGGTCAGGTGGGTCGAGATCACGGTCGCCGCATCCACCACGGTGTAGCCCTTGATCTGAGCCTGATCCCGCAGGGAGGCATCGACCCAGGTGGCGGGCAGGCCGAAGGTCGGCTCCAGGAGATGCTGGCCGGGCAGCTGCACTTGGCCGCCCATCGGGTCCATCGCCATGAACTGGCCGGGGAAGACCTGGCCCGTGCCGGCCTCGATCTCCTTGACCCGCACCACGTAGGTGTTGGCCTCCAGGCTCACGTTGTCGAGGATGCGCACCGAGGGCATGACGATGCCGAGTTCCGCCGCGAGCTGGCGGCGCAAGGCCTTGATCTGGTCGGTGAGCCGGTCCTGACCCTCGCCGTTGACCATCGCCAGCAGCGCGTATCCCATCTCCAGCTTGAGGTCGTCGAGCTTGAGCAGGTCGGTGACGGTCTCCTCCGCGGGTCCTGCGCCGGGGACGGCGCCGGCCTCGCCCTCCGCCGCGGCGGGAGGCGCCTCCCTCTGGGTCTTGGCGATGCGCCACGCGGCGTAGCCGGCCGCCGCGCCCAGCCCGACGAAGGGCAGCATCGGCATGCCGGGCAGGAGCGCGATCAGACCCATGACGGCGGCCGACATGCCGAGCGCCTTGGGGTAGTTCGCCATCTGCTTGCCGAGCGCCTTGTCGGCCGAGCCCTTCACGCCCGCCTTCGAGACGAGGATGCCGGCGGCGGTCGAGACGATCAGGGCCGGCACCTGGGAGGCCAGCCCGTCGCCGATGGTGAGCAGGGTGTAGGTCTTGGCCGCTTCCGCGAAGCCGAGCCCCTGCTGTGCGACGCCGATGATGATGCCGCCCACCACGTTGATGCCGGTGATGAGCAGCGCGGCCACCGCGTCGCCGCGCACGAATTTCGAGGCGCCGTCCATGGCGCCGAAGAACGAGGATTCCTCCTCGAGCGCCGAGCGCCGGGCCTTGGCCGCCTTCTCGTCGATCAGCCCCGCCGAGAGGTCGGCGTCGATCGCCATCTGCTTGCCGGGCATGGCGTCGAGGGTGAAGCGCGCGGCCACCTCGGCGATGCGGCCCGAGCCCTTCGTGATGACCACGAAGTTCACGATGATCAGGATCGCGAAGACGATGATCCCGATGACGAAGTTGCCGCCCATCACGAAGTGCCCGAAGGCCTCGATGACGTGCCCGGCCGCCGCCGTCCCCTCGTGGCCGTGGCCCAGGATCAGCCGGGTCGAGGCGAGGTTGAGCGCCAGCCGCAGCAGGGTCGCGACCAGCAGCAGCGTCGGGAAGACGGTGAATTCGAGCGGGTTGTCGATGAACAGCCCGGTCATCATGATCAGCACCGAGATGATGATCGAGACGGCGAGCAGCAGGTCGAGCAGAACCGCCGGCAGCGGGAAGATCAGCACCACGAGGATGCCCATCACCGCGGTCGCGAAGAAGAGATCCGAGCGCTTCGAGAATGCCTGGAGGCTCCCCCGGTCCGGCAGGCGCAGGGCCGAGAGCGCGCCGAAGCCACCCCCGCCCACCGGTACGGCCTTGGCCGTCTCGCTCATTTCGACCGATCCCCACGACGAATCGTGCGGTCTCTACCCGGAAGACCCCACCCGGCAGGATTTGCCGGGTTCAGGGTTAGCGAGACGTTAACGCGGCCCGTTGCCGGCGATGCCGGCCCTCCGTGCGGAACCTGAGCGGCGCGGAGGGCTTGGACAGGCAGACCCGTCCCATGAACCGCCGGGACGTCCGGGGAAGTCCGAGCGATGCGTGCCCATTCTCTCCTGATCCTCGCCCTGATGCTGCCCACGGCCGCCCGCGCCGCGCCCGAGCCCCCGGCGGCGCCCGCCGAGAAGGCGCACGGGGCGGTCGGCGCGCAGTTGAAGCCCGGCGCCAACAGCTTCACCGCCGCGCAGGTGCGGGCGCGGTTCTCCGAGATGGGCTTCTCGGACGTCGTCGATCTACGCCTCGACGATCAGGGCATCTGGCGCGGCCGCGCGGAGCATGCGGGCCGCAGCGTCGCGGTCGGCATGGATTACCGGGGCGAAGTCGCCGCCGAGTGAGCGGCGACAAAACGGCCGAGGCCACGGCCCGGACATTGAGATCGAAAGGAACAACCATGGCAGCACGTGCCGTCACCGCCCTGTTCGACAGTCACGAGGATGCCGCCCGCATCGTCGATCGGATCGAGGCGGCGGGCGTGCCGCAATCCGACATCTCCATCCTGTCCCCGGAGGACGCCGGCCGGCCCGCCGCGCAGAATGCGGGCGAGCCCGGGCCGGCGGCACAGGCACCGGAAGGAAGCGCCGCGGACGGGGCCGGGGCGGGGGCGACGGTCGGCACCGTGCTCGGCGGCGGCGCCGGCCTGCTCGCGAGCCTCGGGCTTCTGGCGATCCCCGGCGCCGGGCCGATCGTCGCCGCGGGCTGGCTCGTCGCCGCCCTGTCCGGCGCGGGCGTCGGCGCCGCCGCGGGCGGTCTGATCGGAGCCCTGACCGGAGCGGGCCTGAGTGGGGCCGATGCGGAGACCTACGCCGAGGGCGTCCGGCGCGGCGGTACGCTGGTGACGGTCCGGGCCGACGGAGACATCGCCGACCGCGTCATCGCCCTGATGCAGCGCGGTGGCGCGATCGACCTCGACGAGCGCGCGCAGGGCTGGCGGGCGCAGGGCTGGACCGGGGGAACCGGTGCGGCTGCCCCGGCGATGGCGACCGCGACGCCCTCGCCCCTTCCCGACCCGGCCCTGGCGCCCGAGCCGGGCACGCCGGCCGATCCCGATGCGGCCCCGCCGACCCGGCGGCCCCCCACCGAGATCGTCTGAGGCGCCCGACCCGCTCCGCCCGGAGCGGGTCGCGGGTTTTGTCGTCAGCTGTAGAGATACTTCCGGATCACGACGCTGAGGCCGAACAGGGCCATCGCCACGAGTGCGACGATGCTCGTGAAGAGGTGGCGGCGCGGCTCGATGGCCGAGGCCGGAACGACCGGATTGACCACGGGCGTGAAGAACTCGATCTGGCGGTTGGCCACGATGCGGGCCTGCTCGCTCGCCGCCAGCACCTTGTTGTAATAGAGCAGCGCGTTCTTGCGTTCGGCCTCGAGCGCCTCGAATTCCGTCATCGCCTCCGAGAGCAGGCGGCGCTGCTCCGGATCGGTGCTGGTCATCTGCCGCTCGATCTTCTCGATGTTGTCGTCGAGTTCCTGGATCTGCGCCTTCAGATCCTGGATCTGCCGCCGCTCGGGAGCGAGGTCGCGCAGGCTCAGGGTCAGCTGCACGGAGAGGTCGATGCGCTTCTTGCGCAGTTCCCCGATGACGGTGAGGTTGTTCTTGTTGGCCGATTGCGCGTCGAGCACCCCGGCCCGGTTGCGCAGGTCGCGCAGGGCGCGCTGCGTCGTCAGCAGGCGCGCCTCGGCATTCTTCAGCTCGCGGTTGCTCTCGGCGACGGCGTCGTTGCGCGCCCTGAGGCTGAGTTCGTTTACCATGCGCTCGCTCTCGTCGAGGAGCGCCCGGGTGAGATTGTAGGATTCCTGCGGATCGAAGGCGCTGACCTTCAGGGAGACGATGCCGCCGTTGCTATCGACATGGACGGCGACGCGCTTGCGCCAGTAGCGCATGAACTTCTCGATCGGATCGTCCGCCGTGGCGCGCGAGAAGTAATCGATCGAGTCGCGCGAGAACATCTCACGGACCGGCAGCTGCCGCTCCATGGTCTCGATCATCTGGCGGCTCTCGATGTAGTTCGTCGTGATCAGCGTGTCCTGCGCGATCATCTGCTTGGCGATGGAGCTGTTGGTGCCGGTCTCCTCGCTCTGGACCTTGTCGACCGTGCCGAGGGCGGGCCGCAGCGCGAAGCGCGCTTCGGTGACGTAGCGGTCCGAGGCGATCAGGTAGAAATAGCCGGCGGTGACCAGGGTCGGCAGCGCGAAGAGGAGCAGGAAGAGGACCGGAATCCAGGGATCGCGGCGGATATGCGTCTGGTAGGCGCGGATGCCCCTCTTGTGGTCCGACTGGCGGGCGAGACGGGCGAAGCGCTTGAGCGACTCCGTGACCGCCGTAGAGCGGTCGGCGGTGGTCAGCGGGGCGCCGGAGGGGCTGCTGATCTCGGTGCTCATGGTCTGCGTGCTCGCGCGCCCTTCGATCCGCTCCCCGTCGCCGGTCGTCCGCGGCGGATCGCACGCTGGCGTCTGTGCCGTGCCTCCACGGCGAAACCGTGTCCGAACCCCGGGAGGCGGCCCTCCGCTTCGCTGTGGAATGCGTGGGCGCTCAACTGTTCAGGCGGCGGTAGGCGGTGATGGCGTCGTTGACGTCGTCGTAGACCACGGCTTGACCGTTGATGAGGATGATCGCCTGACTGCAATACTCACGGATCTGTTCCATGCTGTGCGAGATCAGGATCACGTCCGCGGTCTCGCGCCGCATGTTGAAGATGTCCGCGCAACGCTTCTGGAAGCGCGCATCGCCCACCGAAAGCGTCTCGTCGATGAGGTAGCAGTCGAACGGGATCGCCATGCTCATGCCGAAGGCCAGCCGCGAGCCCATGCCGGACGAGTAGGTGTTGACCGGCATGTTCAGGTAGCTGCCGAGTTCGGAGAAGTCCTCGACGAATTCGAGCACGCGGCGCGGGTCTTCCCCGTAGATCCGGGCGACGAAGATGACGTTGTCGCGGCCGGTCATCTTGGGGTTGAAGCCGCCCGCGAAGCCGAGCGGCCACGAGACCCGGAGCTTGCGCACGATGCGCCCGCGGGTCGGCTCCTCGACGCCGGCAATGAGCTTCATCATGGTCGATTTGCCGGCGCCGTTGATCCCCATGATGCCGTAGCTGATGCCCGGCTTCAGGGTGAAGTTCACCCGGTCGAGGATGGTGCGACGGCGCCCGTAGGTGGAATAGATCTTGGTGACGTTCTCGAAGCGGATCACGGTTCGGCAGACTCCGCCGGCGGACGATGCGGGCCGGTTTCCGCAACCAGATCACGCCGGCCAGCCGCGGGCGTAGTGGACGGGCTCCGCGCCCTTCGCACGGGACAGGGCCCGGAAAAAGCGGCGAATCTGAGGATGGGCGCGCCTCACGAGCGCTTGGGAGAGGGTGCTCCGGCGCGGCGGAAGGCGTCGGCGAGCGCGCCGCCCTGCTGCGGGGCGGGCGGCGGCGCGCTCCGCGGCGGCCTCGCGTCCGGCCGGTCGCCGCGCGGGCCGGGCGCGGCGGAGCCGTCGATCGGATCGTCGAGACGCATCGAGAGTCCGATGCGCTTGCGCGCCACGTCCACGGAGAGCACCAGCACGCGCACCACGTCGCCGGTCTTCACCACCTCGGAGGGCGCGGCGATCCGCTTGCGCGCCATCGCCGAGATGTGGACGAGGCCGTCCTGATGGACGCCGACATCGACGAAAGCGCCGAAGGCCGCGACGTTGGTGACGACGCCCTCCAGCTGCATCCCAGGCTTGAGGTCGCCGATCGTCTCGACGCCCTCCTGGAAGCTCGCCGTTCTGAAGGCCGGGCGCGGGTCGCGGCCGGGCTTTTCCAACTCGGCGATGATGTCGCGCACGGTCGGCACGCCGAAGCGCTCGTCGGCGAAGGCGGCGGCCGAGAGCTGGCGCAGGGCGGCCCCGTTGCCGATCAGCACCCGGATGTCGCTCTTCGTCGCCTCCAGGATGCGCCGCACGACGGGATAGGCCTCCGGGTGGACGCCGGAGCGGTCGAGCGGGTCGCTGCCGTCGGGAATGCGCAGGAAGCCCGCGGCCAGCTCGAAGGTCTTGGGGCCGAGGCCCGGCACCTTCTTCAGCGCGGCGCGGGTGCGGAACGGGCCGTGGGCGTCGCGGTGGGCGACGATTTTTTCGGCCACCGCCTCGCCGAGGCCCGAGACCCGGGCGAGCAGCGGTCCGGAGGCCGTGTTCACATCGACGCCCACGGCGTTCACCGCATCCTCGACCACGGCCGAGAGCGAGCGCGACAGCTTCTGCTCGGTCACGTCGTGCTGGTACTGGCCGACACCGATCGATTTCGGGTCGATCTTCACGAGTTCGGCCAGCGGATCCTGCAGGCGCCGGGCGATGGAGACGGCGCCGCGATGCGACACGTCGAGGTCGGGCAGTTCCCGCGTGGCGATGGCCGAGGCCGAGTAGACCGAGGCGCCGGCCTCCGACACCGTGACCTTGGCGCATGTCAGGTCGGGGTTTGCGGACAGGATCTCGGCGGCGAGCCGGTCGGTCTCGCGCGAGGCGGTGCCGTTGCCCACCGCGATGAGTTCGACGCCGTGCTGGAGGCAGAGCCGGGAGAGCGAGGCGACCGCCTCCTTCCAGCGGCGCTGCGGCTCGTGCGGATAGGTGGTCTCCACCGCCACGACCTTACCGGTGCGGTCCACCACCGCCGCCTTGACGCCGTTGCGGTAGCCGGGATCGAGCCCGAGCGTCGCCCGCCCGCCCGCGGGGGCGGCGAGCAGCAGATCCTTGAGGTTGCCGGCGAACACCTTCACCGCGGCTTCCTCCGCACGCTCGAACAGGCGCGCGCGCAGGTCCGCCTTGATGCCGGTGCGGATCTTGGTGCGCCACGCGACCCGCACGGTGTCGAGGAGCCACGCATCCGCCGGCCTAGCCCGGGCCGCGACGCCGAAGCGGCGGCAGACGGCGAGTTCGAACGGCCCCGGCGTCCCGGCCGGCATATCCTCGCCCTCGGCGGCGAAGGCGATGTCGAGCACCTCCTCGCTCTCGCCGCGAAACAGGGCCAGCACCCGGTGCGAGGGCATCTTTTCGAGGCGCTCGCGCCAGTCGAAATAGTCGGAGAATTTCTGGCCCGTCTGCTCCTTGCCCTTGCGGACGCGCGAGACGGCGTCGCCGGATCGCCAAAAGTCCTCGCGCAGGCGGCCGATCAGGTCGGCCTCCTCGGCAAAGCGCTCGATCAGGATGGCCCGGGCGCCCTCGAGGGCCGCCTCGACGCTCGCGATGCCCTTGGCCGCATCCGCGAAGCCCTGCGCGGCGCGTTCCGGGACCGTCTCGGGCCGCGCGAGCAAGGTCTCGGCCAGGGGCGCGAGGCCGGCTTCGCGGGCGCTCTGCGCCTTGCTGCGCCGCTTGGGCTTGAAGGGGAGGTAGATGTCCTCCAGCCGCGCCTTGGTGTCGGCGGCGGCGATGGCGGCGGCCAGCTCCGGCGTCAGCTTGCCCTGGGCGCGGATGCTCTCGACGATGCTGGCGCGCCGGTCACGCAGCTCGCGCAGGTAGCCGAGCCGCTCCTCCAGGCTGCGCAGCTGCGCGTCGTCGAGGGAGCCGGTCGCCTCCTTGCGGTATCGGGCGACGAAGGGAACCGTGTAGCCGCCGTCGAGCAGGTCCACGGCGGCGGCCACCTGCCCCTCCCGCACACCGAGTTCTTCGGCGATCAGCAGGTTCACGCTCTTCACGGATGGGCCTCGGTCGCGGTGGGGCGGGAGGGGAACGAGCGCCAGTCCTTCTCCGATCGGGCCGGAGCGTGCAAGCCTCGCCGCGCGGATCGGTGCGAGCCCGGCTCGCCCGCGCGCCAAGCTGCACCATATGCTGGGCGAAACCCGCTAACCGGATGAGGCTTCTCGTGAGCGTCGGACTCCTGGCCCTTCTCGACGACGTGGTGGCGCTGACGAAGGTCGCGGCCGCCTCGCTCGACGACGTGGCCGCGCAGGCCGCCAAGGCGGGAGCGAAGGCGGCCGGCGTCGTGATCGACGACGCCGCCGTGACGCCGCGCTACGTGGTCGGCTTCTCGCCGGACCGGGAACTGCCCATCGTCTGGCGCATCGCCCGCGGCTCGCTGATCAACAAGCTGGTGTTCCTGCTTCCCGCGGGCCTGCTGCTCAGCGCCTTCGCCCCGTGGGCGATCACGCCGCTGCTGACGCTCGGTGGCCTCTACCTCGCCTACGAGGGCGCGGAAAAAATCTACGAGTCGATCGTGCCGCACAAGGCGCACGCGCACGAGGCGGCGGCCGGCGCCACCGCCCAGGACGCGCAGGTGCTGGAGAACCAGCGTGTCGCGGGCGCGATCAAGACCGATTTCATCCTCTCGGCCGAGATCATGGCCATCACCCTGTCGAGCCTCGATGCCGACACGGTCTGGGCGCGGGCCGTGATCATGGCCGTGGTCGCCATCGGCATCACGGTGGCGGTCTACGGCGCGGTCGCTCTGATCGTGAAGGCCGACGATGCCGGCCTCGCGCTCGCGCAGCGGCGCGCCGGTGTCCTGGCCGCGATCGGGCGCGGGCTCGTGCGCGGCATGCCCGTCTTCCTCAAGATGCTCGCCGTGGTCGGCACGGCCGCGATGGTCTGGGTCGGCGGCGGCATCATCGTCCACAGCCTTGCCCATTACGGCGTTTCCGGCCCCGAGCACCTGATCCACGAGGCGGCCGTCGCGGCGCGCGGTGCGGTCCCGGCGCTCGGCGGCCTCCTGGAATGGCTGGTGACGGCGGCCGGCGCGGGCGTGGTCGGCCTGATCGCGGGCTTCGCCCTGATCCCGCTGGCCGGCAGCGTGCTGGCCCCGGCCTGGAGGGCGATCGCGCGGGTCATCCCGATGCGGAGCAAGGAGGCCTGACAGGCCGACGGGCGAAGCCCAGTGTGCTCCACCCTTCGAAGGGCCGCTGCGGGTGGGACGCGGACGACCGGATTTGCATCGCGAGGGGCGCTATAAGTTTCCGCCTATGTCAGCCCTCAGCACCTCCCATCGGCAGAACGCGGCGTTCGGCGCCGGTGCAATCCTCGCGTCTCAAGCCTCGCAGAACGCCGGCGCCGCCTTCGGCAAGCACCTCTTCCCCATGGTCGGGGCCGAAGGCATGGCGACGCTTCGCATCGGCCTTGCGGCCGTCATGCTCCTCGCGATCCTGCGTCCCTGGCGGTTCCCGGTAGACCGAGCCCACGCCGTCAGTCTCGTGCTGTATGGCGCGACGATGGGGTTGATGAGCTTGCTGATCTACCTCGCCATCGCTCGCATCCCAATCGGGATCGCGGTGGCGATCGAGGTCACGGGGCCCTTGTCTATCGTGCTGCTCGGCGCGCGTCGGCCGCTCGACTTCCTATGGCTCGCGGCTGCCGTCGGCGGCCTGCTGCTGCTGTTGCCGTTGCACGCCACGATCACCCTCGATGCCCTCGGCGTGTTGTATGCCGCCGGGGCTGCCGTGTGTTGGGCGCTGTACGTCGTGTTCGGTCGCCGGGTGTCCGGCCCCGTGGGTCCCCGCGCCGTCGCCTGGGGGATGCTGGTCGCCGCGCTCATCGTTGCCCCGATCGGCTTCGGTCATGCCGGTACGGCCCTCCTCGCGCCCGGCATCCTGCTGGCTGGAGGTGCCGTAGCCGCCCTGTCCAGCGCCGTCCCCTACTCACTGGAGATGTCCGCGATGGGGCGCCTGCCAGCGAGTGTGGTCGGCATCCTACTGAGTACCGCCCCCGCCGTGGCTGCCCTCATGGGCTTCCTGATCCTGGGTGAGAGGTTGGCTATGGTCCAATGGCTCGCCATCGGCTGCATCGTCGCCGCGTCGGCCGGTAGCGCTTTGACCATCAAGCCGCCAGCACGCACGCCGTCCGAAGACGCTGCCCGCTGAGCCGTAACCCGCTCTGCTGCGGGTCCGTCCGACCCACCCCGAGGACGACGCCGCCATCCGGTCGATCATCGGCCCCGTCATCGAGGCCGGTGAAACCAACTCGACTCCGACATGGGCGAGGCGGCGGTATTGGCCTCCTGGCTTGGTGCCGACAAGGAGACGTTCGTGGTCGAGGAGGACGGTGCGATCCTTGGTGCCTACTCCATGCACCCGAACCAGGGCGGGGGGGGACGCCACGTCTGCAATGGCGGCTCCATACGGGTGCGTAAGCGACCGGAAGGAGATTGCCCGGCGAATGTGCGAGCACTCCCGGAAGCACGCCCGCGCTCGCGGCTACCGGGCCAGGCCGTTCAATGTCGTGGTGAGCACCGAATAGCGGGCGGTGCGCCTGCGGCGATTGATTGGGTTCGAGCTCGTTGGGCGGCTATTCCTCGCCTTCGCGCACCCTGACCACGGCGCGGTCGATGCGCCGGTCATGTTTCAGGCCCGTCTGAGGCGTCCCAGACGAAGGCCCGCTCGGGGTGGCAAGCCGGCGTCGTCCCTTCACCCGGCCGCGGACGCTCTGCTCCCGACCAGTTCCTTCACGCGTGCCGCCAGGGCGTCCATCGCGAAGGGCTTGGTAAGCACCTGCAAGCCTGGACCGAGCTGCCTGTCACCGATGGCGGCGCCCTCTGCGTAGCCGGTGATGAACAGCACCTTGAGGTCGCGCCGACGCTCGCGCGCAGCGTCCGCCATTTGCCGACCGTTCATCCCACCGGGTAAGCCGACATCGGTCACGACTAGATCGATCCGTGCATCCGACTGCAGCACCTTCAAGCCCGCCACACCGTCGGCGGCCTCGATGGTCGCATAGCCCATGTCCTCCAAGACCTCGACGACGAGCATCCGCACGGACGGTTCGTCGTCGACGACGAGGACGGTTTCGCCCCGCCCGACAGGTCGCAACGCGAAGGCCTCGCCCGCGATGTCGTCCGAGAGGGCTTCGCCGTGATGTCGAGGCAGGTAGAGGCAGACGCGGGTGCCGAGGCCAACCTCCGACTGGATGCGGACGTGACCGCCGGACTGCTGCGCAAAGCCGTAGATCATGGACAGGCCGAGACCCGTTCCTTTGCCGAGGGGCTTGGTCGTGAAGAAGGGCTCGAAGACGCGGGCGACCACCTCGGGCGGCATCCCGGTTCCGGTGTCCGTCACGCTGACGGACAGGTACTGGCCTTCGGGGAGGTCATACCGGGCTGCGTAGTTGCGGTCGACCCATCGGTTGCCGGTAGCGATGGTGATCCGCCCTCCGGTTGGCATCGCGTCGCGGGCGTTGATGCAGAGATTGAGGAGCGCGTTCTCCAGTTGGCCCGGATCGATCAGTGTCGGCCATAGCCCGGCGGCTCCGACGACCTCCAGATCGATCTGGGGGCCGATGGTTCGGCGCACCAGTTCCTCCATGTCGACCACGAGCCGGTTCACGTCGGTGGGCTTGGGGTCGAGGGTCTGGCGGCGGGAGAAGGCAAGCAGCCGATGCGTCAGTGCTGCCGCGCGCTTGGCCGCACCCTGCGCGACGTCCATGTAGCGCCCGACGTCGCCCAACCGGCCTTGACCCATCCGGATCTGCATCAGCTCCAGCGAGCCGGAGATGCCGGCGAGCAGGTTGTTGAAGTCGTGCGCCAAGCCGCCGGTGAGCTGCCCGATGGCCTCCATCTTCTGCGCTTGGCGCAACTGGCCCTCGGCGGCCAGGAGGTCGTCGGTGCGCGCCCGGACCCGCGCTTCAAGCGTCTCGTTCAGCTCCCGCAGCCGCGCCTCGGACAGCCGGAGGCGCTCCTCGCTCTGGCGCAGAGCGTCTTCCGCCATCGTCCGTTCGAGCAGGTCGGCGGCTTGCCGCGCCAGGATGTCGAGCAACCGAAGATCCCGTTCCGTGGGCTCGTGCGGTGCCTTCCAGTGCGTGGAGATCATTCCCAGCAGCCGGCCGCTGCGCGACATCAGGGGCGTCGTCTGGGCGGACCGGATGCCCGAGCGACGGAAGGCAAGCAGGTCGTCGGTGCCGGCGATGTCGTCCCATGCCTCGAAGTCGGGGATGACGGCTCGTTGCCCGCGCTTGAGCGCCGCCGTGCAACTCGTCACCGATGCGGGATGGACCCACTGCCAGCCCGCTTCAGCCTCGGACGTGAGCCCGCGCGAGTAGAGCATTTCGAGGTGGCCAGGGTGGGACGGATGGTCCGGCGGGCAGAGCCTCTGCATGGTCCCGAACTGAGAACCCGTGATCCGGACGGCGGCATCGACGATCTTCCCGCACAGCGCCCCGAGGTCCTGCTCGCCGATGAGATCGACGCAGATCCCGTGCAGCAAATCGAGGTCGGCTCGGCCGTCTTCCCTCGCCTCGGTGGAACGGCGGGACCATGCCGGAAAGGCGGTGACCGTGGCGGACATGAACGGGCCTCTGGCGCGTGAAGACGGCAATCTGCACCGGAACGAAGACGCCTCTCATGCCCAACGGGTTCCAGCGGCGGCTGGCACATCGCGCCGATCTCCGGCCGATGAGGCGCGACGGTTGCAAACGCGTCACAGACCATCGCCTCGTCACGGCGCTTGCCCCTCGCCAAGGCACCCCGGAAGCGGCCCCTCCCGGACTCCGCAAAAGGGTCGAAAGCCGACCCGCGCGGGCAAGCCTGTCGCGCCTCGATCCTACCGCTCCGCCTCCGGCTCTTCCGCCTCGCCGCGTCCTTCGTAGGGCCATTTCCAGCCCTGGATCACCGGCAAGTCCTCGCCGTGCTCGCGCACGTAGAGCTTGTGCGTGATCAGCTGGTCGCGAAACGCCTGCTTGGCCCGGGCCGCGCGCGTGACCAGCCCCGGCACCCGGTCGATCGCCTCGATGGCGAGGTGGAAGCGGTCGAGTTCGTTCAGCACCACCATGTCGAAGGGCGTCGTCGTGGTGCCCTCCTCGACGAAGCCGCGCACGTGCATGTTGGCGTGGTTGGCGCGGCTGTAGGTCAGCCGGTGAATCAGGGAGGGATAGCCGTGATAGGCGAAGATCACCGGCTTATCGCGCGTGAATAACGTGTCGAATTCGGCATCCGTCAGCCCGTGCGGATGATCCCGGTTCGACTGGAGCGTCATCAGGTCGACCACGTTCACGACGCGGATGCGAAGGCCCGGCACGGCGCGCTTCAACAGATCGACGGCCGCGAGCGTCTCCAGCGTCGGCACGTCGCCGGCGCAGGCCATGACGACGTCGGGCTCGAGCCCGTTCTGGTCCGTTCCGGCCCAGTGCCAGATCCCGATCCCGGCCTCGCAATGGAGCGCGGCCTCGCGTGCGGTGAGCCATTGCGGCTGCGGCTGCTTGCCGGCCACGATCACGTTGATGCGGTCGTAGGTCTGCAGGCAATGGTCGGCGACCCAGAGCAGGGTGTTGGCGTCCGGCGGCAGGTAGACGCGCACGATGTCGGACTTCTTGTTGGCCACGAGGTCGATGAAGCCGGGATCCTGGTGGCTGAAGCCGTTGTGGTCCTGGCGCCAGACATGGGAGGTCAGCAGGTAGTTGAGCGAGGAGATCGGCCGCCGCCAGCCGAGCGTGCGCGAGACCTTCAGCCACTTGGCATGCTGATTGAACATCGAATCGACGATGTGGATGAAGGCCTCGTAGCAGGAGAACAGGCCGTGGCGGCCGGTGAGCAGGTAGCCTTCGAGCCAGCCCTGGCAGAGATGCTCGCTCAGGACCTCCATCACCCGGCCCTCGTGGGCGAGGCTCACGTCGTAGGGCTCGATGTTCTCGATCCAGACGCGGTCGGTCGCCTCGAACACCGCGTCGAGCCGGTTCGAGGCGGTCTCGTCGGGGCCCATGATGCGGAAGTTGCGCGCCTCGGCGTTGAGCGTGAGCACGTCGCGCAGATACCGTCCGAGCGTGCGCGTGGCCTCGCCGACGGTCGCGCCGGGCTGCGGCACGTCGAGAGCGAAATCCTGCCAGCGGGGCAGCCGGAGTTCGCGGCGCAGCAGGCCGCCATTGGCGTGCGGGTTGGCGCTCATGCGCCGGTTGCCCTGCGGTGCCAGGGCGGCGAGTTCCGGCCGCAGCCGCCCGGCTTCGTCGAACAGGGTCTCGGGCGCGTAGCCGCGCATCCAGTCTTCGAGGACCCTGCGGTGCGCCTCGTCGGTGCGGGCGTTGCCGACCGGCACCTGATGCGCGCGCCAGAAGCCCTCCACGCGTTTGCCGTCGACGGTCTTCGGCCCGGTCCAGCCCTTGGGGCTGCGCAGCACGATCATGGGCCAGCGCGGACGCCGGAACCCCGTGCCGCCGCCCCGGGCCTCGGCCTGGATGTCCTTGATCCGGTCCACGGCCCGGTCGAGCGTCTGCGCCATCGCCCGGTGCATGGGCTCGGGATCCTCGCCCTCGACGAAGAAGGGCTCGTAGCCGAGGCCGGTGAACAGGGCCTCCAACTCGTCGTCGCGCATGCGGCCGAGCACGGTCGGGTTGGCGATCTTGTAGCCGTTGAGATGCAGGATCGGCAGCACCGCCCCGTCGGTCACCGGGCTCAGGAACGTGTTGGACTGCCAGGAGGCGGCCAGCGGCCCCGTCTCGGCCTCGCCGTCGCCGACCACGCAGGCGGCGATGAGATCGGGATTGTCGAACACCGCGCCGAAGGCGTGGACGAGGGCGTAGCCGAGTTCGCCGCCCTCGTGGATCGAGCCGGGGGTCTCGGGCGCGACGTGGCTCGGGATGCCGCCGGGGAACGAGAACTGCCGGAACAGCTTGCGCAGGCCCTCCGCATCCCGCGTGATGCCCGGATAGACCTCGCTATAGGTGCCCTCCAGATAGGTGTTGGCCACGATGCCGGGGCCGCCATGGCCGGGGCCGCAGATGTAGATCGCGTCGAGGTCGTGCGCCCGGATCAGCCGGTTCAGGTGCACGTAGATGAAGTTGAGGCCGGGCGTGGTGCCCCAGTGGCCGAGGAGCCGCGCCTTGATGTGCTGCGGCTTCAGGGGCTCGCGCAGCAGGGGATTGTCGAGCAGGTAGATCTGCCCGACCGAGAGGTAGTTGGCCGCCTGCCAGTAGCGGTCGATCAGGGCGAGTTCCTCGCCGCCGAGCGTCGAGGCCGGTCGCTGCGGAGTCGTCTGCTCGGTCACGGGGCTTCTCCTGGCTGACGGGCTTTGCGGGCGCGGCCCGTCGGGTGATGGCCGGAACGGGGCTAGGGGCGTGTCATCCGTTCAGGCTCCGAAGATCACGCGGCGGAAACGGGCGAGGGCGAAGACGAAGTAGACGCTGCCGAGCGCCACGAGCGCGACCAGTTGCGGCCAGACCACCGACGGGCCGGCGCCGCGATAGAGCACCGCCTGGGCCAGCGCGACGAAGTGCGGCGTCGGGCTCACGGTCTGCACCAGGATCTGGAGCCAGTACGGCATGCTCTCCATCGGCGTGCTGCTGCCCGAGAGCAGCTGCATGAGGAGCAGGATCGGGATCACCAGCAGGCCGAACTGGCCCATGGAGCTCGCGATGGTGCCGAGCAGGATGCCGAGCGCGGCCACCGCGAGGGCGTAGAGGCCCGCGCCCAGTAGGAAGAGGGCGATGGAGCCGGCGATCGGCACCCCGAGCCACCCTTCCACCACGACGACCAGCGACAGGCCGGCGCCCACGAGGATGACGAGCCCGTTGGCGATCACCTTGGCGAGCATGATCTCGACGGGCACGAGCGGCATCACCAGGAGGTGCTCCACCGTGCCCTGCTCGCGTTCGCGGATCAGCGCGGCGCCGGTGAGGATGACCGTGAGAAGGGTGATGTTGTTGATCACCTGCATCACGGAGGTGAACCAGCTCGTCTGGAGGTTCGGATTGAACTTGGCCCGCGTCACCACCTGCACGGGGGCGGTGTCGGTGAGGTCGCTGCGCGCGGCGAAGCGCGCGACCTCCTGGGCGATGATGGTCTGGATGTAGATCGAGCCGTTGCCGGCCTGGGTCATGGCCGTGGCGTCGACCCCGAGCTGGACCTCGGTCGGGCGGCCGGAGAGCACGTCCTTCTGCAGGCGCGGCGGCAACTCGACCACGAAGACGAGCCGCCCGGTATCCATGGCCGGGTCGATCTCGGCGGGCGTGATGGGCACAACGGTCTTGACCAGCGGCGGATTGAAGGCGCTCACGATCTGCCGCGAGAGGTCGGACCGGTCTTCGTCCACCACGCCGATGGTCAGGTTGCGCACCTCGGTCGAGGCGCCGGAGGCGACCGAGTGGACGGCGAAGGTGAAGGCGTAGACCACGAGGCACAGCATGACCGGGTCCGCCCGGATGCTGCGCAGCTCCTTCACGACGAGGCGGAATAGATTCGACGCATGCGTCCCGAGGCCGATGCGGAACGGCGCGAATGCGGTTCGGTCGGACGGGGCGGGGCCGCCCATCTCAGGCCTCCTGCTTGCGCAGGAGCAGCTGCGACAGGATCAGGAACAGCAGGGCGAATCCTGCCAGAACCAGGATGTTGAGCCCGAGTTCGGCGAAGGGCAGGCCCTTGGTGAAGGTGCCGGCGGTGACCGGCTGGTACCAGGCCGGCGGCAGCGAGAGCCCGATCAGCCGGGCGCTGCCGGAGAGCGACGAGATGGGGACGAGGAGACCTGAGAAGTTCACGGCCGGAATGATGGAGAGCAGCGCGGTGGCGAAGACGGCCGCGACCTGGGTCTTCATGAAGGTCGAGATGAACTGCCCGAAGCCGGTGGTGGCCGCGACGTAGAAGAGCGTGCCGAGGACCAGCGCGGCGAACGAGCCCTTCACGGGCACGTCGAACACGAACAGCGCGACCAGCACCAGCAGCCCGAAGCTGATCATGGCGATGCCGATATAGGGAAGCTGCTTGCCGAGCAGGAACTCGAACTTGGTCACCGGCGTCGAGCGGAAATTGGCGATCGACCCGGTCTCCTTCTCCCGCACCACCGCGATGGCCGACATGATCGCCGGGATCAGGATGAGCAGCAGCATCATCACGCTCGGCACCATGGCGTTGACGCTGCGGAAGGCCTGGTTGTAGCGGAAGCGCGTCTCTACGCTCACCCGCGTCGCGGACGGGTCGGTGCCTAGACGCTCCATCGCCAGCTGGTGGGCGTACTGGTTCGCCAGGCCCGTGACGTAGCCCCGGCTCGTCTCGGCCCGGAACGGCATCGCCCCGTCGAGCCAGACGGCGACCTCCGGGGCGCGGCCCGACTGGAGGTCGCGGCCGAAGCGCGGCGGAATCTCCAGGGCGATCTGCACGCTGCCGTTGCGGAAGCGCCGGTCGAGTTCGGGCGCCGAGCGGATGGGCGGCTGCTCGCTGAAGTAGCGCGAACTCGTGAAGGCATCGACGAGCTGGCGGCTCTCGGGACTGTTGTCTTGGTCGAAGGCCGAGAAGCGCAGGTTCTCCACGTCGAAGGAGATGCCGTAGCCGAAGGCGATCATCAGCAGGATCGGGCCGATGAAGGCGAAGGCGATGCGGATGGGATCGCGCAGGAGCTCCATCGTCTCGCGCCGGGCATAGGCCCAGAGCCGCCGCGGATCGAAGCGTTGCCGATGCGCGGTACCGCGGGGAGGGGCCGTGACGGTTGCAGGCTGGGCGGGGCTCTTCTCCGGTGCCGTCCCCTTCGCAGCCTTCTGCGCGACCTTGGCGTCGAGGCCGGCCGCCTCGGCGAGGTAGTCGATGAAGCACGTCTCCAGCGAGGTGCTGCCGCGCTCCCGAACCAGCTCGGCCGGGGTGCCGACCGCCAGAACCCTTCCGGCATGCATGAGCGAGATGCGGTCGCAGCGCTCCGCCTCGTTCATGAAGTGGGTGGAGAGGAAGATGGTGACGCCCTCGTCGCGCGAGAGGTCGATCAGGGTCCGCCAGAAGGCGTCGCGGGCGATCGGGTCGACGCCCGAGGTCGGCTCGTCGAGGATCAGCATGGCCGGGCGGTGCAGCACGGCCACCGCCAGCTGGAGCCGCTGCTTGATCCCGAGCGGCAGGCTGTCGGGGCGCGCGTCCTTGACCGGTTCGAGCTCGTAGCGTTCGAGCAACTCCTTGATCCGCACCGGCCGGTCGTGCGGCGGGAGGTGGTAGAGCTGGGCGTGCAGTTCGAGGTTCTGCAGCACCGTCAGCTCGCTGTAGAGCGAGAAGGCCTGCGACATGTAGCCGACGTTGCGGCGCGTCTCCATGTCGTTGTCGCCCACCGGACGGCAGAACAGCTTGGCCGTCCCTTCCGAGACCGGCAGCAGGCCGGTGAGCATCTTGATCGTCGTCGACTTGCCGCAGCCGTTCGAGCCGAGGAAGCCGAAAATCTCGCCGCGCGCGATGCGGAAACTGACGTCGTCGACCGCGATGAAGCGGCCGAAGCGCCGGGTCAGGTGCTCGGCCTCGATCGCCGGCACCGTATCGAGCCGGGGCGGCCGGGGGCGCAGCACCACGGGCCGGTGCTGCGCCTGCTTCTCCGGGGGGAGAAGGGCGATGAAGGCGGCCTCCATGTCGGGCTTGGCCGTCCGCTCCAGCAGCGCGGCGGGCGTGCCGTCGGCGATGACGTGGCCGTCATCCATGGCGACCAGCCACTCGAAGCGGGAGGCCTCGTCCATGTAGGCCGTGGCGACGACGACGCTCATGCCGGGCCGTCCGGCCCGGATCGATGCGATCAGCTCCCAGAACTGCCCCCGCGAGAGCGGGTCCACGCCCGTGGTCGGCTCGTCGAGGATCAGGAGATCGGGATCGTGGATCAGCGCGCAGCACAGGCTGAGCTTCTGTTTCATGCCGCCCGACAGCTTGCCCGCCGGCCGGTCCTCGAAAGGGTCGAGCCCGGTCGCGGTGAGCAGGTCCGTGATGCGGGCGCGCCGCTCCGACGCCCCCTGGCCGAACAGGCGGCCGTGGAAGTCGATGTTCTCGAACACGCTCAGCGTCGGGTAGAGATTGCGGCCGAGCCCCTGGGGCATGTAGGCGATGCGCGCACCCTCCCGCCTGCGGTGGCGCGGCTGCGCCATGTCGCCGCCGAACACCGTGACGCGGCCCGACTGCATTCGGCGCACGCCCGCGACGAGCGCGAGCAAGGTCGACTTGCCGACGCCGTCCGGCCCGATCACCCCCACTATGCGTCCGGCTGGAAGGTCGAGCGACACGTCGTCGAGCGCGGCGACCTTGCCGTAGCGGTGCGAGACGCGCTCGAGCCGCGCGACAGCCGGCGCCCCCGTCACGGCAGCTTCACGGCGAGGTCGTCGGGCCAGGCGACCTCGGGCTTGATGCGCACGAAGCCCAGGCCGCGCACGCCCGTCTTCACCCGCCGATGGTACTTCTTCAGCACCTTCGGATCGATCTGGAGCTTGATGCGGAAGGTCAGCTTCTCGCGCTCCTCCTGGGTCTCGACGCTTTTGGGCGTGAACTGCGCGTCGGCGGCCACGAAGCTGATCGTGGCCGGCACCACGTATTGCGGCACCGGATCGAGGATGATGCGGGCCTCGTCGTTGAGCGCCAGCGGCCCGGCCTGGGAGGCCGGCAGGTAGATCGTCATGTAGACGTCGGCGAGGTCGAGCAGCGTCAGCACGCGGGTGCCCGCCCCCACGACCTCGCCCTCCCGCGCCAGCCTGTACTGCACGCGCCCGTCGCGCGGCGCGCGCAGCACGAGATCGACCAGCATCGCCTGCAGCCGCTGCACGTCGGCCTGGGCGCTCTCGACCGCGAAGGCCGCCTGTTCCTGCTGCGCCTTGGCGGCGTCGAGGCCGGCCTTGGCCGCCTCCGCCTTGGCCTTGCGCTGGTCGAAGATCTGCTTGGTCATGTAGCCCTTGCCGACCAGCTCCTTGCCGCGGTTGTAGTCGGCATCGGCGAAGGTGAGGTCGCTGTTGCGCTGGGCGATCAGGGCCACGGCCTCGGCGAGGCTCTTCTTGGCCCGCAGCACCTGGGCCTGGGCGCCGCGCAGCTGCGCCTCGGTCTCCGGCGAGGAGATCGTGGCGACGACCTGACCCGCCTTCACCTCGTCCCCTTCCCGGACGAGGAGCTTGGTGATCCGGCCCGCATATTTGGCCGCGACATCGACCTGGGTCGCCTCGATGCGGCCGTTCGACTTGGCGATGCCGTCGGGCATGCGCTGCCCGCGCAGCCGGTCGATCAGCTCCCTCAGGGATGGCCGCGCCTGCGACGGTGCGGAGCCGGGAACCACCGCGACGACGGTGCCGGCGGCGACCAGGAGCGCGCAGAGACGGCCGGCCCGCCTCATGCGCCGGCTCCCGGCGCAGTTCGCCCCAACAGACGCATCGTGTGCTTGGCGATCATGAGCTCTTCGTCGGTGGGGATGACCCAGACCTGTGCCCGGCTCCCCGGCGCATCGAGTCGTGCCATGCCGGTCCCGTCGCTGTCGTTGCGCAGGATCAATCCGGCCCAATCGAGCGCGGCCACGATGCGCCGCCGGATCTCGGGCGCGTTCTCGCCGATGCCCGCCGTGAACACGAGGGCATCCAGGCCCCCCAGCGTCACGGCGCATCCCGCCACCGCCTGCGCCGCCCGGCGGCAGAAGAAGTCGAGAGCCATGGCGGCCTCGGGCCGGTCGCTGGCCAGAAGCGCCCGGACGTCGTTGCTGAGCCCCGACAGGCCGAGCAGCCCGCTCTCGTGATAGAGCATGTGGCCGACCTCGGCCGGCGCCATGCCCTTGTGCTCGATGAGGTGCAGCACCACGCCGGGATCGAGACCGCCCGAGCGGGTGCCCATCGGCAGCCCGTCGAGGGCGGTGAAGCCCATGGTCGCCTCCTGGCTGCGGCCCTCCCGCAGGGCGCAGAGCGAGGCGCCGGAGCCGAGATGCGCGATCACCACGCGCGCTCCCGCGACCTCCGGGGCGACCTCCCGCAGGCGCCCGGCGACGTACTCGTAGGACAGGCCGTGGAAGCCGTAGCGCCGCACGCCTTCGTCGTAGAGGTGGCGCGGCAGCGCGAAGCGGTCGGAGAGTTCGGGATGGCCGCGATGGAAGGCGGTGTCGAAGCAGGCGACTTGCGGCAGGTCCGGCCGGCGCTGCCGCAGCACCCGGATCGGATCGAGGTTGCTGAGCTGATGCAGCGGCGCCAGCGGAATGAAGCTTTCGAGCCGGCGCAGCACGGCGTCGTCCACCCGCACCGGCTCCGCGAAATCCGGCCCACCGTGGACCACCCGATGCCCGACGGCGACGATCTCGCGCCCGCCGAGATGCTCCAGCAGCCACTCGGCGAGATGATGCTGGGCGGCCGAGGCATCCGGCACCGCCGCGGCCTCGAACCGGCGTTCCGTTAGGCTGTCGCCGTTCCCGTCCGTGACCCGCAGCGTCGGCATGCCGCCGATGCCGCCGATCGCGCCGCCGAACACCAGGGCGAGCGCACCGCCCACCACGTCGTAGAGCTTGAACTTGATCGACGAACTGCCCGCGTTCACCACCAGGATCGCGTCGCTCATCGCCGACCCCCTCCGCAGCCGGCCCGCCCGCGTGCCCGGCCGTCCAGCCGCGAAGAGGACATTCGATGCCGCATCGTTGCTGCTCCTCGTCGCGATGGCGCGTCGGACTCAATGTTTCGGGTCTGGTTTTACTGATGTATCGGAATAAATCCTTGTTTATCTGCTGCATGTATGGCTGTGCCATCGCGCAAATCGATTGTTATAAAAATATAATCTTCGTTTGACGAAGACTGACACGCAAAACCGACACCGTCCGATTACGTCGCGGGTCGAAAATCGACGCTGCGTCATCCTGGGTGGCATCCCCGAGGACGGAACCGCCATCCCCGGCATACGTTCCTGCGGTTGTGCCGGACGTTGCGCGGGCGCTACCGGTTGATCTGCCCCGCGATGGGGGACGCTGCCTCGATCGAACGGATGCCCCATGCTGCGGCCGCGCCTGATCCCGCCCGACGACATCTTTCCCCCGAACCCCTGGGCGATCGAGGCGATCCGCTACGATGCGCGGCTCAGTCAGGAACTCACCGGACAGGCGGAGACGATGTTCGCCCTGTCGAACGGCACCCTCGGCGTGCGCGGAAGCGTGGAGGAGGGGGCGCCGGTCCGCGAAGTCGGGACCTATCTGAACGGCTTCTACGAGCATCGCCCGATCTCCTACGGAGAATCGGCCTACGGCTTTCCCAAGCTCGGCCAGAGCATCCTCAACTGTCCCGACGGAACGGTCCTCAAGCTGTCGATCGACGGCGAGCCGTTCAGCCTCCTGAAGGCCGAGATCCTGGCCTTCCGCAAGACGCTCGATTTCGCGAGCGGAACGCTGAGCCGGGACGTTCGATGGGCGAGTTCGGCGGGCAAGACCTTGCGCCTTCGGACCCGTCGCCTCGTCTCCCTCGCGAGCCGTCACCTCGTCGCGATCGAGTACGAACTGACGGCGGAGGATGCCGAGACGCAGGTGGTGATCTCCTCCCAGTTGCAGAACGACCAGCCCCTGGCCACCGACACGAGCGACCCCCGCCTGGCGGAGGGCTTCGTCGGACGGGTTCTGCATCCGGCGGGATCTCAGTTTGCGGGACTGCGCGCGCTCCTCAGCTACCGCACGCGCAGTTCAGGCCTCACCCTCGGCTGCGGCATGGATCACGTCGTCAGCGCCGACGGCGCCTTCGTCACGGATGGCGGCGGCGACGACGACTTCGCCGCACAGGTCTTTCGGGGCACGTTGCCGCCGGGAGGCACGATCCGCATCCACAAATATCTGAGCTACCACTATTCCGACGCGGCCAGCCCCGAGCAGGTCCGATCCGAAGTGAGCTGGACCCTGGACAACGCCATCGAGACGGGTCTTCCCTCGATCCTCGCCCGCCAGGAACAGGATGTCGGGCACTTCTGGGAGCGGGCCGACGTGGCGGTGACCAGCGTCAGCCCGCGCACGCAGCAGGCCATCCGCTGGAACCTGTTTCAGCTGATGCAGGCCTCGGAGCGGGTGGAGGGTCACGGTATCCCCGCCCGGGGGCTGACCGGGCGGACCTACGAGGGACATTACTTCTGGGACACCGAGATCTACGTCCTGCCGTTCCTGATCTACACCAATCCGCCGATCGCCCGCAGCCTGCTCAAGAATCGCTACGACGGGCTGGACAAGGCACGGGCGCGGGCGCGCGAACTCGGGCACCGCGGCGCGACCTTCCCCTGGCGGACCATCAACGGGGAGGAGGCCTCGGCCTATTACGCGGCGGGAACGGCGCAGTACCACATCAACGCCGACATCGCTTACGCCTTGCGCAAATATGTCGAGATCAGCGGAGACGACGATTTCTTGCGGCGTTTCGGTGCCGAGATCCTGGTGGAGACTGCGCGCCTGTGGTGCGATCTCGGCTTCTTCTCGGAGCGCCTGGACGGTCGCTTCTGCATCAACGGCGTGACCGGGCCGGACGAATACACGGCACTCGTCAACAACAACTGCTTCACCAACCTGATGGCGCGGGAGAACATGCGCTACGCCGCCCGCACCGTCCGCCGCCTGGAGCGCGACCATCCTGACGCCTTCGCCGCCCTGGTCCGGCGGACGAGCCTCGAACCGGCGGAGCCTTCCCATTGGGAGGCGGCGGCGGAACGGATGTACATTCCCTACGACGAGCGTCTGAAGGTGCATCCTCAGGACGACGATTTCCTCAACCTGCAGGAATGGGACTTTGCCGGCACGCCGGACGAGAATTATCCGCTCCTGCTGCATTATCACCCGCTGAACCTCTACCGCTCGCAGGTGATCAAGCAGGCCGACACGGTGCTCGCCATGTTCCTGCTGGGCGACCAGTTCACGGCGGAGGCCAAGCGGCGCAACTTCGAATACTACGATCCGCTCACCACCCACGATTCCTCGCTCTCGGTCTGCATCCAGAGCATCGTCGCCAACGAGATCGGCCTGCGGGACAAGGCGATCCACTACTTCAACTTCGCCCTGGCGATGGACCTGTCCGATCTCGGCGGGAACATGATGCACGGCGCGCACATCGCGGCCATCGGCGGCACCTGGCTCGCCCTGATCTACGGCTTCGCGGGCCTTCGCGACGGGCAGGGGCAACTGCGCTTCGATCCCTGCCTGCCCGACGCCTGGACGCGCCTGAGCTTCCCCCTGAGCGTCCGGGGGCAGAGGCTGCGCATCGCGATCGAGCACGGCACCGCGAGCTACCATCTCGCGCACGGCGCGGGGCTGAGCCTCTGGCACGGCGACGAACGCCTCGACCTGTCGCCGGCCACACCCACGATCACCCGCGCCGTCCGGCCGCCAGACGCGAGGATGCATGGCCGCTCGCCCAACTCGTAGGCGGCAATCCCGGGTGCCGAGCCTGCCGTCTCTCCGAAGCGCGCTGCGCGCAGGCGGCGCATCCACGGCAGGTAAGCCATGACGCGGAGCCTGCGTGCGGCGATCTTCGACGTGGACGGCGTGCTCGTGAACTCCCCGCACGAGCGGGCTTGGCGCGAGGCGCTGGCCGGCTTCGCCGACCCGGCCGGGTTCACGACCGCCTTCTATCAGGCCCATGTCGCGGGCAAGCGGCGCCTCGACGGGGCGCTGGCCGCACTGGAGGCGCTCGGCGGTGCCGCGACCGCCGCGCAGGCCGCGGCCTATGCCGAACGCAAGCAGGGGGTGATCGATCGCCTGATCGCCGAGAACCGCTTCGAGGCCTTTCCGGACGCGATGCATCTGGCCCTGGGCCTGAAGGGGGCGGGCCTGCGTCTGGCGCTCGCCTCCTCCTCGAAGAATGCGGACGCGATGCTGACCCGGGTGCTCTTGCCGGACGGGCGCACCCTGCGCGACCTGTTCGATGCCGATCTCAGCGGCCGCGAGGTGGCGCGGGGCAAACCCGACCCCGCCCTGTTCCTTCTCGCGGCCGAGGCCGTCGGCGCCCCGCCCGCCACATGTCTCGTGATCGAGGACGCGCCGTCCGGCATCGCCGCGGCACGGGCGGGCGGCATGGCCGCACTCGGGATCGCCCGCCTCGGCGACGAAGCCCTGCTGCGCGAGGCGGGCGCCGACCTCGTCCTGACGAGTCTCGACCGGCTCGACATCGCCGCCCTGAGGTGCGGCCTGCTCCGGGAGCAGCCCGCAACGGACGCGTCCCCGACGACCGAAGGATGAGCGCCGGGCAACAGACCGGGCGACGGCGCCCGCCGCCGTGCCCTTTCGGTGACAGGTCGATTTACCTTTTCCGGTTAAGGTCCGAGCTTCACAGCGACGGACCACCATTCCCCATGAAGCCTGTTGCAGCCGCGCTGGCGCAAAAGCCCGATTCGACCAAGCATCGCATCCCGGCCGCCTACGATCCGTATTTTCCCTCCCGGTCGGTGTCGACGGAAGCCAGCGGCGCGCCCGTCGCCACCGTGTTCAACCGCAGCAACAGTCCGGCCTTTCCGAACACCGCGCGCGAACCGCGCGGCCGGTGATCGCCCAAGCGCGCTAAGCCGGTAGCGCGATCGCCCTCGCGTCCAGGCTCGGCGGTAGCCGCGGGCGCGGCATCCGCGCCGCCGGACAAGGCGGCGGATCATCGTCGTCGTCCCGACGTCCGGGGCGGTTGTGGCGGCGAGGGCCCGGCAGGCGGCCCGGGCGCCGCCGCGGCAAGGCTCCGAGCGTTCGCCGCGCTTTCGTCGGCGCAGGCCCGAAATCGAGTTCGGCCAGGGCGTCGAGTACGGCGTCGACGCAGACCGGCTCGGCCCGGCAGCCGGGCAGACAGCGCAGGGCTGGCGCGTTCTCCAGCGCGCAGGCATCCGAGGCCCAAGAGGCCAGGATCCGGCGCTTCTCCTCCTCGGACAATCCGGGATGAGCCAGCACGTCCCGCGGATGGCGGAACACGTCGCCGGGCGCGACGAGCGCCTGCCACGCCTCGAACGAGACCGGCGGCGGCGCAGCCCCGTTCACGGGGCCGGAACGGAACGCTTGCATCTCCATCATCGACATGAGGCATCCTCCCTCAAGGCACACATTGGGGCGCGTAAGGGTGAGACCCTCGCGGGCCCAAAGGCCCCCGAGGGGTGCTGATCGTCGGCCGAAGCCGGATCGGCTCAGGCGGCCGCAGCGCGGCTTTCGATCGGGGCGGGCGCGTTGTCCTGACCGAGGGCGGCCTGCGCGCCTCCGATGGCGATGCGGCGGGGCTTCAGGGCCTCCGGAACCTCGCGGGTGAGGTTCACGGTGAGCAGGCCGTTCTCGAGGGTCGCGCCGGTGACCTTCACATGGTCGGCGAGATTGAAGGTCTGGCGGAAGCTGCGTGCGGCGATGCCGCGATGCAGGTACTGGCGCTCGCCCTCCTGGCTCGTCCTCTGGCCGACGACGTGGAGCGCCGTGTCGTGCTGCGTCAGTTCGATCTCGTCGGAAGAGAAGCCCGCCACCGCCATCGTGATGCGATAGGAATCCGCGGCCACCCGCTCGATGTTGTAGGGAGGCCAGGTGGCCGAGGGATCGGCCTGAGCCGATTGATCGAGAAGCGAGAAGAGGCGGTCGAAGCCGACCGTGGAGCGGTAGAGTGGGGCGAAATCGAACGTCCTCATGACCACATCCTCCTCGTGAGCAACGTGATGACGAGAGCCGCCGGACACCGTGTCCGGCGCCCAATCCGCGGGCCTCTATCGGGCCCCGCACGCGCGAAACGCGGGAGCCGAAGCCGGGTTCCGGCTTGGGAAACGATTTTCGTGCGCCATGCCGGTGGGGACACCGTGTGAGGCGGCGTGCTCGATCGGAAGGCTGCCCGCGTTCGATGACGCGTGCGCAACACGATTGTGGACCGGCACGCCTTCCCCCACCCATGATGGGGCCGAATTCGGCCTCAATGCGTTATCACCGACGCCGAGGCCGGGTTCGGGAGCCATGGGCAGCACGGCCATGCCAGATGCTTGAAGCGAGACAGGAGCCACGTCCGAGCCGATGACTGAGAGTGTGAGCGCAGCAGGGCCTCGATCCGGTCCCGGGGCCCGGATCTCGTTCGGCATACCGGGCCTGGACGAGGTTCTGGTCGGCGGCCTGACGCCGGATCGGCTCTACCTGCTGGAGGGCACGCCCGGCACCGGCAAGACGACGCTCGCCCTGCAGTTCCTGCTCGATGGTGCGGCCCGGGGCGAGCGCGGCCTCTATGTCACGCTGTCGGAGACGGAGGACGAGCTGCGCGCCGCGGCGGCGACGCACGGCTGGTCGCTCGACGACATCGATATCTACGAACTCGTCAACGAGTTGGGGCTCGACCCCGACAGCGAGCAGTCGATCCTGCATCCCTCCGAGATCGAGCTTGGCGAGACCGTTCGGGAGGTCATGGCCCGGGTCGAGGATTTTCAGCCGCGGCGGGTGGTGTTCGACAGCCTCTCGGAGTTGCGCCTCCTGGCCCAGAACCCGCTGCGCTACCGGCGCCAGATCCTGGCCCTCAAGCAGTTCTTCGCCAGGCGTTCCTGCACCGTCCTGCTGCTCGACGACCGCACTTCCGAGACCGGCGACGTCCAGCTCCACAGCATCGCCCACGGCGTGATCTCGCTCGACCAGCTGCCGCGCAACTTCGGCTCCGAGCGGCGCCGGCTGCGGATCGTGAAGATGCGCGGCATCAAGTTCCGGGGCGGTTACCACGACTTCCAGGTGGAGACCGGCGGCATTCAGGTCTTCCCGCGCCTGATCGCGGCCGACCATCACACGGCCTTCGACCCTTCGGCACGCCCGACCGGCTCGACGGAGCTGGACCTGTTGCTCGGGGGCGGCCTCGTGCCGGGCACCAACATGCTGCTGCTCGGCCCCTCCGGCGTGGGCAAGACGACGACCAGCCTGCGCTGCATGCTGACCGCGCTGGAGCGGGGCGAGACGGCGACCTATTACCTGTTCGACGAGGGTCTCGCGACCATGCTGGCCCGGGCGACCATGCTCAGCATGGACCTGAGGCCGCATATCGAGGCCGGGCGGCTCACGATCACGCAGATCGATCCCGCCGAGCTGTCGCCGGGTGAATTCGCCGCGATGGTGCGGCAGGCCGTCGAGGAGCGCGGCTCCACCTTCATCGCCGTCGACAGCCTGAACGCCTACCTGCACGCCATGCCGGGCGAGGAGTTCCTCGTCCTGCAGATGCACGAACTCCTGAGCTACCTGAACCAGCAGGGCGTGACCACGCTCCTCGTGCTCGGCCAGCACGGCGTCGTCGGCGAGGTCCGGTCCGACATCGACCTCAGCTATCTCAGCGATTGCATCCTGCTGTTCCGCTTCTTCGAGGCCAAGGGCCAGATCCGCACGGCACTGTCCGTGGTGAAGAGCCGCGTCAACGCGCATGAGCGCACGATCCGCGAGCTGCGCCTGTCGACGGAGGGCCTGCAGGTCGGAGAGGCGCTCACCGATTTCGAGGGCGTTCTCACGGGACTGCCGGCCTATCAAGGTCGGGTGGCCATGCTGGCGAACGGCGCGTGATGGCGGCCTCGGAGGAGTGCATTCTCATCCTGGCGCCCCGCGGGCGGGATGCCTCGGTGATCTCGGCAGTGCTGGACCGCTCGGTCCTCACCAACCGGATCTGCACGGATGTGGCGGGTTGGTTGGATTGCCTCCAGGCCGGCGCGGGGGCCGCACTGGTGACCGAGGAGGCGCTGGCCGATGGCGGCACCACGGACCTGTTCGCTTGGCTCGATGCGCAGCCGCCCTGGTCGGACTTCCCCTTCATCGTGCTGGCCACGCGCCAGGCCGGCCGCCGCACAGAACGCGCGGCGGAGCTGCTGAGGCGGCTGGGCAACGTCGTCCTGCTGGAGCGCCCCATCAATGCCGAGACGTTGACGAGCGCGGTCGCCTCGTCCCTGCGGGCGCGGCGGCGCCAGTATCAGGCGCGGGAGCACCTGCTGGAGCGGGAGCGGGCCCAGGAGCAGCTGCGCCTCGCGAACGAGGGGTTGGAGCGTCGCGTCGCGGAGCGGACGCGGGAGGTGGAGGCCGCGCACGAGACCCTGGCCTTCGCCCTCGACGCGGCCGGCATGACCTCTTGGGACATCGACATCGTCACCGGAGCCCACCGCCGCTCGCCCCGCTTCGATGCCGTCTTCGGCTACGAGGGCGCGGGGCGCGACTGGGATCGGAACAGCCTCCTCGCCCACGTGGTGGAGGAGGATCGGGAGTCCGCCGAGCACGCCTTCGCCGAGGTCTCGCAGACGGGCCGGCTCGACCTGGAATGCCGCATCCGGCGCGATGACGGGGCGGTGCGCTGGATCGCGATGCGCGGGCAGGTCAAGCGCGACGAGGCCGGTACGCCGCTGCGCATCGCCGGCATCCTGATGGACCGCACCGACCAGCATGTCACGGAGGAGGCTCTGCGGCAGGCCCAGAAGATGGAGGCCATCGGGCAATTGACCGGCGGCGTGGCGCACGACTTCAACAACCTGCTCACCGTGATCGTCGGCGGCCTCGATATGATGCTGCGCCGCCCCGAGCAGGTCGATCGGGTGAAGCGGCTGGCCGAGGCGGCCATGGGCGCGGCCCGGCGCGGCGAGCAGCTGACGCAGCAGCTCCTGGCCTTCTCGCGCCGTCAGATGCTGCGTCCGCAGACCCTCAACCCGAACCGGCTGCTCATCGACTTCAAGCCGCTCGCCGAGCGCGCGGCGACCGGCGCGGTCGAACTCGCCTTCGATCTCGACCCGGCCCTCGACCCGATCCGGATCGATCCGGCCCAGTTCGAGGCGGCGGTGCTCAACCTGATCGTCAACGCGCGCGATGCGCTGGAGGGCCGTAGCGGGCATGCCCGCATCGCGGTCACGAGCCGCAACGTCCGGCTCGGCACGGCGGCGGTCGCCGACAGGGGCGTGCCGCCGGGGGCCTACGTCGTGATCAGCGTGAGCGACACCGGCAGCGGCATTCCGGCGGACAAGATTCAGCGCGTGTTCGAGCCGTTCTTCACCACCAACGAGGTCGGCAAGGGGACCGGGCTCGGTCTCAGCCAGGTCTACGGCTTCACGCGCAGCGCCAAGGGCTTCGCGCAGATCGAATCGGAGGTCGGCGCGGGCACGACGGTCAGCCTCTACTTCCCGCGCTCGACCGATCCGGCCGGCGAGGAGACCGGGACCGGTCCGGTCGCCGCCATCCCCCTGCGCCGTGCCGGCGAGGGCGAGACGGTGCTCTTGGTCGAGGACGACGAGCCCGTGCTCGGCATGGCCGTCGAGAGCCTGGAGGAACTGCGCTACCGGGTGATCGTGGCGCGCAACGCCGCCGAGGCCCTGGAGCATCTGAGGGGCGTCGAGCGCATCGACATCCTGTTCTCCGACGTGGTCATGCCCGGTGGGATGAACGGCTCGCAGCTCGCCGCCGAAGCCCAGCGGGTCCGCCCCGGCATCAAGATCCTGCTGACCTCGGGCTACGTCGCCAATCTCGACGAAGGGCAGGTCATCGGCCACGGCGAACTCCCGGTGCTCAACAAGCCCTACCGGCGCGACGAACTCGCCCGCTCCCTGCGGCTCGTGCTCGGCGGCGAGCGGGCCTGAGGGGCGGGCCGCATCAGGCTCGCGAGAGGCCGGCGTTGCCGCCGCGTCGCGGCCGCCACACGCCGGGCGGGCGCTTCATTCGCGCTCGCGCCGGCTCCGTTCGAGCGGGGTGCGTGGCCGCGATTGATCGCGCCTTTTCCTCGAAACCTGCCTTGCCAGACGGCCCTTATCTTCGGACGCTCGGTCCAGCCGCAGAGAGCAGAGATTGATCCATGGCGCGCAAGCGTCTCCATCCCACGGTCGAGAGTCTGATCGAGTCCGTCGGGCGTCTCGGCCTCCCGGCCAAGGGCGTCGATTTCGAAGCCTTGCGCGCCCATCTCGAGCTGCCGGAATTCGGAGCCGCGGTCGAGGACGAGCGCGTGGCGCGGGCCCTGCAGGAGATGCGCACGGCGCGGGCCTTCGCCGAGACCGGCATTCCGGCGCTGAAGCAGACGGTTCCGGCGCTCAAGGCCGCGGTGACAAAGGATCACCGCGTCGCCTGGACCATCCGGGTCGGCATCCCGTTGCTCGATGCCGGCCGCCTGGACCTGCGCCTGGAAACCCTTCCGGATACGGGCACCGCCGAGATCCTGGCAGCCATGGCGGGGCGCAACGATCCGACCCACCGTCTGGACGCGTTGCGCGCGGCGGTGGCCGAGAGCGCGGTCCAGACCACGCGTGAACTGCGCAAGCCGGTCGAACGCCTGAGGGCGCAGATCCTGACCGACCTGCGGGAGGTGGGGGCCGATGCGGCGGCCTATCTCGAGCACATGGATCGCTCCCTGCGATCCCGCCAGTTCCGCTTCGGTCCCAAGCTCGCCCGCTCGCTGGCCGACGCCCTGACGCCGGTCCGCCAGCGGGCCAAGGCCGTGGCGCGCGAGGGCTCCCGCCTGCGGCGCCTGCGGGATCAGGTCGGGTTCGGGGCCTACATCGAGAAGTTCGGCGCAGCCCGGCGCCTGAACCGGCGCATCCTGTTCCACATGGGGCCGACGAATTCCGGCAAGACCTACGCGGCCCTGCAGGCGCTGACCGCCGCGCCGACGGGCGCCTATCTGGCCCCGTTGCGGCTCCTGGCGCTGGAGAATTACGAGGCCCTGCGCGAGCGCGGCCTGCGCGCCGGCATGGTCACGGGCGAGGAGGTGCTGGGCGAGGCCGATCCGAGCCACACGGCGCGCACGATCGAGACCGCCGACCTGACGCGCCCGATCGACGTCGCCGTGATCGACGAGATCCAGATGCTCGCCGACCCCGACCGCGGCTGGGCCTGGACCAACGCCCTGTTCGGGGTCCCGGCCCGGACCGTCATCGTCTGCGGCTCCGACGACGCCCTCTCCTATGTCCGGCGCGCGGCGGAGGCGGCGAACGAGTCGCTGGAAGTGATCCCCTTCGAGCGCAAGTCGCCGCTGCTGCTCCTGGACGCGGCCGTCCCGCTGGAGAAGGTCGAGCCGGGGGATGCCGTGGTCGCCTTCTCCCGCCGCGCCGTGCACGAGAACCGGGAAATCCTGGTCGCCCGCGGGCACCGGGTCGCGACCATCTACGGCGCCCTGTCGCCGGAGGTGCGCCGGGCGGAAGCCGCGCGCTTCCGCTCCGGCGAGGCCGACGTGCTGGTGACGACGGACGCGATCGGCATGGGCCTCAATCTCGGGCCGTTGAAGCGGATCGTCTTCTCGGCGGTGCGCAAGTGGGATGGCGTCGAGGAGCGCGCGCTCACCAATTCCGAGATCCGGCAGATCGCCGGCCGGGCCGGGCGCTACGGACATCACGAGGTCGGCTACGTCGCGGCGACGGAGGAGATCGCCCTCGATCCGATCCGCGCCGCGCTGGCGGGTGCGCCCACGGCGCCGGCGGCCGACACGCGCTTCTACGTCCGCCCGGACCTGACGGCGATCCGCTCGGTCGCCGAAGAGATGCGCACGCCGAGTCTCTTCGAGGTGATGACGCACTTTGCCCGCGCCACCTTCTACGCGGGTTCGCCGTTCCAGCCCTCGGCCCTGGAGGAGGTTCTGGAGATCGCCCGCACCATCGACCGCGCCCGCCTGCCGATCGAGGAAAAGTTCGCCTTCTCCGTCTGCCCGATCAACCGCCGCGACGAGATCGCGATGGCGATGCTGGAGCGCTGGAGCCAAGTACGGGCCGCGGGCGCGACGGTCCCGGCCCTGCGGGCCAGTCAGGCCGGGGAACTCGACTACCAGGAGCGGACGGTGAAGCTCGCGAGCGCCTATCTCTGGCTTTCGCGGCGCTTCCCCGACACGTTCGACGATGTCGAGGCGATCCGGCAGATGCGCGGGCGTGCCAACGACGCGATCGAGCATCACCTGCGCGAGACGGCGACCCGCAAGGCCGAGCGCCGGACTCGGCGGGCGACGAGCGGGCGGTAATCCCGCGAGCGGCCGGAGGGTTTCGGCTCAGCGCTCGATCAGCGCGGCGGTGCCGACGAGCGCGCCGCGTCCGGTGTTGATCAGCATCACGCCCCACCTCAAAGTAGCGCAGGTGTCGGGGCATCCCGGCAGCCGCGGTGGCCTCGTCGAGGACGCTTCGGTCATAGGCCTCGGTGCTGAAGATCGTGATGTCCATGAAGGCCTTTTCGCGTGCCCAGCCGGCCGACGACCGTGTCTGCGCGGTACCCTAGCACCGCCTGCGCGCGCAGGATCGGGCCCGGACCCGCTCACCGGCCGGCGCGGTGGCTCGCATCGCTGACTTCCACCACGAACTTGCGCCGCAGCGCCCGCGAGAAGTCGTCGTAGCCCGCTGCCGTCAGAAGGAAGGCCCCGGGGCCGCCCATGACATGGTCGCGGTACCATTGCACGAGCCCCATGCGCTCCTGCGGCAGCGGCGTCGCGCGAAGGCCGTAGCCGGGCGCGCGGTAGGCGCCGGCGCCGACCACGTCGTTCTCGCCCGGCACGAGGATCGGCAATCCGTTGATCGTCGCCTCGGTGGCGAGGAGCGCCGAGCGCTCGGCCTCCAGGCTATCGGGATCGGTGCAGTTGTCGATCCCGTCCCCGGAAACGTCGACGACGATCCGTCCGGCCGGCACCGGCATGGCAGGGATCACGCTGGCCGCGACCGTGCGGAACATCTGCCCGAGACAAGTGAACTCGCCCGATTGCCGGGGCGTGGCCCGGACCTGCGCCGCGGCGGCGAGCGCGTCGGAGCGGCTGGCGATCCGGCGCCAGCCGAGCGCCAGGCTCGCCCGATCGGCCCAGGTCACCATCGCGAACAGGGTGCCCCCCGGGCGCCCCGTCATCGTCGCGACGACCTCCGGATCCTCCAGGGCCGCGGCGATCCCCTCCATCTGCAGGGTGAAGCGCGCCTCGTCGACGGATTGCGACACGTCGACGGCGACCACGAGCGCGACGGCGGGCGCCGGTTCGGCTCTCGCGACCGAGCCGAGCACGGACAGCACCACCAGCGCCGCGAGCCCCCGACGGGCGAGACGACGCATCCCGCCGCCGTGCGGTCGAGCGCGAACCGGGTGACGTCTTCCCGCTCCGATCGGTGCGCCCGGTATCGAGAGACGGCTCTGGAGTCGGAGGGGCCACATCGTCGCCAACCCTGTGCCGCTCTCAACTCTTGCCGACGAAGCGGGCCGAGCAGCCCGGCCATCCGGCCATCAGTTCACGTCCGCGCGCCTCGCCCAGAACCATGCAGGCGGTGGAGAGCCCGTCGGCCAGAAGTCCGGACTCGGCCGTGACCGTCACGGACGACAGCCCCTTTGGGGAACGCCCCGTGGCGGGATCGAAGATGTGGTGGTCGGCGTGGTCCGACGAGAAGCTCATGTTGTAGTCTCCCGACGTCGCGGCGAAGCCCGCGAAGGGAGCGATCACCGCAGCGAGCGTCTCGGCCCCGCGCGGATCGGCGATGCCGAGCGTCCAGGGCGTCCCGTCCGCATGCGTCCCCAGCGCGCCGAACTCGCCCGTATCCACGAAGGCATCCGCGATCCCCCGCGCCCGGAGCACCGCCATCACCCGGTCGGCGGCGTAACCCTGGACCAGCGCGTTCAGCGTCACGGCGGTGCCGGGCTCCATCACGATGCGCTCCGGCGTGAGCAGCACCCGTCGCCAGCCGATTCGGGCGACCGCGGCGCGGAGCGCGGCCGCATCGGGCCGCGCTGCGCGCGCGGACGCCTCGGCCCATAACGGCCAGAACGGCTGCACGGTGGGGTCGAAGGCGCCCCCGGTTCGCGCCGCGAGGTCGAGGGCGAAGCCCAGCATCGTCGTCAGGTCAGCGGGGGCGGCGTCGAGCCGGCCCTGGCGGTTGAGGCGCGACAGGGCGCTGTCGGGGCGCAGCAGGCTTGCGGCGGCCTCCACTTCGCGGATCGCGGCAAAGCCGTCGCTCAGGGCCGCATCGAGCGCGAGGCTGTCCGGGCCGGCAACGGTGAGCGCCGCGACGGTCCCGAAGGCGAGCCCCGCGCGCGCGCGGGTCGCGAGGCCGTGCCCGTGCGCCAGAGCCCGGAATGCGGCCGGACCGCCGAAGGCCGCCGCGGCGAGGCCGGCGGCGCCGAGGAGGATGCGCCGCCGGGACGGGCCGGGTTTCAGCCGCATCGCGCTCATTCCGCCGCGACCGGCTGCGGCGCGATCCGCCGCCCGCGTCGGCGCGCCACCACCTGCGGCACGCATTGCCCGGGATCATGGATGATCGTGACGCAGTCCATGCACTGGAAGCACTCGGGGTAGTCGATCCGTCCGTTCGGATGGATCGCGCCGTAGCGGCAGCGCACCTTGCAGAGCTGGCACGGGCTGCCGCACTCGGAACGTCGGGGAATCCAGTCGAGCAGGCGCAGGCGCCCGAGCACGGCGAGGCTCGCGCCGAGCGGGCAGAGGTAGCGGCAGAAGCCTTTGTAGACGAAGAGGTTGAGGACCAGCAGGCCGAGCGCGTAGGCCACGAACGGCCAGGATCGCACGAAGTACAGGGTGATCGCCGTCTTGAACGGCTCGGCCTCGGACAGGCTGTCGGCAAGCGGCGAGCCCGCCGCGGCGGCCACGAGGATGCCGGCGAGCAGAGCGTACTTCACCTGCCGCAGTGCCCGATCGAGCCGGGGCGGCACCGCGATGGGTCGGATGCGCAGGGGCTTGGCCAGAAAGGCGAGAAACTCCTGAAGGGCACCGAAAGGACAGAGCCAGCCGCAGAAGGTGCCGCGGCCCCAGACCACGAGGCTGGCGATCACGAAGGCCCAGAGCAGCAGCGAGGGCGGGTCGTAGAGCAGGAAGGTGAGGTCGTGCGTGACGGTGGCTGCCCGCACGAGGCCGACCAGCGTGACGATCGAGAGCTGCGCCTGGGCGTACCACCCGACGAAGCCCAGCGTGAAGGCGAGGAAGGCAAGCCGGAAGATGCCGAAGCGGCGCCGATCGGCCACGAGGCCACGTTGACGGGCCAGCGCCGGCACCAGCCCGGCGAGCGCCAGGGCGATGAGGCCGAGTTCGGGGCCGCGCGCCCGCCACGGATCGGCCCAGCTCGGGCCCGCCTCCGCGGCCTCGCGCACGAACAGGTCCGCCGGCAGCGCGTACTCCGCCGAGAACTCCCGCGAGATCTTCTCCGAGAGGATCTGGCCGCGCTCGCGCACGATCCTCTGGCTGAGGGTCCAGGGGGAGGAGGGATCGAACCCGGCGGCGCCGGTGATCCGTAGAACCGTCCAGGGACCCTCTGGCAGGTCCGCGGCGGCCCCGCGCCGCTCGATCGCCATGTCCCGGGCGTTGACCGCGAGTCCCCCCTGCGCCACGGCGAGCCGGTCGGGAATCGAGCCCAGCACGAAGTCCTCGCCGAGCGGATTCTCGGGACCATGGCTCACCACCATCACCGCATGGTCGCCGGGGCCGAGTTCGCGCATCAGCGCCGCGTACCGCTCGGGCCCGAGCAGGGTGCGGCCGATCGCCGGCACGTTGAGATAGGCGAAGGTGAGGTCGGTGAAGGGCGCTTCGGCCGGTCCGTCGACGGACTCGGCCACGGCGGTGTCGCGGAAGGCGGCTTCGACCTGCCCGTTGGTCACCGTGAAGCGGCGCAGCCAACCGCGCGCGAGAAGGTCGGCGACGGTCAGGTGCTCGCCGGCATCGGGCTGGGCCTCCACCCGCAGGCCGACATTGGCCGCTCCGAAACCGAGCTTCGCCCGCGCGACGGCGAGTGCGGCGGCCAGGATCGACTCGTTGATCACCCGCGTCGAGGCGGTGGCCATGGAGATCCCGTCGACGGTGGTCTGGGGCGGGGCGCCGGAGCCGCGGGCATTCGGCCGGCCGACCCGGATCGCGCGCCGGGCCGAGAGCCCGACATACTGCTCCACGAAGGCGAAGAGCGGTTCCGAGCCCAGGCCTTCCAGGAAGACCGGCTCGTGGTGGGAGAGAACCTTCACGTCGCGGAACGAACCGTCGGGCGCGAGCGCGACGAGCAGGTTCGGGGGCGTGCCGCCGAAGCCGGGGATCGGCGCGAAGTCGACCGACGCGAAGGCGTAGGCGAAGACTTCGTAGCTGCCGGCCTCCTGCTTGAGGATCGGCCAGACCGGCAACGTCTCGTCGCGCTCGCCCACCACGAGGGGCGCGGGGAAGTGCTTTTCGAGCTGCGCCCGGTCGAGGGTTCCGGCTGCGGCTGGCAGGGCCGCGCAGAAGAGGGCCAGGACCGCGACGAGAAGCCGGCGCAGAGTCACGGGGCGCCACCGGCGGAAGCGGCGGCGCTGGGCGCGGGACGCACGGCGACGCCCCAGGGGAAGCGGCCGACCTTGACGCTGCGGACCGGACGCTGGGTCGCGACGTCGATCACGGTGACGTCGCCCGAGACGCCGTTGGTGGTGAACAGCCGCGACTCGTCGGGCGTCATGGCGAGCTGCCAGACACGGCGCCCGACGAGAATGTAGTTCAGCACCTTGTAGGTCTTGGCGTCGATGACGGCGACCCGGTCGGAGGGGCCGAGCGCCACGAAGGCGAAGCGCCCATCCCGGGTCAGGGTGACGCCCACGGGCTGGAGCCGGTCGGCGGCAATGCCCTTCACCGCAAATTCGATGGTCTCGATGACCTTGCGGGTAGCGGTGTCGATCACCGCGACGGTACCGCCGATCTCGGAGGTCGCCCACAGCACCCGCCCGTCCGCCGAGAAAGCGGCGGCGCGCGGACGCTGGCCCACCAGCGTCGCGTCGGTCGCGGTCAGCGTCGGCACGTCGATCCAGTGGACCATGTTGGTCGTTTCAGACGTCGTGACCGCGACCTTGCCGTCCGGGCTCACGGCCATGCCCTCGGGCTCGATGCCGACATCGATCTGCGCCAGGACCTTGCGCGTCTGCGCGTCCACGACGGTGGTGGTGGCGTTCTCCTCATTGGCGATGAAGAGGGTGCGGTCGTCCGGCGCCAGCGCGAACTGCTCCGGATCTTCGCCGGAGGGCAGGTTGTGGCGCACCGCGCCCGTATCGGGATCGATCACCTGCACCGCATCGGAATCGCTGGCGCAGACGTAGAGCGTGCGGCCGTCGCGGGAGAAGGTGAGCCCGCGCGGGCGCCGCCCGACGGGAAAGGTACGGATCACCTCGAGCGTGGTGCCGTCGATCACCGAGACGGTGTTGTCGCGCTCGTTCGAGACGAAGATCTCTTCCGCCGAGGCCGATCCTGCCGAGAGACCGAGCGCGAGGCAGAGCAGGACAGCGAGGCGTGCGGTCGCGGCGCGGCGCATGGGTCGGGCTCCCGGTGAGGTCGTCGCAGGATCGGATGCGCGCATCAGCCCGTCTTCCGGAAGGCGCGGCAGGCGCTCTCCGGCTCGTCCGAGCCGAGGGTATCGAGTTCGGTGCGCTGGTGCTGGAAGCCCTCGATCGGGGCGGTGGCCGTGACCGCACCCGGCCAGAGCAGGAAGACGGGCTGGCGCAGCTGCCCGTCCCAGGCACGGAAGCTCAGGGGCCGGCCCTTGAAGCCGCCGACCTCGAAGCCCGGCAGCAATACCAGCGCCGCGACCGCGGCGGGATCGGTGCTGCGGGCCTGGACTGCCGCTTCGCCGAGCGCGTGCACCGCCATCCAGCCGGCATAGTCGACCGGCCGCATCGCCCGGCCCGCCAGACGGCGGAACCGCCCCTGGAGCTGCACCGCGGCCCAGGCCTCGACCGGCCGGCCCCAGGCCGCGGGGCTCAAACCCTGCGTGCCGACCACGGGGCGGGCCGCGGCGGTGTTGTAGGGAAGGTTCGCCCCGAACGCCCCCGCCTCGTCGGCCACCGCGACCACGTCGTGCTCGGGGCCGCGGGTGGGCAGCACGAACTCGCGCAGGGCCGTGTCCCGGGTGTCGCCGCCCTGCGGGTCGAAGCGCTGCTCGGCCACGACCCGCGCGCCGAACTTCTTGGCGGAGCGCTTCAGCGCCTCGGCATAGAGCGCGTCGGCCGGCGCCGGTCCGGAGAGCAGCAGGATGCGGGTCCAGCGCTTGTAGGTGAGGAACTGCACCAGCGCATCGGCGAGCATCGCCCGCGAGGGCAGGACATGGAGCAGTCGGGGCCGGCAATCGGCCTCGCGCAGGCGCGTGTCGGGGGCGCCGACATTCAGGAACACCGTGTTCCGGGCTTCGGGCAGGTCGGAGACGGCCAGCACATCCTCGGCTGGCGCGTTCAGGACGACGAAGCGCGGCGCGCCGAGACTCAGGAACGCCGCGCGAATATCCTCGTCCGGTTCGACGATGCGGCTGTGGAGGGCGAAGCCCAGCGCGACGAAGCGGCCGGTGGCATTCGAATCCTTCAGCCCCAGCTCGGCCCCCTTCAGCCCCTCGTCGTCCGGGATCGGGTCCTCGTTGTTGAGGGGCGTCGGGCGCTCGACGCGCCGCTCCAGGTAGTGGATTGCCAGGAGCTCGGCCCGCGCGGGGGCGGGCAGCAGGGCGAGGAGCCAGAGCAAACTGAACAGGGCCGGCATGAGGCCGCGCGCGTCCGGTCCCGGGGCCGCAGGGCCCCGTACCGCGCCGTGCCGCTGCCGGAGCCGCGCCAGCATCGCCCTCTTCCCGCCTCCCGCCTTGTTCGTTGCGGCGAGCATAGGGGCGAAGGGGCCGGGATCGGTATTGGACCAAGGTGCACCCGGCCGCCGCGATCTCCACCGCCACCATCTCCCGTACCAAAGCACAATGGGTTCGGCCCGGTCCCCTTGCTAACCGTTCCCGTCAAGAACGGGAGGAACGACCATGAAGGCTGCCATCCGGGCTGGGGGATTCCTTGCCCTCGCCCTGTCCGCGTCCGCCGCCTTCGGGCACGGCGATGTTCAGCCGCAGCCCGTCGACACGGGCGGCCTCGCGACGCTGGGCGAGGCGTGGCGGGAGGAGAACCCCTATCGCGGCGACGCCAAGGCCATCACGATCGGCGATTCCGGCTACAATCAGAACTGCGCGCGCTGCCACGGCCTTCAGGTCGTCTCGGGCGGTCTCGCGCCGGATCTGCGCTACCTGCCGCTCGGCAAGGAGGGCGACGAGTACTTCGTGGAGCGCGTGCGCCACGGGGCGATCATCAATGGCATGACCAAGATGCCGGCCTTCGAGGGCGTGCTGTCGCAGGAGGCCCTGTGGGCGATCCGCACCTACATCGAGTCGAAGCACGAGGAGTGACGATGCCGCTCCCGACACGACGCGCTCTCGCGGCCGGCCTCGCCGCGCTGGCGGCTGCGGGCCTCATCGCCGGGGCCGCCGCGGCGCGGCCCTTCGACGAGGTCGTGGCATCGGGCGTGTTGCGCGTCGCGGTGTACGACGACAACCTTCCCTTCTCGAACGAGGCCGGGGGCGCCCCCCGCGGCATCGACGTGGACATCGCCCAGGCCCTGGCCGACCGCCTCAAGCTGCGCCTCGACCTGCGGGTGGTGGATGCGGGGGAGAACGTCGACGGCGACTTCCGGCTGAATCTCTGGCGCGGGGATCTCGCGGGCACGCCGCTCGCCGACCTGATGCTGCATGTGCCCCACGACCGCCTCCTCGCCACACGCAACGAGCAGATCTTCCTCACCACACCATATTTCGAGCAGCGCCTCGCCTTCGCCTACCGGCGCGGTGCGATCGAGGGCTTCGAGAGCCTGCGCGACCTGGAGGCGGGCACGGTCGCCGTCGAGGGCACCAGCGCCTCCGACAGCGTGCTCATGAGCGCCGAGGGCGGGCGCTTCCGCGCCAACGTCAAGCATTTCCGCAGCTTCGAGGCGGCCGCCAAGGCCTTCCTGGCGGGCGAGACCGCGATCCTCGCCGGCACGCGCGCGGGCATCGAGGCGGCGCTCGCCGAGGCCAAGGCCGCGCCGGAGGACGTCGTCGTGGTCGAGGTGCCGGTGCCGGGCCTCGTGCGGACGCGGTGGGATCTCGGCGGCGCGGTGCGCAGCGATTCCCGCGACCTCGCCTACGCGGTCGGCGAGGCGCTCGCTGCCCTCGCCAACGAGGGCCGCCTCAAGACGATCTGCGCCGGCTACGGCGTCAGTTACACCGCGCCTCAAGGCTATTGAGGCGGGTTCGTTCGCTCATCCTCGCCCGTCATCCCGTTTCGGGACGGAGGAGGGAGAAGAAACGCGCCTGTACATCAAGCTGAAACGAGCGGGGCGGCGACATCCCTCCGTCGAACGCGCGCCGCAACCCGCACGCCGCGAGGCGTGTGGGCCGGAAGACCAAGTCGCGAGCGCTCTGGACTGCTTTCGGGCAGCATTCGACCAAAGACGAATAAGACTTCTCTGAGAGACCCTCTAGGCTTCGGATCCAAGGGGCGTTCGGCCGACTCGATCGGGCAGCCGGCCCCGCGGGCAACGGAAACATCCGGGCCCGGCACGATCCACGGAGGACACGCCACATGAGAGTGCGGAACCAGTTCCTGACGGCGGTGGGGCTTTCCGCCCTCTGCCTCGGCTTCGCCCTGCCGGCCCTCGCCGAGGTGACCGAACAGGACATCCTCAACGACGCCAAGACCACCGACGACGTCGTCACCTACGGCCTCGGGCCGCAGGCCCAGCGCTTCAGCCCCCTGAAGGCGCTCAACCGCGACACCATCAAGGGCCTCGTCCCGGCCTGGTCGTTCTCCTTCGGCGGCGAGAAGCAGCGCGGCCAGGAGAGCCAGGCGCTGGTCAAGGACGGCGTGCTCTACGTCACCGGCTCCTACTCGCGGCTCTACGCCGTCGATGCGCGCACCGGCGAGAAGAAGTGGGAGTACAACGCCCGCCTTCCCGAGGGCATCCTGCCCTGCTGCGACGTGGTGAACCGCGGCGCCGCCCTCTACAAGGACAAGGTCTATTTCGGCACCCTCGACGCCAAGCTCGTCGCGCTCGACCAGAAGAGCGGCAAGGTGGTCTGGCGCAAGGACATCGACGACTTCAAGGCCGGCTACAGCTACACCGCCGCGCCGATCATCGTGAAGGGCAAGATCATCACGGGCGTGTCGGGCGGCGAGTTCGGCGTCGTCGGCCGGGTCGAGGCGCGCGATGCCGAGACCGGCGAGGTGGTGTGGAAGCGCCCCGTCATCGAGGGCCATGTGGGCGAGCTGAACGGCAAGCCCTCGACCATGACCGGCAAGGTGAACGAGACCTGGCCGGGCGACACCTGGAAGTTCGGCGGCGGCGCCACCTGGCTCGGCGGCACCTACGATCCCGAACTGAACCTGATCTATTTCGGCACCGGCAATCCCGGCCCGTGGAACTCGGCCCTGCGCCCAGGCGACAACAAGTGGTCGGCCTCGCGCCTCGCCCTCAACCCGGATAACGGCGAGATCGTCTGGGGCTTCCAGACCACGCCGCATGACGGCTGGGACTACGACGGCGTCAACGAGTTCGTGCCCTTCGACATGCAGAAGGACGGCAAGACCGTGAAGGCCGGCGCCACCGCCGATCGCAACGGCTTCTTCTACGTCCTCGACCGCACCAACGGGAAGTTCCTGTCGGCCACGCCGTTCGTGGCCAACATCAACTGGGCCAAGGGCATCGACGACAACGGACGCCCGATCTACGACGACGCCAACCGCCCCGGCGACCCGGCCAAGTCCGAGGACGGCAAGAAGGGCAAGTCCGTCTACGCGACCCCGGGCTTCCTCGGCGGCAAGAACTGGAACCCGATCGCCTACAGCCCCGACACCAAGCTGTTCTATGTTCCCGCCAACGAGTGGGGCATGGACATCTGGAACGAGCCGGTGAACTACAAGAAAGGCGCCGCCTATCTCGGTGCGGGCTTCACCATCAAGCCGACCTTCGACACCCATATCGGTTCGCTCAAGGCGATCGATCCGGCGACGAAAAAGGTGGTGTGGGAGTACAAGAACAAGGCCCCGCTCTGGGCCGGCGTGCTCACCACCGCGGGCAACCTCGTCTTCACCGGCACGCCGGAGGGCTTCCTCAAGGCCTTCGACGCGAAGACCGGCGAGGAAGTCTGGAAGTTCCAAGTCGGCACCGGCGTCGTCGCCTCGCCGATCACCTGGGAGCAGGACGGCGAGCAGTGGGTCGGCGTCGCGGCCGGCTGGGGCGGCGCGGTGCCGCTCTGGGGCGGCGAGGTCGCCAAGGCCACCACCGGCATCAACCAGGGCGGCAGCTTCTGGGCCTTCAAGCTGCCGAAGTCGCTGGCCTCGCGCTGAGGCGAAGAGGGGCGGGCGGCGGCTTCGGTCGCCGCCCGTTCTCTATCAGGACCTGCGAGCCCGCTGAGGGTCGGGCCGTGCCGGCCGTCGCCGTCTCGGCCGCTCAGGCCACCAAAGCCCGTTCCCTGCTTGTGACGATGACGCGAGGCGGCTTCCTATAGCCCGCCTGCGCGCTTCAGCATCCGGTGCAAATACCGCTCATCGTCCTTTTCATGCTCGCATCCCAGGCTGCATTGCGTCGCGCGATGAGTTTGTCCTGCTCGTTGCGTTTCTGATCCATGTCGGCAGTCCTTTGCCGACCTGCGACGTCCCCGTCATCCTTCCGTTCGACCGAGACCTTGGCTTTTGTGCCGGCTCGAGCTTTCGCTTTGACCGGCGCGTTCCCGATCTCGCGAGTGGGGATCGGATCGGAGGTGGTCGGCACGGCCGCGGATGGGTTGTCGGCAGGCTTTCCGGGTTCCGCGCAGACCGAGGCCGTGACGAGGCTGAGGCTCACGGCGAGGGCCGTGAAAAGGAGGCGGCTCATGACGGTACGAACCTATCTCTCGATTGAATGCCTCGATTAACTCCGAAAACCCAATCGATCGGGATCGTTCTCTCCGTACCAATTATTCAGGAGCCCCACTCACCAGAGTGGCAGGGTCGCCGAGATCGGCGGCCCCCAGATGGCTCACGCGTTCGCCGGTAGGATGAGGTCGGCGTCGGACGCCTCGGGCTTTCTCGATCTAGCCGCGTTACCTTCTCGGCGAACGCGCCACGTTTCAGCTGCGTCCGCATCGGCATCCGGACGTGCGCTCTCTTTGGACAGGCCTGAGGGGCACCAAGAAGAGAATTCCGACATCCGTCTATGCGTATAGCCATGCGCCACGGAGTAGCTGGAACGCGGCGCCAATCAGCGCTCAGTCGGTGACGGTTTCCTTCGAGACGCCGCGGCGGTGGGCGAACTCGGCTCGGCCGACGAAGGCATCGGGTTTCCGATCGGCCATGGCGAGCGTGACCCGTTATCCATCGCGTCACCCGGTTTCTTCGACCCTGGCGCTCGAAACGACCGGGGCCTCGACTGCCCGTCGATGTATGAGGGTGTCGGAGGCCGCGCCGATGAAGGTCGGTCCTGGCAACAGAAGGGCTGGCATGCGATATGGCGCTGATGACGAACGAAGTGCCGCACCCCTATTCGATCACGGTCGAGCCGCTGAAGAAGCCCGAAGGTCACTTCGGCTGGGCCCTCAGGAAGCACGGCAAGCTGGCCGAACGCTCCGACCGCGCCTTCACCAGCGAGGCCAAGGCGTTCGAGGCAGCCATGAAGGCGATCGAGCGCAACGAGACAGGGTTCGGGAGCCGGTAGCGACGGGCGTCATCCGCGCGGCGTCCAGAGCATAGCCCCTCGATCCGCTCCCTGCATCGAAGCGTCCTCGGCGACGGCGACCATGGCTGGGCTTCAAAGCGGGACCGCACCAGGAACCGGACCCGACGCTGACACTTGGCTCCTTGAGCCGGCGCGAGGTCGGCAGGGAGGTGTGCCATGTCGAGCGATACCGCCAAGCACCGCGAACTTCTACGCGCCCTGAAAGACGCTCAGGGCAAAGCCGACGGCTCCTTCGAACAGGCCGTGACATACGCCCTCGAACACGTGTTCGAGCACTTGGATCGGTTGAACTCTCACGTCTCTGTGGGCGGCCCCGAGGGAGAGGATCGTCCGCTCAAGCCCGACGAATCACCGACCCTGCGCTGAGCAGCGAGGGCGAAGCGCGCGTCTCACCTGGATCGAGACGCTTCGCCCTGACATCCGCCGTCTCGACGGTGCGGCACGATCCGCACCAGAGGCGGATGTTAGTCTCTTCGGTCTTGCACCACCAGCCTGAGGCTCCGCCAGGTGAATGCGGTCGAGGCCGAGTCCTGGTACGGCCGCGCTCTTCTCCGCGCTCGCCTTGCCGCTTCGACGCGATCCCGAATTTTCAACGAGATCCGCCAGGAGCTGACATTAGCGCCCTGCCCGAAACCGGAAACTCGGCTTCGCGCGCCATCCCGGGCGAGGCGGCCCGCTACGTATTCGAGAAGGCCCTCGTCGAGACGTGATTTTTTTAGGGGGGCGGCTGCGGAGCGGAACAAGGAGCCGCGGGGAGAAAAATTCTCCACCCAAACTCCGACTTGGAAGGACTCTCTCCGCCGCACTGCAAAAACGAAAAACGCGGCCATTGCGTTCGGGCTATGGTGAGCCGACATCCCGTTGCAGTTCCGAACCTTTCCGGTAGTCATGTCCCCCGTACAGTTCGACTCCTTCGGCGAGCCCATCCTGCCGGCGAGCGACAAGGAGCCCACCCCTGCCTCGCGGGCCGCCCTGCGCTCCGGCGTCGGCCTGTTCTGGGTGATGGTCGTCGCCATCGTCGCCGCGCGCGCGGCCTATTTCGACCCGGCCCTGACCGAGAAGTTCGCCAGCGTCGCCTCGCTGTTCGGTCAGCTCAGGACCGTCGTCGGGGTCTGAACCCGAACAGCCACGAGACAGCATCGAAGGCGCCGCGACGGCTCGCGGCGCCTTTTTCGTCGGCCGACGGCGTCAGGCCGGAAGCGCCCGGGCGGCCGGGTCCGACCGGCCCTGGCCAAGGCCGAGCAGGCCCGGAATCTCGGCCGGCGTGTCGGCGACAGAAACGCCCGCGGCTTCGAGCGCGCGGCGCTTGCCCTCGTAACTGCCGAAAGAGCCCGACACGATCGCGCCGGCATGGCCCATCTTCTTGCCAGGCGGCGAGGCGCGGCCGGCGATGAAGGACACGACCGGCTTCGACATTCCGGCCGCATAATCTGCGGCCGCCTCTTCCATCGCTCCGCCGATCTCGCCGACGAGCACGATCGCACGGGTGCGGGCATCCTCGTCGAGCGCCTGGAGCGCGTCGCGGGTCGTCGTGCCGATCATCGGGTCGCCCCCGATCCCGAGGAAGGCCGACTGGCCTAGGCCCGCGCGGGTGAGGTTGAGGCAGATCAGCGTCCCGAGGCTGCCCGAGCGCGAGATCACGCCGATCTCGCCCGGCTGGAAGATGTTCGAGTTGTGCCCCGGCATGATGCCGACGAACCCTTCGCCTGGCGTGACGATGCCGGCGGTGTTCGGCCCGACGATCCGGGTGCCGTGGCGCGAAGCCGCGTGGTGGATCGCCATCACGTCGCGGGCCGGGATGTGCTCCGTCAGGATCACGACGGTCCGCGCTCCGGCTTGAATCGCGTCGAGCGCTGCCTCGCGGGCCATGGCGGGGGGGATGAACATCACCGCCACATCGAACGGACTCTCGGCCATGGCGGCCTTGGCCGTGGCGTAGACCGGCACGCCGAGATGCCGCTCGCCCGCCCGCTTCGGATTGACGCCGGCCACGACCTGCGTGCCGCACTCCATCATCTTCTGCGTCCAGAAGGTGCCCTGCTTTCCCGTGATGCCCTGGACGAGCACGCGGGCGGATCGGCGATAGATGATCATCGGGCGGCTCCCCGGCTGGCTGCCGAATGCGCGGCGTCGACGGCGGCCTGCACCGCGTCCTCCATCAGGTCGAAGGGCTCGCAGCCGAGGCCTTCGCGCACGAGGCGCACCGCCTCGTCCTCTCCGGTCCCATGGATCGAGAAGAAGACCGGGATGTCCGGATCGAGCCGCTTCCAGGCGGCGACAACGCCTTCCGCCATCACGTCAGTGCGGGCGAACGCCCCGCAGAAGTTGACGACGAGGCTTTTGACGCCGGGATTGGACAGGACCAGCTTCAGCGCGGCCTCCGACTTGGTGTAGGCCTCGCCGCCGATCTCGAGGAAGTTCGCCGGGCGCCCGCCGCAATGGCTGATGACGTCCATGGTCGTCATCGTCAGCCCGGCGCCGTTGGCCAGCACGCCGACATCGCCGTCGAGCTGGATGAACTTGAGGCCGTTGGCGGCGCCTTCGCGCTCCAGGTCGGTCATCGGCTCTTCTGCCGCCTCGCCGGCCAGCTCGGCTTGGCGGAAGGCCGCGGAATCGTCGAGCGTCAGTTTGCAATCGAGGGCGACGACGCGGCCGTCGGCCAGCACCGCGAGCGGGTTGATCTCGATCAGCTCCGCATCGACCCGGCCGCTCGTTTCGTAGAGCGAGGCCACGATGTCGGCGACCGCGCCTTCCGCGCCCCCGAGGTCGAGGCCCGACAACAGCGCGCGGGCGGCCGTCGCGTCGAAGCCGGCTTCGGGCTCGACGCGGTGGCGGCGCAGCGCGTCGGGCTGGGTCGCGGCGACCTCCTCGATGTCCATCCCGCCTTCCGTGGAGAACAGAACCAGCGGGCACCGGCTTGCGGTGTCGATCAGCACCGCGGCGTAGAACTCGCGGACGATCCGGGCCTGCTCCTCCAAGAGCACCGCACCGACCGCGTGGCCGTCGATCGCCATGCCGAGGATGCGCTCGGCGACGCTGCGCGCCTCCTCCGCGGTGTTGGCCGGCTTGATGCCGCCGGCCTTGCCGCGTTTGCCGGTCGGCACCTGGGCCTTGACCATGCAGGGGCCGAGTTCGGCGAAGGCGGCGACCGCCTCCTCCGGGTTCCGGCACAGGACCGCGCGTGGGACAGGAATGCCGGCGGGGGCGAGAACCCGCGCCTTGGCGGCGTGCTCCAGAAAATTCATCGCGACGCCTCCCCACCGGCCGCGTAACCGATCCGCTGCCAGTGCGGCCCGAACAGTTCCTCCTCGCTCGGCTTGTCCTCGGGAATCGGCGTGACGAGGTGTGTGATGTTGAGCATGTGTCGGTAGCTGAGGTTCTCGGAGATCGAGTTCTTCTGCCAGGAGCCGCAGCCCATGCTGAGGGTGAAGCCGAGGCCGGAATTGAAGCCGCCGCCATTGCCGAAGGTGTGGGCGAAGTTCACCAGCACCCGCACGACTTCGAGGTCTTCCGCCAACTCGCGGGCGCGGTCCATGTCCTTCGTGTGCAGGCCGCAGGAATGGCCCTTGCCCTGGTGTTCGAGGATTTCGCGAACCCGTTCCTTAGCCGCCGCGAAGTCGCTTGCCCGGTAGACGGTGAGTACGAGGGCGAGCTTCTCGCCCGAGAGCGGATAGCTCTTGCCGACGCCCGTCTCCTCCACGAGGAAGAAGCTTTTCCCCCGGGCCTGCTCCGGCAACGCGAACGCGTCGGCCAGCACTGCCGCGTCGCGGGCGATGAGGTCGCGGTTGAGCTTGCCCTTGACCCAGAGGCGCTCGATCACGCGCTCCCGCTCCTGCGCCGTGCAGAGATAGGCGCCGGCCCGCTCCAGCGCGGCGAGTGCCGCGTCGTAGACCGAATCGACGATGACGACGGCGTTCTCCGACGAGCAGGAAGTGGAATTGTCGAAGATCTTCGAGTCGCGGATCCGCTCGGCCGCAGCATCGAGGTCGGCGGTCTCGTCGACGATCACCGGCACGTTGCCGGCGCCGACGCCGATGGCCGGCGTCCCGCTCGAATAGGCGCGGCGGACGTTGTCCTGCGAGCCCGTGACGACGATCAGATCGCAGGCCTTCATCAGCGCTTCGGTCGAATCCTTCGTCACCGGCGAGGGCAGGATCTGCACGAGGTCCTCGGGCAGTCCGATCTGCTTGAGTTCCGTGCGCATCAGGTCGACGATGCGGGCGGTGGTGCGGTAGCCCAGCGGCGACGGGGCGATGACGATGGCGTTGCGGCCCTTGACCGCCATCATCGCCTTGTTGACTGGGGTCGCGCCCGGATTGGTGGACGGCGTCACCGCGCCGATCACGCCCATCGGCTTGGCGTACTTGACGAGGCCCTTCGCCTCGTCGCGCTCGATCACGCCGACCGACGGCGCGCGAAGCAGGTCGCGCAGGGTGCCGAAGGTCTTGCGCTGCTTCTTGCGGATCTTGTCGGCGACGTTGCCGAGGCCGGTGTCCTGCACGGCGAGTTCGGCGAGTTCACGGGCGTGGTCCGGGTTGTAGAGCGACCACGCCAGCGCCCGCACGGCGGCGTCGGCGGTCTCCTGATCGACGTCGGCGAACGCCTTCTGTGCAGTTCTGGCCCGGAGCATGACGGCTTCGACGGAGTCCGGCCCCTCCGAAGGGGAGGCCGGTTCCGGCCGGCCGAGCGCCTCCGGGGCCTTGAGATTGACGACGGCCATCGCGGTGTCCTCTTGCGGCGATCGGATGGGAAGGATCGAAGGGGAAGCCAAGTCTCGCGGTCAGGCCTGCGGCCTGATCGCCGCCGGACCGGTCGCGACGGGCGGCCCCTCCTCGACCGCGTCGTCGAGGAACGGCTCGTCCGGCCGCATCCGCAGGGCGAGCACCGCGCCGAGCAGCAGCAGGCCCAGCGAGGCGACGAAGGGCAGATCCCACCGTCCGGTCGCGTCGATGACGGCGCCGAACACGACGGGCGAGATCATCCCGGCCAGCCCGAAACCGAAGTTCATGAAGCCGGAGGCGGTGCCGGAATGCTGGGGCGCGATGTCCATCGGCACGGCCCAGATCGGCGCGACGATCAACTCCGCGAAGAAGAAGGCGCCCGACAGGCACAGTGTGATCGTGACGAGTTCTGTCGCGAACAGCACCGGCAGCATGAACAGGAAGGCGCCGAGGAAGCCGACCACGATCACGCTCACCCGGGCCTTGGAGACGCTGCCGGTCTTCTTGAGGATGCGGTCGCTGACGACGCCGCCGACCGTGTCGCCGACCACGCCGGCAAAGAACACGCCCGAGGCGAAGATCGCCGACTTCTTGATGTCGAGTTGGTACTGGTGGAGGAAGTAGGACGGGATCCAGTTGAGGAACAGCCAAAGCGTCCAGCCGTAGCAGAAGTCGGTCATCGTCACCGGCAGCATGCGCTTGAGCAGGCGCCGCCACGGCACGGCCTTGCGCTCGCCCGCGATCTTCACCGTCGGCAGGACGGCGATCTCCTCCGGCGTCACGTGCTTGTGGTCGCGCGGATCGTCCCGAAAGTACCAGAACCAGAGCGCGACCCAGGCGAAGCTGATGATTCCGACGATGACGAACGAGTCGCGCCAGGACAGGGCAACGATCATGAATGCGATCAGCGGCGGCGTCAGCGCGTTGCCCAGGCGTGCGAAGGCATGGGTGATGCCCTGCGCGAAGCCGCGCCGGTCGGCGGCCATCCAGTTCGCCAGCGCCCGCGTCGCGGTCGGGAAGGCCGAGCCCTCGCCGACACCGAGGATGAAGCGGGCGATGACGAGCGAGACCGCTCCCTCGACGAAGCCGATCGCCACGGTGGCGGCCGACCAGATCGCGCCGCAGATCAGCAGCGTCATCCGCGGCCCGAGCCGATCGCCGAGCCAGCCGCCGGCGATCTGAAAGAATGCGTAAGGATAGGCGAAGGCCGAGAACGCGAGGCCGAGTTCGAAATTGCTGAGCCCAAGTTCCTTCTGCATCGCCGGTGCGGCGGTACCGATGTTGACCCGGTCGATATAGGTGACCAGATACATCAAGCAGATGATCAAAAGCACACGATCCGTGGCTTTGAAGCGGATAAGCCTCGACATTCCGGCCCTCCTGCTGCCTTCGGACGCCTTGCTTCGGCTGGGCGCAAGGCACGGCCGAAGAAGCATCCTGGCATGCGTTGAGCGTTTCCCATCGCCGAGACGGTGGGTCGTTCAGGGTCGTTGATTGCCCTGAATCGGTGTCGATCCATCGTCTCGACCTGATCCTAGCGAGCACTAGGGGATCGGAAAAATTCATTGTCTGCATCCGAAGCATGCAGAATATTGATCGATATCGATCCGGATTGCCCGGTTCCGCTCACGTGTACCGGTGTGGCGGTGGTCGAAACCGGTCGTATGACGATGACAGCAAAGGGGTCGGTCGCACCCTGCCGGCCATCAATCGCCAGCAGTAGAGTGGGCCCTCGCCGAACCGTTCCTTTCATAAAGACTGTCGCAGCCTGAAATTGAGGCGTGAAGGTGCGATGCTGTTTCGATCTGCGCATTCACGGCAGGGGTCGCATGAAGCGATCGCCGTTGCGCTGCAACACGCCGGGACGTAGATTATGTGCATTGCACCAATCAGCGTCCGATCATGCCGCCCGTCGAGCGTCTCCGCCAGATCCTGCCATTCGCCGCCGCTGTCTACCTCGCCGCCAGCGTGGCTCAATTGCAGCCGAACCACGCCGCACCGCGCGGCCCCACGGTCGAGGAGTTGGTCTCCGGACTGAAGTGGCACATGCTCGAAATGGCCAGGAACGAGCAGGCCGAGATGATCTTCGCGGCTTCGGACAACTGATCCATTTCAAAGAGATCCTTCGACGCTGGCTGGATACGGCCGCTGTCCGCGTCCCTCGGCCCTCCGTGCCATCGCTTCGGCTCCGCCGCGCAATGATGGCGTGTGTCCTTGGCGATCGACCAAGAACGGTATTCTCCGCTCCCCATCCTCGGACCGCCGGCGCCCCGCGCGGGGCCCATCCGATGCCGCATGGGTGATTGACACACCCAAGAATTCCTCATCTAATTGAACATAACGTTCCGTTTTATGAGATGTACCGCTCGAGACGGGCAAGACCTGAGGAAACGCAGTCGGCGAGGTGCAGGCGATGGTCGTCGCCCCCTACGACTTCATCATCATCGGCGGCGGGACGGCGGGCTGCGTACTCGCCAACCGCCTCTCGGCCGACGGCTGTCACCGCGTGCTGATGCTGGAGGCCGGCCCGCGCGACCGCTCGCCCTGGATTCATCTTCCCATCGGCTACGGGAAGACGATGTTCCACAAGACCCTGAACTGGGGCTTCTACACCGAGCCGGAGCCGACCATGGGGGATCGGCGCATCTACTGGCCGCGCGGCCGGACGCTGGGCGGCTCCTCCTCGATCAACGGCCTGATCTACGTGCGCGGGCAGCGCGAGGACTACGACCACTGGGCCGCGCTCGGCAACGACGGGTGGTCGTGGAAGGACGTGCTGCCGTACTTCATCCGCTCCGAGCACAACACCAAGGGTGCCGGGCCGGCCCATGGCGCCGACGGGCCGCTCTGGTGCTCCGACATCGGGCAGCGCCATGAGCTGATCGAAGCGATCATCGCGGGTGCCGGCGAACTCGGCGTGCCGCGCAGCGACGACTTCAACACCGGCGACCAGGAAGGCGTCGGCTATTACCAGCTCTTCACCCGCAACGGCCGGCGATGCAGCACCGCGGTCGCCTACCTGCGCCCGGCCCGCACGCGCCCGAACCTGCATGTCGAGACCGATGCGCAGGCGACCGGCCTGATCCTGGAGGGGCGCCGCGTCGTCGGCGTCCGGTATCGGCGTAACGGCCGGATGCAGGAGGCGCGCGCGGGCGCGGAGGTGATCCTCGCTGCGGGCGCGCTGCAGAGCCCGCAACTGCTGATGCTGTCGGGCATCGGGCCGCAGGAGGAACTGGCGCGCCACGGCATCCCGGTCGCCCACGCCTTGCCGGGCGTCGGCGCCAACCTTCAGGACCATCTCCAGATCCGTCTGATGTACCGGGTCGCCAAGCCGATCACCACCAACGACGAACTGCGCTCTCTGTGGGGCAAGGCCCGCATCGGGCTGCAATGGCTCCTGACCCGCAGCGGGCCGCTCGCGGTGGGGATCAACCAGGGCGGCCTGTTCACCCGCGTGATGCCCGGTCCCGGCACGCCGGACGTGCAGTTCCACTTCGCCACGCTCTCGGCCGACATGGCCGGGGGGGCGCCCCATCCCTGGTCCGGCTGCACCTTCTCGGTGTGCCAGCTGCGGCCGGAATCGCGCGGCAGCGTCACGCTTCGCAGCGCCGACCCGTTCGCGGCGCCGGTGATGCGGGCGAACTACCTCGCGACCGAGACCGACCGGCTTTGCACGGTCGAGGGCATCAAGTTCGCCCGCCGCCTCGCCGCGACCGGCCCCTTGCGCGATCTCCTCACCGAGGAGGTGAAGCCGGGCGCGGAGACGGAAGGAGACGCAGCGCTCCTCGCTTTCGCCCGCGCGTCCGGCGCTACGATCTTTCATCCCTCGGGCACCTGCCGGATGGGCACCGACCCGCTCGCCGTGACCGACGTGCGCCTGCGCGTCCACGGCGTCGGAGGCCTGCGCGTCGTCGATTGCTCGATCATGCCGACGCTCGTCTCCGGCAACACCAGCGCCCCCGTGGTGATGATCGCCGAGAAGGCCTCCGAGATGATCCTGTCGGACGCGCGGGCCGGATCGACCCCGATCTCCGTCGCCGCGCAGGGGCTTGGGACGTTCTCCGAGGCGGCACGCGAGGGAAGCCCGGTATGACGACGCGCCCGACGACACCCAAGGCGGGCGGCCTCGGCCGCGTCGTCACCGCCGCACTGATCGGCGCGACGATCGAGTGGTACGACTTCTTCCTCTACGGCGTCGTCGCCGGCATCGTCCTGAACAAGCTCTACTTCCCCGCCGACGATCCCCTCGTCTCGACGCTGCTGGCCTACGCGACCTTCGCGGTCGGCTTCGTCGCCCGGCCGCTCGGGGGCGTGATCTTCGGGCATTTCGGCGACCGGATCGGCCGCAAGAGCATGCTCGTCATCACGCTGATGCTGATGGGGGTCGCGACCTTCCTGATCGGCCTGGTGCCGACCTATGCGCAGATCGGCGCGGCCGCGCCGGTGCTCCTCCTCCTCCTGCGGATCGTCCAGGGCATCGGGCTCGGCGGCGAGTGGGGCGGAGCCGTGCTGATGGCCTTCGAGTACGCCCCGCCGCACAAGCGCGGCCTCTACGCCAGCATCCCGCAGATCGGGCTGGCACTCGGTCTCTGCCTCGCCTCGGGCGTCGTCGCGGGTCTCTCCTGGGGGCTCTCGGACGAGCAGTTCCTGACCTGGGGCTGGCGGCTCGCCTTCCTCCTGAGCGCGGTGCTCGTCGCGGTCGGCGCCTATATCCGTCTCAACGTGATGGAGACGCCGGAATTCTCCCGCGTGAAGGAGGCCAACCACGAGGCGGCGATCCCCTTCGTCTCGATGATCCGCGACTTTCCCGGCAACGTACTCGCCGGCATGGGCGCGCGCACCATCGACGGGGTGTTCTTCAACGTGTTCGCGGTGTTCTCGATCGGCTATCTCACCGGCACCGTGAAGATGCCGCGCACGGAAGCGCTGCTCGGCGTCACCGCCGCCGCACTCCTGCTCTGCCTCACCATTCCGATTGCCGGCTGGCTCTCCGACCGCCTCGGGCGCACCCGCGTCTATGCCTGGGGCTCGCTGCTGACCGGCTTCTCGGCCTTTCCGGCCTTCTGGGTGTTCCTCAATAGCGGCGGTGATACCGCGGCGGTCTGGCTCGCGCTGATCGTGCCGTTCGGCATCCTCTACGCCTCGGTCTACGGGCCGGAGGCGGCTCTGTTCTCGGAGTTGTTCCCGGCGCGGGTGCGCTACACCGGCATCTCCTTCGTCTACCAATTCTCCGGCATCTTCGCGAGCGGCTTGACCCCGATCGTCGCGACCGCGCTGCTGCAATACTCGGGCGCGGACCGGCCGTGGCTCGTCTGCGCCTACTGCGCCTTTGCCGGCCTCGTCAGCGCGGCCTCCGCGATGTGGATCGGCCGTCGGGCACGGGCGGCGGAGGGCCTGCCGGCCCAACCCTTGCCCGCCGCACCGATCGGCGCGGTGCGAAGGACGTTCCGCGATGCCGGCTCTACGTAGAAGATAGTTCTATTTCTCTCCCGCACGCGGATAAAGTTCTCTACGGAGGCGGTGTGAGGGCGACACCGGCATCCGGTGGCGAGGAGCGACGATGCTGCAGAAGAACCGCCTGATGAAGCCGCCCGAATCCCGCTCCCCGGTCGCCCGCCTGCGGGAGTTGGCGCCCGGCATCGCGCTCTGCGTCGCGGTCACGCTCGTCTCGATCGGCCTTCAGCATCTGGAGGAGGGCGCGTTCGAGCACCCCTATATCGAGGCGCTGGTCATCGCGATCCTGCTCGGCATGGCGATCCGCATCGTCTGGTCGCCGAGCCCACTTTGGCGCTCTGGTATCGCGTTCAGCGCCAAGCAACTCCTCGAAGTCGCCGTGATGCTGCTCGGCGCCTCGATCAGTTTCGCGGCGATCCTCGCCTCCGGGACGGTGCTTCTCGCGGCGATCGTCGCGACCGTGGTGGTGACGATGGCGGCGAGCTTCGCCATCTGCCGCCTGCTGGGGCTCGCGGTGCGGATCTCGATCCTGATCGCCTGCGGCAACGCGATCTGCGGCAACTCGGCCATCGCGGCGGTCGCGCCCGTCATTAATGCGAGCAGCGACGACGTCGCCTCCTCGATCTCCTTCACCGCGATCCTCGGCGTGCTGATGGTGCTCGGCCTGCCGCTACTGATCCCGCTCCTCGGCCTCGGCGCCGGCCAATACGGCATCCTCGCGGGGCTGACCGTCTACGCGGTGCCGCAGGTTCTCGCCGCCACCGTCCCGGCCGGACTCGTCGCCACCCAGATCGGCACGCTGGTCAAGCTCGTGCGCGTGCTGATGCTCGGCCCCGTCGTCGTCGGCCTCTCGCTGCTCGCTCCCCGGCTCAGCGGCGCCGCGCCCCAGGCCGGCCCACGCCGGTTCGATCCGTTCAAGCTGGTGCCGTGGTTCATCGTCGGCTTCCTCGTGCTGGCTGCCTGCCGCTCGCTCGGCCTCGTGCCCGATCTCGCGGTCGGACCGATCACCCGCGTCGCCGGGCTCCTCACCGTGGTGTCGATGGCCGCCCTCGGGCTCGGTGTCGATGTCCGGGTGATCGGGCGCGTCGGCGGGCGCGTCACCGCAGCGGTGACGCTCTCCCTCGTCCTGCTGCTGCTGATCAGCCTCGGGCTGATTCACCTGCTCCGGCTCGGCTGAAGCCCCGGCAAATCGAGACGGCGGGCCCGACACGAGGTCTGCTTGAAGGCGTAGGCCCACACAGTGGCGATCGCGAATGATCGGGCTGCGGCCTACTGCTCTCCGGCGAGAGCGAGGTACCATTGGGGCCGCGGGCGCCGCGGCGTCCGTCCGAGCGGCAGGAGGAGACGATGCGCGACGAAGCGGAACCGGGCGCGAACGGACGGACGGCGCGCTCGCGGCGGCAGATCCTGGCGGCGGGGACCGCCCTCGTCGGCGGCAGCCTCGCCGGAAGGGCGATGGCCGCCGAGACTGGTAGCGTTGACACGCCGCCCCAAGGACCGCCCCAAGGTCCGCCCGATGTGCCCCGCTGGATGAAGGAGCCGGGCGCCGATGTCGGAAGCGAGCCCTACGGCCAGCCCTCGCCCTACGAGAAGGACGTCATCCGCAACATTCCGAAGGGCGGCAAGCAATACACCTCGTCGGCCAGCCGCACGCCGTTGCAGGACCTCGACGGCATCATCACCCCGAACGGCCTGTTCTACGAGCGCCATCACGGCGGCATCCCGGCGATCGATCCGTCCGCGCACCGGCTGATGATCCACGGCCTAGTCGAGCGCCCCCTGCTGCTGACCATGGACGAGCTGCGCCGGTTTCCCACCGAGTCGCACATCTACTTCCTCGAATGCTCCGGCAATCCCGGCTTCGAGGTGATCAAGCAGGGCAGGACGGCTTCCGACCTCGTCGGCCTCGCCAGTTGCTGCGAGTGGACCGGCGTGCGGCTCAAGACGATCCTCGACGAGGTCGGCGTGAAGCCCGAGGCGCGCTGGGTCGTCGCGGAAGGGGCCGACGCCGCCGCGCTTACCCGCAGCGTCCCGCTCGAAAAGTGCCTGGACGACGCGCTCCTCGTCTTCAGCCAGAACGGCGAGCGGCTGCGCCCGCAGCAGGGCTATCCGGTGCGCCTGCTGCTGCCCGGCTTCGAGGGCAACATGAGCGTGAAATGGCTGCGCCGCCTCAACGTCGTGGCCGAACCCGCCTATTCCCGCGAGGAGACGGCCAAATACACCGACTCGATGCCCAACGGCACGGCGCGCCAGTTCACCTTCGTGATGGAGGCGAAATCGATCATCACCCGCCCCTCCGGCACGCAGAGGATCGCCAAGGGCTTCAACGAGATCACCGGGCTCGCCTGGAGCGGGCGCGGGCGCATCACCGGGGTCGAGGTGTCGGTCGATGGCGGCGCCACCTGGCAGGCGGCCCGGCTGCAGGAGCCGGTACTGAACCGGGCCTTCACCCGCTTCCGCCTGCCCTGGTCCTGGGACGGGCAGGCGGCGACGATCCTCAGCCGCGCCACCGACCAGACCGGCTACGTCCAGCCGAGCTTCGCCGACCTGACCGCGGTCCGTGGAATGAAGTCGTTCTACCACAACAACGCGATCGTCCCCTGGCGGATCGCCACCGACGGGGAGGTGTCGAATGGCTACGTCTAGGCTTCTCCGTCTCCTGTCGCTGCCCCTGGCGCTGCTCGCATCCTCGGCGCAAGCCGAGGGCCGCTTCGGCTTCGGGCGGGCGCCGAGTCCGGAAGAGATCGCGGGCTGGAACATCGACATCGACCGCGACGGCCGCAAGCTGCCGCCCGGTCGTGGCAGCGTCGCGCAGGGCAAGGCATTGTTCGAGGCACAATGCGCCGGATGCCACGGCACGAAGGGGGAGGGCGGCATCGGCGACCGGCTGGCCGGCGGCCAGGGCTCGCTGGCGACGCCGAAACCGGTCAAGACGGTCGGCAGCTTCTGGCCCTACGCGCCGACGCTCTACGACTACATCCACCGCGCCATGCCGATGAATGCGCCGCAATCGCTCAAACCCGACGAGGTCTACGCCCTAGTCGCCTACCTGCTCAACCTGAACGGCCTCGTGCCCGACGACGCGGTGATGGATGCCGCCACGCTTCCCAAGGTGACGATGCCCAACCGCGACGGGTTCGTGCCCGACCCCAGGCCCGACGCCCGCTGAAGAGGGCGCGGCGCGAGAAGCGCCGCGCCTTGAGGATCAGGCGACGCGCTGCGGCCGCATGTCGGCGCGGTCGATGCCGGCGACGACGACCGGCTTCTTCATCGCGTCGCGGCGGAAGGGCTCGCCGAGTTCCTGGTTCAGCATCACCTCGATGAAGGTGGTGACGCCCTCTCCTTGCGCCTCGCCCGCCTGTTGGATCGCTTCCGTCAACGCCCGCTGGGTCTCGACGCGCACGCCGCGGAAGCCGCACCCCTCGGCGATCTTGGCGTAGCTCAGCTTGGTGTCGAGTTCGGTGCCGACGAAGTTGTTGTCGTACCAGAGGATCGAGTTGCGCTTTTCGGCGCCCCACTGGAAATTGCGGAAGATCACCATGGTGATCGCCGGCCACTCGTCGCGGCCGATCGAGGTCATCTCGTTCATCGAGATGCCGAAGGCGCCGTCCCCGGCAAAGCCGAAGACCGGCACGTCCGGGCAGCCGATCTTGGCGCCGATGATCGCCGGGAAGCCGTAGCCGCAAGGGCCGAACATGCCCGGCGCGAGGTATTTCCGGCCCTGGTCGAAGGTCGGGTAGGCGTTGCCGATGGCGCAGTTGTTGCCGATGTCGGTCGAGAGGATCGCGTTCGCCGGCAGGCCCGCCTGGATCGCGCGCCACGCTTGGCGCGGCGACATCTTCTCGCTCTCACGCTCCCGCGCCTCGACGTTCCAGCTTGTGCCCGCGTCGTCGTCCTCGTGGTCGAGCGAGGTCAGCGCCTGGGCCCAGGCGGACTTGGTGCGGTGAATCAGAGCTTGGCGCTCCTCGCGGCCGTCATTGCCGGCGTCCGTCGAGAGTTGGTGCAGCAACTCCTGCGCGACGTGCTTGGCATCGCCGCAGATGCCGACGGTGATCGGCTTGGTCAGGCCGATCCGGTCCGGGTTGAGATCGACCTGGATGATCTTGGCGTCCTTGGGCCAGTAATCGATGCCGTAGCCCGGCAGGGTCGAGAACGGGTTGAGGCGGGTGCCGAGCGCCAGCACCACGTCGGCCTTGGCGATCAACTCCATCGCCGCCTTCGAGCCGTTGTAGCCGAGCGGGCCGACCGCGAGCGGATGCGAGCCGGGAAAGGAATCGTTGTGCTGGTAGCCGCAGGCCACCGGCGCATCGAGCCGCTCGGCGAGCGCCACGCTCTCCGGGATCGCGTCGCCGATGACGACGCCCGCGCCGTTCAGAATGACCGGGAACTTGGCCTTCGAGAGCAGTGCCGCGGCCTCCGCGATGGCTTGGCGCCCACCGGTCGGCCGCTCCAGCCGGACGATCTGCGGCAGGGCGATGTCGACTTGATGGGTCCAGAAATCGCGCGGGATGTTGATCTGGGCCGGCGCGCAGCCGCGCCACGCCTTCTCGATCACCCGGTTGAGCACCTCGGCGACGCGGCTCGGATCGCGCACCTCCTCCTGATAGCAGACCATGTCCTCGAACAGCGCCATCTGCTCGACTTCCTGGAAGCCGCCCTGGCCAATCGTCTTGTTGGCGGCCTGCGGCGTCACCAGCAGCATCGGCGTGTGGTTCCAGTAGGCGGTCTTGATCGCCGTGACGAAGCCGGTCACGCCCGGCCCGTTCTGGGCCACCGCCATCGCCATCTTGCCGGTCACCCGCGAATAGCCGTCGGCGATCAGCGCCGCGTTGCTCTCGTGTGCGCAGTCCCAGAAGGTGATGCCGGCCTTGGGAAATAAGTCGGAGACCGGCATCATCGCCGAGCCGATGATGCCGAAGGCATGCTCGATACCGTGCATCTGAAGGACTTTGATGAAGGCCTCCTCGGTCGTCATCTTCATGGCGCGCTCTCCCACCCTGATTGTGCTGGCTCGTTGCGATCGGCTGCTGGTCGGCTCGGGCGGACCCTTGTCCGCCGCATCTTCGCCTCGGCGAAACCTAACGCCCTGCCGCAACGAGGCGCAACAAAAATCTCGATTTTTTGCTTCTATCATTCAGGAAAACGGAATAGGAAGTCAGTCGCCATGGACGACACCGCCGAATCCTCACCCGCTCTCAAGGCGTTCAACCTGCTGGAGATCGTCGCTGGGATGGATCACCCGCCGACGCTGGCGGAACTGACGGAGGCCGCCGGCCTGCCGAAACCCACGCTGCATCGCTGGCTGACCATGCTGGAGGGGGCCGACCTGCTGCGGCGGATGCCGGACGGGCGCCGCTACGAGCTTGCTGCGCGCGCGACCGCGCTCGCCTTCGCGATCCTGTCGAACAATTCCGGCTCGACCCAGCGCCACCAGATCCTCGAGCGCGTGGTCCGCATCCTGGGAGAGTCCTGCAACCTCACGGTGCTGGAGGGCAGCGAGGTCATGTATCTCGACCGCGTCGAGGCTGCCGCCCCTCTGCGGGTCGCCTTCCAGAAGGGCTCGCGGGTGCCGGCTCACGCCTCGGCAAGCGGCAAGCTGTTCCTGGCGATGATGCCGCCGGCCAAGCGCGACCGGCTGATCGGGACGCTGACGCTGGAGCGCCACACCGCCAACACGCTGATGGATGCGGAGGCGCTGCGGAACGAACTCGGACGGATCCGGCGCGACGGCTACGCCTTCGACGACGAGGAATTCCTGTCCGGCCTGTTCTGCGTCGCGGTGCCGATCTTCGACCGCAACGGGCGCGACTGCATCGCCGCCCTCGCGCTCCAGGCGCCGGTGGTGCGGGTGTCGCGCGCGAACGCCGCCGAGCACTTGCCGACCCTGCGCGAGGCCGCCGAGGCCCTGGCCGTCACGCTGCAATAGGTGCCCGAGGGGCGCCGCGAAGAGGAGACACGCCCCTATGGCAACTCTGAAGGACGCCGCCATCCTGGTGCTGAACGCCGGCTCGTCGAGCGTGAAGTTCGCGCTGTTCGCGGCCGGCACGCTGGAGCCGCTCTGCCGCGGCGGCATCGAGGGCATCGGCAGCCGGGCGCGGTTCGGTGGTGCCGTGGGTGCGCAGGCACATCTGTTCGAGGGAAACCTGCCGGAGGCGAGCGACCATGCGGCGGCCACGCACTGGCTGCTCGATCGAATCCGCCGCGCCGACGGCATCGCGCTCGGCGCGGCCGGGCACCGAGTCGTCCACGGCGGTCCGGACTTTGCGGCGCCGGTGGTCATCGACGAGGCCGTGATGACGGCCCTCGACGCGCTGGTCCCGCTGGCCCCGGCGCATCAACCGCACAATCTCGCGGCGATCCGCGCCGTGAAGAGCGCGTGGCCGGACCTGCCGCAGGTCGCCTGCTTCGACACGGCGTTCCATCGCACGATGCCGCGGCTCGCCCAGATCTTCGCGATCCCGCACGATCTGACCGACCAAGGCCTCGTCCGCTACGGCTTCCACGGCCTGTCCTACCAGCATATCGCGGACGTGCTGCCGGACATCGCGGGCGAGCGGGCAAGGGCTAAGGTCATCGTCGCCCATCTCGGGCACGGGGCGAGTCTGTGCGCCCTGCGCGACGGGCGCAGCGTCGCCACCACGATGGGCTTCACGGCGCTCGACGGCCTGATGATGGGCATGCGCTGCGGCGCCATCGATGCCGGCCTCGTGCTCCACCTGATCGAGCAGCGCGGCATGGCGCCCGCGGAGGTTTCCGAGATCCTGAACCGGCGCTCGGGTTTGCTGGGCGTCTCCGGCATCAGCAACGACGTCCGCGCGCTGGTGGCGAGCGACGACCCTCGCGCCGCCGAGGCGCTCGACCTGTTCGCCTACCGCGTGGTGCGCGAGGCGGGCTCGATGATGGCGGCGCTCGGCGGGCTGGACGCCTTCGTCTTCACCGCCGGCATCGGCGAGCGCTCGGCCCGCATCCGCTCGGCCATCGCCGAGGGGCTGGCCTGGACCGGCATCCGCCTGGACACGGCGCGCAACGCGGCCAACGACACCCGGATCAGTGCCGACGATGCGACGGTTCCCGTCTACGTCGTTCCCGCCGACGAGGAATTGCCGATCGCCCGTGCCGTGCTCTCACGTTCGCCACCGCTCTGAGGGGCTCCGGCGGCGAGCCACCGAACAGGATGGCCCATGCCGCCGACGATGGCGCGAGGCCCGATCCAACGGCCGATTTCGAAGAATTTCGCACGTCTCGGATTTTGAAACTATAGTCTGTTGCTACTCCTTCCCGCCCGTCACTGTTTGCACATACAGCGAGACGGCTGCGACTTGTTCCTCGGTCAGGTCTTCGAAGGCCGGCATCACGCCGATCCCGTTGGTCACGGCGGTCGCGACGCGGCTCGCGCTCGGCTTGAGCGTATCGAGGACGGGTCCCAATTCCCCCTTGGTGCCGGCATCGGCGAGCGTGTGGCAGGCCCCGCAGCGCGGCTCGGCCAACTCGGTGAAGACGCGCTTGCCGAGTTCGAGCTTGGCCGGATCCGCCACGGCAGGGGTTGCCAAACACGCGAGCAGCACCGGAACGAGGGAGCATCGAAGGCTCATTGCGACCTCTCGGAGAGGTTCGTCGTTGCCGCTCGACATCAAGCCGCCTCGAACGGGACGGCCGGTCCGCGCCATCCGTTGTAGCTGTAGCCGCCGCCGTTCGGCGGCGTGTCCTCGGGCTGGACGGTGCCCAGCGCGTCGGTCGCCCGGCTGGCCAGGAGATGGCGCCCGGCGGGCAGGTCCATCCGCAAGGCGAAGAGCCGCCACGCGTAGCGGCCGAGGTCCGGACCGACGAGCGGCGCCTCGACCCAGGTCTTCCCGCCATCGGCGGTCACCTCGACGCGCGCGATCGCGTTCATGCCGCCGAAGGCCACGCCCGTGACGACCGTCGATCCGCCGGGGCCTGCCTCCAGGGGCGCGGTGATCCACGAGCGCACCGGCTGTTCCCAGATCGAGGGCTGACCGGGGGCGCCCTTCTCGCCGACCCCGTGCATCCGGTAGCTCGTGGCCTGGATCTTGGCGTCCGTCTCCCGCTCGGTCAGCGCGACGGACTTCACGTACTTGATGTTGTTCACCCCCGAGTAGCCCGGGACGATCATGCGAAGCGGGCCGCCATGGGCGAGCGGGATCGGCTCCCCGTTCAACTCCCAGGCGAGCAGCACCGTATCGAGGGTGGAGAGCGGCACCGAGCGCTCGACCATCACGTCCTTGGGCTTGAGGCCCGCGGGCAATTCCTCGCCACCCGTGCCGGTGACGAATTTCGATCCCTGGACCGGGCCGCCCAATGCGTCGACGACGGCCCGGAGCGGCACGCCGGTCCAGATCACGCAGCCCGCGGCGCCGACCGTCCAGGGTGTGCCGGAAATCTTCTGACCCGGCTGGAGGGCGTCCTGCATGTACTTCCGGCCGTTGCCCGAGCATTGCAGCACGGTCGCCACGCTCGTGAGACCCATTCGCTTCAACTCACCCAGCGTCAGTGTTCGAGGCTGCGTCACGCCCGCGATCTCGATGCGCCACGCATCGCGGTCGGCGACGATGGCGTCCGAGGGAGGATTGACGTTGTTGCGGATGAAGAGGCGCTCGGTCGGTGTTACGATCCCGCTGCCGATCCTGTCGCGCTTGGTCTCGAGCGTCTGATTGGAGTGGACGACGAAGGCGTTCGCGTCCTTCCAGGCGACGTAGCCGGGCAACGCCTTGGCCGCCGACGAGGCGCCTCCCTCGGCCGGGGCCTGGGCGGAAGCCGGGCCGGCAAACCCGAACGCGGCGGCGGTGCCGCCGGCCAGAAAATGGCGCCGATGCAGGGCGGACAGATCCGTTGTCATAGAACCACTCCTTTTCCGGGCCGGTCGATCTTGAACGAAAAACGGTTTGGGATGCGCGTCCTCAGTGGGCCGCCGGCTTCAGCGCTCCCGAAGCCTCGGCGCGGCGCTGGCGCAGCATGCCGACGAGGGGAAGCGCCATGGTCAGCAGAGCGAGCGCCATGATCGTCCCGGAGATCGGTCTCGTGAAGAACACGGTCCAGTCGTTCGAGAAGCTGATCATCGCGTTCATGAACGATTCTTCGGCGAGCGGCCCAAGGATGACGCCGAGCACCAGCGGGGCGATCGGGAACTTGAGGCGCTCGAACAGGTATCCGAGCACGCCGAACCCAAGCATGAGCCAGAGATCGACCGTGTTGCTGCGGATGGCGAGTGCGCCGACGAAGCAGAACAGCATCACGAAGGCCGATACGATTGCCTCCGGAAAGTCTAGGATCGCCACGAGCGGTCGGATCGCGAAGTATCCGAGCACGCACATCACGGCGATGCCGATGAAGATCGAGGCAAAGATGGTGTAAACCATGGCCGACGACGACACCATGATTTGCGGTCCCGGCTGGATGCCGTGCAGCATGAAGGCGCCGAGAATGACGGCGGTCGCCCCGCTGCCCGGAATTCCGAGGGCGAGCAACGGGATCAATCCGCCGCCGACGGAGGCCGTCGCGGCGCTCTGCGGCGCGACGATCCCCTCCGGTACGCCCGATCCCATCTCCCTGCGGCGGCGGCCGAACTGGGATTCGACCCCGTAGCAGACGAACGAGGCGATGGTCGCGCCGGCACCCGGGATGATGCCGATGACGTGTCCCAGCAGCGTCGAGCGCAGGAACATGCCCTTGAGGCGGTACATCTCTCCGAGGGACGGCAACTGCGTGCTCGTGTTCGCGACCTTGTCGAGCGGTTTGCTCGTGAAGCCGTATTCGAGCCGCGAGAGCACCTCGCCGACGCCGTAGGCTCCGACCATGACGACGAGGAATTCGATGCCGTCCGCCAGGATCGGCTGGTCGAAGGTGAAGCGGTAGGCCCCGTAGGTCGCGTCCGTCCCGACCGAGGCGATGAGCAGGCCGAGACAAAGGCTGATCAGGGCATTCGCGAGCGACCCCTTGCCGAGCGCGATCACGCTCATCAGGCCGAACAGCAGAATCGCGAAGTATTCCGGAGATGAGAATTGCAGCGCGAAGCTCGCCACGGGCTTCGTCAGCAGCACCATGGCGACCGCCGAGAGCATACCGCCGCCGAAGGCCGCGACCAGCGTCCAGCCGAGCGCGCGGGCCGGCTCTCCCTTTCGCGCCATCGCGTACCCGTCCCACAGCAGCGGCACGTGGATCGGTTCGCCCGGGATCCGGAACAGGATCGACGTAAAGGCGCCGCCGTAGGTGCCCGACACGTACATCGCGCTGAGCAGCACGATCGCGTTGGTCACCTCCATCTTGTAGGTGAAGGGCAGGAACAGGACGACGCCCATGACGAGCGTCAGCCCCGGCAGCACGCCGACCAGAAGTCCGACCACGATGCCGGCGACGAGCATCAGCAGCGTGACGGGGTGGAGACAGGCGAGGAAGCCTGCGCCGAGTTGGGTGAGGATGTCCCACATGATCCGCCTCCCGTCCGCTCAGAAGCCGGAGATGAGATCGATGACGCGGTCGAAGGGTGGCGCTCCCCTCGGCAGCGACACGTAGACGACCTTCGTCAGGAGCACCGTGACGAGTGCGACGCCGACCAGGCTCGAGACCCAGATCGCGAGATGGTGGCGCGACCCGCCGAGATACATGAACCCGATCAGGAACAGGGCGGTCGCGAGCGGGAAGCCGACCGTGTTCAGAACGAGGCCGTAGGCGAGGGTGAGCGCGATTCCGAGCCCGAGCAGGATCGGGCGGCGCGGGCCGGTCTCGTCCTCCTCCTCGTCGTCGCCCGTGATCGCCGCTCCGATGCCGCGGGCGGCCGCCCCGCCGGTCGCCAGGACGGTGGCGATCCGGATGAGGCAGAGCAATCCCATCAGGCCGATCGCGACCCGCGGCCAGAAATCCGGCCCGAGCGTGCCCGGTCGCTCCTGATAGTCGATGCGACCGGCTATGCCCCAGAGCCAGATCGTAAAGGCGAGCAACAGGAAATAGGGGATCGCGGGCACGATTCGCGCGCCGAACCCGTTCACGCGCCCGGCGCTCTCGCCCGCCATCTCAGGACGCCTGCTTGATGGCGGCCTTCATGTCGTCGAGCTGCTTGCGGACGAAATCGCCCGCCTGCGCGGCCGAGAGGAAGCTGTTCTCGTCCGCGAACTGCTCCTTGAGGAACGCCTTGTACTCGTCGCTTCCGGCGACCTTGGCGAGCGTGTCGGACAGCCGCTCGACGCGTTCCTGCGGGGTTCCAGCACGGACGACGAGCGAGCGGAACTGCGGAAGCGCGATGTCGAAGCCGACCTCCGTCGAGCACGGTGTGTCGGGAAAAGCCGGGAATCGTTGTCGCCCGAACACGAGGAGAGGCCGCATCTGCCGGCCCGAGAGGAAGGTCCCGACGTCCCCGGCCTGCTCATAGAGCGCATCCGCGTGACCACCGAGGATCGAGACGTAACGCTCGCCCGGCTTGGCGAAGGGCACCGGATTGACCTTGACGCCCTTGGCGCCCAGGAATTTCAGGGTGAAGTCGTCGACGCTGCCGAAGCCCAGGGTCGCGACCTTGAGCGTGCCCGGCTTCGACTGGGCCTCCTGCGCGAACTCGGCCCAGTTCTTGAACCGGCTGTCCTGTCCGACGAAGAGGAAAGACGGGGCCTGGATCAGCACCGCGGCCGGAACGATGTCCTCGATCTTCCAGCGCGCGCCCGTCCCGGCGAGCAGCGCGTGCGAGTCGGCGATGTAGATCGCCGCCGTCTGGCCATCGGCGGGGTTGGCGAGCAGCTTGGCCATTCCGGTCGCGCCCGTGCCGCCGGGTACGTTCACCACCGGGAGCCCCTGGCCGAGCATGGGCTCGGCGAGCTGCGCGATCTTGCGTGCGAGTTGGTCGGCGCCGCCGCCCGGACCCCACGGAACGACGAGCTCGATCGGGCGGCTCGGATAGGTCTGCGCGAAGGCCCTGCCCGCCGCCGTTAGCGCGACCGCGGCGGCGCCGCAGCCGAGAGCGTCCCGTCTCGTCCAACCCATGGCGCTTCTCCCGTTGCGCAGGTCTCTGTCGGTTTGTCTCGATCCGTCGCCGCGTCACCGGAGGGCAGATTAACGACGACAGGACCGGCAATAAAGTTCATAGTGTGCATTCCACGCATGAAATAAATTGATCGACATGAGCGATCTCGACCTCGCGCTTCTGCGGACCTTCGTCGCAATCGTAGATACCGGCGGGGTGACCTCGGCGGGCCGCGCGGTCGGACGCACGCAATCCGCGGTCACCCATCAGATCGGCCGCCTCGAAGCGCATCTTGGCCGTCCGGTGTTCGGCCCCGATCGGCGCCGAATCATGCTGACGGCGGACGGCGAGATCCTGCTCGAATATGCCCGCGCCATGCTGCGCCTGTCCGAGGAGGCGAAGGCCCGCTTCGCTCTCCCCGGCGTCGCCGGGCGGGTGACGCTCGGGACGCCCGACCTCTACGCCGCATACCTGCTGCCCGAGGTGCTCGGCCGCTTCTCGCGTGCCTATCCTGAGATCGAGATCCAGCTGCACTGCCGCCGAAGCGTGTATCTGCACGCCGAACTGATGCGCGACAAACTGGATATCGCGATCCTGACGGAGCAACCGGATCTGCATCGCGGCGAAGCGGTGCGCACGGAACCGCTTTCCTGGGTCGCGGGGCGCGGCGGTCGGCCGGAGACCGACGACCCGATCCCGCTGGCCGTGCTGCCTGCCGGCAGCATCTATCGCCAACGCGCGCTCGAAGCGCTCGGCACGGCCGGGCGCCGTTGGACGATCCGCTCGGTGAGCGACACGATCGCGGGTCTGCAAGCCGCAGTCTTCGCGCGGCTTGCCGTCTCGGTGTTTCCGCATTGCGCGATGTCGAGCGGCATGCGGCGGCTCGGCGAGGAGGACGGCATGCCGAAGCTGCCGAACATCGACCTCGTGCTGGTGCGTCGCCCGACCGGAATCTCGGACGCCGCGGAGCACCTCGCGCATTACATCTCGCGCGAGTTGCGGGCGGCGGCGCCGTTCCGTCCGATGCGCGATATCTGATGGGCCAAAGTCGAGCAGAGCGCCGCGATCAAGGCGCGAGAGGTCGAACTCCAGCTCGCAGCGTGATGCGCGTCAGCTCGGAGGGCGGGCCCAGTCGAAGGGCGAAGCCCGGCCACAGCGCCGTGCCGTTGTTGACGTAGAGCGTCATGCCGCCGACCGCGTAGGCGCCCGAGACGAAGCCGCCATTCGCCCGTGCGACCAGCCGGTCGAGACCCACGACCATCCCTCCATGCGTATGACCGGAGAGCTGCAGGGCCACGCCCTTCGCGGCCGCCTTGGCCGCATCCCTCGGCTGATGGTCGAGGAGGAGGATGGGGGCACGGGCGGGAGCACCGGCCAACGCCGCATCGAGGTCGTGGGCCGGCTGCCCCGCATGCGCGGCCGAAAGGTCGGTCACACCGGCCAGGACGAGCGCGTCGTCACCGCGTTTCAGGACCGTGTGCCGGTTGGCGAGCACGGCCAGCCCCAACTCGGCATAGTGGCGCATCCAGGCCGCGTACGCGAAGAAATACTCGTGGTTGCCGGGGATCAGCCAGACCCCGTCGCGGGCCCGCAGGTCGCGCAAGGGTTCGACGTCGGCCCGACGGGCCGCGAGGGATCCGTCGATCAGGTCGCCGGTGATCACGATGAGATCGACGCCGAGGGCGTTGGATCGCGCCACGACCTCGCGCGCCCAGCGCGCCGGGAACAGGCGGCTGAGATGCAGGTCGGTCAGTTGGAGGAGCGTGTAACCTTCGAAGGCGGGCGGGAGGTTCTCGATCTCGACGGTGACATCCTTCAGCGGGGGCACCCGCACCGCCTGCACCACCGCGACCGCCGATAGAAGCATGGCCAGACCGGCCTCGGCGTAGCGCCCCGCCGCGGGTATCGACCAGCCTCCGCCCGGCATGAGTTTGCTGGCCAACGCGACGACATCGAGCGCCACCTGCATGGCCGCCAGCAAGAAAATGGCGCCGAACGCCCAGTTGAACAGGATGACCAGCACGCGCGGAAATTCGGGCGAGAACACCGAGCCCGACGAGAGGCGGCTCCACAGGTGGTACTGGGACGCGACGAGCAGGAGGATCGCGACGCAGGCCTTCAAGGCGAACGGCCAAGGCAGAGGCCACAGCACCCGGACGATGACGTAGAGGCAGGGCAGACCGAAGATCAGGTGGAACATGGACCGTCCGGGCGGAGCGAAGGTTGGCGCGGCTGCTACGAGCGGGGCCGAGATCGGCGGGTTGAATGCCTGGACGGTTCGGTGGCTCGGTAAGGTATTGGCGCCACGGCGAGGATCGGTCGCCACGTCTCGCTCCACGACGCCAAGGGTGAGGCGTCGCCCCGGAAGACCAAGTCGAGGAAGGCCAGAGCGCCTTCCGCGGTCGCCTGCTTCACCTGCGGGTTGAGCCTCGCCCCGCCCGTCAGCGCCCGATCGGTAAAGATGCTGTGCGACCCGCCCTGGAAGACTGCCAACGCTTTCCGCGAGGTCCCGACCGCCTCGTAGACGTCGAGACGATCCTGCACCGGCGACCGACGACCCGGCAGCGCGATCAGGTCCTCCGTTGCGGTCACGTGGAAGGTCGGCATGGCGACGGCCGCCAGTACGGCCTGCAGATCGCGCTCGCCGTAGAAGGGCGGCGCCGAGATGACGATGCCGGCCTTGAAGCGCGGATCCCTACGGTCGAGCGTCCGCCCTTCGCGAACGACGCGCGCGCCGCCGAGGAGCAAGGTCGTGTTGGCGCCGTAGGAATGCCCGGCGGCGATGACCCGCGCCGGGTCGATGAACGCGGCGAAGGCGCTGCTCCTGTCGAGGATGCGGTCGAGGGCAAAGCTCACGTCGGCGGCCCGAGCGATGGCCTCGCGCTCATCCGCCGCCACGTTCACGCGGTCGAGAATCTCGAACGGATTGCCGGCCCACACGCTGCCGTCGCTGCCGACGTGCTGCACGTGCAGGCTGGCGTAACCGCTGCCCGCCCAGTGGCGCCCGAGATAACTGTACCCCAGCCGCGACTGGCCGAGGCCATGCGAGAAGACGATCAAGGGCAGAGGCCTCGCCGATGCCGCTATGACCCCTTGGGAGGGCCAGTACAGGCGCGCCGGCACCCGGCGGTCGCGCCGGGCATCGACCCAATCCAGGTCGGCGATGCGGACATCCTCGGAGGCCGCTTCCGCCGGCTGGATCGCGCGTGACGCCACCCCGGCCGCGAAACCGCCGACGAGCATGGTCCCGAAACGACGCCGGCTGAAGCCGGAGCGCGGGCGTTCCCGATCCCTCAAGGGGCATGCCTTCTCAAGACGGTGGCGACAGCCACGCACACCGATGGCTAGGGCACTTGCCGACCCGCACGCGGTGAGCAGGCGCACACCGCGTGCGGCGACGCCATCCGCCGGCTTGTCGAAGCAGTCTGCTCCGCTGCTGGTGTCGATCGGCGCGGCGAGCCCGTCGTCTCTTCGAGATCCAGCCGAAAGCCGTACCGTGCCGAACGTCGTCAGCTTCCGCTTCAACGGCGCTGACGAAACTGCCTTGGCCTTCCCATGGGTTCTGCGAGCCGATGCACACCCATAGCAGTGAGAGCGCGATCCAGCGGCGCTCGCGAGCTACCGCTTCGCTCGCTGTGTCTAGGGCTCTGACGAGATGCTGCTGGCCGAACGTGGCGACGAGATGGCTGGAACCCGCAGGCGGACGTATCAGCGACCACGGCGATATTGCAGATACTCGGCACGGCGCACCGTTGACTTCGCTCCCAAATGCCACGGTGACACAGTGTCAGCACGTGTGTTGGGAGCGAAAGCCAAAAACCGTTCATTTTCAGCGGTTTATAGATGCCTGGCGGAGGGAGCGGGATTCGAACCCGCGATACCGTTTCCGGTATACACACTTTCCAGGCGTGCGCCTTCAACCACTCGGCCACCCCTCCGGGACCGGCCGGGGACGACGCGGGCGCTTGGGGCGCGGGACGTGGTCGCGTGCGGCAGGTGGCGGGTCTGTAGCCGGGGCTTCGGCTTCTGGCAAGGCGCAGTTTGCCGAAGTTTGCACGGCCTGCAGCGCCGCCCGGTGGGGCCGGGCGGCGCGGCGGCGTCAGGCGATGCGGCGGGACCGCTCGGTGTTCGTCGGCGCGGGAGCGGTCGGGGCGTTGGCGGGCGCCGGCGTCGGCGCGACGGCGGGCGTGCCGGCGCCGGTTTCGAGGAAGCCCGGCGTCGACGGAGCAGGGCTGTCGCTGGTCACCGGGGCGGGCATGGACTCGATCCGAGCCGGAACCGCCGGCTCCGGCGTGGCCGGGGCGGGGACCTCGTCCTCGTCCGGTCCCGCCAGGATCTCCGGCGGGGTCTTCCAGACGAAGGCATCGAGGCGGCCGCTGACCGGGGAGACGGGCGCCCACCGCTCCGAAATCACGCCGTCGGCGACCCAGGCCGGATCGCGCGGGGCGCGGGCGGCGCGGGAGAGCCATTCGCGGGCGCGTCCGCTGTCAGGGCCGTGCTCGGCGGTCTCGATCCGCGCCATCATGCGGCAGACGCGGGCCGTGGGACGGTCGTCGAGCAGCGGCGCCAGCGCCTCGCGGGCGCGGCCGAACTCCTTGGCCTCGCTCGCGGCTTGGGCGATGACGAGGCGCGATTCGGGGTCCCAGGACGAGATCTTGGCCAGCGTCTCGGCGCGGACCATCCGGTCGCGGGCGGAATCACCGCTGCGCAGGTTGAGATAGACTTTGGCCAGCTCCGGATGCGGCGTCGATTTCCAGGCGGCCTCGATGATCTTGGCGGCCTTGCGCAGGTCGTTGCGGCGGGCGAGCAGGCGGCCGGCGATGACCGCGGCCGGCACCAGTTCGGGGGCCAGCTTGATGGCCTTGAGCGCCTGCTCGGTCGCCGTCTCCGGCTCGCCGGCCTCGCGGCTCTGTGCGGCGGCGGTCAGCAGCACCGCGCGCTGGCGGCGGGCCGCGTTCTTGTCCATCAGGCCGAGCGCTGCACGCCGCTCCACCGTCTCCTGCGCCGCCGACCACTCCCCGTCGGCGCACTGGGCCTCCAGCACCGCCTCGTTGGCCCAGGTGACGCTGGGTGCGAGCCGGGCGGCCTCCGTGGCGTAGGCGCGGGCGGCACCCTCGTCCTCGCGGCGGCGGGCCTCCACGAACAGGCCGCGTAGGCCCAACACCCGCGTCTCGGGATCGTCGGCCATGCGCTTGAAGGCCTGCTCGGCCGCGTCGCGGTCGCCCGAAATCTGGGCGGCCTGGGCCTTGAGGAGCAGCGTCAGCGGCTGGCTGCCGAGCAGGCGCTCGGCATCGCCCGCGTGGCGGCGGGCGGCGAGCGGATCGCCGGAGCCGACCGCGATCATGCCCCGCGAGAGCGAGGCGAGACCCTTGTTGCGGCGCCGCTCGCGGGTGGAGCGGCTGATGCTGGCCGGCAGGCCGATCACGCCGGTCACGATCGCCCAGATCAGGCCGATGACGATCGCGGCCACCAGCACGCCCGTGAGCGCGATGGCGAGGCTCATGCCGATCTCGTAGCCGTTCCAGACGACGGTCACGGAGCCCGGATGGTCGGCGATCCACACCGCGGCGTAGGCCGCAACGGCGAGGAGGGCCAGGAAGACGAGGGCGCGCCACATGGGTCAGGGCCTCCTTGGAAGCACGGGGAGCGGGCGCTCGCGGCCCGGGCAGAGTGGGATGAGGGAAGGCCGAGCCGGGCGCGGCCTGAGGGTCGAGGGCATGCCGGAACGCCCGTCAGCGCGCGGGGGGCAAGCCGGTGAAGGCATCCGCCAGCAGGGCCTGCGCGGCGCGGCCGGCCTCGGCCCGCGCCGTGAGCCGCGCGCCGAAATCCCCGCCCTGGGCCTGTGCCTCCTGCGGCAGCGCCGCGTAGGCCTTGGCCGCCTCGGCGATGTCGCCGCGGTCGAGCGCCGCCTGCACCTGCGCCGTCGAGCCGGTGCCCTCCTGCGCCGTCCCGCCGCTCGCGGCGGGGGCGTCGGCCCGTTTCACCTGCACCAGTGAGCTTGCCATGTTCATCAGCCGATCGCCGACGCTGCCGGACTCGGCCACCTGCTTGGCCTGGGCCGCGCGCTTGGCCTCGGCGATCTTGTCGGCGATGCCGCGGAACTCCGCCGCGAAGCGCGCGGCGGTCGGAGCGCCCTTGTCGGCGAAGGGGGTGAGCGCGTCGAGGCGCTTGGAATCGGGCGCTTCGAGGGTGCGCAGGCTGGCGAGCGCCTCCGGATAGGGCTGGCCGGCCTCCAGGGCGCTGACGATCCGGTCGGCGGAGACGATGCGCAGGGTGGATTGCACCGTGGCCTGTTTGGCGCTCTGATCGAGCGCCTTGTCGAGGCTGGCGATCCGGTCGGCCTGCTCCTGCAGCCGGCGCTCGACGCCGCGCACGGCCTCGTCCGCCCGGCCCTGGGCGGCTTCCGCCGCCTGCTTGCTGGCCTGGGTCGCCTCCTGCACCGCCTGGCTTGCTGCGGTGACGCGTCCCTCCAGCGTCTTCTGCACCTCGTCGAGGCGCTTGGCCAAGGCGGCCTCGGCCTCCTGATCTGCCTTGCTGCGGGATTCGACCTCGCCCTGGAGCGCGGCGAGCTTGCCCGAGAGATCCGGTGCCGCCTCCTTCGCTCCGTTCGCTTCGAGCGCCTTGATCCGCTCGTCGAGGGCGGCGAGCGCCGCCGGATCGGCGCCGGGCACCGTCTTCACCTCGGCGTTGCCGTCGCGGCCCGGCTCCTCCTGAAGCGCCGAGACGCGCTGGTCGAGGGCATCGAGGCGGGCGACGAGATCGGCGGGCGCCGCCGCGGCCACGGGGGCCGAACCGTCGGCGGCCGGGGTGGCGGGGGCCGCGCCCGCCTTCTGCAGGGCCTCGTCGGCCCGGGCGGTCGCCGCCTTGGCGGCGGCCTCGGCCCTTCCTACGGACTCGGGCAGCGCCTTCAGCGCCTGCTCGTTGGCCGCGAGGCGCTTGTCGAGCGCCCCGAGCGCATCCTTCGTGGCGAGGCCCGCCAGGGTCCGATCGAGGGCGGCCAGCCGCGGGTCGGCTCCGCGCTGGTAGGTGGTGACGCCGTAGAGCAGGCCGGCGCCGATGAGGCCGCCGAGCAGGCCCGAGGCGGCCACGGTGCCGAAGCCCGCGCCCCCGCGGGCCGGTGCGGCCGCCTTCGGGGCTGCCGTCGTCGCGCCGGGCGCCCCCGGAGCGGCCTTCGCGGCTTCGGGATTCGTGCCGGACTTCGCCGTCTCCCCGGCGTCGGACAGCCGCTTGGCCTTGAGGTCGAGGATCGGGCCGTCGGTCAGCGAGGCGGTTTCCGTCACCCGGGTCGTCCCAGACGCCGTGCCCGGCGTCGCTCCCGGCTTGGCCTCGGGCTTCCCGTCCGACTTCGGGTCGGTCTTAGTATCGGTTTTGGGATCGGTTTTGGCGGCCTCGGAAGCCGGGGGCTCGGACTTCAGCGCGCTGCTGCCGATGGCGCCAGCCTTGGCGGGAGCCTCGGGCTTCAACTCGTTCGCCTTGGGATCGCCGGGCTTGCTCCCCGCGGTGCCCGGCGGGATGGCACTGCTGCCGGTCGCGGCCGGCTTCAAGGGGGCGCTGCCCGGCAAAGGTGCACTGCCCGAGACGGGAGCGGAGGATGCGGAGGAGGGGCCTGAGAGCGGCTTGCCGGGCCCGGAGGTCGGACCGGACCCGGAGGGAATGGCGCTGCTGCCGGTCGGACCCGGCTTTGCCGGCGAATCCGTCCTGGCCTGCGGGGTGGCGTCCTGCGACCGGCCGACTGTGCCGGGCGCGTTTCCTCCGGGGAGGGCGCTGCTGCCGGTCGGACCGGGTTTCACCGGCTCGGACTTAACCGGCTCAGGCTTGCTCGCATCGGGTTTGGAGGCGGACGGCGACGGGCCGGACGGCGTTGCGCTCGCCTTCGGATCGGACGTGCCGGACTGCGCCCTGCTCAGGTCCTTGGACTGATCCCTGGCCTGATCCTTGGCCGGCCCCTTGGCCTGCTCCGTAGGCTTGGCACCATCCCTGGTGCCGTCCTTGGGTGAAGTCACGGGCGTTCGCTCCATTCAGCCGCCGCACCGGCGCAACACTTCCCATAGAAGAGCCGACCGGTGCCGTCATCCGTCGGAACCGACCCGCGATTCCGGCTTTCAACACTTCGCACGCCCGCGCGGCCCGATCCCCTGAGGGAGCGGTCGCTCAGATCGGCGCCCCGAGACCGGCGAGGAGAGCCTCCTCGGTCGGTCGCGCCGCCACAAAATGGGCCGCGAAGCCGAACTCGACCAGTCCCGCGGCCACGTCGGCGGACAGGCAGTAATGCGCCAGCGCGCGAAACGCTCCGCTCAAACCGGCTGCCGCGCTCAAGACGGCGGCGGTTTCGGCGCTGCGGCGGGAATAGTGCAGGGCTCCCGAGAGTGGCGGGCCGCCATCCGTCCCGCCGAGTGCCCGCGCCGCCGGCTCGGGAAGCGCGTCGAGCGCCTGGGCGGCGTAGGCGTTCCAGGCGGTGACGCGGTAGCCCGCCCCCTCCAGGCTCGCCGCGGGCTCGGCCTTGCGGTCCTCTCCGGCGGCGTGGAGCAGGGTGCATCCCGGTCTCAAATGGTGTGCGACGAGGCGGGCCAGGGCGGCGGCGTCCCCGTCCGCGCACTGCACGCTGGCGAGGCCCGCGGCCCGGGCCTTCTCCGCGGTGCGCGCGCCGACGGCGAAGACCGGAAGACCGGTGAGCCCGGCCGCGGCCAGCGGGCCGGCGGCGTTGGCGCTCGTGAGAATCAGGCCGTCGAACGGGCCGGCGGGCGGCGGCGCGTCCGTGGGCGCGATGCGCAGCACCGGGGCCACGAGCCCGCGATGGCCGAGCGCAGCGAGCCGTTCGGCCGTGCGCTGCGCCCCTGGTTCGGGCCGCGACACCCAGATGCGCATCAGCCTGCCCCCATTCCCCGCTCCGCCCTCAGCCCCGTCCACAGGTGCGGGCCCGCGGCGGCCTTCCCTGTTTCGTCCCCGGTTTTCGTCGTAGATGATGCGGGCGCGGCGCGCATGCGCCCCGCACCCGATGGAGTAGGCGCGCCGGCCCCCGGTGCGCAACGGTGCCTGGACCCCCGCGTGACGCCCATGAAGATTCTCGGCATCGAGACGACCTGCGACGAGACCGCCGCCGCCGTGGTGACGCTCGACGACGGTGAGCGCGGGAAGATCCTCGCCAACGAGGTGCTGAGCCAGATCGCCGAGCACGCGGCTTATGGCGGCGTCGTGCCCGAGATCGCCGCCCGCGCCCATGTCGAGGTGCTCGACCGGCTGATCGCCCGGGCTCTTCAGCGGGCGGGGACGACGCTCCCCGCGATCGACGGGATCGCGGTCGCGGCCGGTCCGGGCCTGATCGGCGGCGTGCTGATCGGCCTCGTCACCGCCAAGACCCTCTCCCTCGTGGCACGCAAGCCCCTGCTCGCGGTCAACCACTTGGAAGCCCATGCGCTGACCCCGCGCCTGACGGACGGGCTCGCCTTCCCCTACCTGCTGCTGCTGGCCTCGGGCGGCCACACCCAGCTCGTCGCGGTCAAGGGCGTCGGCGACTACGTCCGGCTCGGAACGACCATCGACGACGCCATCGGCGAGGCCTTCGATAAGGTCGCCAAGCTCCTGGGCCTCGGCTATCCCGGCGGTCCCGAGGTGGAGCGGCAGGCGCAGAAGGGCGACCCGGAGCGCTTCGCGCTGCCCCGCCCGATGCTGGGGCGCCGGGAGGCGAACTTCTCCCTGTCGGGCCTGAAGACCGCCCTGCGCATCGAGGCCGAGCGGCTGGAACCCTTGGCCTCGCAGGACGTGGCCGATCTCTGCGCCAGCTTCCAGGCGGCGGTGGTGGACGTGGTGGTGGACCGGGTGCGCGTGGGCCTGCGCGCCTTCTCGGCCATCGCCGGTCATCCGACGGCGCTGGTGGCGGCGGGCGGTGTTGCGGCCAACGGCGCGATCCGGCGGGCGCTGGCCTCGCAAGCCGGCGAGGTGGGCTTGAGCTTCGTGGCGCCGCCGCTGCCGCTGTGCGGCGACAACGGGGCGATGATCGCCTGGGCGGGGCTGGAGCGCCTGCGCCTCGGCCTCGTGGACGATCTCACCGTGCCGGCCCGCGCCCGCTGGCCCTTCGCCGAGGCTGCGCCGACGGCCTGACGCAGGCGAATGCGCCGAACGCCCTTTCGCGCGTTCGGCTCCGGCTGCGGCCGGGTGTCAGGCGATCGCCCGGGCGGTGGCGGTGACCTTCCGGACGGAGAGATCGACCTCGTTGGCCGCCTGCGCGATGCCGTCGGCGTTGAGGCGGACGGCCTCCACGCTGCGCGCGGCGGTCTGCATGTTGTTCGAGATTTCCTGCGTGACCGCCGCCTGCTCCGTCACGGCGGAGGAGACGCTCATCGAGATCTCGCTCAGGTTCGTGATGGTCGAGACGATGGCCCGGATCGCTTCCACGGCCTTGGCCGAGGAATCCTGCACCGCCGCGATCTGATGGCCGATATCCTCCGTGGCGCGGGAGGATTGGCTGGCCAGCGCCTTCACCTCGGTGGCGACCACCGCGAAGCCGCGTCCCGCGGCGCCGGCCCGGGCCGCTTCGATCGTGGCGTTCAGCGCGAGCAGGTTGGTCTGGTCGGCGATCGAGCGAATTACCGACACCACCTCGCCGATGCGCTCGGCGGCGGAGGTGAGCCCCGCGACGATCCCGCCGGCCTCCTCCGCCCGGGCCACGGCCGCGTCGGAGGCGGATCTCGCCTGGGTGGCGTGGCGGCTCAGCTCGGCGATCGAGGCCGCGAATTCCTCGGTGCCCGCCGCGACCGCCTGGACGTTGTCGGAGGTGAGCGCCACCGCCGCCGCCGTCTCGTTGGCCTGCCGGCTCACGTCCGACATGGCGCCGGTGATGACGTCGAGGTCGGCCTCGATCGAGCGCTGGCCCTCGCTGCGACGCAGGCGGTCGGCGACCGCCTGTGTCACGTCGCTGGCGAACTTCACCACCGCGTGGGGGCGTCCCTCGCTGTCGAAGACCGGGTTGTAGGAGCCGTAGATCCAGATCTCTCGCCCCCCCTTGGCGAGCCGGCGGAACTCGCCCGACTGGAAGGTCCCCGTCGCCAGCGTCTTCCAGAAATCGGAGTAGGCGGGAGCGCGCGCCTCCTCGGGATCGACGAACAGGCGGTGATGCCGGCCCCGCACCTCTTCGAGGCGGTAGCCCATCGCCTCCAGGAAGTTCTCGTTGGCGTCGGTGATCGTGCCGTCGAGGTCGAAATGGATCACCGCCTGCGAGCGGTTGATCGTCGTGAAATGGCCCTCGTAGCGCTCGTTGCGCCGGGCCTGTTCGGTAATGTCGGTAGCGAGAGTGACCACCTTGCAGGGCCGCCCGCGCCGGTCGAGAACCGGATTGTAGGCGCCCTGGACGTGGACCGAGCGGTCGTTCTTGCCGACCCAGCGGAACGTGCCCGACTGGAACTCGCCGCGGCGCAACGTCTCCCAGACCGTCCTGTACTGGGCGCTCTCACGCCCGTCCGAGGGCACGAGCACCGCGTGCGAGCGGCCGCGCAGCTCTCCCAGCGTGTAGCCCAGCAGTCCCAGGACGGTCGCGTTTGCGTTCGTGATGGTGCCGTCCAGGGCGAATTCGATCCGTCCTTGCGAGCGGTCGATGGCTTCGAGAATGGATTCGGATTCGGAGCGAAACAGCGTCACGGTATCCACTCTCACGTACGAGAAGTTGCGATCGCCCTCAGCTTGCCAGCAGAATATTGAACATATGTTAATATGAAAAATCACTCCGACCACTTCGGCAGAAATAGATAGTCGAAGGAGAGTTTTTATCAGCATTCGAATGTATTGTTCACCGTCTGATTTGTTTGGAGCCTATTGTTTTCCTGCCATTGAGTTCCAGAGTCACCATATTTCCGCTGTAAAAAATGAGTTCATTGCTTGTCTCCCGGATCCTGCGTTGCATCGTGATTTGATGTTCGCGGCGAATCCAGGGGTCCCGATCTGACCTTGAAAACACTGCGCCGGTCCTCCGGTGTGCTGTTGATGTGACGTGTCGGAGCCCACCGGGCGGCTCTACTCTCCGCGTTCGAACACCCGCCAGGCATGGTGAGCGAGTGCGGCCCGCCCGCAGACCCTGGTGCGGGCGCCGGCTTGCGCGGGAGGCCGCCTGCGCGCGATGTGCGTCAGGTTTCGACGGAGGCGGTGATGAGCGCAGGAGCGAGCGGGCAGGACGACGCCGTCGCGGTGGTCGGCGGCGGATCCTGGGGCACGGCGCTTGCCAACGCCGCGGCCGGGGCGGGGCGGGGCGTCACGCTCTGGACGCGCGATCCCGCTGCCGCGTCGCGGATGGAGGTGGAGCGGGTCAACGAGCGCTACCTTCCGGGCGTCGGCCTGCATCCACAGGTGCGGGTGACGGCCGAGGCCGGGGCTCTGGGGCAGGCCGGGACCGTCCTGCTGGTGGTGCCGGCCCAGACCCAGCGCAGCGTACTGAGCGCCCTCGCGCCGTCGCTCGCGCCCGGCGCGGCCGTGGTCCTGTGCGCCAAGGGAATCGAGCGGGGCAGCGACAGCTTCATGAGCGCGGTGGCCGCCGAGTGCCTGCCGGCCGGCACGCCGGTGGCGGTGCTGTCGGGACCGAGCTTCGCCGCCGACGTCGCCCGCGGCCTTCCCACGGCCGTTACGCTCGCCGCATTGGACGGAGCGCGCGCTGCGCGGCTGGCGGGGCTGCTGTCGGGGCCGGCCTTTCGACTCTACCACACCGACGACGTGCGCGGCGTCGAGATCGGCGGAGCGGGCAAGAACGTGCTCGCCATCGCCTCGGGCATCGTCTCGGGCCGCGGCCTCGGCGAGAGTGCGCGGGCCGCGCTGATCGCCCGCGCCTTCGCCGAATTGATGCGCTTCGCCCGCGCCTATGGCGGCCGGGCGGAGACGCTGATGGGTCTGTCGGGCCTCGGCGACCTCGTTCTCACCGCCTCTTCCTCGCAGTCGCGCAACTTCGCCTTCGGCGAGCGTCTGGGCGGCGGCGCGACGCCGGAGCAGGCCTCGGGCGGCAAGCTCGCGGAAGGCGCTTTCACTGCAGCCGCCCTGGTCGACCTCGCGAAGGCGCGGGCGGTCGAGATGCCCGTGGCCGAGGCCGTCGCCGCGGTGATCGCCGGCGACCTCACGGTCGATGGCGCGATGGCCCGCCTGCTCTCGCGGCCGCTCAAGGGCGAGGTCGACTGACCCCGCCCTTCAAGCTCGGCCGGATTTTGGATAAGCGGAGGCGTCGCATCGACGGAGCCGCCCCGCACCATGGCCTACTGGCTGTTCAAGTCCGAACCTTCGACCTGGTCCTGGGACCAACAGGTCGCGGCGGGGGAGGGGGGCACCTTCTGGAACGGCGTGCGCAACCACCTCGCCAAGAAGCAGATGCAGGCGATGCAGGTCGGCGAGCGCGGCTTCTTCTACCATTCCAACGAGGGCAAGGCCGTCGTCGGCATCGTCGAGGTCATCCGACCCTATTATCCCGACCACACCGACGAGAGCGGACGCTTCGGCATGGTCGACGTGCGGGCGGTGGCCGCGATGCCGCGCCCGGTCGCCCTCGACGCGATCAAGGTGGAGCCGGCGCTCAAGGACATGGCCCTGGTGACGAATTCGCGCCTCTCGGTGCAGCCGGTCACGCCCGAAGAGTGGGCCCGGGTCTGCGCCATGGGAGGCTACGAGGAGCGCTGACGGACGGGGATCGCCAGGTCGTCGATCGGCCCGCTCGCGAATCCGCGGGTGGCCCGTCCGGGCTCGGTCGGCGCGATCATCCGCTTGAGCCGGGTGCGAAAGATTGGTTCGACCCGGCGTGAGACGAGCAGGGCCGCCGCGATTGCCGTCGCGAACCCGCCCGCGAGGCAGAGTGCCGGCGGCAGGCCGAGGTCGTGCAGCAGCCGCATCGCCAGGGCGCCGATGAAGGTGTGCAGCAGGTAGAGCGGGTAGGTGGCGAGACCGAGATGGCGGACCTTCGCGGCGAGCGCGGGAAGGGCATCGGTCAGCGCGACGTTCGTTCGGATCGAAAGGCAGAACAGGCCCAGGAAGGCGGCGTAGAGCAGCCAGGCCGTCTTGGGATCGCGGTCGAGGCCGAGCGAGGCGCCGGCGAATCCGGCATCGTAGCGAATCTGCAGCAGGCCGCCGACGGTGCAGGCGGCGATGCCGAGAAGGCGCAGGCGCGTAAAGCCCCGGCTCGCTCCGCTCCACAGCAGCACGCCGAGTGCGAAGTGGCAGCCGTGGGTGACCAGGATGAGCTTGGCGATGCGCGTGCTGATGATCCGGCCGAGATCGGGCCAGACCGACATCGCGGCCAGGCACCACATCAACGTGCTCGCGAGGCCGACCGCCAGGACGACCGATTCCAGACGATCGAACCGCCGCAGGGCGAGCAGCGCGAAGACGAGGCCGTAGAAGATGATCTCGATGCCGAGCGTCCAGTAGACCCCGTCGATCCAGCGGGGAGCCGGGAACAGAACCAGGGTCCGGGCATACCAAGCCAAGAGGACGGTGACCGGCTCCGGCATGAAGATCAGGGCGAGCACGAAGGACAGCGTGGCACAGAACCAGATGCCGGGCATCAGACGCAGGACGCGGTTGACGAGGAAGCGCGACGCGCTCGCCTGCGACGCGGAATAGGCGATGACATAGCCCGATATGACGAAGAACATCTGCACGCCGATCCAGCCCTGACTGCTGAGCGGCAGCAGGGCCGGGAAGGGAATCGGCGTCCCGACGAGGGCGGCGGCTTCGCTCGATGGATCGAGCCACTCGGTGCAGGCCAGGTGGAAGACCATGACGAGAGCCGCCGCGCCGAAGCGCAGTAGATCGAGGCCGATCAGCGGGCGTGACGCCTGGGCCTGTGCCGGAGGTGCGGCGTGCAGCGAAACGGGTGACATGAGGGTGACCGGCTGCCGCAGAATCGCAGGACGAGCATTCGGCAAGGAAATGCTTGGCGATGCAGTCGTCCGGGATACCGTCGTCGGTCGCAATCAGATGAGAGTACTGAGTTTGACCGGCGATCCTCCGCCGATCATCGACATTGGTCGGTATCGCCTCACGCCGACGGCAGCCGCGCACCCGGCGCTCGCGCGAACGTGAAGCGGGGCCGCTTGTGCGGAGTAGCGCTCAGGCGCTGCCCTCCCGCACTTCGAACAGCCGGAGACGATCGAAGATGGCAGCGCGCGAACCCCTGCTCACCCCCGTGCCGATCGCGGAGCTGCGCCCGACCCAGGTGACGGTGGGCTACCGGGAAGTCGAGGAGAAGCGGCGCCGCTGGCGGGCACGATGCCGACACGAAGGCCGCCTTCCTCGGCACCCACATGATTCCGGTGCTGCTCGGCCCCAAGAAGCGGCACTACGTGATCGACCACCACCATCTCGCCCGCGCGCTGCAAGAGGAGGGCGTCGAGAGCGTGCTGGTGACCGTGGTGGCTGACCTGCACAAGCTCGACAAGGACGCGTTCTGGACGGTGGCCGACCACAAGTCCTGGGTCCATCCCTACGACGCGAGCGGCGTGCGGGTCGGCTTCGACGCCGTGCCGAAGCGGATCGAGGACCTCGCCGACGATCCCTTCCGCAGCCTCGCGGGCGAGCTGCGCCGGGCGGGAGGATTTGCCAAGGACACCACGCCCTTCAGCGAGTTCCTCTGGGCCGATTTCCTGCGGCGCAACCTCAAGCGCAAGTCGATCGAGCGCGACTTCACGCAGAGCCTGGAGGGCGCCCTGCGCCTCGCGAAGTCGCCCGAGGCCGGTTACCTGCCCGGTTGGTGCGGCCCGATCGAGAACTGACCGAGCGCGGCCGCCGCGGCCAGCAGGCCGAGGACGGCCGCGATCAGCGCATTCCAGCCGGCGAGCGAGATCCCGAGGAAGCGCCACGCGGCGGCCGTGCAATCGACCGGCCGCACGCTGTCCAGGCTCTTCAGGAAGTCGCCGACATCCGCCGGCCCCGCACCCAACCCGCCGCCGCAATCGCTCGGGCCCGGCCAGAAGCCCCATTCGGCTCCCGCATGGTAGGCGCCGAGTCCCGCCCCGTAGAGCAGCACCAGGGCGACGAGCCCGAGCAGGAAGCGGGCGGGCCGGGACGGCAGCAGGGCCGCGACGAGCGCGAGCGGGGCTGCGAGGTAGTAGGGCACCCGCTCGGTCAGGCAGAGCTTGCACGGCACGTAGCCGAGGCCGTGCTCGAACACGAGCGCGCCGCCCACCGTCAGCGCCGCGCCGAGCGCCACCGCGAGCGCCACCGTCCGAACGGTGAGCGTGCGGCTCACAGCATCACCTTAAAGGCGACGAAGCCGAGGATCACCACCGCCGCGAACAGGCCCGCCACGACGTTGAGGTGCCGGTCGAGCACCGCGCGGATGCTGACGCCGTAGCGACCTAGCAATCCGGCGAGCAGGAAGAAGCGCGCCCCGCGGGTCACGACCGAGAGGACGGTGAACCAGAACAGGGAGTAATGGGCAAAGCCCGAAGTGATGGTGACGAGCTTGTAGGGGATCGGGGTGAGGCCCTTGAGCAGGATCACCCAGTGCCCGTAGGTGGCGTAGGAGGCCTGGAAGGTTCCGGCCTTGTCGGCAAGCCCGTAGAGATTGAACAGCCACTGCCCGACCGAGTCGAACAGCAGCGCGCCGATGGCGTAGCCGAGCAGGCCGCCCGCGACGGAAGCCACGGTGGCGATGGTGGCGTAGAGCCAGACCCGATCGGGCCGGCTCACGGCCATCGGCACCAGCATCGCGTCCGGCGGAACCGGGAAGAACGAACTCTCGGCGAACGCCACCGCCCCGAGCGCCCACGGGGCTGAGGGCTTGGCGGCGAGCGCGAGTATCCACTCGTAGAGCCGGCGGATCATGGAGCCTCGTTGGGGTCGGGAAAGCGCTGCCCTTTCAGCATAGATGCGCCACCGAGGCGAGAGCGTGGCCCCTCCCAACCGAACGCGGGCGCGGCGAACGGTGGTCTGCCTCCGACCCTGTGCTCCCCATGCCAGCCGCCTCGATGGTGAGGCTGCGTTCGGCTTCCGCTGGGGCTCCGCGATCAGCGATCTGACTCAATCGTCGGTGCCAGGGACGGCCGGACGAGAGTCGTGATGATGGTGCGCGACCCCGGACTCGAACCGGGACGCTCTCACGAGCACGAGATTTTGAGTCTCGCGTGGCTACCGTTTCACCAGTCGCGCGCCTGGATGGCGGAGTAAGGGAATGGGTTCGCGGACGCAAGCGAATGAGGTGCGGTCCGAGCAATGTGAACGGCCCTGGTGCGGCTGCGAGCGGAAGCAAATTCCGCCGCTCCGGCCACCCATCGAGAAGCGGCCGAAGCGCTCAGAAATCCATCGATGCCGAGAGCAGGAACGTGCGTGGGGTGCCCTGGCTGAGAATGCCGCGACCGGTCGAGGCCCAGTAATTGTTGCCCGTCACGTTGACGACGTTCGCCCGCAGGGTCAGGGGGCGATCCTGGAACGTGCCGGCGTAGCGCAGGCCGAGGTCCAGCGTCGCCCAATCGGGGATCTTCTGGCTGTTGGCGAGGTCGTAGTACTGCGCCGCGGTGTAGATCACGCGCCCGGTGAGGGTCAGGCCCGGGACGAAGCCCGGCGGCAGGTCGTACTCGCCGTAGAGGTTGACCTGCGCCTCCGGCACGCCGACGGCGACCCGTCCGACATTGCGCGGATCCTGGGACTGCACCTGGATGCCGTCGAGCAGGCTGACGCCGCCGAGCAGGCGGATGCCCGGTGCCGGCTCGCCGAAGACGGTCAGCTCGACGCCGCTGTTGCGCTGGCGCCCGTCGACCGAGAACACGAGAGTGCTCGTGTCGAGGAAGCCGAAGGGCTGCTCGATCTCGAAGGCGGCGAAGCCGACGCCGACGCTGCCGAAATCGTACTTGGCGCCGACTTCGGTCTGCCGCGACACCGCGGCCGGGAAGGCGGCGTTGGCGTTGACCGCGTTCACCGGCGGGGCCGGCGAGGTCAGACCCTCGATGTAGTTGGCGTAGAGCGAGAGCCGCTCCCACGGTTTCACCACGAGGCCGACGCCCGGCGAGAAGGCGCCGCTGCTGCTCTCACCGGTGCGGAAGCCCGTGACCGCGTTGTAGGCGTTCACGTCGAGGCTCTGCCAGCGTCCCCCGACGGTGAGCAGCACCCGGTCGTCGAAGAGCGACATCGTATCCGCGATCGCGATGGAGCGGTTGATCCGGCTGGAGGTGCGCGGCGTCGCGTTCGACAGCCCGACCGTCGAGCGCGGCGCGACGGTGACCGGGTCGTAGAGGTTCGAGACGATGGGCGCGCCGACATTCTGGGCCGGAGGCTGGGCGAGATCCTGCCAGAAGCCGACCGCGGCGAGGCCGAAGCTGTGCTTGATCGGACCGGTCTCCACGCTGCCGCGCAGACCCGCCTCGGCCGTCCGATTGACGATGTGGAACGGCAGGTAGCTGATCGGATCGCGGTAGTCGCCGCGCGTGTTGAAGATCGTCAGGACGCCGCCGAAATACTCCTGCCGGAAGTTCGAGCGGCCGTAGGCGCCGTACACGGTCAGGTCCGGGGTGAGATCGTACTCGACCCGGGTCGCGAGCTGCTGGTTCGCGCTGTCGCGGTACTCCCAGGGCTGATGCTGGTTCAGGGTCAGGTTCGGCGCGCGCGGGATGCGGACGCCCGCCGCCACGTTGCGGTTGCGCAGGGGCGCGGTGAAATCGAGCTCCTGATAGCCGAGGTCGAGGCTCGCCCGCAGGCGCTCGCCGCGATAATCCAGGGCGAGGGCGGCCACGCCGAAATGGAGACTCTGGTTGTCGATCGGCGTGCGGCCATTGTTGAACGCGCCGTTGAAGCGGATGCCCCACTCCTTCGCGTCGCCGAAGCGCCGGCTGATGTCGATGGCCTTGTAGATCTGGGCATCGGAGCCGTAGCCGAGCGTGACGCGGTTGAGCGGCTCCTCGGTCGCGCGTTTCGGGATCAGGTTGATGACGCCGCCGATATTGCCGAAAGGCGGAACCCCGGAGAGCAGGGTCGAGGGGCCGCGCAGGACCTCGACGCGCTCGATCGGCTCGATTGCCGGATTGAACGCGTCGGCGACGCCGAACAGGCCGTTGAAGGCGATGTCCTGGGCAAAGACCGGAAAGCCGCGGATGAAGAAGCCGAGAATGCCGGAGAAAGCCGGGACGTTGGTGCGGATCGACGGGTCGTTGTTGACCACGTCCTGCACGTTGCGCGCCTGCTGGTCGCGAATCAGCTTCTCGGTATAGCTGGTCGAACTGAAGGGCTGATCGAAGACGTTGCGGTTGCCGAGTAATCCGAGCCGCGAGCCCGAGCCGACCACGCCGCCCGGATAGGCCGGTGGCGGCGGACCGACGACCGCGTTCCGGTTCGTGGGTACGGGCGTCGGCCGGCCGCCTCTACCGCCGCCGCGCCCCTCGACGCTCAGCTCGTCGAGGCGGACTTCGTCCTGCGCGAGCGCAGCGGGCGCCAAGCAGGGGACCGCCAGCGCGGCGAGACCCAGGCGCGCCCCGACCCGGCGGCAGATCCTCACGCGAGAGTGTCGGCGATGCGCCATGCGAATGCAGCTCCGGAGTGCGTCTGCGGCGATCCGGCGATATTCTGCACAGACCGACCCATCTCGATAGCTCTCATTCGTGATTGTGGTCGCAGACGCAATACAGCCGCGGACGATGCTGCCCGTTGTCCTCATATTTGTTGCTGTAATGATACAGATTAGAACGATACTATTTCCAAAACTTCTAGATTCGTAAGCTCCCACGGTCCGCGGCGTTGTTTTCTCCCGCGACCGACACCCTTGCGGCGATTTTTCAATTCCCATTGACGGTGCCCGGAATCCGGTCCGGCCGGTGGCCCGAACGCGCAACCCACTGAGGCGAAGTCTTGATTTCTCTTCATTTGAATTATTACAGAAATAATACCAAGTTGTCTGGGACGATCCAACCCTTAAATGGATTTATTATAAATAATTGTATCGATAAAAGGCTTGAATCAAGCTTCCATTCGCATATGTAAGGCGAGCGTTATCGCTGCATCCTTCCGAATGAACGAGTGAATACTCTGGCTCGCTCTTGACGATGCTCTCAACGATCCATTGCTCTATGGGGAGTTGCACATGAATCTATCCGCCGAGGCGCATATCGGTGACACGCCGCTCGTCGCTCTCGACAGGATGTTCCCTCCGGACATCGTCCCCGTTTTCGCGAAATTGGAGATGCTCAATATCGGCGGCAGCGTGAAGGACCGCACCGCGCATTACATGGTCTCGCAGGCCATGGCCGCCGGTCGCCTCACGCCGGAGAGCCATCTCGTCGAGAGCTCGTCGGGAAACCTCGCGATCGCGCTCGCGATGATCGCACAGCGCTTTCGCATTCCCTTCACGGCCGTCGTCGATCCGAACCTCGCTCCGACCAACCGCCGCCTCATCGAAGCCTTCGGCGCCACCATCGATCTGGTGCGGGACAAGGACGAGGAAGGCGGCTACCTGCACACCCGGGTGCGACGGGTGGCGGAGTTGTCCCGCACCATCCCCGGTGCCGTCTGGCTCAACCAGTATGCCAACCCCGACAATTGGCGCGCGCATTACAACGGCATCGGCGCCGAGATCGTGCGCGACATGCCCGTCGAACCGACCCACGTCGTGGCCGCCGTCTCGACCTGCGGCACCCTCATGGGACTCGCGCGCCGCCTGCGGGAGCGCTGGCCCCGGATCACGGTCGTCGCCGTCGATCTCGACGGGTCGGTGATCTTCGGTGCGCCGGGCGGGCGGCGGGATATTCCGGGCATCGGCGCGAGCCGCGTGCCGGAGCAGCTCTGCCTCTCCGAAGTCGATGCGGTCATCTACGCGACGGACTGGGAATCCGCGCTCGGCTGCCGCCGGTTGGTGGAGACCCAGGGCATTCTTGCCGGCGGCTCCTCCGGGACCGTCGTCGCGGCGATCACCAAGCTGATCCCGCAGCTCGACCGCGGCGCGCGCATCGTCACGCTGCTTCCCGATCGCGGCGAGCGCTACCTCGACACGGTCTACGATCCGGCCTGGCCGGCCTCGGAGCGGCGCGTGACCAAACCCTTCGGCGCCTCCTACCGACGCCTCCGCTCCCGGCCCGAAGCGGCCTGACACCGCCTGACGCCGGGTTGCCGCGCTCAACCGGCGCCCTCCGCACGGATGACCGTGCCGGAGCGCGCCCGCTGCCCTGTGCCGAACGACCATCCAGGGATTAACGCCATGGCCTCGACCAGCCTGCGCTATCTGTCGCGCTCCGACGTCGCCGCGATCGGAGGCGACCACTCCGACCTCTACATGGCGGCGATCGAGGAGGGCTTCCGATTGCACGCCGCGGGAGACTTCATTCAGCCCTTGAAGCCGTACCTGCGCAGTCCGCGCGCGCCCCACATCGCCGACCGCATCATCGCCATGCCGGCCTGGATCGGCGGCGAACGCCCCGCAGCCGGCCTCAAGTGGATCGGCTCGAAGCACGACAACCCGGCGGCGCGCGGCCTCGAACGCGCCAGCGCCCTGATCGTGCTCAACGATCCGGAAACCAACTATCCGGTCGCGATCATGGAGGCCGGCCTCCTCAGTGCCATGCGCACCGCGGCGGTCACCGGCATTGCCGTCCGCCATCTCGCGAGATCGGGCTTCTCGGAAGCCGCGCTCATCGGCTGCGGTCCGATCGCCGAACGGCAGGCCCAGACTCTGGCCGAGCAGTTCCCGAGCCTGACCCGGCTGCGTCTGTTCGACCTGCGCGAGGCGGCGGCCGAGGATCTGTCTGCGCGCCTGCGCGACGCCTTCCCCCACCTGGAGACCGTCATCGCGGCGAGCGCCGAGGCGGCGGTGCGCGAATGCCCCGTCGTCGTCACCTGCACCGTGACCGACAGGCCTTACCTGTCCTTCCGCTGGCTCAGTCCCGGAACGCTGCTCGCCAACGTCTCGATCATGGATGTCGAGCGCGACGTGTTCCTCAAGGCGGACAAGGTGGTCGTGGACGACTGGGATCAGTGCAACCGCGAGAAGAAGATCATCAACCTCCTCGTCGAAGCCGGTGAGTTTTCGCGCGAGAAGCTGCACGCCGAACTCGGTGAGATCGTGGTCGGACGCAAGCCGGGGCGGGAGAACGGCGACGAGATCATCCTGCTCAACCCGATGGGCATGGCGATCGACGACATCGCCTGCGCCCGCGCCATCCTGCGCCGTGCCGAGGAGGCAGGCGCCGGCACCGTCCTGCCCCTGTTCTGAGGGCCGGCATCATGTCCGGACCGATGGCCGAGGCACCCGCGTCCCCGAACCTCGCGGGGGACCTGCTGGCGGAACTCTTCGACGCGCTCTGGATCGAGGATGTCGCAGGCTTCCGTAGCCGCGGGGTTCTCGGGCCGCCGGCCGAGGATGGAACGCGCGACTATGCGCTGGTTCTGGGGCGCGGGCATCTCCGGGCTCGGGTGCGGGCGGACGGCTGGCGCGACGGGATCCGCTTTGCCGGTTCCGCCCGCTTCGAGACGGCCTGTTCGCGCGAGGACCTCGATGCGTCGGCGCTGCTGGAACGGGCGCTCGACGGCCTGAGCGAACTGTCACCCGCCATCCGCGAGCGCACCCTGGACGAGCTGAGGCGCATCGTCGACGAGCTTCCCCCGAGGGAGGCGCTGATCGATTCCCTCGTGACGCGAGCCCGCGCGGACGATCCGATCCTCTGGGAGCGGCTCGCGGCATGGCGGGACCGGCCCTTCCATCCCTTGTCCCGCTCGCGCCGCGGCCTCGACCGCGCGCAGGCGCTCGCCTACGGCGCGGAGGCGGGCCGCTTCTTCGCCTTGTCCTGGTGTGCGGTCGCGCGCGATCGTCTCGCCCGTTCGCTGCGCGCCGGCCAGGCGGAGCCGGACGCCGCGATCCTCGACCCGCGGCAACGGGCACTGCTGGCGCGGGAGATGGAGACGCGCGGCCTCGCCCGCTCGCACGTCGCTCTCCCCCTCCATCCCTGGCAGGCGGCCCATGTGCTCCCCGAGCGCTTCGCCCCCGACATCGCGGAGGGAGGCGTCGTCCTCCTCGACTTCCGAGGCCCCCTCGTCGCGGCAACCTCGTCGCTGCGCACGGTGGCGTTCCCAGCGCGGCCCGGCCTGCACCTGAAGCTGCCCCTCGACGTGAGCACCCTCGGCGTGCGCCGTCTGCTGCCGCCGCAATCGCTTCACAACGGCCTGCACGGCGGCGATCTCCTCGCCGCCGGTCTGGCGCGCGATCCGTGGATGACCCGGTTCGTCGCCCTCGCGGACGAGACCGCCTTTTGGCATTTCGCCGAACCGGACGGCGATCTCTACGCCGAGCGTCCGGCTCTCCTGGGCTGTGCCCTTCGAGGCCTGCCGGTGAACGGCGGCCCCGTGATTCCGCTCGCGAGCCTGGCGGTGGCGCCGCGCGGCGGCCTGCCACCCGCCGCCCGGGTGGTTGCCGGCGAGGCGCCCGATCTGGCGAGGCTGTTTGCCGGGATCGCCGGCCTCGTCCTCGGAACGGTGCTCCGCAGCGCCTGTCTCGGCTTCGTTCCGGAACTCCACGGCCAGAACGCCCTCGTCGCGTTCGACGGGGCCGGACCCGGCCGCCTGATCCTGCGCGACCACGACACCGTGCGCTGCGCCCCCGAATGGCTGGCGGGCGCCGGGCTTCCCGTCCCCTCCTACCTGATCACCGATCCCCGGCGGAATTCGCTGCTGCTGCCTCGGCCGGACGACCTCCTCGCCTACGCCCAGACGCTTGCGATCGACGTCGCCCTGCGCGCCATCGCCGAAGCCTTCGCGGCGGCGGATGCGGGGTTCACCCTGGACGAGGCCCGCCGGATCCTCGTCGCCACGATCCGCGGCGTGCTCGCCTCGGCCGAGGTCCCGGCCGAGCGCAAGGCTCTGGTCGCCGCCTGTCTGCTGGAGCGCCCGACGGCGCCCTTCAAGCAGGTGCTGACGCCGCTTCTCGACATGGCGACGCTCACCACCTCGATGCCGAGCCGGCTCGGCCATGCGCCCAACCCGCTCTTCCTGAGGCCCGGCCCGTGATGGCGACCGAGCGCCGGCCGATCGGGGGCGGGGGCCTTGCCGTCCTGCTGTTGCTGCAGGTCGCGGTGACGGCAGCGCCCCTGGCCCTGCTCCCCTTCCTCGGCCTGCACGTCGCGCAGATGGGTGCCGCATCGGTCTTCTGGACCGCCGCGATCCTCGCCGCGCCCGCCGTGACCACGCTGGCGATGACGCCGGCCTGGACCGGCCTCGCGCGCCTGCTCTCCCTGTCGGCTCTGATCGGCTGGGCGGGGGGCATGAGTGCGGCGAGCTGCGTACTGATCGCACTCGCATCCGATCCGCGGATGCTGCTCGCCGGTCGCCTCGTCCAGGGACTTGCGGGAGGCGGTGTCGTGTTGGCGCTCGCTTTCCGCGCCGCCAGCCCCAGCGCCGGCCGCGGCTTCGCCCTGATGCAGCAGGCCGTGTCGGCGGGGTGTCTGCTCGGTCCTCTCGCCGGCGGGCTCGCCTTCGAGCAGGGACGGATCGGTGCCCTGATGCTCGGTTGCGGTGGCGTGATCCTGGCCGCGACGCTCGCCACCGTCGCCGCCAGCCGCGACCTCGCGACCGAGCCGGCCGGTGAGCCTCGGTCCGAGCCAAGCCGGTTCCGGGACCTTCCCCTGCTCGGGGCCGGGATGTGCGGGAGTGCCGGGGCCTTCGCCTTCGTCGCCTTCTTTCCCGCCTGGGCGAGCGCGCACGATCCCGCGCTCTACACGCCCGGCCTGATCGGTCTGCTGCACAGCCTGAGCTGGCTCGTCGCCATGCTGGTTCTGCCCCTCTGGGCGCGCGGCATGGACGGCCTCTCACCGATGATCGCCCTCGTCCTGTCGCTCCTCGGATGCGGCCTGGCCTTCGCGGCCGTCCCGCTCGGCGCCGGCCTCGTCGGCATCGTCGCGTTCCGTCTGCTTCAAGGGGCGCTCTTCGCCGGCCAGGCGCCCGCCCTCTTCGCGGCGGTCGAGACGCTCGGTCCGAGCCGGACCGTCGCCGTGGCCCGCGCTCGCGCCAGCCTGACGGTGGGCCAACTCGTCGGTCCCTTCACCGCCGGGGTCGTCCTCGTGCCCCTGGGCCCGTCCGGCCCCCTCTTCGCGGCGGCCGGGCTGTCGCTCGCCGGCGCCGTCACGCTCGCTGCCACGACCCATCGTCCTCGGAGAACCCGGAGCCGCGCCCCATGACGAGTTCGCCAGCCATCCGACCCCTCGAGGAGGGCCTTGCCGCCGTTCATGCCGAGTGGGCCGTCGAGCGCCTGCTCAATACCTGGCTTCGTGAGTACGCTCCGGATCTTCAGCCGATCGAGGGGGAGACCTGCACGATACCGCTCGCCGCGGAGAGCCTGACCGCCCTCTGCCTGCGCCACTCGCCCGGTGGGTTCCATGCGTGGGGACCTTCCGTCCGGCTGCGGAGCGCCGACGGTCGCGTTCTGGATCTGGACGATCCCGCCGAGCTGGCCCGCCGGATGATCGACGCGGCGGCTCCCGAAGCGACGCCGGTGCGCGAGGCGACGAAGCGGCGCCTTCTCGACGGCCTCCATCGCTCGCGCGACCATGCTCGTGCGCGCGTTGCCCGGCCCTTCGATCCGACGCCGATGGAGCTGGAGCGCAGTCTCTGGCACGGCCACCCGTTCCATCCCCTCGCCAAGAGCGTCGACGGCTTCTCGGAGGCCGACACGGACAGCTACGCACCCGAGCGCGCGGCGGCGTTCCGCCTGCGCTGGCTGATCGCGGATCCCGATCTCGCCGCCACACTTTGGCGCGACCCCGACGGCGAGCGGCGCGTGGGGGCCGCCCTGGCCCGCCTGTCGGGACTGCCCGGCGATCGGATCGCGGGCCGCATCCTGATCCCGTGCCATCCCTGGCAGGCGGCCCGGCTCGAGGCCGACCCGGCGCTCGCCGCCCTCGTCGCCGAGGGCCGTCTGACCCTCACGCCGCCCTCCGGCGCTCTCGTGGCGCCGACCTCTTCCGTGCGCACCGTCTTCGCAGAGCAGGAAAACCTGTTCCTCAAGCTGCCGCTCGCCGCCCGCATCACCAATTTCGCCCGCACCAACAGCCGCACGCACCTCGCCCGCAGCATGGCCGCGTCCCGGGCGCTCGCAGCCCTGCGGGATACGGTCTCCGCCTGCGGCCTCGACATCCTGAGCGAGCCCGGTGCCCTTCGGCTCGATCACGGCGACCTCGACGCGGTAACGGGCGTGCTGGTGCGGGAGGGACCCTCCCGATCCGCCTTCGTGGTCGCGGGCCTGCTCGAACCCGCCCCGCACGACGGCCTGCCGATCCTGGCAGCGATAGGCTGTCCGCTCTCGCGCCCCGGGGAAGCCGAGCGATGGCTGCGCGCCTATACCCGGAGCGCCCTCCTGCCGCCGCTGCGCCTGTTCGCGCGGACCGGCATCAGTCTCGAGGCCCACGCGCAGAACAGTCTCCTCGTCCTCGAGGACGGGCTGCCGGTGCGCCTCGTCGTGCGCGATCTCGAAGGGGCCAGCATCGACCCCGAGCGCTTCAAAGGCCTCGTTCCCGGACTCGAACTCGACCCGGCGGTATTCTACGGCGCGCAGGAGGCTTGGGAGCGCCTGCTCTACTACCTCGTCGTCAATCAGGTCGCCCACGTGGTCGCGACCGTGGCTCGGGCGGCACGCATCGGCGAAGCGCCCCTGTGGCGTGCGGTGGCCGAAGCCCTGGCGGGGGCGGTCGAGGATGACGCGACCGCGGAGCTCGTCGCAAAGCTTCTGAGCGCCCCGACCCTTCCGGCCAAGGCCAACCTCGCGAGCTGCCTCGCCGGCCGCGGGGAGCGGCCCACCTACGTCGCGCTCGCCAATCCGCTGCGAGGCGCGGACGACCGGGCCGGGCTGCGAGCCTGGAACGCGGCGGGCCGCCGCGTCGCCTCGCAACTGCTCGGCGCCCTGCTGCACGAGCATCTTCTGCCCGGGGATGTCGTCCGCCTCGACGGCCCCGACGAGCGTCTGGACATCACGCTCACGCCCTCGAACCGGCGGACGACCTACCGCGCCCGGGCAAGGCGCATGGCCGCCTACGGCCGCATCCTGATCGAGCCCGGCAGCCTCGTCGAGGGTGTCGAGCCCGTCACGGACGCCTCAGCCTTCCTGGCCGACCTGCTGCCGGATCTCCCGGGCCGGGCTGAGGACCACGGGCGTTTCGCGGAGGAACTGGCGCGCACGCAGGCGAACCACGCCGCGTCCCTGGCTCACGGGACGGGCGCGGGACTCGGCCGCCTGACCTACGAGGCGCTGGAGGGCGCGCTGCCGGATGGGCACCGCTACCATCCCTGCTTCAAGTCCCGCATCGGCTTCACGCCGACGGACAACCGCGCCTACGGGCCGGAATTCGGAGAGTCGATCCGTCCGATCTGGATCGCGGTCCACCACGCCATCGCCGTCGCCGGCTCCATCGCGGCGGCCGGCCGGCAGGATCGGGACCTGATCGCGCGCAGCCTCGATCCGCGCACGCGCTCGGCCTTCGAGGCCCGCCTCGGCGGCCGGCCGGACGACTTCCTCCTTCTGCCGGTCCATCCCTGGCAGTGGCGCCAAGTGGCCGAAGGCGCCACCGAGGAGCACCGGAACGCGGGGCGCCTCGTCCTGCTCGGCCCGTCGCCGCACGCCTACGGTGCCCAGCAATCGATCCGCACCCTTGCGGATCGCTCGGCGCCGGACGCTCCCTCGCTGAAGCTGGCGCTCTCGATCCGCAACACCTCGACGGCGCGCACGCTGGCCCCTCACACGGTGCTCAACGCGCCGATCATCAGTGCTTGGCTCGCGCGGATCGCGGCGGACGATGCCTATCTGCAGGCGAGCGGCACGGTGCTCCTCGCCGAGCGGATGGGTGTCGCGGTCACGGCCCTGCCGAGCTGGGATCGGAGTGGTGCGATGCGCGGAGCCCTCTCGGCGATCTGGCGCGATCCGGTGACGCCGCACCTGCGCGCCGGAGAGGGCGCCGTGCCGTTCACGGCCCTGACGCACCGCGATGGGCAGAGGCCCTTCGTCGCCGACTGGATCGGGCGCTACGGGGTCGAGCCCTGGCTCGACCGGCTTCTCGCGGTCGCGATGCTGCCGGTGGTGCATCTCCTCCTGGCGAACGGTGTCGCGGTCGAGAGCCACCAGCAGAACATGGTGCTCTTCCACCACGACGGCTGGCCGAGCCGCGTGGCCCTCAAGGACTTCCACGACGGGGTCCGCTTCATTCCAGAACTCCTGCCCGAACCCCTGCCCGAGCACCTGCCCCAGCACTTGGCCCAGCACTTGGCCCAGCACTTGGATCGGCGCCCGGTCCTGTCGCCGACGCCGCCCGACCATGCCCGGGTCAATGCCAATTCCTACGTCGAGGCGCGGGATGTCGAGGACGTGCGCGACTTCATGGTCGATGCCCTTTTCGGCGTGAACCTCGCCGAACTCGGCTACTGCCTCGACCACGGGTTCGACTACCCGGAACGCCGCTTCTGGGAGCGCGTGGTCGCGGCGCTCGCAGGGCATTGCGCGGCGCATCCCGCCGCCCGGGCCGGCGCCCTGCGCTACCGGCTCGCCGCCGACACCCTGGTGGTCGAGGAACTCGCCCGGCGGCGCATCGATCCGGCCAACGCCCCTGGCCGCCGCGTCGCCAACCCGCTGGCGCCGCTCGCGCGGGCTCTCGCATGAGCGCCCGCCTGCGCCTGAAGTCGCTGCTCGATGCCGGGCAGGCGGCCGGCGGCCTGTTCGTCTCGATCCCGGCCCCGGAGATCGTCGAGATCGCCGCCGTCGCACAGTTCGACTACGTGCTGATCGATCTGGAGCACACCCTGATCGATGGGGCCGTGCTGGAGCACATGCTCGCGGCGGCCGACCGGGCCGGCGTGAGCGCCCTCGTCCGGGTGCCGGACGCGGATTCCGAGAGGATCCTGCAAAGCCTCGACGCGGGCGCTGCCGGGATCGTCGTGCCGCGGGTGTCGACGCCCGCGCAGGCGGAGGCGGCGGTGCGCCGCGCCCGCTTCGCGCCCCGCGGGGTGCGCGGCCTCAATGCCGGGCGCCTCGGTCGCTACGGCGCCTGCGACCTGCCCGGCATGCCGGCCCGCCTCGACGGGGAGACCCTGGTGATCGCGATGATCGAGGATCCCGCCGGCCTGGAGGCCGTGGCCGCGATCGCCGGTCTCGATGGGATCGACGGGCTCCTGTTCGGCGCGGCGGACTATTCCCAGGCGATCGGCATGCCCTGGCAGACCTCCGCGCCCGAGGTGACGCAGGCGGGCTCGGCCGTGGCGCGCGCCTGCCGCGAGGCCGGCATCCACGGCTTCGCCATTCCGCGCGCGGACACGGATCTGCCCCGTCTGCTGGCCGAGGGCGTGCGCGGCCTCCTCGCCGCCAACGACCGCGGCCTCCTGCGCCGCGCTCTCAGCGACGCCGACCGCGCCTGGCGCAACGCTGCCGGAGACCTGTGATGACCCTGTTCCGACCCTCGGCCGAGCAGGTCGCGCTCGTTGCTTCCGCGGAGCGGCCGGTCTGTGCCTTCGTCCACGACCTCGACGCGTTGCGGCGTCAGGTCCGCGATCTCACCGCGCCGCTGCCGCCGGGCACGGAGTTCTTCTACGCCGTCAAGGCCAACAACGATCCCCGGCTGCTGCGCGCGCTCGCGCCCTGGGTCAGCGGCTTCGAGGTCGCCTCCTCGGGCGAGGTGCTGCGGGTGCGCGAGGCCGTCGGGCCCTCGGTCCGGATCGTGATGGGCGGGCCGGCGCGGACGGAGGACGATATCCGGGTGATCCTCGCCCACCGGGTCGAGCGCCTGCATGTCGAGAGCCTGCACGCCCTGCGATTGGCGAACGCGGTGGCGGCTCGTGCCGGAGCGATCCTCCCGATCCTGCTGCGCGTCAATCTCGCCGGGCCGGTGCCGGGCGCGACCCTGACGATGGGGGGCGGCGCCACCCAGTTCGGGATCGAGCAGGCCTCGATCCCCGATGCGATCGCGGTGCTCGACGAGTGCGGAGCCCTGCGCTTCGAGGGCTTCCACTTCCACACGGTTTCGAACAACCGGGACGCGGCCGGCCACGCGGCGCTCTGTGCCGCCGAACTGAGGCTGGCGCGAGGATGGGCGCAGGAGCATGGCCTCGATCTGCGCACCGTCAATCTCGGTGGCGGCTGGGGGGTCGATTACGCCGATCCCGACTGGCGCTTCGACGTGGCGGGTTTCGCGCGCGCGCTCGCTCCCGAACTCGGGCAGGGCCCGCGCATCCAGTTCGAGTGCGGGCGGATCGTGGCGGCCTATCACGCGGCCTATCTCTGCGAAGTGCTCGACCTGAAGCTCAGCCATGGTCGCGCCTTCGCGCTCCTGCGCGGCGGCACGCATCACTTCCGGCTGCCGAGTTCCTGGTCGCACGACCACCCCTTCCGGATCATCCCCCGGGACAGGTGGCCCCATCCCTGGCCGCGGCCCGAGTTCACGGATCGGGAGATCACGCTGGCGGGCGAACTCTGCACGCCGAAGGACGTGCTTGCGCGCGAGGTGACGGTGCAGCGGGTGCGGGTGGGCGATCTCGTCTGCTTCCAGATGGCCGGAGCCTATGGCTGGGACATCTCCCACCACGACTTCCTCTGCCACGCCCATCCGGACCGGCTCTTCCTGAGCGAGGGCGAGAGGGTGGCGGCATGAGCCACGCGACGCTACGGCTCGTTCCTCCCTCGGTGCTGCGCCCGACGGAAGAGATCGCTCCCGCCCGGGTCGGCGAGGTGATCGCCCTCATCCTGGATCGGCAGGGCTGGACACAGCCGATCTGCGTGGAGTGCGACACCCTCGCGGTGCTGGACGGGCACCACCGCCTGACCGCCGCGATCCAGCTCGGCCTCGCCCGCGTGCCGGTGCGCCTGTACGATTACGCGGCCGTGCACCTCACCTCGTGGCGTCCCGAGATCACGCCGACACGGGAGGAGGTTCTGCGCCGCGCCCTGAGCGGCCGCCTCTATCCACCCAAGACGACGCGGCACAGTTTCGGACCGCTCGAACCGATGGCCGTCGATCTCGCGCAACTCGTTTGAATCCTGCGGCCGGACGAGGCCGCCCTCGATTGGGCGAACCTCTCCGGCGCCGGCCAGCAGGCCGCCCGCTGCGCCGGATGGGAGGATCGGTGCGCACACCTCACCGGCAGGAGCCGTCCTGGGCAAGGCAGGACAGGATGGTCTCCTGGGGAGCCGGCAACGCGACCGTCTTCGTCTCGATCGTCGAGAGCGCCCAGTCGGTCTTGCTGCCCGCGACGGGTTCCAGCAGCCAGCGGATGGTGGCGGGCTGCGTGCGCCGGGGATCGTCCGGCAGGCGGAGTTCCATGAACTGCTTGGACCACCACAGCATCCCGGAGGCCGGGAAGGTGACCGAAACCTTCTGCCGGGCGGCGCCGCAGACGATCCGGCGAACCGGCGGGCCGGCCTGCACGCTCGCCGACGACCGGATCGTCCCCGCCAACAGGCCGTCGCCGGCGCCGGATGCCTCGAGCGCCTGCTTGCAGCGGGCCTCCCCGCGGCGGGCATCGAAGGTGCGGGTCCCCGCCCGGCACGCCTCGACGACGGGCCGCAGCGTCTCGTCCGACGGCAGCAGGCCGCGTCCGCATTGCAGGATCGGCGCCTCCGGCGCTTCCGCCAGAGGATCGGCCGCGGCGAAGGCCCGTTCGACCTCCTCCCTGGCCGTGCGGGCGGCCTCGGCCCGGGCGGCGGCGACCTTGCCGTTGAACTCGGCCGAGATCGCGGCCGAGGGATAGGCGCCGGCGAGATCGCTCGTGTCCATCTGGAACCAGTTATGGCTGCGCAGACCCTCGAACGTCTTCGGTGCCGCCTCGATCCGTTCGACCTGCGCCTGGAAGGACCGGCGGATCGCTCCGTCGACATAGGCGTCGGCGAGGTTCGTGCAGGTTTTGTAGAGCCGGGCCAGCGCGTCGTTGCCCCATTGCCGGCCCACCCACTGCTCGCAGCGGGACCGCGCCTGCCCGAGGGGAAGGCTCGCGACCGTCTCCCCGGCGAAGGCCGCCCGGATCTCTCCGGCGGCAGCCTCCTCCATCGCGCTGCGGCGCGGCTCCAGCGCGGCGCCGACGAAGCGCTCGTAGGCGACCCGCGTGACGTCGTTCCGGCGAAGCTCCTCGTGGCTCAGGCTCAATCCGTTCGATTCGCGGAAGCTCGCCAGCGACAACGGCAGGGCGAGAAGGCGATCCCGCTGCTCCCGCAGCCAAGCGGCCACCTTCCGGCGTTTCTCGATCTCCGGATAGGCATGGGTCAGAAGCTGCACGACGGTCCGGCCGTTCCTGCAGGATTGCACCCGCCGGATCAGATCCTCGGCGAAGGCACGGTCCCAGTATTCCGTCGGCAGGCCGACGGCGAGTTCGAGGCGATCGGTGTCGACATAGGTGAAGCCCGACAGCCGCTCGCACAGGCCCTCGGCCGGAAGGGTTTCCAGGGGGCTGCCTCCCGCCGCGAGGCGATCGGCGACGATGCGCAGAAAGTCGAGGGCGGCCTCGCGGGCGGCGCCGTCGCCGTCCAGCGAGCCCCGGGGCGTCGCCTCGGCCGCGGTTGCCGCGCGCATCTCCGCCACGACCCGTGCGCGATCGGCCGGTGTCTCGATGGCGCCTTCCGCGAGCCGCTTGCGCTGAGCCTCGTAGAAGCGCTTCCAGAAGGCCGGGGCGGCCTCGCCATAGCGTCGGCGATCGGTCTGCTGGTCCAGCTGGGGCAGCAGGTCGATCGGCGGCAGCCTCTGCTGCTCGGCCGCTGCCTTTCGCGCCGTCTCGACGGTCGGGTCGGCCGTGCCCAGGAGCGACAGGAGGCTGTCCATGCGCGCCTTGGCACTCGCCGTGCGTTCGAGCGTGAACGGCTCGCATTCGCTCTGAGGTCGGCCCTGAGAGGTCAGCCAGCGGCCCCGTAGCTGCTCGCCGTTCGGTGCGATCCGCGCCGCGACCCAGGGCCGGCCGCTGCGGTCGGACAGGATGAGATCCTCTCCCGCCGACGCCGCGGTGAGGTCGAGAACCTGGAACGATGTCCCCTCGGTCTTTCGATAATAGATCCTGAACCGCGCCTCGCTCGGCTGGAATTCCCAGTCGTCGAGCAACCGATCGCCGTTGCAGAAATGCGTGCCGCGATAGAACGTCGCCTCGTCCGCCTGCGCCGGAGCCGCCATGACGCTCGCAAAGAGCAATCCGACGAGGGCCTTTGCACGAAAATGCATTGATAACCTAAGCGATCTAATATGGATTCCGGTCGTCCGGCGCCGGGATATGCCGATCGATCCTTGAGCTAAACTGAATTTGGCGCCGTTGTGCAGATCGCGCCGGACTTGCCGGCATACGCCTCAGCCTCTTTGAAACCTTTCTTTTTCCGGAAACACCGAGGCCCGCCCGACGGTGTAGCGAGCGCTGCGGCGTTGGGATCGTCGCCGGTCGATGTCAGATCGCCGGATCCGGCACCGGAACCGCCGGGACGGTCGATCGACCCACGCGCCGCCCGAGCAGGACGGCGCCCGCCATCACCGCGGCGAAGATCGCGAAGATCAGCGGGTTGTAGACCACGAGCGCCGCGAGGCAGACCGAGGCCATGACGAGGGCGAAGGCCGGCGCGACGGGGTAGAGCGGGGCCCGGTAGGGCCGGGGGAGATCCGGCTCGCTGCGGCGCAGGCGGAACAGGGCGGCCATGCTGGTGACGTACATGGTCAGCGCGCCGAACACTGCCATGGTCACGATGCTGGCGGTGAGCGACTGCCCGGCGACACGCACGAGGCTGTCGCTGTAGATCGCGGCGATGCCGACGCCGCCGCCGGCCAGCGTGGCGAGATGGGGCGTCTGGAAGCGCGGATGCACCCGGGCGAAGACGGAGGGCAGGAAGCCGGCCCGGGCGAGCGCGAAGATCTGGCGGGCATAGCCCATGATGATGCCGTGGAAGGAGGCGACCAGCCCGAACAGGCCCAGCCAGACCAGCATGTGCAGCCAGCCGCTCGACTCGCCCACCACCCGCTTCATCGCCTGGGGCAGGGGATCGTTGAGGTCGGAGAGCGACTTCCAGTCACCGGCGCCGCCGGCGAACAGCATCACGCCGAAGGCGAGCACGGTCAGCGTCAGGACGCTGGTGATGTAGGCCATGGGAATCGCGCGCCTGGGGTCCTTGGCCTCCTCCGCGGCCATGGCGACGCCCTCGATGGCGAGGAAGAACCAGATCGCGAAGGGAATCGCCGCGAAGATGCCGCTGATGGCTGCCGGACCGAAGCTGTCCTGCCCCGCCCAGCCCCCGGCCGCGAAGTTGTCGAGGCTGAAGGCCGGGGCGACGACGCCCATGAAGACCAGAAGCTCGGCCACCGCCAGCACGGTGACGAACAACTCGAAGGTGGCGGCGATGCGCACGCCGACGATGTTGAGGCCCATGAACAGCAGGTAGGCGCCGAGCGCGACGTGCTTCGGGTCGAGCCCCGGATGCTGCACGTTGAGATAGGCACCGATGGCGAGCGCGATCGCGGGCGGCGCGAACACGAATTCGATCAGCGTCGCGTAGCCCGCGATCGCCGCCCCCGTGGGGCCGAAGGCGCGCAGCGCGTAGGCGAAGGGGCCGCCCGCCTGCGGGATCGCGGTGGTGAGTTCGGTGAAGCTGAAGATGAAGGCCACGTACATCGCAGCCACGCACAGCGTCGTGACGAGGAAGCCGAGGGTGCCGGCCTGCGCCCAGCCGTAGCTCCACCCGAAATACTCGCCCGAGATGACGAGCCCGACGGCGATGCCCCAGAGGTGGAAGGCGTTCAGGCTCCTGTCGAGCGCGACCGAAGGCGTCGTCATCGTGCGTCCCCGCTTCCGGCCCCGATCGGAGGCCGTCGGGAGACGCCAAGCAAGAGCGCTGCCGCCCGAGTTCAGGCCGCGCTCGGTCCCGTTCCGAGCGGGGCGGCGGATTCGCGCGTGCGGATATCCATGGTGTTGCCGCGCCAGACGATGGCCGTGCGGGCCCAGGCGCTCGCCCAGATCGCCGGCAGAAGGGCGTCGCGCACGAGGAAGGCCAGCAGCAGCCGCGGCGAGCGGTGCCAGCCTGCGCGGTGGGCCAGCGCCATTTCGGCCCCGTACCAGACAGCCCCGGCCGCGCCGAGCCAGAGGACGGCCTCCGCGGTGCCGACCACGAGACCCGTCAGCACCAGCGGCAGGAGGGCGCCGATGCCGATCTCGGGGGCGAAGAACAGCGGAAAGGTCACCCGCCGCAGGCGGGCCCAGCGCACTTGGCGCGACCAGACCTCGGCGAAGTCGCGGCGCCCGAGCGGCTGGCGGAAGGGGGAGGCGACGAGATGCACCCGCCGGCCCGCCGCGCGCACGAGCTTGGTGGCGGCGGCGTCCTCGGCGATCTCGGCGTTGAGCGCGCGGATGCCGCCCTGCGCTTCCAGGAAGGGCTTGTGCCAGAGCATGCTCTTGCCCTGCGCGAAGCCGAGGCCGAGCGCTTCGCCCGCATATTGCCAGCGCGCCTGGAGGGTGTTGAGGAAGGCGCACTCCACCTCGGCGAAGAAGTTTTCCGGCCGCGCGCCGATCGGCGTCGAGCAGACGAGCCCCGTCTCGGCGCGCCACGCGGCCTGCATCTGCTGGATGTAGTCGGGCGCCATCAGCACGTTCGAATCGGCCAGGATCACCCAGTCGTGGCGGGCGGCGTCCCAGCCGCGCACACAGTTGTTGAGCTTCGGGTTACCGCCGATGCGCTCGTCCCCGAGGATCAGGCGCGAGGGAATGTGCGGGTGCGCCGCCCGGATCCGCTCCAGCATCGGCAGGACGGGATCGCCCGCATCCGCCACGCAGAAGATGAGTTCGTAGGCCGGATAGTCGAGCCGGAAACTCGCCAGCAGCGTCTCCTCGCTGAACGCCTCCAGGCCCCGCAAGGGACGCACCACGGAGACGGGCGCGCCGGCCGGGAAGGCGGAGGGCTTGCCTTTTCGTCCGATGCGCAGGCCCGCCACGGTCAGGCTCGCGAGGTTGACGAGGACGAGCAGGGTGCAGAGCGCGAGGGCGGCGAGCGCGCCGCTCTCCGGCGTGGCGATCATGCGCGGCGTCTCCCGGCGATGGTCTGCGATCGGGCGCGACGGCGCGCCCCATCACGCCCCTAGCAGCGCCGCCTTATCAGGCGTGTGACACCGCGCCTCCTCCAGCCCGCGAAGCCGAACCGTGCCGCCGATCGTGTTCCACCCGGCCTACGAGGCCCCCCTGCCGGAGGGGCACCGCTTCCCGATGGGCAAGTACGGCCGCCTTGCCGAGACCCTGCGCGCCAGGGGGCTCGTCCCCGACGGCTTCGTCCGCCCCGAGCCGGCCGACGCGGCGCTCCTGTCGGGCGCGCACGAGGCAGCTTACGTCGAGGCGGTGCTCGCCGGCCGGGTATCCGCCGCGATCGAGCGGGCGATCGGCCTGCCGGTGACGGAGGCGGTCGCCGCCCGTTCCCGGGCCTCGGCCGGGGGCACGCTCTGCGCCGCCCGCTTGGCGCTCCACCACGGGCTTGCCGGCAGCACGGCGGGGGGAAGTCACCATGCCCGGCGGGCCGGCGGCGCGGGTTTCTGCGTGTTCAACGACGTGGCGGTCGCCGCCCTCGCGCTCCGGCGCTCCGGTGAGATCGCCCGCGCCCTGGTGATCGACCTCGACGTGCACCAGGGCGACGGCACCGCCGATTGCCTCGTCCGCGAGCCCGACCTGTTCACGCTCTCGATCCATTGCGAGCGCAACTATCCCCACGACAAGGTGCCGGGCGATCTCGATATCGGCCTGCCCGACGGGCTGGACGACGCGGCGTATCTCGCCGTCCTCGAAGCACGGCTGCCCGCACTGGTGCGGAATTTTGCGCCCGACCTCATCTTCTACAATGCCGGCGTCGATCCCCACCGCGACGACCGGCTCGGCCGCCTCTGCCTCACCGATGACGGCCTTGCCGCCCGCGACCGCTTCGTCGTCGGTCTCGCGCGGGCGGAAAAAACGCCGCTCTGCGCCGTGATCGGCGGCGGCTACGGCAGCGACGTGGCGGCGCTCGCCGCGCGCCATGCCCTCGTCTTCGAGGCGATGGCGGCGCTCGCCTGAGGAACGCCGCGCGCTGATGCGGGTTTGCCTCGCCTCGGGCCGGATCCGCTCCGGCACGAGGCACGCTTGCTCCCATCGGACCGCGAACGGGAGCGCTCGAACGATCCCGACGGGGGAGAGGGCGATGGACGACGCCGATGCGCTGAACCGCTTTGTCGAAGCCCAGTCGGGCGCCTACGAGCAGGCGCTCACCGAGCTTCGCGAGGGGCGCAAGCGGAGCCACTGGATGTGGTTCGTCTTCCCGCAGATCGCCGGGCTCGGCTCCAGCCCCATGGCCCGGCTTTACGCGATCCGTTCGCTGGCCGAGGCGCGGGCCTATCTCGCCCATCCGCTGCTGGGCGAGCGGCTGCTGACCTGCACCCGCGCCGTGAACGCCTGGGAGGGACGCTCGGCGAACGCGATCTTCGGCGCGCCCGACGACGTGAAGTTCCGCTCCTGCATGACGCTGTTCGGGCGCGCCGACCCCGGCCGGCCGGACTTCGCGCAGGCGCTCGCCGCCTTCTTCGAGGGCCGGCCGGACCCGCTGACCCTGGAGCGGCTCGGCGAGGGGTGATCGCTCCGAATTTCAACGAGGGACGCGTTCGGCGCGACGGTGCGAGAGCGTGCGTTCGATCCGTTGCGGACCCATCGATTACGTGGAGTTTCGCTGCCAAGTCAGAAATTTTGAGAGGAGTTCATCAAATCGGCCGACTGAGCAAGCGCCAAGAAACCGTGTCCTTCCGCGTGCTCGTTGTCGATGCGGCACCAAAGATAGGATCCATCTTTACTAGGGCGTTCCACCATTCCAAAATTTTTAACTCGCCCATTTGGAGGCATGACGCTATTTCGCGCCTCCGATTGACTGTCTGCTCTCTACCCACAAAGGCTCTTCGTAAGGTCAAGCCGATCGTGTCTTCCGCGCCGCCGCTGCGCCGGCCCGGTCGTGGCGGTGCGGGATGCGCACGAGCAGGTCGGCGAGGTCCTGCGGCGGTCGCGCCGGGCTGTAGAGGAAGCCCTGCGCGTTGTCGCAGCGCTTGAGCCGGAGCAGGTCGGCCTGTTCGCGCGTCTCCACACCCTCGGCCGTCACTTCGATCCCGAGGGTTCGGGCGATCACCATGATCGCGTCGATCACGGCCTGGCCCTCGCGCCGGCGTCCGAGATCCCGCACGAAGGCCCGGTCGACCTTGATCTTGTCGACGGGAAAGCGCGTCAGGTAGCTCAGCGAGGAGAAGCCGGTCCCGAAATCGTCGAGTGCGATGCGCACGCCCAGGGCGTGCAGCCGCTCGAGATTGTCGAGGACGGTCGGGGTGCTGCCGAGGAAGACCGACTCCGTGATCTCGATTTCCAGCCGCTCCGGGGCGAGACCGGACCGGGCCAGCGCCGCGCGCACGTCGTCGAGGAAATCGGGCAGGCGCAGATGGGTCGAGGAGATGTTGACCGCGACCCGCACGAGAGCGGGCCAGTTCGCTGCCTCGGTGCAGGCCCGGACGAGGGCCCAGCGTCCGATCTCGACGACGAAGCCGGTGCTTTCGGCGATCGGGATGATCTCGGCCGGCGAGACCGGGCCGTCGCCCGGCCTGACCCAGCGCAGCAGCGCCTCGAAGCCGACGACCCGGCCGTCGCATAGGCTCACCAGCGGCTGGTAGTGGAGCGCCATCTCTCCCGCGGCCAGCGCCGGCCGCATTGCGGCGTCGAGGTCGCGCCGGCGTCGTGCGCGCTGTGCCTGGAGCGCGTCGAAGCTCCGGCCGCCTTCCTCGGCGGACGCGCTCGCCGGCAAGGGCGGCGCCTCGGCGCCGGCCGCAACCTCGTTGATCAGCCGGCCGATGGTCCGGCTCTGGTGCTCGACGCGGACCCGGTCGAGGATGCGCTGGAGGGAGAGGCGGGCCATCCGCGTCACGCTGGTGAGGACGAAGGCCGCGTAGACGGTGAGCAGGATCGCGAGGCTCAGCGCCACCGGCTCGGCGCAGCGGGCGAGCCCGAGGAAGCTCCCCACCACGACGGGAATGGCGAAGAGGTAGGACACCGACAGCAGCGGCCCGAGGGCGTAGGCGTCCGCGATCAGGCCGGCGGCCACCCCCACCACGATGAGGCGCCGGTCGCCGTCCGCCGGGGCGAACAGGACGACGGGCATGGTCGCCCAGGCGAGGCCGAGGGTCAGCGCGAGGGCGTTGGCGAGGCGGATGCCGCGGTCGATGGCGGGCTCGCTCGGTCCCTGGGCGGCGGTCTGCCGGAAGCGCCTCCTGGTGAAGAGGCCCAGGCCGACCAGGGCAGCGATGGCGGCAAGAAGTCCCAGCAGATAGGCCGGCCCCGCGGTGTCCCAGAAGAAGACCGTGAGCAGGAGCGCGGTCGTCAGATGCAGCAGGGCGGAGTAGCCGGCGAGCGTCAGCGTCTCGTCGAGGAGGTCGGTGCGCGCCTGAAATCCGCAGACCTCCGGCAGATCCCGCAGGATGCCGGCACGCCGGAATCTGGCGGGAGAACGGTTCACCCGGGCGGCCCGGATCTCGGCTTCAGCGGCCATGGCAGCCGCAGGCCGCCGGCCCCCCCATCCGGAGCCGCGATCCTCGCGAGGGCCGAGCGGACGCATCCGGGCCGCCGGCCGCACGGCAAAGCAGCGAATGCGGCGCTGCGCCCTCGGGCGTCCGCGATCTCGAGGCCGTCGCAGAATAAGACATGATCACCATCCAGGGTGATCGGTAGATTTAATCCGTGAAGGCTTGCTTAAGCCGATGGGTATCCCCTGGCTCTGGACCGGCCAGATCTGCTGCTGCATCACCTCTGTTGTTCGACCAGCGGTGAAAAAATCTTTTCGATGGATCGACTGATCCAGACTATCCAGCCGACGTTTCCGCTGGGCCCGGAGAAGTACACGCCGCCGCCCGGTCCTGCGTGCCGGCGCGATCGACCCGGGCTCCGGGCCGGCTGTCGGTCGAGGCGTAGTAGGGCTTGATGTCGAGCAACGGCGTCCCGTCGATGCAGTCGAGGCCCCGCACGCTGATGGTTCCGTCGGCCATGCCGAGCCGCTCGACCACCGAGACGGCGATCGGGTTCGGGCGGGCGGGCGAACGCAGGGAGAAGGTGCCGCGGCTGCCCTCGGCGTGGCGCGGCCTCTGGCGTACGAGGTCGCGGGCGGCTTGGTTCATCCAGTAGAGCACGATCAGGTGGGTGGCGCCCTCCACGTTCTGGAGCCCTGGCCGGTAGGGCGCATCGATCTCGAGGGTGCAGACCGCGTCGGTCTGCGTGCCGTTCTTCGGGCATTCGGCGCGGGTTCCCCAGGGCGTGCGCACCCGGCCGATGAAGTAGAGCCCGGCGTCGTAGGCTTCGGGTAGCGGGATCGTCTCCTCGCCCGGCCGCCGCTCGACATCCTCGTTCATCCGCCACCGCTCCCGCTCGCCTGATCCGTCCGCTTGTCGCCGCCGCGCGCCGCCGCCGCAAGGCAGCCCGGCGGGGCGCTTGCTCGTCTCCGGGCCGGCGCCGATGTAGAGATCAGGGCGGTTGCGGGGGAGGATGCATGGTCATCGACGAGTTGCGGCCGATGGAGGCCATCGCCGACGCGGAGAGCGCGGTCGAGCGGCTGGAGGCGTTGCATGCGGGCGCGATCCGCTCACTCCAGGCGGCGCTGACGCGCTATCTCGAGGAGCGGGTTCCGCCCAGCGAGACCGAGCGGCTGCAATTCCGCTATCCCGAACTGCGCCTGACCTACCAGCCGAGCGGGCCGCTGCCGCGGCTGAACCGGGCCACCGCCAAGTTCCAGGCGCCGGGCCTCTACGCCACCACGGTGACCCAGCCGGGCTATTTCCGGGCCTACCTGCTGGAGCAGCTGCGGCCCCTCGTGCGCGATTACGGAGCGAGCATCGAAGTCGGCCTCTCGGCCCAGGAGATCCCCTATCCCTACGTGGTGGAGCCGGGCACCGATCTCGGCGGCAGCGGGGTCAGCGCGAGCGACCTCGCCACGCTGTTTCCGACGCCGCTCCTCTCCGTCGTCGGCGACGAGGTGGCCGACGGGCTCTGGCTCGAAAAGCCGGGCGACCCGCGCCCGCTGGCCCTGTTCGATGGCGTGCGCACCGACTACTCCCTGCGCCGGCTGGTGCATTACACCGGCTCGGATTGGCGCGAGATCCAGCCCTGGATCCTGCTCACCAACTACCATCGCTACGTCGACGGCTTCGTCCGCCACGGGCTGGAGCGGCTGGCGGCGGGGGAGGGGGAGCGGCTCGTCCTGCCCGGCGGCATCGTGGTGTCGCGGGAGGAGGCGGCCTCGGCCGACCCGGCGGCGCTGATCGCCGCCTCGCCCTGGCACAAGTACCAGATGCCGGCCTACCACCTCGTCGGCCACGGCCCGGACGGGGCGCCCCAGGGCACGACGCTCGTCAACATCGGCGTCGGGCCCGCCAACGCCAAGACCATCACCGACCACCTTGCGGTGCTGCGCCCGCATTGCTGGCTCATGGTCGGCCATTGCGGGGGCCTGCGCCAGTCGCAGACCATCGGCGACTATGTGCTCGCCCACGGATACCTGCGCCGCGACCGCATCCTCGACGACCTCGTGCCGCCGGAGATCCCGGTGCCGGCGCTGGCCGAGGTGCAGATCGCCCTGCAATCGGCCGCCGCCTCCGTCACCGGCGAGCGGGCCGACGCCTTGAAGCGCCGCCTGCGCACCGGCACCGTGGTGACCTACGACGACCGCAACTGGGAGCTTCGCTTCAGCCAGGAGCGGCGGCGCATCAACCTCTCGCGGGCCATCGCCGTCGACATGGAGAGCGGCACCATCGCCGCGCAGGGCTACCGCCTGCGGGTGCCCTACGGCACGCTGCTCTGCGTCTCCGACAAGCCGCTTCATGGCGAGATCAAGCTGCCGGGCGCGGCCAACGCCTTCTACGAGCGCGCGGTGGCCGAGCATCTCCGGATCGGGCTCGCCACCCTCGACATGCTGCGCACCGACCGGGCGGGACTGCATTCGCGCAAGCTGAGGAGTTTCGACGAGCCGCCCTTCCGGTAGGATTTTCCCCCGCATCTCTTACGGCGTACCCTCATCGAGGCAGGCGAGCAGCCCGGGATCGGGAGTTTCGCGAGCGGCGCGAAGGCCTGCCGCTTGCGCTCGGCGGAGCGGCATCATGGATCAGGCTGCGGAAGCACGCCCCTCCAGGTCGAAGTACAGGATCGGGCGCTCGCCGCTCGAGCGACCGAAAGCACGCAGCCGCCGGGCGGCATCGGCGAGGAAGTCCGTGATGGAGGGTGCCAGCACCCGGCGCAGGTCTTCGTCGGGGCCGATGACGATCACTTGGCCGATCGTGCCGCCGGGCGCGGGCGCGAGGTCCACGGCGTAGGCGTTTCCGTTGTCATCGGAGAAGGGCAGCCAGCCGGGTCGCCAGTACTCGCGGTGAACAGGGTCATCCCCTCGACGCTGCACATGCGCCTCGCCGTTGAAGCTCTCGTCGAAGTCCGGGCCGCCGCCGTCCCAGATATCCAGCCAGCCCTGATACGTCGTCAGCGCATCCTGCACGGAGAGGAAGCTGTAGGTCCCGAACAAGGGACAGAGGACGCGGCCGGGTGCAGGGTCTGCGATCGTGAAGATGTCCTGCTGGCCGTCGGCCCGCAGCCAGAGCCGGCGCAGGTCGGCGGGCAGGGCAAAGCCGATCCGCGCTTCCGCCGCATCCAGCACCGATGGATCTGCCGGCGGGTTCAGGAAATGGGCAGCAGCGGAGCCGTTCTCGGCGTGCCGATCCAGCCAGCGATCGAAAGCTACGTCGAAATCCACGTCGCCCTCCGGTGATTGCGATAAACCTGCCCGATGAGGCGACCGGCCCGCTCCGCCGCGGTCGATGCCCGGCGTAGGGGCGGGCGAACATCCCGGCTACTCACCGCTCCCGCTGCCACAGCCCCGCGCGCTCGGCCCGGGCCTGATCCTCGGCCTCGATCAGGTCGCTCGGAGCGTCGTCGCTCGCCCGCGCGCCGCCGGCGGTGACGATGAGGGAAGCGAGGTCGTCGCCGTCGAGGCGGCAGCGCGAGGAAGCCGGATCGCCGGAGCAGATGATCTCCCGGCGGCGCAGGTAGCGCGCGAGCTGGCGAGCGAGCGCGCCGCCCTCGCCGACGACGCCGAGGAGGCGCACCGTGCGCCCGCGGATCGTCAGCGTGCCGGTGTCGACGATCTCGGGCACGCCGCGCAGCTCGCCCGCGGCCGGGGCGGGCGGAGGGGGCGCCACGGCGGCGGCGGGGATCGGCTCGGCCCGGGCTGCGGACGGTGCCGGGCGCTTGCGGCCCTTGAGCACCTTCTGCGCCCGCTCGACGAAGTCGTGGAAGACGCGGGCCGGAATGTCGCCGCCGGTCACCTTGTTCATCGGGGCGTTGTCGTCGTTACCGACCCAGACACCGACGATCATGTCCGGTGTCAGCCCGACGAACCACGCGTCGCGGTAATCCTGGCTGGTGCCGGTCTTGCCGCCGACCGCGAGGCCGGAGACGCGCGCGGCCTTGCCGGTCCCGGATTCGACCACGGCCTGGAGCGAGTCGAGCATCATGCTCTGGACCTGCGCATCCATCGCCGCGCCGGGCTTCTGCGCCGGGCGCTGGTAGAGCGGCTGGGCGGTGTTGCCGCGAATGCCGCGCACGAGGAAGGGTTCGACCGGCACGCCGGGGCCGAGCACGCCGGCATAGGCGCGGGTCATCTCCAGGAGCGACACGTCCGCCGAGCCGAGGGCGAGGCTCGGCACCGCGGGCAGGTCCGATTGCACGCCGAGCCGTCGCGCCTCGGCGATGATGGCGGGCACCCCCACCTCCTCGCCGAGCTGGGCGGCGATGGTGTTGACCGAGAGCGCGAAGGCCGAGCGCAGGGGCAGCGCGCCGCGGAAGCGGTTGTTGGAGTTCTGCGGCTCCCACTCGCCGATCTGGGTCGGGCGGTCGACGAGCACGCTGTCGGGGAAGAAGCCCTTGCTGCCGTAGGCCGCGAGGTAGACGAACAGCTTGAACAGCGAGCCGGCCTGCCGCTTGGCCTGGACCGCGCGGTTGAACTGGCTGTCCTCGTAGTCGCGCCCCCCCACCATGGCGAGGATCGCCCCGTCGGGCGCCATCGCGATCAGCGCCCCCTGGCCGACCTTCTTCTTCGTCCCTTCCGCGTCGAGGCGGCGGGCCAGCACGCCCTCGGCGAGGCTTTGTAGGTCGAGGTTGAGGGTCGAGCGCACGGTGACGTCGCCCGTCTCCTGCGTCAGCCGCTTCACGTCGCCGGCCACCGCGTCGAGGAAGTAGTTCGTGCCCGGCGGCGTCTCGGGGGGCGTGTGCAGCGTCAGCTTCTGCGCCCGGGCCTTGTCCGCCTCCGCCTGGCTGATCGCTCCGGTCTCGACCATGGCCTGGAGCACGAGGTCGGCCCGCTCCTTGGCGCCGCCGAAATTGCGGGTCGGGGCGAGCTGCGAGGGCGCGCGCACGAGTCCGGCCAGCATCGCCGCCTCGGCCAGCGTCAGCCCCTGCGCGTCGTGTCCGAAATAGCGCCGGGCCGCCGCATCCGCTCCGTAGGCACCCGCGCCGAAATAGGCGGTGTTGAGGTAGCCGACGAGGATCTCGGGCTTCGAGAGCGTGCTCTCCAGGCGCAGCGCCAGGAACGCTTCCTGGATCTTGCGGCGCAGGGTCTTTTCCTGGCTGAGCGAGGTCAGCCGGGCGTATTGCTGCGTGATGGTCGAGCCGCCCTCGCGCACGCCGCCGCCGGTCGCGTTGCGCCACAGCGCCCGCATCATGCCGCGCAGGTCGATGCCCCAGTGGCTGAAGAAGCGCCGGTCCTCGATCGCGACGATGGCCTGGGCGAGCCGGGGCGGCAGGGTCTTCTCAGTGAGCTTCTCGCCCTGGAAGGCGCCGCGGTTGGCGAAGGATCGGCCGTCCTCGGCCTCCACGACGAGGGCGCGCTGCGTGGCCTCCGGCGCGGCCCCGCCGAGCGGCGGCAGGGTGGCGAAGGCGGTCAAGACGTAGCCCGCGAGGATCACCAGCGGGATGCCGACCAGGGCCGCGAGGCCGAGCAGCCAGGGCCGGCGCCGCCGGACGGCGGATGGGCGATGGTCGGACCGCACGGTCGGGGCGGCCTCGGCGCGCGCGACGGGGTCGACCTGCGGCGCGGCGGTCCCGTCCGGGCGCAGCCGGCCCGCCGCCCGGGCGAGAACCGGCGTGGTCTTGCGCGCGGCGTCGCGGCCGCTGCGCCACGCGCTGCGGCCGGCGCTGCCGGCGAGGCGTCCGAGCTGGCGCGCGAGCAAGGCTGCCGCCCGTGCCGCCTCGCGCGCTGCGGCCCGCGTCTCGGTCCCTTCGCGCGCGCCGCCGCTCTCCGGCCTGTCCGGTCCCTGCGCCGTCATCGCGAGCCGTTCGCCGTCCGTCGGAGATCACGCGTCATGGGCGGACCTTAGCGGAGCGCGGGCCGGCAAGGCTACGCGCGCGAGGACCCCGACCGCGAGGAACGCGACCGGGTGACACGTCGGCCACGCTCCGATCTCGCGTCAGCGCGCGATGGCGCGGATGAAGTAGACGAGTGCCGTGAAGGCGACGAGGCTCAGACCGTAGAGGGCCACGAACCAGAGAACGCGCTTGGCCTTCAATGGTAGCTCGCCGCGTTCGGGTTCTCCTCGATCTTCCCCCGGAAGACCCAGTAGGCGTAGGCCGTGTAGGCCAGCGTCAGCGGCATCACCACGGCGTAGCCGACGAGCGCGAATTGCAGCGCCGAGGTCGCGTTGGCTGCCTCCCAGATCGTGATCTTGGGCGGCACGACGTAGGGGAAGAGGCTGATCGCCAACCCGACGAAACCGAGCAGGAACAGCGCGATCGAGAGGAGGAACGGCGCCACCGTGCGCCCGTCGTCGATCGCCCTGAGGATGCGCCAGCAGACGAAGGCCGTCAGGATCGGCACGGGCGCCACGAACAGGATGTTCGGCCAGGAGAACCAGCGCCACTGGATCTCGAGCCCGAGGAAGGGCACCCAGGCGCTGACGATCGCCATCGAGACGACGGTGCCGGCCAGGAACTGCTTGGCCTTGATCCGCGACCAGATCTCCAATTCGCCCGATGTCTTCATCACGCACCAGGTCGCGCCGAGCAGGCCGTAGCCGCAGACGAGGCCGATGCCGGTCATGACGCTGAAAGGGGTGAGCCAGTCGAAGGTGCCGCCTGCAAAGCCCCGCCCCTCGGTCCGGAAGCCTTGGACGAAGGCGCCGAGCACCATGCCCTGCGCGAAGGTGGCGATCAGCGAACCGTAGTGGAAGGCGTTGTCCCACACGATCTGCGAGCGCTCGGCCTTGAAGCGGAACTCGAAGGCGACGCCGCGGAAGATCAGGGCGATCAGCATCAGGATCAGCGGCAGGTAGAGCGCCGGGAGCAGGATCGCGTAGGCGAGCGAGAAGACCGCGAACAGCCCGCCGCCGCCGAGCACGAGCCACGTCTCGTTGCCGTCCCAGATCGGCGCCACCGAGAGCATCATCCGGTCGCGCCAGTTTCCCGGACGGGCGGCGGTGAAGAGGATGCCGACCCCGAGGTCGAATCCGTCGATGACGACGTACATCGCCACCGCGAGCGCCAGCAGCCCCGCCCAGACCAGCGGCAGCCAGAACGCCAGGCCCTCGTAGGATTCCCCGAAGCCGAACATCGACGCTTCCTCCCGGCCCGCCGCACCCCTTCGTTATAGGGGCGCCGCCTCATGGGGCCAGAACCGCGCTCAGGGCGCGATGGGTCCCCGCCAGGACGGCTTGCGGTCGCTCGCCGAGAGGGTGTCGGCGGAGGGCCGCGGGGTCGCGGTCTGTCCCGCGAGGTGCCGGGCCAGCGCCGCGGTCCCGGCCCGGGTCATGCTCTCCCGCGTTTCGGGCGGCAGCGCCTCGACCAACGCGCCGATCCCGCCGGTGGTGAGGCGGTCCACCGCCTCGAGGGCGAGGCCGCCGGCCGGGAGAGCCTCCGCGCGGTCCGGTGCCCGCCCGTCCTGGCGCAGGGTCGCGAGGTAGGAAAGGACGCCGATCACCAGGGCGGCGCGCAGGAGGAACGACATCGGTCCGGTCTCGCCGAGCTTCGCCCGCCCGGTCATTGGCCGGGCGAGGGTCTAGGATGGTCTGGTCCGGCGATCCTGCCATCCCCGCGACACCGCCGGGTGAACCCGCCGGAGCCAAACGGCGGACGTGGTGAACGAAGACTTGCCGCCTGTCCTTCACCCCTCGCCGCGGCCCCCTCACGCTCTGCGCAGGGCCATGGCGGGCGCCGTCCGGAGCTTGTGAAGAGCGGGGATCGAGGCGGGGCCGGGACCGTTCCGGCGCTCGGGTCCGCGGCAAGCGAGCGACCCTTTTCATCCTCGCTTAAACCGCCTCTGCGACGCTTTCCCTCAAGTTCGAAACAAGCAGTCGAGGGGCGCGGGACACCTGAAGTATCGAAGGTGTCTCCGCGCTGTGCGTGGTGGTGTTGCGTAAAGACGGTGCCCTTGCCTCCCTCTTCGACTCCCGCCTCGCCGGGCTGGTCCATGCCTCCGTGCTGGCCGAGCCGGGCGTGCGCTTCCGCCACGAGCGCTTCCTCGTCTCGCGGCTCGCCACCGGCGCGGTGATGATGGCGGCCCTGCCGCCCTACCTCGTCTGGCGCGGGGTTCCGAGCGGCATCGAGGCCATCGCCATCGCGAGCCTGTTCCTCCCGGTCCTGGCCGCCGTGGTCCTGTCGCGCACGGGCTCCCTCTGGGTCGCCCATGCCCTGTCCTCGGCCGGCCTGACCGGCCTCGTCGTCTGCCTCGCCGCGCTGACCGGCGGCCCGAATTCGGCCGCCGGCATCTGGCTCGTGGCGGTGCCGCTTGAGGCGATGATCTCCGGCTCGCGCCGGGCGACGATCGCCGCCTCGGCCATCGCGGTCGCGGGCGCCTTCGCCGTGGCGCTGAGCGGCTATCTTCCCGTCGGCGCGCTGGCGCTGGATTGGCCCAGCGCGGTCGCCATGCCCGTCTTCGCCGTGACCGCCATCGGCCACATCGCGGCGCAGGCGATGGAGCACATGCGCCGCGAGGGCGAGTGGCGCGCGCGCATGCAGGACAACGAGGCCCGCGACCGCCTTCTGCTCTCGGCCATCGACGACCTCGTGACTTGGCACGACGCCAACGGCCGCGTGCTGGAGGCGAGCGGCTCGGCGGCCCGCTTCGTCGGCGCCGATGCGGGCCGCCTGCGCGGCCACGGCCTGCTCGACCGGGTGCATATCGGCGACCGGCCGGCCCTGCTCCAGGCGATCAGCGACGTGGCCGCCCGCGGCGTGCCCGCGACCGTGCCCTTCCGCCTGCATCTCGACGCGCCCCGCAGTGACGGCACCCGCACGATCTTCGCCGAGATGCGCGCCCACCGGATCCAGGCGGGGCTGGCCGGCGCCAACGGCTCGACCGTGGTCGCCGTGACCCGCGACGTCTCCGAGCACCGCCGCCACGCCCAGGAACTCGACCGCGCCCGCGCCGAGGCCGAGCGCGCCGACGAGATGAAGACCCACTTCCTCGCCACCGTCAGCCACGAGCTGCGCACGCCGCTCAACGCCATCATCGGCTTCTCCGAGGTGCTGGGCGGGGAGGGTGCGGTCGGCCTCTCGCCGGAGCGGGCCCGCGAATATGCGGGCATCATCGCCCAGTCGGGGCGGCACCTGCTCGATGTGGTCAACACGCTGCTCGACATCTCGCGCATCCGCGGCGGCCATTTCGACTTCCAGCCCGAGCCCGTCGACGTCGAGGCGCTGATCCGCAGCTGCTGCGACCTGATGCGGCTCAAGGCCGACGCCTCCGGCGTCACGCTGGTGAGCGCCCCCGTTCCCGCGGGCTGCGGCCTCGTGGCCGATGCCCGCGCCTGCCGGCAGATGCTGATCAATCTGATCTCGAATGCGGTGAAGTTCACGCCCCGCGGCGGGCGCGTCGAGGTTCTGGTGCGCCGGGGCGGGGCCTATCTCGACCTCGTGGTCAGCGACGACGGCATCGGCATCACCGAGGCCGACCTGCCGCGGCTCGGCGATCCCTTCTTCCAGGTCGGCGGCGGTTACGGCCGCAGCCACGAGGGCACGGGTCTCGGCCTGTCGGTGGTGCGCGGCCTGGCCGGCCTGCACGGCGGCGCCGTCTCCGTCGAGAGCGCCCCGGGGCAGGGGACGGCCGTCACCGTGACGCTGCCGCTCGATTGCAGCCGCGCCAAGGGCGCAGCCCCTTCGGGCGCCACGGGCTCGGCCGCGCCGGCCGGCACCGGCAAGGCCGTCGTCCAGCCCGCGCCGATCCGGACGATGGTCCGGCCGGCCGCCGCCTCCGAGCCGGCGCCCGCGCCGATCCGTGTGCCGGTCGGCCTGTTCGATCCCGCCCCCCGCCCAGCCTCGGGCAGCCATGCCGGGCCGATGCGTCGGGCCGGATGAGCCGACCCGTCTCTCGACCCGGAACGTCACGCCACCCGTAAGGAGTTCATGAATGCGCGAGCCGCCCGCCAGACGGGACCAGCGCGAGATCGTCGTCCCCGGCGACATGCGCGTCGCCGGTACCCCCGCTCGCTCGCCGCGTCGCCGGCCCGTCCCGCGCGGCCCCGCCCCCGGGGGCTGGAAGGCCGCGGCGCTGGCGGCGGCCGCGACGGCCGGGCGGTTCTGCCTGCGCCATCCCGGCGGTGTGCTCGGCAGCGCGGCGGGCGCGGCCGCGGCGATCTATGTCTGCGTCAATGCGGTCGGACTCCAGGTTGGGCCGCATCCCGCTCCGATCCTGCCGAGTGTCGAGCCGAAGCCGCTCGCCATGAAGGCGCCTGCCACGCAACGGGACGTTCGCGCGGCCGAAGTGTCGAGGCCGGCGGCCGCTCCGGTGCGGGAGGTGTCCGTCCCGCCCCGCGACCCGATCGCCGAGATGATCCGTTCGGGCGAGACGACCGCCTCCGTCACGCCTAGGGCCGATGCGCGCAGGGCCGAGGCAAGAAGGCCAGAGCCGAAGACGGCCGAGGTGAAACCCGCCGGAAAGCCCGACGCGGCCAAGGTCGATGCTCCGAAGCCGGACCAGGCTGTGATCCGCGTCCAGAGGGCGCTGGCCAAGCTCGGCTATGGCCCGCTCAAGGATGACGGCCTGATGGGGCCGGGCACGAAGGCGGCGATCGAGAAGTTCGAGCGCGACCGCAAGCTGCCGGTCAAGGGCGAGGCCGCCGGGCCGACCCTGCGCGCCCTGACCCGCGAGGTGACGGCCAAGGCCGCCGTCCCGCAGGGCTAAGGCGGCCATCGACGCGGGGATGGCGGGCGCCTATCAACGCCCCATGCCACGTCTCCGCTCGGATTTCTGGGTCTCCGCGCAACTGCGCCGCCTCAATGGCGAGGGCATCCCCGCCGTGCAGCGCCGCCGCGGCTCCGCGGAGGCGGGCGCGATCTTCGTCAAGATCGACCGGCTCGACGGCACGGCCGACCTCTACGGTCCTGCCCCGCAGGCGCTGATCGAGGCGGAGGATTCGGGCGAGCGGCTCTTCAGCCCCATCCTCAGCGCTGCTCCCTCGCCGGATGTCGAGGAGCGGCTGTCCCGCGAGCTGCGCTTCGATTCCGACCTGTGGATCGTCGAGATCGACGACCGCGAGGGCCGGCACGGCCTGCCGCTCGCGGAATAGTCCTCAGCGCCCGCGAGCGCCGGTCAGCTCGTGCGGCGCAGGCGCGACGGGAGCACCGTGCGAAGGCCGCCGCGCTCGCTCGCCGCCACAGCCCCGCGCTTGGCTTCGGGGCCGTGCAGGGGCTGATGCTCTCCGCTCCCCGCCCGCTCCATCACGGAGGCGCCGAGGATCGCGCTGAGCAGGTCGCGGGCGGCAGCGCGGCTGGTCTCGCGGAACAGCGTCACCAGGGAAAAGACCCGGTCGACCGAGCGGGCCACGCTGTCGTTGAGGGTGAGGAAGACGAACACCGCCTCGCCCTCGCGCAGATCCGCCGCGCGCAAGGCCAGGGTCAGAAGGTCGTAGCGGGTGGTCGGGTCGCTGGCGGCCCCGAGATAGTTCGCGGGCAGGCCGAGTCCCTGGCCCAGCGTGGTGATGAAGCCCTGGATGTCCCTGCCGTGCGATTTCTCGACCAGGGTGGTGGCGAGCGCCCGCGGGGCCGGCGGGCAGGGGCGCAGGGCGGCGGTGGCCTCCACGGCCTCCCGGATCGCCCGGCGCTGCTCCGGACCGGCCTGCAGCCAGAGCGGGGCGAGGTCGGCGGGGGGAATGTCGGGACGCGCGAGCAGCGTGGCGCCGAGATCGGCGTCGGTGCGGGCGCGGGCGAGCAGGCGCTCCAGGGCACGCGTCCCGATCAGCGCGCCGGGGTTGGCGGCCAGTGCACGGTCCACCTCGGCCTCCGTCTCGGCCTCTTGCGGCGGGGCGACGGGAAAGCCCCGGGTCGCGAGCGCGGCGCGCACGGCGGGCGGCACGTCGGGGCAGCCGCCGAGCTTGTCGGCGACGATGCGCAGGGTCTCCTCGTCCACCGTGGGGATCAGCCCCGCGGCAAGCGACTCGAAGGCCTGGAGGATGGCGCGGTCGTGGACGGGGGCAGCGAGGAAGAGGTCGGTCTGCACCCGCAGGATCACGGGCTTCAGGTCCAGCGCGGGATCGCGCGAGAGTTCGATGAGGCCGGACAGGTCCGGCGCTTCGGCGACCGATGAGGACATGGCACTTCGATTACGCAGAACTGACAGGCCGCGAGTAGAACGGGTCTGCGTGAATCGACCTTTAAAGGGGTGCCGCCGCCACTGTCCCGCACCGGCCGATCAGGCGGGATCGAGCCCTCTCAGGACCTCGGCCACCCGGTCCTGGACCGGGGGCGGCAGCGGCAGGATCGGCCGCGGCGGATCGGCCCGGCACAGGCCGAGGATGCGTGCGGCCGCATAGGTGACCCGCAGGCTCGAATGCTCCCGGAAGAGATCCCAGAGCGGCTGCATCCGCGCATTCAGCGCCCGCGCCCGGGCGGCCTCGCCCGCCCGGGCCGCCGCCAGGATCGCGAGGCAGGGCTTGGGAAACAGGCCCGCCGCCACGGAATACCAAGCCTCGCCGCCAGCCAGCAGCGCCTCCACTGCGTTCCAGTCCCCGCTGAAGCCGAGCCGAAAGCTCGGAGGCACGGCGCGACGCAGGGCGTCGAGATGATCCGCGACTGCTGCGGCCTCCGGGGCTGGGCTCTTGAGCGCGGCGATGCCGGGGCGAGCCGCGAGCCGGCCGACCAGCGAGGGCGTGAAACGGAAATGCGTGGTGCCGGGATTGTCGTAGATGCACAAGGGCAGGCCGCCCTGCGCCGCGACCGTGGCGAAGTGCTCGAACACCTCCTCGTCGGTCAGCGGCGTGTAGGAGACGGCGGCCAGAAGTCCCGCCGTGGCGCCCGCCGCCCTGGCATCCTGCGCGAGCCGCACGGCCTCGTCGGTGCGCAGCGCCCCGATCCCGACGATGACCGGCACGCGCTCGGCGGCCTCGTCCAGGGCCGCGTCGAGCGCGCGGCGGCGCTCTTCGCGGGAGAGATAGGCGTAGGTGCCAGTGCTTCCGAGGAGCCCGATCGAGTCCACGCCCGCGGTCACCAGCGGGGCGATCAGGGCGCGCAACGCCGCGACATCCACCCGACCTTCGGGGGAGGTCGGGGTGATGGGGAAGGCGGACAATCCGGTGAAGCAGGTCATGGCCGCGGCAGGATGGGCAGGTGCTCGAGAGCGGTCAACGCGGAACCGGGGCACAGTCCTGGCTTTCGACCCGACCCGTCACTGCGGGCGTGAGCGAAGCAGTCGAGCGGAGCGACCAATCCGGTGAGGTCGCGCCCTGGATCGCTTCGGCTTCGCCTCGCGATGACGGCGTACGCCTACGAGCGCACCTCGCGCTTGGCCACGAAGTTCAGCTCGTCCACCAGCACGTCCTTCACCACGTCGGAGCCGAGGCGCTCGTTCACCTTGGTCCGAATCTGGGCGAGGCGGCCATTGATGTCGTAGCGGGCGAGCTTGCGGAAATCGATTGCGGTGTCGCCGTAGATCTGGCGGAAGGCCTCGTCGACGACGAAGGCGTTGGGCGCGACGGGCAGCGTGTGCATCAGCTTGGCGTCCGCCGTGAAGACCAGTACGGCGACGACGTAGCCCTGCACCTTGCCCTCGGCGACCATCGGAATATTGATGGGAGCGAGCTTCTGATATTGCAGCCCTTCGAGATAGGGCTCGGTCGACTTGGTGAAGAAGCCGCCGCCGAACGTCACCGCCGCGTAGCAGGAGATGATGGTGACGGCGCAGATCCACAGGCCGCTGAAGAGGACGCGCATCGCTCAGTCCCGTCCGGCACGCGCGGAATAGGTGCCGTCGGATTCGGCGGCCTGAAGGCTCGCCTGCAGCGTTTCGCCGACCTCCTCCACCGCCCGCAGGTGCAGGGCGACGGCCTCCTGGTTGCGGATCAGCTTGTCCCGCAGGCGGGCGAGCACGATGCCGGTCTCGGCGTCGAGGCTCGCGGGATCGATGCCGCGGGCAAGCCGGGTGAGTTCCAGCAGGCTCCGGCTCTTGGCCCGGTTGACCGCGTCGAGATCGAGGGCAGCGTTGGCCGCCAGAGCCTCGGTCTCGGCCTCGACCGTGGCTTCCAACCGCTTCAGGGAGTCGAGCAGCATCGGGATCAGACCTTGCTCGCCACGCCGGTGGCCGCGGGCGCCGCCGAGGGTGACACCGTCGCCCCCTCGGTGCGCGCGCCGCTCAGCATTCGGGCGATGCCGATGCCGCCGGTCTTCGCGATCTGCTGGCCGATCTGCTCGGAGAGCATCGACTTCCAGATGCCGCCGGCATTGCCCTTGCCGAACACGGTCTCGGCCTTGGGCAGCATCGCCTCGACGAATTGCTGGATCACCTGGCCCTCGAACTTGCGATAGGGGTCGGCGGCGGCGGTGCGGGCGGTGTCGTTCTTCAGGCCCGTCAATGTCCCGTGCACGTCGAGCGGCAGATGCGTGCCGAGGCCCGCCTCGCGGGCCGCCTCGTCCGCGGCGCTGGCGAAGGCGGCCGGGTCGCCGGGCCGCGACAGCTTGGCCGCTGCCTCTTGGTAGCGGGCCGGATCGGCGGCGCGAGCCACGTCCATGACGATGTCGGAAGGGGGGGTGATGCTCATCGGGCCATCGAACCTGACGCGGCGCAGGACACCGCGCCGCCAGAAGATCGGCCGGACCCTAGCCCCGCTGGCTTACGGGAGGCTTGCGTCGCGCGCCTGCGCGAGGCCGTCGAGCCGCTCCATCGCCTCGACCCGCTCGCGCTCGCGGCCGAGCGAGGTTTCGATCCGCTCGGCGCTCAATTCCGCGCGCTTGAGCGCGAGGCCCTGCTCGCGCACCGCGTCAGTTTGGGCCACGGTGATGCGTTCGAGTTCGGTCGCCCGGGCGGCGAGCCCCCGCAGGCGGCGGTTGGCGGCTTCGAGGAAGAGGTGGCCGTGGGCGGAGGATCCGACGGAGGCGAGCAGTGCGGCCCGATCCGCCTCCACGGCCTCGGCATCGCGCCGGGTCTGGGCGAGCTGCCACTCGGCGGCGCGGCGCATCTGCTCCTGCACGGCGGTGAGCCGTTCGGCCCGCTTGAGGCGTTTGGCGAGGTCGGCGGCGGACACGCGATCTCAGTCCTTCCCTAGCCCTTGCCTTCCCTAGCCCTTGCGCAGCCAGGCGAGGTAGCCGGTCAGGAACTGCGTCATGAACTCGCTCGACAGGGTGTAGAGCAGGATCAGCGCACCGAACATCACGAAGGGCGTGGCGACGAAGTAGACGGGGATCGTCGGGGTGAGCTTGTTCACGAAGCCGGAGGCGAGGTTCACCGCCACGGCGTAGATGATGAAGGGCGCCGCGATCCGGAGCGAGAGCGTGAAGGCCTCGCCGATCTGGTCGGCGATGCGCACCAGCGCCGTCTGCGTGCCGAAGCCGTCGCCGGGCGGGATGCGTCCGTAGGAATCGACGAGCCCGCGCAGCAATTCCCAGTGCAGGTCGGCGGCGAACATCAGCGCCACCACGCTGAACACGATCAGCGACTCGATCGCGGGCAGCGCCTCGGTGCCCTCGACCGGCGTGCCCGGCATCGAGCCGAAACCGACCATGGTCGAGACCGCGTTCATCACCGTCTCCAAGACGAAGACGAAGATGCGCCCGAGCAGGCCGATGAGCAGCCCCGTCACCGTCTCGCTGCCGATCCAGACCAGGGTCTCCGTCGGCGCCTGCCCGGGCAGCCGGCCCTGGAACAGCGGCAGCAGCAGCGGCGTGACGGCCAGCGACACCCCGCCCGCGATGAGCAGGCGCACCTGGGCCGGCACGCGGGGGCTGGAGAAGCCGGGCACGATCAGGAGGCATCCGCCGATGCGGCAGAAGATCAGGAAGGTCGCCAGGAAGGCGTCGCCGCCCAGCAGGCTCCCGAAGCCCGGGATCACGAGATGGTGCCCAGCGACTTGATCTCGACGCCGCGGGCGATCTCCAGATGCGAGAGGACGGGCAGCGTCGGGAACATCCGCTCGATGATCATCCGCACGTAGGGCCGGGCATCGGGGGCGGTGACGAGGGCGAAGCCGTGGACCTGCCGCATCCGCTCGCGGATCGCCTCGCCGGCTTCCGAGCCGAACTGCTCCACGAGGCGCGGGTCGATGTCGAACTCGATGACCTCGCCCTTGGCGTCGCGCTTCAGGCTCTGGTGGAAGGTGAGGTCCCAGTTGGCGCCGAGGCGCAGCACGTGCAGCACCCCGTCCTCGGCCAGATCGCCACAGATCTGCTGGGCGACGCGCATGCGCACGTGCTCGGCGATCTGCTCGGCGCGGCGGGCATGGGGCGTGATCTCGGCCACGGCCTCCAGGATCAGGTGCAGGTTGCGGATCGAGACCCGCTCGGAGAGCAGGAGCTTCAGGACCGCCTGGAGGCCCGAATGCGAGATCTGCGAGGGGCAGATCTCGTCGATGAGCCGCTTGTATTCGGGGTCGAGCCGGTCGAGCAGCGCCCGCATGTCCTTGTAGGAGAGGAACTGGGGCAGGTTGTTGCGGATCACCTCGGAGAGGTGGGTCAGCAGCACCGAGGCGCCGTCGATCGCCTCGAAGCCGGAGCGGCGCACCTCGCCGGCATAGGCATCGACGATCCAGAGCGCCCGCATGCCGAAGGCGGGCTCGCGCACCTCCTCGGCCGGCACGTCGGGGCGGGGCCCGTCGCCGACGACGACGAGCAGCTCGCCCGGCCGCATCTCCTGGGTCGCGGCCACGGTGCCGTGGATGCGGATCTGGTAGGTCTTGGGCGGCAGGTTGAGGCTGTCGGTGAGCTTGATGTCGGGCACGACGAAGCCGTACTGGCGCGCAAACTTGCGACGCATCTTGGCGACGCGATGGTGCAGCTCGGCATGGCTGCCCTGGATCTGCGCGGCGACCTGACGGCCGAGGCAGAGTTCGATCTCCGGCGTGCGCAACTGCTCCTTGACCGAATCCTTGACCTCCGTCTGCTTGGCCTCCTCCTCGCGGCGGGCCTTCGCGGCAACGAGGGCGGCCTGCGCGGCGCGGCGCTTCGGGATGGTGATCGCCACGAAACCCATCAGACCGGCCAGGGCGACGAAGGGCAGGAAGGGCAGGCCGGGCACGAGGGCGAACATCAGCATCAGCGCGGCGGCCACGATCAGAGCGCGGGGATAGGCGCTGAGCTGGCCGAGCACCGCCTCTTCCGCCGCGCCGCGGGTGCCGCCCTTGGAGACGAGGAGGCCGGCCGCGAGCGAGACGATCAGCGCCGGGATCTGCGAGACGAGGCCGTCGCCGACCGAAAGCTTGACGAAGACGTCCGCGGCCTGCCCGAGCGGCATGCCGTGGCGGGTCGTGCCGATGATGACACCGCCGAACACGTTGACGGCGATGACGATGAGCGAGGCCACCGCCTCGCCGCGCACGAATTTCGAGGCGCCGTCCATCGAGCCGAAGAAGGCGCTCTCCTCCTCCAGCTCCCGGCGGCGGCGCTGGGCCTCCTTGTCGTCGATCAGCCCGGCATTGAGATCGGCGTCGATCGCCATCTGCTTGCCGGGGATGGCGTCGAGGGTGAAGCGGGCGCCCACCTCGGCGATGCGGGTCGCGCCCTTGGTGATGACGAGGAAGTTGACCGTGATCAGGATCATGAAGACGACGATTCCGATCACGAAATCGCCGCTCATCACGAATTGCGAGAAGCCCTGGATGACGTGGCCGGCGGCATCCACGCCCTTCTGGCCGTTGGCCAGGATCAGGCGCGTGGTGGCGATGCCGAGTGCGAGCCGCAGCAGCGTCGCGATCAGTAGAACGGTCGGAAAGGCGGAGAATTCGAGCGGCTTCTGAATCCAGAGCGCCACCATCAGGATCAGCACCGAGAGCGCGATCGAGAAGGCCAGCCCGATATCGATCAGCACCGCCGGCACCGGCAGGAACAGCACCGCCAGGATCGCGACGATGCCCGCGGCGAAGCCGAAATCCCGCCGCGACCGCTTTTCCAGGACGAGCGCTTCGCTCACCGCCATGACGTGAACCGATTCCCTCAAGGTCGGGGCGGTTCTGGCCGACAAAGCTTGCGCGGGGATGGCCGCTGCGCGCCGGCTCCATGCGACGGGAGTGTGAAGGAAGCGGTTGCGGCCCTGCGGTTTTCCGGGATCGTTCACCGGAATTCACAGGCGGGGGCCGCATGGCAGGGCCTCGAATCCCGGGCTGCGCACGGGCGCCCGTGCTGCTAAAGTCTTTTCCGTCGAAGCTTTTGTCCTTCCCAAGGTCGGGGCTTTCGCGCGGGGCCGGGCGGCCAAGTCTCGACAGCTTCCTCCGTCCGGTCCCAACCGCGGCTTCCCGCGCGGCGCGGTTCAGAACCCCGTCGCGATCCGACCGTAGGTCATCTCGGCGAAGGCGTAGATCTGCGAGCCGACGAAGGTCCCCGTCACCAGCATCACCAGCAGGATCGCGACGATCTTCGGCACGAAGGTCAGGGTGACCTCCTGGATCTGCGTCAGCGCCTGCAGCAGCGCCACCGCGATGCCGACCAGCATCGCCGCGCCGACGGAGGGACCGGCGGCCACCAGCACGGTCCAGATGGCGGAGCGGACGAGTTCGAGGGCGTCGACCTCGTTCATGGGAGGGACTTCCGTCGCTGCATGTCTCTTCGGGTCGGCCGGCGCGTCGCGACCTTGCGCTAGCTGATGGAGATGCCAGAGGCGAGCAGCATCTCGCGGCCGTCGGCGAGCTTGGCCATCACGCCGTCGCCGGTGACGCGCACCGACTGCACCGTGCCGGTCGTCAGGCCGTCCGCCGAAGTCAGCGTGCGCCCGATGATCGCGTCGGCCTGGTTCAGGAAGCTGGAGGCCAGCAGGGAGTCGAGCTTTTGGTTGGTTTTGGTGGCCTGCTCGACCTGCGAGAACGAGGCGAGCTGGCCGACATATTCCGTCGAATCCATCGGCTTCGTCGGGTCTTGATTCTGAAGCTGAGCCATCAGCAGCTGCAGGAAGGTGTCGGCGTTCATCTTGGAGGCGACCGAGGTCGCCGCCTTCGCCGCAGCGCCGGTGGTGGTGCCGGTGCTCGCGCCGGTCGCGGTGACGTCCATGGATTTCAGGCCTTGTCGGGGGAGGGGGCGGCCGGCCGAACGCGGGCCGCGGGCCGGCGGCGCTGGCCGGTCCGGGTCGGGGGCACGAGGAGGGCGGCGGGGGGCACCTCCGGAAGGGAGCCCGCCGCGCCGAGCAGCGTCGCTTCCGCCGGGTAGAGGCCGCGGATGAGCTTCAGGGCCTCGAAGGCGCGTCCCGCCTCGACCAGGGCGTGCGCCGCCGTCAGCCCCTCGCGGATCGCGGGATCGGTGGTGGCGGTAAGGATGCCCTCCTCGATCCGGGCGTAGAGGGAGCGGGCCGGGACCGCCTGGGCCGGCGCGATCAGCATGGTCTGCGCGGCGAAGTAGAGCTGGCGCAGGGGCGTCGTCGCCTCCTCCGCCTGAAGCACGTGGCCCTCCAGCAGGAATGTCGCGTCGTTCATCAGTTCGAGCGCGACCTTGCGGTCGACGCGCACCACTGCGCCGTTGATGTAGACGCGCTCGCCCGCCTTCAGACTCAGATGCATGGTGCGGGCCGTGGCCCGGCCGGACTCGCGCGTCATCGTCCGCCCCTCACCGCAGGCCGTCGCGGATCGAGGTGTTGACCTCGATCAAGGCCGCGAGGCTGCGCTCGGGCGTGTTCAGCACCTCGCCGGCCTCGCGCATGGTCCACAGGCCGATGGCCACGAGGTCGGAGCGCAGGCCCTCGGGCAGCCCGTTCTCGGGGTCGAGCAGGTCGGCGATCAGCACGTTCCAGAGGTTCTGGATCGAGCCGACCGCGGCGTTGCGCTCCGCGCCCGCGGCCGGGCCGCGTGCCTCGGCCGAACGCAACTGGCCGAGGGCCCGGTCGAAGGCCTCGCGCTCGCGCTCGCGACCGAGATCGGGCGCGTCCTCCATGATCTCGGAATAGGAAAGGCGGTACATCGGGGCCGACGCTCCGTGCGCGATGGGGAAAAGCGGGCGGTCAGGAAAGGAAGTTGATCAGGCTGAGGCTGCGCAGCTGCGCGGTCAGCCCGTAGGACATCTGCATCTGGGTGGTGATGGCATCGACCCGCGCCTTGGCTTCCGCGGGATCGACGCTCTCCAGATCCCGGACTTGGCCGGTCAGCAGCGCGGTCTGCTTGGCCATGCGCGCATTGGCCTCCGTGATCCGGCTCTGGCTGCGGCCGAGATCGGCCTGCATCGTCGTCAGGCCCCCGCTGGCTTGTCCGAGCAGATCCATGACTCGGCCGGTGGCCGCCTCCTGCGCGTCCTGCGAGAGGCCGGACAGGCCGAGGCCGGAGGCGATGACGTAGGCCATGCCAAGCTTGCGGAAGGCGTCCGCATTGGCGCTGACCGAGGTGCTGACGGTCTCGGTCAGCGAAATTTGGCTGGCGATCGTCCGGCTCGAAGCCTCAGACCAGGTTTGCTTCCAGTTCGCCTCGGTGAACAGGCCGGCGAGCGGGCCGTCGATGAAGCTCTCGATCTGGGAAGGCGTGATGCCGGACGCCGCTGCGGAGCCGGGGGCGAAGCCGAAATAGAGGGTGAAGGCGTCGTCGACCGCCGTCTTGGCGGCCGAGGCCGGGCTGCCATCGTGGGCCGTCAGCGGGGCCGTCCCGCTGGCGGTGCCGCCGAATACGAACTGGCCGCTCGCGTTGGTGTTGAGCGCGCCCGTCAGCGCCGCGAGTCGGCCGCGGGCGGCCTCCGCGGCCGTCTGCCCGCGCTGGCTGGCGGGAAGTGCGGTGAGTTCGGCAAGCGTCGCGTCGGCGGCCGTCTGGACCTCCTTGAGCGCGCCCTGCGTGGCCTGCAGCCGGAGCGAGGCCGCCGCGTTGCTCTGCGTCAGCGCCGCCAGGACGGCGCTCTGCCGCCGCAGGCCGAAGGCCTCGGTGACGCCGCCCCCGAGCGTCGCGCCGACATCGGCCAAGCGGCCGGTCGCGATCTCCCGGGTCGCCGTCGCGAGATCGCTCTGGAGGCGCGCGGCGCCGGTGCGCGGCGCGTTCCAGAGAGTGAGGCTCGAAATGAAGCCCGTCGTCATCATGGTCGTGTCACCGCACCGCGTCGAGGAGGGTCTTGAGCAGGTCGTTCACGACCCCGATGAGCTTGGCCGAGGCGCTGTAGGAGCGCTCCAGCTGCAGGGCGAGCGCGGCCTCGTCGTCGCCGTTCACGCCGGCCGCGTTCGAGAGCGCCTCGCTGGCGCGGGCCAGCAGGGTCTTCTGATAGGAGGCCTCGACCGAGGCGTCCTTGCGCTGCGCTTCGAGCCAGCCGGCGGACGACGCGGCGAGGCCGGGCAAGCCGGCGGCGCCGCCCAGGCCGATGGCCGGATCGAGGGTCTGCTCGGCGGAGAGCGAGGCCAGCAGGCCGCGCAGGCGCCCCGCATAGGCGGCGTCGCCGCCCGCCGCGGGATCGGCATAGTCGCTGCCGTTCATGCCGCCGCTGCGCAGCAGGACGAGGCTTCCGCCCCGGGCAGGATCGACCGCTTGGTTGACCGCGATCGACGAAGCGAGGCCGCCGCGCCCGGCCGCGCCGGAGGCGGGCAGGCTTGCGTTACCGCCGGCCGTGAACAGGCCGGCCCGCGGACCGTCATCGGGCCCCACCGCGTCGCTCTCGGCGAAGGCGCCGATCAGGCCGCCGGCCAGGGCGTCGAGCTGCGCCTCGTAGGTCACCGCCGCGCCGTCGCGGAGCGCCGCGAGCCCGGCGATCCGCCCGGAGGACAGCGGCATCGGCGAGGCGGCGCCGGCGACGGGCACGCCGTCGATCGTCACGCTGCCGCCGGCCGTGCCGGCGGCGAAGGCGGCGGTGGGAGAGAAGGCGACCGCGCGGGGGCCGCGCTCGAACAGGGTGACGCCGCCATCTGAGTAGAGCGCCATGTCGCCGCCCTCGCGGGCGACGGCGGTGACGCCGATTTCCTGCGAGAGCGCGGTCAGGATGCGGTCGCGGTCGTCCAGCGCGTCGGTGGCGTCTCCCCCGGTCGCCGTGAGCCGGGTGACGGCGCGGTTCGCGCTGTCGAACCGTCCCAAAAGGTCGTTGATGCGGCCCACCGCGTCACGGATGCCCGCATCGGCCTCCGCCCGCACGGCGTGGACGGCGCCCGCCGCTTGATTCAGGCTGCCGGCCAGCGCCTTGGCCGCCTCCACCGCGTCGCGGGCGAGCTGCAGGTTGTCGGGCTGGTTGGCCGCGGATTGGAGGGCGGCCTGGAGCGCCGAAAGGCGCGCGGCCGGCGCGGTCGCGTCGTCGGTGTCGCCCACGGTCTGCGCGAGCTTCGTCAACCCGCTCAGCAGGGCGTCGCCGCGGGCGGCATCGGACGAGGCGGCCAGCGTGCGGGCGTAGAGCGCCGGATCACCCGCGCGGGTGATGGTGACCGTGGCGCCGCCCGCGCTTCCCGCGACCAGCGTCGCGATCTTGCGCGAATAGCCGGGATCGTTCGCGCCCGCGACGTTGCGCGCGGACACGGCGATCTGGTTCGAGTTCGCGAGCAGCGAGGCGCGCGCGGTATTGAGCGCGAGGGTGAGACCCATCGGTCGGTTCCTGGGACGCGCAGACGCGTGGGATGCGCCCGCGGCGGGCGGGCACATCCCGGTGCGGTGGCGCCGCGCGTCAGCGCTTGAGGTTCATCAGGGTTTCGAGCAGTTCGTTGCCGGTCATGAACACCTTGGAATTGGCGGTGTAGACCGTCTGCGACTCGATCATCGTGGTCAGCTCGGTGCTGACGTCGACGTTGGACTGTTCGAGCGCCCCGGCCTTCATGATGCCGCGCCCGCCCTGGCCCGCGAAGCCGATCTGGATGTCGCCGGATTCCGCGCTTGTCGTGAAGACGTTGCCCGCCCGCGGCGCGAGGTTGTCGGGGCTCGCTACATCCGCGAGCGGCACCTTGAAGGCAGCCTTGCGGGTGCCGTCGGAATAGACCGCGTAGACCGTGCCGTCCTCGCCGAAGGCGGTGCCGGTGACGGCGGTGGGCGACGAGCCGTCGGCCGTGCCCGAGAGGTTGTGGTCGCCCGACAGCTGCGTCAGGCCGGCCAGATCGACCTTGACGCTGCGGCCGTTCGGCACCTGCACGGTGGCGGTCCCGCCGCCATTGACCTTGCCGTTGCCGTCGAAGCTCACGGTGGTGGAGCCGACGAAGGCGTTCCCGGAGCCCGGGCTGAAGAAGCTGACCGCCCAAGTGTCGCTGGAGGTCTTGGTCATCTGGACGTCGAGCGTCACCGGCTGGCCGACGTTGTCGTAGACCTTGAGCGAGTTCTTCTTCGAGTAGCCGACGGCGCCCGTCGCCGTGGGATCGTAGACCGGCGTCTCGAAGGAGAGGTTGCCGCTGATCGTGGCATTGGTGGAGGGGCGCGCCTCCTGGCCCATCACGCTGACGTTGACGGGCTGAAGATCGGCGACGCCGTTGAGGACGGGGTTCGGCGTGCCGTTGGCGAGGCTGTAGCCCATCAGGGTGAAGCCGCCGGAATTGACGAGGTTTCCGGTCTTGCCGTCGACGACGAAGTTGCCGGCCCGCGTTAGGAAGGGTGCGCCGCCCGCGTCGCGCACGACGAAGAAGCCGTTGCCCTGGATGGCGAGGTCCTTGTCGGAATTGGTCGAGGCGATGGGGCCGCCCTCGCTGACCGCACGCCGCAAGGTGGTCTCGACCGCGCCGGAATTGTAGTTGCCGACATCGCCGGAATCGAGCAGCAGCGAGGAGAACTCGGCCGAAGTGCGCTTGTAGCCGGTGGTGCTGGCGTTCTGGATGTTCTCGGCCACCGTCGAGATGCGGTTCGACTGAGCGTTCATCCCGGAAACGCCGGTGCGGAGCACGCCGATGAGACTCATGCTGACACCTCGTTGACTTTCGAATTCTTGCGCAATGGACACGGCGTCGCTTGCGCGGGGCTGAAGGAGAAGGTGATCTCGGCCGGCAATGCGTTCGCCGCCTTGCCGGCCGTCCCCGCCAAGGCGGGGTGGCGGTCGTCCGCCGTGTTTGCGAGAGGGAAGATCACGCTCATCCCCGCAGGGACTGGGCGAGTTCGAGGAAGGCGTCGCGGCTCGGGGGCTGGCCCGGCTCCTGGCGCAAGGCCTCGTAGATCCGCGGCACGAGGCTGACGGCCTGGTCGAGATCGGGATCGCTGCCGGCGCGGTAGCCGCCCATCAGGCGCAGATCCCGCGTCTCCTCGAAGCGGGCCATCATGCTCCTGAGCTTGCGCACCAGCTCGCGCTGGTCTCCGGTCCAGACCTCGCCCGCGAGGCGCGAGATCGAACCGAGCAGGTCGATCGCCGGGTAGCGGCCCTGTTCGGCGATGGCGCGGTCGAGCACCACATGGCCGTCGAGCGTGCCGCGGATCGAGTCTGCGACGGGGTCGTTGTGGTCGTCGCCGTCCACCAGTACCGAGAAGATGCCGGTGATCGTGCCCATCCCCTCCGCGCCGGGGCCCGCGCGCTCCAGGAGCCGCGGCAGGTCCGAGAAGACGCTCGGCGGGTAGCCGCGTGCCACCGCCGGCTCGCCGGCCGCCAGCGCCACGTCGCGGGCGGCGTGGGCGTAGCGCGTCACGGAATCGACGATGAGCAGCACCGACTCGCCGCGATCGCGAAGGGACTCGGCCACGGCCAGCGCCACCTTCGGCGCTTGGCGGCGCATCATCGGGCTCTCGTCGCCGGTCGAGACCACGATCACGGCGCGCTCGCGGGCGGCGGCGATCGGCCCTTCGAGGAATTCGCGCACCTCGCGGCCGCGCTCGCCCACCAGGGCCACGACGACGCTGTCGAAGCCTTGGGCGCCGGCCAGCATCGCCAACAGGGTGGACTTGCCGACGCCGGAGCCGGCGAAGATGCCGATGCGCTGGCCGGCGCAGAGCGGCGTGAACAGGTCGATCGCCCTGACGCCCGTGGGCAGCGGCGCCTTCACCCGGGCGCGGGTCATGGCGGCGGGCGGGTCGGCGTCGAGAGGGACGCTGCGCGGCCCCTCCGTGAGCGGGCCGAGGCCGTCGACGGGTCGGCCGAGCGCGTCGATCACCCGGCCCTTCCAGCGCGGGTCCGGGCGCAGTTGCGCCGGGCCGATGCGGTGAGCGAGGCTGCCGATACCAGCCTCGATCCGGCTCTCGAACGGCTTCACGATCGCACCGGCCGCATCGATGCGCACCACCTCGCCGACCTGCGTGCGGCCCTCGGCGGAGAAGCCGATGCGGTCGCCGAGCCGGACGAAGGCGGACACGCCCGCGACCCGCGCCGCGCTGGCGGTGACCTCGCGCACGGGACCGGCGACCCGCACCAGCGGCAGGTCGCGGCGCCCGGCCTCCATCGCTCGGTGGAGGCGCTCGATGGCGTTCTGCGTCATCGCGCTAGCCCTGCGGACCCAGCGTCTTGACGGCGCCGGTGAGGGTGTTGTCGGCCTCCGAGGTCATCGTCGCCGCGCTCTCGAAGGCGCGCTGGATCGCGATGAGCTTGGTCATCTCCAGGATCGGGTTGACGTTGGCGCCCTCGACATACCCCTGCACGAGGCCGATCCGGGTGAAGTCCTGCACCGGCCGGCCGGGAATGCTGGAGGCCACGGCGTTCTCGCCGGAGCGGGTCAGCGCGGCCTTCGGGTCGAGGGTGAACACGCCGAGCGCCCCGACTTGGTTGACGCCCTGGTGGATGCTGCCGTCGCGGCCGATGACCGGCGGGCCGGCCTGGGGATCGAGCAGGAGCGGTCCGCCGCCGGGATCGACCACCGGCAGCCCGCCCACCGTGCGAAGCTGCCCGTTGGCGTCCATCGTCATGCGCCCGTCGCGGGTGTAGCGCGTCTCGCCCTTCAGTCCCTTGACGCCGAGCCAGGCATCGCCCTGGACGGCGACGTCCAGGGGGGCATCGGTGCGCGTGGTCTGTCCGGCGACCCGTGAGATGGTGGCCTTGCCGGGACCGACGAAGGCGACCTCGCCGCGGTTCGAGCGGGCGAGCAGTTCCGAGAAGGTCGTCTCCTCCGCACGGAAGCCGGCGGTCGCCATGTTGGCGACGTTGTTGGCGGTGGTGGTCAGGCGCCGCTCGAGGGCGATCTGGCTCGAGAGGGCGACGTAGAGGCTGCTCTGCATCGTCCTACCTCCCCGCCCGCGCGGCCTGCGCGCTCGTCAACATCTCGGCGTCGATGCCGTTGGCGGATCCGGTGAACAGGGCGAGCACGGGCGCGCTGGCAGTGTTGTTCTGCGCATCCCAGATCGCCGCGAAGCGCCGCACGAAGGCGTCGAGCTTGTCCGGGTCGCGCAAGGCCGCGATGTCGATCTTCTCGGCGATCAGCGCGGCGCGCTTGGCCAAGGCCTGGCTCGTCGCCGCGCCGCTCGTGGCCGGCAGGCCGATCACGGTGTTGGCCACCTGGCTCAGCGCCGCATCGCCGAGGATGTCGTAGGCGCTGCCCAGGGTCGGCGCCTTGCGGGCGAAGTAGAGCGCGAGGCGCACGCCCGTATCCGCGTCGCCCGCCTCCCCCTCCAGCGACTGGCGCAGATAGGCCTGCGTGACGGTCTGCGCCATCGAATCCGGCCCCAGCGCCGTGCCGAAGCCGAGATCGGCGGCGATCCGGTCCGGCGCGGAGAGGGGCGCATTGCGGATCGCCAGGGTCCGGTTCGCCCCGCCCGCGCTCACCAGCGTGTCGGCGTCGCGCCCCGTGCCGCCGGAGGCGCCGTCGGCGCCGAGATCGGTCAGGGCGGTGGTCTCGAAGAACAGGCTTCCGTCGGCGGCCAGCCCCGCCTGGACCTTGCCCTTGAGGGCGGAGGCCTCGATCTGCGCGGCCACCGCCGCTGCGATCTCCGCGGGGGACACCTTCGACAGGTCTTCCACCCGGCCGGCGAGCGCCCGCGCGTCGAGTCGGACCGTAACCGACTGCGTGGTCGCGGCGTCGAGCCGGGATTCCACGACGAAACTCGCCTCCGCCCGGCCGCTGAAGTCGTAGGAAGCGGCCAGGAGTTTCGGCGCGCTCAGCGAGGCGGCACGGGCCTGCTCGCCGAACTTGGCCGCGTCGGCGCCCGCGGTGGAGACGCCCTGCCCGAAGCTGAAGGCCTTGGCGAAGGCGGTGTAGCGCTCGTCGGCCAGCCGGTTGGCGAAGCTCGCCGCGCTGGCGGCTCCCTCCTCCAGCACCTTGCGCATGAAGGCCTTGGCGTAGGTCATCTCCTCCAGGCCGTAGGCCTTCATGGCGTAGGCGTAGAGGCGCTGGTCACCGAGCAGATCGTCGACCGACTTCACCGCGCCGATATGGGCCTCGTAATAGGCGGTCTCGCGCGCGACCGAGGGTTCCGCCGCCTTCCGTGCGAGGGAGGCGGTGAGATCCTTGGCGATCAGCCGGTAACTGGTGAGCGTGTTGGTCACGGACGGGCGCCTGGGCGTGAGCGCGGGAGGAGGGCGACCGTCGGAGCGGCGCGGACGGAACTCGACCCCGGCTCTAGGGCGGCTTGCTTGTCCCGGGCTTGCCGGGTTTCGTCCGGTGAGGTCACAGCGCGACAGGGCCGATGATGGTCTCGGTCGTGATCACGACCCAGCCCGCGCCGGTCCGGCGGATCGACAGCACGCGGCCGGCGCCGGGCAGCACGCTGCCGAGGGAGGCGGTCAGCCGCCCCTCGCGGCTCTCCAGGGTCGCGACGCCGTCGGCGACCCCGCGCAGGGCGTAGGCGCCCGCCTGCGGCGGGGCCGGGCGCTCCGCCGGGTCACGGGGCAGGGCGGCGGCCACGGGGCGGTCCGGCAGCGAGCCGGTGGTGACGGGATCGAAATCGGGATCGGCGAGGCGGCCCTGCGCCACACTCTTCTTCCAGGCGAAGGGCGGGGTGCCGGCGGGCAGCACCGCCTGCACGGCGTAGCCGTGCGTGCCCGTCGAGATGGCGTAGCCGGCAAATCCGCTGGCGGTCAGGGCGAGCAGGACCAGGGCCGCCAGCACGGTGCGCTCGCCGGCCGCCTCCCTGGCGCGGCGGGCCGCGACGCTGACCGCCAAGGGGCGTGACACCGGTCGCGACGTTGGACGCGGCGAGCGGGCGCCGGCGGCGGAGGATCGCCGTGCGGGATCGAACTGCATCGCGGGTCTCGGCGGGTCGGTCCCGGGGCCGGCGCGCGGACACGAAGGCCTCCGCGGCGCTTCCCGGGGGCGGAAGGCGTCATCGTTCACGATCCGTGTACGGTTATGCTTGACGCCGGGTTAACGATGCCCCGCGAAGGGATGTCCCATCTCATCGACAGGGTAGCGGCGGGACTTTAAGCCGGAGTGAGAGACGGGCGCCGGAGGCGAGCATGGCCGATCCGCGGGGGAATGGTTCGCCGGAGGCTGCGGCGCCGGTCGCGCGGGTGGGAAAGCGTCACCGCGTGGTGCAGCAGGGCCGCATCGTCCTGGGTCCCGAGCGGCTCATCGCCTGCACCGTGCGCGACCTCTCCCGCAGGGGCGCGAAGATCTGCCTCGACGCGCGGCACGTCCTGCCGACGCGCTTTCCCCTCGTGATCGCCGCGCACGACCTGCGCACGTTGCCCGCCCGACTGTGCTGGCGGCGGGGCGATCTGGCGGGCGTCGCCTTCGACGAGGCGGCGGCTTCCTAGCGGCTTGTCCACAGACCGTAACACGCTCTGTGGAGAGCCCCGGCGGGACGGCGCCGCCCGGGCGCGCTTAATCGCTTCGTAACGGGCCCCGGTCATTCTCGCGGCATCGAAAGGCGCTCTCGGCAGCCGTCTCGGCCGCCATGCGGAGACCTTCGAAGACAGGCCAGCGGGTGGACCCTACGGGTCCATGGACATGATGTCGGTCCGCTGATCCGGTGGGAGTCCGGAGGTGTGATGCGCGGCAGACGGGCCCCACGGGCCCGCCGCGGCCCTTGTGACGGGCCGTGCGGCCGCACCGGTGCGAGCCCGGCCCTCAAGAACCGTCCCGTCCTCATCATCCCCGGAAGACAGATCCGTGACCAGCCTGCTGACCAACATCTCCGCCATGACGGCGCTGACGACGCTCAAGGGCATCAACAGCCAGCTCGACGCCACCTCCAACCGCGTCTCTACCGGACAGCGCGTCTCGACCGCCGCCGACAACGCCGCCTACTGGTCGATCGCCACCACCGTGCGCACTGACAACGCCTCGCTCTCGGCGGTCAAGGACTCGCTCGGCCTCGGCTCCTCGGCGGTCGACACCGCCTATAACGGCCTGAACTCGATCCTGTCCGACATGCAGAACCTGCGCGCCAAGCTGCAGACGGCGCTGCAGCCGGGTGTGGACCGCGCCAAGGTCCAGACCGAGATCAAGGCGATCCAGGACAAGATGAAGGCCACGGCCGATTCCTCGACCTCGTCGGGTCAGAACTGGCTCTCCGTCGATTCCTCGGCCGCGAACACCAGCTATCAGGCGACGCAGAACGTGGTGGCCGGCTTCTCGCGGGCCTCGTCGGGCAACGTCACCTTCTCGATGATCGGCGTCGACGTGAACGCGATCAAGCTCTACGACGTCAACGCCTCCAGCATCACCACGGCCGCCACCGCCGGCCAGGTGTTCGGCTCGACCTCGCTGACCGGTACGGCGGCCTTCCGTCCCGCCGACGCGACGCCGGCCAACCGTGGCACCGCCGACTTCAGCGGCACCAACGAGGTGGCGTTCTCGCTCACCCTCGGCGACGGCACGACGACCGCGACGATCCGGCTCAACAGCTCGACGCTGTCGTCGGCCGCGGCCAATCTCTCCCGGGTCACCACCACCGAGTTCCTCCAGGCGATCAACAACCAGATCGCCGCCGACACGACCACCACGCCGCTCGCCGGCAAGGTGTCGGCCTCGCTCGACACGGCAGGCCGCCTCACCTTCACGACGACGGCCACCGGCTCGGGCAACGACGCTCAGGTGACGATCCTCAACGTTGCTGCGAGCGGAAGTAACGCGCTGATCGATGTCGGCTTCGGGGCCGGCACGCCGGCGGCGACCGATGCGCGGACCGGCAAGGGCACGGCGGCGGGCACGGCGACGGGCAAGGGCATCCTCGACACCGTCGATTCCGGGACCACGTTCTCGCTCGCCACGATCAACATCTCGAGCCTCGTCGGCACCGCGGGCGACACCGCGCTCGGCAACATCATCACCCAGGTCGAGAAGGCGATCGCCAAGGTGACGGATGCCGGCACCAAGCTCGGCGCCAGCAAGACCCAGATCGATGGCCAGAAGACCTTCGTCGATACGCTGATGAAGGCCAACGACCGCACCATCGGCATCCTGGTCGATGCCGATATCGAGGAAGAGTCGACCAAGCTGAAGGCGCTTCAGACGCAGCAGCAGCTCGCCGTCCAGGCGCTCTCGATTGCCAACTCGGGCAGCCAGACCGTTCTCTCGCTCTTCCGCTAAACCGAGCGGCGAGCCTGGTCTTCGCGGCCAGGCTCGCAACGGAACGCGAAAAGGCCGCGCTCAGATCGAGCGCGGCCTTTTCCTTTCGGAGACGATACGGCCGGTTCAGCCCACGAAGGTGTAGCCCGCCAAGCGCTTGGCCTCGATCGGGTCGTAGCCGAGCCGCATCCGCAGCTTCTTGCGCAGCTTGCTGATATGGCCCTCCACCACGCTCTCCTCCACGCTGGTGTCGAGGTCGCCGTAGACCGCCGTGAAGATCTGGCCCTTCGTCACCTGCCGGCCGCGGTTCTTGGAGAGGTATTCGAGGATGTGCCGCTCGCGCCGGGGAAGGATCAGGCTGGCGCCGTCGATTTCGGGATCGCGCCCGTCCGTATGGACCTTGAGGCGGCCGGCTTGGTCGGGGGCGGGGGCCGGCTCGGCGCCCCGGCCCGTCCGACGCCGGATCGCGCTGGCCCGGGCGATGATCTCGCGGACATGCACGGGTTTGCGCACCACGTCGTCGATGCCGGCGGTGAAGAGCGCCAGGGTCTGTTCGAGCGAGCGGGTCTCGTTGAGAGCGATGATCGGCGCCCGGCTGAGCGAGCGGATCGCCACGGTGCAGGAGGCGCGGTCGGCGCAATCGCCGATCAGGAAGCCGTCGATCGCCTCCACCTCGATCCGCGGCGCGGTGTCGAGCCAGCCCTGCATGGACCCAACCGCCAGTCCCTGCGCCTTCACGCCCTCGGCGCCGAAACCGGCGACGTAATGGTCGGTGACGTTCTGCCGCTCGTCGACAACGATGTACATCGCCAGTGCTCGAAGATGTGCGAGGTCATTGCGTCGCGAGCGATGGTCATTCGCTCGCCGCCATGGCCGATCGGAATGTTGAAGATCGATCGAATGCTGCGATCTGTGGTGGAGGGAGCGTGTTGGTCTTCGATCAACGCTCGCCGGCAGCCGCTTTCTGCAACATTTGACGCTGTTAGCTTTTTGGTTGGAATGGTTAACGACGCGTTAAGGCCGGTCCGGACCGTTACGGGGCGTTAGGAATTGGCCTCTTCGCATCTGCACACGTGACCGAATCGCCACACTGTCACCAGACCATCCCGGTGCGACCCACCCGTTTCCGTCGAAGCGACCTTGACCAAGCGTTCGCCGCGGGCTCGAACGCAGGCTCGGCACCGCCACGAGGAATCCCATGCCGTCGCTGACCACCCTGTCGTCCGAAGCTCTTGCGGAGCTGCGCTCCGGCCTGCGTGGCGAGTACGAGGCCCTGAAAGCGCAGGGGCTCAAGCTCGACATGACCCGCGGCAAGCCCGCTTCCGATCAGCTCGATCTCGCCGCCGAGATGCTGGCCCTGCCGGGCAACCGCGACACCACGGCCGAGGACGGCACGGATGCGCGCAATTACGGCAACCTCCAGGGCCTGCCCGAGACCCGCGCGTTGTTCTCGCCCCTGCTCGGTGCCAGCCCCGATCAGATCGTGATCGCCAACAATTCGAGCCTCGCGCTGATGCACGACGTGCTCGTCTACGCCCTTCTGAAGGGTGTCCCGGGCGGCAGCGGGCCCTGGTCGAAGCAGGAGCCGATCACGATCCTCTGTCCCGTCCCGGGCTACGACCGCCACTTCTTCCTCTGCGAGGGCTTCGGCATCCGCATGATCCCGATCCCGATGACGGGGGAGGGGCCGGACATGGAGGCCGTCGAGCGCGAGGTCGCCGACCCGTCGGTGAAGGGCATCTGGTGCGTGCCGCAATACTCGAACCCGAGCGGCGAGACCTATTCCGACGAGACCGTCCGGCGGTTGGCCGCGCTCAAGGCCGCCGCGCCCGATTTCCGCATCCTGTGGGACAACGCCTACGCGGTGCATCACCTCACCGAGGCGCGGCCCTCGCTTCCGAACATTCTGGAGGCCTGCGCCGAGGCCGGAAATCCGGATCGTGCGATCGTGTTCGCCTCGACCTCGAAGGTGACGCTGGCCGGCGCCGGCCTCGCGATGTTGGCGTCTTCGCCGGCCAACGTGAAGTGGTATCTCGCCCAGGCCGGGCGCCGCAGCATCGGCCCGGACAAGCTCAACCAGCTCCGCCACGTCCGCTTCCTGCGCGACGCCGCCGGCATCGCCGCGCATATGGAGCGCCACCGCGCCCTGATCGCCCCGAAATTCGCGGCCGTGGAGGAGGCGTTCGCCGCCCGCCTCGACGGCTGGGAGGTCGCACGCTGGAGCCGGCCGCTCGGCGGCTACTTCGTCACGCTGGACGTGACCGACGGCACCGCCTCGCAGGTGGTGCGGCTTGCGGGCGAGGCCGGCATCGCGCTGACGCCGGCCGGCGCGACGCATCCCTACGGCAAGGACCCGCACGACAGGACCCTGCGCATCGCGCCGACCTTCCCGAAGCTCGACGCCGTACGCAAGGCGGCCGAGGCGGTGGCGCTCTGCACGCTGCTTGCGGCGGTGGAGGCGCGGGCGGACGGGTGAGAAGCCCGCCGAGCGGTCTTCTCGCCGTCATCGCGAGCGGACGCGAAGCGATCCAGACGCGCGACTTCTCCGAAAGGGTCGGCGCCCTTGATCGCTTCGGCTTCGCCTCGCGATGACGGAGGCGAGGACGCGACCCGAGGGCTGCTCCCTCACACCACGACGGTGATCGCCTGCGCGGCCCGGGTCAGACCCGTGTAGAGCCAGCGGGCGCGGTGTTCGCGGAAGGCGTAGGATTCGTCGAACAGCACGACCTTGTCCCACTGCGAGCCCTGCGCCTTGTGGACGGTGAGCGCGTAGCCGTAGGTGAACTCGTCGGTCTCCCGGCGCAGGAAGAGCGGGATCTCCTCCTCGGAACCCTCGATCACCTGCCGCAGCACCTTGATATCCACGGCCCGGCGGCGCACGGCCGGATCGTCCTCCGGCACCACGTCGAGGCGGACCGTGTCGGGTCGAGGCGGCGCGCGCAGAGCCTGCACCGTCCAGGTCGAGCCGTTGAGCAGGCCCTTGGTGCGGTCGTTCCTGAGACAGACCAGCTTCTCGCCGACCGACGGCATCGGGTCGGTGTGGCCGGCCAGCTCCCGCAGGCGGTTGTTGTAGAGGCGGCGGGTGCGGTTGAGGCCGACCAGGACCTGATCGCAGTCGAGCACCTGGGCCGGGTCGATGTCGCGGCGCCGAACGACCCGGCTCTGCCCGTACTCGCCGACCTCCAGCCGTCCGCCCTCGCGGATCGTCATCGCCATGCGCACGATCGGGTCGTCGGCCGCCTGACGGTGCACGTCGGTGAGCATCACGTCGGGCTCGGCCTCGGTGAAGAAGCCGCCGCCGCGCACCGGCGGCAACTGGGCGGGATCGCCCAGCACCAGCACCGGCTTGTCGAAGGAGAGGAGGTCGTGGCCGAGATCGGAATCGACCATCGAGCACTCGTCGATGACGATGAGGTCGGCCTTGGCCGCCGGGCCGGAGCGATTGAGGCTGAAGGTCGGGCCGCCCTCGTCGCCCTCCTTGGTTCGGTAGATCAGCGAGTGGATCGTCGCCGCGTCGTGGCAGCCCTTCTGGCGCATGACCGAGGCCGCCTTGCCGGTGAAGGCGCCGTAGACGACGGGGCCGTCGATATCGTCGGCGATGCGGCGGGCGAGCGTGGTCTTGCCGGTGCCGGCATAGCCGAACAGCCGGAAGACTTGGTCGCCGCCCTCCTTGCGCCAGCGGGCGATGGCTTTCAGGGCCGCATCCTGCTGCGGGGCGAACTGGGTGGGAACGGACTCGGCCATCGGACTCGCGGACGGAGAGCTTACGGCCAGCGCACGGTCGGCGGCAGCGAGGACAGGATCGAGGCGACGTTGCCGCCGGTCTTCAGGCCGAAGATGGTGCCGCGATCGTAGAGGAGGTTGAACTCCACGTAGCGCCCGCGCCGGACCTGCTGCTCCAGCCGGTCGGCCTCGGTCCAGCCCTGAGCGAGGTTGCGCCAGACGATCTCGGGATACGCCTTCAGGAAGGCCTCGCCGACGTCGCGGGTATAGGCCAGATCCGCCTGCGGGTTCCCGGTCCAGTGATAGTCGTAGAAGATGCCGCCGATGCCGCGGGGTTCGTTGCGGTGCTTGAGGTGGAAATACTCGTCGCACCACGCCTTGTACTTTTCGTAGTCGGCGGCCGGCGCATGCCGTTCGCAGGCCTCGCGCAGGCAGGCGTGGAAGAACTGCGTGTCGGGATCGCCCTGGGTGCGCCGCCGGTCGAGAACGGGGGTGAGATCGGCCCCGCCGCCGAACCACGCCTTCGTCGTGACGACGAAGCGGGTGTTCATGTGCACCGTCGGAACGTTCGGGTTCCAGGGATGGACGATGAGCGAGATGCCGGTGGCGAAGAAACGCGGGTCCTCGGCCGCGCCGGGCATCTGCGCGCGGAACTCCGGCGCGAACTCGCCGTGCACGGTGGAGATGTGGACGCCCGCTTTCTCGAACACGCGGCCCTTCAGCATCGCCATCACGCCGCCCCCGCCCGGCGTGCCGCTATGGTCGGTGCGCTGCCAGGGCGTCTTCTCGAACGTGCCAGCCTCCTCGGGCGCGTCCGGGTGGAACGGGCCGGCGGCCTGATCCTCCAGGGTCTCCAGCGCCGTCAAGATCCGGTCGCGCAGGGTGGCGAACCACGCCTGCGCCTCGCTCTTCAGCGCGGCGAGGTCGTCGGGTGAGGGCAGGGGTGCCGGTTCGGGGGCGGGGGTCGGGGCAGCCGTCGCGTCGCTCATGGCCTCAGGCTTTCCCACCCGAGCCCCGATCCGTCAATTCGGGGCACGGTCGCGTAAGCCCCTCATGCTGCGCCTCATGCCGTGCCCCCGGCGTACCCCTCGGCCTGTCCGTCGACGGTCGGCTCGATCGCCGTGCCGTTCCGCAACCCGCCGACCAGCGCGTCGAGGCTGCCCTTGCCCTCGGCGAAGCCCGCCTCGTTCAGGATCGCACCGAGGATGGGGCTGTTGTACTGGTAGCGCAGCAGGTGGCCCGACAGGCTGTCGCCGAAGCTCGCGGAGGCGCCGTTTCCGCCGCCGCCCATCATGCCGCCCGCGTCGAAGATGCGGATCGAGTCGATCTTCTCCACCGCCCGCATGCTCTCGCGCAGGGCATCCGGGATGATGCCGAGGCGCTTCAGCCCGGTCTCGTAGTTGCGCGCTTCCGCCGAGAGGGCGTTGCGGGCCTCGTTCATCACCCGCTCGCGTTCGGCCTCGGCTTGGCCGAGCTTGGTGATGGCCTCCGCCTTCGAGGCCGCGGCGGTCGCCTCGGCCTCGGCGAGCGTGGTGATGGCGTTGGCTCGATCCTCGGCCGCGCGCCGCTCGGCCTCCGCCGTCACGGTCACGCCGGTCGCTTCCCGCTCCGCCTCGCGCTTGGCGGCGATGACCGCGATCTCGCGCTCGCGCTCGGCGATCTCCTTGGCCTTGGCGGTGGCGACACGCTCCTCGGCCGCCACCGCCAGGGCTTCGGCGTCCTTGGCGGCGGCTCGCGCCTCCGATTCCCGCTGCGAGCGCTCGGCGATCTTGATGGCGTTGTCCTGCAGCACGAGCTGGCGCTCCCGCTCGGCCTCCGCGTTGCGCTGGGCGATGGCCAGATCCGCCTCGATCCGGGCGCCTTCCGAGTTCTTGCGCGCCTCGGCCTCGCGCAGGCGCACCGCCTGCTCGCGCTCGATCCGGGCGGTTTCCTCGCTCTGCTGGGCGCGCTGCTCGGCCTGGGCGGTCTCGGCCCGGGTCTCGGCGGTCTTGTTGGCGATGTCGCGCTCCTGGGCGAGTTCCGCCTCACGGGTGGTGCGCTTGATCTCGAGCTGCTTGAGCGCGGTCTCTCGGTCCTTCTCGGCCACGGCCACCTCGGCGTTCCGCTCGGTGGCGTTGCGCTCCTTGCGACGCTGCTCGGTGATCTCCTTGAGGCGCGCCAGACCTTCGGCGTCGAACGAATTGTCGGGGTTGAAGTGTTCGATCGAGGTCTGGTCGAGGCGCGTCAGCGACGCGGATTCGAGTTCGAGGCCGTTGTGGCGCAGGTCGCCCGAGACCGCCTCCTGCACGCCCTTCACGAAGGCGGCGCGCTTCTCCTGAAGGTCGGGCAGGGTCATGCCGGCGGCCACCGCCCGCAGGGCATCGACGAACTTGGCCTCGATCAGCTCGCGCAGCAGCATGGCGTCGTTGGTGCGGTCGCCGAGCGTCTGCGCGGCGAGCGCGATCGATTCCTCCCGCGGCTCGACCCGCACGTAGAACTCGACCGTGATGTCGGCCCGAAGGCGGTCCTTGGTGATGAGCGATTCGTTGCCCGAGCGCTTCACTTCGAGGCGCAGGGTGTTGAGGTTCACCATGGCGATGGAGTGGAACACCGGCAGCAGCACGGCGCCGCCATCGACCACGACCTTGCGCCCGCCCAGACCCGTGCGGACGAAGGCGGTGTCGCGGGTGGTGCGCCGGTAGAGCCGGCTGAAGACGAAGCCGATTCCGAGAAGCGCCACGACGATGATGCCGGCGATCACCAGCAGGTTGACGATGCCGGAACTGACCATGTCCATCGTGAGCGGCCCTTTCAGTCGTGGGGAAGAGAGCGATCAGAGATCCGGCGCGGCGGGCACCGCGACGTAGACGGCATCGGCCCGGTCCACGATCAGCACGCGGGCGCCGGATTCCATGGCGGGCGCGCCGGGGGCGGCCCGGGCGCGCAGGAAGTGGGTGTTGCCGTGGCGGTCGACCGTTCGGACCTGTCCCGGAAGACCCTGGTCGAGCGGTCCGAGGGTGACCTCGGCGGTCGCCCCGATCAGATCCTCGGCGCTGACCACGTAGCTCTCGTCGCGCGGGATCAGCCGGGCGACGGTCCGGGTCGAGAGGCGCAGGGCCGGCACCGTCGCCGCGCCGGCGAGCACCACGGCCAGGGCGGCCGGCAGGGGCGCGACGATTGCGGCGGCAAGCGTCTGCACCACGAAGCCGGCCAGCGCGAAGGCGGCGAGTGCGAGGATCAGCAGGATCAGGAAGGGCACGCGGCCGCGATTGATCCACGACATCAGCGCGGCGGGCGAGAACGCTCCATCCGCATCCGCTGCCGTCGTCAGGTCGCCGCCACCGGCTTCGTGGCCGAGGGCGCCGTCGACGAGCCCCGAGAGCGATTGCCCGAGCAGGAGGGAGAGCGCTTCCACCAGGACGAGGCCCGCCATCACCGCCGCCGCCAGGGTGAAGGGGAACAGGGCGGACCCTGCCAGCGCCGTCATGAAGGTCGGCCCTGCTTCAGCGCCGCGAGCCGCCGCTCGATGGCGTCGTCGCGGTGCAGGCGGTCGAGTTCCTCGACCGAGGGATCGGCCGCCGCGGAGGCCGTGCCGGTGAGCCGGTCGATCGCCCGCAGCGATTGTTCGAGCTGGCGCGCGCGCTCGGCATCCTCGCCGCCGTAGCCGGTGAGCGGGTCGGTCGCCTTCGCCGGGGGATTGCGCAGCAGCGCGATCCGGTGCTCGGCGTCCCGCCGGGCCGCGGTGGCCGCCTGCATCGCCTTGGAGGCCGCCCCGTGGCGCTCGGCCACCTCGGCGAGGCTCGAATCGATCGCCTCGATCTGGCTCTCCAGGTCGAGCTGACGCGCGATGCCGGCCCGCGCCAGATCCTCGCGCCCGCCCGCGAGGGCGACCGACAGCTTTTCGGGAAGCGCGGCCATTTCGCCGTCGAGCTGGCCCCGTCGGGCGGTGAGGCGGTGCTCCTCCGCCTTGATCTTGCCGAGGTCGAGCCGGGCCTCGTGGATCACCGCGTCGATCTCGCGCAACGCCTGCTCGGCCACCGCGAGGCCGTTGCGGTCCTCCACGGCTTCGAGGGCGGCGTTGGACAGGCCGCCGATGATCCGGCCGACGCGGGTCAGGATGTTCTCGGGCATGCGGGTCTCCTCCTTCGGTGCCGTGACGGAGACGCCCACCTGGATGATGAGCGCGTCGCCCGCGAGGGTGAGGCGGGCACTGGAGAGTTCGCGCCAGGGGCCGTCATAGCCCTCGACGCGGTAGGGCATGGTGCGCCGGCCGCAGAGCGTGGAGAGGGCGATCTCGGAGGCACTCTTCACGCTGAACAGCTTGTCGTCGAGCGGCATCGACGTGACGGCCTCGGGGTCGAGGCCCGCCGCCTGCTGGGCGAAATCGCGGATGCCGAGCGTGACGAGGCGGGCCGGCAGCCCGGTCTCGTCGCGCACGCGGCCGTAGCCGTGCTCGATCAGGGCGACGACGTTGGCCCGCAATCCATGCTCAAGGCGGACCTCTTCGAGGATGACGAACATCCGTCGATAGGCCGCGAGCAGGGTCCGAACCGCATCGAGATCCGCCGGCTCGGGCAGGAGCCGGTAGGTGAGGCGGGAGGGAAGGGCGCCTGAGCGAATCACGGATCGAGGCTAAAACACCGTTTCGGTGTTTTCAAGAATCGCGCAAGCGTCGGATGTGAGACACGGTTGCCGACACTTACTCCGAGTGTGCAGGAGCACATCGACCGTGTCGGGTGGGTCGGCTTCGTCCGCAGCGGCCTAATGGCGAAAAAAAAGCCCCGCCCGAGAGGGGCGGGGTTCGCAGCATCCGGCTGTTGCTGGGTGGGGTCAGGCGGCTCGGACGGTCGAGAGGAAGCGCTGCACCTCGGCCGCCAGGTGCTCGGATTGCCGCGACAGCTCCGCGGCCGAGGTGAGCACCTGACCCGCCGCCGCGCCGGTCTCCTCCGAGGCCTGCGCCACGCCCGAGATGTTGCGCGTCACCTCGGAGGTGCCGCTGGAGGCCTGGGAGACGTTGCGCACGATCTCCTGGGTGGCGGCGCCCTGCTGCTCCACCGCGGCGGCGATACCGGCCGCGACGTTGTTGATCTCGCGGATACGGCTCGTGATCGCGCCGATCGCGGCGACGGCCTGATCCGTCACGCCCTGGATCTCGCCGATCTGACCCGATATCTCCTCGGTGGCGCGCGCCGTCTGGCTGGCGAGTTCCTTGACCTCCGTCGCCACGACCGCGAAGCCGCGACCGGCTTCGCCCGCCCGCGCCGCCTCGATCGTGGCGTTCAGCGCGAGCAGGTTGGTCTGGGACGCGATGTTGGAGATCAGCCCGACCATGTCGCCGATCCGGGCCGACGTCGTCTTGAGCGCCTGTACGAGGTGGGTGGTCTGGTCGGCCTCGCCCACGGCGGCCTGGGCCAGCCCGGCCGAGCCCTGCACCTGACGACCGATCTCCTGGACGGACACACCCAGCTCCTCGGCGGCAGCGGCCACCGTGCCGACGTTGGAGGCGGCTTCCTCGGCCGCCGCGGCCACGGTCGTGGATTGCGAGGCCGTCTCGGTGGCGGTCGCGGTCATCTGCTGGGCGGTGGCCTGCAGTTCGGTCGCCGAGGACGAGACCATCCCGACGATCCCGCCGACCGCACGCTCGAAGCCGTCGGCCAGTTCGACCATCGTGCGCTTGCGCTCGGCCGCTGCGGCTTCGTCCGCGCGCCGACGCACCTCCGCCTCCTCGGCGGCCTTGCGCGCCACCATGGCCTTGATGCCTTCGACGGCCCGGGCGACCGCGCCGATCTCGTCGCCGCGCGCGGCCTCCTTGATCTCGGCGTCGATCTCGCCGCGCGCCATCCTCTGGAGGACGCCCACGAGGCTTCCGAGTGGGCGGGTCACGGCGAACACGACGATCGAACCGGCCAGCGCCATCGCTCCCAGAAGGCCGACAACGGCGAAACCGATGAGCATGTAGGTGCCGCGATCGGCGTCTCCGGTCGCCTGCGCCTTCGATGCGGCGAGTTCGTTGGCCAGCACCGTGGATCGGTTCTGCATCCATTCGTTCAGCTTGAGCCGCGCAGGAATGCCGACATCCCGCGCGATCCGGAAGGCCTCGTCCCCCTGCTGACGCATGCCCAGGTCGTAGACGCGATCAAGCGTGGCGAAGAAGCTGTCGACATCCCGCCGCATGGCCTCGTTGGCGGTCCGCCGCTGCGGCGTGTCCGACAAGTTGAGGAGCCGTTCGACGCCTTCCCGGGCCTCGGTCATGCCGGCCTGCTGGCGCGTGCGGAAGCGAGCTTTGTTCTGCGGATCGCTCTCGAGCAACATGTTGCGGTCCATCACCGCGGCCTCGGTGATGCCGCCGCGCATATGCATCAGCGCATCGAGGCGTATGGCTTGGACGTCGACGATCCGGGCCGTCTGATCCGAGAGACCGCGCATCACGTCGCGGGCGTAGGCGATCAAGCCGGCGCTGATGACGAGTGTCAGGGCGAATGGTAACGCGATCTTAACGATCAGCTTGACGTTGCTGAAGAAATTCATCGCCGGACCTGTGAATGGGCAGGATGCCTAGACTGTATTCAGCGATTCTCCCTGAAGGCCGAGTTAACATACTTTATATTTGCGAGCCGTCAATGGCTGGGGCGGACCATGGAGGGGTGGCAGTGATCGCGCGCGGGATCGTCACCCTACCTGCCGGATCGCCTCGCCCAGGATCATCGCGGCGCAGACGGCGACGTTGAGGGAGCGCAGGCCCGGGCGGATCGGCACGACGACCCGGGCGTCGGCCGCCGCGTGCACCGCCTCCGGCACGCCGGCCGATTCACGCCCCATCAGCAGGCAGTCGCCGTCGCGGAAGGCATGCTGCGTGTAGGGCACCGTGCCGGTGGTCGTGGCGAGCACGAGGCGGAGACCGGCCTCCTGCCGCCACGCCTGAAAAGCGTCCCAGGAGCGGTGCCGGGTGATCGCCACGTGGTCGAGATAGTCGAGCCCCGAGCGGCGCAGGTGACGGTCCGAGGTGTCGAAGCCCGCCGGCTCGATGATCTCCACCGCCACGCCGAGGCAGGCGGCCATGCGCAGCATCGTGCCCGCGTTCTGCGGGATGTCGGGCTGGTAGAGGGCGAGGCGCAGCATCGCGGATTCGGGCAGTGCAAGAGCGGGGCAGGGTCCTGCCTGCGGCATGGGCGCAGGGTTGGCCTTCCGTCAAGGAGGCTTACCTGAGGCTCTCGTTCCTCGCGCGGTCCCTTGAAAACATGTTCCTCGATTGGCTCGAGCGCCGCATCGACCCGTTCGCGCCCTTCGACGATCGGCGTATGCCGCCCAAAAGCGTGCTGGGCTTTGCCGGCTTCTACCTGCGGCCGATCCGCACCGCGCTCGTCGTCCTCTTCGGCATCGCCGTGGTCGCGGGCGGCATCGAGGCTTCGCTCTACCTGCTGATGCGCTGGTTCATCGACCTGATGAGCGTGGCCGATCGCGCCACCGTCATCAGCGACAACGCCATGCCGCTGACGCTCGCCGCGCTGCTGTTGCTGGTGGTGCGCCCCTTCACGATCTGGCTGCACGAGGTCGCCTCGAACCAGCTCCTCGTGCCGCAATCGACCAACCAGATCCGCTGGCGCACGCATCTCTACACGCTCGGCCACTCGCTCTCCTACTTCCAGGCCGACTTCGCGGGCCGGCTCGCCAACCGCACCGTGCAGGTGGGGCCGGCGGTGCGCGAACTCGCCGTCGTGTTCATCGACACGCTGCTCTACGTCGCGATCTACGCCATCACCGCGATCGGGCTATTCTCCTCGATCTCCGCCTGGCTCACCTTGCCGGTCGTGATCTGGGTCGCGGCCTATGCGGGCCTGACGGCGTGGTTCGTGCCCCGTGCCCGCACGCGCTCGCACCTGACGGCGGAGACCCGCTCGACCCTGATCGGCCGGGTGGTCGACAGCTACACCAACATCCTGACCGTCAAGCTCTTCGCCCGCGACCGCGAGGAGCGCGCCGCCGTGCGCGACGCGGTCGATACGCATACGAAGGCTTATCTCCACCAGTTCCGCCTCACCACGCTGACGACGAGCCTGCTCGGCGTGCTCAACAGCCTGCTGCTGTTCGCCACCGCCTATGTCTGCTTTTCCCTCTGGCAGCGCGGCGCGATGACGACCGGCGAGGCCTCGGCCGGACTCGCACTGATTCTGCGGCTGATGGCGATGTCGGGCTGGGTGATGCAGACCGTGCGCGGCGTGTTCGAGAATGTCGGCGTGATTCAGGAGAGCATGCAGACCATCGCCCGGCCGCACGCCCTTACCGACGCGCCCGACGCGAAGACGCTCCACGTCACCGGTGGCGACATCCGCTTCGAGCACGTGGATTTCCACTACGGCCGGGGCGATGCCAGCATCATCGAGGATCTGTCCTTCCACATCCGTCCGGGTGAGAAGGTCGGCCTCGTCGGCGTCAGCGGTGCGGGCAAGAGCACCATCACCGCGCTGCTGCTGCGCCTGCACGATGTCGAGGGTGGCCGCATCCTGATCGACGGGCAGGACATCGCGGGCGTGACGCAGGATTCCCTGCGCGGCGCCATCGCCATGGTCAGCCAGGACACCTCGCTCCTGCATCGCTCGATCCGCGACAATATCGGCTATGGCCGTCCCGATGCGAGCGATGCGGAGATCGAGCGGGCCGCGCGGCTGGCCCATGCCCACGACTTCATCCTCGACCTCGTGGACCACAAGGGCCGGCGGGGCTACGACGCCCATGTTGGCGAGCGCGGAGTGAAGCTCTCGGGAGGCCAGCGCCAGCGCATCGCCATCGCCCGCGTCATCCTCAAGGATGCGCCGATCCTGATCCTCGACGAGGCGACGAGCGCCCTCGACAGCCAGGTCGAGGCGGCGATCCAGGAAGCGCTCGACACGCTGATGGGCGACAAGACCGTGCTCGCCATCGCCCACCGGCTCTCGACCATCGCCGCGCTCGACCGGCTGATCGTGATCGACCGCGGCCGGATCGTCGAGGAGGGCACCCATGCCGAGCTGATCCGACGGGGCGGCCTCTACGCCGACCTGTGGCGGCGCCAGTCCGGCGGCTTTCTGGGAGACCGCGCCTCGGCGCCGGCCTCGTAGAGCGAGAAGAGACGGGTTTCGTGACCACTGCACCGAGCCTGGCGGCGACCGGCTTCGAGCGGCCGCCCGCCGCCGCGTGGCGGGACGAGCTGCGGGCGACCCTGCGCCTATCGGCGCCGCTCGTCCTCATCAACCTCGCCCAGCACGGGCTGGTGGCCTCCAACGCGGTGCTGCTCGGGCGTCTCGGCGCCGAGCCCATCGCCGCGGGCGCGCTCGCCACCAGTCTCTACCTGCTGCTGTTCATCGGCGGCATCGGCCTCACCTCCTCGGTGGCGCCGCTCGTCGCCGAGGCCGTCGGCCGGGCGAGCACCGGGACGCGGGGCGGCGAGGTCCGACGCATCGTCCGGGCCGGGCTCTGGGTCGGCCTCCTCGTCACGCTCGCGCTGATGCCGGTGCTTTGGTTCACCGAGAGCCTGTTGCTGCGGCTCGGCCAGGAGCCGGCGGTGGCGCGGGAGGCCGGCGCCTACATGCGGGTGCTGCAGTGGTGGATGTTCCCGGCGCTCGCCTTCATGGTGCTGAAGGGCGCGCTCGCCGCGCTCCAGCGTCCGGGGCCGCCGCTCGCGGTGAGCCTCGTGGCGCTTCCGCTCAATCTCGGGCTCGGCGCCCTCCTCGCCTTCGGTCCGCCGAACCTCGGCATCGTCGGCGTGGCGCTCGGCACGGTAGTGACCGAATTCCTGGCATTCGCCGCGCTGGTGCTGGTGATCCGCCTCGACCGGAACCTGCGGCGCCACGGGATGTTCGAACGCTTCTGGCGCCTCGATACCGAGCGCCTCGCCCGCGTCGTGCAGGTGGGCCTGCCCATGGGCGTGGCCGGCGTCGCCGAGGCCGGATTGTTCGAGGCGGCGACGGTGGCGATGGGCACCTTCGGCACGGTGCCGCTCGCCGCCCACGCGATCACGCTCCAGATCGCGGCGACCTGCTTCATGGTCCCCAACGGCATCGGGCAGGCCGCGACGGTGCGGGTCGGCCGCGCCCTCGGGGCCGGGGACACGGCCGGCCTGCGCCGCGCCGGGGCCGTCGCGCTCTGGCTCGGCTTCGGCTTCATGGTGCTCTGTGCGGTGGGCCAACTCGCGGCGCCGCAAGTCCTGATCGGGCTGTTCCTCGATGCGGGCGCGCCGGGCGCGGCGGACGTTTACCCAGTGGCCGCCGGCTTCCTGATCTTCTCGGCCCTGTTCGCGATCTCGGACGGGGTGCAGTCGGTGGCGCTCGGCTGCCTGCGCGGCCTGCAGGACACCAAGGTGCCGATGCTGATCGCGCTCGCCGGCTACTGGGGCCTCGGTGTGCCGCTCGGGGCGACGCTGGCCTGGGGGCTCGGCATGGGCGGGCGCGGCATCTGGGCCGGCTTCTGCGCCGGGCTGCTCGCGGTCTCGATCCTGCTCGTGGCGCGCTGGCTGCGCCTCAGCGCGGGGCCGCGCGTCCCATCGGCGCAGGCCGCCGCCTAGAGGAACCGCGCCCGAATGCCCGGGTTTGCGTTCCCGAACGAGACGGCAGGAGCGATCCGATGGCGGACAAGGACGATCACGAGACGATCTGGAAGGACTTCAAGTCCGCCGTGAACATGACCGCTTCGGCGCTCGAGAAGTTTCTGGAGACCGACGAGAGCCAGTCGGTCGGGCAGAAGAAGGACGGAGGCGAGGCCACCGGCCACAAGGAGGGCGGGCGCATCGTCGAGATCCTGCACAAGAAGAAGGCCGACCTCAGCGACGACGACTACGCCCACATGAAGAAGGTCGTCGGCTACGTGCACCGCCACCTCAAGCAGGGCGGCCCGGCCGACAAGGACAAGATGAAGGACTCGCCCTGGCGCCTCTCGCTGATGAACTGGGGCCACGATCCGCTGAAGGATTGAAAGGGGTCCGCGAAAGTCGTCCGGCCCGGCCGGCCTACGCCGCCTTGCGCCGCTCCGGATAGAGGCCTGCCAGACCCTCTTCCGTCGCCTCGCAGACGCCGCGCTCGGTGATGAGGCCGGTGACGAGGCGCGCGGGCGTCACGTCGAAGGCCGGGTTGGCCACCGGGCTTCCCGGCGAGACGACCGCGATGGTGGCGAAGTCGCCGGCATCCGTGCGGCCGGTGAGATGCGTGACCTCGCGGGCGTCGCGCTCCTCGATCGGGATGTCGCGCACGCCGTCCGACAGCGTCCAGTCGATCGTCGAGAAGGGCAGCGCCGCGTAGAACGGCACGCGGTTGTCGCTCGCCGCCAGCGCCTTCAGATAGGTGCCGATCTTGTTGCACACGTCGCCCGCCGCCGTGGTGCGATCCGAGCCGACGATGCAGATGTCGACCTGCCCGTGCTGCATCAGATGGCCGCCGGCATTGTCGGCGATCACCGTGTGGGGCACGCCGTGCGCGTTCAACTCGAAGGCGGTGAGCGCCGCGCCCTGGTTTCGCGGCCGGGTCTCGTCCACGAAGACGTGGACCGGCACGCCGGCATCGTGCGCCACGTAGATCGGCGCGAGCGCGGTGCCCCAATCGACCGTGGCGAGCCAGCCGGCGTTGCAATGGGTCAGCACGTTGACGGGCCTGCCCTTGCGCGCGGCGATCTCGGCCAGGATCTTGGCGCCGTGCTCGCCGATGGCGCGGCAGCTCGCGACATCCTCGTCGGCGATCCGCGCCGCTTCCGTGAAGGCGCGGCTCTCGCGCTCGGCCGCAAGCACGGAGCGCAGCAAAGCCGCCATTCGGTCGAGCGCCCAGCGCAGATTGATCGCGGTCGGCCGCGTGGCGGCGAGCGTCGCGCTGGCCCGCTCGATCCCAGACTCGCTCGCATCCTCCCGCATCGCCAGGGCGAGCCCGTAGGCGGCCGTGACGCCGATCAGGGGCGCGCCGCGCACCACCATGGTGCGGATCGCGACCGCCGCGTCGTCGAGGCTGGTCAGCCGCTTCACCTCGAAGGCGAAGGGCAGCCGTGTCTGGTCGATGACCGCGACGGAGCGCCCGTCGGCATCGGGGAAGATGGTGCGGTAGGGGCGTCCGTCGATCTTCATAGGGTCCGTTTCGCACGAACAGCCCGCTCGCGCCAATCCCGTGGAGCGAAGCTTGTCCGCGAGGGCATCAGCAGACGGCCATCGCATCCTGGCAGCTACTTCGAGCGTATTATCATATGATATTCATGCCGGTCTCATGGAGGAAGCGTTCATCGGAGAACAGGGCGCGAAACGGATCGCTCGCGGAAGCACTGATATCGTAGGGTTAATTGATCAAGACTTCGATGATTGTCGATAAAATCCGAAGACTGTTTCAGGGAATCGCAACGGACGGCGTGCATGTCTGTCGCATCGGGGCGGTGAAGCCGCCTGCCGCGATCCGAGCGGGTGGACGAAACGATGGTGCGACCGATTCAGCGATTGGCGGCCGACGAGGGCGGTGCCATCGTCGTGATCTTCTGCCTGATGCTGCCGCTGATGGTCGGGGTGACCGGCATGGCGGTGGATTTCGGAAGCGCGCTGCGTGTCCGCACCATCGAGCGCCGGGTCGCCGATGCGGCGGCCCTGCTGATCGCCAATGCCGAGACGCCCGACGCCGCCACGCAAGCGATCGCGCTGGCCAAGGCCGATCTCGCGGCTCAACTCGGCACGCGCAGCGATACAGGCGGCTACACCGTCCAGGGGCAGTGGCTGGACAGCGCCAATTACCGCCTCACGATTTCGGTCCGGGTCAAGACCAGCCTGATCAATCTCGTGCCCGGAATGCCCAAGGAACTGGTCGTCAGTACCGCGACCACCGTTAACCGCATCGCGCCGCAATACGAGACCGTTCCGCCGACCATGTCCCAGCTGTCGCCGGAGGCGGCCGACTACAACCGAGTGTATTTCTACTGCTACTCGACCGATCCGGCGCGCCAGAAGAGTGCCGACGGCGGGCGCAGGGAGATCACCCTGATTGCCGACAACGCCGATCCACCGACCGTCTACGACCTGAAGAAGATGCCGAAGTGTCAGGCGAGCGAGGTGCCCAGCTACATGCTGCGCAACGTGCGCGACGCGAGGACCCAGCCGCGGCGATGGGACGAGGTGGGCAACAACACGTACGAGTACTACACCGATGTGACGATCGACCCGATCACGCGGGTGCAGACCTTCAATCTGAAGGGCTACAATCTCGGAAAGAAGTCCACGGTCGACCTGACGAACACCCCCATCCTGGAAACGATCATCTGCGATACGGAAATCAAGTGCCGTACCGCGAAGTCGAAGGGCGGCGACATCCCCGACCGGAAGACCAACCGGAACCCGCTGACCGCGACGACAAGCTGCCTTGAGGGCAAGTACATGTATTACGGCTGGGAGGATCGTCCCGGCGGTGACCGGGACTACGACGACATCCGGCTCGTGATCAGCTGTCCCAAGCAGATCAAGGTCGTCGACAAGCAGGTCCGCATCGTCGAGTGAGGCGCGGCTGCGCCGGAGCGCTCGACCTGCTCCGGCGCAGCCGCGATCGGGACGAGCCCGTCAGCGCGGCACCCGCTCGACATAGATGTCGATATAGGCGCCGTCCTCTAGGCCGAGCAGGTCCCGGATCATGCCGGGGAGCTTGCACAGCAGGGCGGGCATGGTCGGCGCCTCGGTGGTGAGCCCCGGGATCGGGGAGTCGTGCACGAAGAAGACGCCCGCTGACGCGTCCCAGGCGCAGCGGACGGTGACTTTGCAACCCATCTTGCGGTCCAATTCGTCGGAGGGGAGGGGGGACGGCGCGGAAGTCTGCGCGTCGTCGCCGTCGAGGGGGCGGCCGGGCGCGGCCTCAGAAACGGACGGGCCGGACACGCTTCACCTGCGGAATCTCCTCGATCGCCCGAAGCACGTCCGGGGACACCTCGGCATCCACCGAGACGAAGGCGATGGCCGCGCCGCCCTTCGACTCGCGGCCCATGGCGAAGGTCCCGAGGTTGACGCCGGCCTCTCCGAGCACCGAGCCGAAGCGGCCGACGAAGCCGGGCCTGTCGTGGTTGCGCACGTAGAGCATCAGCGGCGCGAAGGGCGCGTCGATGTTGATGCCGCGGATCTCGATGACGCGCGGCTTGCCGTCGTTGAAGACGGTGCCGGCGGCGTCGCGCGGCATGTCCTCGTCCTCGACCGTGATGCGCACCACCGACTCGTAGTCGCTCGCGCCGCCCTCGCGCTTGATCTCGTCCACAACGATCCCGCGATCCCGCGCGATCACCGGGGCCGAGACCATGTTCACCTCCTGCAGGATCGGGCGCAGCACGCCGGTGACCGCAGCGGACGTGAGCGCGCGGGTGTTCATGCCGGCCACCGCGCCCTCGTAGGTGATGCGGATACCCTTGATCGGCGCCTCGGTGAGCTGGCCCAGGAACGAGCCGAGCTTCTCGGCGAGCACCACGAAGGGTTTGAGTCGGGGCGCTTCCTCGGCCGAGATGGAGGGGAAGTTGATCGCGTTGGTGATCGCACCGCTGAGCAGGTAGTCGGCCATCTGCTCGGCGACCTGGAGCGCGACGTTCTCCTGCGCCTCGGAGGTCGAGGCGCCGAGATGGGGCGTGCAGATCACGTTGGGATGGCCGAAGAGTGGGTTCTCGATCGCCGGCTCGGTCACGAACACATCGAGGGCCGCGCCCGCCACCTGGCCGGAATCCAGGGCGGCGCGCAGGGCCACCTCGTCCACGAGGCCGCCGCGAGCGCAGTTGACGATGCGCACGCCGCGCTTGGTCCTGGCGAGGTTCTCGGCCGAGAGGATGTTGCGGGTCTTGTCCGTCATCGGCACGTGCAGGGTGATGATGTCGGCGCGCGCCAGCAACTCGTCGAGCTCGACCTTCTCCACACCGATCTCGACGGCGCGCTCCGGCGTCAGGAAGGGATCGTAGGCGACGACCTTCAGCTTGAGGCCGATCGCCCGGTCGGCGACCACGGCCCCAATATTGCCGCAGCCGATCACGCCGAGCGTCTTGGCCGTCAGCTCGACGCCCATGAAGCGGTTCTTCTCCCACTTGCCGGCCTGGGTGGAGGCGTCCGCCGCCGGGATCTGGCGGGCCAGCGCGAACATCATGGCGATGGCGTGCTCGGCGGTGGTGATCGAGTTGCCGAAGGGGGTGTTCATCACGATCACGCCCTTGGCGGTGGCGGCCGGCACGTCGACGTTGTCGACGCCGATGCCGGCGCGGCCGACCACCTTGAGGCGGGTCGCCTCGGCGAGCAGCTTGCCCGTCACCTTGGTGGCGGAGCGGATGGCGAGGCCGTCATATTGACCGATGATGGCGGCGAGCGCCTCCTTGTCCTTGCCGAGACCGGGCTGGAAATCGACCTCGATGCCGCGATCCCGGAAGATCTGGACGGCGGCGTCGGAGAGGGCGTCGGAGATCAGGACTTTGGGCTTGGCCGGGTGAGAGTTGGGCATGGGAAGCACCTCACGTCGTGCAGGCGCGCAGGATCGCTCGCTCGGTTGCGAGGCTTGGCCGGCCGGCGCGTCATCGCGCGGACCACAAGACCGGCGGATCGCTGGAGCGCGTTGGAAAGCAAATGGCCGGTCTCGCGACCGGCCATCGTGACGTCTCGGACCCTCAGGCCGCCGCGGCGGCGAGCGCCGCCTTTTCCTGGGCGAAGGCCCAGTCGAGCCAGGGCGTGAGCGCCGTGAGGTCGGAGGCCTCGACGGTGGCTCCGCACCAGATACGCAGGCCTGCCGGCGCGTCGCGGTAGGCGCCGAAGTCGAAGGCGATCCCTTCACCCTCCAGCCGCTTCACGATCCCGGCGGCGACCTGCTTCACCACGGCGTCGCCCTTGGCGAGAACGTCCGGGTCGGTGATCACGAGGCAGACGCCCGTGTTCGAGTAGGTGGCCGGGTCCACCGCGAGGTGGCCGATCCAGGGCGTGCGCGCCACCCAGTCGTGGATCACCCGGGCATTGGCGTCCGCCCGCGCGTGCAGCGCGTCGAGGCCGCCGATGCTCTGCGCCCATTTCAGGGTGTCGAGGTAATCCTCGACCGCCAGCATCGAGGGCGTGTTGATGGTCTCGCCCTTGAAGATGCCCTCGATCAGCTTGCCGCCCTTGGTCAGGCGGAACACCTTCGGGATCGGCCAAGCGGGCGTATGGCTCTCCAGGCGCGCCACCGCGCGCGGCGAGAGGATCAGCATGCCGTGCGCGGCCTCGCCGCCCATCACCTTCTGCCAGGAGTAGGTGACGACATCGAGCTTGTCCCACGGCAGCGGCATCGCGAAGGCGGCCGAGGTCGCGTCGCAGATCGTGATGCCCTCGCGGTCGTCGGCGATCCAATCGCTGTGCGGGATCTTCACGCCGGCGGTGGTGCCGTTCCAGGTGAAGACGACATCGTTGTTCTTGGTGTCGATCGCGTCGAGCGCGGGCAGGATGCCGTGCTCGGTGGTGCGCACGAGCGGATCGATCTTGAGTTCCTTCAGGGCATCGGTGACCCACTCCGCGCCGAACGAATCCCAGGCCATGACTTCGACGGCCTTCGGGCCGAGCATCGACCACATCGCCATCTCGACGGCGCCGGTATCGGAGCCGGGGACGATGCCGATGCGGTAGTCGGCGGGAACGCGCAGAACCTTGCGGGTGAGTTCGATGGCCTCGACGAGCTTGGACTTGCCAGCGGCCGAACGGTGCGAGCGGCCGAGTGCGGCGCCCGAGAGGGCATCGAGGGTCCAGCCGGGACGCTTGGTCGTGGGGCCGGACGAGAAATAGGGCACGCGCGGGCGAGCGGCGGGAGCCGTGGTCGTCATATCTGCCATCCTTCCAGATGAGCGCCTCCCGTTGGGGGGAGGTGTCCCGCTGCCGGAAATGACGGATTCCGCCTCACAAGGCAAGGGGCTTTTCCAGCATTCACGCGGGTGCGCGCGAGAGTTGACGGAAAGATAATTCAGTCTTCGACAGACTAGTCGAGAGAAGATCGATCTACGGTTCCTCCGGCGCGACAAGGTCGGGCCGGCGCGCCCGCGTCAGCGCGCGGCTCTGCTCCGCCCTCCAGCGGGCGATGGCCGCGTGGTTGCCGCCCATCAGCACGTCGGGAATGGTCCGGCCCTCCCACTCCCGGGGGCGGGTGTAGTGCGGGTATTCCAGCAGCCCGCCCTCGAAGCTCTCCTCGACGCCCGAGGCGTGCTTGCCCATCACGCCGGGTAAGAGGCGTACGCAGGCGTCAACCAGCACCAGGGCCGCGATCTCGCCGCCCGAGAGCACGTAGTCGCCGATGGAGACCTCCTCCAAGTCGCGCGCCCGGATCACCCGCTCGTCCACGCCCTCGAAGCGGCCGCAGACGATGACGGCGCCCGGTCCTTCCGCCAGCGCCCGCACACGCGCCTGCGTCAGCGGTCTTCCGCGCGGCGACATCAGGAGCCTGGGGCGGGGATCGTCGGCCGTCGCCGCGGCGTCGATGGCCGCGCCGAGCACGTCGCAGCGCAGGACCATGCCGGCCCCGCCGCCTGCCGGGGTGTCGTCCACGCTCCGGTGGCGGCCGAGTCCGTGCTCGCGGATCTGCCGGGCCTCGAGGCTCCAGGCCCCACGGGCGAGCGCGTCGCCGGACAGAGACTGTCCCAGCGGCCCGGGAAACATGTCCGGGTAGAGCGTCAGCACCGTGGCCCGCCAGGGGGCAGCATTCTCGTTCATACCGCTTGATGGCGGTGCCGGAGGGGGCGGTCAACGCAGGAGCCGGCTCCTCGCTTTGCCGGCATGCCGCCCTCAGCGCCGTGCGGTCGGAGCGTGTCGCCTCGGGGTCGAATGCCGCTGGCCCTTCAGCCGCCGCTGCGAACGCGGAGCCAGGCGGCTTTGCGCGGGCGCGATCGTCCGGTCGACCAACGGCTCGGCGTCGACGCCCGCGGGGCGGTTCACCGTCGAGAGGCCGAAGGTGTCGGGCGAGCCCATGGGAAGCCCGACGGTGTCGCCGGGCCCGAAAGCCCGGGCAGGCCCCGCCGCGGGCAGCATCAGTGCCAAGGCGGCAAGACCGAGAAGCAGGGGTGCGCGCATGGCATCTCTCTTTCGCGCCTTGGTCGGAAACGAGCCTTCACTGAACGACGCCTGCCGCGATTGGTTCGAGACCGGGGCTCCCCGCCTGTCGTTTCGACCGGGGCCGCGGGCACGTTTGGCCCCGCGGCGGGTTGTCCGCGGGCATGACCCATTCCCTCAAGCGTTCCCTTGCGCGCGCCCTCGCCGCCGGCGCTCTTCTCGTGCTGTCGCTGCCGGCCCATGCGGCCGAGCCGCTCGCCCCGCCCGGCGCCCCGGCGGAGCGCTTCCCGACGCCGGACCGGCCGGTCGCCGAAATCGTGGCGCCGCAATGGGCGCACGAGCGTCAGCGGGACAAGGCGGACGAGGTCGGGCAGGTGGCGCGCCTGATGCGGATCAGGCCCGGTGAGACCGTGGCGGATATCGGCGCGGGAAGTGGCTACTACGTCTTCCGCCTCAGTCCGCGCGTCGGTCCGCAGGGTCGCATCCTCGCGCAGGACATCACGCCGGATTACCTCGCGGATCTGGAGCGCCGGGTGGCGGAGGCGGGGCTCGCCAACGTCACCGTGGTGCGGGGCGAGGCTCACGATCCGCGGCTTCCGCCCGGCTCGGTCGACGCCGCGCTGCTCGTCCACATGTATCACGAGATCGCCCAGCCCTTCGGCTTGCTCTGGAACCTCGCCGCCGCGATGAAGCCCGGCGGCCGCGTCGGAATCGTCGATGCCGACGCGATCCCGTCGCAGCACGGGACGCCGCCGAAGCTTCTGCGCTGCGAACTGACGGCTCTCGGCTATCGCGAGGTCTCGATGTCCACGCTCAAGGGCGGCGTCGGCTACCTCGCGGTGTTCGAGGCGCCGGCCGCCGAGCGGCGGCCCGATCCTGCCACGATCCGGCCCTGCCGGGACGAGGCCACGCGCCGCCGGGGCTGATCGCCTTTACCGAATCGGAGCAATTGCCCGGCCACCTGAACGGCCGACGGCTCCTTCGGTTCGCGCGATGATCCTCAGCCTCTGGCTCGACCAACCGGTCTGGGCGATGTTCGCCCTCCTGGCCGCGGGTTTCCTGGCGGTCTGCGGCCTCCTGAGCCTGCTCACCAACCTTCCCTGGACGCGGCCGGCCTTGCGCGCGGTCGCGGCGGGCATCGTGCCGCCCTATATCGGCGTCGTCGCGGTGCTGCTCTCGCTGCTGACCGGCTTTGTCGCCAACGATGCCTGGGAGCGTCAGCGTCAAGCCGGGCGCGTGGTGCAGGCGGAACGCGCCCATGCCCTGGCGATCCACGATCTGAGCGTCGCCTCGGCGCCCGACATGAGCGGCCTGCGCGGCGCGCTCTTCGCCTATCTCGACGCCGTGGTGCGGGAGGAATGGCCGTCCATGGCCGAGACCGGTTCCGCCGCGCCGGCCGCGGGGCAAGCCCTGGGCCGCCTGCTCCAGGCGGCGGCGGACCCGCGCACCGCCTCGGAGGCGGGGGAGGCCACGCACGCGGCCCTCCTGGGCGCGGTGATGCAGCTGCGCTCGGCCCGCAGCGAGCGCCTCGCGCTCAGCGCCGCCCGCAGCGACGAGAGCAAGTGGCTGACGCTGCTCGTGCTGGCGGCGCTGACGCTGACCGCCATCGCCCTCGTCCATTGCGAACGCCCGCTGGCGCAGGCCACGACGCTCGGCCTGTTCTCGCTCGCGATGGTGACGACGCTCGGTGTGATCGCGATGCACGAGCGCCCCTTCGACGGGCCGTTGGCGCTGACGCCCGACCCGATCCGCCTCGCCCACACCGCGATGACGTCGGGCCAGCGCTGAGGGAAAGGGGGGGTCAGCCCGGATCGTCGGCGGGCTTCGGGCCGGGCGGGGCGAACAGATCCTCGGGCGGATCGGCCACGACCCGGCCGCCGGCGATGTCGAGGCTCGGCACGAACGCTTTCGTGAAGGGCAGGAGCGCGGTCGGGCCGCCGGCCGCCGGACGGATCTCGAGGAGGTCGCCCCCGCCGTAATTCGGCACCGCCACGATGGTGCCGATCACGCTGCCGGCCTCGTCCTCGACCCGCAGTCCGATCAGGTCTGTCAGGAAGAATTCGTCCTCCTCGGCCGTCTCGCCGAGCCGCTCGCGGGGGATCGAGAGGGTGACGCGGTTGAGCGCCTCGGCACCGGTCCGGCCGTCCACGCCCTTCACCCGCACGATCAGCAGGTCGGGCGAGCCGCCGGGCGCGGTGCGGGCATCGGTGATTTCGAGGTCGCGCCCGTCGGAGGCACGCAAGGCGCCGTAGCCCGCGATGGCGAGGGGCTCGCCGGTATGAGATTTCAGCCGCACCTCGCCGTGCAGGCCGTGCGGCCGGCCGAACTCGCCGAGCACCACGAGGCTCGGGTCGGAGGAGGTGGGCGGTGCCGGCTGAGGCGCCGGCGGCTTGCGGGCGGAAGTCACGGCGCGCGCTCCGAGCGGCTCGGGCCGCGCGGGTCCGCGCGAGGAGGATCCGGGGCGGCGGGCCATGCAGGGGGCTCGTGGGCAGCGGGTCTCGACGGCCTCTCCTCCCCGTACGGGGAGAAGGGGGATGAAGGGGTCACAGGGTGAGCGGCGCGGATCGTTCCGCCCCGCTCCCTCCCCGACCCCTCCCCGCAGAGGGGAGGGGCGAAGCCGTGCCTTAGGCGGCGGCGTCCTCGGCCGGGGCGGCGGCCTTCTCGGCGCGCTTGGCGGCGCGCTCCTTGGACTTCTCGCCCGGCTCGGCCTTCTGCGGGTTGTTGCGGGCCGGGCGCTTGGCGAGGCCGGCGGCGTCGAGGAAGCGCAGGACGCGGTCGGTCGGCTGGGCGCCCTTGGCGAGCCAGGACTGCACCTTCTCGGTGTCGAGCACGATGCGGGCCGGATCGTCCTTGGCCTTCATCGGATCGTAGGCGCCGACCTTCTCGATGAAGCGGCCGTCGCGCGGGGCGCGGGCGTCGGCGACGACGATGCGGTAGTAGGGGCGCTTCTTGGCGCCGCCGCGGGTGAGACGGATCTTGAGGGACACTGGTAAACTCCTGAGTTCCGAATGATGCGAGCGAAGAGCGAGAAGTGAGGAGCGAATAGGATCCGAGGGATCGATCTATTCGCTACGCCCTGCTCGCCACCCGCCCTATTTCTTCTTCCCGAACGGGAAACCGCCGAGACCGGGAAGGCCCGGCCCCTTCGGTCCACCGAGGCCCGGAAGGCCCGGCATCTTTCCGCCGCCCGGACCCCCGAGGCCCGGCGGCATCGGCGGCAGCTTGCCGCCGAACTGCTTCTCGATCTGCGCGATCTGCTCCGGCGTCGGCTCGGGCATGCCCGCCGGCATCTGCGGCATGCCCCCCGGCATCCCGCCGCCGAGCCCGAACATGTTGCCGAGCGCCTGGCCGATCCCGCCGCGCTTGCCCGAACTCATGGACTTCATCATGTCGGCCATGGTCCGGTGCATCTTGAGGAGCTTGTTGATCTCCTCGACCTTCACGCCGGCACCGGCCGCGATACGCTTCTTGCGGCTGTTCTTGAGCAGGTCGGGGTTCTTGCGCTCGCCCGGGGTCATCGAGGAGATGATGGCGCGCTGGCGCTTGAACATCTTCTCGTCGAGGTTGGCGCCCTCGACCTGCTTCTTCATCTGCCCCATGCCGGGCAGCATCCCCATCAGGCCGCCGATGCCGCCCATCTTCTCCATCTGGGCGAGCTGCATCGACAGGTCTTCGAGGTCGAACTTGCCCTTCCGCATCTTCTCGGCGGTGCGCAGGGCCTGCTCGTGGTCGATAGTCTCGGCCGCCTTCTCGACGAGCGAGACGATGTCGCCCATGCCGAGGATGCGGTTGGCCACCCGCTGCGGGTGGAACTCCTCCAGCGCATCGACCTTCTCGCCGACGCCGACGAGCTTGATCGGCTTGCCGGTGACGGCGCGCATGGAGAGCGCCGCGCCGCCGCGCGAATCGCCGTCCATGCGGGTCAGCACGATGCCGGTGACGCCGAGGCGCTCGTCGAAGGCGCGCGCGGTGTTGACCGCGTCCTGGCCGGTGAGCGCGTCGGCCACCAGCAGCACTTCGTGGGGCTTGGTCGCCGCCTTCACTTCGGCGGCCTCGGCCATCAGGCCCTCGTCGACCGTGGTGCGGCCGGCGGTGTCGAGCATCACCACGTCGAAGCCGCCGAGGCGGGCGGCTTCCATGGCACGCTTCGCGATCTGCACCGCCGACTGGCCGGCCACGATCGGCAGGCTCTCGACCTCGACCTGCTTGGCCAAGACCGCGAGCTGCTCCATCGCCGCGGGACGCCGCGTGTCGAGGGAGGCGAGCAGGACGCGGCGCTTGTCGCGCTGGTTCAGCCGGCGGGCGATCTTGGCGGTGGTGGTCGTCTTGCCCGAGCCCTGGAGGCCGACCATCAGGATGGCGACGGGGGCCGGGGCGTTGAGATCGACGACGCTGGCCTCGGTGCCGAGCATCGCGATGAGCTCGTCGTTGACGATCTTCACGACCATCTGGCCGGGCGTCACCGACTTCAGCACGACGGCGCCCACCGCCTTCTCGCGCACCCGGTCGGTGAACGAGCGCACCACCTCCAAGGCCACGTCCGCTTCCAGCAGGGCGCGGCGTACCTCGCGGAGAGCCGCGGTGACGTCGGCCTCCGTCAGCGCGCCGCGGCGCGTCAGCCCGGAGAGGATGCCGGAGAGGCGGTCGGAAAGGCCTTCGAACATATGTCTCGTCAGCCCGGGTTACTGGTGGAGGCCGGCATTGGCCACGCGGCGGGCCTGCAACGCGTCCTCGAAGGCGGCGACCGCGCGGGCGAACTTGTCCCGGCAGGCGGAATCGCAGAAGCCGACGACGGCGCCGCTGTAGAGGGTCAGCGCCTCGGGTACGATCGGCTTGCCCGACCAGGGGCAGAGATCGTTGATCGCATCCTCGATGCGCAGGGCAGTATCGTTCGCGGGCGCCATGGCGAGGCTCGGATTGCGGCTTCGGCGAAACTCCGGCAACGACGAGGGCGCCCGAGGGCGCAGACGCGCTGTCGGACGTTGACCTCCGGCCTCTCGGGCCGGGCGGCGGCTCATCGTGACGATCGTTTCGTCGAAATGGAGCCGGGCGGATAGGCCCTGCGCACCGGCAAGTCAATCCCGAGCCCGCGCTGCCTGTCTCCCGTCAGGACGGTGACCGGGGCGTTAAGCTTTACGCTTCGTTAAGTATGTTGGGCTCTGATGGCCTCCGACGCACCGCTGGAGGTGCCCGAAGGACGACCCCGATGTCGGAACCCGCGCGACAGGCCCCGCACTCCGAACCCGGCATCCGCACCCCCGCCGGCGGCGCCCCGCTGCGCGATTGGCTCGCCGCCATGCGGGTCGCGGCGACCGAGAGCCGGGCGCCGGAGCCGAGCGAGCCGGCTGCCCCGATCGAGGAGCCGCAGCCCGAGACGCGCGGCGCCGGCTGGGCGCCCCGGCTCGTCACCGCCGCGGCCAAGCCGGCCGAAGCGGCCGACGAGGACATTGCCGAGATCATGGCCGAGAACATGATGCTCAAGGCGCGCCTTCGGCTTGAGGCCGAACGGCGCGACGACCTCCAGCTGATCCTGGCCCAGGAAATCCGCGAGCTGCGCGCCCACATCGCCGAGGAGGTCGGCAAGATGGAGGATCTGCGGGCCGAGCGCGACCTTTGGCGCGCCCGCTGCGAGGCCCTGGCCGCTCCGCTGTTCCAGACCCAGCAGCGCTGAACCTTTTCCAAGACCCCGAACATGCGAAGGGCCGCCCGATGGGGCGGCCCTTCCATTGTCGAACCGGTCAGTCCGACGAAACCTGCCGTGATCCCGCGAATGCGTCAGGCGCACACGCCGGAGGCAACGGTCCAGGTCTTGGTCGTCGGCGACGGCTGATGACAATGAGACACTGGATCACCTCCTTTCGTTCGTTGCGGATGAGCCCAAGGTAGGGACGTTTTCCGCCCGGCGAAAGGGCCGCCGCTGCGTTGTCTCGCCGCGGTGCACAAGGGGTCGCCGGCCGCGCGTCTGGCCGGCGCGGGGCGAGGCGCCTAAAGAGGGCGCTCGTCAGCATCGGTCGCCCCCGCCACATGTCCTCCTCCGCCGCCCCGCGCGCCTCTACCGCCGACGACGTCCTCGACCCGCGCGCCATGCGCGAGCCGCTGCCCAATGCCTGGTACTGCGTCGGCCCGGCCTCCGCGGTGGCGGGCGGCAAGATGCGGGCGATGGCGCTGAACGGCGAGCAGGTCGTGCTCGGCCGCGGCAAGGACGGCGTCCCGTTCGCCCTGCGCGACCGCTGCCCCCATCGCGGCATGGCGCTCTCCAAGGGCAAGTTCGACGGCGACACCCTGATGTGCCCGTTCCACGGCTGGCGCTTCGGCACCGACGGGCGCTGCCGCGACGTGCCGACGCTCTCCGAACACGACGCCTCCGACTTCTCCCGCATCGCGGTCCAGCGCTTCCCCATCGTCGAGAGCGCGGGCTTTCTCTGGGTCAACCCGCATCTCGGCCCCGCCGACCCGGAGGCGGTGCCGGCCGTGCCCGCCCTCGATTTCGAGCCGGCGGGCAGCCTCGTGCTCGAATTGGAGGTCGAGGCCTCGTTCGATCTGACGACGCTGAGCCTCGTCGATCCCGGCCACGTCGCCTTCGTCCACGACACCTGGTGGTTCCGGCCCTCCAAGGAGCTGCGGGAGAAGGTGAAGACCTTCCAGCCCGTGCCGCACGGCTTCGTCATGACGAGCCACGCCACCACCACGAGTTCGCCGGTCTACCGCCTGCTGGGCGGCGCGCCGGAGGTCGAGATCGAGTTCCGCCTGCCCGGCGTGCGGCTGGAGCGGATCAGGGCCGGCGCCAAGCACGTGGCGAACTACACCTTCGCCACGCCGATGGGCCCCAACCGGACGATGCTGACCAACGCGCTCTACTGGAGCATGCCGGCGCTCAACCTGCTGAAGCCGGTGGCCCGGCCGCTGATGCGCCAGTTCCTGACCCAGGATCAGCAGGTGCTCCAGCACGCCCAGGCCGGGCTCGATCGCAAGCCGACCCTGGTGCTGCTCGGCCAGGGCGACCTGCCCTCGCAATGGTATTTCCGCCTCAAGCGGGAGGCCCTGGAGGCCGCCCGAGAGGGAAGGCCCTTCGCCAACCCGCTCACCCGCCAGGAACTGCGCTGGCGCTCCTGATGCCGGGCCTTGCTGCATCCCGCGGCATCGGGTCCGCGCCGCTTGAACGGCGCCGGGGCCGGGCCATCTTGGCCGTATGAAGAAGCGTGGCCTGCTCACGGTCGCCAGCGCGGCCACGGTGATGACGCTGGGCGGGGTCGGCTACGCTGCCCGCCGACGCGGAAAGAATCCGTATTACCGCGGGCCCAAGAGCGACCACTTCGACGGCCTGCGCTTCCACGCCCCGAACCAGCCGCCGGACAAGTCGCTCGGCGATCTCGCCCGCTGGCGCAGGACCGGCAAGCCCGAGGCCTGGCCCGGCAGCTTCCCGAGTCCGTTCCCGGCGGACAAGCCGCCGGAGCGGGTGCAGGGCCTGCGCGTCGTGCTGATCGGCCATGCCAGCTGCCTGTTCCAGGTGGCGGGCCGCAACATCCTGGTCGATCCGGTCTTTTCCAAGCGTGCGAGCCCGTTCCGCTTCGCCGGCCCCAAGCGGGTCAATCCGCCGGGCATCGCCTATGCCGACCTGCCGCCCATCGATGCGGTGCTGATCACCCACAATCACTACGACCATCTCGACGGCCCGACCGTCGCCCGGCTCTGGCAGGACCATCAGCCGCTGATCGTGGCGCCGCTCGGCAACGACGCGATCGTGCGCGGCTACGACGACACCCTGCATGTCGAGACCCGCGACTGGGGCGAGTCGGTCGATCTCGGCGCGGGCATCACCGCCCATCTCACCCCCGCCAACCACTGGTCGGCCCGCGGCCTGAACGACCGGCGCATGGCCCTGTGGTGCGCCTTCCTGCTCACCACGCCGCGGGGCGTGCACTACCATGTCGGCGATACCGGCCTCGGCGACGGCGCGATCTTTCGCGAGATCCGCGCCCGGTTCGGCCCGCCGCGGCTCGCCACCCTGCCCATCGGCGCCTACGAACCGCGCTGGTTCATGCAGCCCCAGCACATGAATCCGGCCGATGCGGTGGAGGCCCTGACCCTGCTCGGCGCCGATCAGGCGCTCGGCCACCACTGGGGCACATTCAAGCTCACCGACGAGGGCATCGAGCGGCCGGTCGAGGCCTTGGGCGAAGCGCTCGCGGCGGCGAGCCTGCCGCCGGAGCGGTTTTTGGCGTTGCGGCCGGGGCAGGTTTGGGAGGGATAGATCGCTCTCTCTACTCTCTTAAGTTGTGGTGCGCGAGATTGAGTGGTAGCTTCGTCCAACGGCCGTGCGAGCCGCGAAGGCAAGCGTGACCTTGGCTGATCAGGATACGATTTATCCGCTCGAGTTCTTCGTTGCCTCCACGCCGATCTCACTCCAAGCAAGTGGACGGTCCAAGGAGCGGTGGAAGTCGGAGGTCAGGCAAGCGGCGCGTGCGCGGATTGAAGAGACCGATCCGCTAGGTTTTCTCGATCGCCGCCCACTCAGTCTAACGATCTACTACTTCGCGGCTTTGCAGATGGAAGGTGACATCGACAATATCGTCAAGCCGATCATGGATGCGCTGATCCATGTGGCCTGCATGACCGATAACGATGTCGAGCGCGTCCTCATCCAGAAGTTCGAGCCCGATGTGGAGTGGATTTTCTCCGATCCGAGTGCGCAACTAGCTGAAGCCCTGGATGTCCCGCGGCCCACGGTCTACGTCAGGATCGACGACGACCTGAGTTGGAGGCTCCTGTGATGGAACAGGTTCGATCGCTTCGACCGGATGCCGAGCGACAGTTCATCGACACCTTGCGTCGGCGCTTCGAGGAGGAAGGATTCGCCTTCACCGCGGAGCCCGATCCGAAGCAGTTGCCCAGTTTCCTCGGATCCTACGTTCCGGACGCGCTTGCCCAGAAGGCCGGCAGCAACATTGTCATCGAAGTTAAACAACAGCCGAGCCTGACCTCGCAGCGAGCGTTATCGGACATCAAGCGTCGCTTCGATGGACAGCCGGACTGGCAGTTTCGCGTGTTCTATAGGGGATCGGACCCGCACTCGGCCGACACGATCGCGCCGGTCGCGCCGGATGTCGTCCGGCGAGCAGTCGAAGACGTACGGAGGCTCACGACGCAAGGCGATCGTCGCGCAGCCTTCATCATGGGTTGGTCTCTTCTGGAGGCCGCACTCCGTGCGCGTCGTGACGGAGCGGAAAGCCAAGCCCGCATGCCGGGCACCGTCGTCCAGACTCTGGCAATGGACGGCATGATCGAGCCTGAGACGGAGCGACGTCTCCGCCATCTGGTCCCCCTCAGAAACCGCCTCGTCCACGGCGACTTGGCCTTTGAGCCCACAGCGGGGGATGTCGAGACGATCCTCACGACCGTTGATGAGGTTCTGAACGCCGATCTCTCTTGAAGGAAGTCAGCGGTTGTCGTCGGCGCGCCGCCGACCCATCACCGTGATCCCCGCCGAGGCCGCCACGATGCAGCCGATCGCGCCCCATTGCACGAGCGTCAGGCGCTCTCCGAGCAGGGCGAGGGCGGCGAGCGCGGCCACCGCCGGTTCGAGGCTCATCAACACGCCGAAGGCCGGGCGGGGCAGGCGGGTCAGCGCGAACATTTCGAGGGAATAGGGCAAGGCGCTCGACATCACGGCGATGACGAGGCCTGTCCCGAAGGTGGCGGGGACGAGCAGATCCGCGCCGGCCTCCGCGATCCCGACGGGTGCCACGACGAGGGCAGCGACCGCCATGCCGAGGGCCACGGCCCGCCCGCCGCCGGCCCGGCCGGCGCGCTGGCCGAACACGATGTAGCCCGCCCAGCACAGGCCCGCGCCCAGCGCCAAAGCGGCGCCGGTCGGATCGAGGGTACTCGTCTCGCCCAGCGGCAGCAGCAGGCCGAGCCCGAGCACCGCGAGCCCGATCCAGGCGAAGTCGAGCGCCCGGCGGGAGCCGAAAAGCGCGACGGCCAGCGGACCCGTGAACTCGATGGCCACCGCGACGCCGAGGGGGATCGTGCGCAGCGCCAGGTAGAACAGCAGGTTCATGAGCCCGAGCGCCGCGCCGTAGAGCGCGATGGCGCCGATCTCTCCGCGCTCCGGGCTGCGCCGCCAGGGCCGCCAGACGGCGAGCAGGATCAGCGCCGAGAAGCCGACTCGGAGCGTCGTGACGCCCGCCGCGCCGACGACCGGAAACAATCCCTTGGCGAGCGCCGCACCGCTCTGGATCGACACCATCGCCGCCACGAGTGCGAGGATGGGCAGGCCGGCGCCGCCGGGACCGCTCCCTCGGCTCACGCGATCACAGGATGAAGCGGCTGAGATCCGCGTTCGAGGCGAGATCCTGCACCCGGTCGCGCACGTAGGCCGCATCGATCGGCACCGTCTCGCCGGAGCGGTCGGTCGCCGTGAACGAGATCTCGTCGATCACCCGCTCCAGCACGGTCTGCAGGCGGCGGGCTCCGATATTCTCCACCGTGCCGTTCACTTCGACCGCCACGCGGGCGAGCGCGTCGATGGCATCCTCGGTGAAGTCGAGGGTGACACCCTCGGTCTGCATCAGCGCCACCGTCTGCTTGATCAGGCTCGCTTCCGTCGCGGTGAGGATCTGCTTGAAATCCTCGACCGTGAGCGGTTGCAGCTCGACCCGGATCGGCAGGCGGCCCTGCAACTCGGGCAAAAGGTCGGAGGGCTTGGAGACGTGGAAGGCGCCCGACGCGATGAACAGGATGTGGTCGGTCTTCACCGGCCCGTGCTTCGTCGCCACCGTGGTGCCCTCGATCAAGGGCAGCAGGTCGCGCTGCACGCCCTCGCGGGACACGTCCGCACCGGAGCGGCCTTCCCGGGCGCAGATCTTGTCGATCTCGTCGAGGAAGACGATGCCGTTGTCTTCGACCTCGCGGATCGCCTCGCGGGTCAGGGCGTCGTCGTCCACGAGCTTGTCGCTCTCCTCGGCGATCAGGGGAGCGTGGGCGTCCGCGACGGTGATGCGGCGCGGCTTGCCGCGCTGGCCGCCGAGCGCCTTGCCGAGCATGTCGGACAGGTTGATCGCGCCCATGGAGGCGCCGGGCATCCCGGGGATCTCGAACATCGGCAGGCCCTGCGATCCGCCGGCCGCGAGTTCGATCTCCACTTCCTTGTCGTCGAGCTCGCCGGCCCGCAGCTTCTTGCGGAAGCTCTCGCGGGTCGCTTGGCTCGCGGTGGGGCCGACCAGCGCGTCGAGGATGCGGGACTCGGCCGCCGCCTCCGCCTTGGCCTTGACCGACTTGCGCTTTTCCTCCCGCGTCAAACCGATGCCGACCTCCACGAGGTCGCGCACGATCTGCTCCACGTCGCGGCCGACATAGCCGACCTCGGTGAACTTCGTGGCCTCGATCTTGAGGAAGGGCGCGCCGGCGAGCCGGGCCAGCCGCCGGGCGATCTCGGTCTTGCCGCAGCCCGTCGGCCCGATCATCAGGATGTTCTTGGGCGCGACCTCGTCCCGCAGCGGGCCCTGGAGCTGCTGCCGGCGCCAGCGGTTGCGCAAGGCGATGGCGACGGCGCGCTTGGCATCCTTCTGGCCGACGATGAAGCGGTCGAGCTCGGAGACGATCTCGCGGGGAGAGAAGGTGGTCATCGGGCTCCTGCGGCCGTTTTTTGGATTGTCCGGGGCTACGCGACCGGCGCGACACCTTCCCCGATAGGTCGATCTAAGCGGGCATAGCCCGCCTTTCCAGGGCGCCCGCGCCTCAGGCCGCGTCGAGCGTTTCGATCACGAGGTTGCCGTTGGTGTAGACGCAGATCTCGGCGGCGATCTTCATCGAGCGGCGCACGATCGCCTCGGCGTCGAGGTCGCCGTCTTCAAGGGCGCGGGCGGCGGACAGGGCGTAGTTGCCTCCCGAGCCGATCGCCATGACGCCGGTCTCGGGCTCCAGCACGTCGCCGGAGCCGGACAGCAGCAGGCTCACCTCACGATCAGCCACCAGCATCATCGCCTCCAACCGGCGCAGGTAGCGGTCCGTGCGCCAATCCTTGGTGAGTTCGACGCAGGCGCGGGTGAGCTGGCCGGGATACTGCTCCAGCTTGGCTTCCAGCCGCTCGAACAGGGTGAAGGCGTCGGCGGTCGCCCCCGCGAACCCGCCGATCACGGTGCCCTTGGCCAGCCGCCGGACCTTGCGGGCATTGCCCTTCACGATGGTCTGGCCGAGGCTGACCTGACCGTCGCCGCCGATCACCACCCGGCCCCCCTTCCGGACCATCAGGATCGTGGTGGCGTGCATCTGCGGCAGGCGATCGTCGGTCTGGGCCAAGGAGGCGCTCCGGTTTCGTCGGAAGGTGGGGTTCGAGCCTCAGTTATGCGCTCGCGGGCCCACCTCCAAGCCGGGGCGCCGCATCGCCCCACAAAGCTCCGCGCAAGCCACCGCGCCTATTCGCTGCGGCTCGAAGGGGCGTCGCCTGCCGATGCCCGTCCCCGCAAACGGTTGTCTCCGGAGCCTTCCTCATGGGCATCCTCGTCGGCCTTGTCATCGCGATCGGCTGCATGCTCGGCGGCTTCGTCGCCATGGGCGGGCACCTGATCGTGATCTGGCAGCCCTGGGAGTTCGTCATCATCTTCGGCATGGCGGCGGGCACCTTCGTCATCGCCAACCCGATGAAGACCGTGGTCGATTCCGGCAAGGCGACGATGGAGGCCTTCACCAACAAGGGCCCCAAGCGCCAGGACTTCCTCTCGCTGCTCGGGCTGCTGCACGCCCTGATGCGCGAGCTGAAGACCAAGCCGCGCAACGAGGTCGAGACGCATTTCGACGATCCGGCCAATTCCGAGATCTTCAAGAACTATCCCGAGGTGACCAAGGATCAGGATCTGGTCTTGTTCATCTGCGACTATTGCCGCCTGATCCTCATCGGCAACGCCCGCTCCCACGAGATCGAGGCGCTGATGGAGGAGGAGATCGGCACGCACAAGAAGTACAAGCTCAAGCCCTATGCCGCGATCAACACCGTGGCGGAGGCGCTGCCGGCGCTCGGCATCGTCGCGGCGGTGCTCGGCATCGTGAAGGCGATGGGGGCGCTGGACCAGTCGCCGCAGATCCTCGGCGGCCTGATCGGCGCCGCGCTGGTCGGCACCTTCATCGGCGTGTTCGCCTCCTACGGAATGCTCGCCCCGCTCGCCGTGAAGATCAAGGGCGTGCGCGAGAAGCAGTGCAGCGTCTACACCATCGTGAAGCAGAGCCTGATCGCCTACATGAACGGCGCGCTGCCGCAGGTCGCGATCGAGCACGGACGCAAGGGCATCGCCGGCGGCGACCGCCCGACCATCGACGAGGTCGAGAGCGCCACCGTGCCGGGCGCCCGCGCCGAGCCGGCCGCGGCCTGAGGGTTTTTTCCAGATGGACGAGACCCAGACCTCCGATCGGACCGACCAAGCCTTCGACGCGCTGCCCGAGGCCGCGCCCGGTCCTGAACTTCCGCCCTTCGTGACCGCAACCAAGCCCGCGGCCGACATCCGCGCCCGGATCCAGGAAGCCGGCGGCCTGTCGCTCGACCGGCTGCCGATGCTCCACGTGGTGTTCGACCGCCTCGCCACCGCCTGCAGCGATGCGGCCAAGCATCTGGCCGCCTCCCCGACCTTCTACTCGCTCAACGGCGTCGAGAGCGGGCGCTTCGGCGAGTTCCTCGACGCCTACGACGCGAACGCGGTGGTCGGCATCTTCCAGGCGCCCGACTGGGATGGGCACGTGCTGGTCGGGCTCGACCGCGACTTCATCTACACCATGGTCGAGGTACTGTTCGGCTCCGACGGCTCCGAGCCGCCGGTCGAGGACGAGCGCACTTTCTCCGCCATCGAACTGCGCATCGCGCAGATGGTGTTCGAGCAGGTCGGCAAGGCGCTCGAATCCTCCTTCGGCCTCGTCTCGCGGACGGCCTTCCGGCTGGAGCGGACGGAGACGCGGATGGAATTCGCGGTGATCGGCCGGCGCTCCAACAAGGCGGTGCAGGCCAAGTTCCTGCTCCAGGCGCTCAACCGCGGCGGCGAGATGTTCCTCATCATCCCGCAGACGGTGCTCAACCCGCTGCGCCCGGCGCTGGGCAAGGTGCTGACCGGTGAATCCGCCGCCCGCGATCCGCGCTGGGCCGAGCAGATCGCGGCGGAGGTGCAGAAGACCACCGTGCGCCTGCGCGCCGTGCTCGAGGAGCGCCACCTGACGCTCGGCGAGATCGCCGGGCTGAAGGTCGGGCAAGTGATCGGCCTGGACGCGACGCCCGCCACCCGGATCAAGCTCGAAGGCAATGACCGGCCGCTGTTCTGGTGCCGGGCCGGGCAGTCGCAGGGCGCCTACGTCCTGCGGGTGGAGGACGCGATCAATCCGGAGAAGGAGGGCGGCCATGGGCTCGCTGGTTGACGGCATACTCCTCGTCGCGCTCGTCGCCACGAGCGCCTGCGTGGTGCCGATGTACCTGAAGCTCAAGCGCCTCGACCGGACCCAGGCCGAGTACGGTGCGGCGGTCGCCGCCTCCGGTGTGGCGCTGACGCAGGCCGGCGAGGCGGTTCGCTCCTTCAAGGAGGAGGGCCGCGAGGTTCTGGAGGCCCTGAGCCTCAAGATCGAGGAAGCGCGGGCTGCGCTCGACGCGCTGGAGGCTTCGCGGGCGGCGCTCCTGGCGGCGCGTTCCGAGAAGGCGTGAGGTTCCTGTGACCTCGCGCTGAAGACCGGCACCCGCAGCCGTCACCTCGCCCTGAGGTGCTGCAAAGCGGCTTTGATGGGGCCTCCTGATCCCGCGCGTGTCTCGGCAAACCCTTCGAGGGCGTCGCTCTGCGCCGCTGGCCAGGGGGAGGGCGTGGGTGGGATCGGCGAAATCCGACGCATCCGGCACCAGCCTCGCGTCAGCCAGACCCGCTAGACCGTCTCCGAGGCCAAGCCGACCCCACGAGCCCGAGCGATGAGCAGCAGCCCCTTCCCCGAGACCGATCTCGCCGGCACCGAGCCCCGCGTCGGCGACGGGCGCAACCTCGATTCGATCCTGCGCATCCCGGTGCTGATGCAGGTCGTTCTGGGCTCCGCGACCATGCCGGTGGCCGACCTGATGAAGCTCGGGCGCGGGGCCGTCGTGCCCCTCGACCACCGGGTCGGCGAGCCCGTGGACGTGATGGTCAACGGCCGGGTCATCGCCCGGGGCGAGATCGTCATCGTCGAGGAAGACAACTCCCGCTTCGGCGTGTCGCTGACCGAGGTGGTCGGCCCCTCCGCCGCCGATCAGAACAGCTGAGTCTCGGGGCAAGCGCGCCACCATGGCATCGAGCCCCCTTCCAGCGGACGCCGTACCTCCGGGCGCCCTCGCCACCCGCGCGGCGGCCCGGCGGCTCGACCCCGTCGATCAGGTGGCGGCGCTCCTGCTCGCCATGGGCAAGCCCGCAGCCGGGCGGCTCATCAAGTATTTCGAGCCGGATGAGCTCAAGCGCATCACCCGCTCGGCCTCCAATCTCGGCGCGGTCAGCCCCGAGCAGCTCGACACGGTGGTGGAAACCTTTTCCGCCGAGTTCTCTGCCGGCAACAGCCTGATCGGCACCGCGGGCGAGGTCGAAAAGCTGCTCAGCGGCCTGCTGCCGGCCGATCAGATCGCGGACATCCTCGCCGATCTGCGCGGCGGCGCCACCCGCTCGATATGGGAGCGGCTCGGCACCGTGCAGGAGAGCGTCCTGGCGAGCTACCTCGTCAAGGAGCATCCCCAGACCGCGGCGCTCATCCTCTCGAAGGTCAAACCCGCCACCGCCGCCAAGGTGATGGGACACCTGCCGGCCCCCTTACGCAACACGGTGATGCGGCGGATGCTGAGCGTCAAGCCGATCGTCGACGACGTGCTGCAGGCCATCGAGAAGACCCTGCACGAGGACTTCATGATCAACGGCGCGCGCAATTCCGGCGCCGACACGCACGCCAAGATGGCCGACATCATCAACAAGATGGAGCGCCAGCAGATGGACGACGTGCTGACCAGTCTCGGCAAGTCGCGCCCGAAATCGGTGGAGATCCTCAAGGGCCTGCTCTTCACCTTCGACGACATCGTCAAGCTGGCGCCGCGCGCGCGCACCACCCTGTTCGATGCCGTGCCCAACGACCGGCTGGTGCTGGCGCTCAAGGGCACGGACGCCGACTTCCGCACCACCGTCCTCGGCGCCCTCTCGGCCCGGGTGCGCCGCATGGTCGAGCACGAACTGAACGGCGGCGAGCCGGCGGCGCAGCGCGACGTGCTGGAGGCGCGCCGCTCCATCACCGATCTGGCCATGGAGATGGCCGGGCGCGGGGAGATCGAGATCAATCCGGGAGGCGAGGATGAGGCGCTCATCCGCTGACCCGCGCCGCCGTCGCGCTCGCCTGCGGGGCTGAGGCGTGGCGGACGGCGAGGACAAGGAGAGCAAGACCGAAGCCGCCACGGAGCGGCGTGTGCGGGAGGCGATCGAGAAGGGCGACATTCCGTTCTCGCGCGAGGCGCCGGTCTTCGCCTCGACGCTGGGCCTGCTGATCGCGCTGGCGCTGTTCGCCCGCGGTCAGGCGGCGCAGCTCGCGAGGGATTTCGCGCCGCTCCTCGACGATCCGCGCGGCTTCTCCCTGGAGACCGGCGGGGATGCCATGCTGCTGCTCAGCCGGGTGGCGCTGGCGGCGGGCCGCTTCCTTCTGCCGATCCTGCTGATCCTGGCGGTCTGCAGCCTCGCCGCCTCGCTGCTCCAGAACCTGCCGCGCCTCGTCCTCGACCGGATCACGCCGAAATGGTCACGGGTCTCGCCGATGGCGGGCTTCTCACGAATCTTCGGGACCTCGGGTCAGGTCGAGTTCCTGAAATCCCTCGTTAAATTCCTGTCGGTCAGTGTCGTCGCCCTTCTGCTCCTTCGCTCGGAGCGGACAAGAGCCGTGAACGCCATGTTCGTCGATCCGAGCCAGTTGCCCGAACTGATCCTGACGGTCTCGATCCGGCTCGTGTCGGCGGTGGCCATCGCCACCATCGTCATCGTGGCGGGCGACCTCGTCTGGGCGCGGCTGCGCTGGCAGCGCTCGCTCCGGATGTCGCGCCAGGACATCAAAGACGAGCACAAGCAGACCGAGGGCGATCCCTTCATCAAGGCCCGGCTGCGTTCGCTCGCCCAGGACCGCGCCCGCAACCGGATGCTCGCCAATGTCGACCGGGCGACCGTGGTGATCGCCAACCCGACCCACTTCGCGGTGGCCCTGCGCTACGAGCCGGCCGAAAACCCGGCCCCCCTCGTGCTCGCCAAGGGCCAGGATCTCATCGCGCTGCGCATCCGGGCGATCGCCGAGGAAAAGGGCATCGCGGTGATCGAGGACAAGCCTCTCGCAAGGTCGCTGTACGATGCTGTGCAGGTCGATCAGACGATTCCCGCCGAATTTTACCGCGCCGTGGCGCAGATCCTTTTCTTCCTTTTCGCGAGAGCCCGATGACCCCCCAGGTTCACCGTTTCGCGCCCGCATTGCCGATGCCGCCCAACGCCTTCGCGGCGGCCGAGGAACTCTTCGCCCAGGCGCTGCGCGGCTTCATCGCCGAGCTGTGCCTGCTCGACGGCGCCGTGCTGATCGGCTGGATCCGTGGGCAGCGGCACGGCAACATCGCCGACCTCGTCGCCTCCTCCGCCGAGCTGTTCTTCAAGGATTCGGTCCTGACCTATGCCGACGGGGCCGACGTGAGCCTCGACTGGGGCAATTCCATGCAGGTCGTCCTCGATCTGGAATTCGCGAGCGAGCCCGTGACGGTGTTCTTCAAGCTGGTACTCGACGACCTGTTCGCGGGCGTCGCGATCCAGCGCATCGTCGCCGAGAACACCGCCGCGATCGGGCTGGACGGCTTCGCCAGCGCCCTCGACCAAGCCCGGGTGGGAAACGCCTGAGTTGTGCCCGAATGCAACGCGCGCAATGGGAATTCGGGCGGCATCGTGGTGATCACGCGCGCGTGATTGACCCTCCCGCCGCGCTACGACATGGATACCCCGCTGCGGCGACCCGGCGTCCGAGAGGCGACTCGGCCCGACGCGCTGCGACACCGCTCGGTTCACGGAGCGGGCCGGATCAGGGGGATGATCGCCGATGTATTTTCTGGTCGATCCGCGCGACACGGTGAAGGCGGGTTACAAGGCCAGCTTCGAGCGTGAGGGGATCTCCTCGTTCGCGCTCATGCCCGACGAATTCCTGAGCTGGCTCAGGGCGGCCTCCCGCAGCGATGTCGAGGCGATCCAGGGTTTCCTCCTCGGCGATTTCGAGGAGCGGGCGAAATGCGCGGGCGTCATCCGCAAGCAGTCCCGTGCGCCGATCATCGCCCTGGCCGACCTGCGCTCGCTCGAGCAGACCGTCGAACTCCTCGAAGCCGGCATCGACGACGTGCTGCCCAAGCCCGTCCATGTCCGCGAGATCCTGGCCCGGTCCGAGGCGATCTGGCGCCGGGTCAACGCTGCGCAAGGGGCGTCTCAAGCTCCCGCGGGCGAGGCGGAGGCCGGGACGGGCGGCGAGGCCGGAGCGGTCGAGCGGCTCAAGGTCTTCCACGACGGCCGCGACCCCGAGATCGACGGCGTTCCGCTCTCCCTGCCGCGGCGGGAGCGCCACATCCTCGAATACCTCGTGCGCAACCGCGGGCGCCGGCTCACCAAGACGCAGGTCTTCAACGTGGTCTACGGCGTCTACAGCAACGGCGTCGAGGAGAGCGTCATCGAGGGCCACGTAAGCAAGCTGCGCAAGAAGCTCGCTGAGCGTCTCGGCCACGATCCGATCGAGGCCAAGCGCTACATGGGCTACACCTACGTCGGGTGAGCCCGGCTACTGGCAAAACGCCTTCGCCCCCGGCGTCCAGTTGCCGAAGCCGGTCGCGACCATGTTGGTGATGACGCGGCACACGTAGACCTTCTGCGCCGGGTTGTTGTTGGGGCCTGCATGGTAGCGCGCCACGGCCAGCGTCCAGCTGCCCTCGCGCTCCTTCAGCTCCTTCAGGAAGCGGGTGGCGTATTCCACGTTTTGGGCCGGATCGATCATCGCCTCCAGCGAGGCGAACTTCGCCCGGTGATAGTGGTGGTTGATCTGCATGCAGCCGAGATCGACCAGGCGCACGCCCTCGCGCTGCGCCTGCGTGAGGCGCTGCACCACGTCGCCGGCGCTGGTGCCGAAATAGGCTTTGCCCTGGATGTTCATGGCGTAGGGCTGGAGCGAGCCGCGCTTGCCGCTCTCCGTCAGCCCGACCGCGTAGAGCATGCCGAGCGGCACCCCGTACTTGGCGGCGGCCTGCGCCATCTGGCGCTCGCAGATCCGGGAGGTAGCTGCGGGCTCGCCGCGTGCGGGCGCGGCGACCATGCCGTCGCCGGCCGTGCTCGCGTGAGCCGAACCCGCTTGCCGATCGGCGGAATGTGCGGTCGCCGCGTCCGTTCCGACGGCGCTAGAGATACAGGCTGCCGCGATCGCGCCCGCCAGAATCCGTCTCATGCTCCTGCTCCTCTCTGGGCTTCGCGGCCTCGTCCGCGTGGGGGGACGGGCGTCGGCCCGAATGATCTTGCGTCGCCGCGCCCGGCTGTCCGTCGTGCTGGCCGCCTTGCGACTCCGCGAAGGCGCCGAAGCCCTGGCCGCGCGGGCCGGACTCGCCCGATCCGGTGCCGCCGCCCTGGATCGTCACCGCCTCAGGCTCGTACCCGGCCTCGCGCAGCAGGCCGGAGAGCAGATCGCCCTCCTTGCGCAGCCGCTCGGCGGTCTCATCGCGGCTGGTGCGCAGGTTCATCTCGAGGCGTCCGTCCTGCAGGCGCATTCGCACCAGCACTGAGCCGAGTTCGGCCGGATGGAGCTGGAGCGTGAGGATCTTCAGCGGCCCGGCCTCGCCCGGGACAGGGATCGGACGGGCCAGGGCGGCGGGTGCCGCGGGCAATTGGGCCGAGATCGCGTCGACGATCTGGCGCAGCGGCGAGCCCGGCGTCGGAACTGGTGCGGCCGCGGTCTCGTGCGCCGCCGGTTCGACGGACGGTGCCTCCGGGACCGGCGCTTCGGCGCCGGGCAGTTCGGTCGCGGCACCCGCTTTCGCCTGACCTCGCCGGGGCTCGACCTCCGTGCCCGGCATCGATGGGGCTGCCTGTTCCGCAATCGGTTCGCCGCGCGCGCCGCCGGCCGGATGCGCCCTCTGCGGTTCGGGACCGCGCTCGGCCGGTGGCGTCGCGCCGGGTCGGGGCATTGTGGACGGTTCGGAGACATCCGCGGCCGCCGGTCCGACGAACGAGTTTGGAGCCGCTCGATCGCTTCCGCTCGGGTGTGGCCGCCCAGGTTCGGGACCGCGCTCGGCCGGGCCCGTTGCGCCGGGTTGGAGCAGGGGCGACGGCTCCGAGGCATCGGCCGCCGCCGGTTCGACGGACCGGGAGAGAGCCGTCGCATCGGTCGTGCCGGCGGGTCGGATGGTGCGCCCGCCTCCCGCTTGGCCTTGAGGGGACGCGGGCATCGCAGCTTGGGCCGGAGCGGCTTCGACCGCTGCCGACCCGGTTGGAGAGGCTTGTTCAAATCCCGGTTGCCCGGGCTGTGGCGACTCGCCGAGCGGCGGCGCGGCGGCGCGCATGTCGGAGCTTCGCGCCGCGTCGGACATCGTCGGACGAGGCGTTGCCGGCTGCGGCGATACGAGGCCGGCCGCCTCATCGGTGCGGGTATCGCGTCCAAGCCCGAACATGCCTGCCGGCTCCGGCGGGGTGTCGGTGGCCGACGGTCCTCCCGCGGGGGAGCGGAACCCCGCCATTTGCTGCTCCCGAACCGGAGCCGACCGATCAGCGGATTCTCTTGGTGCCGTATCCGCATCGGATGCATCCGGGAGAATCGAGGTGGCGCGCGCGCCCGACTCCGCGGCCGGGATTTCCGGCGCGGCACCGGTGCCGACGGGGGCCGGGTTGGCTGCCGGTGCGGAGCGTTCGCCCGCCACCTTCCCGAGGCCCGGGGCGTCCGACAGCGAAGGCGCCGATCCGCGCGGCCGAACGGGCGCAAAATGCGTCTCCAGGCCGACCACCGAGACCGGTCCCGTCGTCTCCGCCGAAATCGTGTCGGCTCGTGAGCCGGACCGGGCCGCGGCGCGCTGCACCATGGCCTCGACCCCGGCGGAGGGGGCGGGAGCGAAGAGGGGTGCGGCGGGGCCGGCGAGCGCCATCAGTGCCTGAAGGGCGGAACCGGGTTCGGTGCCGGGGGCGAGAGGCGTTTCGCTTGCGGAGGCGGCGGGCTTGTCCGCTCCGGCTTCGGGTTCACCCGTCGCGGCCTCGCCGCGCTGTGGCGCCCCGCTCTCGAGGGCGCCGAGCATCGCCTCGAAGCCGGGGGCGGCGCCCACTTCCTCGCCCACGGGGGAGCGGCCGGCCTCGGGCTTGGACCGCAGCGGGATGAGGGTGTCGAGAGACCGCATCACGGCTCGATCGTCCGGTAATTGGAGAGTGGAAAGGGTTCAGGGGGTGCCGGCGGCACCCATGGCGCGCTCGGCCCGAGCCAGGGCTTCCTGCGCCCGCATAAGCGAGCCGGATTCGGGAATCGGGCGGCTGACCGAGGCCGCCGGGGCGGCGGCCGCGTCGGCAGCCGTGGTCGGCGTGCGGATCTGCCGGGCCGTCGAGAGCGCGGCATCGAGCAACTCCGCGTCGGCCGGCGCGAAATCGATGCGGTCGAGGCCGCGCAGGGCCTCGTAGCCCTCCTCGAAGCGTCCGTCGGCCACGATCAGCGCCGCGCCGCGATAGAGCCGCGCCTGCGCCGCCGGCCGCGACTCCGGCGCGGCGAGCCCCATCGCCCGCTCGGCGGCGAAGAGGGCCGTTTCCCGGCGGCCCTGCTCCAGCCCCGCCCGCCCCACGAGCAGGTAGAGGTCGCGCCGGCTCTCCGGTTCGATCTCGTCGAGCATCCGCTCCAGGCTGGCGATGCGGGTGCGGTCGCTGTCGAAATCGAGGCGGGTGAGCGCCCCGGCGAAGCGCTGTCGGAAATTCCCGGCGTAGACCGAGCGGCGGAACCGGCGCAGGTACTGGATCGACAGCGCCTCGAAGCGCCGCGCGTCGCCCCCCTGCGCCACGACGAAGATCTGACGGCGCAAGGCGCCCTCTTCCACCAGGGTGCCGGGCGCCAGGAGACGGGCGAGATCGAGAAGTTCGAGCGACTTGGCGGGAGCCTCGCGCACCATCAGCGCCGATTGGGTCAGCGCGAGTTGCCCGGCGAGCCCGGCAGGCATCGTGCGCGGATCGATGCCCGCGAGCTTGGCCCGCGCGTCCCGTTCGCGCCCTTCGAGATAGGCGAGGGCGCCGAGCGCCAGGGGCTGTTCCGCCTCCGACGCCTTGCCGGATGTGAGCAATGCTCGCAGCACCGCCGGCCCACCCCCCGCGAGCGCGAAGGTGACGGCGGCCCGCACGTTCTCCGCTTCCGCCCAGGTCTCGGGGGCGAGGGCGGTCAGCCGCTGCTCGATATGGCCGAGGAGCTGGCGCTGCGCGAGGTGCGCCTGGGTCGAGCCGCGGGCGATGCGGTCCTGCAGCAGCTGGAGGGTGCGCGTCAGTTCCACGGGTAGGTCGTGCGCCGTCACCGGCAGGGGCTCGATGGGCTTTGCCGGTGCGCCATGGCTGTCGGCTGCGGGCGCGTCGCCGTGCTCGGCGGCGTCGGCCGGAGCGGCGACCAGGACGAGCGCGAGGAGGACGGCGGCGCGCCGCGTCCCGGTCCTGCTCGCCGCTTGTCGCGTCCACCCGGACCCTCCGGGCGGGCCGCACTGTCGAAGCGCTTGGCTGGTCCGCGCGATGCCGGCCTTACGAAGGAGCCGTGCTGTCGGACCGGCCGAAACAATCCAGAAGCTCATTCCGGCAGGCCCCGCAGCAGGATCTCGATGCGGCGGTTCTCGGCGGCCTTCGGGTCGGCGGCGATGCGGGGCTGGCGGTCGGCATAGCCCTCGATACGCTCGATGCGCGCCTCGTCGAGACCGCCGCGCACGAGCATGTAGGAGGCCATCTGCGCCCGGGCCGAGGAGAGGCGCCAGTTGTCGTAGCTCTCCGAGCGGAACGGCCGGCCGTCGGTATGACCGCGCACGACGACGCGACCGGGGCGTGCGTTGAGGATCTTGGCGATGCGCTCCAGCGCCTTGACCACCTTCGGAGTCGGCTCGGCCGAGCCGATCCCGAACATGCTGAAGTTGATCTCGTCGGTGATGCTGATGAGCACGCCCTCGCCGGTGCGGCGCACCTCGACATGCGGCGCGGGCATGCCGTTGGGCAAAGCCGGCACGACCCGGGCGATCTCGGCCTTCAGGGCGGACAGGGCCGCGGTCTCGGCTGCCTTCGCCACATGATCGGCCGCGGCGGGCGGCTCCTTGAAGGCGGACGCTTCCGCCTTGGCCACGAGCTTGGGCTCGGGCTGCGCCGGCTTGAACTCGGATGCGATCGGCTCCGGCGCGGTTTCGGGCGCAGGCTTGGCGATCTCAGTGGGTTTGGGACCGGACAGTTCGAGCGGCATCGGTTCGGCGGAAGCGAGCTTCACCCCGGCCTGCCGCATGGCGTCGCGCAGGCTCTGACGCGCAATTTCCTTGGAATTGTCCTTCGGCGCGTCCTTCTTCCCGACGGTCGCCGCCCCGGCGCGCGCGTCGATGCGGGCCTCGGCCGGCGCCGCGGCGACGGTGTCGAGGGCGCCGGGATGGTCGGTGCGCTGGCGCGGCAGGGCGGCGACCTGCCAGTAGAGCGGGTCGAAGGGGTCGCGCCCGGTCTCGCCGCCGGCCACGCCCGGCTGACCGGTGTCGAGCGCGCTCGCATCCGCGCTGGCGGCGTCCGGCCCGGCGGCCTCGGCCTCCGCGGCGAGTTTGGCGAGGACGGCGTAGGGATCCTGGAACAGGGCGGTTTCCCGGGCGCGGCTGCCCGGCGGTCCGGCCTTGCCGTCCCCCTCGGCGCTGCCGCCGTCACCCTTGCCCTTGCCGGTCGGCGCAGGGTCGTTGGGGGTGTCCTGCGGGTCGTTCACGCCCTTGCGGTCGTGGGTGACCTCGGCGAGCTTCACCGGGTTGAAATACTCGGCGATGGTCTGCTTCTGCTCCTTGCTGGTCGAGTTGATCAGCCACATCACCAGGAACAAGGCCATCATCGCCGTCATGAAGTCGGCGAGCGCGATCTTCCAGGCGCCGCCGTGATGGCCGTCCTCGTGGTCGCCGTGGCGCTTGATGATGATGATCTCGTGAGGGCGTTCCGACATCTCACGCCTCCGCGACCGCCGCGGCGATCAGGCGGCTCCAGGCCGCGAGTTCGGTCTCGATCACGGTCTCGCCCGCATGCACGCTCACCTCCGGCCCCGCATCCGCCTCGAAGGCGATGCCGGCCGAAAGCCCGCCGAGCCGGGCTTCGAGCGCCGCGATCAGGTCTTCCGGGCCGCGCACCCGCACGACCGGCCGATGCGGTTCGGCCAGGATGCGCCTGAGGGCGGCGCCGAGTTCGTCGAGCGCCCGATGCTGCAGCGCCTGGTCGAGGACCGGCGCGATCAGCCGCGCGACGCGATCCGACAAGGCGGCGTCGAGCGCCTGCATCGCCGCGGCGAAGTCGGCGGCCAAGGTCTCGCCCTGTGCCGCGCTCCAGTCCCGGCGGGCCTGCGTTACCTGCTCCTCGAACCGAGCCTGCTGCGCCGCGCGCTCTTGCGCGGACTGCGCCTGTGCCTCGGCCAGCGCCTCCGCCCGGCCCTGCTCGCGCCCCCGCGCCTCGGCGGCGGCGATCAGCGCCTCGCGATCCTCGACCGGACGCGCGACGGCGGCACGGGGCAGGAACGGTTCGATCTCGGGCCCGGCAGGGGCAGGGGCTGAAGCAGCGACCGGGATCGGCGCCGGCGCTGCCGCCGGAGCACGGAACCATGCCGAGGAGAAGTCCGGCTCCTCGGCCACCGCCGCGGGCGGCGGCGGGGGCGCGGAAAAGTCCGGCAGGTAGCGGGCGAGCACTGCGTCCATCACGCCGGCTCCTCACGCATGAGCCAGCGCTTGAGAACGGCCGCGACCTGCTCCTCGTCGATGTCGATGAGCTGCTCCAGCCGCTTCTGCGGCGAGCGGGCCATCTTGTCCTCCAGCTCCTCCAGCAGCCCGGCCACGCCCGGCGCGGGAAGCTTGGCAGGCTCGCCCGGGCCGGCGGCGCCGGGAAGCGCGGCAGCGGACGCGGAGAGAGCCAAGCTGTCCTCGGCGGCAAGGCTCCCGGCGAGCGCAGGCGCGCTCTCGGGGCCGGCGAGCGCCATGGCCTCGAGCCCGGCGGTATCCGGCGTCGCCAGGATCGCGCGCAGGGCCGGGCGCAGGCCGAACCAGATCAGCAGGCCGGCCACGACGAGGATCGTCGCCGCGTTGATGAGCGTGCCGGACTGCTTCATCATCACGTCGGTAAGCGAGAGCGGCGGCACCGGTTCCAGCGGCTGGCCATCGTTGACGAAGCCGACCGCCGCCACCTTGATCGTGTCGCCGCGCTCCTTGCTGAAGCCCGCCGCCGAGCCGACCAACTCCTCGATCTCCGAAATCTGCCTGTCGAGGCCCGCCTTGTCGTCCGGGCCGGCAAGGGCGGTCAGCCGCGAGCGGTTGACCAGCACCGCGACCGAGAGCCGGCGGATGGCGTAGCCGTCGCTCACCGTCTGGATCGTCTTCTGGGAGATCTCGTAGTTGGTGAGATCCTCCTTCTTCGAACTCTCGTTGCTCGACTGGTCGTTGCCGTCCGAGCGGGTGCGCTGGTCGGGCAGGTTCTCCTGGGCGCTGGTGGGGCGCTGGCTGTTGCGGTTCTGGCTGTTCTCGTTCTCGCGCATCGAGCGCACCGAGCGCTCGACCCGCTGGTCGGGGTTGTAGATCGTCTCGTTGGTCGAGGTCTTGTCCGTGTTGAGCTGCGTCGCGACGCTGACCTCGAAATTGCCGACCCCGAGATAGGGGCTGAGCGTGCGGCGGATGTTGTCCTGCATCTCGCGGCTGACCGATTTCTCCAGCGTCGCCATCCTGCCGGTCGGCGCCGTGCCGGCGTCGTCGCCCGCGAGCAGCACGGTGCCCTCGGAGCCGATCACGGTAACGCGGTCGGGCTTCATGCCGGGAATGGCCGAGGCGACGAGCTGACGGATGGCCTGAGCGCCGGACACGTCGTCGGCGGGCTCGGTGCGCACCACCACGGAGGCCGAGGCCGGCTGCTGGTCGCGGCGGAACGAGCCGCGGTCGGGCAGGACGAGGTGGACGCGGGCGGCGCGCACGCCCTTCATGCCCTGGATGGTGCGGGCGATCTCGCCCTCCAGCGCCCGCACCCGGGTCACCTCCTGCATGAAGGAGGTCATGCCCAGCGAGCCCAGGTCGTTGAACAGCTCGTAGCCGGACTTGGAGCTCTGCGGCAGGCCCTTCTCGGCCAGCAGCATCCGCGCCTGCGCGGTGTGGCCGAAGGAGACGAGCACCGCCGTGCCGTCGGACGACACGTCGAAGGGGATGCCGCTGTCCTTGAGGACGCCGCCGATGCGCGCCACGTCCTCACGGGACAGGCCGGTATAGAGCGTCTCCTGCGCCGGACGGCTGAGGTAATAGGCGCCGATTCCGACGCCGAGAAACACCAGCAGGCCGACCAGCCCGAGGGCGATCAGCCGCCTCGCGCCGAGATCGACGATGTTGCTCCACAATCTCTCGGCTTGCTCGCGACCGAACATCCCGGACCGATCCCGTTGGCGACCTGACATGGTTCGCGAGCTTCTCTGAGGGGTCAGCCTTGCGCGGGGATTGCAGCGCGGCGCCGGTCCGTCAGGGCGCCCGACCCTGCCTGTCGGCGTGCGGGCCTGTGCCTTCAGGCCTGCCGGATATCGTCCGGGCCCACGGCCTCGCCGCGGGCAAGGGCGAGTGCCCGCAAAAGGGCCGGCTCGAGGCTACCGAGCTCTTCCAGATGCGCTTCGGTCAACCGGAGCAGAAGGGCCTCGGCGTCCGCCGTCAGGGCGAGTTCCATCCGACGCCTGTCCCGGGCGCCGCGGTTCTTGGTCAGGAGCCCGGCCTCGACCATGCGCGCGACGAGTTCGGCCGCGCTGTGCGGGGCGATCAGCAGCCGCTCGGCGATGTGGCCGACCGTCGGCGGCACCGGCCCGAGATGGCCCGCGACGGTGAGCAGGGCCTGATGCTGCTGCGGCGGCAGCCCGGCCGACGTCGCCGCCGCCTCGCTGAAGGCAAGGAAGCGCCGCAGCTCGTAGCGAAAGGCCGCGAGCGCCGCGTAATGCGACCGCGACAGCGCGTCCGGCCCCCGATCCGATACCTCACCCACCATTCACCGCCCGATCCATCCCCGAGACCTAGATTATATCGTAGTACGACATATAAAGGTCGCAACCGACCCGAGGAGGTATGCGTGAACCAGGAAGTGCCGGTCCACCGGCAGCTGCCGAGCCAGATCGTGCGGCGTCCGCTCGGCGACTTCACCGCCGACCGGCGCATCTTGGTGCTGGTCGGGATGGCGCTCGTGATCGGTGCGGGCGCGACGCTGGCGGCGGCCGGCCTGCTGCGGCTCATCGCGCTGGTGACGAACCTCGCATGGTTTGGCGCGCTCGACACCGTGCCGCGCTCGCTCGGCAGCCTGACGCCCTCGCCCTGGATGGTGTGGGTCCCGGTGGCCGGCGGCCTCGTGATCGGGCTGATGGCCCGCTACGGCTCGGAGAAGATCCGCGGTCACGGCATCCCCGAGGCAATCGAGGCGATCCTGATCGGCGCGAGCCGCATGTCGGCCAAGGTCGCTCTGCTGAAGCCGCTCTCCTCGGCGATCTCGATCGGCACCGGCGGACCCTTCGGTGCGGAGGGACCGATCATCATGACGGGCGGCGCCGTCGGCTCGCTCTTCGCGCAGCTCTTTCATCTCAGCGACGCCGAGCGGAAGGCGCTCCTAGTGGCGGGCGCCGCCGCCGGCATGACGGCGATCTTCGGCACGCCGGTTGCAGCGGTGCTGCTCGCCGTCGAATTGCTGCTGTTCGAGTGGCGGCCGCGCAGCTTCGTGCCGGTAACGGCGGCCGTCCTCACCGCCGCGGCGCTCCGTCCGCTGCTGTTCGAGGCGGGCCCGCTCTTTCCCTTCGCCAGCGACCCGGCGCTGCCCGGATGGGGGCTGATCGCCTGCGCCGGCATCGGTCTCCTGGCCGGGCTCATGTCGGGCGTGCTGACCACGCTGCTCTACCGGCTGGAGGATGCCTTCGAGCGGCTGCCGCTGCACTGGATGTGGTGGCCGGCCATCGGCGGCCTGTTCGTGGGCCTCGGCGGGCTGATCGAACCGCGGGCGCTCGGCGTCGGCTACGATGTGATCGGCGACCTTCTCGGCGGCGACCTCGCGGTGAGGGCCGTGCTCCTGATCCTCGCGGTCAAGGCGGCGATCTGGCTGGTGGCGCTCGCCTCCGGCACGTCGGGCGGCGTCCTGGCACCTCTCCTGATCCTCGGCGGGTCGATGGGCTGGCTCGCCGGCCTCGCTCTGCCCGGCGCTCACGGCTTCTGGGCTCTGCTCGGCATGGCGGCGATGCTCGGCGGCACCATGCGCGCGCCGCTCACCGGCGCCCTCTTTGCCGTCGAACTCACCGGCGATGTCCGCGTCCTCGGCGCCCTGCTTGCGGCGACGGTGACCGCCTACGCCGTCACGGTTCTGCTCCTGAAGCGCTCGATCCTCACGGAAAAGCTCGCCCGCCGCGGCCAGCACGTCACCCGCGAATACGCCATCGACGCCTATGCGCTGACCCGCGTGCGCGACGTGATGGTCCGCGACGTGGACACACTCGACGCCGAGAGCGGCGTCGCGGAGGCGGTCGCCGCGATGGAGGCCGGGCGGCACCAGGCCTATCCGGTGCTCGACGCCGCCCGCCGCCCGGTCGGCCTCGCCACCCGGGGGCAGGCTCTGCACTGGACGCTGGAGGGCGGGCACGGCGCGGATCTGCTGGGAGCACTGGCGGCCGGCCTGCCGCTGGCGGTCGTTCATCCCGACGACGTGGTGGCCCACGCCCTGGACGTGATGACCGCGACAGGGCAGGGCCGCCTCGGCGTGACCGATCCCGACACCGGCGTTCTGGTCGGGCTGCTGACGCGCCGCGACCTGCTCCAGGTGCGGGCATCCACGGTGCGGGCCGAGACCGAACGGCGGGCCTACCGCGCCATGCTCCGCTTCAGAAGAACGACCGCATCGAACCGCTGACCGGAACAGCTTTCCGCTTGAAAGTCGCGCTTCGTTCTGCACGCTTCCGATCGGCTTACCGATCCCGAGAGGCACAGAGATGACGAAGCTGCTTGAACGGGCCATGGAACGTGCACAGGCCCTGCCTGCGACCGTTCAGGATGAAATCGCACGTCTCGTCCTCGCTTATGCTGGCGAGGACGAGGTTCTCACGCTGACGCCCGCCGAAGAGGCCGACTTGCTCGAAGCGCGGGCTGAGATGGAGCGGGGAGAGTTTGCGACTGACGAAGATGTGAGCGCGATCTTCTCGAAGTACCGGACACCGTGATCGAGCCGCAGCGTCTGCCGCTCCGCTTCCAGAGACGGGCGCTTTCACAGATCGACGCAGCTCTCGGCTATGTCCGTGATCGCTCACCACAGGGGGCTGCGAAGATCGAGGCTCGCCTGAGTTATCTGCTCCGCATATTGCAGGAGCAACCCTATCTCGGCGTCAGAACCTCGGTACACGGAGTGCGGCGCGTCTTCCTGACACCGTACCCTTACCTGATCGATTATTACCTCGGTGACGAAATCGTCGTTCAGAGATTCCGCCACACTGCACGGCGGCCGCTCAAGTGAAGGGCTCCGTCAGAAGAACGATCGCACCAGCCCACTCACCAAAAGATTCCAGCCGTCGATCAGGATGAAGAACAGCACCTTGAACGGCAGCGAGATCACGGTCGGCGGCAGCATCATCATGCCCATCGACATCACGATGGTGGAGACGATGATGTCGATCACGAGGAAGGGCAGCACGATCAGGAAGCCGATCTCGAAGCCCCGGCGCAGCTCGGAGATCATGAAGGCCGGGATCAGGATGCGCAGGTCGATCTTCTCGCCCGCTTCCGCCTTCGGGAAGTTGCGGCTCGCCAGATCCGTGAAGGTCTGAAGATCCTTCGGGCGCACGTGCTGCGTCATGAACTCCCGGAACGGCTCGATGATCTTGGTGAAGGCCTCCTCCTCGCCGATGCGGTTCTCCTGAAGCGGCTTCACGCCTTCGTTCCAGGCGCGGTCGAAGGTCGGCGCCATGACGTAGAAGGTCATGAACAGGGCGAGCGAGACGAGGAACAGATTGGCCGGCGTGCTCTGCAGGCCGAGCCCCGAGCGCAGGAACGAGAAGGCGACGGCAAAGCGCGTGAAGCTCGTCACCATCACGAGCAGGCCCGGCGCCAGCGACAGCACCGTGAGCAGCGCGACGAGCTGGATGATGCGCCCCGACGCCGCCCCGTTGCCGGGCGGCAGCAGCGCGTCGAGGCCGGGCACGCCGGTGACGCCGCCGGGGGACGCGCCCTGCGCCAGGGCGGCGCTGGCGGTGAGACCCAGAACAATGCCGGCCGACACGAGGCGTCGAGCGATTCGGTTGCTCATTGCACCACCAGGGATTCGACGATGAGTTCGCGCACCGCACCCTTGGTGCGGATCGCGACGCGCTCGTTGAGATCCTCGCGCAGGTGCTGGAGGCCGCTCGCACCCTCGATCTGCGCCATCGAGAGCGTGCGCAGGTAGGCGAGCGCGTCGGCGCGGATCTCGGCCAGTGTCACGTCGGGGTTCGGCAGCGACCCGGTCTTGAAGACGATCGAGGACTCGATCCGCACCCACGAATCCGTCGGCTCAGCGAGGTTGGCCACCACGGAGCCGATGCTGCGCAGGCTCAGGTCGCCCGTGTAATTCAGCACCTTCACCGCCTTGTCGGCTTCCTCGCGCTTCTTGAGGTCCACCGACTTCTCGACGCTGCCCAGCAGGTAGACGCCGAGCCCGCCCCCGGTGCCGACGGCGACGAGCGTGACCAGGGCGAGCGCCCCGATCCAGCCCTTGCCGCCCTTCTTCGCGCCATCCTTGTTCTCGGCCATGCTCGCGTCTTCCGCTCAGAACGGCGCCACGGTCTCGAAGACCTGCTGGCCGAGCGTCGGATTCTGCACGTCGGTGAGACGCCCGCGCCCGCCATAGGAGATGCGCGCCTCGGCGATCTTGTCGTAGTCGATGGTGTTCTTGCGCGAGATGTCCCGCGGGCGGACGATGCCGGCGACGTTGAGCACGCGCACCTCGTTGTTCACCCGCACCTCCTGCGAGCCCGAGATCACCACGTTGCCGTTGGGCAGCACTTCGGTGACGACCGCCGCAACGGAGAGGCTGAGCGATTCCTTGCGGTCGATCGAGCCCTGGCCCTTGGTCTCGGTGCCGGAGCGGATGCCGGTATCGGCGGTGGCCGAATCCTTGAGGCCCGAGACGCCGTAGCCGAAATCGAAGCCGAGGAAGCTCTTCTGGCTGCGCTCGCGTTCGGTGGCGTTGTCGAACTGCGCCTTGTCGTTGATGGCGATGCTGACCGTGATGACGTCGCCGACGTCGCGGGCGCGCGGGTCCTGGTAGAGCGTCGCGCTCGCCGGGCTCCAAGTCGAGTGGTAGCTGTGGCGCGCGCCCAGGGCGCCGAAGGAGGTCGGCAGCGGCTCGCGGGGCGCGTTCAGCCCGGTGCCGATCGGCGTCAGCACGGGCGGACGGCCGAGGCGGTCGAGATCGCTCTGGCAGGCGCCGAGCGAGAGGGCCAGCAGGGCCGCAGCCGCAGGCGGGAAGGGACGCATCATGACCTCTGGTTCTTCTTTTGAGCCGGGGCCGTCGCGTCCTTGCGGCCGGACTCCGACATCGCGCGGGCAAGCCCGGCGGCACGGGCCGCCTCCATCTCCGAGAGGATGGCGCTCGCGGTGCGGGCGTTGAGCTTGGTCAGCAGGGCGGCCGCCGCCTCGTCGGGCATGTTGGCGAGCTGCAGCGCCGCCGCATCGGGCCGCATCTTGGCGTAGACCGCGACCACGCTCTCGTCGGCCTTGGCCAGGAACTCGTTGCGGCGCTTGAGCCAAGCCTCGTACTCGGCGCGCTTCTCTTCGAGGAGCCTGACGCGCTCCTCGACCTGCCGCTCCATCACCGCGAGCTGTTCCTTCTGCCACGCGAAGCGGGCATCGGCCGCGGCGTCGGCGATGGTGGCGCAGTAGCCCGTCTTGGCCGGCTCCTTCGCTACGAAGTCCTGAGCCGAGACGTCTTTCGGCGCGTCGCGGGCCGCGAGTGCCCGCATCGCGGCGTCCTTGGCCGGGTCGGCATGGTCGCCTCCGGCCGCGAGGGCGGTCCCGGACAGGGCGAGCCAGCACAGGGCGATGCGCAGCGTTGCTCTCATCACTGCACCACGAGTTCGGCCTGGAGGGCGCCGGCGGTCTTCACCGCCTGCAGGATCGCGATGATGTCGGTGGGCTTCAGCCCGACCTGATTGAGGCCGCGCACCAGCGTCTGGAGGTCGGAGCCGCCGAGGATGGCGAGCTTGCCGCGCTCCTCCCGCGCCGCGACCTCGGTCCGGGGCACCACGACGGTCTGGCCGTTGGAGAAGGGCTCGGGCTGCGACACCTCGGGTGCCTCGGTGACGCGGACCGTGAGGTTGCCGTGGGTCACGGCGACGGTGGAGATCGTCACGTTGCGCCCGATCACCACCGTGCCGGTGCGCTGGTCGACCACGACCCGGGCCGGGGTGTCGGGCTGGATCGTCAGGTCGCCGATCTGCGCCACCAGCCGGGTCTGGGCCATCTGGCGCCCGCGCATCACCACGACCGAGCGCTGGTCGCGGGCGCTGGCGATGCGTCGGTTGAAGGCGCCCATCGACCACGCGTTGATGGCGTCGGCGACCTGCGTCGCGGTCTTGAAGTCGGGATTCTTCAGCTCGAACACGAGTTCCGGCAGATCGCGGAAGGTGCCGGGCACCTCGCGCTCGATCAGGGCACCGTTGGGGATGCGGCCCGCCGTCGGCACGCCCTGGGTCAGTTGCTCGGCCTGTCCCTGCACCGTGAAGCCGGAGACGGCGAGCGGCCCCTGCGCCGCGGCGTAGACGAGGCCGTCGCCGCCGGTCAGCGGCGTCATCAGCAGCGTGCCGCCGCGCAGCGAGGTGGCGTCGCCCATGGAGGTCACGGTGACGTCGATGCGCGAGCCGGTGCCGGTATAGGGCGGCAGGTCGGCGGTCACCATCACGGCGGCGATGTTGCGGGTGCGCAGGCGCGCGTCGCGCACGTTGATGCCGAGCCGGTCGAGCAGGGATTGCAGCGATTGCTCGGTGAACTGCGCGTTGCGCAGGGTGTCGCCGGTGCCCTGGAGGCCGGTGACGAGGCCGTAGCCGAAGATCTGGTTGTCGCGCACGCCCTTGAGCGTGGCGATGTCCTTGATCCGGGTCCCGGCCGCCCGGGCCGGACCCGCCATCATCGCGAAGCCGAGGCCGGTGAGTAGGCCGAGCAGGACGGCGAGGAGCAGGCGGCGGGTCATTGCGCGCCGATCCGGATGCGGCCGTCGGCGGTCACCGTGCCGAGCACGATGCGGTTGGTGTCGGTGTTGCGCACGCGGATCGTCTCGCCGAGACCCCCGTTCTGGAGCGGCGAGCCCACCGCGGTGATGACGAGTCCGTTCTCCTCGAAGATCATCTGCGTCGGCGCCCCCCGGCTCACGAGGCGGGGATCGTCCACGGCGTTGACCGGCACCGGCTCGCCCGGCAGCAGCATCCGCCGCGCGACCCGGCCGGCGATCGCCGCCGAGGCGTCGATGACGGCCGTGCGCGCCCGGTAGGTCGCGGGGTAGGCCTGCATCCGCAGCATCGAGTCCTTGATCGTATCGCCCGGATAGATCGTGACGGTGGGCACCGGCAGCATGAGCTCGGTGCTCGCCGCACCGTCGATGACCTGGGCGGGGGCCGCCTGGACCGGACCGGCCGCCAGGGCGGCGAGCACGAGGCCGCGGACGAAAGTCTTGCGGGGCATGGGGAATCGCGCCGAAGGAGGAGGGGAGGAGACGGCGGTCATGCCGTTTCCGGTTGGTCGCTTCGGGATGCGTCGGGCTCCGTCATCGCGAGGCGGAGCGGAAGCGATCCGGAGCGCGACCTTGCCGGACGATGCGGAGCCCTGGATTGCCACGGCTTCGCCTCGCAATGACGGAAAAGTCACCGAAGTCATCGAGCGAACGCCGTATCAGCGGATGCCCTTGGAAACTGTCCCGGCCATTTCGTCGGCCGCCTGGATCACCTTCGAGTTCATCTCGAAGGCGCGCTGGGCCGTGATCAGGCTGGTGATCTCCTTGACCGGATCGACGTTCGAGCCTTCGAGATAGCCCTGCTGCAGCCGGCCGTAGCTCACGTCTCCGGGATTGCCGACGACGGGCGCGCCGGAGGCGGGCGTCTCGCGGTAGAGGCCGTTGCCGAGCGGCTCCAGGCCGGATTCGTTGGCGAAGTTGGCGAGCGTCAGCTGGCCGATATTCTGCAGGGCGACCTGCGCGTCGATCTTGGCGAAGACCTGCCCCGATTCGTTGATCGTCACCTGCGTCGTGTTGGCCGGGATCAGGATCGCCGGATCGACGGCGTAGCCTTCCATGGTGACGAGCTGGCCGGCGTTGTTCTTGTTGAACGAGCCGGCGCGGGTGTAGTTGATCTCGCCCGCCGGGCTGGTGATCTGGAAGTAGCCGCGCCCGTTCACCGCCAGATCGAGCTGGTTGCCGGTGTTGGCGAGCGACCCCTGCCGGTGCAGGTTGCGGATCGCGGCGGCGCGGACGCCCAGCCCCAGCATCGCGCCCTCCGGCACCGCCTCCTGGCCCGCCTGGTTCGGCACGCCCTGCTGCCGCTCGGCCTGGTAGAGCAGGTCGGTGAACTCGGCCCGCGCGCCCTTGAACCCGGTGGTGTTCAGGTTGGCGATGTTGTTGGCGATGACTTCGAGATTGAGCTGCTGGGCGGACATGCCCGTGGCGGCGATGGCGAGCGCGCGCATGGCGAGGGATCCTTGGAGTGGCCGATCAGATCGGCATGCGGCTGAGTTCGAGGTAGGCGGCGACCACCTTGTCGCGGATCGCCACCACGGTCTGGAGGCTTTGCTCGGCGGACATCACGGCCTCGACCACAGCTTGAGCGGTGGCTTTGCCCTGGATGCCGGAGATCGCCGTGGCCTCGCCGGCGCGCAGGGCATCCCGGGCGCTGGCGGCGACCTGGGCCATGACGTTGCCGAAATCGGTCGGCGCCGGTGCGGCGCCGGCGATGCCGGACACGGCGGCGGGACTGAAGACGGCCTTCTGGGCCGGCGTCGTCTCGGCAAACGAGGTGCCGGCGACCTTGTCGAAGGCGGCGAGCGAGGTGAGGGCTTCGATCATCGCGGGCGGACTTTTAGGATTTCAGGAGATCGATGACGCTGGCGACCATGGCCCGGGCCTGTTTGATGACCTGGAGGTTCGCCTCGTAGGAGCGGTTGGCCTCGCGCATGTCCGCCATCTCGACGAGCATGTTCACGTTGGGCAGCTTGACGTTGCCGTTCTCGTCCGCCGCGGGGTTGGCGGGATCGTGCTCGGTCCGGAACGGGGCGTTGTCGGTGCCGATCTCGCGCAGGCTCACCGAGGCGACGCCCGCCGCCCGGTCGAGTTCGGCCCGGAAGGTCACCGTCTTGCGGGCATAGGGATTGGCACCCGGCGTCGCGCCGGTCGATTGCGCGTTGGCGAGGTTTTCCGAGACGACCCGCATGCGCAGCGACTGCGCTTCGAGGCCGGCGCTCGCGAGCCGGGAAGCGGAGAGCAGGGGATCGATCATGACCCGCTCCGCACGGCCGCCATCAGCATGCGGTGGAAGGACTTCACCACCGCCGTGTCGAGGTTGTGCTCCCGGGAGACGGTGCCGGCCTTGAGCATCTCCTGCTCCAGGCTGACCGCGCTCGACGATTCGAGCACCTCCCAGCCCCCGGTCGACTTGGCCTCCTGCACGGGGATGCGGCTCCCCTGCGCCTCCAGATGGGTCCTGGCCGTCGAGGCCATGTCGAGGCCGGTCCGGGCCAGGACCTGGGCGAAGGGCACCACGTCCCGGGCCTTGTAGCCGGGGGTGTTCGCGTTCGCGACGTTCCCGGCGATGGTGGCCTGCCGCGTCGCGAGGTGCCGCGCGTGCTGCGAGGCGAGGTCGAACAGGTAGACGCCCGTCGTCATGGCAACGCCCCCATCCCAAGGGCCCCTGGAGAAACACGGAACGCGGGCGGAGTCGGAAGGCGAACCCCCGCGTCGGCGGGGAGATTTAGGCAGGCAATCTTGCACGAAGCTGGCTCCCGTCTTGACAGGGGCCGCCTCCGCGGTGGCGCCTGGGCAATGGACCAGATCGTAGAGCAGGCCGCGGCCCTGGCGGCTTCCGACGGTGCGGACGCGGATGGTCTCCGGCCGGCCGCGGTTCGCTACGCCGGCGGTGCCGGGACAGGCGGGGGGGAGGGGCTGCATCGCATCGGCGTCAACAACCGCTTCTCGCGGGTGGGACTGGGTTTTTCCGATCTCCGTCCCGGCGCCTGGGCCTGCCTGCACTTCGCTCTCGCCTTCGACGAGGGCGAGGAAGCGGCGTTAGCCGTCGATTGCGCGGCCGCCGGCTTCGACTTCCTGGCCGCGGACGGGTCCAGCCTCGATCTCGATCACGTGCCCGGGCTGGCCCGCAGCCTGCTCGACCCGCAAGTCGCCTGGATTCCCGGCCCGGCGCTCCTTGGGCCCGAGCCGTTCCGCATCGCCTTCCGGGTGCCCGATCAGGCGCAGGGCCTCGTCGTCACCCTGCGCTCCTGGAGAAACACCCGCGAGATCGGCGTGGCCGACCCGGTCCTGCGCCTCGGCGAGCCCGATCCCGAGGCAGGGCCGCGTCGGCGCTCCCTGGCGGAGGGGCTGACGCTGCGCTACGCCCTCGCCGAGGAGATCGCGCTGGTGCTGCGCGGCCAGATCTACGCCGCCCGGGCCGACGAGCACGCCGCGCGGGTGCGCCTCCTCTACCGGGACCGGACGGGCGCCGAGATCGCGCCGCCCTACGCCGACACGATCTCCGTGCCGGGGCTCGGCGCGGTCATCAACCTCTCGGCCCAGCCCCAGGCCCGGCGCTTCACCCTGACCCTGCGACCGCCGCCCGGCGCCGCCTCGGTCGAGCTGGCCTTCGGCGTGTGGGAGGATGCGCCGGCCGCATCCGAGGTCGAGCTGATCGGCCTGCCCGAACTCGCGCTCGAGGACGACTTCCGGCTCGAGAGCCTATGCGACGACGACCTCCTCGACGCGCCGGCATTCCTCGCCCGCCTCGCCGGCCGGCTCGGCCTGCCCGGGGGCGTACCCGCGTCGTGGCTGGCAGCTTCGGAGGCGTCCGCCCCGGCGATCCTCGCTCAAGCCCGTGCCGTGCGGGCCGGCCCGGATCGCAGCCTGCGGATCGAGGGCGAGCGCGTGATCCTCAGCCTCGCCGGCCTACCCGACTGGACGCTGCCCGCGGCACCGGACTGGCGCGAGGACCCGTACCGCTCGGTGGCGTGGCGCCTTGCCTATCAGTCGCTCGCATGGCTCCTGCCGCTCGCCGCCCTTGCCGACGGGGCGATCCGCGCACGGGGCATTGCCGCCGCGTGGTCGCGAGCCAATCCCTGGGGACAGCCGGCGGACGGCTTGAGCCTGCATCCGGCCGCGCTCGCGCCCCGTGGCGAGGTGCTGGCGAGCCTGCTCACGGGCGAGGACGCGCCGGTTCGCGCCGAGCTGGCCGCCGAGGCCGCGCGGCACGGCTTCGCCCTGGCCGAGATCGTCGGCCAGAATACCCTGGCCCGGGCGCTGCACGGCCTTCAGGCGGCAGCCGCCCTCCTGGCGCTGGCGCGGGCTCTGCCCGGCTTCGCCTTCTCGGACCACTGGGAGTCTATGGCCGGGCAAAATCTCGCCCACGGCTTCGACGCGCTCCTGCAAGAGGACGGAAGCTTCGCCGAAGCCTCGCCCGTGCGCCGCCTCGACCTCTTGAGTCATGGACGGGCGATCGCCGCCGCCCTCGGCGAAGCCGAGCCGGGTCCGGTGATCCGCCGCCGTGTCGAGGCGGCTCTGCCGGGGCTCGCCGGGCTGCTCGACCCCGGCGGGCGGCTGCCGCCCTTCGGCGACGCGCCGGCCGGCCTCGATCATGCGGCCTGGATCGCCCGGCTCGGCGCCCGGGGCCGCGACCTCGTGGCGGAACGCGAGGCGACGCCGATCCCGGAGAGCCGCACCGCCGGTATGTTCGCCCTGCGCGACCACGGCCTGGAGCGCGGCTGGGGCCATTTCGCCCTGACCCATGCCGCGCAATCCCCGCACGGGCACCGCGACTGCACCTCCTTCACCTTCGCCACCGGCGCCCGGCGCTGGATCGTGGAGGGCGGCGGCGCCGAGGGCGTCGAGGTCGGCCCGGCGCGGCACTACCTGCTCTCGTCCCGCGCGCACAACGTCGCGATCCCCGACGGGCGCGAGACGGTGGCCGGTTCGGGCAGGATCACCGCACGCGTCGCGCGCGACGGAGTAAGGGTACTGAAACTCGTCACCGGCGTGCACGGGCCCGACTACGCCCATGCCCGCCTCTTCCTCGTGCTCGACGACCTGAGCGGGATGGCGGTGATCGACCGCTTCGTGCGGCCGGGGCGCTCCGTCTCCTTCGAGGGACGGCTGCACTTCCCCCCCGACGCCCTCGTGGCGCTCGCGAACCCGCGCCGGGCGCTGGCCCAGCAGGACGGGCGACGCCTGGAGTGCTTCGCCGTTCCGCTGAAGGGCCAGCCCGCCGGAATGGAGGCCGGCTTCGGGCGGAACGACCGGCCGCAGGCGATGGAGGGATTTTGCGCGGCAGGCTCGGGCGGGCTGAGGCCGGCCCCGGTGCTCCGCTACGCCTTCACCGGCCGCGACAGCGTCTGCGGCGGTGTCGTCATCGCCGCGGAGGCGAGTGTGGAGCAGCGGCTGGTACGGCTGCTCGCCGAGAGCGAGGTGCGGCGGCTGGTGGAGGAGTGAGTGCCGGCGGTCCCGCCGGCACGAGGGCGTGCTCGGATCGTCAGAAGCCCACGCCGATCACGGCCACGGCCCGGTCGATGGACAGATAGAACACGCCGAAGGCCACCATCGCCGCGGCGGCGAATTCCAGCGTCTGGTTCGGCAGGGTCTGGAAGCGGCGCATGGTCTCGCGGCCGAAATAGGCGGAGGCCCAAGCGAGCGTCAGGACGGCGGGCATCACGAACAGGTAGGAGAGCGTGCTCTCGATCCGCATCGGGCCGGCCGGGTCGATCAGGGCGCGGATGTTGCGCACCCAGGGGGCATAGGCCGCCGCGTAGAGCGTCATCAGCCAGGACAGGCTCACCGCCACGCCCAGGTGGAAGGTGAAGAGGCGATGCAGGCGCGAGAAGTCGTCGCGCGCGTCGTCGAGCGTCATCCGGCAAACCCCCAAGATCCCGGCCGCTGATTCTTGTCCGATCCGGCCATGAATCGGGGATGGGGGGTAAGCTGGAGTTTTTTATGACACCGGGACGGCAGCCGTCGGGCCGCCGTCCCAAGACTTGAGCTTACTGCGCGACCTCGGGGCGGTTCTCGCGCATCAGCTTCACGAAGCGCTCGAACAGGTAATGGCTGTCGCGCGGACCCGGCGAGGCCTCCGGGTGGTGCTGCACCGAGAAGGCCGGGCGGTCGGTGAGCGAGAGGCCGCAATTCGAGCCGTCGAACAGCGAGACATGGGTCTCGACCGCCGTCTGCGGCAGGCTCGCGGGATCGACCGCGAAGCCGTGGTTCATCGAGACGATCTCGACCTTGCCGGTGGTGTGGTCCTTCACCGGATGGTTCGCGCCGTGGTGGCCCTGGCCCATCTTCACCGTGCGCCCGCCGAGCGCGAGGCCCATGAGCTGGTGGCCGAGGCAGATGCCGAAGGTCGGCACCCGCTCGTCGAGCAGCCTGCGGATCACCGGCACGGCGTATTCGCCGGTCGCCGCCGGATCGCCGGGGCCGTTGGAGAGGAAAACGCCGTCCGGCTTCAGCGCCAGGATGTCCTCCGCCTTGGTCGTGGCCGGCACGACGGTGACGTCGCAGCCGGCTTCCGCCAGAAGGCGCAGGATGTTGCGCTTCACGCCGTAATCGATCGCCACGACCTTGAGGCCCTGGCCCGGCGCCCGCGAGCCGTAGCCGCCCTTCACCGCCCAGACCGTCTCCGTCCAGGCGGAGGTCTCGCGGGAGGTCACCGGCGGCACGAGGTCGAGCCCTTCCATCGGCGCCAGCGCGGCGGCGCGGGCCTTGAGCGCCTCCCGGTCGAAGCGGCCCTCCGAATCGTTGGCGATGACGGCATTGGGCATGCCGCGGTCGCGGATCAGCGCGGTCAGCGCCCGCGTGTCGATCCCGGTGATGCCGACGATGCCGCGCGCCCTGAGCCAGCCGTCGAGATGCGAGGACGAGCGCCAGTTCGAGGGTTTGGTGACAGCCGAGGCGATGACCGCGCCGCGTACGCCGGAGGCCGGCGCCTGATCCAGGCTCTCCAGATCCTCGTCGTTGGTGCCGACATTGCCGATATGCGGGAAGGTGAAGGTGACGATCTGCCCGGCATAGGACGGATCGGTCAGGATCTCCTGATAGCCCGTCATCGCCGTGTTGAAGCAGACCTCGCCGTCGGCGACGCCGGTCTGTCCGATGCCGAAGCCCTCGAGCACGGTGCCGTCGGCCAGCACGAGCAGCGCCGTGACGAGCGGCTCGCTCCAAGGCTCGGGGATCTTGGGCTCGGGGATCTTGAGCTCGGCCGAACTGCGCGCGGGATCGGTGCGCAGGGTCGCGGGTTCGTCTTGCAGCATGGGTCCGATCCGGCTTATGTCCGCCGCCTCGCGCGGCCGCAGATCCGGGCCGCGAGGCAAGGCGATCTCTCGCGGGGCTCATAGCGAGCCGGCCGCGCCCGGGTCAATCTGGGCGCGGGAGCAGCCCTGCGCAATGCCCTGGACAAGCAGGGCACCCGTGCCGAATCATCCGACTGGAGTCATCATCATGCTGCGCGAGCGCCTCACCGCCGAGATGAAGGAGGCCATGAAGGCCGGCGAGAAGCAGAAGCTCTCGACCGTGCGCATGATCCAGGCGGCGCTCAAGGACAAGGACATCGAGGCGCGCGGACTCGGCAAGAGCCAGCTCGCCGACGACGAAATCCTCGCCCTTCTCCAGAAGATGATCAAGCAGCGCCAGGAGGCCGCGGGCGTCTACGAGCAGGGTGGCCGCCCGGAACTCGCCGAAACCGAGCGGGCCGAGGCCCAGGTCATCCAGGCCTTCCTGCCGCAGCAGATGGACGAGGCCGAGACCCGCACGGCCATCATGGACGCCATCGCCGAGACCGGCGCGGCGGGCCCGAAGGACATGGGCAAGGTAATCGCCGCGCTGAAGGCCAAGTATGCCGGCCGCATGGATTTCGGCCGCGCCAGCGGGGTCGTGAAGGACGCGCTCGCCGGGAAGTAGTTCGACGCGTCAAGCCGGCCCGGCATCGATCCGCATTCGGAAGATGGCGTAGGGCGGCTCCTGCCGGTCGGTGCCGCCATTGTGCTCCGGCCGGCGGTTGGCCTGGGCGGAGGACAGGTAGAGCCAGCCCTCGTCGGTGATCCAGAACGTGTCCGGCCAGATCAGGCGCGGGTCGTTGGCCAGCACCTCGACCTGTCCGTCCGGATCGCGGCGGCCGACGCCGTTGAATTCCTGAAGGCTGAGATAGATCCGGTCCCGCGAATCGGCGGCGAGCCCGCCGGTCAGGCCCTTCTCGCCGAGATCCTGCACCGTGGCGGCGACGGCCCCGTCGTCCCGGGACTCGTCGAGGAGCGCCGCTGTGTCCACGGCGTAGAGCTGCCGGCTCATCAGCGGCGAGTAGTACAGGCGCGTCCCGTCCGGGCTCAGGGCGATGCCGTTGGCGCCGCCCTGGATCGGGCTCGTGCTGCCGTCCGCCTTGCGCTTCAGCAGCGTCCGGCCCTCGACGATCTTGAGGAGGCCAGGCACCGACCGGGTGCTGTCATGGCTTCCCAGCCGACGCAGGGCCCGGCCGCTGGCGAGATCGACCGCGATCAGCGCACCCTCGCCGGTCTGCCCCTGGTCGGTGATGTAGGCCGCTTCCCGGCCCGGCCGCAGATCGACCCGCAGATCGTTGAGCGAGGAGGTCGGCGTCACGACCGCTTGCAGGGAGATCGTGCGCAGGACCCCGTTCGCCGCGGGATCGATGCAGACGAGCTTGGCTGCGCCGGCTACGGGCTCGCCGGAGGAGGCCATCAGCCCGGCATCCAGCAGCCAAAGGCGGTTGCGGCTGTCGAACACCCCGTTGGGCACGTGGAACAGCGTGTCCGCTGCGCGTGCCGGATCGGGTCGGTTCGCCGCCTCGCTCGGATAGGGAACGACGCGCCCGTCGGGAAACAATTCGCCCGCGGTGAAGACCGTGTGCTCGTCGAAGCGCGGCATGAACAGGAACATGCGGCCCTCCTTCGAGAGCGTCAGTCCCGTGGGTGTGGTCGGCGCCCGCGCCGCGACGACCAGCTCCAGCTTGCCGACCGGTCCGGTCGCGGGCTGGGCCCGGGCCGATGACGGCAGAGTCGCGTGCATGGCGGCAAGGGCTGCGGCGCCGGCCAGCAGGGCGCGTCGGTCGATCCGCTGCGCGGGCGAAAAATCCTCGGTCACGTCGCCACCCCGGCGCCGCGCGCCTTCGTCTCGACCGCGAGCACGCGCTTGCCCGCGCAGATGAACAGCCGGCGCCCGTCCGGCCCACCGAAGGCGATGTTGGCGCACGGTCCCTGCGTGGGGATGCGGCCGAGAAAGCGTCCGTCCGCCGCCCAGATCCGCACGCCGTCGCCCGTGCCGGCATAGACCCGGCCGTCGGTGTCGACCTTCACGCCATCCGGCACGCCCTCGGGCACCGTCGCGAACACGCGCCCTCCGGAGAGTGCACCGCCCGAGACGTCTAAGGCGCGGATTTCGCTCGCTGCGCCTTTTTGGGGGCCGCCCGACTCGCAGACGTAGAGGATGCGCTCATCGGGCGAGAAGGCGAGGCCGTTGGGCTGCTTGAAGTTCGTCGCGACAGGCGTCAGCCCGCCCTCGCGCGCGAGTCGGTAGACGTAGCGGCCCCGCTGCTCGGAGGGGCGCGGCTCCCCCTCCGCGGCCTGATCGATGCCGTAGCTCGGATCGGTGAACCAGAGCGCGCCGTCGCGCGCCGTCACCACGTCGTTGGGCGAGTTGAGGCGGCCGCCCTCGAAGCGCTCGGCCAGGACGGTGATCGCGCCGTCCGATTCCCGGCGCACCACCCGCGCGGTGCGGTGCTCGCAGGTGACGAGGCGGCCCTCGCGGTCGAGCGTGTTGCCGTTGGCGTTGTTCGAGGGCTCGCGGAAGGTCTCGACGCGGCCGTCCGTTCGGATCAGCATCATCCGGTTGCGGCGCACGTCGCTGAAGACGAGACCGCCGAGAGCGGGTGCCCAGACCGGTCCCTCGCACCATTCGCCCGCCTCGTAGAGCGTCTCGACCCTCGTGGAAGGATCGAGAACGGCGGCGAGGCCGTCGGCGGCCCGTGCCCTGGGGATGAAGCCGCCGAGCAGGGCGAGGCCGAGGAGCGGACGGCGGGGGATGCCACGGCGGGGAGCAGGCGAGGCGATTGTCATCGGGCCGCCAACGCATTGCTTCGGCGAAAGCTCCGCGCCAGAGCTCTTAAGACTCCGGCAGGCCGCCTGCGCTAGACTGTTGGGCCGAGCCGGTCCCCGTCCGAGCGATCCGCTTCACCGAAGAACGCCGTGCGTTACCCACCCCACATTCTCGAAGAGATCCGTTCCCGGGTATCCGCCTCCGAGGTGGTCGGCCGGCGCGTGCGGCTGAAGAAGGCGGGCCGCGAGTGGCGCGGGCTCTCGCCCTTCAATTCCGAGAAGACGCCCTCGTTCTACGTGAACGACCAGAAGCAGTTCTACCACTGCTTCTCGTCGGGCAAGCACGGCGACATCTTCACCTTCCTGATGGAGACCGAGGGCCTGAGCTTTCCCGAGGCCGTCGAGCGGCTGGCGAGCGAGGCGGGCGTCACCCTGCCCAAGATGACGGTCGAGAGCGAGCAGGCGGAGGAACGGCGCAAGGGCGCGCTCGAAGTCATGGAACTCGCCACCGTCTATTTCGAGGATCAACTGCGTGGGCAGGCGGGTGGCGAAGCCCGGGCCTATCTCGACCGGCGCGGCCTGAGCGAGGCCACGCGCAAGACGTTCCGGCTCGGCTATTCCCTCTCCGGGCGCTACGCCCTGCGCGACCATCTCGCGGCCAAGGGCGTCGATCGCGACCTGATGCTGGAACTGGGGCTGCTCGCCACCGCCGAGGGCGTGTCGGTGCCCTACGACAAGTTCCGCGACCGGATCATGTTTCCGATCCTCGACATCCGCGGCCGGGTCGTGGCCTTCGGCGGCCGGGCGATGCAGGCGGAAGCCAAAGCGAAGTACATGAACTCGCCGGAGACCCCGCTCTTCCACAAGGGGCGGATGCTCTACAACCTGCACGCCGCCCGGAAGGCCGCGCACGACCGCAGCCGCATCGTCGCGGTGGAGGGCTATGTCGACGTCATCGCCATGACGCTGGCGGGCTACCCCGAGACGGTCGCGCCGCTCGGCACCGCGCTGACCGAGGATCAGCTTGCCCTGCTCTGGCGGCATGCCGACGAGCCGATCCTCTGTTTCGACGGCGACGGGGCGGGCCAGCGCGCGGCCTTCAAGGCGCTCGACGTGGCGCTTCCCATGCTGGAGCCCGGCAAGTCGCTGCGCGTGGCGATGCTGCCGCAGGGCCAGGACCCCGACGACCTGATGCGCTCGGGCGGCCCGGCGGCCATCGAGACGGTGCTGGCGGGCGCGCGTCCCCTGGTCGAGGTGCTGTGGGCGCGCGAGACCGAGGCCGGCTCCCTCGACACGCCGGAACGCCGGGCCGGACTCGCCCGGACCTTGCGGGAGGCGGTGGCCGGCATCCGCGACGAGACCGTGCGGCGCTTCTATCGCGACGACATCGAGGAGCGCCTGCGCGGGCTGTCGGGCGGCCGGCCCGAGCGCGGGTCGCGCGGCTATGCTGCCGGACCGCGGGCCGCGCCGTTCCAGCGCCGACCCCGGCCGGGCGACCCGCCGCCCTCGCCGCGCATCACCACAGGCTTCAATCCGCTGCTGAAGGCGGGGGCGCCGGCGCCCGCTTTCGGCGGGCGCTCGGCCAAGCGCGAGGCCATGATCGTCATGAGCCTGCTCGCGCATCCGGAATTGCTCGGGATCGAGGAGGAGGCGCTGGCGGCTCTCGAACTCTCCAACCCGGATGCAGACCTGCTGCGCAATCTCCTGCTCGACCGGGCTGCCGAGGCCGGCACCCCGGAGCCGGAACTGGTGGACTCCCGCCTGCGCAGGGCCGGACTGGAGGAGGCGCATGCGCGGCTCCTGGCGCTGGTCAACCCCGGCGACCGCTGGATGCTCGATCCGAACGCCGACCCGCAGCGTCTGGAACATACCCTGCATCAGGCCGTGATCTTGCACCGGCAGACGGGAGCGCTACATAGCGAACTTCACCAAGCCGAACGCGCTCTTGCCGAGGATGGCTCCGAGGCCAACTTCGCTTGGCTGTGCGACGTGCAGCAGCAATTGGCGGTGATCGCGGCGGCCGAAGCGGAAGCGGAGGCTCTCGAAGGGGAATGAATTCTTGCCAGCGTGTCCGAACTGCGATGGCGGCCGGAGGCCGCCTTGGTTAACGGTCGGTCAACGCACGGCACGTTAGAGCGGATGCAACGAGAATCGGCGCGGGCACTCGACAAGCGCGCCATTCCACTACATTGCGACGGGTCTTTCGCGGAGCGCGCGGGCTCAGCCTGCGCCGCCGCCACGAGAACAATAGGCTGAGCATGGCAACGAAGGCAACCGAGCGGGACGATGCGGACGCCGCCCAGGATCAACCGACGGACGGCCCCCTCCTTGACCTGACGGATGCCGCCGTCAAGCGGATGGTCAAGCTCGCCAAGAAGCGCGGCTACGTCACCTACGAGGAGATCAACGAGGTTCTTCCCGACGGTCAGGTCGACGGCGACCAGATCGAGGACGTGCTCGCGCAGCTCGACGACATGGGCATCCGCGTCGTCGAGGCCGAGGAATCCGAGGAGACCGCGACCGAGGCCAAGACCAACGGCGAGGCCTCCGAGGAGGAAGAGAGCGCCGAGGGCGGCGAGGTCGCCGAGACGTCCAGCTCCCGCGCCGTCGCGGTGGCGGCGCCGACGACCCGCGAGCCGACCGACCGCACGGACGATCCCGTGCGCATGTACCTGCGCGAGATGGGCTCGGTGGAGCTGCTCTCGCGCGAGGGCGAGATCGCGATCGCCAAGCGCATCGAGGCCGGCCGCGAGGCGATGATCGCGGGTCTTTGCGAGAGCCCGCTGACCTTCCAGGCCATCATCATCTGGCGCGACGAGCTCGTCGACGGCAAGGTGCTGCTGCGCGACATCATCGACCTCGAAGCCACCTATGCCGGCCCCGACGCCCGCGGCGCGCCGCAGGAGGCGGAAGCCGAAGGTGAGGAATCCGAGGAGGGCGAAGGCGCCGTCCCGCCGGAAGGCGGCGACGACGAGGACGACATGGAGAACAACGTGTCGCTCGCGGCCATGGAGGCCGAGATCAAGCCGCGCGTTCTCGAAACGTTCGACAACATTGCCTCGAACTATCGCAAGCTGCGCAAGCTCCAGAACGAGGAGACGGAGCTGAAGACGGGTGGGGGCACGCCCACCTCCGCCCAGACCAAGAAGCAGGCCGAGCTGAAGGACATCGTCGTCACCGACGTGAAGTCGCTCTCGCTCAACGCCAACCGCATCGAGGCCCTGGTCGAGCAGCTCTACGACATCAACAAGCGCCTCATCTCGCATGAGGGCCGCCTCATGCGCGCCGCCGAGCATCACGGCGTCGCGCGCGACGAGTTCCTGCGCCACTACCAGGGCTGGGAGCTCGACCCGAACTGGATGCAGCGGGTCGCGACGCTCGGCGGCAGGGGCTGGAAGAACTTCGTCGAGAAGGGCGGCCGGCAGGTCGCGGACCTACGCGAGCAGATCCTGACGCTCGCCTCCGAGACGGGCCTTCAGATCGGCGAGTATCGCAAGATCGTCGCGATGGTTCAGAAGGGCGAGCGCGAGGCCCGCCAGGCGAAGAAGGAGATGATCGAGGCCAACCTCCGCCTCGTGATCTCGATCGCCAAGAAGTACACCAACCGCGGCCTGCAGTTCCTGGACCTGATCCAAGAGGGCAACATCGGCCTGATGAAGGCGGTCGACAAGTTCGAGTACCGCCGCGGCTACAAGTTCTCGACCTACGCCACGTGGTGGATCCGGCAGGCGATCACGCGCTCGATCGCCGACCAAGCGCGCACGATCCGCATTCCGGTGCACATGATCGAGACGATCAACAAGATCGTCCGAACCTCGCGCCAGATGCTGCACGAGATCGGACGCGAGCCGACTCCAGAGGAACTGGCCGAGAAGCTGGCCATGCCGCTGGAGAAGGTGCGTAAGGTTCTCAAGATCGCCAAGGAGCCGATCTCGCTCGAGACGCCGATCGGCGACGAGGAGGACAGCCACCTCGGCGACTTCATCGAGGACAAGAACGTCGTCCTGCCGATCGATGCGGCGATCCAGTCGAACCTGCGCGAGACCACGACCCGCGTGCTGGCCTCGCTGACGCCGCGCGAGGAGCGCGTGCTGCGCATGCGCTTCGGCATCGGCATGAACACCGACCACACGCTCGAAGAGGTCGGTCAGCAGTTCTCGGTCACCCGCGAGCGCATCCGCCAGATCGAGGCGAAGGCCCTGCGCAAGCTCAAGCACCCCAGCCGGTCGCGCAAGCTTCGAAGCTTCCTCGACAACTGAGCGGAAAACAAACAGGCCGTCCTTCGGGGCGGCCCTTTCGTTTGGTAGGTGCGTCGCCCCGAACAGCGGATCAGAGTCCGGCCTCACCTCGGATGGTGACGCCCATGCGCGACGAGCCTTGCTTCGACGCCCCGAGAGCCCACCTTCCCCCGATGCGCGACGCGGACGCCCCGAGACCCCTACCGACCGCCCTCGCCGACGGATCGGAAGCCGAGGACGTCCCGTTCGGGTCGCTCCAGGCTTGCGTCGGGCTGCGCGACTGGCTGCTCGGCGAAGGCGCGCGCCTGCCCAAGGCCGACGACCTGCTGGCCGGGATGGCCGAACACCTCAACGCGCTCGGCGTGCCCGTCGATCGCGCCTCCACCACGATCGACACCCTTCACTCCGAGTATTCGGGCGTCGGGCGGGTGTGGAACCGGGAGACCGGAACCTCCGTGCGGCTCTTCCCCCACGGCGAGGCCTCCGTGAAGGCCTACCGGGCGAGCCCCTTCTACACCGTGCACGAATCCGGCGAGTGGCTGATCATGGATCTGTCCGAGACCGCCGACGACGCCTACGCCGTCATCCCCGAACTGAAGGCCGACGGCTACACGCACTACGTCGTGGCGCCGCTGATCTTCACCAACGGCACCAAGAACGGCATCACCTTCGCCACCCGCGCCGAGGGCGGCTTCCGCGACGAGGATATCGCGATCCTGCGCTTCGTCATGCCGACGCTGGCGGCGGTGATGGAGATGCGCCTCCTCAACAAGCAACTCGACACGGTGCTTCGCATCTATGTCGGCGACGAGCCGCACCGGGCGATCCTGGCGGGCGACATCCGCCGCGGACAGGTGCGCCGCATCCGCTCGGCGATCCTGTTCGCGGATATGCGCGATTATACCCGGCTCTCCGCCAACCGGACGCCGGAGGGCGCGGTCGATCTCCTCAACGCGTTCTTCGACTGCCTCGTCCCGCCGATCGAGCGGGAGGGGGGCGAGGTGCTGAAATATCTGGGCGACGGCCTGCTGGCGATCTTCCGCGAGCCGGGCGACGATCTCGGCGGGGCGGCGAAAAGTGCGCTGATGGCCGCGGAATCGGCGCTCGCCGCGCTGGCCGAGGCGAATGCCGTCGGGCGCTTCGGCGAGGGCGCCCGCACGGTCGATGCCGGCATCGCGCTCCATCACGGCGAGGCGGCCTACGGCAATGTCGGCTCCGGCACCCGGCTCGACTTCACCGTGATCGGCCGCGACGTGAACCTCGCGAGCCGGCTGGCGCGGCTCAACCGCACGCTTCAGGAGCCGCTCCTGATGTCGAAGCCCTTCGTCGACTTCCTCTGGGGCGATCCCGAACCGCTCGGGAGTCACGCCCTCGACGGCTTCGACGAGCCGATGCCCGTGTTCCGGCCGGGTCGCAAGGCCGCGACCAAGGCCGCCGCCGAGTAGTTGCAGACCGCTGCGTGGGGGATTGACCGCGGGGCCGCGCGGGCCCACATCGGGAACGTTCCAGGGAGATCCCCGACAAGGGGCTGAGAAACCGCTATCGCCGTCGCCGGCAGCGCGGAAATCCTTCGAACCTGATCCGGCTCATACCGGCGTAGGGATTGGACCTGAAGGGCGGCTCGTCGCGAGCGGACCCGCTTCGATCGAAGCACATGGTGCCAGTTCCTGCGGGTAACCCTGCGGAAGGCACGTTTCCCGATGTCAGATCTGCTGACCTCCCCGATCGGTCAGCGCCGGACCCTGGCGCTGCGCCCCCGCGCAGCCGAGATGCCGCCCCGCGCCGACGTGGCCGTGGTGGGCGCCGGGCTGATCGGCCTCTCCATCGCCTGGCGCCTGGCGCAGGCCGGCCGTTCCGTCGTCGTGGTCGAGCGCGAGAGCGTCGGCAGCGGCGCGAGCCTCGCGGCCACCGGCATGCTGGCCCCGGCCGCCGAGCACGAGCCGGGCTCCGACCTGCTGCTGCCCCTGGCTCTCGAATCCCTTCAGCGCTGGCCGGCCTTCCGCGACGCGCTCCAAGCGGCGTCCGGCCGCACCATCGATTACCGCGAGGACGGCACCCTCGTGATCGCCATCGGCCGGGACGAGGTGGAGCGTTTGCGCTTCCGCCACGATCTCCAGCGGCGCTCCGGCGTCGCCGCCGAGTGGCTGTCCGGCCCGGAGGTGCGCGCCCGCGAGCCGCTGCTGCGCCCGAACGTGACGGCGGGCATCCTCTGCCCGCTCGATGCGCAGGTCGATCCGCGTCTCGTCATGGAGGCGCTGCTGCGCGCCTGCGAGGCGGCCGGCGTCACCATCGTCGAGCGCGTCGCGGTCGACGGGCTCGAGCGGCAGGGTGGGCGCTTCACCGGCCTGCGGGTCGGCGAGCGCACGCTCTCGGCCGAGACCGTGATCCTGGCCGCGGGCGCCTGGAGCGGCGAGACGGGTCTCCTGCCCGACGACCTCGCCCTGCCGGTCCGCCCGCTGAAGGGCCAGTCGCTGGCTCTGCGCACGACCAAGCGCACCGGCACCCTGTCCCGCATGGTCTGGACCGACGCGGTGCACATGGCGCCCAAGGGCGACGGGCACCTCATCGTCGGGGCCACGGTCGAGGATTGCGGCTTCCGCAGCGGCGTCACGGCGGGCGGCCTGTTCGCCCTGCTGGAGGGGGCGCGCCGCGTCCTTCCGGGCATCGAGGAAATGGAGGTGGACGCGGTCTGGAGCGGCTTTCGCCCGACGTCGGACGACGACGCTCCGATCATCGAGGCCGCCGCGCCCGGCCTCGTCGTCGCCACCGGCCATCACCGCAACGGCTACCTGCTCGCTCCGGCGACCGCGGATGCGGTGGCCGCGCTGCTGGGCAATGGCGCCTTGCCGGACTTCGCCCGCGGCTTCGGCCGGGCGCGGTTCGCAGCGCAGGGCGAAGCCCGGGGGAGGGCGGTGGCATGAGGCTGACCGTCAACGGAGAATCCTGCGAGCGCTCCGAGAGCGACCTCGCCGCCCTGTTCGCGTGGCAGGCCGAGGAGCGGGGCATCGAGAGCGCCGAGGGCATCGCCATCGCGCTCAACGGCCGGGTGGTGCGCAGGAACGCCTGGGCCGAGACCACACTCAACGAGGGCGACCGCATCGAGATCGTCCGTGCCATGCAGGGAGGCTGACATGAACCACCACGACACCACCCTCGCTCAGACATCCGCCGGAACGACAGCCGAACCGGAGGATGCCCTGGAGATCGCCGGCATCCGGCTCTCCTCGCGCCTGTTCATCGGGACCGCGGGCTACCCGAGCCAGGAGATCATGGCCGAGGCGGTGCGCGCCTCGGGCGCGGAGGTCGTCACCGCCTCGATCCGCCGGGTCTCGCTCCAGGGGCACGGCTCGGACACGTTCCAGAAGCTGAAGGGCGCGCGCTTCCTGCCCAACACCGCCGGCTGCGAGACGGCCCGCGACGCCATCATGACCGCCGAACTCGCCCGCGAGGCGCTCGGCACGAACTGGATCAAGGTCGAGGTGATCGGCGACCGCGAGACGCTCTACCCCGACGTGGCCGAACTCCTGGAAGCCTGCCGCCACCTTGTGGACGACGGCTTCACCGTGCTGCCCTATTGCAACGACGACCCCGTCGTCTGCGAGCGGCTGGCCGATCTCGGCTGCGCCGCCGTGATGCCGATGGGCTCGCTGATCGGCTCCGGCATGGGCGTCGCCAACCCGGCCAATCTCGAACTGATCTGCCGCCGGGCCAAGGTGCCGGTCATCGTCGATGCCGGCATCGGTACCGCCTCGGACGCGGTGATCGCCATGGAACTGGGTGCGGCCGCCTGCCTCATCAACACGGCGGTCGCCAAGGCGGACGACCCGGTGCGAATGGGAAGCGCCATGCGCCACGCGGTCGAGGCGGGCCGCCTCGCGTATCGGGCCGGGCGGATTCCGCGCCGCGGCCGGGCCGAGCCGTCGAGCCCGCAGCTCGGCCTCGTCGGCTCGTGAGGGCGGGTGACGCTTCCGGCGCTCCTCGTCGTCACCGACCGCCACGGTGCGGCGCGGCCGCTGACTGAGACCGTCCGCGCGGCGGTGGCGGGCGGTGCGCGCTTCGTCTGGCTGCGCGACCGCGACCTCGACCGGGGCGCGCGTCGGGATCTCGCCCGCGACCTGATCGCCCTGCTCAGGCCGGCGGGCGGCCGCCTCGTCGTCGGCGGCGACGCGGATCTGGCGGCCGAGACCGGGGCGCAGGGCGTGCACCTGCCGGGCTCCGCCGGGATCGACGGCATTCGTGCGGCGCGGAAATCACTCGGCGCGGCGGCATTGATCGGGTTCTCCGCCCACTCGGTCGCGGAGATCGCTGCGGCCGAGGCGATGGGTGCCGACTACGCCACGCTCAGCCCGATTTTCCCGACCGCGAGCAAGCCCGGCTACGGTCCCGCCCTCGGCCTCGCCGCCTTGCGCGCCGCGGCGGCCCATCGCCTGCCGGTCTTCGCGCTCGGCGGAATCGAAAGCGACAACGGCCGCGCCTGCCGCGAGGCCGGGGCGGCGGGCGTCGCCGTGATGGGCGGCGTGATGCGCGGACCCGATCCGCGCGCTGCCACCGCCCGGCTCCTCGCAGGGCTCATTTGAGAGCGGCGATGCCCGCTTGGCAGACCACCGTATCCTGATCGCCCGTGCCGCCGGAGCAGCCGATGGCACCGACGATCCGGCCCTCGTCCACCAGCGGAAACCGCTCGGCGAGGCCGCCAGTTCCGGGTCGAGGCTGCCGTGATAGGCCGAGCCGGCGGCCTGTGCTTGCCCGCCTCGGCTTCCGCCGCTGGACCGCGCGACGGGCTGCGTCGAGGCCGATCGACGTGCCGTAGAGTTGACCGAACGGCACGGCCTCCGGCGGTGGACCGCCGGCGGGGCACGCGACTTGCGCGAAGGCTCGCTCTGCCGGACCCTGCCGGATATCGCCCTTGCGCCGATCACCCCTGGCGCTGCGGCGCGAGGCGTATAGAAGCGCTGACAGATTCCTCTTCCAGCAAGGCGCCCCTCGGGGGCTTCGAGCGCGAACCGCATGATCAACTCCCCCCTGATGACCGTCATGGTCGATGCCGTGCGCAAGGCTGCCCGCGGGCTCAAGCGCGACTTCGGCGAGATCGAGAACTTGCAGGTCTCCCGTAAGGGCCCCGGCAACTTCGTCTCGGCCGCCGACCGGAAGGCGGAGGAGGTCCTGCGCGATGCGCTGATGAAGGCGCGGCCCGGCTACGGCCTCATCATGGAGGAGAGCGGGAATATCGAGGGCACCGACCGGAGCCATACCTGGCACGTCGATCCCCTCGACGGCACCACCAACTTCCTGCACGGCATCCCGCATTTCGCGATCTCGGTCGGGCTCGAACGCGACGGGCAGATCGTGGCCGGCGTGATCTACGATCCGGCCAAGGACGAGCTGTTCATCGCCGAGCGCGGCAAGGGCGCCTTCCTCAACAACCGCCGCCTGCGCGTCTCGGGCCGCCAGGACCTCGCCGACGCGGTGGTGGCCTACGGCACGCCTTATCTCGGCCGCGGCAGCCACGGCCGCCTGCTGAAGGAGATCGCCGCGGTGATGGCGGTTTCCGGCGGCACCCGTCGCTTCGGCTCGGCGGCGCTCGATCTCGCCTACGTCGCTTGCGGCCGGACCGATCTCTACTGGGAGCGCGACCTGCAGACCTGGGACATCGCGGCCGGCATCATCCTCGTGCGCGAGGCCGGCGGCTTCGTCTCCAGCGCCGACGGAGGCGCGGAGCCGCTCGCGGCCCGCTCCGTGGCCTGCGGCAACGAGGTGTTGCACCGCGAGCTGATCGGTCTCCTGCGCAAGGCCGCCGCCTGAGGGCGCGGGGCATCGCTTGCCACCGCTCCTCCTGTTCCGATCTCCCGCGTTCTTCTGAGAAACGAGCGACCCGCATGGAAGCCCGCCGCCACTCCGCCCTCAAGGATTCGGTCCGCTCGATTCCCGACTATCCGAAGCCGGGCATCATCTTCCGCGACATCACCACCCTTCTGAGCGACCCGCGCTCCTTCCGCCGGGCGGTCGATTCGCTGATCCACCCCTATGCGGGCGGCCGGATCGATCAGGTCGCGGGCATCGAAGCCCGCGGCTTCATCCTGGGCGGGGCGGTGGCGCACCAGCTCTCCTCGGGCTTCGTGCCGATCCGCAAGAAGGGCAAGCTGCCCCACAAGACCGTCTCGACCGCCTACGCGCTGGAATACGGCACCGACGAGATCGAGATCCACGTCGATGCGATCCGGCCCGGCGACCGGGTGATCCTCGTCGACGACCTCATCGCCACCGGCGGAACCGCCACGGCGGCGGTGAACCTGCTGCGCCAGCTCGGCGCCGAGGTGGTGGCCGCCTGCTTCGTGATCGACCTGCCCGAGATCGGCGGCGCCCAGCGCCTGCGCGATCTCGGCGTCACCGTGCGCACGCTCATGGAGTTCGAGGGGCACTGACCCTCGCCGGTGCCCGTCATCCCGGGACGGGCGAGCGCGGCTTCAACGAATCGGGATGTTCGCCTCGTCATGGCGCGGTAGAGCGAAGCGATCCAGGTCGCAGCCCTGTCCGGGTCTGTCGCGCCCTGGATCGCTTCGCCTTCGCCTCGCGATGACGGACTGCAACGAGCGCGAAGCGTTCCGAGACGCTCCGTTCAGGCAGCCAAGCTGTCGAACAGCCCCTTGCCGTCCGTGCCGCCGACCAAGGCGTCCACGAAGTTTTCCGGGTGCGGCATCATGCCGAGCACGTTGCTCTGCTCCGAATAGATCCCGGCGATGGAGTTGAGCGAACCGTTGCGGTTTGCATCCTCGGTGAGGCCGCCCTCGGCGTCGCAGTAGCGGAAGGCCACGCGGCCCTCGTCCTCGAGCCGACGGATCGTCTCGGGATCGGCGAAGTAGTTGCCCTCGCCGTGTGCCACGCAGACGTCGATGACCTGTCCCTGGCGGTAGGCCGAGGTGAAGCGCGTATCGCTGCGCTCGACCCGCAGGAACTGCCGGTGGCAGATGAAGCGGCGATTGACGTTGCGCATCAGCACGCCGGGCAGCAGTCCCGACTCGCACAGGATCTGGAAGCCGTTGCAGATGCCGAGCACGAGGCCGCCCTTCGCGGCGTGCGCTCGAACCGCATCCATTGCCGCCGCCCGGCCGGCGATGGCGCCGCAGCGCAGGTAATCGCCGTAGGAGAACCCGCCTGGCACGACGGCGAGATCGGTGCCCGCGGGCAGTTCCGTCTCGGTGTGCCAGATGCTGGAGACCTCGGCCCCGGAGCGCCGGAGGGCCCGGGCCACGTCGCCGTCGCGATTGGAGCCCGGGAAGACGACGACGGCCGCGCGCATCAGACGATCTCGACGGTGTAGTTCTCGACGACGGTGTTCGCGAGCAGCTTCTCGCAGGCGGCCTTCAGCGCCGCCTCGGCCTGCTCACGGTTCTCGCCCGCCACTTCGAGATCGAAGACCTTGCCCTGGCGCACGCCGGAGATCGCGTCGATCCCGAACGAGGTCAGGGCCGCTTCGATCGCCTTCCCCTGCGGGTCGAGAACGCCGGTCTTCAAGGTGACGACGATGCGGGCTTTCATGGCGGGGACTCGTCTGGAGGGTCGGCGGGCCGCGTCGGTCGAGCGACGAGGCCGGGACGGAGGAGGGCGGTGTTCGCTGCCGTGCGAGCCATCCGCAGCGAGCCGGCTCGCGGCTCGCGAGCGTTCTACCGGCGCGCGGTCGAGCCGATCGGCTCGGCCTCGGTGGCCCGGCGCCAGAGCTGCAGCATGATCCAGGCCGCGATCAGGCTGAACACGCCCATGAGCACATGCCCGACGCGATCACCCAGGTCGAGCAGCCCGGCCAGTGCCCAGCCAGCCGCGATGGCCGCCGCGAACACTTCGGTTCCGACCAAGATCATCAGGCTCAAAATCGTGATGAGGTTTCGCATAGGCGCGCGCACCCGTTCCGTCTCTTCAGGCGAACTAGCCCGAGCCCGGTATCCGGCGCAACCGTTCCGGACGGATGCCCCCATTCCATCGGCGATGAGGGGGACAGGGATCAGGCCGGAAGACGGCACCGCACGCGCTTCAGACAGGACGGCGCCCCGTTTCGCTTCGGCTGCAAAGCGACGGCCGGCGTCGGGCCGATTCATAAAAGAAGGGCCGGCGGTTCGATCCGCCGGCCCTTCGGATGTCAGCGCGGTGCCCGCTTGGCGAGAATCCGCTGAAGCGTGCGGCGGTGCATGTTGAGCCGCCGCGCCGTCTCGGACACGTTGCGCCCACACAGCTCGTAGACACGCTGGATATGCTCCCAGCGCACCCGGTCGGCCGACATCGGGTTTTCCGGCGGATCGGCCCGCTCGCCCGGCTGAGCCATGAGCGTGCCGTGGATCTCGTCGGCATCCGCCGGCTTGGCGAGATAGTCGAAGGCACCGAGCTTCACCGCCGTGACCGCCGTGGCGATGTTGCCGTAGCCGGTCAGAATGACGCCGCGCGCTTCGGGGCGACGCTCCTTGAGGCGAGCGATCACGTCGAGCCCGTTGCCGTCGGCCAAGCGCATGTCGATCACGGCGAAGGCCGGTGCCCGGCTCTCGACGGCCGCCACGCCCTCGTTGACGCTCTCGGCCACGTGCACTTCGTATCCGCGCGCTTCCATGGCCCGGGCCAGACGGGTCGAGAAAGGCTTGTCGTCGTCAACGATCAGCAGGCTGCGATCGCTGAAGGCGGCCAAGGGATCGGATTCGGAAAGAAAAGCGGCGTCCGAGCCCGCCACTGTCGTACCGCTCTGCGTCAGCATGCGGCGCTCCTCGTCGGTTCGTGTCATCTGAACGCATTATATGGGTGCGGCATCGCGTTCCGTTAGGGGTGTCAGAGAATTGTGCGCAACGCGTTGGGGCGCAATCGCATCCCTCTCGAAAATGTGACGCGCCCAGGAGATCCGGACCGCGGCGCCGTGCTGCCCAATTTCCGTACTGTTCGAGAGCATGAACTGCGCGCCGGACCGCTCGATCAGCGTCTTGGCGATGAAGAGGCCGAGACCGAGTCCACCCCCTGTCTGGTCGGCCTCGCGCGAGCGGCCGCGCCCGCGGGTCGTCACGTAGGGCTCGCCCGCCCGCAGCAGCACCTCGCTCGGGAAGCCGGGGCCGTCATCGCGGATCGCCAGCCAGACGCGCTCGGCGCTCCAGCGTGCCTCGACCGTGACCCGCGTCTCGGCGAAGTCGACGGCGTTGTCGAGGATGTTGGCGAGGCCAAACATCACGCCGGGATTGCGACGGCAGACGGGTTCGGGACCCTCGCCCTGCTTGGACACCTCGACGGCGACGCCCATGGCACGCTGGGGCGCCACCAGCTCCTCGATCAGGTGACCGAAGGTGACGGTGGCGAGGAAGCCGCCGCCCTCCTCGGTGTCCTCGCCCATGGAGGTCAGCTTCGAGAGGATGCCCCGGCAGCGATCCACCTGATCCCGCAGCAGGCTCAGATCCTCGGCCACCGCCGGGGAGGCGGTGGGGCCGAGCTGCCTGTCGAGTTCCTTGGCGACGACCATGATGGTGCCGAGCGGCGTGCCGAGTTCGTGCGCCGCCGCCGCCGCAAGCCCGTCGAGCTGCGACAGGTGCTGTTCGCGGGCGAGCACGAGTTCGGTCGCCGCGAGCGCCTGGGCGAGCTGGCGGGTCTCCTCCGCCACCCGCCATGCGTAGACGCCGGTGAAGGCGGTGCCGAGCAGGATCGCGGTCCAGACGCCCGAGACGTAGAGGAAGGGCAACTCGATGCGCCCATCGGCGAACCAGGGCAGGGGCCGGTGAACCAGGGCCAGCAGGGTGGCGAGGCCGACCGCGAGAAGGCCGAGCGCCAGCGTCCGCTCCGGGGGCAGGGCGGTGGCCGAGATCAGCACCGGGGCGAGAAACAGGAGCGAGAAGGGGTTCTGAAGTCCGCCCGTGAGGAACAGCAGGCCGGCGAGCTGGACGATGTCGAAGGCCAGGAGAAGGGCGGCCGAATCGTCGCTGAGGCGGTAGCTCGCCGGGAAGCGGATGCGCAGGGCGAGGTTCAGCCAGCACGAGGCGGCGATGACAAGGAAGCACCAGCCGAAAGGAAGATTCAGCCCGAGACCGAACCGGGCGCCGATCACCGCGGCGCTCTGCCCGGTCAGCGCCAGCCAGCGCAGGCGCACGAAGGTGTCGAGCCGCAGGTGGCGGCCCGTCGGCGTGAGAGTGTCGTGGGCCGCGTCGATCATGGTGCCGCTACGATAGGGCTGGCCGGGGCCGCGTCTACTGTGACATCCGCGGGCGCTATGATCGTCGAACCGCATTTCTTGGGTCGATTCGATGGATCATCGGCAGACCAACATCTGTTAAGAGCGATTCCGGGAACAGGTTGAGGGATGCCGAGATGGACCTGGCATATGTCTGGTACGAGACCGCGCGCGCGATGCTGACGCCCGCCCGGCTCGCGGCCGATGCGGCGCGGCACAGCCTGGAAAACCCGGGAAACCCCTTCGCCTACGGCCCCTATGCCCGGTCGGCTTCGGCCGCCCTCGAGATGTTCGAGCGGGTGACCCGGCGCTACGGCAAGCCGGCCTTCGGCCTCACCACGACCGTGGTCGACGGCCGGTCCGTGCCGGTCACGGAGCGTGTCGTCTGGGAAAAGCCGTTCTGCCGCGTGATCACCTTCGACCGCGCCTTCGCCCACGGCCCGGTCCAGTCTCAGCCGAAGCTCCTGATCGTGGCGCCGATGTCGGGCCATTACGCGACGCTCCTGCGCGGCACCGTCGAGGCGATGCTGCCCGATCACCAAGTCTTCATCACGGATTGGTCCGACGCGCGGATGGTGCCGCTGCTCGAAGGCCGCTTCGATCTCGACACGTATATCGACTACCTGCGGGCGATGTTCCGCGACCTCGGACCGGACCTGCATGTCATGGCCGTCTGCCAGCCGGCCGTCCCCGTCTTCGCGGCGGTCGCGCTCGCCGAGGCGGCGGGCTCGGCCGACGTGCCGGTCTCGATGACGCTGATGGGCGGCCCGATCGACACCCGCCGTTCGCCCACGGCCGTGAACTGCCTCGCGCAGGAGCGCGGCATGGAGTGGTTCGAGAAGAACTGCATCACGGTCGTGCCGCCGATCTATCCCGGTGCGCTGCGGCGGGTCTATCCGGGCTTCCTGCAGCTCTCGGGCTTCATGGCGATGAACCTCGACCGGCATGTCACTGCGCATACGGACATGTTCCACCACCTCGTCACGGGCGACGGCGACTCGGCCGAAAAGCACCGCGAGTTCTACGACGAGTATCTCGCCGTGATGGACCTCACGGCCGAGTTCTACCTGCAGACCGTCCAGACCGTGTTCGTCGATCACGCCCTGCCGCGCGGGCGCATGCGCCATGCGGGCAAGCTCGTCGATCCGGCCGCGATCCGCCGCTGCGCCATCATCGCGGTCGAGGGGGAGAACGACGACATCTCCGGCGTCGGCCAGACCCGGGCGGCCCTCGACCTGACCCCGAACCTGCCGGAGGCGCGCAAGGCCTACCACCTTCAGGAGAAGGTGGGACATTACGGCGTGTTCAACGGCTCGCGCTATCGCTCCGTCATCGCCCCGCGCATCGCTCGCTTCGTGCGGGAGATGGAGGCGGGCGCCTGACGCGGCCGCGCGTGAATTTCCGGTGAGCGCTGGGCGGCCGGGATGGCTGAGCGGGCCCGCTGCGGCTAGGTTGGCGGCCATGACGCGCGCCCTGCTGCGACGGCCGGATCCGGATCACATCGAGATCGCCCACGACGGGCAATCGTTCCGCGTTGCGATTCTGCGGCGCCCGACCGCGCGCCGGCTGACCCTGCGGGTCTCCAGCGCCACGGGCGCGGTGGTTCTGACGCTGCCGACCCGCTCCTCGCTGGCCACGGCTCAGAAGTTCGCCCAGAGCCACGGCGGCTGGATCGCCGCGCGCCTCGCCAAGTTGCCGGAGCGGGTGCCGTTCACGGTCGGCTGCATCATCCCCGTGCGAGGCGTGCCGCTTCGGATCCTGGCGCGGGAGGGCCGCGGCGCGGCCGAGGCGGATGCCGAGAACGGGACGCTCGCTGTCCCGGGCGAGGCGGCTCACACGCCCCGGCGCGTACGCGAGTTTCTGGTTCGCGAGGCGCGGCGCGACCTCTCGCTGTCGGTGGCGACCTACTCGGCGCGGCTCGGGCAGCGCCCGGCGCGGGTGACGCTGCGCGACACGCGCAGCCGCTGGGGCTCCTGCACGGCACGAGGAGAGCTGAACTTCTCCTGGCGCCTGATTCTGGCGCCGCCGGTAGTGCTCGATTACCTCGTCGCCCACGAAATGGCGCATCTGCGGGAGATGAACCACTCATCCCGCTTCTGGGCGCTCACGAACGAACTCTGCCCCCATGTGGAGGAGGCGGAGCGTTGGCTGAAGCGGCACGGCTCGGAGTTGCACCGCTACGGCTGAGACCGGTCCGGACCGGTGGGCTCAGCCCTTGGTGACGATCGCCCGGCTGCGGGCGCGGCTGCGCTCTGCCGGCCAGGTCGGACGCGGATCGACATGGCCGGGCCACAGGGTGCGCGGAGCGACGTTGTCGCAGACTTCCCGCTGGCGCAGGTAGGTCGGGCGGCCGAGCTCGTCCCGGCGCAGGACCGTGCCCCCGTCCCGGCAGAAGCCGGCGATGGCGGCGGCGTCGCCGCGGCGTCCGCGCGGATTCCGCTCGACCGGCGGATGCTCGATCGTGAGCGGAGCCTGGTGGTTGAGGGAGCGCTCGATATAGGTCGTCGTCGCTTCCGGCGGGAGATAATCCGATTCCTCGAAGGGCAGGGACAGGGCGGAAGCGCTCCCGCAGCCCGCGGCGACGATGAGCGCCGCGAGGGTGACGGGTTGGGCGAGGCGGCGCATGGCGGGTTCCTCGAATGATGAGCTTGGCCTTACACTAGGGCAGGCGGGTGCCGAGCGGTAGCCGCTCCGACACACCTTCGCCGCGATTGCTTGACAGCGGGATACCTGCATGGTCCCAACAGCCGGGCCCGCGCGGACCTCGAGAGGACGCCCATCGCCAGCGCGCGAGGGAATCTCGCCGGTGCCCGCGCGCCGCGCCGCGAAGTGATCCATCGGAGTTCGTATGAGTCTTTTTGCGGCCGTGGTTCGGGCAGGACGCTCGGGAGCGGGCCGGCGCGGTGTCGCCCTGGCGACCCTGGCTGCCGCGACGATGCTGGTTGGCAGCCCTGCGGCGCAGGCGCAGGGCACCGTGCGCAAGACCTTCGACGATTGGCAGCAGCGCTGTGAGACGCCCGCGGGCGCCAAGGCCGAGCAATGCGCCCTGGTGCAGTACGTGGCGGCGGAGGACCGGCCGAACCTCAACCTCGTCGTGATCGTGCTGAAGACCGCCGACAATCGCGGCTACCTGCTGCGGGTCGTGGCGCCGCTCGGCGTGCTGCTACCCTCGGGGCTCGGTCTCAAGATCGACCAGACCGATATCGGCCGCGCGAGCTTCGTACGCTGCCTGACGACGGGCTGCGTCGCCGAGGTGGTCATGGACGACGGCCTGATCCGCTCGCTCCGCAGCGGAACGCAGGCGACCTTCATCATCTTCCAGACGCCCGAAGAAGGCGTCGGCATTCCGGTCTCGATGAAGGGATTCGGCCCCGGCTTCGATACGCTGAAGTAGGGCCGCCCCTATTCTGGTTGCGAGCGCTTCATGAGAGATGGAAGGGGAACGATGCGCGGGGCATGGCTGATCCTCGGCGGGCTCGTGCTCGCCTTGCCCGGCTTCGCCCCCGGTTCGGCGCGGGCCGAGACGGGAAGCTTCTTCAAGAACATGTTCGGCGGCGGCGAGGGCGGCACCTCTCCGGTCACGGCGCCGAAGGCGCAGGACCCCGACGACGTCTATTGTCCGCCCGTCTTCGTGCCCGATGGCGGCGCCGCGGTGCAGGCCTTCGCGGGCGCGGCCGGGGACAAGACGAGGCTGCGCCATCAGGTCGTGTTCGGCCGGCTCAGCCGGGAGTGCAAGGCGCGGCCGGACGGCTCGGTGGCGGTTCGGGTCGGCGTCGAATTGCGCGCCCTGCTCGGTCCGGCCGGCGCCCCCGGCCGCTTCGACGTGCCGGTGACGATCTCCGTGAAGTACAACGAGAAGCCGGTCATGGCCCGCACCCATCGGGTTGCGGTGCCGGTCGCTTCGGGTTCCGCCCAGGGCGAGGCGACGGTGATCGAGAACGATCTCAGCGTGCCGGCCGACAAGGCGATGGGCTACGATATCGAGGTGAGCCTGGCGAGCGCGGCCGCTCGCGCCAAGCCGGTCGCCCGCCGCCGCAAGCCGGCGCCAGCCGCCGCAGCCGCCGAACAGAGCGACGCCCCGGCGGCCGAGTGATGGAAGCGCCTGAGCGAGAGGGGTCGAACCCCGGAGGACGGCATCGCCCTTCCTGACCTGTGGCGAGGCCGGGAGACGCCGTTCTCCCTCCTGCCCGCCGACGGCCCTCTCTTCGACCGCCGCCTCGAACTGCCGTGCGCCCCGCGGGGCGCCTGGATCGTCCTGAGCTACACGCTCCCGGCGCGCGCCCGGCCGCAACGCCCGCTCCTGCGGCTGCTGCGCGCCTCGGGGCGGCGGGACACCGTCGTGCTGCCGGGGCTCGCCCTCGGCGCCGCGCGCTGGCTCGGCTACTTGCCGCCGGACTGCGAGGGGATCGAGATCGCCGCCGAAGCGGGCTTCGCGCTGGAGCGGGTCGGGCTGCGCAGCGCCCGAAGCGTGTTCGCGGAGGCTCTCCTCAAACGTCCGCTTCGCGCCGCGACGGCCCTGCATGCCTTGGCCCGACGCGACGAGCGGCGCTGGCGCGACAGCCTGCGCGGGGCGTGCGCGGTGACGCCCCTGCGCCGCTACCCAGCCTGGAAAGTGCCGCGCCTGCGGCCGTCCGCGAGCGCGGAGACGGCTTCACCCCTCCGGATTCGCCTGGTCCTGTTCGCGTCCCGCGCTCGTGCGGACGCCGTGGCGCGCAGCCTGGCTTCCCTGCGCGGGCAGACGCATCGCGACTGGTCCCTCCGTATCCTCTGGATCGACGGCGATGCGCCCGAAAAGCCGCCCGGAAGCGATCCGCGCGTCACGTCCGCGGCCTGGACGCCGCACGCGACCGGCCCCGGGCTGTGCGGGGACGCCGACCTGTTCGGCGTGATGCGCGCGGGCGACGTGCTCGCCCCGGATGCCCTGATCCTGCTTGTCCGGGTCGTCACGGACGAGCGGCCGGACATGGTCTATGCCGACGAGGAGGTCGGCTGGCGCCGCATCGTCCCGCGCCTCAAGCCGGATTGGAGCCCCGACTTTGCCCTCGCGGCCGGCTATGTCGGTGCCCCGGCGCTCCTCGCCCGCGCTTTTCTCGCGCGTATGCCCGACGAGCCGGCGGAGACACCCGAGGATTTCGCGCTCGCCCTCGACCTCGCGGCCTGCGGCGCGGCGCGCGTCGCCCACCTGCCCCGCATCCTGTGCCGCCGCGAGCCCATCGCCGTGGCGTACGACCGCGCGGAAAGGCTCGACGGGCACCTGCGCGCCATCGGCTCACCCGCCCGGGTGATCACCCGCGACGGGGTTCTCGACCTCGATTGGCCAGTGCCGGAGCCTGCACCGCTGGTCAGCCTCATCGTCCCCTCCCGTAATCGGCTCAGCCTGATCGCGCGGGTGACGCAGGACGTTCTCATGGGGACCGACTATCCCGCCATTGAACTGGTGATCGTCGACAACGGATCGACGGAGCCGGCGGTGCTCGCGCTCTACGACGAGCTGCGTGCCGATCCACGGGTGCGCATCGAGAACCATCCCCAACCCTTCAACTTCTCGGCCATGGTCAATGCCGGCGTGCGCCGCGCGGGCGGCGACATCCTGGTCCTCCTCAACAACGACGTGGCGGTGCTGCGGCCCGACTGGCTGCGCGTCCTCGTCGGCCAGGCCGTCCGGCCGGAGGTCGGCGCGGTCGGCGCCAAGCTCCTCTACGGGGATGGACGGCTCCAGCACGCGGGCGTCGTGGTGGGGCTCGGCGGCGAGGCGGGCCATATCCTGCGGCGGCGGCCGGCCGATACGAGCGGCCATCTCGACCGCTTGCGCGTCGCCCACGAGGTCTCGGGCGTGACGGCGGCCTGCCTCGCGGTGACGCGGGAGAAGTACGAGGCGGTGGGCGGCTTCGACGAAGCGGCCTTCGCCGTCGATTTCAATGACATCGATTTTTGCCTGCGCCTCGGAGCCCGGGGCTGGAAGACGGTGTGGACGCCCCACGCCGTGCTGTCCCACCTCGAATCGGTAAGCCGTGGGCGCCCGACCGGCACCGCCCGCGAGCGCTTCGAGCGCGAGGCCGCCGCCTTCACCGAGCGCTGGCGCGCGGTGATCCGCCACGACCCGTTCTACCATCCGGCTCTCTCGCTCACGACCTTCGGCGAGGAGTTGGAATGAGCGCGGATGCCGACGCCCTTCCCGATGCCCTTCGCTTCGCCGCCGAGCCTGTGCCGGGACGCCTTCGGCGCCTCGGCCGGGCGCTGCGCCGTCCGAGCGAGGCCCTGTCGATCCTGTGGACCCGCCTCTCCGGCCGCCGGCTGCGGGCGGCCCAAGCCGTCACCGCATTGATCGGCGCCCATCACGACCTGCGCGTACCCGAGTCCCTGGTGCCGCCGGGTGAGTCGGACGCCGCTCTCGCGGCTGCCGGCATCGATCGCATCGAGCCCGACGCGGAAGGACGCATCCGCATCGCTCCGGACGGGCCGCCGCTGATCCTTCTCACCGCGCGGGGCGAGGATGGCGCGGCGGGGGCAGGGGCAGCGATCGCCGCCGCCTTCGCGGATGAAGGCATCCACGCCCTCTACGGAGACGCGCTCGTTCGCCTGCCTGACGGGACATCCTGGCTGCCCATCCTGCGCCCGGCTTTCGACGCCAACTATCTGCGGGCCGTCGATTACGTCGGCCCGGTCGTCGCCTTCCGCCGTGCCAGCGCCCTCGCTGTCGGGATCGATCCGCTCCCCGGTGTCGCAGCGCTCGACCTGCTGCTCGGCCTTGCCGACCGGTTTGGGAGTGGGGCGGTGCGCCATCTCCCGCGCATCCTCGCGCTTCGTAGCATCGATGCGGCAGGGGAGGGGGAGCAAGCGGGCAGTCGCCGCGCCCGCCTGAGCGCCGTTCGCAAAAGCCTCGCCCGGGCGGGGGAGGGGGAGGCGCGATCCCTTGTGCGGCGCGACGGCGTGATCGAGGTTCTGCTCCCGCTGCCGGAACCGTACCCCCTCGTCAGCCTGATCGTCCCGACGCGGGACCGGCTCGACCTTCTCAGGCCTTGCATCGAGAGCCTGCGCCGCCGCACCGACTGGCCGGCCAAGGAAATCCTGATCTGCGACAACGACAGCCGCAATCCCGGAACGCTGGACTATTTCCGCCAACTGGAAGCGGAGGGCGCGGCGCGCGTCGTCGCCTGTCCCGGCCCGTTCGACTTCGCGGCGATCAACAACCGGGCCGCCTCCGAGGCGAACGGGCGGCTTCTGGCCTTCATCAACAACGATGTCGAGGCCGAGGCCCCGGACTGGCTGGAGCGCATGGTCCGCGAGGCTTTGCGTCCGAAGGTCGGTGCGGTCGGGGCACGGCTGATCGATGGCGAGGGTCGCATCCAGCACGGCGGCATCGTGCTCGGCACCGGCGGGCTCATCACGCACGGCCACCGCTTCTTTCCCGGCGAAGCGTCCGGCTATCTCGGGAGCCTTACCGCCACCCGCTCCGTCGCGGCCGTCACTGCCGCCTGCCTCGTGATCGAGGCCGAAAAATTCCGCTCCGTCGCTGGCTTCGATGCCTCTTCGTTCCGGATCGATTTCAACGACGTCGATCTGTGCCTGCGCCTCAACGCGGTCGGCCTGCGCACACTCTATGTCGGCGGCGCCGTCCTCCACCACCGGGAATCGGCCAGCCGCCGTCCCTCCGCCGAGGCTGCGGCGCGGCACCGCGCCGAGGTCGAGGCCCTGAAAGAACGATGGGGGCCGCTGCTGGCGCAGGACCCCCATTATCATCCGGGCTTCGACCCCGGCCTCTCGACGCACTCGCGTCTGCGCCCCGGCTGGACCGGCCTGGAGCCGGCCGAGCCGCGCTGACGCAGCGGACGTCCTACTGCACGAGGCGCGGGCCGCCCGCCTGCACCTTCTCGTTCTCCGACATGATGCCGAGACGCTTGGCGACTTCCGTGTAGGCCTCGATCAGACCGCCGAGATCCTTGCGGAACCGGTCCTTGTCGAGCTTGTCCGAGGACTTGATGTCCCACAGCCGACAGGAATCGGGGGAGATCTCGTCGGCGACGACGATGCGCATCAGGTCGCCTTCCCACAGGCGGCCGGTCTCCATCTTGAAGTCGACGAGACGGATGCCGACGCCGAGGAAGAGCCCGGACAGGAAGTCGTTGACGCGGATGGCCAGCGCCATGATGTCGTCGATCTCCTGGGGCGTCGCCCAGCCGAACGCGGTGATGTGCTCTTCCGACACCATCGGGTCGTTGAGCTGGTCGTTCTTGTAGTAGAACTCGATGATCGAGCGCGGCAGCTGCGTGCCCTCCTCGAGACCGAGCCGCGTCGCCAGCGAGCCGGCGGCGACGTTGCGCACCACCACTTCGAGCGGGATGATCTCGACCTCGCGGATCAACTGCTCGCGCATGTTGAGCCGGCGGATGAAGTGCGTCGGGACGCCGATGTCGTTGAGGTGCTGGAAGACGAACTCGGAAATCCGGTTATTCAGCACGCCCTTACCGTCGATCACCTCGTGCTTCTTCGCGTTGAAAGCGGTCGCGTCGTCCTTGAAGTGCTGGATGAGCGTTCCCGGCTCAGGTCCCTCGTAGAGGACCTTCGCCTTGCCCTCGTAGATGCGACGGCGGCGGTTCATAGGCGTGTACCGTGGTTTGAGGAAGTCCATGGGGCCGGGGCTCCTTCGGAACTGGCACGTGAAGCGAAATCCGCGGCGCGGCGGCCCGTCTGGCGGGCAGACGGCCGGAGCACGTCCCCGAGGGAGACATTCCCGGCCGCCTTAGCATCAATCTACCGGAATGAGGTTTGCAGCACAACGCGTTGCCCGGCCAACGCCTTGCCCGCACGGGCGCAGGCGGCGCGCTAATTGCCGCCCGAGAGGGCGGCGAGGTCCAGTGTCTTCGACGGGTAGCGGCAGAGATCGGCGATGGCACAGCGCGGGCATTCGGGCCGGCGGGCCTTGCAGGTGTAGCGCCCGTGCAGGATGAGCCAGTGATGCGCGTTGAGCCGATACGGCTCCGGCACCCGCGCTTCGAGCCCCGCCTGCACCTTGTCGGTCGTCGGCGCGACGACGAGCGGAATGCGGTTCGAAACCCGGAAGATGTGGGTATCGACCGCGATGCGCGGCACACCGAACGCCACGTTGAGCACCACGCTCGCGGTCTTGGTACCGACGCCGGGCAGGACTTCGAGTTCCGCCGCCTCGCGCGGAACCTCGCCGCCGTGCCGCTCGATCAGGATCTGCGAGAGGGCGATGACGTTCTTCGCCTTGGTGTTGAACAGGCCGATCGTCCGGATGAAGTGGCGCACCCGCTCCTCGCCGAGCGCGACCATCTTCTCGGGCGTGTCCGCGATCGCGAAAAGAGGCTCGGTCGCGAGATTGACGCTCTTGTCCGTTGCCTGGGCCGAGAGCACCACGGCGACCAGCAGCGTGTAGGGATTGAGGTAGACGAGCTCGGACCGCGGCTCGGGATCGGCTGCGCGCAGCCGGGAGAAGATCTCTACCAGGGTGCGGTCATCGACGGGCTCCGGTGCCGTCACGACACTGCTGGTCAGTGTCTCCTGCAGCTTGGCCTTGGGCTTGGGCGGCTTCGCCTGCGCCGGTGCAGAATTCGCCGGCGCCTTTACACGGGCTGCGGCACCGGAACTGCGGACGGACGGTTTTTTCACGGACATCGGCGCGTTATATTCGCGCCATGGCGAGCGGCAACATTCCTGCGCATCCCGACGGGCTCGATCCCGCGACCATGGACCGGCCGGTCTACTCGGCCGTGATCCGGCCCCACCAATCCCTCAGCCCAGACGGCTTCCAGATCGTGATGGGGCTGTGCTGCCTCGTGTCCCTGGCCATCTCCTTCGCGTGCTGGCGCAAGGGGTTCTGGCCCGTCGCGGGCTTCTTCGGCCTCGACATGCTGGCGCTCTACATCGCGCTGAAGGCGAGCTTCCGCCGCGGGCGATCCTTCGAGGAGGTGATGATCTCGCCGGTCGAGGTGTCTCTGGCCCGCATCGATCCACGAGGCGTGCGGCGCGAGTGGCGCTTCAACCCGCTCTGGACCAAGCTGACCCGGGTGGAGGACGAGGAGTTCGGCCTGCGCACGCTGACCCTGATCTCGCGTCGCGAGCACGTCGTCGTCGCCCGTGACGCCTCGCCGAGCGTTCGTGAGGCGGTCGCCGAAGGGCTGACGCGCGCACTGGCGCAGGTGAAGAAGGGTTTTTGAGTCCACGACTCCTTGCCAATTACACTCCGTCGGCGCAGTGGCTCAGGAATGCGCTCAGGGGCGTGCTGACGGCTCCCGGCGTTCATTTCTCGGATTTTCCGATTGACGGCGAGGCGGGGCTGCCGTAAACCCACTTTCACCGACGGGGTGCCGCGGTCCACCGCTTGGTGGTCAGGTGCCTCGGGGTCTTCGGAGTTTGTGGTGGAGCGGAGCTGATCCGGGTGACTGGATCGGGCGATCGCTG